>NZ_JBSHXL010000006.1:0-7777 GCF_055616315.1 Rhizobium sp. O111 | reverse complement strand
GCTGGAAGTTCGTGCTGGGCGCTCCTGCGCTTGTCCTGCTGGGCATCTATTCCGTGTGGGGTGTCGTTTCGTTCTTCGATCCCAAGACCACGACAAAAGATCAGGCCGCCGAGCGCGACCAAGCAACCCCCTCAAGAGCCAAAGAGCTATCCTCCGCAGAGGGCGTGAAGTCGGGCAGAGTGGGTCCCTCTGGCACCGATGGTCAGCCGATCCAGAGCCAAACACCGGTTCGGCAAACTCCCATGATGTCGACCGAATGGAGACTTTCCGGCTTTGTATCGTTCGGAGAGCGCCGTGTTGTGCTGATCATCAACAATGCCGGTCGGGTTCGTGCCGTGTCGCCGTCGATGTTTAGTTTCTCCGACGGTCGGCCGGTCACTGGAACGATAGACGGGCAGACTGTGACAGAGTGGACAGGCAGTCTCGCCTCTGCCACCTCGCAGCCACCCCTAATTTCCATGGGGGAGGTGACACCATGAGAAGGACAGGGACAATCCTAGGCCTTGTCCTAGGTCTACTGGTGGTGTTGCCAGTGCGGGCGGCTGATGAAACTCCGGTTCTGCTTTACGCGCAGGACATTCCGGCGTCTGAACTTGTCGGCCTCCTTTACCGGGAGATTTTTCGAAAGCCGTTCGTCACGTCACCAGCCGTGCAGGCTAATCGGTCGTTGGTGTCTGTACACATCAGTGGAACGCAGGCGGGTGCGATCAATCAGGCTAACGACTATTTGGCCGCTCTCGGTTTCAAGATCATTTCCGGCAAGGGCGTCGATCGTGTGGAGCTTCCCGGTCCAGCTCCTGCCCCTCCGATCGACAGCTTTCCAATGTTCTACACCCCGAAGTGGCGTGATCCTGCTGAACTGGTGGCCTTGCTCAAGCCTTTGTTCCCGGAAGCGAGGTTTGGAGGAACTGGTGCGGCTGTGACCTATGCCGATGGGACAAGCGCGGAAAGCGTCGTTTCGGATAAGTTGGTTGTCCATGCCGCGAAAAAGTCGCTTGCCGAGATCGAGGAGCTTTTGCCGCGGCTGGATACGCCTGTTTCTGACCTGGCTGTCAAAGCGGCGGTCTTTGAGGTCGGAACCAATGTCGATGACGGCTCCGCCTTCCAGCTTGCCGTTGGCCTGCTCAAGAGCCAGGTCAGCGTAGGGACCGGCGCGGCCTACACCTCGACGGGCCTTGGTCTCGCTGATCCCAATGTCCTTGGCTCCTTTCTCGCCTTCAAATCATCTTCGGTCGAAGCCATCGTTTCAGCGCTCTCGACGGACAGCCGTTTCAATCTGGTGACCGCTCCTGCTGTTCGTGCTCGATCCGGCGCGTCTACCTCCTTCACAGTCGGCCAGTCGGTCCCTGTTCTTGGATCCGTGAGCTATCCAGAGGGAGGAGGATCGACGCCCGTTCAATCTGTCGAATACCGGGATGCCGGTGTCATTTTCACGGTTCGGCCAGTGGTCCAAGACAAGGTCATCACCATGCTTCTCAGCCAAGAGATTTCGGACTTCGTGCAGACGACGACAGGCGTAAACAGCACTCCGACACTGACCCGCCGCAAACTGGACACGACACTTTCCCTTCAAGATGGCGATGTGGTCATGCTCGGAGGTTTGACGAAGACGAAAGACAGCCACGCGAAGGAAGGCTTTTCCTTCCTTCCGGACCTGCTCAAATCGAACACGAAAACGAGCTCGAGGACGGATTTGCTTCTCGTCCTTCAGGTGCAGAAATTGCAGCCGGGGGCTGTTTCCCTCAATTTTGACCGTACACGCGAGTTTCCGGCTCTTCCCGACGCGAAGCCTAGGAGCAGGAAGGAAATCGAGCGTGCGGCCCGCAATGGGGAGATAAATGGCCTTTTCTGACAAAGCGAGCGGCCACGGGGACGGACCCACTGGACCGCCCGGCAGTGGCCGCGAGGGTGGGTTTTGCATGACATATAACCATGCAAAACATGTCTCAATTTTTTACACCCCCTCTCAGTCTCAAGCCCTAAAAACATCCGTACGGAATTTAGTTGTTGCATCCGTACGGATCATAGGTTTACCGTCTGTACGGAATTTGATTCGGGGACACGATGTCTAAACGCGCTACGCCTATCGAGAATTACATTGCTGAAGGCGAAGTTCTCACCCCGAAACAGCGCTACGAGAAGCGTCGCAGAGAAGGCGGTTTTGTTCGACGTGCGTACTACGTCCACAAGGATGACGAGGCGGCATTAGCCGCCTTTGCGAAGGAACTTGAGGACAAGAGGAAGAGCGACAGTGATTGATATGATCTACGGCACTGTCCCCTTTGACTGGGATATCCCAGTCACTGGCGGTGCGCTCGTCCACTACAGGGCTGATGGCACGGTTGAGTGGGGCACCGATAAAACCCTGTCTCTTCGTGGTTCGCATGATTCACGAGTTTTCGTGCGGACTGTCGAGCGTGGAAAGTTGGAGTTTAAGGGCAATCCTGCCAAGTTCCTGCAAGGACATAATCTGTTCGGATCGAACGACCTTAAGGGCGTTCTGATCGATATGCTGATCGATGTTTGCGAGGCAATCGAGCTTGCGCCGTCTGCTGAGAACCTGCTGGCATGGCGTCGGGGTGAGATAGAGCTTTCTCGCGTTGACGTGACCGAGATGTTTGAGCTTCCGACGTTCTCCGATGTTGGCGCATGGATACAGGCGGCAGGGAAGACGGCGTCTGTCAAATGGCGCGGTCGCGGTCACTATCAGGACGGCACGCTTTATTTCGGCAAGGTAGCGACCGGAAAGCGTGCTTCGCCGTGGCAAATGAAGCTCTATCACAAGGGAGAGGAAATCCGGGTACACAAGCTGCCGAAAGACATTGAGAAGCGTGAAGACCTCGAAAATTGGGCTTCGAATAAGCTCCGTATTGAGGTAACATTGCGGACACAGGAATTGAAACGCTTAGGCCTCCACAACGTTTCCGCATGGACGGTGGACAGAGCCGAGAAGGTTTTTGAAGCGTACCTGTCGAAGGTGAATTTCGGAGAGTTGGCAATGGTCGATGTTCAGACAGAGGAAGATTTGAAGCCGAAGCTTCGCGCTGTTTACGCCCTCTGGAAGACCGGCTGTGATATGCGCAAGCTCTATTCGCGCCCGACGTTCTACCGTTACCGCCAAGAAATCATGGAAGTCACCGGGGCTGATATCGGGACGCTTTGCGTCAAGGATAATATCGTTTCGCTTCGTAGGGCGCTGGAAGCGCGTCCAGCTGGTGTCCCTGAGTGGGCTGGTGATCTCTATTACAAGCCTCGGTCTCACCTCAGCGTGGTAGCGTGAGAAAGCCGCCCTCGGGCGGCTTTATTGCTTCTGGAAGTCGGGTATGCGCCCGATGTTTCTCAGATGGTCTATTATCTCGTGGTAGAGGTGGTCACGAGGTCCGTACCGATCGCAGATTTTTACTATCGGTTCCTGTACCTGTTCTCGCAGCGGTTCTGGCAGGTCTGCGTCACCTATGAACCAGTAATCGTCGTCTGCCATTGCTAGAGGATTGCAGCCGATAGCAACCAAATCCTCGATAAAAGCTGGTATCTCGTCTTTCGTCATCTCTGCTCCTTTGCTGGCCACCTGGAGCATATGGTGAAGCATTAGGATCAGGCTATTGTAGGATTCACAGGGTCAGCCCGTGATTTTCTTCCACCATGGGCGTGTTGCGAGGTCTTTCCAGTCGTCTCGGTCGCGCTCGGCGGCTTGAGCGCGTGATGCCTCTGTGTCTGCTCGCCTGCGCTCTGCCTCTACGAGGTCCGACATTCCTTTAAGCTCCGCCTCTAACCTTGCGATTTTGATGTCTTTTTCGTAGTCGTCTGTCCTAGGGACATCCGTAGGCATGTCCGTGGCATTGTCCGTAGGTTCGTCGTCTTTGAAACCATCGAGAGGAACGTTGATCCTCATATTGCCGTCGTTGCCCATGGTGCGCTTCCACCGTTTGCGGCGGACGAGCTTTCTGGCACTATCGAGCTTAATGTTGAGCCGCTTCGCTATCTCTTGATAGGTCATCTGCATTTCGCGCATGGTCTCGTCCTTGGGAATGTCCTAGGGATTGTCCTTCTGTGCGGACGATATTTCAAATTTAATAGTCTGTACAGAAAGCAATTTTCGCCATTTTGGCTAGGACACTTTTGCGTCCTACTCGTTAATTCGACAGTAGCCGGAATCCAGTGCTTTCGATCTTTCTGTTCGTGCCGAAAACGTCGGTACGGATGAAAGGAAAGCCAATGCTGGCATATGTAGAAATCACAAGCGACGAGATCGATTTTCGTGAGGGGCGCAATGACAATGGATATTGGTCGGTGCGCCGACAGAAGGCGTTTATGCATCAGGGCGAGCCTTACCCGACGCCCTTTGAAGTCACTCTTGAGGAAAAACAGCAGCCGTATAATCCGGGCAAGTACGTGCTGGCTGGCGGGTCTTTTCGTCTCGGAAAGTACGGCCTCGAACTCGGTCGTAACGTTAAGCTGCTCCCGGTCTCCGACGCGCTCGCCAAACTCGGTGATCTCAATCGCTCTCCTGCTCGGTCTGCTGCGGCGGCTTAGTGATGGATTCGACGCCGCAATATATCGTTGTTTGCAGCGCGGACGGCCCTTCTAGCCTTACGCCTGCCGTGAGTTGCGGCGCTCTTGAGGGGGTGCCGTACTCGGGTCAGATCGCCCAGGGGCATCTTCTCACTTCGGAACAATACCAAACCTTCTTGGACCTATCGGCTCCGTTCAATCCGGCGGAGGCGGGGCAGTTTTTTGCCTACGGGTTTGGTGTTGTGGTCGGCTGCTGGGTGTTCGCCTACGTGGTCGGTCTGGTCCTGCATGCGGTCAAGGAATTTGGCCACTAACCCCTAATTGGAAGGAAAAATGAACATGAAGAAGCTGCTTGCCGCGTCCGCTTTGGTCGCCTTTTCCGCTGGTGCTGTTTTCGCTCAGGAAGCAACCGGGCCGGACTTCTCTACTCTGACGTCGAGCATCGATTATTCGACCGTCATCACGGCAATCATGCAGGTGGCGGCGGGCATCATCACGGTTCTGCTGGCTATTAGCGGGGCGAAGTTCGTCCTCGGCATGATCCGTCGCGCCTAACCGGGATAGGGCCGGGGGCGTTCGTAGCGTTCCCGGCTTCTCTCATGATGATCGTTCAACTTTGGTATTTGGCGTTCTTCGTCCTAGGGACAGTGGCAGGATATGCCACGATCTCGGGCTTTTCGAGCGCGCTTTCGAGGTGACAATATGAAGCGTTCTCTTCTGCTGGCCTCTGCTCTGTCTGGCGCCCTGATCTTTACCGCTCAGGGCGCTTTTGCGTTTGAACCGACGTACAACACGAAGGTTCCTGACCTCCTCGGAAAGCTGCTTGAAAGCAGGGGTGCGCAGCAGACGGCGGTGGAGGGAACAAAGCGTGCCGTGGCTGGTGTTGTAACGGCTGAGGGCGCTGCTTTGGGGCAGACCGTTGGCCGGTTTGCTTGGCTTTCTGTCGCGGCTCGCGCGCGGTGGGTAGGGGTGACAGTTGGTGCAATCGCGTTGACGGCTGATCTTGCGTACAGATGGTTTACGGAAGACGGCGGAGAAACTGTTTCGGAACTCATGAAAGTTGAAGAGACAGTTATAAACGACAATACAAACAGTATCGCTAATATTATGGCTCAAAGGCCTAATATAGCTGGTGTCGCTGGGTACAAGAGTACAAATTTTACATGCAATATGGTTGAAAAAGCGAAGTGCGCGGCTTCTGAGGCTATGCTGCGTGCGAATGAGCTTTATCAGCAGCGTGTCGTTAATACTGCCTATTCCAACGTTAAAGCAAAGCTGCTCACTCTTAACTGCTCAAGTACAAATTGGACTGAGAACAGGTGCAGTGGAAACATAACGTTCGAATTAACTTCTGCTTCTACAGGCGCAGTTGCGACCGCTAACGCCTACATATCAAGTTATACAGAGTTTCTTGTTTATAGTGATGCAGATGGCACTCAGGCACCTGAGCTTGTCCCGAACTGCATGAGCGGTTCGACCTCGTCTTATCCTGAATGGTGCGGCAAAGAGAAGCCGCTGGAGCTTCCTGATACTGTTGCGTATCCGCTTGTCGAGAAGCCTCAAATGATCCCGGACGCTCAAGCTGAAAAGAATGTCGAGCCGGGTCTGCTTACAGATCACGTCAATGATCTGTGGGAGCGGGCGGCGCAGATGGCCGACTATCAGGGCGTTCCGTATGTCGATACGGATCGGATGACGCAGGCAGAGTTGACGCAGTTGCTCAACACCTATCCGGCTCTGTCGCCTACGCTCGGTGATCTTGCTGGGCCGGTTGGCGACCCTACAACCGGCACTATTCCATGGGCACCTACGGTGACTGATCCGGGAACTGGGACTGATCCCGGTACAGACCCCGGCACAGACCCGGGGACAGACCCAGGTACAGACCCCGGAACCGATCCGGGCACTAGCACCGGAATTGACATGACGCACCCGACCGTCACGACTCCGGAATTGCCGACGATCCCGACGATTGATCAGATCATCGATCCTGTTTTCGACACGTTCCACATTCCGACTGTGAGCTTCTCGACAACTGGAACGTGCCCAACGTTCGAATTCAGCTATGCCGATGAGACCTTTGTTGCCAACGGTCATTGCACGTTGATCGACAACATCAGGCCTGTGCTGCAGGCGATGATGATGGCCCTCTATTCGGGGCTTGTTCTTTTGATTGTGCTCTCAGCCTAGCGGCAAATTTCAACGGTAGGCCTGAGACAAACGCGCTCCCCCATAGCGCCGTAGAGCAGTCTCAGGCCGGATTATCTGCACGGACGGTGCTACTAGCTTTTGGAGGTCCCTATGTGGTCCCTAATGTTGTCGTTGCTCTTCTACGCCCTCAATTGGGTGGTTCGGGCGGTGATGTTCAAGGCGGTGCTCTATATCGCGTTGTGGTATTTCACGACTGAGGCTTGCCAATACCTCCTGACCAAGATCGAGTTTGGCGGTGAAGGGTTCCAAGGCGCGCTTTCCAACGTCAATCAGTACGTCGTCTATTTCCTTGTAGCCCTTAAGCTCGATGCTGGGTTGCCGATGATCATTTCCGCGATGATGACGCGCTTTGCCATCCGTCGCCTGCCTATCATCGGGTGATCCATGGCGATTTCGGTTTATACGGGGGTCATGGGGTCGGGAAAGACCTATGAGGTTGTTGGGTATGTCATCGCGCCTGCTCTCGCTGCTGGGCGTCGTGTTGTCACCAATATCGCCGGCTTCAATTACGATGAGGCCTACGATTTCTGTATTGAGAAGCTGAAAGCCAAACCGGGCCATGTTGGGGAAATCGTTGTCGTCGAGGATGACGACGTGCAGCGCCCTTCCTTCTTTCCGTCTGATGACAATTCGAACTCTATCGTTCGCCCAGGTGATCTGGTCGTTATCGATGAGTGCTGGCGTTTCTGGGGGGCGGATGGTGCGATCTCCGAATCCTCTATGGAATTCTTCCGCAAGCATCGGCATTTAACGCACCCTGACACGGGCGTTGCCTGTGATCTTGTGTTGATCACACAGGCCGTCAGTGACCTTCACCGTAAGCTCAAGAACGTTGTTGAACTGTCGTTCCGCGCCAAAAAGGCGAAAAGCCTCGGACTGAACAGCATCTACGTTGTCGAGATGTGGGAGGGGACCAACCAGCGCCGTAAGTCAGCGTCTGCACAGACAAGGCGTTACGATCCGGCGATTTTCCCCCTCTACAAGTCGTATTCCGGGGCCACAGACGCGGCAGGAAAAGAGGTCGCTGTTGATAAGCGTCACAACGTTCTGAAAA
>NZ_JBSHXL010000005.1:0-207246 GCF_055616315.1 Rhizobium sp. O111 | reverse complement strand
CCTGGAAAATCTTGCTCTCCCATTCATAGAAATGCCACACGGATAAACGGCTGTCAATAATTATTCAGACTGAATGAATATCAATAAACTTGCACCATGGATCGACAAAGGCCATAATCGCCGTTGAATGTTCATGCGTCTTTATGATTTGCCATAAAGGTGGGGAGGAAATGCGGTCAGTCTTATGTTACGGCGACTCGAATACGCATGGCCAGATTCCGGGCGGCTCGCCGCTCGATCGATATGGGCCGGACGAGCGCTGGCCAGGCGTTTTGAGACGGGAGCTTGGAAGCAAGTGGTATGTGGTCGAGGAGGGCTTGAGCGGCCGTACGACGGTTCGAGACGATCCGATCGAAGGCCCGATGAAGAATGGCCGAACCTACCTCCGGCCATGCCTCATGAGCCACGCAATCCTCGATCTCGTCATCATCATGCTCGGGACGAACGACCTGAAAGCCCGTTTCCACCAGCCTCCCTCCGAAGTGGCGATGGGGATTGGCTGCCTGGTCTACGATATCCGGGAGCTGGCGCCCGGTCCGGCCGGCAAGCCCCCCGAAATCATGGTGGTTGCTCCACCGCCGATGCTGGACGATATCAAGGAATGGGAACCCATATTTTTCGGCGCCCAGGAGAAATCCCGGCGTCTCGCCCTCGAATTCGAAATCATTGCCGATTCGCTCGAAGTACATTTTTTTGACGCCGCCACCGTCGCGGCTTGCGATCCGCGCGATGGCTTTCACATCAATCGGGAAGCGCATGAAGCCTTGGGAACGGCGCTCGCCAGGGAAGTCGAGGCGATCGGTTGGAGATGATGATATTGCCGCAGCGACGTTACGAATGGATGCCAGTACATCTTTATGCCTTACTCCAAGAGGATTGCATTGATGCCTGATATGCGTTTTGCACCACCCAATCCCTTGCGTATTGCCGATCGGGCAACCGGCCTGAATGCGGTCAGCGTGCGCAGTTACAATGAGCGCCTGCTGCTGTCGCTGTTGCTTCAGAACAGCGAGATCACCCGATTGGAGATCGGCGAACGGACGGGCCTTTCAGCCCAGACTATTTCGGTGCTGGTCAGGTCGCTGGAGCAGGAAGGACTGGTTGCGAAGGGGGAAGCCCAGAAGGGACGGGTCGGGCCTCCGACCGTTCCGGTTGCCCTCAATCCGGAAGGGGCCTTTTCGATCGGCATCAGTGTCGGCCTGAAGCGTACCGACGTCGTTCTGATCGATTTTGCCGGCGCCGTTCGCTATCATATGCAATTGCCTAATCCGCAGCCCGAACGCGACAGCAACCAGACAATGTTCATCGAGACCATTCGTCAGGCGGTGAACATCGTCCCCAAGAATGCTCAAAAGCGTCTAGCCGGCATTGGCCTTGCGCTTCCGTCGAGCGCTTCGGAGGGGCGTGAGGAAAAGGCCTACTTCGACTCGCTCCAGAAGGAAGTCGAGGAGCTTACCGGCTACTCGGTGTTCGTGCAGAACGACATTACGGCTGCGGCCAGCGGCGAAAGCATGTTCGGTGTCGCCAAGCCGTTTTCCGATTATCTCTACTTTTATATCGGCGCGAACCTCCACAGCCGCCTGGTCTTGAACCACCAGATCCACCACGGCAATTCGGTGGTCAGTTTCGATGTCGGCGTGGCATCTTTGGAATCCGTATTGACCGCCGTGGGCGCGCCAACGGATCACCTGTGGCAGCCGCTCGCACCATGGCCGGAGAACAGTCTGGTTCTCGAATGGGAAGGCAAACTGGCGGAAAAGATGCAGGGCATCGTCAAGTCGCTCGCGCAATTTGTCGAGCTCGAAGCGGTGATCGTTTCTTCATTCGTGCCGAATGTCGTCTATCGGAACATCTGCGTCTCGCTGCAAAAGCTGGTTCCCGAAGTGACCGTGATGCCGAGCGGCATATTGAACACGCCGAAGGCCGTCGGTGCTGCAAGCCTGCCATTCATCTCCCGTTTCATGGTGGAAAGTTGAAGACCGTGGTGGCGGCTGGGTTCACCGCCACCATCCCAGCCCGACATGCGCGGGACCGGCCGTAGAAGAGGCCTTGAAAGAACGGGACGCCGCGTCAATCGATGTCAACTGCGGCAAATCACGCCGCCCGACTGTGGGCCAACGCCGCTTCATCTTCGCCTCCGATTTGAAAGTGCTGGACCAGCGCCAACAGGCCGTCAGCCTGGGAGGCGAGTTCGCGGCTCGCGGCCGTCGTCTCCTCGACCATCGCCGCATTGTGCTGTGTCATCTGGTCCATCTGATTGACGGTCGAGTTGACCCCCTGCAGCGCACTCGACTGATCGTGGCTGCCGCGGGCGATCGTCTCGACATGCTGACTGATCGTGACGATCTGCGAGCTGATCTTCGCAAGGACCGAACCGGTTTCCTGGACCAGATGCGAGCCGGTATTGACCTCGGCCGTCGACTTGTTGATGAGGACCTTGATCTCCTTGGCCGCCTTGGCGGAGCGCTGCGCCAGTTCACGCACCTCCTGGGCAACGACGGCAAAGCCTTTGCCCGCATCGCCGGCGCGTGCCGCCTCGACGCCGGCATTCAACGCCAGCAGATTGGTCTGGAAGGCGATCTCGTCGATGACGCCGGTGATCTGCTCGATCTGGCGGGAGGCTTCTTCGATCCGGCCCATCGCATCGATCGCATTGTTGACGACGATGGCTGAATCGTCGGCGCTCTGCTTGGCCTGGCGGACGATCTGGTCGGCATCCTTGGCACGTTCCGCCGACGAGCGAACCGTGACGGTGATCTCGTCGACGGCGGCTGCCGTTTCTTCGAGCGAAGCAGCCTGCTGCTCAGTCCGTTTGGCAAGATCCTCGGCCGCCTCGGCCATCTGGTTGCCATTGCCCTGGATCATTTCGACATTGTCGCGGATCTGGCGCATCGTCGCCTGCAGCCGCATCATCGAGCCGTTGAAATCCTTCCGCAGTTGGTCGAGGGAGGGCGCGAAAGGAGTCGCAATGCGATGATCGAGCCGCCCGTCGGCCAGGTTCTTCAGGCCGGCGGCGAGTGCCGAGACCGCATGTTCCAGCTCGGCCGCGCTTTTTTCCCTGTCCGTCTCGCGGAGTTGCCTTTCCTCTTCGATCTGACGGTTACGCTGGATCGCCTCCTCCTCCATTCGCACCTTGTCGACTGCCCCCTGGCGGAAGGATTCGAGCGCCCGCGCCATGATGCCGATTTCGTCAGAACGCGAGACGGACCGGATCTCGATTGCCTGATCGCCATTGTTCAGGCGGTTCATCAGGCCTGTGATGTCCGCGAGCGGCTTCGTAAGACGGGAGGAGAAGATGTACCCGACGATACCCATTCCGAAAAGGACGGCGAGAGCGGTCAGCGCGGCCCACTTTGCAAGCTCGTTTGCCGAGGAGACGACATTAGCCTTGCTCTGGCCGATGACGAGAAGGTGCGGCTGACCAAAGAGGGTGACAGGGACGTAGGAGTAAAAATTTGAACCATGGGCCCCATCAGCGAAGACGGAGCCATTCTTCTGCTCGTTCGCGGCCTTGAGCAGCTCCGGCGGCACTCCATTTTCCGCTGCGACGTTGCCTGCTCTCAAGGTGCCGTCGGCGGCAATCAGAAACGCCTCGTCGACGCTCCGTCCCAAGCCCTCGGGCGAAATGAGCGCCAAAAGCTTTGCCGGCGCGATACGGATCACGACGGTGCCGCGCTTGACGACAGAGCCCCAGACAACGTTGGCAAGGGGTTTGGCAAGAAAAGCCGAAACATCGCTTTCCTCGCTTTTGAACGAAACGAACCCCGTCCGATACACTTGGTCGGCCGGTCCGGCGATGGATGAGGCAAACAGGGACTTCAGGGCGGCATTCTGCGAATCCTGGACGGCCGCCATGAACTCGGGTCCCTTGGTGACCGTATAGACCACCTGGCCATTGTTATCGATGACGAAGATATCGCTGAGATCGGCATTCTTCCAGGCGCTGAAGAGTGGCCCATGCACCGAGCTATGCTTGACGGCATAGAGCATCTTGACGGTCGATCCGTCGAAAGCCGCTCTTTGTGCGGGGCTCTTCGACATGTCCTGGAACGCCTCCCTTATCTTGGCATCAGACATTGCGATGGCCTTTCCGGCCTGCTCCGTCATCTCTCCGAGCGACTGGCTCTGCGCGATCTCGGTCAGCGTCTGCTCGACCCGTTCATCATAGGCCCGGAGCGCCTTCGATTGATTGGCTGCAATCGCTTCAAGGCGGATCTTGCTCGCCTCGATCAAACCGTTCTTTCCGATCTGGTAGCTCAATGCTCCGACAGACGCGCAAGAGACGATCGCTGTCCCTATGATCACCACGGCAAACTTGGCCTTAATGGATCGCATGCGGTGGGACAATTGCAAAGCATTGTGGAAAATCTGCATTTTGAATCCATTTCGAGTCAAACAGTTGCTAATCATCATCGACGACAGTTCTGAAAAATCCGTTACGGGTCATAACTTTCTTTCTATTTTCAATATGTTGCTTAGGCACGCCCTCAAGAACCTTGAGGTTTTCAGATGTTGCTTTTGTGGATTTTAGCTCAATTCTCCGGTGATATGCCCTCAATATTCCAACATTCCCACATGGAGCAGGGACAGAATCGCATTCACTCCGGACCAGGATTTCGATCGAAGGGTTCATTTTGTATGGAAGGCAAGCGCGTTGCTGATCACATAGGCAGCGATTCTCGCGCGGGCGGGATGGTCATTGCGCGGTGGAAGATCGCGTAATTTGTTTGAAAGATCCGCAAACACCACATAAATACACAAATCCAAGGACAACGTCGTCGACTTCCCGGTTCACCGTCATCCTTACAAGCATCTCGCAACCTTTTCCGAAGGCTTGCGAGATAGATCTGCCGCTTTAAGGGATTGTCAGCATCAGCGTTGCTGTCGACCCCCGCACCGACCCGAGGACGAAGCTGTCAATGTCGAGTGAAGTTCGCAAAGAAGTCATTCTCGAACGACTCGATCGTGATCAACGCGTCAGCGTTCTGGAGCTTTCGACAGAGTTCGGTGTTTCGGGTGAAACCATTCGGCGCGACCTGAAGGATCTGGAGGCCGAGGGAGCCGTTCGGCGCGTTCACGGAGGCGCTATACCGGCCGGCCGAACCGCGGATGTGCCGATTACCGACCGCATCAGATTCAATGCGCTCGAAAAGGACGCGGTCGCGCAGATGGCGCGCAACCTCATAACCGACGACTGCGCCATTTTCCTCGACACAGGCACCACCACCCTGTCCCTTGCGCGCCACCTGACTGGCTTCAAGAAGCTGCGGCTCTACACCAATTCCCTGATGATCGCGCAAGCCGCCTGCCAGCATTTCGGCGTCCGGGTCCAAATGACGCCGGGAAATCTCCGCCCGATTGAGCAGGATCTGGTCGGCTATGATACGCTGTCCTACATCCAGCAATTCCACTTTGACATGGTCTTTATGGGTGCGGCGGCAATCGCGGCGGAGTATGGCTTCATGGACTATGAAGAGGATGAAGCGCGAATTCGCCAGGCTCTGCTGAAGCAGACGGCCAGAAGCATCATGCTGGCCGATCATTCCAAGTGCGGCAAGACGGGCAATGTCATTACCGCCGCATTTTCCAGCGTTAACACATTGGTCACCGATCAACGTCCCCCGGCAAATATATTGGCGGCCGCCAAAAGGGGCGACCTCGAAATCATCCACGGTTGACCATACCGAAAGCGTCAGACCGGTGTCCGCCGTCTGAGGAAGCCCCGTGGTCAATCCCCGTGCAGGAAAGCCATGATTTGCGCATGCAGGGAGGAATTTGCCGCCGCCACGATACCGCCGCCATTTTCTGCCGGTCCCCCGTCCCAGTCCGTCACGACGCCGCCGGCCTGCTCGATGATCGGAATGAGGGCAACGATGTCGTAGGGATAGAGGCCCGCTTCCACGACGCAGTCGATCTGCCCTGCCGCAAGCATGCAATAGGCATAGCAATCGGTCCCGTAACGCGCGAGCCGCACTTGTTTTTCGAGCCGGTCGTAGCTTGCTCTCCGGTCGGCTTCGAAGATCGCCGGCGTCGTTGTGAAGAGCGTCGCGTCGGCAAGGTTCTTCGTCGCGCTGGTTGCGAGCCGCGTTTGTCCGTGCTGGCCCTCGTAGTATGCGCCGTTGCCCGTCGCATAAAACAATTCCCCGATAAAAGGCTGCGCCATCATGCCGGCCACCGCATCACCATCCCTGGTCAGCCCGACAAGCGTGCCCCAGAGCGGGATACCTGATATGAACGACCTGGTTCCGTCGATCGGATCGATGACCCAGACCAGGCCCGCATCCGCGCCTTCATTGCCGAACTCTTCGCCCAGGATGCCGTGATCGGGATATTCCGAACGGATAAGCGCTCGAAGCGCTTTCTCCGTTTCGCGGTCGGCTTCGGTGACCGGATCGAACCCGCCGGCAATCTTGTTGACGACGGCTCCCGGCAACCGGAACCGGGGCAATGTCTCGCGGGCGGCAACTGCCGCGAGGCGGCGAAGAAAATCGGGAGAGATCACCTCTTCAGTGCTTTGCATGTGTCAGACCGCCTTCAGCCATTGCGGCCACAGCGAATTGCTCATTGCGAAACGCGCGCGCATATGTTTCCAGAACCCATATTTGAAGAAGTCGAAGTCAAGACGCGAGACTTCGTTCTGCACCATCGCCCAGGTCGACCATTTGAGGTCGACGAGAGCCTTGAACAAAGCGATCCGCGCCAGAACGCCCGGATCCGCCCGGCCATAATATTCCTCGATCAGTTCCTTTTCGGTCTCCGGCGAGAAGCACATCTCGCAGAACCAAAGCGCGAGTTCCGCCGCCCGATCATTGGTGGAGGCGTATTCGAAATCGACAAGCATGACCCGGCGATCGGAATGAAGGAGGAAATTGCCGGCCAGTGTGTCGTTCATGCAGGGCGCGAGATCGAGACCCGATGCCTCGAGCGCAGCTCGCGCCTCGCGATAGCGCGCATTCATCCAGCCGAAGTCGCTCGGGAAATCGCCGCCAAGCTCCAGGACCTGCTGGAAATGTTCGTCGATCATGTCGAAGGTGGTCTTTCGCTGCGAAAGCGGTGCGGTGTCGTTGAAGGCCTTCAGCGCACGAAGACCGTTGAGGCGGATGACAGGATCAAGAAAATCGGCGTTTGTCGATGTTCTGAGCCCCTCGACGAATTCACTCACCTCGACCCCCGTTTCGGGGAAGAACTCGATGATCCGGGCGCCGACGCCCGCCTCGTGCGCCCTGCGGCCGGCTTCGTTGGCAGTTCTCCGGTCGATGAACATTTCGGTCCCAGCGCCGGGTATCTTCACGAAGAAGCTGTGCGGCGCACCTTCGACGTAAACCCGCCAGTTGGGATTGCTGATGCCCCCGGGTACTGGTTCGTAGGAAACCTCGAGGCCTCGCCAGTCCGCCACGGCTATGATGGCCTGCTCGATCGCCTGCTCGGCCTGCGATGCGCCTTCACCCAATCTCAGTCTCATCGCTCTCTCCATCAGACCTGTTTCAGCCATGTTTCAAAGCGTGGTCCTTCGATGACCGTGCGGGCTCTCAGAAGCCGCCATTCGGCGTATTTGAAGAATTCAACATGCTTGCGCGGCGAGCGTGCGGCATTGATGAAGCCCCAAAGCGCCCACATGAGATCGTCGGCCGCTCCATAAAGGCGTGCCCGCGCGAGCACGCTCGCATCCGGCTTTCCGGTTGCGATTTCAATGGCCAGCAGCGCCTCGCCATCGAATGGGAGGAGTTCGGCCAGCACGGTTCCGATATCGTACGCGGGGTCCGCCTGGCGCGCCCACTCGAAATCGACCAGCCGAACTCCGTCGTCCGGTCCGACCATGACGTTCGACGAGATGCCGTCCGCGTGGCACGGGACCGTATCGACACCTGCGGCGCCGATGGCGCCGGCAATGCGCTCGACGGCAGCAGAGACGGTGAATACCGGTGCTGGCAAGATCACATCCGCTCCTTCGGCAAGCTGCCGGTAGGCGGCAACGAGCTCGAAAACGCTGCGCGTTTCGCCAAGCCTCTCAGCCTGATGGAAGCTGCGTTTTGCCGTCAGAAGATTTTCGAGAACCCGCGGGCGGCGAAGGACATCGGCATGCCCCCACGCCCATTCCTCGCCAAGCGCTTCGAATACCAGGACGCCGCCCTCGGGAGCGGCATGGATGAGCCGCGGGGCAATGCCCAGTTCGCCTGCCTTGCGGCTGGCCTCCGCCACATGGTTCAGGGCAACAAACCGAGACATGTCATCGTGGAGACGTTTGACGAAAACCCGCGGCTGATCCGCCTTGCTTGCGAAAAAGCAGAGATTTTCGACGCCGCGGTGAATGGGCGACACCACTCCGCCAATCGGAGCTGAGAGGGTGGCGCCGGAAAGGCCGACCGCGTCGAGCGCAGCCTGAACTGCAGCATCATCCTGCATGGAACTCTCCCTCAATGATGTTGCGAAGCGTGGCGGTCAGCACCGCCAGCCCCGCCTGCACGTCCTGTGGCTCGGTCAGTTCGTCGGGATGATGGGCGATGCCATCGACGCTCGGAATGAAGATCAGCGCCGACGGGATACCACTGTTTTGCAAGGCGACAGCATCGTGGCCTGCAACCGAACGCATGGTCAATGGCTCGAAACCGCAAGAACGTGCCGTGCGATCGACGAGTGCCATTAACCGCCTGTCCATGCTGGCGGGATCGCGCAAAGTATCGGCGACGATTTCCAGCTGCGTGCCGGTTTCGGCTGCCGCCTTTTCGAGCGCGGCAAGGGCGAGCTCACCTGCCATGTCGAGTTCGGCCACGTCAGGCCCCCTGAGCTCGAACCACACAGTCGCCCGGTCGACGACAACGTTCGGCGAGTTGGGCTCGACCACGAGGCGCGCAGCGGAGCGGTGGAGGAGGGGATGGCTGGCCGCGACGACTGCTTCGAAGGCGGCAATTCCTCTTGCTGCGGCGAGAAGCGCATCTCGGCGATCGGCCATCGGCGTCGGACCCGTATGCGCTGCCCGGCCGATCCAGCGGACGGTCTTCTTGCGCGCCGCCCAGGTTCCTTCGACGACGCCGATCTTTCGGCCCGCTTCGAGAAGTTTCCGTCCCTGCTCGACATGCAGCTCGACATAGGCTTTCGGGGGAGGGGGAACAATTCCCGAACTGCCGCTGACGCCTATGGCCTCGAGCGCGCGCTTGAGGGATACGCCGTCTCCGTCGCGTAGTTCCAATGCATCGCCAAGCGCCAATGCGCCGGAGAAGACCGTGCTGCCGGTCAGGCTCGGCTGGTAGCGGGCGCCTTCCTCATTCGTCCAGTTGACCACCGCGAGGTTGTAGCGCGGTTTGCACAGTCCGCGTTGCACCTCGGCGTGAATAGCGAGCGCGGCCTGTCCGGCAGTCAGGACACCCAAGGTGCCGTCGAAACGACCGCCTCGGGGTTGGGTGTCCAGATGCGAGCCCGCAAAAATCCAGGGCGCATCCTGACCGGCCCAATCGAAGCAGGCAAACTGATTGCCGATCGCATCATTCGCGATCTGGACGGCTGCCTGTTCCATCCACACGGCAAAAACACCTCGCGCCATGCCGTCCTCGGCGCTCGCCGCGAGGCGCGTCACTCCCGCTCCGGGATGAGCACCGATGGCAGAAATTCGGTCGAAGATCGCATCGAAATCCGTCCGCCGTGTCGTCGCCGCGTCAAGCATGGATGATCTCCAGTTCTTCTGCCCGAACGGCGCCGAGGATGTCTTCCGGCGGACGCCGGTCGGTCACAAGCGCACCGATTTGCCCGAAGGGAGCGGTGATCACATTGCCGACCCTTCCAAACTTCGAATGATCGGCCAGCATGACGCTTCGCGAGGACCGCTTTATGAGGATCTGACGGATTCGCGCCTCGTCTTCTTCATAGTCCATGAAGCCATATTCGACATTGACTGCCGCGGCACCCATGAAGACCATGTCGAAGTGGAACTGCTGGATGTAGGATAGCGTGTCATAGCCGACCAGGTCCTGCTCGACCGGTCGCAGATTTCCAGGCGTCACGTGCACGCTGACGCCGAAATGCTGGCAGGCGGCTTGTGCAATCATCAGGGAATTCGTGTAGAGCCGAAGCTTCTTGAAGCCGATCAGCCGGCGCGCGAGCGCAAGCGTCGTCGTGCCGGTATCGAGGAAGATCACACAGTCGTCATTGATCAGGTTGCGCGCCACGCCGGCAACCGCATCCTTCTCAGTCGAGTTGAGCTTGATGCGCTCGGTAATCGGCGTGTCGGCTGTGCGGCCGGCTGGAATTGCGCCGCCATGCACGCGGCGCACAGCACCTTCTGCTTCGAGGTTCTTCAGATCGCGGCGAATGGTTTCGCCCGAAACGCCGAACTCTGCTGAAAGCTCGACAACGCTGACGCGCTGATCACGGCCGAGACGCTCCAGGATGATCTCCTTGCGGATCTCACTGGACATGGACCGCCTCGTCCTCATGCCGATGCAGGCAGGCTGCGTAATTCCCGCCATCAGAACCCACAAGCATCGGATCGGTCTTTTCGCAGTCGCTCTGCGCGCGCGGGCAGCGCGAACGGAACGAGCAGCCGACCGGAAGATGAATGGGGCTCGGGGGCTCGCCATCGAGCAGATATTGCGCGCCCGGGAAACGGTTTTCCTCCAGCGTCGGCATGGCGCTCAGCAGCGCCCGCGTATACGGGTGGTGCGGATGTTCAAAAAGCGTCGTGTTGTCAGCCAGTTCGACGATGCGCCCTAGATACATGACCGCCACGCGGTGACAGATACGACGGACCAGCGCCAGGTCGTGAGATATGAAAATGTAGGAAAACCCGTGTGCCGCCTGGAGCCGTTTGAAGAGATCGAGGAGCTCGGCCTGCTCGACCTGGTCGAGCGCCGACAAGGTCTCGTCAAGGATCAAGAGGCGCGGCTTCAGCACCAGGGCTCGAGCAATGTTGATGCGCTGGCGCTGCCCGGCGCTAAGCCCCACAGGCAATCGTTCGGCGAGGTCCGCATGAAGGCCGACTTCGCGCATGGCCTCCTGCGCGCGCTGCTCGGCATCACGCCGGCCGACGCCGTGGATCAGAAGCGGCTCCTCGATCATGCGTATGATCGACATGCCCGCCGGCAGCGATCCATAGGGGTCCTGCAGCAGAAGCTGGAACGATTTGCGCATCTCCGTCAACGAACGAGCAGAGAGACTCGAGAGGTTCTTCCCGAGGAACGCAATGCGACCGGCATTTGGCTGTTCGAGCCAGGCAAGCAGGCGCGTAAGCGTGGATTTG
This sequence comes from Rhizobium sp. O111, assembly GCF_055616315.1. Classification (NCBI taxonomy): domain Bacteria; kingdom Pseudomonadati; phylum Pseudomonadota; class Alphaproteobacteria; order Hyphomicrobiales; family Rhizobiaceae; genus Rhizobium; species Rhizobium sp. O111. Next base: position 196,016 of record NZ_JBSHXL010000005.1, on the reverse strand, counting down.
CCGCAACCGCTTTCCCCGACGATGCCAAAATTTTCACCCGCCTTGACGGTAAAGGACACGTCCCGAACCGCCTTGACTTCGTTGAAGGCATTGAACGCATCGCGCCGGCGCACGCTATAGGTTCGGGTTGCATTTTCGACGGTCAGGACAGCCTCACCGTCTTTTGCTTCCGGCGCCGACACGTTCTTCCAGATCGATGGAATGCGCGAGAGGAGGGCGCGCGTATAGGCTTGCTGCGGGTTGGCAGCAATATCGGCAGTCTTGCCCCGTTCGACGATGCGGCCGCCTTGCATGACGAGCGTTCGCTCGGCAATCTGTGACACCACCGGTAACGACGAAGAGATAAACAGGAACGCCGTGTCGAGGCTTTGCCTGAGGCTGTCGATAAGCCGGATAATCTGGGCTGCGACCGTTACATCGAGCGGCTGCGTAATATTGTCGGCGATAACAAGCGATGGCTCGGAAACGAGCGCATCGACAATCATCACGCGCTGCATCATACCGCCGGAGAATTGGAAGGGCGCCTCGTGGAAGCGAGAGCGCGGTGAGGGAATATGCACCCGGCCAAGGAGATCGAGAACTTTTTCCTTCGCTTCCGCCTTACCGATATCAGGCCGGACAGATCGAAGCTTCTCGACGATCTGATGGCCGATCGGCAGCCTCGGATCAAGCGAACCCATGGGGTTTGCACCGATGAAGCCAATGCGGTTTCCTCTGATCGACCGAAGACCCCGCGCATCGAGGGAGAGGACGTCCTTTCCTTCAAAAATCACCTGACCGGAAGAGATTTCCAGCGGTGCTTGAATGGCGTTCACCATGGCACGCGCCAGCACCGACTTGCCCGATCCGGCTTCGCCGACGAGGCCGAGAACTTCGCCTGGCTGGAGCGCAAAGTCCACATTGTCGACGATGCGCCGTTTGCCGCCATCCCGCAGGAGATCGACCGAGAGATTGGAGACAGCTAGGATTGGATCACTCATTTACGCATCCCCTCTCAGAACCGCATTGCGCGCGCGCTCCAACGCCGAACCCATCAGATTGAGGCAGGTCAGCGATATCAGCAGGAACAGACCGGGCATCGTCGCGATCCACCATGCGTTCAGCAGATACTTTCGTGAATCCGCGATCACGTTGCCGAATGTCGGTGTCGGCGGCTGAACCCCGAGACCGAGAAAGCCGAGGATCGACTCGAAGATCATCATGCGGGCGATATCGAGCACAGCGACGAAGGCGATCGGAGGCAGAACGACAGGCGCCACAAACAACAGCATGATGCGAAGGTCCGAGGCACCGAGAACCCTCTCACCGAGAACATAGCCGCGATTGCGTTCGCCGAGCGCCACGGATCTCGCGACGCGGGCATAGAGCGGCCAGCCGGAGAGGCCAAGCACGAGGATGATCGCAGGCACGGTCGGGCGTGACACGCCGAGAATGGTGATGGCAAGAATGATCATCGGAATTGACAGCTGAGCATCGGTCAGCCGCATGATGACCGTATCGAGCCAACCACCACGAAAACCGGCAAGAAGACCGAGACTGCAGCCGACGATGAACATCAGAACCACGGTCGTCACGCCGATGAACAGCGAATAACACAGTCCGACGAGACAGCGCATCAGAACGTCACGGCCGAGTTGATCGGTACCGAGCACATAAGGCCATTGCCAGCCCTCGGAAGGGAATGGCGGAATAAACTTGTGGCTGTAGGCCATCTTGAGCGGATCAACCGAACTGACAAATGGCAGGAGAATCGCAAGTCCAAGCAGCAATCCGAAGCCGATGAGGCCAATGCGAAAGTCGAGGCGCCCCACGGCAATTTGCAACATGCGTCTGGTCGGTGTGGTGCCGCGCTTGACGACGGTGCGCTCGGTGGCGCTCAATTCTACGATATCGGTCATCTCAGTATTCCAGTCTCGGATCGATGGTCATCGCGATAAGATCGACCAGGATGTTGATCACCACGAACATCACGGAAATGAAGATCGCGACGCCCTGGATGAGCGGAAAGTCGCGCTGTTGAACGGCATTGATCGTCAGGAGCCCAAGGCCCGGATAGTCGAAGATGAACTCGACCACGAGGACGCCGCCCAGAAGCATGCCGAGTTGCACACCCAGCAAGTTGATCAACGGGACCGCGGAATTGCCCAGCACATGCGAGAAGATCGTGCGCCCGCGGCTCAGGCCTCTAACAGCAGCAAGCTGAATGAAGTCTTCGCGCAACACCTGAGCGACAGAAACGGTCAACGTACGCAGGATGAACGGCGCAATCTCCACCGCGAGCACGATCGCGGGCAGAATGGTGTATTCGAAGCCGTTGTAGCCGATCGCGGGCAGAAGCCTGAGCTTCACCGACAGAAAGAGCGTCAGCACGATGCCCAGCCAGAAGTTCGGGGTCGAGACGAAGATCGACCCCAATGCGAGCGCGAGTTTGTCGGGCCAGCGACCCTGATAGAGCCCGCCGGCAAGGCCGAGCGGAACAGCAACGAGCAACGCGATGACCAGTGCGACGGCTGCGAGCTGCAGGGTCATCGGGAGTGTATCGAGAATGAGATCTAGGACCTTCGCCCGCTCTTCGCGTGTCGGGTCGTTATAGGCCGAGCCGGCCAGGCTCGCCCCGCTCTTCGGCCTGACGAACGACGTGCCAAGATCGCCGGTCGCCAAATGGCCAAGATAGGAGACGAATTGCAGCGGGATGGCCCGATCGAGACCAAGTTCCTTTGCCTTCATCGCCACGACCGCATCAGGGGCCATGCCGCCGACGATAAGGCGCGCGGGGTCACCCGGCACCACACGCAACAGCGTGAAGATGATGAATATGACGAGAAGGATGATCAGGCCCCCCTGCAGAAGCCGTCTCATCAGGAATGATAGAAGGAACATGTACTTACCCTAGTCTGTCGGGGCCAAGGCGGCCACTGCCAGGCAGTGGCCGCAGCGCTGGATCAGGCCAATGTCGCCTTGTTGGCGTCCATCATACCATTCGGGTAGATGTAGAGACCACTCAGGCCATCACGCATGCCGTGGATGAAAACGGACGTGAAGAGAGAAAATGATGGCGTCTTCTCCGCCAGCAACGGCATCAGCTCGGTCTGAATGACCTTCTTGCGTTCCTCGGGCTTTGAGGCGTTGCGCTCTTTGTCGAGGGCAGCATCGATTTCCGGATCCTGGATGCCGCAGATGCGGTGCGTCGTCGAGTGGAAATGGGTCCTCAGCACCAGATCGGGTTCCGGCGAACCCGTCGACCAGCCGCAGTCGATCATATGACCGGGCCCGCCGCCGGGACGATCGTAGAGCGCGTCACCCCAGGCCGCGACTTCCATGACGTTGAGCTTGACGGGGAAGCCCTGTTCCTGAAGCATCGCCGTGATGGCCTCGGCATATTCCTTGGTCTTCGGGTAGAAGCCGACCGACGTGATGTATTCGAGTTCGGGCAGACCTTCGCCCTTCGGGAAGCCGGCTTCCGCCAAAAGCTTCTGGCACTGGTCCGGATCGAACTTCGGATAGTTCGGGATATCGACATAGCCGAACTTGACCGGAGACACGTAGCAGTTCGACGCGTGACCGGAAACGCCGAGAATATCGTCGATCACCGACCGGTCGATCGCGTGGCACACGGCGCGACGCAGTCTCCAGTCGTTGAAGGGCGGCTTCGAGCAACGGAACCAAAGATACTTGTTCTCGACCGAGATCGCCTTGTGAAGCTGGAAGCCGCCGGTCTTTTCGATCGTTTCGACCTGTTCGGCTTCAAGGCGTTCGATAAGGTCGGCCTCGCCATTCAGAAGCGCCAGTGTCCGGGTCGTCGCATCGCCGACGAAGCTGAAATGCAGTCCGGGAATCGTCGGCTTGCCGAGGTAGAAATTGTCGAAGGCCTCGAGAACGGTCGTGTTGCCGTCCTGCTTGACGAACTTGAAACCACCGGTGCCGTTCGGCCGGGCAGAGAGCGTCTTCGGGTCGGCGACGTCCTTTGCCGACATGATCGGCAGGAAGGAGGACAGGAACCAGAAAAGGCTTGCGGGGTAGCCGGCCTTGTCGGTCTTGACGCGCGCGACGTAATCGCTGACGACTTCGACTTCACAGGGACCGGGATACCAGGCGGCCGGTCGGTCGGGGCGACTTGCATACTCGAATGTCGCCTTGACGTCTTCGGCCCTGAACGGCTTGCCGTCGTGGAAGGTGACGCCTTCGCGCAGCTTGAATTCGAGCGTGTGCTCGTCGATCAGCTTCATCTCGGTCGCCAGTTCCATGACGAGCTCGTCAGGCTTTTCCGGCGTCATCGGTGCGCGGGTTAGATAACCGAACACAAAGCTCTCAAGGTTGATCTGCGCCAGCGTCGTGTGAGAAGACGGATCCCAGTTGCCGGTCAGAGTTTCGGCCGAGAGAAATTTAAGGACCTTGTTTTCCGCGGCATTGGCCGGGTTGACCAGGAACTTAGTATTGAGGATAGGCATGCCAAGTGCGATGCCCGCAAGCGCCGAACTCTTTAAGAGCGATCTTCTATTGAACTCCATGACGACATCTCCACAGTTGATTTGCTGGGCGTTCCCCACCCCATCTTGTCGCCAGCAACGACAAGTGGAGGATTGTTGTTTTTGAAAAGATGGTCCTCGGCCTGCTGGCAGAATGCCATGACAAGCGCATCGGCGTGGCGACGGCCGACGACCTGCAGGCCAACGGGCAACCCGTTGACGGTCAGGCCGCAAGGCAACGAGGCTGCCGGGTTGCCGGAAAGATTGAAGGGATATGTAAAGGGCGTCCAGCCCGTCCACGCGAGGACTTCCGAGGGCGATTGGAACCCTTCGGGCGCCTCCCGATCCGCCGCAAACGGCTCGACCGGGATGGTTGGCAAGAGGAGCAGGTCGACGTCCTCAAAGAGTGCGTGCACGCGACCAGCAAATTCCGCGCGCGCTTTCGCAGCCGAGAGATAATCCTTAAGATCGTAGCGTGCCGACGCTTCGACGAGCGCACGGAAACCGCTGCCAAAATCGGAAAGATCCGACTGGGACCCATAGGCGACGCCCCGGCCGGCAACCCAGAGTGTCTCGAAGATACGGATCGGATCTTCCCAGTCCGGGGAAACCGAACGAACATCGATAGTGAGCGCCTTGGTGAGCGCATCGACCGCTTCGCGCACGACCCGGTCGATTTCCGGCGCGACTTTGAACCCGAAGAGGCTTGGTGCAAAACCAATCCGGAGGGACTTTGTCGATCGCGTTTCAGTGTAATCTGCTCCGTCGTCCGGCAGCGCCTGATGGTCTCGCGGATCGGGCCCCTTGGCAATATTGAACAAGAAAGCGCTATCCTTTGCCGTGACGCTCATCGGACCGGCGTGGGACAGCATCTCCGTCGCGCTCCAGGGCCAAGCCGGAACGCGCCCCAGCGAGCCCTTCATGGCAAACACACCGCAGAAAGCTGCCGGGATGCGCACGGAACCGCCACCATCGGACCCCAATGTGAAGGGAACCATTCGGGCCGCGAGCGCAGCACCCGAACCCGAGCTCGAACCACCACTTGTGAGCTTGGGGTCCCATGGATTGCGCGTCGGGCCATAGAATTCGGAAAAGCCGGAACCGGACCACCCCATTTCGGTAGTTGTCGTCTTGCCGATGATGATAGATCCGGCGTCAATCATCCTCTGGACGATCGGCGCCGTCATCTTGGGAGCGAAATCCTTATAGGCACGAGATCCGCGCTGGCATAGCTGCCCTTCCACGAAGAAGAGGTCCTTCACGCCCATCGGGATACCATGAAGAGGACCACGGAACCGACCTTCGGCTGCCTCGCGATCGCAGGCCCTCGCTTCTTTGAGGGCCTGTTCTTCAAACACCTGGCTGAAGGCATTGACGATGGGGTTCAGCCGCGCAATGCGCGCCAGGCATTCCTGAACGAGCGCTTCGGATGTGAGCTTGCCGGAAACAATTGCTGAGCTGAGCGAAAGAACTGAAAAATCCACGATTGCGATCTCCTTGGAATGTGGATTTATGTGGATATTTTGCGTTTGTCAACACACCCGATGAGGGTTTTTCAATTTCCGTAGCTAAGAAAATCGCCATGAGAGTGATCGCGGCTGACAGCACAAGCGTCGACACAGGATGGGAATTGGATAAAATGCTCTGAGGATCTGCCTTACAAAAAGGCATATTTTGCAGGCATTTTGCCCATGTTTTCGGCAACAGTTAGAAATCGGCGTAGCGAACGAGGGGCCGTGACGTGGCGAAACCTCCACCGCGACAGAGGGCTACTTTATGCAATGTTGATATCATGTTGCTTTTATTGTTTTCGTTGTTATTGTGTGGATATCAACGGAGACTGTTATGGGTAAATTGTCGTTGCTCGCCCCTGGCGAGTCTGCAATCGCGATCGAAAACAAGGCCGCGCTCGGCAAGTTTGTAATCGTATGCGAGCATGCTTCACACCTGATCCCGCCTTCACTCGGCGACCTCGGCCTTGATGCGTCTGCGCGTTCAAGTCATATCGCCTGGGATCCGGGCGCCCTGGAACTCGCACGATATCTTTCGTCATCTCTCGATGCGGTCCTCTATTACCAGCGCTTTTCGCGGCTCGTTTACGACTGCAATCGCCCGCCGGAGGCAGTGTCTGCAATTGTTGGCAAAAGCGAGATCTATGACGTTCCGGGAAATCAGAGCATGCCGGAAGCAGATCGCCTGACGCGGATCAACGAGATTTATCTACCCTTTCGTGATGGACTGTCCGAAATTCTCGCCTCTCGCAAGGCCCAGGGGCGCGGGACGATGCTCGTCACAGTCCATAGTTTCACCCCCGTCTATTTCGGCAAGAAGCGCGAGGTCGAGATCGGGATATTGCACGACAGCGACACGACGCTCGCAGATGCAATTCTCGCGGAATTCGAAGGGGCCGATCGCAAGTATGTCGTCATGCGCAACCAGCCATACGGTCCAGCCGATGGGGTCACGCACACGCTCGTCGAGCACGGCATCGCGAACGGTATTCCAAATGTCATGATAGAGGTGAGAAATGACCTCCTGGTGGCCGCGGATGACCAAGCTGCGGTTGGCAGCTATCTCTCCAGGCTCATTGGAAAGGCAGCCTCGACAGTGAAGGCCGGGCAAACGGTCAGTTGAAGCCGCCTCGGGCAATCGAGTTCCGAACGCCTCATGATCCATGGCGGATCCGAAATGCTTCGGTCACGGCTTGCATCGTCCGGAGGCACCTTAGGAGCACAAGCCCTTCGATGAATGGACCGCGCGCGCCCAAGCCAGGAGTGGCATGGATCGTGCATAGCTTTCAGGAGGCATGGCGCCCGCACTGCCCAGTTCGGGCTGGACTTACAATCTTGAAGGTAGCTTCGCCCTTGCGCAAGAAATGGGCTGCCTGATACCCACGAGCGGAGATAAAATGTATTCGATCATACTTGGACGCGAGCGCCATGTCTTCGCCGACCTGAAATCGGTCATGGCCTGTGCCTCGCCACTCAAGTCAGGCGATGTGCTTGCGGGGGTTGCAGCGTCAAGCAACGAGCGGCGGGTCGCTGCCCGCTGCCTGCTTGCCGACATGCCGCTCAAGACATTCCTGGAGGATCTGTTGATCCCCTACGAAGTCGACGAGGTCAGCCGGTTGATCATCGATCGCCACGACCCAATTGCCTTCGCGCCAGTTTCACATATGACGGTCGGCGAGTTTCGCAATTGGCTTCTCTCCTACGACGCGACAACCGAAAGGCTGGCAGCACTTGCGACGGGCCTCACGCCGGAAATGGTCGCGGCGGTCTCCAAGATCATGCGCAATCACGATCTGATCACCGTTGCCGGTAAATGTAACGTGGTCACTGCCTTCCGCTCCACCATCGGCCTGCCGGGCAGGCTGTCGAGCCGGCTCCAGCCCAACCACCCGACCGACGATCCAGAAGGCGTCGCCGGTTCGACACTCGACGGCCTTCTCTACGGAATCGGCGATGCGGTGATCGGCATAAATCCCGCCACCGACAACCTCGATGCCTGCACCAGGTTGATGGTCCTTTTCGACCGGCTGCGCGAGCGGTTCGAGATTCCCACCCAATCCTGCGTGCTGACTCATGTCACCACTTCCATCAAGGCGATCGAGGCCGGGGCGCCGCTCGATCTTGTGTTCCAGTCGATTGCCGGCACTGAGGCTGCCAACAATGGTTTCGGCGTCGATCTCGCCGTTCTCAGGGAAGGCAATGACGCCGCGCTGTCGATGAAGCGCGGCAGCGTCGGAAACAACGTGATGTATCTGGAGACCGGTCAGGGCAGCGCTCTTTCGGCAGATGCACATCACGGCGTGGATGAACAGACGGTCGAGGTGCGGGCTTACGCAGTCGCACGTGAACTCCGCCCGCTGCTCGTCAACACCGTGGTCGGTTTCATCGGACCGGAATATCTGTTCGACGCCAAACAGATCATTCGCGCCGGGCTAGAGGATCATTTCTGCGGAAAACTGCTCGGTGTGCCGATGGGGGTCGATGTCTGCTATACCAACCATGCCGAGGCAGACCAGGACGACATGGACAATCTGATGGTGCTATTGACTGTCGCGGGCGTCAGTTTCATGATTGCCGTGCCCGGCGCTGATGACGTCATGCTTAACTACCAGAGCCTGTCTTATCACGATATTGTCGGCCTCAGGCATCAGTTCAATCGTCCGCCGGCGCCCGAATTTGAGGCTTGGCTCAATCGCATGGGCATGCTTGATCACTCGGGCCGGCTGGCGCCCGCCAGCGCCTCGGGCCAATTCTCTCGCAATCTCTTGAGCTACGGGGTGTCCGCATGAGTTGGGGTCGAGACCCGTTTGAGCGCTTCCGCCATTCGACACGCGCCCGGATTGGACTCGGTAGAGCGGGCGACGCGTTGCCGACCTCGGCAATTCTGGATTTCCAGCTGGCCCATGCGAAGGCCAGGGACGCCGTGCACGGTCAAGTGGATTTTGTCGCCCTCGCCAAGCAGCTTGCACCGGTATCAACGATCCGGATCAGGTCCTGCGCCACGGATCGTACCATCTACTTGTCGCGCCCGGATCTGGGTCGCCAGCCGCTTGCAGCCGATCTTCCAATGCCAGGGGATAGCCATGACATCGCGTTCGTCATCGCGGACGGGCTTTCCGCCTCGGCGGTCGAGCGTCATGCCGTTCCGCTTTTCAAGGCATGCATGAAGCGTCTTGGCGGCTTCAGTGTCGCCCCGGTGATTTTGGGCGAACAGGCGCGGGTAGCATTCGGCGACGAGGCGGCGGCGGCGTTCGGTGCGGAGGTTGCAATCGTCCTGATCGGCGAGAGACCGGGGTTAAGCGTGCCTGACAGTCTGGGTGCCTACATCACCTTCCGCCCCCAGGCAGGACGGCGCGACAGCGAGCGTAACTGCATTTCGAATATTCACGCCGACGGGCTCGGCTACGAGATTGCCGCGGATAAGATCGCCTGGATCGTCCGGGAGGCGCTGCGCTTGCAGTTGAGCGGTGTGGCGCTTAAGGAGGGTGCCGAGAGTTCGGCAAAAATCTCTTCGAACCCTGGGCAAGAATGAAGCCTGAGGCGCGATCACCGAGGGCTGTCCTGACGCTCCCCTCTCGTTCGGTGGGCGAGCCTCTTGGAATCACCCCGAGTGCGAAAGGTTCACCGTTCGGATCGGGGAGGGCAACTCGGAACTCTTGCCTAGCCACCTGCTTGACGGCAGCTTTGTCGGCAATGGCCTTGGTCACACCCGACGCCATCCGCGGTGCTGGGGAGGCAAACCGGGCGAGAGGTCCGACCGGCCGACGAGATCGCAAAGCCGTGCGGCCTCACCCCGCGCGCGAGGCGCTCGCCGCGTTGCTCGCTTTGCCATCGCTGCATTCTGCTGATGATTTGGTCTATCAGGTTGACTGCCGTATTGACCTCGGCAAGGCGGACCGACTGTTCGCGTGCCGACGTCGCGCTCGAGTCCGCGTCATGATTTACCGTGACGATATAGCCTTCGATGGTCTTCAGCACCTGACCGGTTTCGCTCGCCAGCTTGACGCCACTCTGGACTTCCGCAGGCGTGAACTGCGCCCAGCGCTCTGCGAGAGTGTGGTCGCACGGGGTGCAATCAAGCTCCAGGAGACGATCATGAAGCTTCCCAGAGTCATTACGACAATAAGACCGAAATCCGCACAGAGGTGCAATATTCGTGTTCCTTGAGTTAAGCCGAGCGACATGGTTGGTCACATCATTGTCGGTAGGTGGCGGTGAGAAGATCTCGAAGCATACGGTTCAGCACGCAGACGTCGGCGGACTGTTGTCGCGCTTCGCCTAAAGGCATGAAAGTCGCGTTTCAACGAACAGGCTCGATCGAACCAGCGACCCAACGTTAATGATTACAAACTGCAAACCGTAACCCTTAAAGGTAAACATTTCCAAAGTTTCATTTGTAGCGATTTTGAATTTTTCATGTGTAGAAGCGTTCCTGATATCAAGTTATAGTCCTCGCAATCGATCCACCATAGAAAGATTGCTCATCTGAGCTTAAGGAATTCAATTCTTCCTCAGATATACTTGGAGCCACGCGGGCCATCTAACTGACTTCTAGGTTTTGATGAACACCATGTCCCCTCAATGGCTTTGAGACCGCACCGGATGCTCATTGAGTTTTGAAATCAGCACCGTTACCGAACTTTCCATCCTGGCTGGCTGATCACACACGATTGGAAAGCGAGGGGAATAGGAGTGGCAAGCATGCCAACCGACGACATTGTAATGTCCGATCCCGGAATGGCTGCTGTTGACACGTCTGTCCCTACGCGCTTCCAGACAGATCTTCGCCAGTTCAGTAACCTGCTGGACGAGAGCAATATTGTGGAATGGGTCGTAAACCACGCCGCAAATCGCAATGCGTGCTTCGGACAAGACCAACTTAAGATTTCGGCGGCTCGGGCACTCACGCACTACAAACGGCCGGTACAAGAAATCGACCTGCTATTCCAACAGGTCGTCGCAAGCGACAAACTGACCCGGCTTGATTCTCCAGATGGCCAACCTCTCTACACCTCTACAGAGCTGAGAGCTGCGGAACAGAATACTGTACGTCATGTCACCAATCTTTCCGCAGAAGAAAGCTTCGGCGTTCCGGGAACCATTGTTGATATGGTCGCCGATAGAGGCATTTTCACACCGGAGCTCAGAGGAGCATTACATTATCTGTCTAGGCGAAATCGAGCTTCCACTATGGTGGGCGTAGCGGGTTCCGCAAAAACAAGTGTACTTGGAGCCCTGAACGAAGCGGTGGACAGGTTCAACGAGGAAGCGCTCCCGACCGAGAAAATAAAGTTGATTGCCTTCGTACCCACCAACCGGGCGGCCCAGGAGCTTCGTGAGAAAGGTCTTCGCGACGTCGCGACGACTTTCAAGGCGAAAGACCGCACCATCGGAAAAAATACCATCGTCGTGATCGACGAAATGTCGATGGCCAAGACGCAGGAGATCGCGCAACTAATCGAGACAGTTGCAAATGCCACTTCCTATCACCCAACCGAAAGGCCGAAACTGATATGTGTGGGAGACGATCGGCAACTGCCCCCTGTTGGACCTGGTGATCTGCTTCCGATTATTATGGAGCAAGCCGGCTGCTATGAACTCGTCCAGCCGCTTCGACAGCTCGACGCGCGGTCGCGAATAGAAACAGAAAAGCTCGGACGTGACATACGACGCGATGCCAAGAGCGCCGTCGGGCACTATCTCACAGCGCTCGAACAAATGGGCCTCGTCCATTTCGTATATGCTCCTCCTAGCGGCTCAAACGTCAGGGCGTCAGACCAGATCACTGACCGCATGCTGGAGGAGATGAATAGAGTTTGCGACCGATATCCGGTGTATGATCGTCTTGTGATGGCACACTCCAACAGGAGCGTTAATCGCGCCAATATCGCTCTTCATCAGAGGTTTGTTGACAAATCCGGATTGCAAGACCAGCAAATGAGTGTGTGGTCAAGCGTAATAGATAGTGGAAGTTCGGAATCTGGAATAGATGAGGGTTCGTCGAGACGCGTTCAGCAAAGGATTAATCTCGTCTTGGGAGACAGGATTATATTCAGCGAAAACCGTCTGCAAGCGGACATCCGCAATGGTACTTTTGCAACTGTAGTCGGACTTAATAGCACAGAAGCTTCCCGAGCTGAGAATGGCACATCTGCTGGGGTTCGCATTACTGCAAGGTTAGACGGATCTGGACGAACCGTCACTTGGACCGATAGCGAGTTTAAGGGTTTTACCTACGGCTATGCTGCTACAATTTATAAGAGTCAGGGGGCCACAGTTGATCACGCCATTCTCCTCTGTGATGGTGCTCTTTCAGATAAGCTGACCTATGTCGGCCTGACGAGGCATCGCAGTCGTCTCGACGTCATTGCTTCTCCCCTCGTGGCAAACAATGTTGAGGCTCTCAGTGCAAAGCTCACTCAGCAAAGCGCGCCAAATAATTCCATTCAATTCCCAGCGCTCGAACCTGCTGCCTTCCAAGAGCGCTCGTCGGTTTCGAACGCGCACTTGCTAAGGCCGCTCGACCAGATGGAAATCTCTCCAACGACGCCGCTTTCCTTCCAAGGCAGACAAGAAAGCTCCTTCGGGGAGAACCAGCTGCACGAACCATCCACATCGGATGTGGAAATGCCGGAAAGCGCGGACCTTTACCCGAGCGCCATTGACTTCGAAGTTTTCCAGTCTTCTGTCATCACGACTGAAGAGCAAATGCAACCGGAATTCTGCGGGTCGGAATCGACGGCTAACACCTCAGCCCACGAAAGCCACCAAGTCACGATCGCAACGGTAACAAACCTGGGGATAGCGATCGAGAAACGGAAACGAGCGGCGGCAAAGGAAGAAATCGATTCTCGCAAAAAAATGGCCCGTCACTCAGTTAGTTCTGCCGAGGAAGTTGAAGATATCACTTCCCTGTTCGAACGATTGAAACTGGCAACCTCGGTCACCAACACAGTTCAACCGACGTATGCGGACGTCGATCATATCATCGGTACTGATGGCCGAGTGGGTCCAATACCGCACCGGGAAGATGATCCGGGATCAAATTGGGAATTGTCGTCAACGAACGCCCCCTCAAACGTCTCAGAGAAACGATCGACCAAAGACTCAGGAGAAAAAAATATGGCTTCGAATGACCAGAAAATGCAAGGCGCTGACTCTGCAGGCAGCGAGCGTCATTTTTCGCAGACTTCCATTGTGGAAGCCCTGCAGGCTGGCGATCACAAGAAGCTCGTGGAAACGCTCGCCGCAACCGGCTCCCTTGTCGAGAAGGCGGACGCCGGGTCGGCGCTGAAAGCAATGGCGGATGCTTACGAAAGGGATATCAAGGCAGATCCCGAAAAGGTCCGCATGCTCTATGCCAATCGGCGCGTTGATGTAGATGCGCTGGCCAAGGAGATCGAAAAACAGGGCCTTGCATCCGGTCGCCTGAGTGGCGACCCTGTCAGCTTCAAGGCGTTCAACAACAAGGATATCCGTTTCAGGGTCGGCGACAGGCTCAGCGTCACCAGCAGCTACAGGAATCTCATTGCCGGTGAAGCCGGCCGGATCGAAAAGATCGAAGGCAAATCCGTTACCTTCAAACCCGATGGCAGCAGTCAGAGCAAGACCTTCGAGGCCAGCACCGGCGAGCCGGGTGACAGGGGCGTCAAGGGCTACAAAATCGAAGGCCCGATGACGGTCATCGGCTCCGCCTATGAACTTACGCGACATGATGACGGCAAACGTGTTGACCAAATCTATCTCTTGAACGACGCTGCCCATGGCATCAACGCCAATAGCGCTTTGCTGAGCAAGGCCGACGAGCGGACGCAGCTTTTCACTTCGCTCAAGGACACCGCCGACAGGGACATCTTGGCCAGGCAACTGGGAAAGCCGGGCAGCGAGCTCTACCAGGACAAATTCCCAGCCTTGCCGGACTACACAGCCGCCATCGATCGGATTGCAAAACGCCAGGAAGTTGTCGCGGCACGTGGCGAGGAGAAAACTTCCGCCCCGATAGACCTGGCGCCCCAAACGCCGCCCGACGCTGCCGATGCGGCAGTCAATAACCAGAAAAGAATCGTCGAGGCCTTGCAGGCAGGCGACCACAAGAAGCTTGTGGAAACGCTAGCCGCAACCGGCTCCCTTGTTGAGAACACAAATCTCGTATCAACGTTGAAAGCGATAGCGCAGACTTATGAAAGAGACATTAGTGCGGACCCCGAGAAAGTCCGCGCTCTCTACGCCAACAAACGTGATCATGTAGATTTGCTTGCCGAAGAGATCGAAAAGCAGGGCCTTGCATCCGGTCGCCTGAGTGGCGACCCTGTCAGCTTCAAGGCGTTTAACAACAAGGATATCCGTTTCAGGGTCGGTGACAGGCTCAGCGTCACTAGCAGCTATAGGAATCTCATTGCCGGTGAAGCCGGCCGGATCGAAAAGATCGAAGGCAAATCCGTTACCTTCAAACCCGATGGCAGCAGTCAGAGCAAGACCTTCGAGGCCAGCACCGGCGAGCCGGGTGACAGGGGTGTCAAGGGCTATAAGATTGAGGGGCCCACGACAATCATCGGCTCCGCCTACGAAATCAGAAATCACGACGATGGCAGGCGCGTCGATCAGGTTTATGTCTTGCACAGTGCCATTTTCGGCTCAAATGCCGCGAGCGCCCTGTTGAGCAAGGCCGACGAACGAACCCAGGTTTTCACCGTGCAAAGCGACACGGCTGACAGACACATCTTGGCCAGCCAACTCAGCAAGCCTGGCAGCGAGCTCTATCAGGACAAATTCCCAGTCTCGCCGGACTACGCAGCCGCGATCGACCGGATCGCGAAACGCGAGGAACTTAGGGCCGGACGTGGCGAGGAAAGTCCTACTGTTCAAATGGAGCCGGTGAACCAAACGCCCTACGAGGCGGGACATTGGACGCCTGACAGTCAAAAATCTGTGGTGGAAGCCCTGCAGGCTGGCGATCACAAGAAGCTCGTGGAAACGCTCGCCGCAACCGGCTCCCTTGTCGAGAAAGCGGACGCCGGGTCGGCGCTGAAAGCAATGGCGGATGCTTACGAAAGGGATATCAAGGCAGATCCCGAAAAGGTCCGCATGCTCTATGCCAATCGGCGCGTTGATGTAGATGCGCTGGCCAAGGAGATCGAAAAACAGGGCCTTGCATCCGGTCGCCTGAGTGGCGACCCTGTCAGCTTCAAGGCGTTCAACAACAAGGATATCCGTTTCAGGGTCGGCGACAGGCTCAGCGTCACCAGCAGCTACAGGAATCTCATTGCCGGTGAAGCCGGCCGGATCGAAAAGATCGAAGGCAAATCCGTTACCTTCAAACCCGATGGCAGCAGTCAGAGCAAGACCTTCGAGGCCAGCACCGGCGAGCCGGGTGACAGGGGCGTCAAGGGCTACAAAATCGAAGGCCCGATGACGGTCATCGGCTCCGCCTATGAACTTACGCGACATGATGACGGCAAACGTGTTGACCAAATCTATCTCTTGAACGACGCTGCCCATGGCATCAACGCCAATAGCGCTTTGCTGAGCAAGGCCGACGAGCGGACGCAGCTTTTCACTTCGCTCAAGGACACCGCCGACAGGGACATCTTGGCCAGGCAACTGGGAAAGCCGGGCAGCGAGCTCTACCAGGACAAATTCCCAGCCTTGCCGGACTACACAGCCGCCATCGATCGGATTGCAAAACGCCAGGAAGTTGTCGCGGCACGTGGCGAGGTCAAGCCGATTGAGCGCACCGAAGCGCCCGAAATACCCCAGGTTCAAGCTACTATCGTTGGCGAGACCTCGATCATTCGGTTGCCCGATCGGATAAAAACCAATCGCGAGAAGCCCCAAGAACTTGATGTAGTCTCGAAAGAAGGGCACGAAACTACAGGTAGTCTGAGGCAGAGTGTCCAAGAGAGTAATGCAGCACCAAAACAGACTTCGCCGAAGGCGGCAAATGACGTGGATCGGCTGACACGGGATTTTGACGAGCGCATCCGCGTCCGCGGGGATGGACGTGGACTCTAAGTAAAAGAGGGTGCGTAACGCGCACCCTCTTCCACTCGCTGTCCCTGTATCCGTTCTCTGTCGCGAGAACGTCGATCACCTTTTCGGAACTCTTTCCAGATCTGCTTGAGGTTCCGTTGCCGGAGAAAGCATTGGCGAGGATTGCTGGGATCCGGCGGACGGCGATGCGATGTGCCGGTTCGGTGACCAATTCCATCAGAGACCGGCCGACGTATGGCCTGCCGAAGTGGAAACGGCTGATCAGCTTGCGAGGCCGAGCTACTTCCCCGGCAAGCGTCGGGTTCGGGGCATTGTTTTCCTCGACCATGGCGGTATTTTGCTGAGTTGCCCGGCTAAACTAGGCTTTGGCAGCCTGTTCTTTGAGGTCATGCCGTCACTGGCGATGTCATCGCGCGATCCGCACGCTCGGCGACACGAAACGGAAAGCGACCAGGCAGGGATGCTGCTGTCGTCGCCGAAGCACTCGTCAATATCCGAACTCCCTTATGCCGAAGGCGGCAAAGCAGGAGTTCTAAAAGAAAGTGCTATAACGATCCCGTCAACATCGAAAGCAGTAGGCCGTTCGTCGCGCAGACGGCCGATTTGCATCTGTTTGCCTGGCGCCGCCTCAAAGCGGACTATCGCCCGCCAATGTGCTTTTAGCTCTCCCCGTCAATCCTGAACTTGACGCTAAACTGAACTCAGGCCGGTGCTGGTTCCATGCTCATTCGCCAGCTCCTGGCCAATCACAACCGCGCTGCCGTCATTCCGGAAAAAGCACACGTGTACCTATTCATCAAGCGCGGCTCTGCCGCCAGGAGCCGTAGCACGCGAATTGATGTCAAATGAAACCAAACTGTCAAAGGCGGGAATTTGAATTTCGACATAAATATCAGTACTCATAAATTATTAAAGCACAAATTTAATGTTTTCCCTCATATTGCAAATTCTGAATGCGGTTTGATAAAGTTATTCTACGAACCAATACTATCATACGTCGAAAGCGTTAGCACTTTTACTTCGACGTTTGTTCTTTTTGCAATGCGCGCGGCGCAGCCAATGCCGAATGAAGCGTCTTGATCATGAGACCGTGTCGCGTCACCCCCGCTGGTTTTGAAAGAAGCGAGATGCACATGCTTATCTATCTTATCTATGGACCCACCTGTAGCGGAAAAACCGACTTGGCAGTACAAGTGGCCCGAGAAACGGGTTGGCCGGTAATAGCGCTCGATCGGGTACAATGCTGCCCCCAAATCGCTACCGGCAGTGGACGTCCTTTGGAATCGGAACTGCAATCCACCGAGCGAATCTACCTGGATTCGCGCCCACTCGCTGAGGGTGTGATCGATGCAGAGGCGGCTCATCGTCAGCTCATCTCAGAAGTAGAGAATCGCCGGACCTCTCCTGGTCTCATCCTCGAAGGCGGTTCGATTTCCCTTCTGAACTGTATGGCCACGGACACTTATTGGGAAGCCGATTTTAGATGGCATGTAAGGCGACTTCGTCTTGCGGCTCCAGATGTTTTCCTGCCGCGAGCAAGACGCCGGGTGACGGAAATGTTTGCTGTCAAGGACGAGCGCCGATCTCTGCTGCAGGAACTGACGGATCTCTGGAAGCAGGAGGCGCTCCGGCCGATACTGGAGGACATCGACGGGTATCGCTGCGCAATCCGGTTCGCCAAGGAACATGATATCGGGATTCGCGATTTGTTGCGTCTCGATTTGACGCGACAGCAGGCGCTGATCTCGGCCATCGCCGACGAATATTTTGATCATGCGCAGTGGCAGGAGCGCGACTTCCCTGATTGGCAGGAGGGCGGAAACGTTCGCCTCACTCCTCGGGTGGCATCAAACGCTAACTGAGTGTCGGAAGTTAACGTCGCGAAACGAAGAGATTTGTGATGACCCTACCGGCCAATCAATCGCCTGAATGGTCATATTGTGCAACGAACTCGGGGAGGCCACCGGCACTGCTCCAAAATCCGAGATTCATCATTCCGATACCCCACTGCATTTGGCCTTTTCGGTCTACATTTTCAACGGTGACAACAAGCTGCTAGTGACGCGCCGGGCATCTGATAAGATCACCTGGCCCGGTGTTCTTTCCAACAGTTGCTGTGGACACCCGCAACCTGGCGAACCGTTGACCGAGGCTATCGAGCGCCGGGGTCACGAGGAATTGCGGATACGTGCAGACGACATTCGTCTTGTGCTGCCGGAATTTTCCTATCGCGCTTCAATGACGAATGGGATCACCGAAAACGAGTTGTGCCCCGTATTCGCTGCACATTGCAAAACCTCCGGCGTCAACCCCGATTTGAATGAGGTGTCAGCGTGGGAATGGGTGCATTGGCAATGGTTTTTCGAAAGCGTACAGGCTGAGCGCTTGTTGGTGTCACCATGGTGTCGTGCACAAGTCGACCTGCTCGCACCACTTGGTGCGAACCCATCGCAATGGCCCGTAGCGGAGGAGCGGCGGCTACCAAAAGCTGCCAGAACGAAGATTGACGTTCAACTTAAGGTTTCTTAGCTAAGCCGCTCCCGGGCGTGGAGCTCGTAGGGAGTTTCTCAATTCGGGAAATAGCTGGCCTTCAAGAAGTTCGTTTTCTCAATTGGAGGAGCGTTTGAGATATTGCGTCTTTGCGGGTTCAAGCAACGGCCAAAATCCGGCCTATGTGAGCGCAGCAAACCAACTTGGCAAAGCTCTGGCGAGATCGGGCATCGGATTGGTGTACGGCGGCGCTTCGATTGGTTTAATGGGTGCTATTGCGGACGCGGCCCGAAGCGATGGCGGAGAGGTTATCGGCGTCATTCCCCGCGCGCTGGCCGAGAAGGAGATCGCACACACCGATCTTGCTGATCTACGCGTTGTCGAGACCATGCACGAGCGCAAAGCGCTGATGACGACGCTGCCGGATGGTTTTATCGCTTTACCAGGAGGATTGGGAACCCTCGAAGAGCTGTTCGAAGTATGGACATGGGCTCAGTTGGGTTACCACAATAAGCCCTGTGCACTGCTGGACGTAGCGGGCTTTTACAAAAGGCTAGATTCCTTTCTTGATCATATTGTTGGCGAAGCATTCTTGACAGCAAGTCATCGCAACATCCTCCTCGTCGAAGAGGACGCCGAGGTGCTCATTTCTGCCATGGCAAAAGATAGTGCCACTTGAAAGTTACGTTCAGAAGAGAGCGATTTTAGGCTACTCCGACGCTAACTGCGCGCTTTGCAGGTTACCTGAAACGTGTTGTCCAAAAAGCGAGATGGCACTACGAGCGCTGGTCCCCCCTGTGTTGGCTCTGTTTATTTTGTAACGAAATTGCTGTGGCAAACCGTAGCCGATTTCATATTTCTTGTTTCTCGCGGAATGTCGGGCTGAAAAACGTTCATCAAGAGGACTGATGCGATAGGCCACAGGGGGGCGATGCATGAGAAGGACGTCGGATGAGGCTGCAGCTACCCGGAGGCGGATTTTACGCTCTGCCGAGGCTGTGTTTATCGAAAAAGGATACGATGAAGCCTCCTTGCAGGAAATTGCCGCCGAAGCGGCCGTAACAACCGGCGCCATCCAGTGGCATTTCGGACAAAAAATGCACATTCTACTGGCCTTGCGCGATGAGTTATGCTGGCAGGCAAGAAAGCTCGGCAGCCTTCACGACGCAGGGATGGTTGAGGAGCCATTAAAGGCAGTCGCCGAGTTTGCCACATCAGCCATTAACCACTTTGCTGACAATGAAAACTGCAGGCGGATTTTCCAGATCTATGATAAGAAAGTCTCCGATACAGTGGCCTTCCATAATGAAGACCGCAAGTTTCAGCAGGAAGTGCGGGCTACGTTAGGGAGCGTTTTCGGATCCGCAGAGACGAGAAAGGAATTACTAGCTCCTTGGACCTCCGACACTGCGGCATATACCTTTTGGTTTGCAATGCGAGGAACGTTTCAGACCTGGCTGGAGGATGATTCGAGGTTTGACCTGAAGTCCGATGGCATGCGTATCGTTCAAACGATGCTTTCCTCGTACCAGCGCGCCGATTTGGTCACTGGATAAAACAATCGGAGTTCGCTCGCTTTTCCTCATCGCCCAAGCGTTTTCCGATACCGCGGTTCAGCACCGGTGACCTTTAATATTTCCAGCTTTGGACGTCGTGGTTGATATGTCTCACGGATGAAGGCTCGTATACGGCCGGGCCAGGTGTCACTAAACATCCTGGACCAGTTTAACCAGATGCAAAATCACGGATTGTTTTGGAAAAGCTAACCCAAGTGCATCATGCCGGCGTCTAGGGTAGGGGATCACCCCTCTTCCTGCAAATGTGCCATGAACACTTCTGCTGGGGTTTTTTATCCGAGGCATTTTCGCGGTTGATCCTTGAGATGGCGGGCAAGGTGGGTCAGGTCGCGCTGAGAGACGGCTGCAAGATCGGTATCACCTGGCATGAAGCGGCGAATGCGCTTGTTGGCATTTTCCACCGCACCTTTCTGTAGGCGTTCAGGTCCTTGTTGAAGAGAAGGACGCGGCTCGTTTGGTCCGGCTGAACGCGGAAATCCGAACACACCTGCGCCGCACCGCCGCCGATCGACGACGCTGCGGTATCGCGAAACCCGAGACTCGACAGCACAGGCCCGAGTTCCTTTGGGGCAGTACCCAGTATCAGGATGCCGATCCGACAGATAAGCTGCGGCGAGCTTATGTCCACTAAAGCCGCGATTTCGGAAAGGCTGAGACTGGAAGTGGGCCAGGACGCCGCCTCCTCGCTGATTTTCGACACGCGCGTACGGTGACGAATTCCGTATGATGTTCCACCTGCGTGCGCAAATTCTCACTGTGACACGGGTCGGTGGATATGCCGCGCGCACCATCCTGCGTAATCGGACCGGAGCGCATGACCGCAACATGCTCAACGAAGGCCGGACCGGTGAAGTAGATAGACGGCCGGGCATGGAGCTCAGCATTGAAATCCGTCGACATGTAGTTTCGCCCTACGAGGGGAAAACACTCCTGATGCAGGCCAACCGAACGAGCCTCTGTTTCAGATCAGTTGCCGTTCGAAAGGTGAGCTTTTGCGAGTGCTTCCTGTGCCGATTTTGCGTTAAGCGCGGCAAGCGCGCGTTCGACATGATGCGCAATTTCAGAGACGGTTTTGCCTTGAAGCAGAGCGATTTCGGCGAGCGTTTTGCCGCGAGACAGCCACCGAAGGCATGCTAGTTCTAATGGACCGGGCAACACAAACTCCATGACCACATCGCCGACCTTCAAACTCAATCATCCCCGTCACCGAGCCAGCGGGCGCGCACCGCTGGAAACTCGATTGACGACGACTCATCCAGTTCTTTTTGAGGAGGCCTCGCTGCACATGCGGCAGCGACAGAACGAATGCCAATCGGCCCGTAGTTCTCAACCAGGTTGACCGCCTCGGCTTGCCTGTTCTCGATATTTTGCCTGTTCAACTTGGTATCCTCAGGGTGTTCATTTTCCCGTTCAAAGTGGCAGCAACTCGACGACGAACGCCGTCGTCGGGCCGTTTGCCCGAAGAACGACTTTTTCGGCGCGATCCAGGTGAAGGGCATCGAGGCTTTCCAGTCGCTCCCCGGAATTCTTTAGCGCGCAGCCGGACATCACGATGACGAACACCACCGCGACATCCGATCCGACCTCCAATTCGCCATCAAGCCTGCACCTCGCAACGCGATGACCGAAGCGTCCCCTCCGGCTCATGACATTGAGGTCGCTGATAGGGCCATCCACCAGTCGAGCGGTGGTCGGGACGTCCGCTCGAAAGGTAAAAGGCGGACTATTCTGAGAGCAGACGGTGGCGGGCTCCCCGGCAATCGCGAGTTCTATCCCCTCCCCCGTCAGCACGCTCAACGTCCGATCGACTTCATCGAATGTCGAGAAAGGCCCATCGAGAGCGACCGTCGCGGTGCTGATGCGCCAGTCGAAATCGTCGACCGACGCATCCGGAGGGGAGACGGCGATCTCCACCGTCTCTCCCTTGCCGTTCTTCCACATCGTGCGCTTGTACTGCGCGGAACGCAGAACGCGCATTTGCTTCAGTTCCCGAGAATGCCCGGCAGACGCAGGCCTTTGTCCTTGGCGCAGTCGATGGCGATCTCGTAGCCCGCATCGGCGTGGCGCATGACTCCGGTCGCCGGGTCGTTCCAGAGAACGCGCTCCAGCCGCTTGGCGGCATCGTCGGAGCCGTCGGCGCAGATGACAACGCCCGAATGCTGGCTAAAGCCCATGCCAACGCCGCCGCCATGGTGTAGCGACACCCAGGTAGCCCCCGATGCGGTGTTGAGCAGTGCGTTGAGCAGCGGCCAGTCGGAGACGGCGTCAGAGCCGTCCTTCATCGCTTCGGTCTCGCGGTTGGGCGAGGCGACCGATCCGGAGTCGAGATGGTCGCGACCGATGACCACGGGTGCCGAAAGCTCGCCGTTCTTGACCATCTCATTGAAGGCCAGCGCCAGGCGATGACGGTCGGCGAGGCCGACCCAGCAGATGCGAGCCGGCAGGCCCTGGAAGGCGATGCGTTCGCGGGCCATGTCAAGCCAGTTGTGCAGGTGCCTGTTGTCGGGCAGCAGGTCCTTGACCTTGGCGTCGGTCTTGTAGATGTCCTCCGGATCGCCGGAAAGGGCGGCCCAGCGGAACGGACCGATGCCGCGGCAGAAGAGCGGGCGGATATAGGCCGGAACGAAACCCGGGAAGGCGAAGGCGTTCTCAAGACCTTCCTCCTTTGCGACCTGGCGGATGTTGTTGCCGTAGTCGAGCGTCGGCACCCCGGCATCCCAGAAGGCAACCATGGCTTCGACATGGACTTTCATCGAGGCGCGGGCGGCAGCCTCGACGGTCTTCGGGTCGCTTTCGCGCTTGGCCTTGTGCTGGGCAACGGTCCAGCCGATTGGCAGATAACCGTTGAGCGGATCATGGGCCGAGGTCTGATCGGTGACGATGTCGGGGCGTGGACCACCGGCCTCCATACGCCGCACGAGCTCGGGGAAAATTTCCGCGGCATTGCCCAGCAGGCCGACGGATTTTGCCTCGCCGGCTTTGGTCCAGCGCTGGATCATCTCGAGGGCCTCGTCGAGCGTCCTTGCCTTCTCGTCGACATAGCGGGTGCGAAGACGGAAATCGATGCGGGTCTCATCGCTTTCGACGGCCAGGCAGCAGGCACCTGCCATGACGGCGGCGAGCGGCTGGGCGCCGCCCATGCCGCCGAGACCGCCGGTCAGGATCCATTTGCCTTTGAGATTGCCGCCGTAATGCTGGCGGCCGGCCTCGACGAAGGTTTCGTAGGTGCCCTGCACGATGCCCTGCGTGCCGATATAGATCCACGAGCCGGCCGTCATCTGGCCGTACATGGCAAGGCCCTTCTTATCCAGCTCGTTGAAATGGTCCCAGGTTGCCCAGTGCGGCACGAGGTTCGAGTTGGCGATCAGGACGCGCGGCGCATCCTTGTGGGTCCGGAAGACACCGACCGGCTTGCCCGACTGAACGAGCAGGGTCTCATCCGCATTGAGCGTCTTCAGCGTCGCCGCAATCGTTTCGAAGTCGTTCCAGGTGCGTGCCGCCCGGCCGATGCCGCCATAAACCACCAGCTCGTGGGGGTTTTCAGCCACATCAGGATCGAGGTTGTTCATCAGCATGCGCAGCGGCGCTTCGGTCATCCAGCTCTTGGTGTTGAGCTCCGAGCCGCGTGGCGCGCGAACTTCGCGGATATTGTGTCGAGGATTGGTCATGGTCAGTGGCTCCCAATATTCACTTCTTGAGTTCGGATGCGGCGCGCTCGAGGTTGGTCAGAATGTCCCTGAGACGGGCGCGGATGCGCTCGGCTTTTGCGGTGTCATAGGAAAATGGCGGTTCCTCTGCCGAAAGATGAGTCGATTGCGCCAGTTCCATTTGGATCGCGTGGACGCCGCTTTCGAGCGTGCCGTAATGCCTTGTGGTCCACCCTCCCTTGAACCGACCGTTCAACGTGCGTGTGTAGCCATCAGCATTGCGAACGACGTTAACGACGGCCGCCGCGACTGCGGGATGACACGACTGCCCGTCATTGGTCCCGATATTGAAGTCGGGCAACGTTCCCTCGAACAGGAAGGGAATGTGCGAGCGGATTGAGTGACAGTCATAGACAATGGCCAAGCCGTGAATTGCCTTCACCCGCTCGATCTCTGATTGGAGGGCGGTATGGTAGGGTGAGTGGAAAGTAGCGACTCGTTGAGCGATATCGTCGTCTGTCGGTTCCGCACCGGATTTCCAGATGGCTTCACCATCAAAGTCCGTTTTGGGGATAAGGCCAGTGGTGTTCTGCCCAGGGTACAAACTCGCCCCTTCCGGATCCCGGTTGGCATCAATGACGTAGCGATGAAACATCGCTCGAACGACTGTGGCTTTCTCTAAAAGACCATCGTACAGATTATGTATATACCAATCGGTATCGATCAGCTGCCGGCCATTGTCGTTCAACCGCTCCCAGATCTCGCTCGGAACATCGGTACCGGTATGGGGCATTGCTAGAATAACCGGAGAGGTGCCGTGGCGAACTTCAAAAACACTCATGATTTCTTCTCTTCTACGACTAGCGAATGGAGGTGAAAGAACCAGCCAGGTTCGAAACGCCAGGGACATGACTTAAAGTCACGGCCGCAGTCCTCGTCCCTTAAATATTCGCGCATGCAGGGGATTGAAGCCCATCCGCTAGACCAGCTCAGCTGGCCGTCCGATATTCCAGATCGCGAAATCAGCGGACCTTCCGACCTCGAGGGTTCCAGTTTCATGCAAGAGACCAAGGGCACGTGCAGCCTCTCTTGTCGCGCCAGCGACGCACTCGTCGACCGTCAAGCCGAACAACGTGGCTGCCATATTCATAGTCAGCAGCAACGAGGTCCGTGGTGAAGTGCCCGGATTGCAGTCTGTTGCGATAGCGATAGGCGTGCCGGCATTGCGAAGCGCTTGCACTGGCGGCAGCTGCTTTTCTCGGAGTGTATAGAATGCTCCTGGCAGAAGAACAGCCACCGTACCAGCCATAGCGAGCGCTTGGGCACCTTCTTCATCGAGGCACTCAAGATGATCTGCCGAGAGCGCTCGATAGGACGCGGCTAGCTTTGCTCCTCCAAGATCGGATAGCTGCTCCGCGTGCAACTTTACCGGAAGGCCTATCGCAGTCGCCTTGTCGAATACCTTGGATATCTCCGCTGGCGAAAATGCGATATTTTCACAAAAACCATCCACCGCATCGATGAGACCTTCCCTCCTGCCCCGCTCGAGTCCAGGGATGACGACATCCTTGATGTAGTCGCCATTCCTGCCTCTGTAACTTGACGGGATCGCATGGGCGGCGAGATAAGTGGTCACGACGCGCACCGGTCTCAGCGTCTCCAATCCCCTTGCCACACGCAGCATTTTCAATTCAGCTTCGACGTTGAGGCCGTAGCCAGACTTTATCTCGACCGTCGACAGTCTCTCTTCCATGAGGGCGTCAAGTCGAGGCAGATCTTGCAAAACGAGTTCATCCTCGGAAAATTTGTTCGTGGCGTTTACAGAAGAAGCAATTCCCCCACCGGCCAGTGCGATCTCCTCACACGACGCACCGGCGAGTCGCATTTCGAATTCGTGTGCGCGGTCGCCACCGAATACCAAGTGCGTATGGCAGTCGATCAATGCCGGCGTCACCCACCGGCCCTCCAAATCGACTTGAACCGCGCCTCTCGCCAACGCCGGGAGATTTGCGTCGGTTCCGACGTATGCGATGCGGTCACCTCTGACCACTATCGCGCCACCCTCTACGACACCCAGGCCGTCTCGATCTCCCGCGACAGTCGCCAGATGCGCGTTCCTCCAAACGACGATTTCCTCATCGGATGCGGGCGTTGCCACTGACATCTCGATCCCCGTTGCTCTATATTTGTCTTTCATTACTGATATTTTGTATATACCAATACACGGAATTGCAAGCACCAAAGTTGCCTGCGTTTCGCAAAAAATCAGAGGGAAGCTATGAAGGAATTGAACAGTTCAGCACTTTTCGCACGGAAGGCCCTTCTTCCGAGCGGCTGGCACGACAATGTCAGGGTGTTGGTCGAGAGCGGAACCATCGCGTCGGTATCGACCGATGCTGATCCTGCACCATCCGACGAACACCATCAAATCATTCTGCCTGCGATGGGCAATCTCCATAGCCACGCCTTTCAGCGCGCAATGGCAGGTCTGGCCGAGACCCGCGGGCCGTCAGATGACAGCTTCTGGAGCTGGCGAAATGTAATGTACCGGTTCGCCTTGACGATGAGCCCCGACGATGTCGAGGCTGTTGCGTCCCAGCTCTACATGGAAATGCTTGAAGCAGGTTTCAGCCGTGTCGGCGAGTTTCACTACCTGCATCATAGCCCGGATGGAAACCATTACTCCAACATTGCGGAAATGGCGGAACGAGTCGCAGCGGCCGCGAGTGCCACCGGAATAAACTTGACCCTGCTACCTGTCTTTTACGCCCACTCGGATTTCGGCGGACTCGAACCGGTGGAGGGGCAACGACGATTTATCAATTCGCTCGACAGCTTCGAACGACTAATGGTTGCGTGCCGATCTCTAGTCGCGAAAATCGACGGCGCCGAGCTTGGTGTCGCACCACACAGCCTGAGAGCCGTCATACCGCAGGAACTGCTTGCGGTCACCTCAATGTCTGGCGGAGGGCCAATCCATATCCATATCGCCGAGCAGATGAAGGAAGTTTCGGATTGTATTGCCTGGTCCTCTGCTCGTCCTGTTGAATGGTTGTTGGACAATGCACCTGTGGACCAGCGCTGGTGCCTAATTCACGCAACTCATATGACCGAAATCGAAACGGCAAGAATGGCGCGGACTGGCGCTATCGCTGGGCTTTGCCCGATTACCGAGGCCAATCTTGGCGACGGTATTTTTCCAGGCCAAATTTTCTGCGAACAAGGAGGCCGTGTCGGCATTGGTTCCGACTCGAACGTTCTCATTTCCCTGAACGGAGAGCTGCGGCAACTTGAATATTCACAACGACTGCGACTCCAAGCACGTAACGTCCTGGCAGCGCCGGGCGGCTCAACGGGTCGCAATCTTATCGTCTCTGCCGTCCGCGGCGGCGCCATGGCGCTGAACGCGGAGAGTGGCATTGAGGTACACAATTCTGCCGACATGCTTTCACTCAATCTCACAGAAGTTCCCTATCTCGAAGATGACGAGATCCTGGATCATTGGATCTTTGCAGATGGGGTTGCGATCGACAACGTTTGGGTTCAAGGCCGCAGACAAGTGGTAGCCGGTCGCCACGTCGCCCGAGACAAGATCAATCGACGCTTCCTCACCACAATGCAGAAGTTGGTTCGCCGCTGATCGACACGCGGAGGCGAGTTGGCGGTCTTGTCCTTGCAAGGTCGCCTGTTTTGCGTTGGCGTAATTTCGAGGCGTCGGGGAATAAACTGGCATGCAAAAAGGGGCGCCGAGCGCCCCTTCTTAAAATTAAATTTCAGATGTGATCATATCTACTGTACTAGCCGCGACGACCGGTAAAGACGTTCAGCCCCACCAGACGGTCGATTATGAGAACGACGATGGCCGAACCAATCACCGACCAGGTGGCAACTGCGGCTATCAATGGCCTGTATTGGTAGAGGAGATACTCATAGATTTTGATCGGCAGTGGCTGCAGTTCGCGCGGCGTGAGGAAGACCGAGATGGAGAAGTCATTCCACGAGGTTATGAAAGCAAAGAGAAAGCCAGCGATCACACCAGGTTTGATCAACGGCAACGTTACTGACACAAACGTACGCCACGGATTTGCGCCGACACTGCTTGCAGCATCCTCCAGCGCGGGGTCGAGGTTCTCGGTAACGGCTGTGATCGTTCGTACCGGGTATGGCATGGTGATCATCACGTGGCCGATGACGAGCGCAAATAGGTTCGTCACCCCGAAAGCGTAGATCATCACCGAATACAACGACAGAGCAAAGATCACCGAGGGTACGAGCAACGGCCCCATGAACGACAAAGTCAGGACCTTCGCCACCGTGGGCGGTGCTTTCCGCAATTGGAGCGCGACCGGAAGTGCGAAGATCGTTGAGACCGTGGCTGCTACTGCTGCGACGGCAAAGCTGATGAGGGCGCCATTCACGAAGCTTCTGTCCGTGAGAGCCGCAATCATCCAATGCAACGTCAATTGCTTGGGCGGAAAGAACATGGCTTCCGCGTTCAAAGCTGCGCCGGCGACCACAAACAGTGGCGCCACGACGGTGACGAACGCGCAGAAAGCGGCAATACCTAATCCTGTGGGGAGTGGCAACCACACCTTCCTGGCCGAAACGCCCTTCCCCGTCGAGACAGTTGTGGTAGCGCTCATGCTGCTCTCCTCGCCGTGCGGAATGTTTGATTGATGGCAAACAAATAGATTGCAGTAATCAGGATGCTCAGAATCGTCAGGCTTATGCCGATCGCCGCTGCGAAGGGGAAGTTCCCCTGCACGGTGGCTTGTTCGTAGGCCATCATGCCCATCATTTTGACCCGACCGCCGCCCATGAGGGACGGAATCGCAAAAGCTGCGGCGTTCAAAGTGAACGCAATCAGTGTGCCCGCCACGACTCCGGGCAGCGACAGCGGGAAGGTTACGGCCCAAAAGGTCTTGTACTTGTTGGCGCCCACGCTTGCCGCCGCCTCTTTGAGGGCCGGGTCGATCGCGGCTATGACACCGATAAGAGGCAAAACGACATACGGGATGGCGATCTGAACCAACCCTATCAAAACCCCAAGCTCGGTATACATGATGCGGACCTTCGGCATCCCCATGAAGGTCAGGGCGCTATCAATAAGTCCGCCGCTCATTAGAAGAACATTCAATCCAAAGATCCGGATAACGATGTTCACAGAGAGGGACACAACCACCATGCTGGTGAGAAACCCTCTGCGGTCAGCAGGGAGCTCGGCAATGTAGTAGGCCAGCACATACCCGATAATCAGAGCAAGCACCGTGGACAAAACCGACAGCTTAACGGTCGTCCAGAGCGCTGTTTCGAGATAGAAGGGGTCCGTCCAGAACCTCGCGTAGTGCTCTAGCGTGCCTGTAAATACAGGCGCGCTGCCAACCTCATGGGAGGACATGCTCGTCGCAACGAGCCAGCACATGGGAACGAAAAAGAACAAGATGACGAAGGCGAACGGCAGGAACAGCGGCGCTTGGGTAGACCACGCAACCACACGCTCCCAAAGTCCTCTGCGTTCATCACTCTGCGGCAACGACGGCGTTAGTGACATTGATCCTGACCTTGTCTCCGGGTTTCAAAACATCGGCGTTAGACCGTTCCTGCAGGAAAACGGGCGCCTCAGGTTCGTGAGTGAGTTTGATCCCATATCGAATTGCAGAGCCTTCATAGATCACATCGCCGACCGTGCCCTCGAGCTGATTTGCAGGCGGATTGCTGCCCTGCCGTTCAAGTACCAGCCACTCGGGCCGAACAATAACGGTGACCTTCTCTCCGACCGCCCTGGCCGACGGCGCATGCGCAGTCACGACGGCGCCATTGCTGAGCTTGATTTCGGCCCTGCTCTCCTTGGAATTCTGCACCAGTTCTCCGGGCAGGAAATTTGCGCTACCAAGAAAGCCGGCAACAAAACGGTTCGCCGGGCGCTCATAGACTGTCCTCGGGTCGGCGATTTGCTGAATCCTTCCGGATTGCATGACCACCACTTGGTCGGACATGGAGAGCGCCTCCTCCTGATCGTGCGTGACGAATAGCATCGTCACCCCAAGAGACCGCTGCAGTCGCTTCAATTCAATACGGAGTTCTTCCCGCAAGCGCCGATCCAGATTGGACAGCGGCTCATCAAGAATGATCACCTCAGGATCGATCGCAAGCGCTCGTGCCATGGCGACGCGTTGCTGCTGCCCGCCACTGAGTTCACGAGGATATCGATCCTTCAAGCCGGTCAATTGCACCATGCTGAGGGCACGGTCTACACGACGCGCGATCTCTTCCCGGGGCAGCTTGCGTATGCGAAGACCGAACGAGAGGATTTCTGCCACAGTCATGTGGGGCCACAGGGCGTAGTTTTGGAAGACCACGCCGATGTTGCGTTTGTAGGGAGGCAGGTTGGTAACCTCCCTGCCTCTGATCGAAACACGCCCGCTGTCGGGAATGATGAAGCCCCCGATCACACGCAATGTCGTTGTCTTGCCGCAACCACTTGGGCCGAGAACGGTGATGAACTCACCGTTCTTGACCTGAAGGGAGACGTCGTCCAGAACGTTGATGTCGCCGTACGTCTTGCGGCAGTGCGACAGTTCAATGTCGAAACTTTGGGTCATTATCGTTGAATTTCCCGTTCCCAGCGCTGCTGCCATTGATCATAGACCGAAACGATGTACTTCCAGTCGGCGCTTTTCAGATCCTTGACGTTGTCTGGCGTGATCATGATCTTTGCCTGGACTTCCTGCGGCAGCTTAGCTTCGCGGTTCGTCGGGAAATAACCAAGGCGAGTGGCCATATTGAGTCCCGAGGCGGGGCTCAGTAAGTGGTTGACCAGCTTCTCGGCCAACTCGGTGTTCGGACGTCCGGCAACGACGCTAAGCGTCGAGGCGAGCGGGAAAAATCCTTCCTTCGGAATGACGCCCTGGATTTTTACGCCTTCAGTGTCACGCGCCCAGCCGATGCGGCCATCGGTCCACATGCTCATGGAGATCTGGTCGTTGCGATACAGTTCGAGATGGTTGGCGTGCGAGTCCACCCAGACGTCGATGTTCTGAGCGATCTTGGCCATTTCGGCGAAGCCGGCGTCGGGATGACGCTCGTCGCCGCCGGCCTCTTTCGCAAAGAGAGTGATTAGATCGATATTTTCAGGCCGGAATCCGCGCAGCGCGATGCGGCCCTTGTATTCCGGCTTCGCGAGATCATGCCACGATTGCGGCGGCTTCACCTCCGCAGGATTGTAAGCGAGCACATATGCGCCGAAATTCGCTGCGACGACCGCGTCGGAGTAGATCGCATTCGGGTGAATGTCCTTCAGGTTGGTAACCAGCTTCGGATCGAGCGGCGCAAACGCCTTCTCGGCTTCCATGCGAAGCGCGAAAACCGGATCAGAAACGATAACGTCGACTTCCTTGTTGCGGACACGGGCTATGTTGTTCGCGCCGGACCCGGCAACAATGGTGACCTTGACGTCGTTTTCCTGTTCGAAGGATTTCACGCTCGCAGCCATTGCTTCGTCATAGGCACCGCCAAAACCGCTGACGATCAGCTCCTTTTGTTGCGCCTGAGCTCCTGAACTCAGCGCGCAAGCTGCGACCAACATTGCGCCACCGACGATGGCTTTCCCAAATTGCCATTTCATGGTTAGTTCCCCTTGGTTGGGGTTTGGCTCGCAGCAACGCGAGACAAACCGTTCTGCGTCGGACACCGTGCCCTACCGCAAACATTGAGTTGACTTCAGGTTTGAGATTTGCCTCCGTTGCTTGAGGCTCATCATCTCATATACAAATGCCGCTTCTTTTCCGCTGGGATCTGTCCTCGGAGGAGCTAAGGCTCAGCGTCATCGGGGCGATATGTTTGGCAGTTGCATGCCAGATAGCCACGCCAATCCGCCCCTAAAGAAACGCGTCGTCAAGTCGGTTACATGGCTGAAACAGAACGAACTTCCGTCATCCAGGACGCTGTGTCCCGCATTGTTCGGAAGGTCACTGATTTTGTCGAATTCAAACCAGAATGCCATTTCGCCGTTCTCCTGTTACCGCATGTTTCCTGCGGTTTGGTCTATACATATTAACAGAAAGGCTTAGCCAATCAAGTCAATTTTTTGTCGCCAAAGGGAGGCGGCTCGCGTTAGAAACCGCCCCGGCTGAACGCTTGTTATGCGAGTTCGATCGTGAGCATGATCAGCTTCTTGTCGCCAAAGTTGCTTTCCAGAACAGCGCGACCAACCTTATAGATATCGTCGGCATACTCCGGCAGGATCTCACCGAGAACCGGTGTCGCAATATCTTCGGTGACTTCACCATACTGGACGATGACCTTGTTGCCGGTGCCCTGGGAATAGCGGATACGGCCGACCGGAGCATCGCACTGCCGTTCCTTGACGTTAACCTTTGCGGTGCTCACGACAGGCGCCCACGCGTACATGGATTCACCGCTGACAACGGCATGGTCCTGAACAACCGTGAAGGGCAGAGCTTGAATAAGGTCGTTGCAGAGTTCGGGGTTTTCCTTCGTCGCGAGATAGGCAATGACGCTGATGCCCAGCGGCTCCCAGGTAAGCCGTACCTTTTGACCGTCGCGGATCTGAACACGCCGAGAGGGATCGGCCAGGGCCGCGATGGAACCTTCCGGGGTCTCGTAAGTGAGATGTTTTCCGATGCTCCAAGGGAAGTAATGGAATGACCAGGCGGCCAAACGGTTGAGGTAACCCAGGAACGCCTTGACGGCCTCAACCGCCTCGTCGCGGCTACCAGCCGTCGGAAGATATTTGGTGATCGCTTCGGCAAAAGCGCCCATTTCCTGCAAGCCGCTGTAGCGCAGATAGTTGCTGTATGCGTAGTCAAAGCGGTGCACGAGTGCGCAGCACTGCTCGAGGGTAAATCGCTCATCCTGGAACGTCAGCAGCAACGGATACCACGTGTACATCGACTGGTCGCGCAGCATGCCGTTCACGAAGTCGAGGTTCGTGAAGTATTGGTTGTTTGTCCCGACCGCGAAGGTGCCGGTCCGGATATCATGAAGCTCCTTCGGCTCGGTGCTTTCATAAGCAGCCGTCTTTTCCTTCACCGCCTTAACGACGTCACTCAAGCTGTTAAACGACATTTCTCAGAATCCTATGGTTGATCTTGTGCGTGGCAGGTGACCTCCACTCGGATTAGCATAGCCATAAACTCCGTTTTGTATAGACCATTTAATATTTTCGTCCGGCATACCGCTTAGGAAAATATACGTTTAGCCCAAAAACTAACGGCTTGACGGGCCAGAAAACGACCGCGCCTCGATCCGGAAACTGAAATATTCCTCTAACATCATTCCAAAATTGCACAAAAATAGACAAATACGCCTTTTTGTATGGGAATTTTCTTTCGCTCAGCGCCGATTAAGGCGATTTCGTCGTTGCGACCAGCCGAGCAACCTCTATGGTATATACCTATTCGGGGCGCGGTCTCACTGGCTCGAATTTTTCTTCGGAGCGCGCTGAAAATGGGAAGATTGATCGATATCGCGTGGCCGGAACTTCAGATCACGGTCGTGGCTGAATTGGCGGATGATGATAACCCTGAATTGTGCGAGGAATTTTGGCAGGACCTGCCATTCAAGGTGATGCAGGCTCATCCCGTCGTTTCCGGCGAGTCCTTATATGCTTGGACGCCGACGATCAGCACCGCGCCGGTGCGGCTGCGTCGGCGGATCGTCGATTGTGCCGTTGGGGATCTGAGATACTCCCAGGCGACCGGCAATAAGTTTTCCATTCAGTATGGCAAGGGCCTTGAGCCCCTGGCGCAGCCGGTGCTGGGACAGGTACGTCCGGAATACCACCATCTGCTTCCCATCGTCGGCAAAGCCATCTGGAACAATCTGTTCTTCGCGAAGGAGAGGATCTTCGTAGAGGTAAGGCCACACGATCCCGCGGAAGCCTTCAATGGACAGGGCCGCTTCGGAAACCTCAAGGGCGTCGCAGCCGAGTTCTACGCCGAAGCCAAGCGCATCCAGACGGTAGAGCCGGAGGATCTGCGTAAGATCCGAACGGGACAGATCGGCGATACCGGGACCTACGGTCAGTTTTTCACTGCCTGGGACTTCGCCAACGGCATGCTCCGCGACTATATCATGTACACCGCCTACCCGCTCCTCAAACTTATCGATACGCTCTCGCACGACGACTTTGTGGCCGCCGTTGAAGCATTCGATCCCGCGTATTCGGAGTATCTCGGCTATTCCGGTCTTAACACGCTGCTGGATTTCTCGAACAAACTTCGTATGGCGATGAAGCAGACGGACGACAAGGAAGAACTCAAAACACTGCTCCGCACCTTCATTATGTATGGCAATCGCCTATGCGCGTGGTCCTACCATTACTTCCCGTGGTATCTAGGAATGTTCTACGGGCGAGCCGTCAACGGGCAAGAGTTTCACGGTCGTTTCAATCCGGTTCAGTGAACATAATCAATCCGTTGCCACCACGACGGCATTAGAGCGGCACCTCTTTAGAGCCGCTGTTCGTATTTTTGCTGCGCGGCGCTTTACATTTGGTCCATTTTCGTATTGGTATATACAAAATAGAGGACGCATGGCTATTATGTATGCCTCTGGATCTCCTGTCCCCCTAAAAGGTTCTAAACATGGCCCACGCGCTCGTTCCCGGAAAAGTCTCATTGGAAACCCTGGCTGCCGTTTATGATGGCACGCTCGCACCCGTGATCGATGCCGCGGCGCTGAAGAGAGTGCAGATATCCGCCGACAAGGTCGCCGAGATCGCTGGGGGAGATATCGCTCACTACGGCATCAATACCGGTTTCGGCAAACTGGCGAGTGTGCGCATTCCCGCCGACGACGTTGAAACCCTCCAGCGCAATCTGATCCTGTCACATTGCTGTGGGGTTGGAGCGCCACTCCCGGACGGTATCGTTCGCCTCATCATGACGCTGAAGTTGATCTCGCTCGGCAGGGGTGCATCAGGTGTGCGACCACAGGTCATAAACGTTCTCTCCGCGATGCTCGAAAAGAATGTTCTCCCTATTATTCCGGAGAAAGGTTCGGTCGGAGCCTCCGGTGACCTTGCTCCGCTCGCCCATATGACTGCGGCGCTGATCGGCGAAGGTCAGGCGAAGTTCGACGGTGAGGTCATGCCAGCCAAAGAGGCATTGGCAAAGGCGGGCCTCACCCCTATCGTCTTGAAGGCCAAAGAAGGTCTTGCCATGATCAATGGCACCCAAACCTCGACGGCGCTGGCATTGGCCGGCCTCTTTCGCGCCCACCGAGCTCTCATTTCATCCCTCATTTCCGGCGCGCTATCGACGGACGCCGCAATGGGTTCCACTGCGCCGTTCCATCCAGAAATCCACACCCTGCGCGGCCACCAGGGCCAGATCGACGTGGCCAGCGCGCTGAGCAGGCTGTTGGCGGGTTCCGAAATCCGCGCTAGCCATGAAGAGGGGGATGAGCGGGTACAAGATCCGTATTGCCTTCGCTGCCAGCCTCAGGTCGCCGGCGCCTGCCTCGATCTGCTACGTCAAGCCGCCGCCACGTTGATGATCGAAGCCAATGCCGCGACGGACAACCCGCTCGTCCTGTCCGACGGCACGATCGTATCCGGTGGCAACTTCCACGCCGAGCCAGTAGCATTTGCGGCGGACCAGATTGCAATCGCCGTCTGCGAGATCGGCGCGATCGCTCAGCGCCGCATTGCGCTGCTTGTCGATCCGGTCCTGAGCTATGGCCTGCCGGCGTTTCTTACGCCGAAGCCGGGCCTCAACTCGGGTTTCATGATCGCGGAGGTAACCTCGGCCGCGCTGATGTCAGAGAACAAGCAGATGTCGCATCCGGCATCTGTCGACTCGACCCCTACCTCGGCTAACCAGGAAGACCACGTGTCGATGGCCTGCCATGGCGCGCGGCGTCTCCTGCAGATGACCGACAATCTCTTTTCGATTGTGGGCATCGAGGCGCTGAGCGCAGCCCAGGGTATTGACTTGAGAACGCCACTCACCTCCAGTTCGGAGCTCGATGCAGTTCGCAAGGTTATTCGCACCGCCGTGCCGAAACTCGAAGACGACCGATACATGGCCGAAGACCTCAAGCGCGCGACGGAGCTCGTTGCGACCGGCCGCCTGGCAACGCCCGTTTCGAAGGATGTTTTGCCGTTGCTCTAATATTCGACTGAATAAGCCGGGAAGGGGCGGCTCCCTGCGTTCCCTTCCCGACGTTCAGAAAGTTTATTGAGCTGTTGCGATGAGCACGGTTGGTATACGGCCAAAGCACCATATGTTATAGACCAATAAAAGGTTTGTAATACAGGTGAAAGAGGTACGACTGGTGACTGATGCTCGCTTCCTTAACAATGAATCGACCAGCAATGGATGAAGTCGCGACAGACAAACAGGCGTCGTCGCGTTATCTGGAGATTCAGCGTGACATCGAAAACAAGATAGCCACTGGCGAGTGGGGCTCCGGCTTCCGCATCCCGCCTGAGCGCGAGTTGGTTGATATTTACAATTGTTCCCGCATGACGGTGAACAAGGCCCTGTCGAGCCTTGCAGCCTCGGGCATGATTTCGAGAAAGCGCCGCTCCGGCTCCTTCGTCGCGCCGCCGCGTATTGAAGAGCCGCTGATGCATATTCAGGATATCCGCGCAGAAGTGCTGGCAATCGACAGGACCTATACGTTCGAGATTACCGATCGCAGCATCCGAAAGGCCACCGACGCGCTCGATGCGCGGCATGTAGGAGTCCCGGTTGGCACACGGCTCCTAACCCTCGAAGTTATGCACTATGCCGACAATCTTCCGTTCACAATGGAAACGCGGCAGATCAATCTTGACGCCGTTCCACAGGCCGAACGCCAACAGTTCAAAGACGAACCGCCTGGAAGCTGGCTGCTTCAGAACATCCCTTTTACTGAAGGCGAGCATTCAATCCGCGCCGTGTCGGCTGATACGATCCTGGCGAGGAGGCTACAGGTGGTCGAGCGCACGGCCTGCATTTCGATTGCGCGCCGGACTTGGCTGGAGGGCGACTTAATCACATTCGTGCGCCTGATCTACCCTGGCGACCGTCACCGGTTCGTCGTCCGCTTCAAACCGAATACGCTTCCCGTCGGTCCATAAGCGGCGACTTCGAACGATAAGGA
Organism: Rhizobium sp. O111; assembly: GCF_055616315.1. NCBI lineage: Bacteria > Pseudomonadati > Pseudomonadota > Alphaproteobacteria > Hyphomicrobiales > Rhizobiaceae > Rhizobium > Rhizobium sp. O111. The sequence goes on along the minus strand of NZ_JBSHXL010000005.1, from coordinate 159,222 downwards.
ACAAGCAGCGCCCTGTGGCGCTGTTTTTTGTGACAAGAAGTGCCGCCAAGAATCCGAGGCGGCATCCACTTCAAAAAAACTATGCACCCAATTTAATAAAACTGCACTACGCAACTCTGATGCTCTGTCTCAAGATAGCTCATCAAACGCTGAATGCAGATGACTTGCCGACGTGGCCCCACGGGCCATGCAGGTATCGTTTTGCCTTCAGACAAGTGAGGAAATGGGAAATATTCGATGGCACTGGTTAGGATTGGCGTGGATATTGGTGGCACCTTCACCGACTTCGTAGGATGGCGAGCGGATTCCGGAAAAGGGATCAAGCGCCTGAAGGTGCCCTCTACTCCACCGAATTTCGCACAGGGTTTCCAAAACGGTTTCGAGCCGCTACTGGAGGCGCTTGAGGTTGAGGATGGCGACGAAGTCATCGTCATGCACGGAACGACGGTCAGCACGAACACTGTGATCGAACGCTCGGCTGAACCGGTAGCGCTATTCGTAACGGAAGGCTTCAGGGACATCCTTGAGCTGCAGCGACTGCGTCTGAAGAACCCGATCGATCTCTTTTCATCGCGCGCCCTGCCGCTGGTGCCCAGAAACCTGGTCTTCGAGGTTCCCGAACGATTGAGCGCGGATGCCGAGGTGTTGACCGTGGTAGACGAAGGCGCAGTCAGGAAGGCCGTAGCCGCGGTTCGCGCCGAAGGTGTGTCCTCCATAGCAGTAGTCCTCCTGCACAGCTTCCGCGATCCTACACATGAGCGAAAGGTCCGCGACATCATCACGGCGGCGGCACCTGAAATCGATGTCTGCATATCGAGCGACATCTGGCCTCGCATGGGCGAATACGAGCGTGCGGTCAACGCAACCCTGAACGTCTACGTCAAGCCGCGTGTAAAGTCCTATCTCCACGACATTGAGCAGTATGTGAACTCGCGCCTGACTTCGGCGCGCCTCTACGTGACACGGTCAAACGGCGGCGCGCTTGGCCTCGCCGACGCCATGAACTTTCCGGTGCATACCCTATTGTCCGGTCCTGCTTCCGGCATCACCGCCGCCCAAACCATCGCCAGCACCAATAAGCATGAATATATGCTGACCTTCGACATGGGCGGCACAAGTACGGACGTCTCTTTGGTCCGCCAGGGCCAACCAACGGTAACGGCACAAGGCGCGGTCGGCGATTTCCCGATCACCCTGCCCGTTACCGAAATTGAAGCGATCGGCGCCGGCGGCGGTTCTCTGGTGCGGTTGAATGGTCCTGCATTGCGAGTCGGTCCGGAGAGTGCCGGCGCTTTTCCTGGACCGGCTGCATTTGCCCGCGGCGGCGACATGCCGACGGTTACGGATGCCTACCTCCTGTGCGGTTATCTGAACGCCGAGAATTTCCTCGGGGGCGCGATGCGCCTCGATGTCGATCGCGCCGCTTCTGCTTACTCCTCCGTGGCGCAGCAGCTCGGCGTCTCGACTGCCGAAGCGGCTGACGCGTGCTTGTCGGTGACTACCTCCAATATGGTAAGCCGCATTCTGCCCTATCTTGCCGCCCATGGCCTCGACCCGCAAAACGTCACCCTCGTGCTATTCGGCGGCAATGGTGCGCTACATGGTCCGCTTCTGGCCGATGAGGTCGGCATCAATTCGATCATCGTGCCGCCCGCTCCCTCGGTCTTCTGCGCTCGGGGCGGGGTCGTGACTTCACTTACACACGATGTCATTGCGGTGATCCAGGGTTCGACCGTCACCGACGAACTCGTGGCGGCGGAATTCGAAAAGCTCAAGGATGAGACCCTGGTCTGGTTATCGAACCAGATCGACGGATCCCGACTGGTTTCGGTGGAACACGAGTTCTGGGCCGAGCTGAGATATAGGGGACAGTCATTCCAAGTCGCGGTCGCAGTGCCTGTCAGTCATGGCAGATTTCCCGATCTTACGTCTATTGCCAATCGTTTCCATGATGAGCATCTGCGGCTTTACAGCCATTGCGACACGGCTGCGCCAGTGGAGTTCGTTGAACTGCGCGTGCGTGTCCGGGGCAGTCTGCCTATGCCTCCAGACGAGCACGCTCCACTTGGGCCTCGTGCTGAAATTGCGCCCGTTGGGCAGCGCGACATCCGCATTGCCGGAAAGCTCCATCCTTCCGCCAGCACCTATCGGCGCAAGGACCTGACTGTCGGCAGCACGGTCAAGGGGCCGTGCGTCATCGAGGAGGACGATTCTACCGTCCTCGTACCAGCAGCATTTCACGCGAGCGCCCTCGCAACCGGCGCACTCGCACTGACGCGGAGGCAGTAAAAATGGATCCCGTACAAACTGCAATCATGGCGAACCGGTTCAACGCGATCGTCGAAGAAGCATCCTCGACCCTTCAGCGTACGGCTCACACAACCTTCGTGAAGCTCGTTCAGGATTTCCAGTGCGCATTGGCAAATGCTGAGGGTGAAGCATTCGCCTACCCCGTAAATACCGGTGTCAGCGCCTTCATCGGACTGTCGGTCAAGGGCGGTCTCGGTGATATCCCAATTTCCTCCCTGAAGCCTGGAGACTGCATCATAACCAATGATCCATTCTCAAGCGACGGCATGGTCACCCATATGATGGATGTGTCGCTGGTGCATCCGATCTTCCGCGACGGCCGGCTCATAGCGCTGGCATGGGCCTTCGTGCATGCCTCAGACATCGGCGGCGCGGTTCCCGGAAGCATAGCGCCGACACTTACGGAAACATTTCAGGAGGGGCTGAGGCTCCGCCCCGTGCTTCTGTATCGCGAGGGAGTTCTCAACGAGGCCGTCAGAAACATTTTGCTCGATAACAGCCGCATCTCATCGGAGCTGTGGGGCGATATCCAAGCAATGTTCTCTGCTATGAAGAGCATGGATGTGCGTCTCGGCCAACTCTGTGATCGGTATTCGACGCAGGAAGTCATCGACGGGATGGATGCAACGCTCGCCCTATCAGAAGCGAGGGCCCGGGAGGTTATCGCCGAAATTCCCGACGGAATTTACGAGTTCGCCGACTACATTGAGGGTATGAAGGCCGGTGAATTCATCAATATCCATGCGAAGATGACGGTCACCGGCAGCGATTTACTGTTTGATTTTACCGGAACGGATCCTCAGGTCCTCGCAGCCTTCAACTATGTCACTGGCTCGACCACACATCCCTATACCCTGCAATCGCTAATCTACTATATCCTGACAAAGGCGCCAGACGCTCCCCGGAACCGTGGCCTTCTGCGGCCGGTCAAGATCATCGCTCCCCGCGGAACGATCATCAATGCGAACTTCCCAGCCGCCGGCGGATCACGCGTCACCGCGTCGACCCGCGTCTACGACGTTGTGCTTGGTTGCTTGAACGCCGCAATCCCCGGAGGACTGGCCGCAGCTGGCCCGGGTATGTCGGGGATCATCGTGGTCACCGGACGCGACCGTCTTCATGGCGGCAAGCGTGTGAGCGTGATCAATCCAATTTGCGGCGGCGGTGGCGGTAAAATAGGACACGACGGTATCGATGGCGTCGACAACCGGTCGGGCTCACTTTTGACCGTGCCGGCGGAGACTATCGAAGTCGAAACTATCATGCGCGTTCAACGATACGGCCTTGTCATCGACAGCCAGGCACCGGGTCGTTGGCGCAGCGGCGCCTCGGTGGTCCTGGATCTGGAGAACACCGACGTTGAGGCCGTCATGACGGTGCGCGGCATGGATCGGCTCAAATTCACTCCATGGGGTATCATGGGCGGCGAAGCCGGATCCCTCGCGCGCGTCATCGTCAACCCCGACACGAAGGATGAACGTGAGATCGGCAAGATTGACGTTCTCCACTTCAAGCGGGGTGACGTCGTCCGCCTGATCACTCCGGCGGGGGGCGGGTTTGGGCCAGCGTCAGAGAGAGATCCCGAGCTTGTGCTCGCGGACGTAAAGCGGGGCGTCGTCTCAGCTGAAAAAGCTCGCGCGGCCTACGGGGTGGTAATTCGCGATGACTTCACGATCGATATGAAGGCCACTGAGGCAGCCAGGTCGGCCATGATCAAGGGCAACAACCGATTCTCGCATTGTGAAACGCGACAGGCGTTCGACGCCATCTGGCCCATCGACGTCCGGGCTGCCCTGGCCGTCCGTTCTTTTGATTATGACGCTTCGGTCAGAGCAACCCTCGTACGCAATACGGTTTCGCGCTTCATCAAGGAAAGCAAAAGAGCGACGCTCGATTTAATCCCGAATGCACTCGCGGAGGAAAACCGGCTTTTGCAGCAATGACAGCTTAGCGGTGCGTCCATGACAACAACAGCGGAGAATAGCCAGCGACCATCGCCCATTGCCGAAACCAAAACACCTGGACGTAATTCTCGATCACAGGAGATGCGTCCCGCGTAGTGAAAACGATCTAACATCGTGAAGAAGAAAGGGGAATACAATGAGAATTCGTTCTTACGCATTGATCGTGAATCTACTTCTTGCCGGAGTCTGTATCGCACCGGCAGCAAAGGCGGCGGAGCCATCCGAAGGCAAAGCATATGAAAACAGCCAGGCGGCTTCGGGAATCACGAAGAGCGTCGAGCCAACCGAAAAACTGGCGAAGGCCGGCAAGATTGTCATGTGCACCGAACTCGGCAATCCCCCCGGCGGCTTCCTGGATGAAGACGGCGTCACGCCGAAAGGCTTCAATGTTGACGTAATGTCGGCGATTGGCCCGGCGATGGGTATCAAAACCGAAGTCGTCCACTATCCGTTCGCCAGTATCTTCGCTGCTTTGGACACGGGTAAATGCGATGCAGTCATGTCGAACAATTCGAAAAGTCTAGCTCGCGTCGCAAAATACAATTTCGTGGAGTACGTGCGCGAGCGGATGGGCCTCCTTGTCCCGAAAGGAAACCCCCTCAATATCAAGACTTACGAGGATCTTTCAGGACACCGCGTCGCGGTTCTGGTCTCGAGCACCAACGAACGCCTACTGAAGGAAGCCAACACCAAGGTCAGCGCCGAAGGCAAGCCACCGATCGAGATCCAGTCCTATCCGCAGAATACGGTCACGTTCCGGCAGCTCGATCTGAAACGTGTGGACGCTTTCGTGAGCGACGCGATGACACTCTCCTACTTCAAGAAGCTCACCGGCGATAAATATGAGATCGGCGGTCTACCGATCGACCCCCTCACCATCGGTATTGTGCTTCGCAAGGACGACCCTGCGCTGCAAGAAGCCGTACGCAAGGCTTATGTCTCTCTCTACGAAAGCGGCTATGTCGAGCAGGCCGCCAAGACCTGGGGCATGGACGGCCATGTCGAGCTTTGCCGCAACGACAAGCAGTGCCCATGATTTTCCGCAGATGCCCAACGCTCGATAGGTTCGAGTAGGTGTACACTCCTGGCCTGCCGCTTCGGCGGCAGCCCTCCGCGCAAGAGGTAAGGTCCTCGGCAACGGAACTCGAACACAATAAGAAACGGGGACATTATCGACATGCAGTTCGATATCGCCTTTTTCCTGGATTTTGTCTTCAATCCCCGGCCCGCCCTTCTGCGCGGTCTGCTCACGACGGTTCTGGTCGCGTTCGCGTCCATGGTCATCGGTGTGGTGTTGGGGCTTGTCTTGTCCCTGTTCGGACTATCACGATGGCGCGTGCTCCGCTGGTTCAACAGCGCCTACATCTTCGTGTTTCGCGGCACACCGCTCCTTGTGCAGGTCATTCTGATCTATTTCGGCCTCCCCTATCTGACGAATGTCGATCTTTTTCCGCAGGACGTGCATCTGTTCGGCTTCATTTCGATCAGCGGGGCGATTGTCGCGGGGGTGACCGCCTTCGCGCTCCATGAGGCGGCATACTTCAGCGAAATTTCTCGCGGCGCTATCGCTTCGGTCGACCATGGCCAGTGGGATGCCGGCAGGGCCGTCGGCATGACGCCGGGGCTTCTCATGCAGCGGATCATTCTGCCACAGGCAATTCGCATCATGTTGCCTCCACTTGGCAATCAGATGAACGGCATGTTCAAGGCGACATCGTTGCTGTACCTGATCGCGGTTCCAGAGATGCTGTTTATCACCGACGCAGTGAATTCAGTGACCTACAAAACCTTCGAGGTCTATCTCGGCGTATCGATCTACTACCTCGCGCTCACAACCGCTTGGAGCTTTCTCCAAGAAGCATTGGAGAAGCGTTATTCAAAGGGCTTCGTTTCGATATGACCTGGTCCGCACCCAATTCGGCGAGCGTAGTCGCTCGAACGCCACTCGGTCTCATGAAGGCGGCGAAGTTGCTCCGGGAGCTCAATCATGAACTTTGACCTGCACTATTTCCTCGAGCTGGTTTTCTCGCCACCACCGCAGCTTATATATGCTGTCTGGCTCACCGTCTCCGTCACTCTCACATCAATGGCGGTCGGGATCATTGCGGGACTGTTCCTGGCACTATTCGGACTGAGCCTGTATGGCGCGCTTAGAGGTTTCAACTGGCTTTACGTCTGGTTCTTCCGAGGAACTCCTATCCTCGTGCAGTTGTTTCTAATCTATTTTGGGCTGCCCTACCTGATCGGTGTTGACATCTTCCCGTCGACAATCACGACGCCGGCGTTTTCCATCAGCGGAGCGATTGTCGCTGGCATATTCGCATTCAGCTTGCACGAAGCAGCATATATGAGCGAGATCACGCGGGCCGGCATCCGATCGGTCGAGAAAGGACAAAGCGAGGCCGCACAGGCATTGGGCATGTTGCCGTCGTTGGCGATGCGCCGGATCATCCTCCCCCAGGCGCTTCGCATCATCCTCCCCTCGCTCGGAAACCAATGCAACATGATGTTCAAGACCACTGCGTTCCTGAGCGTCATCGCCGTTCCAGAACTCGTACACGTCGCCGACAGCCTGCGATCGCAAAACTTCAAGACCTTCGAAGTTTATGCGGCGATCTCCGTCTACTATCTCGTGCTGACCGGGGTGTGGACCGTCCTTCAACAATGGATCGAGAACCGGCTGTCCTGGAGTCCTCGCACTGCTGCGCGCGAGCCCGAGTCGAACGCCCCCAACCTGTTACAGATGGAAACCTGAAATGGCCGATCAATCCAAAGCCAGCGTGGCACCTGCCGTGGAACTCCGCGGCGTAAGCAAGTCGTTCGGTACCCTGAGCGTGTTCAAGAATGTTTCAATGACGGTCCAACCTAAGGAGACCGTTGTCGTCATCGGTCCGTCCGGCTCCGGCAAAACGACGCTTATCCGTTGTATCAATCATCTGGAGCAAATCCAGAGCGGTGAGATCTACCTGAATGGCGCACTTGTGAGCAACAAGCTCGCAGGCGGTAAAAAGGTCCCACTCAGCGAGAAGGAAAAGGCCGCAATCCGCAGGAATGTTGGCATGGTTTTCCAGCGCTTCAATCTATTTCCGCATCTGACCGCTCTGCAGAACATCATCGAGGCTCCCGTTCATGTTCTAAAGCGCCCGAGGCAAGAGGCGATCCAGGAAGGAATTGCCCTGCTGGAGCGCGTCGGATTGGCCGATAAGCGAGATCAGTATCCCGCGCAACTCTCGGGTGGCCAGCAGCAGCGTGTAGCAATTGCTCGCGTTCTCGCGATGAAGCCCGAGATTGTTCTTTTTGACGAGCCGACCAGCGCACTTGATCCGGAAATGGTCGGCGAAGTTCTCTCTGTCATGAAAGAACTCGCCGGCAAGGGCATGACCATGATCGTCGTCACTCACGAAATGGGTTTCGCACGAGAGGTGGCCGACCGAGTCGTTGTGATGGATAAGGGCTCCATCATTGAACAGGGGCCACCAGAGCAGATTTTTGGTCGCCCCCAAAACGCTCGCACGGCCGAATTCCTGGAGCGAATCTCCTAAACAGTTGGCGAATTACGGCCGGCGTCTCCGCTAGGTGCCCAAGACATGGCCTGTTTTCTTCATTTCCAAGGCGCACAAGTCCGAACATTGTCATGTCCATAACAGCCGAGCTTTCCGACTTCATCGCCCATGTGCGGGAAGTGCCTCAGTCTGTGTCCGAGCGCGCAAAGATCCATGTGGCCGACACACTCGCTTGCATATATGCTGGCACGGCGTCTCGGCCTGTAGAAATTCTCGTTGCAGTATGCGCACCAGGGAACGATCGGGAGGGCATTCCCGTCCCTGGTCTAGGTTGCTGGAGCGATCCTGCACTGGCGGCTCTTCTGACCGGCACCTGCGCGCATGCAGACGACTTTGATGATACGAGCGAGTTCTCGATGAATGGCCATCCGAGTGCCCCGATCGTCAGTGCGCTGCTGCCGACGGCCTTCGAAACGCAAGCGAGCGGCCGGGCATTCCTGCGGTCCTATGCAGTCGGGATCGAGATCGCCTGCAAGCTTGGCATCGCAGTGGGCAGCGCACATACGCGCCAAGGGTGGCATACGATGTCGACGCTCGGGACTCTCGCAGCTGCCGGCGCTGCGGCCAACTTGCGTGGCCTCGACGCGCGCCAAACGGAGCACGCACTCGCGATCGCGTGCTCCTTTGCCGGGGGCATCCTTGGCAACACCGGAACGATGACGAAGAGTTTGCATTGCGGCCGGGCCGCTCAAGCTGGCTTCCTTGCTGCAAAGCTGGCAGAAAGCGACTTCACGGCCGGATCTGGCATCCTTGAGGCACCATCCGGTTTCCTGGATGCATTCACAGGCGGATCAGCAGCAACGTTGCCAGCTCTCGGCAACCCTTGGGAACTTGTTACCCCCGGCCTTGCAGTAAAGCTTTATCCTTGCTGCAGCTGCACCCATCTTGCAATTGATGGCGCATTGACGATCCGAGCGCTGTCTGGTTTCGACATCAAAGCGATCGAACGGATCAACTGTTTCGTCCGCGACGAGTGCATCCGCTATCTGCGCTTTCCGAAGCCGAGAACGGGAATCGAGGCGAAGTTCAGCATGAACTATACGGTGGCGACCGCCCTGCTCCAAGGCGAGTTAACGCTGAACGATTTTGAAACGAACGCCATCGCACATGAGGACGTTTCCGAGCTATTGGTCAAGGTGGCGATGTTCGCGCGGAGTGAGGATTCGGACAACCCCGACATCGAAGTGGTCTTCCTGGACGGAAAGCGACTGGCCGAGCGGCGGCGTGTGCCGCGAGGGGCGCCCGACGATCCAGCCGGATGGGAGGAAATCACCAGGAAACTGGCGGGAGGCATTTCCCGCGCAAGGCAGTCGAGGGTGGCCGATTTCGGAAAGCATGTTTGGGCGATCCGTGATCTGGACAAGGCAACCCGGTTGTCCGATATCTTTTCAGCATAGGGTCTCCAGAGCTCGCGCAAGGTTCTGATGCGCACATTCATCCGAGGTTAGTATGCCCAAGATCGACTTTCCGCATCTGGCAGCTTTCGTTGTCAGTTGCGACAGTCCAACGATGGCGCATGCGGCCGCGAAGCTTGGTCTCACACCATCGGCATTGAGTGCCAAGCTCAGCACGCTCGAAGCCCAGATTGGAGTGACGCTTTTTGGTCGCAAAGGGCGTAACTCCTTTCCGCTACGCTCGGCGGTCTGGCTGTACAATCGCAGTGTTCGTCTCCTCCTTGCCGAGGAATATTTGAGTCATGCCAAACTTGGCGGCAGCGCGGCGCCTTCGGCGCCCGTCATCCTCAAATTAGACGTTGACTATACCTGGACAGCAATTTCCTACGCTGTAATCACGGCGATCCGCCGCTTCCATTCCAAACCCGACCACCCTTATGTAGACTTGATCTTCACGGGTACTGGCGCCTTCGGAATGCAGAACGGTCCCAGCCATCTTCTGTCAGACGCGGTGCCACTCGGGCAGCTCAAGATCCAACATACCATCGGTACTGGGGTATCCGGACCTTCTGTTGTCGTTGCTCCAGACCATTGGACGAGGCTGACCCATACGGTTGGGGAGCGACCCGAGCGTGGTGACATTGCTCCAAAAACCGAAATTCCCGATCTGCCGGGTACACTGCAAAGCGACACGAAATTCGACCGCTCCAGCGGTATCGCGACATCACGGATTTCCACCACCGATCGAAGTCTGCAGGATCTCCGAGGGCTCATCGACGACATCCGCAAGTCGGATCTACTTCTGCCCCAACTGACTGTACCCCAGCGTCTTCGCATCCAGGGCATCACTGCGGTTCCGGTAATTCGCAGTCCGTCGTGCTGCGTGACCGCAGAGCTCTCTAACGACCATGAACTTCTGTTAAATCTGCTAAATGATGTCCGCAAAGGCGTCGAGGCCCCTTCGGGCTGGTCCGAAGCCACGAATTTCCATCCCAAGGTTAGCCTGAAGCAGATTTCTACCGTGAATCGTGTGGTGCAGACCGGCAGCATGGCGAGCGCTGCCCGCGTCGCCGGACGGACTGCTCCGATGATACCGGCCCAGCTTGAACAGATCGAATATGCGCTCGGGACAAGGCTTATCGACCGGAAGAAGACCGGTTCTGAACCGACCGATGATGCTGAAAGGCTGCATTCGCTGTTTGTCGGCGTTGAGAGGGCTTTCAACGACACTCTGGGCGAACGAAGCCACATAGCTGCGGCCTTTGAACAATCAATTCGGATTGCGTTACCGGTGAGTTGGAGCGCAGATTCCTTGACGTCCGAATGCATGGCCGTGGCGCTTAGCGCATTTCACAATGAATTTCCGAACTGCCAAATCGAGGTTGTGGAGGGCCCTCGACATGTACTGCATCATGGCGTTCTAACCGGCCGTTTCAATATTGCTGTCGTTGGTAGGATCGATCCGCAAGTAGGCTCTCTACTAATTGGCCGCAGCGAAGACGTCGTCCTGATCGTCAATAGGAAGCTGAATTTTGCGCCTCAGGCCGAGAGAGTTTCGGCAGACGAGCTGAGGAGCATCCCGCTCCTTCTGGCACCTTCACAGCTCACAATGCATCAAACTCTTCTGACGGCACTTGCGAAGTCTACTGTGCAGCTCGAGCCGGTAATGCGGTTGGGTTCGGTACCTCTGATCGTCTCGGTTTTGCGTCGTTCACCTCTTGGCACGATCTTGCCAGCGTCGGTGATGATCAAGGAGATCGAGGCAGGGATCGTGGACACGTTCTCTCTCGACCATTTAGTCCCGCCGCGGCGACTATGGGCAATATTCTCCACCTCCACGCCGCTTAACGAGACTGAACGTGCTTTGATCAGCCACGTAAAGGAAGCGTTTCAGGAGGCTAATTCATCCAACGGCAGAGTTGTACCTTAACTTATAGAGGGTACAGCCTGCGACAGCTTCGCGCGTTACAGCACATGAGCTGGTGGTGAGGACAATGCGCTTAGCGGCTCACAACGGGGCAAGGTCAGCGCGCCCGACGCATGTCTACACGATCGATTATGTTGCTTCGCTGATCGGCGAGAACCTCGAACTCCTCCAGGAAATCGCCAGCAACTCAGACAATATCGATTACGGCGAGATGATCCATGCCCATGACGGCAGCCAAGAGGGCGTCACGACCTTCACCGACCGGGGCATCGAGAGCTTAAAGGAATTCCTCGCCGGTATCCGCACCTGCGAGGGCGGTGTCCGGCAATTCCGCGTCGATGAGCAATGTGATCCCGAAAGGATCGAACGCATCATGGCAGACGAGCCGAGATCATAAACCCCGCGGCCTACGCCGGATGGATACGGCTCATCGGCAAGGTAGGTCCTCGTAGCCATATGTCGCTGCAGACCCGTGCAGAGACAACCTCTCAAATCAGGCAAGCGCGGAGCAATGTTAATGAACTGACGAACTGACGAACTGACGAACTGACGAACTGACGAACTGACGAACTGACGAACTGACGAACTGACGAACTGACGAACTGACGAACTGACGAACTGACGAACTGACGAACTAGACAAGGGGATATATCCTGTCAAATAACAATCTCATGTTAGGTAATAATATCACCCAATCAACGCGGCCACGCAATTAACCTGGTGGGCCCCTGCAATTATAGTTACGTGGGCGGCCCGCCCAATATTTAGAAGGCCCACCCAGATTTCGGCGAAATTGCTCCATACCTTTTTCCACTATAAGTATCGTGCCTGCCCACCCTGCAATCCCACCCTTTCCTAACATCATCTATTTGCTTCCACCTTCTTGTTCATAACACATGGCCTGCAGGCAAGTCGCTCCCGACCTCCGACAGCTCGTTGCAGAGATCACGCTTTCAACAAAGGCAATCCTCCATATCGAGCCGAAGGAGCTTCATGATATCCGGACCGGCACCTTCGCGGTCGGGACAAACAACCAATACTTCACGAACCTCGACTTCGTGAACGGCATGCTGCGCGACCAGTCGATGTACACGTGGTATCCGTTGCTGCTGACGTTCCAGGATGAGCGATTTACCCTCGAGCAGTGCTGCGCACTCGTGCACCGCTTTGACTACGCATACAGCAACTATCTGCGCTACAGCGGCTTGCAGGAAATGGGCGCTTTTGCCGAAGCGATCACCAAATATCTTCCGACGGCTGGTAGCCGCGACGAGGCGGTTGAGGCCGTCAAGGCGTTCCTGGGTTACCTCAACCGTTTGGCCGCCTGGTCATTCCATTACTTCCCTTGGAGCATCGGAAAACATCTCACTTACGAGACCCCGGAAGGTTCCATCGCGGCCCTGGCCGATCCCTCTCGGCGTGTTCAGATCCGCGACGGTCAAAAGGTACGGCTTACCTGGGAGCCGCTGGGCATCAGCGTCATTGCCTATCTCGCGACGAAGGAAAACCCCGAACTCTGCAACGACCTTATTCAAGCTCTGCCCTTCACGGTTGTTCAGGACCATGCCGTTGTCAGCGGTGAATCCATGTACGCGTGGGCGCCTGTCGTGAGCACCGCAAAGGTTAACGTCAAGGAACGGCAGTGCGATGCTCCGGTCGGCCGTATCCGCTATTCCCAGGGCACCGGCAACAAGGTCATCGTCCAGTATGGTGAAGTCACCGAAGATATTGCGACACCGGTTCTCGGTGAGATCCTGCCGGAGTATGCCGACGATATCTATAAGGTTGGTCGCGCTGTTCTGGAAGCCACCTTCCTGACTAAGGAGCTGTTTTTTCTCAAGATGGAGCCCACCAGTTAGGGCCCGCCCAAGGCGACTAAGCTATGAGGACGATCTCGCCTTCTGGCAAGTCTATCCTTGGCTCATAAATATCCTACGGTGTCATCTTTCTCCTGCGACGTTTGTATTATGTTTGTATTATGTTTGTATTTTCATAATTGTTTGTAACTGAATAAAGTGTTTTAATTTATTTCCCTCTTGCTTTACTCTAAACTTAATTATGTTAATAACAATTCTTATATAACGATCAATCATTATTAATACCAAATTTAGCTATTACATCATACGATCAGACTCCATAACATGTTACACAGATAAAACACACTAGTTTCAAAAAAATAGACTCTTTCCAGCACATACAATCTCTTCATACTTAAAAAACATATCGCTCTGATCCTCTGGCTGACGCTGCCGGGTAAAGACATCGAAGGGGCCACACTCGCCGTCCACTGTGCGCACCGATATCTCACCGGTCTTCTCAAAACAATTGCTGGGGAGGAACGCCACGAAATAGTCGCAACAAGCAGATTGAAGAGATCCAGATGCAGGACCTCCACAAACAATGGAGTTAAGTTTCTCAAACGCCTCGGCCCTTGTAACCCCAGGCAGGTATGGTGGAAGCGAAGTAATTTTCGCGACTGAATTGCTGTTGCAAACGAGGATGCGATTCTTTACACACAAGTCTGCTATTGGTTCATCCATATACATAAAAAGAAGCTTGTCGACCGTCACAGATTGATCGAGATCCGCCACCGCGTAACCGTTGCTTTTCCAGAAGTCGAGATCATCGCGGTAGTCCCGTAGCGCCGCCTCAAGCTCGGCCCTCACATCCGGACCCAGGACTGTAACGAGAGAAATGCCTTCCAATTGACGCTCCAACTCATCTGCCATGCTCATGCTTTAGCAGGATTAGTGCTTTGTGCCTCCAGCTGTAAATTCTCTTCTGATCACTTTAGAGCAGCTGGAACCTATTTAAACACCTGGCCTCCTCCTTGTTGATTTCTGTGAACTTTTCGAGATGCGAAATAGATAAAAAATGAAATAAAATCTCAACCGGGCGTATCCGAATCTGTCAACTTGACTTTATTGGGGAGAGAACCTCTCACAAAGCATCATAATCAAAGCAGCCACACTTTCGATATTAGTGGAAGTTATTGGTGGTCTCGCAGCTCAGCCAATCAGGTAAGGATATAGTGAAGCGATGGATTCGATATGCTAGAAAAGGAACCACTCCATTAGCAATCGAGTGGCATCCGCGTCAGCCTCTCGTGCCCAACCCAATTTCAATGCTTTTTGGATATTATTGACTGTCCTAGTGGACTGCCATTTTTGAAGGCTCTTCTTCCGCCACGGGATTATATTCCATTTCCACTAAACTCTCTTTTGAATATTAAATTTGGCCTCAATCGAGATCGGTTGGAGATCAATGCTATAAAGATAGGTTTCAAGGAATTGGAAAACATGTTGAGGATGTCCTGTTGATTGGGCGCCGATAGTCAGGACGGCATGCTCACCGCTCACGCGATTCCAGTAACTCCCTTAGCAGCTGTCATGCTCACCGCCGTCTGCCGACGGGCAAATATGTTCTTCTGCCACCCTCGCTTGAAAAAGGTGCGCTACCGTTGTTCAGCAACCTTCCCAATGGTTATGCTCAACGAAAGCTACAACAAGAAGCACAAGGTCCGTTACAAGCCACCCGCCTTGAGCCCCCTGCGACCGCATTGTCCGGCAAGGTCGTCGTGCTCGTCACCTCGACGCCAGTCAATTTGGAACACCTGAGCTTAGCTTCGGTGCTACCGGCAAGTCACTCAACTTGGCTACAATCTGCGTGCTCTCTCAAACTCTGTCTGTATTATTTACGTATAACTGGCCAGCGGATATCCCAATAAACGCTGTATCCACCGTCTTTGTTATCACGTTGTACCCTTTGATATGTTATCAGATATTAAATAAATAATTTTAACACTATATTACTTCAATAAGCACACGGCACTGCAATGCGATTGATTACCCAAAAATATATATCATGATCATTTAACTACCCATCGAGCGCACACAGCGCTTATATTATAGATATTCAAAATATAACATATTTTACAATAGCACTTGATATCATCATCCCGTTATTTTAACACAATAACGTAACCGACACACGGGAGAACAAGCGAAACATGCATGATCTTAAGTCATGTAAGATAATACGAAATATAATCGAAACTCCCGTTGGATCAGCGGTGCACTGCCTATTCCAACAGGACCTTGCCAATTGCCAGTATGGCCTCATAAGCTAAGGGCCCCTCCAGTTGTCTGCTATAAATCTTGCAAAGGCCTTCGCCGCCATTTTTGGTGACAATTTCACAGCTCTGATAGTCGAAATTTTCATCTGGCAAGATCGCCACAAAATAATCCATGTCTGTTGGATTCCGGTACCCTCCTCCCGAAATGGAATTGTGGATCTCCCTTAAAGCAGCGAGTGAGACATTTGTCTGATAGGGAGGAACGACGCACGATATCAGATCTCCCTCCAAATGCTCCTCGCACACGAGATGCTTGTTCTCCTTGCAGGCTTTAGCCACGGCCAGGGAGGTAAAGACGAAGGACAGAGGATACTTGAACCCGGCCGGATGCAGCCCCATTTCTGCATTGTTGACATGGACTGCCTCCATATGAGCCACACGCTCAGTTGCAGATGGTATATAGTACTTTAACGTCTCTGTTTGTGCAGCCTTGTAGGTTTCCACCACATTAACAAGCTGAGCCTTCAGTCGAGTGGGCTCCTTGATCAAACGAAAATCATCGACATGAAGCCGTTGAGAGCTACCACCGAAATAACGAGCCATTCAACTGCCACTTTAGGTTAACTTGGAAAAATGCATGGGAAGCAGAGGTATTTAAAGGTGCTTGGTCACTAGTGTCAGCAACGCAAATTATCTGACTTATGAACTTTTCTTCCGATTATTACTCCAAGGCCACATTGTTTGTAAAACGTTTTCCATTTGCTACAGAAATTATTGAACAATCATGAAGGCGACACTTTGGCGTATTGCGGCTATTTCGTTCAAATAATCAAGGATTAAAAGTCTTTCCTCTGACTTCTGGTTTCTTTATGTTGAATTTGCTATGTGACTTTTTAGAGTGGGCTAATTTTCTTGTCTTTATTATCAGTTTTCAAGGAGAACGAGTTTGCCTAGTTTAAACATGTGGGCACTTCTATCGAGATATTGATAGCTAAGTTTGACAAATTAATCATCTATTGCGGCATTGCGGGCCAGCTTCGGTCATATATTGCGGCTATGTGAACTATTTTCTTTAATACACAAATAATTAAAAACATAAATGGAAAAAGTGATAACCAAATTTCGAACAGGCAGGTTTCATTTCAAGCAAACAACCCATCCATCGGAACCAAAAAAGAACAAGTGCATCCATGGCGCAGGTTACATCAACCAGATCCATGAGTTTATTACATTTATATTTCTAGCGTGAAACAGGTACCACCTCCAGCCTCTGGGCACCGTCAGAACAGCTACTGCCATCACTCCATTCCAAATTTGCATTCGCCATGCCTCACCAACGCACCAGGTTCGAGCCTGAGCTGGTTGCTGGCATAAAGGTCGAAGGTCAGAGACTTTCCCTTTGTTGAAGTTAGTTCCATCTGCCCATCCAGCTTGACGAAGTACCCGGGGACAGAAAGTGCGGCGAAGTAGGCGCTCCGGATAACATCCTCGTATCCAAAGAATCCTGATGCCTGCCTAAGCCCCCTGCACACCTCACCGAGACTTACATCTTTCTGGTATGGTGGAAGATTGGTGATGAGCGCGCCGTGCGTGGAATTGTAGGGCAAAGACCCTCCATAAAAGCATCGCATCATCGTCGGGCAATCGACGTAGAGGTACAGTATCCCAGGGTCTTGGCGACCGCCCTCTTCGTCAACATCCATCGACTGGCCCTCACCCGGCTCCGTCAGGGGGGTCCGCTCCTTTGAGGCGCTCTGGATGTGTTTCTTTAGCTCATCGCTGGACGATACGTCGCCTACCTTAAGACTGGAAAAGAGAGCACATAGGTCAAATTCCGCCATGTTAGCAAAGTAGGAAACAATAGTGGCGTGCACCCAGAACTGGAAGCACCATTCCCTTTATAGATGCTTTTGCTTATATGAGTTGAATATCAGTTAGGTATAGCTGCAAAACCCAATATTCATAAATTATACGACTATCGATGTTCCACGTCTCACATTTGTAAAATAATTATAGACCGGCACGTGTCTGTACTTAAAATGGCCTTTAAGGGTTTTGCATCTTTGCAAAAGCACGAGTGGGAATAGGTTCTGCTGTCCAATAATGGTGTCACATCGTCAATAGCATCTTTCTTTTTCCTTTAATTATGGTCGCACGCGCCTACCTTTATTTATGCTGCGAAAAGGCACTACTTTTTCAACCTGTGCACCACGTTAGGCCTGTCTGCACCACACAGGTGTCGCTTTTCCATGGGATCTCATTCAAAGCACTTAACTAGCCACGATTCCTTCTTTTAGATAAATGCTATTTCGGCCCATTTTGATTTTTGGGCTCTAAAACGATTGATGGGCTTCAAATCTAAAACTTGTATCAGTATGGCACTTATAGCAAGATCCGAATGGACTGGTTGCCTGGCGTGGCAATATTAAGTCGTATAGGTCCAAATTGTATTTAAGATTACACTTGCTATATAATCCACATTTTATTGGCATAAGAGTAATTGCGTAATTGAAATAAATTATTTGTATGAGCAGACATATGCAATTTCAAAATATACCACATACATCAATAGAATTTATGATATTATCGGCAATAACTACACGTAGCGGCAATAATTACATCTTAATTATAAATAGCATCGAGAGTGCAACCATCAACAAGTTGCCCGTGCAGCTTTCACGAAACCCAATATTCGGCAAACTTTAAGCTCTACCCCACCCCTCCCCATTTCAGGTATCTTTTAGATACACTTTCACTAAAGCCAAACAAAAAAGACAAAAATGCTAGCCCACTACTATGACCTCGTGACCAATCAAGCAGGCATTATTTTTCGCTTGATCCAGGTTTTAAGGCCGCCATGTCCGAGCATCGATTTTGATGCGATGGTGATTATTGCCAGATTGCCTCTGGCTTTCCCGACCGGAAACTGTGGCTGATTGATGCCACTTGCCGGCGGCGTACTTTAAATGGCACTGAACTTGCCGTTATTCCACAGTTATCCCCAACCTCACATCACAATGCCTCCTCGATTACTATTCCTTCAACGCTTTCAACCACGAGATCTCACAAAAGCCTGGAACCAGCTTAACTTGTTCAATGAGATCCAATTTGCATTTTTAATCTATAGCCAAGTCTATAGCAAAACTCTCATGGATTTCCAGAAAAGGTGGGCCCAAGGCGTGCTTGATTTGGAGGAAAACCGTCCGCCGGTGGTCATACTTAAACAACTGGCCCATCTTCTAAAAAACAAAGTATGTTATCATCCCCCCATGCTTGTCGATCAACCGGATTTGGCCAGAGAAAACGACCGACATGTATTTGTCTATCTATCTCGCGAGAAGATGCAGAAAGTACTGGAGGAAAAATCCATCACGTTTGGATTAGAGGCCGTGCTGGCGACCACGATGCAACCCTATCGTAGCGACCTCGCCCTCCAGGAGATGGTCCGTGCTCACAACATTGCTTGGCCGCACCGCCGCGTGGAAGAACCTGATCTGGAAGGTTTTATCGCCATTTTTGCAAGTACCTTGTTCATTCACCTGCTGGAGTTAAAAGTGACAAATGTGTACGGCAGGGAGGTAGCCTGCACCTTCTTCGTGCGGCAAGGCACTGGAAACCGCTCCTATGACGTCATTGCTTGCGGCATCACACAGTTCACCAAAAATGCTGGCGTGATGCCACGACCGGCGGTACCGTCACCGGAGCCAGACCTCACCCTGCGGCTCTCGGGACCCAACCAGAAACGTGAAGAGGGTGATATGAAGCCTGCTATAGTAAATCTGAAGAAAGAAACCTCGGCGACTTGAGGTCCCCTGCAGGCCACCTTTAACTATAAGTTTGGTAGGATTTCTATGTTTTCCGGCGTAGCCCCTATGCTCCTGTTAGGAGTTGTGTAGCGTACGCCACGATGTATTTTACTTGTGTTGAAATAAATTATTACAGCATTATTTCTGCCGCCAATTTTCAGAAAATAGGCAAATCATTTCGATATTTATAGAGATCTCACACAATACTGATAATGCTTTTACATTGATATTGTTACAAAGGCGCCTTAACAGACAATAATATTCCAAACATTACAAATCGCCATAGAGAGACGTTAAAGTACTATATAGAAAATTAAAAACAATCGCACGGTGGCTCGCAACTTATTGTACCAACGAGAAAATAGCCGACATCATCTCCGGCGGCGAGATGAATCGAAATTATAGAGCCACGTGCGTATTAATCCCGTAGGTTTGTTTAGAACTGCGTATTAACCCCGTAGGTCTGAATATTCCGGTCCAGCGACAAAGCGTCCCCTCGTGGCAATTCCGTGATCATTGACCATCACGGGAGGCCCAGGAGAAGTTATAGCCAGAGGAGTGACGCTCAGATCATCAAGCTCTGCAATTTGGTCAGGGAGGAAATCGCCCGGCGACACACGTTTGGCCTTCTTCTTCTTGACCTTAGCCCGCCGAAATAGGTCGGAGACAACGAGCGAGGCCTCTCCAAAGGTCTGGGCCATTCCGACAACGTTTATTCCGGCTAGTTCCATCCTGAGAATAAAAGAAGTGCTGTTAGCAAAATAGATTTCTTGCAAAACGAAACAAACATTTAGAACTTACAGCATTGAAGCATTACAGCATGATCTAAATAATTCATTCTTCTGGTGAAGCGATTTATATAGGAAGTTAACAAATGGCTGGCCGAAGACTAAGAAAAAAATAGTAGAAGGCCCACCGCCGAAAGTAATGGTCGTTGTAGACCCTATGCAATGATGAAGCATTCTTTTTTTGTTTGGCTGTTAACCTTTCTCCGTTGATTGCGGATTTTCTTTCAGCCTGCTCAATTGGCAACATTAAAGTCTTGTGAAAAGGAAATTCAAACCGAAGGTGATAGTGACCCCTTAGCTCGTCCAAAATATATGCAGTCCTAATTAGCGGCTAGTGGACCCCAAACGGCACAGTGGCGAATGCAAGTGGGGCGGCTGCCAATGACGAATGCAGTGACCTCATTGGGGTTAGTGGGAATATCTCGAATTGCGTGGCCGGCTAGTGTGTCAAGGGGCCCGCTATTAGCTGTCAAGATGCGAAAGCACGTGGAGACAAGCAATCACGAAGGCATTTCTCTGGAGATGTGAAGACTTTAATGTCATCGATCAAGGCGCTAATGGTCACAGATGGAAATTTTTGGAATCTGATTAATGTCATTTTAAGCCCACTCAAAGAATATTTTTTAAGCAGGATTCAATCAAAAATAAAGGAAAAACATTATTATTCATGGAAAGCTAAGTTGAGCGCCGCTACTGCAGCTTACAGGCTTACGGGATTAATACGCACTAATACATTAATATACTTAAGCAGGAAAATATATTTTATTCCAATCCAGGGGATGGAGTGAAGATAGTGTCCCGCCGGTGCTGCGAATGACGGTGCAGGCCGTTATGATGCCCGTCTTAACCTGCTCTTCGAACAAAGCTCCGTTTACGCAGTCCTTACTGTCAATCTGGCAAACTGCCCCATGCTCCATTAACGGAGAATCATACATATGCGGATCTTGGCTGTACTGACATTTTTTAAGAGAATTTTCCCTCCATAAAGAGGCCCTGAAACCATCCTTCAAGTGGCCGTCGAAGACATATTCTTCGTAATCTTCGTTGACTGGAACCAAATGACAAGCCAATTCAGGAAAGACAGCAGCAAGTTCTCTGACTAAATCCAAGCACCTTCTCTTCTTCTCATCGGACTGGAACGGGCGGGATAGATAGTCGTTCATTTCATAATGAAAAATAACAAGCCCCTCTCCCGATGGCGATTCGATGTCAATACAACAGAGCTCACGGACGAGCCCATCCGTCCAGATCAAAGCTGGGATATCGTCATCAAGCCAGAATTTTTGCTTTGTGATCATGAAAAGTGCTGCGTTAACAGTAGCAGACGAGTTTCCAGCGGGGGCTTCGATATCATAGCCGACACAGGTCACATGGCTAACCGGAGTGATATTAGTTGCATCGGGCCCACCTCGCCCGCCAATGATGACCTGGTCAAAAACGCGCGAACGGCCATCTTTCATGCATACCTTCACTTTCCCGCCCTCCTTGGCTAGTCCACGCAGGGGGTCAAAATGGAATCCTACTTTTCTCTTGAATATCTCAATGCGCATCAGAGCCTGCAAAAGATGAACCCCTCCAACAGAGATATACTGGTCCTCCTCGTACCCATTGATTATCCAGTCCAGGACTGTCGAAAACAGTAGGGTGTAACAGGAAGAAACTCGGCCGCCGCCCAATCTCATCATCCCGAAAGCAGCAAAATCAGTTGTTTGCCATGCCGCCCCACCAGGACTCTCGACACCGCAGCTGAAGATCTCGACCAGAGCGGCATGGAAAGTGAAATTATCAAACTCCCTGAGCCAAGCCCGCCTTGCTTCCGAGGCTTCTTCATAACGCCGACCTCTCAGCATGGAAAAGATATCCATCGGAGCGATCAGCCTCCTGCCGTTCCGTTCACACCCGTGGTATAGTAGTTTCTCCCACCCTGCAGATATCCGCTGGAATTCACCTGGTGGAGCTTGTCCAGCCGGCCATTCGTAACGTTTTTTCCGGAAGTAGAGTGCTGTGTGATCGTTGCCGGCACAAGGAAAACGAAGGCTGGACGGAATTCTAAACTTATCCAGATAGTATGACAGACAAACTTGGTTGCCGGAGATGGGCATGACACCGAATGACGTCAAGACCTGGCGAGCGTCGCCGTTTGACATCGGCGATACACCCAAACTCCGAACCTCATCTACTGGGGTAAAAAGGGCTATTTCCCTGACGCCAGCGTCAAGTAGTTCTGCAGCAGCAACAAGGCCAGAGAGCCCACCACCTACGATGGCGACACTAGGTAGTGGTGTGCCTTCCGGATAATGCCCCACACCATCATTGGCATCGCGCTCATGGAGGAAAACCTGATAGTCGTACCGCAGATCGAAGCAAGAAAGATCCTCATTGTAGTTCGCTGGCTGATGCAATGCGTTGTGAAAGAGCACAGACCCTATTGCAACTATGTCGTAACGGCTGAAGCACTCAGCGGGACGACGAAAGAAGCGGCAGGTTGTTTTTAATCCATTTCGCCCATGCACATCACATGTACCCTCCTCAACAAATAGGCTGCTGAGTTGGATGGCAATAAAGCACTGCACGTCTGCAATGCTCGTGTGACTGCCTGGACAAAAACTATTGTGGGCTCGAGACATTTCCTGCAGTGAGAGGTCACTCACGTAGGGCGGGATCATGCAAGCAAGGACGGCGTCGCCAGGTTGAGCAATGCACTGGTTCTCAACAAAGTGGCGCAACCTGCGGTACGACGTATAAATGAAGACCTTCGTGCGACAAGATCTCAGCACTTCCAGTGTGCCTGTTCGGGGACCATGAAGGCAAGGTTCAATCTGGAACACCAGAGCCATGTCTTCTATGGCTTCTGCAAATCCGTGGTCGAACACCCAATCCGTCCACCTTTGCTGATATTGTAGGAGTTCATCGCAAAACTGGTCATAGCAGACAAAGGCCCGAGAAATTGCTCGTTTCAGTTTGGCCGCACTAGGTAGACCGGTGATAGCAAACGGGGGGAAACGGGGGCGGTTATAGGGAAGATCCATCATGTAGATATGGAGTATTGAGAGAATATAGAATTTCCTTTTGTTTATAGAAGGCATGCTTTGTTAATGTAAATCTGGATGTAATATATATAAATTGAAACTATTTGCCGGAATTATCTTTTTATTCTGATGTACACGTAAATGGCGACATGTCATTGAAATTCAATAAAGCTGTCTCCCTAGACAACATCAACAATTAAAGAGATGAACGAAAATTCAAAAAAGTCGGAAAATTACGGCCCAAATTTATGCAATTTCGAACATGCAATAAGATTGACAAAAGGAATTCAACATACAATGGCAACACAAATATCAAACACATTGGAAACTTCCGTTACTGCTTCTGTTTTGTATCGTGCTCATAATGTCCTATCAATTAAGCCAAATACATCTTTAACGCTCGCAATTTCATTATCATCGCTTCCATCGTCTTCCAGGAATTCGGCATAACTTTCGAGCATTTTAGCAGCAGCATCGAGGATCAGAACACCAATTTCATTGAACTCCTTACAGGGATGTGGTTCCCGGAAAGTTATATATTGGCTGCAGAAGCTCGCTCTGCTGATATCGCGGGGCTCAACCATTGTCGGGGCGTCGAAAAGACCGAGAACGTATTTTCTGACAACCTGGGGGTCGACGAGTTCAAACTGACTTTCATTTTCGAGGGAGAAGGCGGTGAGTGGAAGTCCGTCTTCTTTGGCGGCGTAGCAACGGCTGGCATGGTCGCAGAAGAGACAAAAAACATCACTCAGCGGGACGGAACAAAGATCAGTCCGTTTGAAAAAGGTGGCGAGTGCAGCAGCGGAAAGATTAAGACAAGATGAAGGGCCTGTGTGAAGACCGAAACTCGTGCCCCAACCAGCCCTATATACCTGCTCCCCAAGGCGGTGAAGCACCTCCAACGCGCGGTGTGACTCGACATCCACTTCCAGACACAGAACCTTGTCACACTGATAAACTACCGTCCCAGGTTTATTGGCGGCAATTCCGAAGACCGTACTGCCAAGCAATTCTCTATCCCGCTCGACCAAGCCGAGATGGGTGAAATCGGCGGCGGCAAGTTTACTGTTGTCGGGGACCGGAGCGAAAAGAAGTTCAAATTTGGACCTGGGCGGACGTGGACTTGGTCTGCGAATACCGTGCTGCTTCCAATGACTTTTCAATTTCTCTGCAGTCACTGTGCCATCGCCTTTCATAAAATTGTAACTCTCTATCATTCTGGCTTCGACGAGAGCTCCAGAACTCGCAAACTGGAGGGTGAAATGGACAGAAACCGGAGAGTTGCTGGAACTCATCCTCGGCTGAATGAAGATGTATACGATGGCACCTTCTCCAATATCCTGAGCAACTTCTTTCTCGATCTTTTCACGGACAGCATGGCTGATCCCGTCGGAAGTGGCTAACATAGCACTTGCTATGTCGGGGTGGCAGATTGCGCACTGGTACCCTATTCCGAGGTCTCGCACTGGAGTTTCACCGGCGGCGACGGCAATTCGGTGATTTAGAGCAGGCATCCGCCGAATGACGTCGCCGAGGCCTGTCACTTTTTCGGCATCCATTGCAGCAACGACATTACATATGCCGCTAAGACCTCTGGCGACAGCGGCCGTAATCACATCTACAGGATCATGCAAAATCTGCAGCGCAGCGAGTTCTCTCTTCCAGTTACCCTCCGGGAAGGCGACCGCGGCAGCGCACATCGCGTCGCTGGCTGGCATGGTAGCAAGGCAAAAAAGGCAAGACCTTGGAAAGGGAGAGGTGGATGATTGGCGGTGTTTATAGGAAGTCAACGGGTCTGCAGGTCTACATCGACATAATCCGGCCTTGCACGCAAACATTGTCAGCCTGGCCCCACATTGATAATGGCTGGCCAACTAATCCCTGCTAAGAGTTATTTCTCTCACCAAAAAGTCAACTAATGCTTGCCGCGCTGCGTTACATTTAAGGCTTCATTCAGATCGTATTTACACCAGCTTTGAATATGTCTCTTGTTGAGGTCATTCCGGATATCGCGGAACGGGTAGCACGCGGTCTTACGGATCCCTCTCTCCGGGTTCTGCTCGCCTTCGATGGTGATGGCACCGCCTTTAAGCAAGATCGAAACCGTCAGTGCTGGGAAATTAATCCTGCCATCGATATCATCGACAATTTGACCAAGATCGCCCGGAAGGGACATTACCTACTGCTGACGTCCGCTCGCCACTGCGGCGAAATCGCTGCTTCGCCCTTCAAAGACATTCCAGGTATTGATTTTCAAGGGAATGACGGAACGGTCACAATCTTCAAAGGTCAACGTTTTGAATCCGTTCCCCTGCCCAACTGGAGCCGCATTCATGCGGTTATGGAGAGCGAATTTGGCGGCAACCCAGAAATCCGCAACATTCCGATGGAGCATTTCTATGGCTGTCAGATGTGGGACTCTCATCCACGTTACCAATCGGCCGGAGATCTGCTTTCATCGCTTCTTCCGCGTGTAGATCATTCCTGGGGACGCACTTTCCGGGCGACCGCAGTACCCGAGGGTCATTGCGTTATGCCCGAGGAAACGCCAGGCAAGCGCAAAGGCTATTTTGCTTATGTCAATCTACTCCCTCGTGAGATCGGCCTACATATAGCGTGCGGCAACGGCGAAAACGATAAAGATATGCTGACCGCTGTTGGCAACAAGGAGAATGGTATCGCGTTCTGGGTCGGTACCCGTGAGACGAAGCCCACTGGAACCAACGTCTTCGCCATACCGAATGAGGATGCTCTCTCTGCAATTCTTGGCGATCTCGGCGTGTTGTTGCCCGATCTGAGCAAGTGATCGCTCCGATCTGCCGCTGTTCTATTACATCCATAGTCACCGTAGGAAGGGAAAGAAGTCATAATTGCTTCAGTTGTTACTTAGTTTTTTCTATTTTAGTGTCTATGATCCGCCACTCCGGCGACTATTTCAATACACAACGCCAGAAATAATATAATATCTCCATGAGCCACTGCATTATTGAATAAATAACTATGGAATCTTTTTCACCGAAAATTATTTATATTTTATATACTTTATTTAATTAATCAATAATTCAGAATAGAATATTTTTAATATAAATTCTTTCAACATCATTAAGTACTTAAGACTCCCGCCGGATAAGGATTAATTATTACAAGAATCCTTTTTAGAAAAGCTCATATTTATCTGGCAGCCTTCCGAAACCGATGGAAAACGATATCCTTTGCCAGCGCAAACCGTTCCCCGTGAAAGGCACATGTTGGCCCGAGTGGAAGCTCGAATGGGATCTCCCAAATGGTGTCACGGCGGATGAGGTCTCGCCCGGCACTCGGTACCGAACCTCCTTGAACGTCTTGAAGAGACTCTGCCTCTTCAAGTCATCGAACACAGAGGCATGTACAATCTCGGAAAGCGAGTACAGGAATGCACTGAAACGTCGTTGCTCGCTGCTCTCGGAGAGATAGGCAGGCGCAATCTTTCCGAGCTCGATGCCGCACTCAGCTCTGACGATGTGCCCATCGCCTCTCACGACTTCAACTTGTGGCGAGTCTCCGCTTTGCCCGACCAACTCGTACGGCATAGTCGACAGATGTATTTGTTCTTTTTATAAAATGTTAGTAGTGAATATTATTGGCGCCCTTTCTAATTGCTCCAATCTGCTTGTATTTCCTATTTATATAATTTGGAAAATAAGTGCAGGCTCACGTATTGTTGCACGACGACGATTGGCGATAAAATTTTCACCTTTATTATTTAAAGGCGCGGATATTATTATTATTTTAATATCTTAAATAAAAATTGTAATTAGATAGGCTGTATTAATCACTTTTAAACATACCCGGACACCATCTGGTAATATAGCAAAAACGTGCTCAAAAATCGCTTCAAAGCTCTTGTACTTAGCTCGTTTACACCACAATATATCCTGCCACCCCACATAAGGCGACATCGTGCTTTGCCTTGGGTCGCTTATGAGGTGCGCCATGATCAAGAGCGATGATAGCCGCAACCTATTCGCGACCTTTTCATGAGGGAGCACGTTTCGGTAATATCTTGAAGCAAGGCCCGTTGTAAGGCGGTTTTGTTCGTTTGGAGACCTCGGGCGGTTGGCAGGAAAGTTCTGATGACAGTGTGCGCCACTTCGCTTATTGAACTCGGCTGTATAAAATCAGGCATTGGGCCAAGACACTGCGCTGGAGACGGATATCATCGTCGTTTGCGCAACCGCTGACGGCTTGCACGTCGGTCAACTTCTTCCGGTCACGACGCTCCACCGCCCTTAAGAGGCGGTCCATAAAGTTGAGCGCAACAAATCGCCGATTGGCGACGCTATAAATGCTGGAGGCCCCTAAGGGATGTCGAGGCGCCTGCATCCGGAGGAAAACCTCTCGGCACGACGACGGCGGGCGGACTCTGTCCACGTAGCGTGCCAATGCTTCCGCAACGGAGGGCACCAGCGGATAGATCTGGGCTTGTCGGCGCTTTAAGCGGAAAAGCCGAAGCGTTCGCCCCGCCCAGTCGATTTGGTCGAGCCGCAGCGCGGCTACTTCGCCGCGCCGCATACCATATACCGCCAGCAACATTAGGATCGCGCGGTCTCGGATATCGCGGGGCCGGTCGGTATCGACATCAGCCAACATCTTTTGGACGTCCGACCAGTCTGGGGCATATGGCAGAGATTCTTGTCGATAGAGCCGAGGCCGCGATATTGACGACACCAGGCGGTCTGAGCACCAAGCCTCTTTTGCCGCATATCGAAGAAATCCGCGCAAGGCTGAGACGATGTATGCAATCGAGACACGACCCCAGCGTCCGGCCCCTTGGGTCGCTATATAGTTGTCGATGTCTTCTGCCTTCAAATCCTTGAGCCGGTGGCTCGACTGTTCGCACCACAGCAAGAATCTGCCGGCTATGCGCCCCCATTGTTCCACCGTCGACGGTGTCAATCCGCGTTCGTCGCGCATCCAGCCAACATACCGGTCGAGTTGCGCCTGGTACGACAATATGACAGTGGGCTCACGCCACCAGCCAAGGAACTTCAGCCAGGGGCGCCCGATATCGACGACCCGACGTGCAGCGGTAGCCGCACCGTGAACATTCTGCCGAGCCTGCGCGATCGGCAACAACTCCGCCATGCCGACGCCGGCCGCAGCCTCTGGACCGAGATGTCGCGCGATCCACAGGAGTTCGTTGCGTTTGACCCTGAGAACTTCGGGTCTCGCTCCGAGTGTGGCGCAGTGATGCAAATAGCGGTTCCGCTCGTCAGCAAATGGCACTTCGGTAAATAGGGCATCAGCGGCTTGGTCGGAAAAGGAAGGGTGATCCATGTCGAACCTCCAAACGAGAAAAGGTCCGGCTGCCAAACTTGCGATTTATGTTGCGTCAAATCGGGCCCAAATACTCAGTTGACAAAGGGTATAGGTCAGCAGGGCCACATATGGACGGCCGCAACATAGCCCCCGATATGTTCGGCAGAACATATTGGCGGCTACAATCCGCTGTTCAAGGTAGACCGCGATCCGGGGCCGCTGACGCAGGCGCTCTGCTGGTCGCACGCGAGGCGCAAGTTCTTCGTGCTGGCCGACATCGCCACGAATGCCAAACGCGGCAGCCGCGCCGCACCGATCTCGCCTATGGCGTTGGAGGCCGTCAAACGGATCGATGCCCTGTTCGACATCGAGCGGCAGATCAACGGGCTTGCCGCAGCGGAACGCCTGGAGCGCCGTCGCAAGGACAGCCTGCCGCTTGTCGGCGAACTGCACTGCTGGCTTCAAACCGAACGGGCAAAACTGTCGCGCAGTTCTCCAGTCGCCGAGCCGATCGACTACATGCTGAAGCGCTGGAACGGCTTCACGTCTTTCCTCGACGAGGGCAGGATTTGTCTCACGAACAACGCGGCCGAACGAGCGCTGAGAGGCTTTGCTCTCGGGAGGAAGTCATGGCTCTTCGCCGGATCGGATCGAGGTGCCGATCGCGCCGCCTTCATGGCGACACTGATCATGACAGCATTATGCCGCGCGCGGCATAAGGCGGTTTATGCCGACCGGCGAACTATGCCGAGCACCTCTTCCAACTTACCAGTTGAAACGCGCTTCTCTTGCCGTTTTGGTCGAAGACCCGTCGTTGGCACTCGGCATAGTTCTCATGCTCAGAGGGCGTTCAGGAATTCCAGAAGCCGGTCGTTTGGTCGAAATCGCTCGGCCTTGGCGCGTTCGTACGGCTTCAGCTTTGCGAGTGTCGATTCCTTCAGTTCAAGATGTGCATGAAGATAGGTCAGCGTCGTTTCCATCGCCTCATGGCCCAGCCACAGGGCAATGACCGAGCAGTCGACGCCCGCCTGTAGTAGCTCCATGGCAGCGCTGTGCCGCAAGACGTGGGGCGACACCCGCTTCGAGCGGAGGGAGACGCAGTGCTCGCGCGCTTTGGCGACATATTTGTTCAGCAGTGCCTGCACGCCGTCGGCGCTGAGCCTGCCACCGTGCATATTCGGAAAGAGAGCCGTTGCGCCTCGCTTCCCTGGTTCCTTGAGCCAACGCCGGAGGGCTTCCTGTGCAACCTTTGTGAGCGGCGTACTTCGCTCTTTGCGGCCCTTACCGACGCATTGCACATGCGCACCGCGGCCGAGCATTACCGAGTCTCGGTCGAGGTCGATGACTTCCGAAACCCGCAGCCCCGTTTGCGCGGCCAGCAATAGCAGAGTGTAATCGCGGCGTCCCAGCCACGTGCTTCGATCCGTGCAGTCCAGGATCGATTCAATCTCGGGCCTGGTTAGGAACTGAAGCTGCCGCTTGTCGCATCGCTTGCTGGGGATCGCGAGCACGCGCTGGATGTGGGCGCTATGTGCCGGCTCCTCGAACGCCGCATATCGGAAGAAAGATCGAATGGCTGTGAGGCGGAGATTCCGGGTCCTCACCGAGGCGGCTCTCTGCGTCTCGAGGACTTCCAGGAATGCGCCGATGAACGGAGCGTCCAAATCCCGCAGTGTCAATTGAGATGGGGACCTCCCAAGGCGCGCCTGCGCGAACGCAAACAGGAGCCTGAACGTGTCTCGATAGGAGGCAATGGTGTTGGAACTTACACCTCGATGCTTCATGAGCCGATCTGTGAACCACCGCTCGATCAGCACGGCTAAGTCGTTCGTTCGTCTCATGACCGAACCTCCCACCGCTTATCCAATCGCCGAACGGCATGATTCATCAGCTCCGGCGCGGCGGACAGATACCAGTAGGTGTCGCGAACATTGGCATGGCCGAGGAAGGTCGAGAGTACCGGCAGCTCGCGTTCCACATCTTCGCCAGCGCGATGCCAGTTGATCAGGGTTTGGACGGCGAAACGGTGACGAAGATCGTGAACCCGCGGGCCACCGCGATCCCCCTCCTGCCGTAAACCAATTTGCCGGGATAGTCGCCAGAACACCCGGTGCACGTATTGATGCAGCAATCTGCCGCCCTGTTCGGCGACGAAGAAATAGGGACTGCGCGGCGTGCCAAGGTGTGCATCGCGTCGGGCAGCATAGTTTGTAAGGACAGCGATTGTCGTGGCATGCAGCGGCACCAGCCGTGACTTGCCGAACTTTGTCTCTCGGATAGTGAGGACGCCCTGCTCGAGATCGACGTCGGCCCGGAGCAGGCCGAGCGCTTCAGAATGGCGCAGTCCGGCGACCGCTATCAGTCCGAACAGGCAGTGATACGTCCAGCGTCGAAGGGCGTTGGCTGGCGGCAGCGACAGTGCTGCCGCCAGCAGCGCCTGAATCTCAATGTCGCTATAGATGTAGGGCTTTGTCCGCCGTGCCGGCGGCACTGCGTCGCTCGGTGGCACTTCCGTCAGAAGATCGAAATGACTGAGGTGCTGGGCAAAGCAGCGCACATCAGCCAGGCGGATGGACCAACTCGGCTGTCGGCCCATCGACGTCACCCACTGCATTGCCAGGTCCGACGTGATGGTCTCGGCGCCGCGGGCTTCCATGAAGGTGACGAATGCCGACAACCGTCGTGCCGGCCCATCATATTTGTATCCCAGCCCTTGGCGCATGCCGACATAGCGGTTGAGGGCAGTGCGAAGCCGGCTCATTGGACACCTCCCGGCCAGGGCAGGCTCAGTCCACGCAGCTTGTCAACATCGAGCTTGGCATAGATCCTTGTGCTGTCGATGCTTCGATGACGGAGCAGTTGGCCGATCTCGGCAAAGCTGGCACCCGACCGTAAAAGGTCGGTCGCGAGGCTGTGGCGGAAAAGATGGGCGCCGTGATGGGCATAGCCATCAATGCCTGCCCGCTCGAGTGCCTGCTTCGCGATCATCGTGATGGCGCAGCCGGAGGCAAAGCCCACGTGCGGCGCAAGTGTTCGCAAGAAAACTCGCCGACACGCCGAAGCGGGACGCCCATGCCGGATATAAGCCACGATAGCTGTTCCGACGTCGTGACGCAGCGGCATAGTCGCTTGCCGCCGTCCCTTTCCGTGTACGAGAATCGTGCCCGACTGCCAGTCGATATCATCGAGATTGAGGGTAGCAACTTCGCTAGCGCGCAAACCGAGCTTGGCCAAGATCATCAGAACCGCATAGTCCCGATGTCCCATTGCCGTCGTCCGGTCACAGGCATCGAGAACCTTCTGGACCTTCTCTGGCGGCAGGAAGGTTGGAAGGCCGGCAAGTCGCCAGCGGCGGATGGATGGCACGCAATCGGCCAACGCCGTCGAAATGAAGCCCTTCAAATGCAAGTAGCGCAGTAAGGCACGCACGACTCCGCACATTGCCTTGCCGCTGTCGGCGGAGCCATCGAGCGCATGTCGTTCGACATACCCGATGACAATCTCCGGGGTGAGCGCTGCAAACCCATTCGCGCCGGCAGGACAGACCTCCCGCAGAAATCGAAGTGACAGAAGCTTGTAGCTCCCCACCGTCGAGGCGGCGAGCCCTCTCTCATTCGAGAGATATGCCCCGAATACATCGACGATCTGCTCGTGCTCAGTGCGCTCAACCGGAAGCGCACCTGGTATTAAGCCCTCTTCCCGTAACGCTGAAAGCACGCGTCGGAGTGCCGATCGGTCGCCCGTATCGGGACTCCAGTGTTTGAAGCGATGCTCAAGAAAACGATCGACATAAGCTTCGCTCAAATCCTGCGGGGCATATCCATTGCCAACATGCCAGTCCATCAGGTCTCGAAACAGGCTCAGCGAGCGCCACGTGCATTGCCGACCCAAGCCTTCTTTCGACATGCTGGCGGCGTAAACACGCGCAAACTCCCGATACGGACCGTGGAGCAGCTTCCGATATAGGGCGCTGCGATTC
Source organism: Rhizobium sp. O111 (assembly GCF_055616315.1). Classification (NCBI taxonomy): domain Bacteria; kingdom Pseudomonadati; phylum Pseudomonadota; class Alphaproteobacteria; order Hyphomicrobiales; family Rhizobiaceae; genus Rhizobium; species Rhizobium sp. O111. Next base: position 127,089 of record NZ_JBSHXL010000005.1, on the reverse strand, counting down.
AAATAGTCAGTTGTGTTCATGTGTCCTCTCCTTCGCGTCAATTGCGACGGAGAGACCCTAAGCTATGCCGACTGGGCGACCGCTATGCTGCCGGAAACGTTGGAAAAAACTTGATTAATAGGCATAGTTCGCCGGTCGGCATAAAGTGCCAAGCTCAACGACGTCGATCCGCAGGCTTGGCTTGCTGACCTCCTGGCCCGCATCGCCGACACGCCAATCAGTAAGCTCGAGCAATTGCTTCCGTGGAATTGGCAGCCGCACGGATTGAAAGCTAAAGCAGCCTAACCTGCGGCCTTCACCGGATGCTTACCCTACAGTAAACTGACTCGTAGCATTGCACCAGGTTGGGTCCGCCGGGTGGCGTTCAACGCGGCACATACCCCTCCAAATCCGGCAACAGGACGACGCTTTCCTGCTCCTTCGGGTCGGTGCGGGCGATGACCGCTGTCGCCGGCCGGTCGCTGAGATTGGCGGGAAGATGCGGAACGCCAGCCGGAATATAGAACATCTCATCTTCGCGAACGATGACGTGTTCTTCCAGCTGGTCGCCGAACCAGCAATGCGTCTCTCCGGAAATCGCATAGATCGCTGTCTCATGCGAGGCGTGCAAATGCGCCTTGGCGCGGGCGCCCGGCGGTATGGTTAAAAGATGCATGCAGATCCCCGTCGAGCCCACTGTCTCGGCCGCAATCCCTTCGAAATAATTGAGACCCTGTTTTCCGGCATAGGTGCTGCCGGGCCGCACGACACGGCAGGTGGGCTTCGATGAGACACTCGTGGCAGTTATTTTCGGGGATGGCACGGATTTCTCAGTGATCATTTTGACGCGAAACGTTGGTAGTTTGGGAATATGGCAGCAGGGATGAGCTCATTTGCCGGGGGGCGACTTGACAACTCGGTGTGTGCCCCCCTAGTTTAGCTATCATCGCGACAAAGTACCTGAGCCGGTGCGATCCCGATTCATCGAGCGGTCGCAAATTTCGGCTCTCGGCGAACTAAGCTTTTCCCTATCATTCGACGATCGCGATTCGTGCAATTCATTCAACCTGGATCCACCGCCATCATGAACGTGGCGATCGTCGCCGACGAACCCGGATCCGGCTTGATGGACGACGGTCATATCCGATTCGAGCGGCCCATCAAGTTCGTTTCCAAGATGACTGTTGGTATTTTCCCGCTGCGACCGCGAGGGGTTAGCTGAAGGGTGCTGCCAGGCCTGTTTATGGAGGGCACGTTCCGCGGCACGTAATACTTGAGCCTCGAGTTCGCGTCCACTTAATGTCTTCAATTCTTTACCGACCGTAACTCCGAGGATTTTTTTGGAGACCTCTTTGATTTCGGCGTTCAGGTATGTCGCTTCCGCTTTGTATATCTTCCCAAACGTGTGCTTGCTGCTCTTTAGCTCCCCTGTAGCGTCATCGTAGACGGCTGAACGCTTGTTGAGGAGGCTTCGATGTGCGGAGACATCCCGACCTAACTCGTGGCCGTCCTTATCCAGCCGGGATCTATATGATTCACTGAAAGCTCCGCCAAGCTTGCGGATACTTGTTCTAGATGTTTGTCGATCCGGTGCCTTTTGTGAAGACATCGAATAGCCCATCCGTTTGCTTGCAATGAGCTCCAGATTACCCTTGTCATCGCGTTCGAAAGTCTTTTGTTGGGAGCCCTCCCGACGCGTTAAAACGCGATAAAGCCTCTTCTCCAGGCCACTCTCATAAGGACGTCCGATTTCCTCGGAAATGGGATGCAACGCCCGTCCAGTAAGTCTGCGCCGATCGATGTATCGGGTGCGCATCAGTTCACCGTTTTCGTCCCGCTCCCATTTTTCTTCGAAGGCACCGGCTTTGCTTTTGATATGTTTCTCGCTCAACACGCCGTTCTGGTCGTAGTCATAGCGACGGACACTATTCCAGTCAGACCTCTCGTAGTGAATAAGCCGAAGGGAGCCAGTTGTTTGATCTCGAATGAAAACCTTCTTCTTCTTTTTTATGAGACCCCGACTATGGGTCAATTCTCCATTGCTATCGACCCGCAGTTGCTCGCTGCGAAACGGCTTGTGGGCGATCACACCACGGAAATCTGCATCGAGCTTATTGAGGAGTTGCAGTTTCGAGGCATATTTTTTCAACGCCGGCGGCGCTTCAAGTCGCGCGCGCCTTTCCTGCGCCTCGCGTTCCACAAGGTACGCCTGCCCTAACTGATCAACCAGGCGTTCATCAGAATTGCGCGTGGTCGCTGTAGAAGATTTCTGCGGGGCTTTTTTATTTATACTGACCATTAGGTGGGCCTTCCCTGTGCACGCTTTATCGATGCTCGTTTAAAAATTCGCTCGTCAACCAAGTGCTTTCGTCGGAGAAATAATCGAATATTCAGACCAAGTTCTACCGGCTGAGATCAGAATTTGACCTCCCTCGCGGTGCCCGGGTTAAGTTCGCGCGAGCATCGCGGTAAGCCTTCTCAATCGATCCAGCGATTCCTTCCGCTTTTACCATCTGGTCGTGAGCACTGAGAGTTTCGGGAAGGAGCTCAGTGCGGATTTTTTGTTCGATCTGAAGAATGTCCGTGGCCAGTTGTTTATTGCTCCGCTCGTGCGGACCTTCGGATGTCGACGCAAGCCCCAAATGCTCCTGCGCATGGATGCGTTCGTCGGCGTAGAGTCTCGCAAGCTGGGGTCTCTTCGCCATTGCATCGAAGATTTGTGACTTGTGTTCGAGTTCCAACTGGTTGTGCGCCGCTGCAATCGCGTAGGCTGCATAATGGCGACTGTCGTAGTTGATAGGCCCGTCTACCTTGAAGTATTCAATTGCTCTGTCGATAAGGCGTCTCTTGTCGGCCCTCTCGAGGTCACTCAAATGGGACGTCATCGACATAATCGCCTCCGCCTGCTCACCGCCTTCCGACATATTGAGAATGTGATTGACGATCGCTGTTTTCCTGGCGGGCGATTGGAACTTCAAAGTTGGACCAATTGTCCTGATGCGCTGGCTCGCCAGCGCAAACTCGCCAGCAGGGTCCGGTTCCGGATAGTTCGGATACTCGGCAAAGCCGTTCCGGGGTACAGCCAGGTCATACAATGCCTTGCTTGAGGCACCCAGTCGATTTACGCTTCGGTGGAACGTTCCGACATCGCTCTGATCGACCGATGCCCGAACCGACGGGCTCGCAAGTTTAAAGCTTGTGAGGTTGGCTGCCGTTTCGACTGGATCGTCGGTCGGCAGATGTTTGGCAACTTCCACCAAAATGTCATTCGGTAAGGTGGCTGCACTTTCGGTCTTATCACCACCGAGGACCGAAAGCTCGCGTTCCTGCATTTTCTGGCCGTCTTCGAGCATAACTCACACTCCAACGCGGATCAAGGATATGCGAAGTCTAACACCTGCGCTTAAGGCGTTGAATGGACATCGTGTTTCAACTGAAATTCAGGCCCTGGCGATCGATTGCACTACGGCGCGTTTTTTGCGGGGGATTTCAAAGAGTAGCAGTACAGCCTGCGGTTCAAATGCTGAACCATCATTTTTAAGCATCGATACAAAGTCCGCTAACGATGGTCATCTCCAGCTTTGTCACCGTTGTAATGCTTTGTCCCGACCGCGATCGCGCGGATCATAAACCCGTCGTTCATCAAACTCGTGAGTTGCTTTTTCAACTTCTGCGCTCGACGATTGGGCTTTCAAGGGTGAAGTGCCTATTGAGGCGGCAGTCCGGTTCAACGCGGAAACAAGCGCAGCTTTTTTCTTCCGCAACCCAAGTGTCTTGGCCTCCAGGTCCTTCTTGACGTCATAAAGGGCTAAAAACTCTCGATAGACTTGCTGCTCACGCTCGCGTGTTGGCCATCTTCCTGTCAATGCTGTTTCGCGAGCGAGTACAGCTTCTGTCTGGCCACGTGGCCCAAGGTGCAACAATTCCGGAGCTTGCTCTTTACTGGGCGGAGAAAGTACCGGATCGCGGCTTACCGTATAGTTGTAGCTAGTAGTCGCGACCTGAAGCGGCATGATAACCCCATCTGGCGTTTCGCTCTGCAGCCCGTCGTTAGCGAGCTGGTGTGCGTAGCCTAGCTGGTTTAATTGATACCCGTTTGACGCCGTTGCACCTTCCGTGGACGCAACAGGGTCCGATAGAGTTGCCCTTTGATCCGAGCGGTAACTTGCGTCATCTGGCCAGCCGCGCCCCACCAGTCGGGTCCGCCCCCTTCCCGTACCAACATGTTGTCGATGAAGTTCCTTGCATTCGAGATAGGCGGGCATAGGCCTTTCCAGCCGCCGGCCCTCTTTGGTCGAGCGCAGGGTATCGTGGACAACCTTGAACCCGAAAATATGCTCCGACTCGTATTTCCCGGTCTCGGTCGCAAGCCGAGCTCGTTCGTTTTTTCGACTTCCATAAGTGCCGATATTGTCGCTTCTCGAGCAAGCGGCTTTTTCTGGCTGAGTGGACTGAACCGTCAAACAACCCTCGTGAGACGACAGTCTTTCCGCACTTGAAATTACGTCATAGGCCGTTGCTTTAGCGCCTCGACGGCTCTTGGCACCCAGCCGTTTAACTTTGCTTACCTCGTCGAGGCGATTACTGTCGGCGATGCTGGCGGTTTGGTCTGCATCCCTCCCAGAGGGCCCGAAATATAGAGCACGTCTTGCTTCCAATTGTGCGCACGTCAGGTTTTGCACGTGAGTCGGCTGTTGTGCTGGCTCACGTGCGAGACTAGGCGAGCGCGCTTCCGGTTGATCACCTAAACTGAGGCGGGACTTATTGGTCGTGCTTGCTTGCGACAGAAGACCAGTCGCCCCGCCATCCTCAGACGGATCATGTTCATCGGGAATCCAGGCCGCCGGGTCGAGCTCTGCCAGGCGCGCGTTCACCACCAGATTTTGCCACCGCGGCTGGGCTAGCTGCCTCCACCGTCCGTACGCCTGACGCTCCGCATCCCCAAGCAACATTCCCTCGTATAAAAAGACTGAGGAAGATGTCTTCCCGATCATCCCATTCGAAACGGCACCGCCTTCGATAGCAGCTTGGCGCGCGACTATGATAAGATCTTCCCAGGTGGGCCGGTCCGGCCTGCTCCAACGATCATGCGCAGCGCGCTCGGCTGCTCCGAGCGCCACTCCATCGTACACGAAGAACGCACGCGACACCTGCTCGGCGTTAATTGGGACGCCCGAGATGCGCCCGGACTCGTTGGAAGAAACGTCGTTGCCTGGTTGGTGTTCGCACCACGTCGGAGCAGACTGGTGCAATTCCGCAACGCGTGCGTCCACAACCAGGTCTTCCCATCCTGGTTGCGCGGGCTCGAGCCATTTTTCATATGCTAGGCGTTCCCCCTCCCCAAGCGGGACGCCTTCGTACTCGAAGACCGAGGTGTCATTTGATTCGTTGAGCCAGGTGGAGGTGTCGATTGCGTCAAGACGGGCGTCAACTATCAGGTCTTTCCAGGATGGCGGTTGCGGTTTACTCCAATTCTCATATGCTTCGCGCTCAGGCGAGCCGAGTCTCATCCCATCAAATTCGAATGGTTCAGGGAAACCGTTCTTTTGACCAATGGAGCTTGTCCGCTTACGCTTAGGCGCCTCCGATCGGAATTCCTCTTGAAGGGGACTACACTCATTCGGAATTGCAGCAGAGGTGTTTAGCTCTTCAATACGCGCGTTCACAACGAGTTGTTGCCAACTGGGCTGTCCCGGCTCCACCCATTCCTCGTAGGCATGCCGTTCCCCTTCCGCCAGAGGAACACCATCATAAACAAAAGTTGAAGAGGTACTTTCTCCGACATCGACATTCCAAGCGAAACTGTCAATCGCGTTCAGGCGAGCGCTCAGTATCAGGTCTTTCCAACTCGGCCGGTCCGCTCTATCCCATGTCTCGTACGCGGACCGCTCGGCTGCGCCCAGTCTCATTCCATCGTAAGCGAATTGCGCAGATAAATTTTCCCGGTGATCCATTTGGCCGTCAGATGGGGAGCAAGCAAAACGGTTCCAAGGCTCTTTGGGATGAAGGACAGGCGTAACCCCTGCGCGAACCTGGGGCGAGGATCTAGCCGACCCGGCGTATCCAGTTTTTGAGCTTCCCGACGGTTTCATGGCGATGTCTCATCAATTGGCAACCTTCAACGTTGGTAATGCATTCCCGAAACGGGACATCTGACGGCGCTAACAAGACTCGATCCGAAGCGGTATCACATCGAGCTTCAAGTGCCGGAGGCTGTTCTACCTCGTAGCTGGAGCGAAATGATCTGGTCGAGGAGTTCGCGCTGCGCCAAAAGAGCCGGAGCAATTTCCGGAAGCTTCTCAGAGGTTGCGGCGTCCGCGCCTTGGTATTCCCGCTCGTCATCAACTTCGTTTGAACGGGGGCGAACTTCTATTGGCATTACTCCATCAGCCACAGTTCTGTTTTGGGGGGAAACGACTTCCCCATGGTCGTTCTCTTCAATCTGCACCGGTTTTTGCGAAGTTGTATCGGCTGTTCCCTGGTCGAGCTTGCCTTCAACGAGGTTTGTGTCTCCCGGCAACATCAAAGATGCGGGCTCGGGAAGGGAACCGTGTTGGCTTTCGAAAATTCGCTTCAATATGAAATCCGAATAATATCGCACTTTTCTCAGTTTGAGGGGAGGTTGGCCTTTGATAAGGACTATTTCATAATCGTCGTCGAGTAGGCGGACTTGTTCGGCGCGCAAAAGCGGTGCTCCTTGGTCGGAGATTTGGATGTTATGATCAAACATGCGCGCTTGGCTGTACGACGTTGAGCGAGCCTGGAATGTGTAGTCGCCGATAGCTTTGGAAATGTAGTTGGGCGTCTCGTCATCAGCAGTCGCCATGAATACCTGCACACCCGTATTGCTGAGAAAATTTTGCTTACCAGCTTCATCATAAGTTCCTGTCAAAGCCGAAAGACTCTGAATAATAAACATGAAGCGGCCCTTGTAGCCGGCGATCGTCGTAATTGCCGTCTCCACAGCTTCCAGCTTGCCCAAGTGCTTGAACTCATCGAGGAGAAACAGAACTTCGTGCCGTTCATCTCCAAGTGGCAGCGATCGCTGCAGGATTGATACAACCTGCTGGAAGAGAAGACGCATCAAGGGCGCTATGACTTCGAGATCGTTCGGGCTGACACAAAGATAAATACAAGTCCTCTTCCGCCGCAGATCGTAGACGGAAAAATCCGAGGTGCTTGTAGCCGCTTTAACGAGTGGATCGGCCCAAAGATTGAGTCCGCCGTCGCCGAGCACCGATGTGTAGGATGTCAGGATTTTGGTGTCATTCCCCGCCATATTGTCGAAGATACGCTGAGCCTCTTTGTTTTGTGTTTCCTCCGCGAGTTGCGCAAATAGTTTGTACTTTTCACCCGGCTGAGCAAACAGATCGTAAACGGCACCGATCGTTGGTGTGCCGCGCTCAATGCAACTCAATATGCCTGCTACGAAAAGATCCCGTGCCCCGTCGATGAAACCTTCGGCTCCCTTGCCTTTGGCTGTGATGAGATTCGCAGCGAGGCGGCGCGTTTCTGTAAAGCGCCGTTCGGGCGGCAACGCGGCAATATCCAGCACGGGATTGTAACAATGCGTTCGCCGCTCTGGATCTAAGGGCGAGAACTTGAAAACCGCGTCGCCACTTGATTTACGCGCCCTCGATGTGAGTTCAAATAGCTCGCCTTTCACATCCAAGGCAATTACTGAGCCCTTGAAGGTTAGCAACGTCGGGATAACGACGCCGACACCCTTACCAGCGCGAGTTGGCGCGACAACAAGGCTGTGAGGTTGTTCTCCGTTACTTAGGTAGCTGCCAAACCAACGTGGTCCACATGTCTTGCCGAAGATGGGACCCGTGACGTGACTGTAGCGCCGGAGGTACCTGGCGTGCCGCATCTCGCCGGAGCCGGCCCAGCGAGCAGTGCCGTGATGTTCGCGCTCGCGCATCGATAACAGTAGTTGGCATAGCAACACGAGCGTTGACGTCGCAACGATGATGGCTAGTCCGCGATAGAACGTAGGACTTGCGTATCCCAAATAAGGCGGTGTCTCGTACAGGAACGCAAAAACGTTGAAAGTCATCATCGTTTCGCCCGTAAAGCCATGGCGAAATGTGACATAGAGACTGGCCGCACAAAACCCCACGGCCAATGAACATGCTATGCTCGCAGCCAGGCCTATTGGCGTGTACTTGCCTGAATTCATCACGTGACCACGCTCCGTTTATCCTATTGGACGGCTGTTTGCTTTACGGGCAGCTGGATCTACAGCCCATACCTTTCGCGCACGCGCGGTTCCAAGGTTCTCTTACCACCCTGCGCGTCACGGCCGTCCCCGTTCCGGCCCATCGACTGATCTGCTAACCGGTCGGCCTGTTGCGCGCGATCTTCGTTTCGTCCGTCAACAGTTTTTGCGTTTGAAGTTCCAGGTTCCCGCAGGTGGTCGTGGACAGGAGCGGGACGTAGGAACTCGATGAAAAGGTTTTCGGCGCCGTTCGCAACCTTGGAATTATAGGTTTCCGGCGTCATGTAAGCATTGGCTGGCGATTTGAGCCAAACATTTTCCGCGCCATACGTATTCGTTACTGTCGCAAGCTTTTCCAGCCTGAGAAGTTTTGGCCAAAACGCGAAGAAGGTTCCGCTATGATGCTGAACCATCACCTCTGGATTATGCACGCCTGCCTGCCGCGGGAACTCATAATCATGTTCACTTACCCGTGGTCCAGCAGGTGTATCATAAAAATATTTGCTATCGGACTTCAATCCGCTGAAGGTATTATCGGATAGACCGAGCGCTTTCATTCGTTCGTAATACTTTTCGGATCCGAGATGCAAGAGCAGCTGATTTCGGGGCATATAGGATCGTTGCGCGCTATCCGCTTTGACGAGGATCACACTGTTTTCCAACTCCTCCGCAGTCGGCCACTTCTGCAATCTTTCGAAGAGCTGCTTGCCTGTTTCAAAACGAACAACGTGCTCCCAGGGGTAAGGCCACCGCGGAACTGGCTCATTCCCGATGAGCACTTCGTCACCAAGCCGTTCAGCATCGAAAATCGCTTCCGTCGGCATGCGTCGCGGCTGGTAAGCATAGGACGCGCCAGGACCTTGCTGAATCTGATAATCTGACGAGACTTTTCGTTTCCCTTTATCCGAAACATCTCGCCGTATATCGGCACACGACGCCTTCCCGATCCGCAGTGGACCCGCAACGTCCGAGCCAGGAAGTTCCGTATGGGTAGCCTGCGGCAACCTAGGTACTCCGCTTTCGAGCGTGATAGGTGCCGCCCTGGCGGCGCTTGTTCCCGAAACGGTAGTGGGCGAGCCCGCCTCCTCGATAGCCTCGTTCAGTTTGAGCCTATGAGATTTTCCCCCGACAACCTGCTCGGAGCGAGATCTCTTCGAGCGCGGTTCAGAGATTGCGTCAATCCTTACCAGATCCTCGTCGGTCAACTCCGGCAAGCCATCGAACTTCATCTCTGATGGGCTCGGGTCCTGCCGAGAAGCTTCCTCATGGAACGCAGGATTCGTATGCCGGCCGCCGCGGCCCACGGTATAATCTTCGGCTGAGAAAGCATCGTCCAACCTGACTGGCTGAATAGTGTTCGCACCTTCCCGCCCCGTAGTCGGGCGGGGTCCAGAGAGTGCGTCGATCCGGGCTAAGTCCTCTTTGGTCAATTCGGGGAAGTCGTCGGACTTCATTTCTGATGGGCTCGGGTCCTGCCGAGAGGCCTCCAACCTGACCGCATGAATAGTGCGTGCAACATCCAGCCTCGAAGTTGAGCGGGCTTCGGAGAGTGCGTCGATCCGTGCCAGGTCCTCGTCGGTTAATTCCGGGAAGTCGTCGGACTTCGTTTCTGATGGGCTCGATTCCTGCAGAGAAGCCTCCTGACGGAACGCAGGATTCGTAAGCCGGCCGTCGTGGCCCGCGGCAAGATCCTTGCGTGAGAAGGCATCATCCAAGCTGACCGCATGAATAGCGTGCGCAGCATCTCGCCTCGAAGGAGAGCGGGCTCGCGAGAATGCGTCAATCTGCGCCAAGTCCTCGTCGGTCAACTCGGGAAAGGCGTCGAAGCGTTCCTCCGGTGAGCCAAGCGAACGAACTGAACCTTCATGGATCGATCCTGAAGCTGTTTGGCCACCGGTTTCGGTCGCGTCGTCGGAATAGGCACTGTCGGCGAGGATTTGGGTGCTTTCGACGCTGGCGGACCCTGCCTCAGTGCTTAAATTCGTAGCGGCTACGTCAGGAGGAACAACCTGAGTACTGAGCGGTGAACTGCTGTCGGCGAGCAAATCAAGGTCATCTAACCCTGGCCAAGATAAGCCTTGTTGGATCGACGGAAGGCTATTGGTCTCGCTATCCCCGCTTTCTACCATCCAATATGGTGCGCCGTCGAATGTTTCTTCAGGCTGGCCCTCTCCAGGAATGATCACATCATGACCTGAACCAAAAGCGCTTGTGGCAATAGGTTGTGTCGCAATTTCGTGCTGAGATTGCGTACGGCTCTCTCCAGTCCCTTCGATATTATCCAGCTCCATCCCAGACCGGTGCGGCCCTTGCGAAGCCGGCGTCGCGGTCGAGCTATCTTTCATAGCCAAAGACGCGGCAATAGTTCCCACCTGCATTCCCGAGCTGGTACTCCGCTTCGCCATTGATTCACTTTGATCACCGGTTTGCTCGTGTTCGCGCAGCTGCTTTCTTTCCCCCTTGCCAAAACGTGACGACGACGTCGCCTCGTGGTCCGCCCTGGCAGTGGACTGCATTTCAATCTCCCGCAGGTATTGCATGGCCGTACGAAAATACCCCTTGCTCCTCGGAAAGACCGCTGATTGGCCAGCCGGAGCTTCGGCTGATCTCACCGGGAGTATTTCTGCTGTATTCGGGGCATGGGTTGTCGGCCGTTGATTTTCGGGGGAAGTGCCTGGAAGGTCGCCGGCCCCACCAGTAATTAATGGCCGTAAGGAACTGGTCGTTAAGTGTTCTCTGCGGTTTTGTCGGAAGGCAGTCGACACCGATGTATCCGGGATTGGTGCGCCTGTAGCGCCTTCGTTATTCGAGTTCAACGTAGCGGAGCGGCTGAAGTCTCGACGAAATTCTTCATCTGCCATGATCGATCCTTTTCTACCTTCTGTTTCCCTCATCCCCTTGGCTGCGCCCGTCCCTTGACCGCTTACGAATGCTCGGCTCGGCGTCATCATCACGAGGACGCTTAGAATTTGGCTCTCCCTGCTGCCGGCGATCGGCTGTCGGAGGCAATGCGTCCGTAGCGATGTTGGTCTGCCCCGGGTCATCCAACGGATTTGATCCAGGGGGCTGGATCGGCGATGTAATCGGATCGTCCTGGGCAACCGGTACGGCGCTGATTGTCACTCCCGTCCGAATTCCGTCTACCCTGGTCAGTTTTGCGCCGCTCTGCTCTTCCTCATCACCGCGAGGCCGTTTTCGATGAGGCCGTTGCCGAACATCATCTTCGCTTGTTGTGTGCGTGACGGGTTCGGTTGCCAAACGATGCATGCCAGAACGGCCTTCAAGATCCTGGCCGTCTCCGGCGATGGTGAGAGGGCCGTTCCTCAAGTTGCCATCGTCCACAAAGGCTTTATCGCTGCCGGATTGAGAACGGGAATCGTTTCCAGATGATACACGATCGGGCGTGACACCGTTGCCGTTCGATCCGATCAGTGCCCGGGAACGTACTTCAGACACCGATTGCAGACCGCCGTTTCGTCGCAAGTTTTCTGACACGTTTTGAGGCAGCGAACCGTACGAAGAATTAAAAGATTGATCCGGTTCTCCGTCGTTTCCCCCAGGCGAGAATTCTTCGAAATCAATATCCTCGAAACGAATTTGATTGGCCTGCTGCCGCTCCAGGCGTCGATACTGGGCAAAAGTCATCGGCCGCTCCGAGATGCCGCGCTCAGCTCGGCTCGTCGCCTCGAGGACGACGCCATGACGAAGTGAAATCTCGGCCATTGTAATGCGCAAGGCGTCATAATTCAGTTGGGGGTGGCGCCGGGATATTTTCAGCCAGCCGTGCCCCAAAAGTTCGCGACGATTAACGACCACATGCAGATGTGGGTGATCGCGATCGATGTGAAAGGCTGTAAGATAGTTGTATCGGCCTCCCCCTGCGCCTGACCCAAACATCTCGGCTGCCCACTCCCGGCTCGCTGCATAAGCTGCTACCTGACTTGTACCGGCAGGGAAGCTTACAATAATGTGGGTCGTCAACTCCTGTTGCCTTTCCTCGTCTGGCCGACTTTCGTGATAAGTCCCGGTTTCTTGAACCCAGCTTAGGGCGAGTTCGCGGATTTCATCCGGTGGTACGAAAGTATCGAGATGTCGGGCCGAACGCTGCAGCTCCAACTTGCCCTTCCGAGATAGATACTCCAACTGGTTGATAATCTGTTGGAGGGTCTTCGTCCCACCTCCCGGCACAATGCGGATGATGACTTGAGACCGATCGGGCATCCAACAGATTCCCCCAAGTGCTACGTTAATGCTGCAAGGCGTCCGCCAGCATGGAGCAACCGTCGATCCGTCGCCGTGATACGGACAAAATGGAACGGAGCAAACCGTCGAGATCAGCGAACGATTTACCGAAAGCGTTTCGTTCAGCTTGCAGAGCGCCCAAATCCGTTGTCGGATTTTCAGCATAGGCACACAGCAGCGCGGCAATGTTGTTTGAGAGTGCTCCTATTGAATGAAGAATGGCTTCCATCATCTGACGAGTCTCTGCATCGATTTCGAGAAAGCCGGCAATGCGGCGAACCGCAACTCTTATGGCCATGCTGTCGGAGAGCCCCAGCAGACGGGCTTGGCGAGAGAAGCTCTCATATTCCGACGATCGCAAACGAGTGCTAACGACCTTGAAACCTTCAATCTTCGGGCCTTCACGCCGGTCGACAATGTCACTTGAAGTGGATTTTTCGCTTTGCGACATGGCTTGCTCCATAGAAAACGGAATGATCTGGATTTGTTCCGGAGTGAAATTCTCCAGTTGAGACTGAGGGAGCCTAGCCGCCAACAGAATAAATTCAAGAATATACTGTTCATATTCGGATCTATATAGTTACATTTGCAACTATCCTTCAATGCAATTGAAATATACTCCTGATAATTTCGCTATACAGACAGTCACACATACAAACAATGATACAGACGCACTTTCGTTCACAACGTCGCCAGGATAAACTTATGAAACTTCTGACATTTTGCTCATTTAAAGGAGGCGCCGGCAAAACCACGGCGCTCATGGGCCTTTGCGCTGCGTTTGCAAGAGACGGCAAAAGAGTGGCTCTCTTCGATGCGGACGAGAACCGGCCGTTAACGCGATGGAAAGAAAACGCGATGCGTAGCAACACCTGGGATACATCCTGCGAGGTGTACGCTGCAGAAGAAATGTCGCTTCTTGAAGCGGCTTATGAGGACGCCGAGCTTCAGGAATTTGATTATGCGCTGGCCGATACGCATGGTGGTTCGAGCGAGCTCAATAACACAATCATCGCTAGCTCAAACCTGCTTCTGATCCCGACAATGTTAACGCCGCTGGATATCGATGAGGCACTTTCGACATATCGTTATGTTGTCGAGCTGCTGCTGAGCGAGAACTTAGTGATTCCGACCGCCGTGTTACGCCAGCGAGTCCCGGTTGGCCGATTAACCACGTCACAACGCGCGATGTCAGACATGCTGGTGAATCTGCCTGTCGTACAATCTCCAATGCATGAACGAGACGCGTTCGCTGCAATGAAAGAGCGTGGCATGTTGCATCTCACATTGCTGAACACGACAAATGATCCGACGATGCGCCTCCTTGAGCGGAACCTCAGAATTGCGATGGAGGAACTCGTAACAATTTCAGAATTGATTGGCGATACCTTGGGGAATTGAAGATGGGGATCCGCAAACCTGCTTTGTCTGTCGGTGAAGCAAGACGGCTTGCTGCCGCGCGACCGATCGTTCACCCAATCCCAGCTCTTTCCTCGCAAAACTTGGCGCCTTCGCAATTACCTGAAAGAGCCGGAAAGGAAAAACGACCAGCGCCTCCTATCGCCGCCAAACGTCGTGACAACTTCGATCGGCAATCAATGCTAACGGCGGACGCCTTGAGTTCGACTGCGCCGCCGGAAAAAGTCCAGGTCTTTCTTTCGGCACGCCCCCCCGCTCCTGAGGTATCGAAGATATATGACAACTTGATTCTGCAGTACAGCGCTACCAAGGCGCTGCAGATGATCTTGCGCCGTGCGCTCGCCGATTTTGAGAACATGTTGGCGGACGGATCATTTAGCACGGGGCCTCAAAGCTACCCGATCTCAAAAGTAGTCGAAAAACCTATCGTTGTCCTGACTTCTCGCATGTTCCCGGTATCGCTGTTAGAAGTCGCACGCAATCACTTTGATCCATTGAGATTGGAGACCGCCAGGGCTTTTGGCCACAAACTGGCTACGGCCGCACTTGCATCTTTCTTTGCCGAAGAGAAGATAAGAAAAGAACGCTAATATGATGAGGCCGGTCACTTGACGGCGGTATTGTATTCGACAGCAGGCAATGAGGCAGCCCCTACCCAGCTACAACACAGCCAGCTCACTCTAGGCTGTGTCCCCATAACGGGGTTCATGTTGATGACGTTGTGTGATTCAATTTCCTGGAAAGGAGATTGTTATGCGCCGTCACGAACTGACCGACGAGGAATGGGCGGTTATCGCCCCTTTGCTGCCGACCAACAGCCGTGGAGTTGAGCGCGTGGATGACCGCCGGGTGATCAATGGTATCCTATGGCGTTTCCGGACAGGTTCATCCTGGCGTGATGTACCGGAGCGCTATGGTCCGCGCACGACGCTCTACAATCGCTTCTCTCGCTGGCGTGCGTATTCCAATGAAACCGGACAGGAATTCCGATCTTTAACCGGACGCTCATTCCAGCATTATACCGGACGCGTCTGTGAAGCGAAGCCGGATGCGCCGAGCGTCCCTGGGTCTGAGTTGATCATTGTCGGCGAATATTGGAATGGTCAAGCCTGAGTTGTGTCATCGGCATGCAGTGTTCGATGTTTGCGGAGGCTTTCGCCAGAAAGTTCGATGCGATAGGCGTTGTGAACGAGGCGATCCAAAACAGCGTCTGCGATCGTGGGATTTCCAATCATATCGTACCAGTGGTCCACGGGGATTTGGCTGGTAACAATGGTCGAGCGCTTCTCGTAGCGATCCTCGACAATCTCAAGAAGATCGCGTCGTTGCTCGTCGCTGAGCTTCTCCGGCCCCCAATCGTCCAGGATGAGAAGATCGGTTTTGGCCAGGCTCTTGAGCATCTTTGCGTAACGACCGTCGCCTCGTGCCAGGGCGAGCGCGCCAAAGAGCCGTGGTACACGGTGATAGGCGACGGCAAGATCTTCTCGGCACGCCTTGTGGCCGAGGGCGCAAGCCAACCAACTTTTGCCGACGCCGGCCGGCCCGATCAGTAGCAAGGAGTGCCGCTGTCTGATCCAGTCGCAGTTGGAAAGCTTGAGAAAGAGGTTGCGATCGAGACCACGGGCTGCGCGGAAATCGGTATTCTCGATCTGGGCGTCATGGCGCAGCCTGGCGGCACGGGCTCTGGCTTCGAAGCGCTTCTGGCGACGCGAGGTCTGTTCCCGTTCGAGCAGGATCGCGAGCCATTCGCCGTGCTCGAGGCTTCTCGCCTCCGGTTGAATCTCCAGTTCCTGGAAGGCGGAAGCCATCCCGGAAAGGCCGAGTTGCCGCAGCGTGTCTAAAGTGGGATTGGTCAGCATTCTTGATTGTCTCCTTAATGAAAGTAGGCTTTGCCGCGAAGATTGGCGTGCTCGCCGACAGCGGCAGGTTCGGCGGAATATCGTGGTGCCTTATAGGTGCTGATGAGCGCGCTGATGCTCTTGCAAGTCAGTCCGCCGATCTCGACGGCACGGGCGGACACTGCTTCGGCCTGCATCGTAGGAATGGCCTGGTAGAGCTTCAGCACGCCAAGGCAGGTTCGAAAGCCTTGTTCGGGATGAGGACGGCTGGCCAGTATAGCTATGATCAGCCCCTCGGTCTGAGGCCCAATGGAAGCACCCCAGCGCTGGAACCTTGCAGGTGACCATTCGGCATAGCGCCGGTGCGAGCTAGGCATATGGTCAGGATTGGTTCCGTAGCGAGAACCGCCGTACCGGCGTTGGTGGGTCGCAATCCTCTTGCCCTTGAAAAAGACCTCGATCGTACGGCTCGTGGCCCGGACATCAACCTGCTGGCGGATGAGCGTATGAGGTACGGAGTAGAAATAGCGCTCGAACTCGACGTGGTAGTCGGTCAAGACCCGCGCCAGCTTCCATTCGGCGTACTCGTAGTCCTCTGCCGGGAGAGCCGCGAGTGCTGGGCGTTCCATGGTCTCGAATATCTCCTGGCGGGTTTGGCCCAACCGCTTCATGACGTGCGTGTTGATCCGCTCGACGGCATCCCGGATGGCGGCGTTAGCTTCCTCCAGTGAGAAAAAGGTATGATTGCGCAGCCGGCCGAGGATGCAGCTCTGAGCGAAACGTACGCCGGCCTCGACTTTTGGCTTGTCTTTCGGCCGCTTCGGTCGCGCCGGAAGCACGCCGACGCCGTAATGGGCCGCCATCCTGCCGAAGCTCTGGTTGATCTCTGGATCGTAGAAGCTCGCCTTGTTGACGCCGGACTTCAAATTATCCGGAACGATAAGGCGCGGCACGCCACCAAAGAAGGCGAACATGCGAACGTGCGAGCCGATCCAGTCCGGCAGGGTCTGGGTCCAGGTGGCTTCTGCAAAGGCATAACTCGATGCGCCAAGCACGCCGACAAAGATCTCCGCCTCGCGGATCTCGCCGGTCTTACGATCGACGATAGGCAGCTTCTTGCCGGAATAATCGACAAACACCTTGTCGCCAGCAATGTGGACCTGCCGCATCGTGGGCGTCAGACGCCGTTCAAAGCCGCGGAACAGGTCGCAGAACCGACTGAAGCCGTAGCCATCCGGATAGACGGCCCGATACTCCTCCCACAGGATCGTCAGGGTCACGCCGGGCTTCTTCAGCTCGATCGCAATGACGCTCCAATCCGGCTCTGGTAGTCGCCGCACCCCTTGCTTGGTGCCTTGCCTGGCGAAAAGTTTGCCTTCCAAGACGTCGTCAGTCAGATCGGCAGGCAAAGGCCAGGACAGCCCTGCCGTCGCAGCTCGCCCGATCCCGTCCTGTACAGTGCTGCGGGCGATACCGAGCAGATCGGCAATGTCGCGAACGCTCACACCGTCCGATCGCAGTCGAAGTAAATGTCGGATTTGTCTCATGGTCAGCCTTCGTCTCTTCGACATGCCATCTCCTCACGTTCGAAAGGAAATACATGCCAAGGTTGCTGACCCAGGGACACTGCCTACGTTGAAAAGCTGTCCGGTATCAAATCGGAATCGCGTCCGGTTAATTCTCGGAATCGTGTCCGGTTTTTGATCGGAATGCCGTCCGGTAAATCATCGGAATCCACACTGGCGCAAGGCAGGCGTCTGGGATCGCCTTCCCGGCGCTGTTTCAAGGCATTATGCCGGAGAGATCGTCATGATCGATTCTTCCTGCGTCCGCGTTCACCAGCATGGTGCAAACGAAAAAAAGGGGGATCTGCCGATCCTTGCATGGGACGTTCGCGTGGCGGCCTGACGACAAAGATCCACGCGCTCGTCGATGCTGATGGTTTGCCGGTTCGACTGGCATTGACCGCCGGTCAGGCCGCCGATGCTCCTATGGCCGAAAAGCTGCTGAGTGACATTCGGCCCGGAACGACACTGCTTGCCGACAAGGCCTATGACACCGACGCGATCCGTAACTTCGCCAAGCAACGCAAATGCTGGGCAAACATCCCCGCCAAGGCCAACCGAAAACAGACCTTCAGTTTCAGCCGTTGGGTCTATCGCCAGCGCAATCTGATCGAGCGTTTCTTCAACCATCAAACAGATGCGTGGTCTGGCAACACGATACGACAGACGTGCTGACAACTACCTTGCCGGGCTCAAACTTGCCGCGACGAGAATCTGGATCGCTTCAATTAACGAGTCCGCGTCCTAGGATCAGATCGAAAAAGGCATATGCGTCGCTGCTTCAGGCCGCCATCAGACCTCCATAGGAAACATCCACATCAGCGTCGAAGAAATAGCCGGCACCCCTGGCAGTTTTGATCAAGTTTGGGCTCGCTGCATCCTGCTCAAGCTTTCGGCGGAGCCTCAAAATGAGAACATCAATGCTTCTGTCATATACTTCCTCCTCACGCACTCGGCTCGCGATGAGGAGCTGTTCTCGGGAAAGCACGTCGCGTGGCTTTTCCAGGAAAGCGACGAGCAGATTGAATTCCCCTGCCGTAAGCTTCACCTCGCCATTTTGTGCGGATACCAATCGCCGCTGTCTGAGACTAAGTGTCCAGCCGGCGAAACAAAATGAACGCCGGTCTTTGGTTCGCATGACATTCGGTCGCACGCGTAATGCGACACGGATGCGTGCTAGGAACTCGCGCGTTCCGAAAGGTTTCGCGATAAAATCCGTTGCTCCCAGCTCGAGCGCCACCACTTTATCCGCCTCCTCAAGGCGATCACCGCTGATGATTATAATTGGAACATCGGATTTTGTGGCGAGACTGCGAACGATCTCAAGTCCGTCTTCACGCCCTAAATTGAGATCCACGACGACGACATCGACCGTCTCTGATGCAAGTACCCGGTTGAATTGCTGGCTATCTGATACCGCGGTGACCCTTAAGGCATGAATCGTTAAATACTCGGTAATAAGATGGCGCATCGCGGCATCGTCATCGATGACAAGAACATGTTTCACCAGTTCGCCTCCGTATGGGATTCTGCAGAATCGATAGATTCGTGCAAGCAGAGGATGTACGTCTCAGCCTCAACCTGATCATTTTCTCTCACTATGAGGGTAGTTCGGCAAAATTTCGGCCAAGCCGTGCATGACAAAAATGCTAACGGAAGGTTTCAGATTGATGACAGGAGTTGCTGCAGCGCGCTACACTTGTAACGCTTTAAAATCTGCGCGAGCAGACCTCCGTGCGGCTCTATTGCTGGTTTAGAAGATCCCCTATCGTCTCACCGCGTCGGCGGGCATCGGCGGCGAGCCATACTTCGCCCACTTCGTAAACATCGCCGTAAGCACGGAAGGGAACAATGACATCGATTGCCGTTGCCAACATGTCAATCAGTGTGCGATCTTCCAAGCATGCCCCCTGCACACTGCTCTTCACAAGTGAGAACAGCTTTTTGAAGCCTTGGACGGGATTCGCCCCATGTATGGTTGAAATCGATCCGGGGTGGCCTGAGACCACCTCACTCAGGTACGCCCACGCCGCGTCGTCGCGCATCTCACCGAGCAATATTCGGTCAGGCCGCATCCGAAGGCTTGCCTGGAGCAGCTGTTCCGCAGTCACTGCACCTAGCCCTGCCCCACTCTTGGAGTAGAGCAGTCTGACGTGGTTCTCATGTGGAATGACGAGTTCGAGCGTATCTTCAATGGTTATCAGCCTTTCTTCCCGCGGAATAGCACTGATCAAGGTCTTGCTCATCGTGGTCTTGCCGCTTCCGGTCGGCCCACAAAGCAACATCGTCCGCTTACCGATAACACATGCACGTAAAAATGATTCCAGATCGCCATTGTCGTAGTCGCGCAGAATCGCTTCGTCTAGTTGATCTCGTCGCTGCGTCCGGATTTGCCACTGATTCCATCGACGAACATCGTAGCGAGCCGAGACTTCCCCCAATTCAGAGACACGATTGCTCGGTCGTCGAATTGTCAAGCTCACGGTGCCAGAGGGTACCGTTGGCGGCAAGCAGATTTGCATCCGCTCGCCACCTGGGAGCTCGGTAGCGCAAAGAGGGTTGCGGGGGCCGACATCTTGTTTTCGCAATGCCCCTGCTAGAATGGCGATGTCTTCGAGATCATCATAAGAGAACGGTGCGGCGAACCTCGTGAAGACGCCACTTTGGCGTACAAAGGCTTCTCCCGGTCCGTTTATGGCAACTTCTTCAGTCCTCGGGTCATCGAGCCATTGCAAGACTGGGTTAAGAAGGGCGCGCAATTGCGGATTTACTTCCATTGGATGCATCTCGCAGCTTTGGCTATCTGTGCATTAGCGCAGATGCCGACGTTTCACCGATCCACCAGTCATATGAAGCTGGTAGATTCCTGAGAAATCCAAATCCCGCGCGACGAAGATCGAGACCGTGTCACCCTGATTTTTTTTCAAGGTTGGGGGAATGTTTATGGCCGCCCTTAGGGCCGTATCGGCCGCTTGTTCGCCATTGTTTTGGAAACTATTGAAGCTGGTCCCGCCGGTCGAATTCCCTGCGTAGCTACTTGCCGCCTGGACTGCGCCCTGGACGACACTCAGGAGCATGGCCCCGCTAAAGCGTTTCCAGAAATGATTGTCGACCGTACCCGGCAGTCCGGAACGGCCGAGTTCGTCGGCCCCCGGGGAGGAAAGAGAGACGACGGCGTGTGAGGGCGTCTCCGCGCGATTCCAGAGAACGAAAACGCGGGCGTCTCCCTGCTGCAGTCCACGCTGGATTTCGCCGACAACTGTCGTTCCGCGATCCAGAAGCACAACATTTCCGGTTGCTCCGCGTATGTCTTGAGGAAGTACACATTTCACATACCCTGCCAGATTTGTATCAATGGCGGTTTGCAGTATGCAGGGAATGATCGTTCCTTGCGTAACAGTGAAATCTGGGTGCGGCAAAAGTATAGCGAGGCTAGGCTGCAACACTGTCGGTTTCAAGCGCACAGAGAGATCGTTCTCAGCAGAATCCTCCGACGCGGCTAGGGAGTTGGCGTTTCTATTGTCTTGGCCACCGTTCTGAATATCAGCGTGTGGGGCGGATTTGACACCATTCTGATCACCTCCGCTGTAGGCAAAGATCGGTGTTTCTTCGGGCCTCAGTTCGTTGTGTTCTCGCTGATGTTGATCCGACGGCAAAACCGTTGCTTCCGCAGCTGGCGGTGTCATTGCCGGTTTGGCGGGAATATC
The DNA here is from genome assembly GCF_055616315.1 of Rhizobium sp. O111. NCBI lineage: Bacteria > Pseudomonadati > Pseudomonadota > Alphaproteobacteria > Hyphomicrobiales > Rhizobiaceae > Rhizobium > Rhizobium sp. O111. The sequence goes on along the minus strand of NZ_JBSHXL010000005.1, from coordinate 106,118 downwards.
AATCGGGGCCGGCCGAAAGGGCTTCGTGTTGGCATCGATCATTGTGTTTGGTGGAGACGGCTCGGTCCTTTTCTTTGAACGCGCCCCGAGCCAAATGAGGCTCAACGACAGTACCAGGACTAAACCCGCAACAAGGAGCTTTTGCGACCCCGAGAGGCGCCGGCCATGAGGATCGGTGACGAGGGATCCGGGCGCGTCGATACCTTCTCTGGATTGGGCATTCACGTCCTCCATCACCTCGTCTCCTTCAGCACGCGCACTACATCGGGTCTGACTGTGCCAGTGCCCGGCTTCCGTCCGACGGCGTCATATGCCTTATTCCAGATGCAAAGTACTGTATGGCCGTCCCGCAGACGCCATTCCCTGGAAACTGATGCTACTTCAACGTAATCTCCCTTAACTGAATAGTTGGCCGTGGCTTCCTTGCCATCTGGGTTAATCACGTAGATTGAAGGTACACGCACGTTTCCGGGAAAGCGAAATGTCGTGGAATACCCGTTGTCGAAAACCTCGAGCGGTAATAGCGAGCGGTCTCCTTGCGCGACATAGCTCCAATTTTTCGCATCTGTGCTGCCACCTGCTGGCGGACGCTCGAGCAAGTCCTCGGCTCGACGCTGATATTGTGCTTGCGCCCGCATCCGATCCGCAAGATCTCTCTGCTCCGCTTCTTTTCGGCGAGCAGCGGCAACGTCGGCAGGATAAGTGAACTGTACGCTGTAGTAGAGGTCAGGCTGCTCTTTATCGAGCCGAGACATCGTTCTGGTCGCGAGGCTGAAAACATAGCGCCGCATTCCTGCGTCGCTTGCGGTAAGGACGATCACAGGCTGCGGCTGCAGCACTTTGCTGGCCTTGAAAAACAGATAATTGCCGCGTGGGAGCGCAGCGAGATCTTTGCTGTTGGAAACGGCGACGGCTGTCACCGCTTCATTGGACCCAAATGTTACGACCAATGTGGCTCCAACAGCGGTTGAAAGGTGCACAACCTCATCGGGATTGTAGGCGAGATAGCGCATACGTGGATCCAGTTTGCCTGCCGCTGGCGTGTCTTCCGCGTTCGCGCCGCTGGTTACAAAGAGGATACAAACCAGGCCCAGAAACAAATTCTTGATCATTGCTGGCTCCGCGTCGTGTTCGAAACGGTATCTTCCGAAGTTTGATAGGAGGTAACGATTAAGCCGCCTGGATTTGTCAGCCTCAATCGGCCGGGCAAGTTAGTTACCGTTTCATAATGTACCGTTGCGGTCCAGGTGGTTACTATTGGAGCTTGCCCTTCCATGATGAGAGTGCGTTTGTAGCGGATCTGCTGGACGCCAGTCATAAGTTCGTTTGAGCCGATGTGCTCGGCTTCCAGCTTTCCGCGCTTACCAATGATGGTTTGGGGGGAGCTAGGACTGGGGTAATTGAAGAACTGCTGATAATCTTGACGCACCGTTGGGGCACTGAAGCTCGAGACCAGATCATAGGCGTATTGGGCTGTATCCGCCGAGTAGCTCTCCCGCAGACGAACATACTCCCATAGAGACGCATTCACGACCGCTTGCTCCTGCGTCGCCGGCAACCGCGAAATAGATACCTCACTGTCAACTGTACCGTCTGGGCGCACCCGCAGATATACTGGAACAAGTTTGTTCAGCGGAAGCATGACGGCGATAGCGAAGGCCTGCGCCACGTTTCCTGCGACTGCAATGACAGCCAAAGCAGCCAAGGCTCTAGAGATTCGCCGAGCTGATCTAGCACGTGCAGACTGAAATGCTTCTACTTCCTTATAGTGGTCCGCCAATGCTTCCCGCTCTACTAACAGCGCGTATTCAGAGCCGTTCATTAGCCTCTCCTGCGTTGGTAGGCTGAAGGTCCGACTGAGCAGGCTGCCATCGCCCGACGTTCAGCGGAAAAATAGGCCCCTTACAAGTCGCCAACTGATCGCTTGTCTGACAAGACGCCAAGCCGATGATCAAAAACAATAGAAAGTACTTCAAGGAAATCCTCCATTTGTGAAGCTGGGACTAACGGCGGATTGTCCGGGCGAAATGGCGATTTAAGCTACCGGCCGTTTGCGTCGCACCGCTCCAATAGCTCCCTCCAATATTCCCGGCGATTGCCGGAAGAGCGACGATCAAGGCGTCGCCGGTCAGAAAGAACATGTCGAGTTCATAGAGGCCTATTATCTTGGCCGCCGTTGTGCCAGCAGAAGTGATAACCCCGAGCATTAGCACGAGTGCCGTCGCTTCCGTCAGAACCACGATAGTTGCCACTATGTTTAGAAGAAGCAGAAGTATGCCATAAGTGACGAGCTGGCCGATCCATTTCGCGGCCATGTCTCTAGTGCGATCGAAGAGATAGCCAACGAGCATCAATGGACCGATCGCCAATAGCACCTTGGTGAGGATTCCGACGGCATCGTAGATTCCAAACGCAGTCCAAAGCGTTCCATAGAAAATCCATTGTGCGCCTTGAAAGGCGAGGATGTCTTGATCGTTCATCGGCCCAATTTCAGAAGCAATCTTCTGAAAGGCTACTTGCGTGAGTGAAAACATCGTGTCGAGCTGAGCAGGAATCGTCTGCAAAGGAAGCCCACTGATACCGAACTGTTGAATGAAATTCGGAATCGTATCCTCGAAAACCGAGACAACGTAATCATGATATTCCGCCTGCTCAACGATAAGAGCAACAACTACCGATACCATGATTACCCGGGTGATTCCGCCCCGTGCGTCCATTTCCCCACGCATTACGAGGATGCCCTGGACAATGATCCATAGCGTCACGCAGGCCACGAGAGGAGCGCTGACTGCCCGTTGAATGTCCCCAAGCAACGTGTCCAGCCCGACGGTGAAGGCGAGGTCGAATATCGTATGTATCGCCGTAAAAGGCGCAGGAATGCTAAAATTCATTGCCCTTACCTGGATTTAGCTTCGATTTTCTACGGAGAAAGAGGGCCCTGAATGAACAGTAGCGGATCAGTGCAGTTGAGCGGCGCCAAATATAAGCGCAGTTGCCTGATGTTCCTTTCGTTGGGTCGCCGCCTCCTCCGCCTCGTGCAGCCCCGCCTGTGCGGTGGTCATCGTCAACAGGCTGGTCGCCTGAATGTTTTGAATAATTGCGTCATGGATCTGTTTGAGAAGCAAACCGTTGGTGACGGTGGCCTGCATGATATTGCGTGAGCGGGAGAGCTGGCCCGATGTCTCAGAATTTGCCGCAAGGCGCTTGTCCATTGCATCCAGATTGTCAGCCGCGACACCGGCAGCATTTGCGGCGCCTGCAATCTGCTGTCGCAAAAGATTTCCTTCAGCGTCGTCGCCCACGACTGCGCGATCGGCATCTAAGGTAATTGCACGCGCAGTTGTCGAAGCAGGCATCTGCGGCGAAAACATTTCCTTGTCGAGTTGGCCGGCAGAGGGATATTGGTTTTTCTGGTCGATCGCTGATAACATGCCGGTGACGCCAAAGGGCGAGGTCAACATTGTCACCATCGTGATCAATTGCTCGAGGTTCGCCGCAGTATTGATCGCTGTCGTCAGCGTTTCGGCCTCCGTTGCAGGGTCGCTGACAACAAACTGCGCCTTGGCAGTCCCCGACAGAACAAGGCATATGAAAAGTGCGTTTATTACGAGCTTCGTAATATTCATGACTTCGAACTCCAGATCAATCCTGTGCCTCATGGTAGCGCGTCATGAATTTTTCCAGCCAGGCAGAGGGTTCCTCTCCATGCGTCTCGCGCAACTGCTGGGCAAAACGCACCGTATTGGCACGCCCGGATAGTACGGCGACGTATTCCGGCATGTCGCGCAGATCGAATTCGCACACAACACTTCCGCTCTCGCGCTTCAGCAGAAATTTGCGGCTGCCAATCGCCATCTCCTCGCGAATAGCCTGAAATTCTCGCTCGGTGCACTTCAACCCGTCTATGTAAGCAGAGCGGTCTGCAGTGGGTGATGGGTAGAAGATTTTGGTCATACATTGTGCTACGAGGCTTGCGCCCAATGGTGAATCAAGTACGTGCTCGGGTTGCTGCGTCGCAAGAACTAACATTCCGTTGTTCTTCCGGACGGTCAGCAGGAACTTGTCGACGACTGCTGCGAATTTCTGATTAAGCAGGTAGGAACGAAACTCATCGCAGCTCATGACGAAGCGTCGGCCATCTACCATCGCTCCTATTCGATGCAAAAGGTATGCTGCGGCCGGCGCGCATACCTCCTCATATTCGAGGAGATGGGTCATATCGAAGCCCGTAATCGAAGGATCTAACTTCACTTCGTCCGATTCGCCGTCAAACGCCCAGCCAAGAGCGTTGCCTCGGCACCACCGCTGCAATCTAGCTCCCGCACCTTCGGAGGGCCCGTGCAATAAGAACTCCCTTAAGCCCGCAAGGGATCTCATGTTAGGCTCAAACGAAAGTTGCCGTTGGATACCGCGCTCTAAGCGGCGATTTTCCTCCGGCGAAATTCCCCCCCTGCCGTCGCTTTCAATCAGCGCCACGATCCACTCGCGGAGAAAGTCCCGCGCCGCTGCCGTATCCTCTAGGCCGCGCAAAGGTGCAAGGCCGCTTGGGACACCTCGTCGTAACGTGAGGTACGTGCCCCCGGTGGCGCGCACAAGCAGTTCACCGCCACGATCCTTATCGAAAAAAACGATCGTCCCGCTGCGGTCAACCACGCTCTGCTCAAGCATCGCCAGGATGAAGGTCATAAGTGTCGTTTTTCCCCTGCCAATCGGCCCGAAGATCGCGGTCATGCCCACGTCGTTTTCGTGCGGAATATAATCGAAGGGCGTCCCGCCGTTTGTACGGAAACGAGCAACCGCACCTCCCCAATGGCCCGACTTCCTTCCGATAGGGAAGTTCTCGAATGAAACCAAGCCGGCAAAGTTGCGTGAAGTGATCGCTCCGGGACGGGTACGCCATCTGTGGTTTCCTGGAAGCTGAGACCAGTATGCAGCCTCCATTCCAATGCTTTCCTGCACGATAACCGCGCCCGCGTCCGACAAGCTCGTGCGGGCTCGCGCACCATAGTCGGCAAGGGTATCGAGATCATCGCCATAGACACAAAGGCTGAGATGATGCGAACCCATGACGAATTCGCTACTGGCCAATGAATCTTCTGCTTGGGCGAGTTCACCGATCTGGGTGACCGCCTTGTCACCGGAGCTAGTCATCTGGTTCGATTTGAGGCTGAGCTTGGCGTGAGCCTGTGCACGTGTGAGGAAAGAGAAACTCTGGCTCAAAACGAGCGGAAAACTTGATGACAGGAGTGTGTTAAGCATTCCGGGCCGCGTCTTTGCCGGGTACTCGCGGAATGAAAAGATAGATCCAACGTAACGATCTTTCGGCGCTCTAATCTCGAGGGCACGCTTGCCGCAGATGACCCGGTCGGTATAAACTGAGGCGCCGAGGGATCCGCTAACGACCGGCACCGGTAAAAAACGACAAGTCATTATCAGGCGAAGGGCTTCACCAATTTCCGTGAAAAGCACCTGATTTTTTTCTCGGATGCCAAGTCGACGAAGTCCATACCCATCAAGCGCGCCAGCGACAACGTTCCAAAGATCCTCCAGATGTCGGATCTGATGCGCAAGATCGCCTGGGTTCTTCCCATAGCGCCTGGTGAATCTGCTTCCCACTTTACCGAGAGCGGTGCGAGGAGAGACAATGAGCGTGAGGAAGTGGTCGTTTCGAAACAGTTTACCAGACAGAACACGCCGCTCGAACGTTTCGCTTAGGCTTGACGCGAAGGTGCTGCGAAAATGGCGTACCGGCGGTACTGGCACATCGTTGTGACGGACGAGATGGGCATATACTGAGACGTTATCATCGGCAATATTGCGAAAGAGCGTGTTAAAGGCACGGCAGCGCGCATTTCGGACCTCTACTTCCTCCAGTTCGAAGGGAAGGCCACTGATATGCGCCATGGTCAAGATGGAACCGTCCTCTAGAAGAACGACATGGTCGCTGAGGTGCCCTACGTAAGGCAGGTAGATTTCCCCAGATCTCTCGGTCCGTCCGCTTGCTCCGAACATTACGTCATTCCTCTTCCTCGCGACGCCACTCTGATGGGGTTGGGACTGACGCTCGCGCCGCCCCACGCATGGCCGTCAACGCTTCTCCCTGCCGTCTGGAGAAACAGCAAGACCACGCTTGCCGCGTTATAGTCCCGCTCTACGATGAGCCGCGCTCCAAGCCACAGCGGCAAGAGAACAATTTCATAGAGGGGGTTCTGCACAACAACGATGAGAAACCCCGCCAACATCATGAAAACTCCAGCAAGCGTCAGCGGTACCCCAAAGAACAATGCAGGTCTCGTTGCCGCCAAGTAGAGTGTGGCTTCTTCAAGATCGGCATTCATCCCCCGCCCCCTGTCAGTGTTTGGCCGAGAAAGCTGGCTCCAAACATGATAACGATCCCGCCAACAACACCTGCTACCAGACCAAGGGAAGCTCGGCCGAACATCCACGATACCCCGATGGCTACGATACCAAGAACGGCGAGCGATTGACCAAACGGACCGAGAATAAACGTGCAGATATTGTTGACCATGGTGGCGGGGTCAGTGCCCCCAGCGGCCTGCGCGGCAGCTGGCTCGCAGAAAAACAAGCTCCAGCCGATCGCGCCGGTGACGCTCGGCACGTGCGGAGCCAGCAGGCGCACAGCTCTGTGCCAGAGGCCACGGAATTTCGACGGTGCGCGGTATCCTTCAAGCCATGCCATTATGGTGCATCTCCATCATTCGGTTCGAAAACTTGATCTTGTTCGGGGGATTTGCGCTCATTCGGCTGCTGCGCCTCTGGCGGCGCGGACGAACCGACTGCTGAGTGGGAGCGGTCGTATGAACCCCAGACGTTCCAGGGTTCTTCTGGACTCCGCTCATCACGGTCGCCTTTTTTCCCCGACTGAGCCAGCGGGGGGACGAGTAGCTGAGCCGCCACTTCGACCCTCCGCACATAGCCGTTCGCGAAGCCGCGTGTCGGGTTGCCGGTATTGTAAGCCGAAATTGCTCGCCGGATGGCAAGTTGTTCTGACTCTACCGTGTCGCCGCCACTATAATGCCGTACGAGCAGGTCCGCCGCCGCCGACAGGGACACGCAAGGGTTGATTGCATTGCCGGCAGTCAAGCCCAAGTTCGCGAAATTTTTCGAGTTCACTTGCATTAGGCCTACATCGACTGAATGCCCTGCTGCGACGCGATTGTTTACGCTTTGCGTAGCATCCGCCGGATTCTTGCCATGTAAAGTTTCGCCGGTGGTATTGTCATGCAGCACGAGCGGATCAAACTGACTTTCAACCTTCGCAATCGCTCCAAGCGTCGATGGAGCGACTGAAGGTGCGCATTCGCGAGCGAGTTGGTTAAATTCAGCGAACGAGAGCGGCGCAGCTTTGCTTGGCTGGACCATCAGAAAAATGATCCCGAAAGATCCTGCCGTCTTCCGCATTGTTTATTCCCCACTGTATCGCAATGATCTTGGTCAGCATGAAATGACTCGATCGCTAACAGTCGCGACTATGGGAGGTGTCTGTTACTTTCTGATTTTATTATCTTACCTCTCGGTTTCATTTGAAGCATCGAAGCGAAGCCGTTTGATTTCTTGAATCGAGGGAATCGGCGGCCCAAGCGGTGATCCCTAGGCCATGAGAGCGAATTCACCATAGCGGCGGTTTTCGAAAATTTTCGCAGGCTGGCGCGGAGGATGGTGCAGCCGCAGGAGATTTCGCAAAGCGCCCCCGAAGCGGAGATCGGCACCGACTGCACCCTAGACAGGGGGCCGTTCCTCACGTCTCCTAGTGCCGCGCGGCAGATACATCAAGTCCGTTGCATGAAACGCGATCGCAGTATTGACCTGCGAGACCGATGTCCTAGGATCACAACGAGATCTTTTTGAGGTGTTGTCTTGCAAAAGCTCGAACTCGTTTTTTTTGTTTGCGGTCTGTTGGCTTTGGGAACATGGCTTTATTCGAACGAGTATTGGGCGTATGGCGCACTTGCGACGATTTTCCTTCTGATGATCGCTTCGATCCATCTCCTCTTAACATCAAAAGAGCAGGTTTACCGGTTTTTTGCCTGTATATCACTGGCGGTGATTGCAGCCGCAACCGGAGTTGCGTTGTTGCGGATGTCGGGACTGACCGGCTGATTCCGCGACTGGGGATTAAATTAATAAGCAATCGCGTTGTGCGGCCGGCTTCTGTTCAGAGGGCGTATCGGTTTATGACGCAATCACGATTCCGCTGCTATTCGAGCCGACCATTCGTTCAGTTCTGATATTCGCACGAACGACATAGGCGAGAGTCTTTGCTGAAATCGGCTTTTCCAAAAAACGGGCAGATCCCTCGCGATCCGCAGAAAGGGGAACATTTTTCTGGTTTTCGCCAATAATGATGATGGGCGCTTTTGCCAGCTTTGAGATTAAGGACCCTGCACCGTCTCCATCCAGCAAAGACGGTTGATCAATTAGAACAAGATCAGGTTCTTTTCCTTCCAACACCCAGTCGATTAAACCATCCAACGTGTTAAAGCCGACTGGCTCATAGCCCAGCGCCGCGATCTTTTCCTCGTACATTTCCAGCGTGGCTAAGTCGGGTTCGACCACCGCGACAATCTCGCCGTTCCCAAGCGGGATTCTTCCAGGGTCAAAAAAACTCTCTGAATTTACCGGCTGCTTCGACGAAGGTGGCAAGTAGACGTCGAAGCGCGTACCTCTGCCGACAGTTGATACCACGTCGATGTAACCAGCCATCGCGCTAACGTGACCGTGAACCGTGGATAATCCCAGGCCCGTGCCACCGCTGCGGGCGCGGGTAGTAAAAAAAGGCTCGAAAATGTGCGATAATACCGCCTCTGTTATGCCTGCGCCGTTATCCTCAACTGAAAGAAGGATATACTCGCCGGTGGGAATAGTACCGTTTGTAAGAACCTTGTGTTTCCGTACGACAGACCTCCTAACGCTGACCTCCACACGCCCTAACTCTCGGCATGCTTCAGCAGAGTTTTTGCACAAATTCATCAGTATTTGCTCGACCTCAAGTGAGTTTCCTTCGATAACCATTGGAGCGCTCTGATATTTGAAATCGAGCTCGACGCCCGGAGGCAACGCAACACGTAACGACGGCGCGATCACGGTCACTAACTCCGAAAGATCGAATGGTTTTGTTGTTCGATCCCGCTTTCGACTAAGGGCAAGGATCTGGTTGACAATCAACCGCGCTCGATTGCCTTCAGAAATGATGTGATCGATGTAGTCTCGAGCATGAGTACGACGGCGCAGAACGTTGTGTGCCATTTCCGCGTAACCCAGAACTGCACCCAAAATGTTGTTAAATTCATGCGCAATGCCGCCGGCAAGCGTACCAACTGCTTCAAGCCGTTCCGCATGTTTCAAACGACGTTCCAGAATATCTCGCTGGGACTGCTTGCGCCGAATGACCGCATAGTGGCTAACACATGCAGCCGCTAGTTCCATCAGCTGCATTTCACGTGCGGTCGGCGTCTGTAGATGCTCTCGATCAAATCCCAGGCCAAAGACAGCGACTATTCGATCGGATACCTTGAACGCAAGCAGCACCCACAGAAATGGAGAGTCCTCACCGAAGCAGCTCGCTTTTCGTTGAGGATAGGCTCGGAAAATCCGCCCGCCGTCCTCGGCCCCTACCGTGGAAACAATTTCGCGCACCCGTTGTTCGTTCCACTCTGGCGCAGGAGTGCTTCCAAAAAAGGTGACGCCAACGTCATTCTCATTGATGTTGACCAGTCCCAGCGCGCATTGATGAGCTTCAAAGAATAATTGGATAATTCCCAACGCGGCATTCGTTGAGGATTCCAACGACGGTTTTGCTTCTGAAGCATCTTCGAAGCAAAGCCCAATCTTTTTGATCACTTCTTCGAAGTCCAGTCGTCTCGTCAACACCTTGGTTCGCAGATGTAACCTATGGACTAGGGAAATTATGCAAAAGCAAAAGAAAACCGAAACTGCGCCGAGGAAGACCCGTACCCGCTGTTCACCCGCGCTGGCCAAGCTATAAGCTTCAAGGTATGCTCGCTGCAACTTCTTCGTGTTGTCGATGGTTTCAGAAGTTTGGATCACTCCAACGGTGTCTTTCAATCGCGGCAGTAGAGTCAGGATAATCCTCCCACTGCGAACGATCTCCTTGACGCCTGCCTTATCCCCGTTCGCCGAAACCTGAAGCCGGTCGAGACGTTGGTTGATTTCCCGTGCAAACTCGAAATTTGGCTGAGACGAAAACTGGAGCATCAGATAGCCCAACTCAGCGACTTCTAGCGAGTTCAAATCCCTCGTATCCAAAGACCTCGGAAGCGAAGCTATCGACTGGTTAAAGGTCGCCAACGAATCCTGGAACATTACATTTTGCGTACCGAACGCTGCAACGGCTGCGTCGGTCGCATCTACTGAGCTCTTCACCCGCGCCAGCAATTCAGAAAATTCACCGGCCCCGTCGAGGCCCGCCCGCCTAAAAAGCTGCTGTAAATCTGCGACGCTCGTGCGCAGTCGCCCCAGAGGGACGATAAGAGGATGGTAATTCCGAAGAAGGCCGGCGTGAGCACGCAACACATTCCGCTGCAGCATCGCGCAATCCACGTCGATCGATTGCAGCTCTGTCAGGATCGCTTCGTTGCTTTCGTTGTCTTGCCAAGATCCTATGGCCAGAACCGCAAAAGATATCGAGGCAATTACCAGTACCAATACAGACCACGATTTGATATCAAGCAGAACCCTTCGGGAAGGTGATAAATGATCCCAAATCATGCGGTCACCTCTCCTTCTGACAGCCAATCCAACTAAGCAGATTTCGCGGAATCAACGGAGCCCAGTGGTCTGACCCAGTTTCTCATTACTCCGCATCCACGGTGAAAAACACCGACCGAACAAACCAAGCTGGTCCGACAAGAATTTGGCGGCGACTCCTATGCGCTTTCTTCCCATCAGCCAACGAGAGAAAGCAACTCGCTTCAATTTTCTCGATTGAAGCCAACTCTCATCTCCGCAATTCGGCGCACACCTCCATGACCCTGTACCGCCTGCCATTCACCTTCAATCGAGAGATTGGGAGCATGTCTAAGCACCGTAGCAAGTCCTTCTTGCAATTCCAAACGAGCCAACGCTTCCCCAAGGCATCGATGTTCACCGGTGCCAAATACCATATGCCAGCGCATCTGCTTGCGATGAATATCGAAAAGTTGAGGGTGGACATAGTGTTTCTCGTCTCTTAGCGCGGACATGGTGCAAAGTGCGAGAAGACTATTTTTGGGTAGTATGAACCCGTCAAGATCAATATCTGCCAGTGTTGAACGGGGATAGGATCCGACTGGAGGCTCAAAGCGCAGTCCCTCCTCGACGGCGGCGGCCACGAGAGTACCATCGTTCAACAGTGCGTCCCATGCCTGTCGATGTTGCAAAAGCTGTCCGGTCAGTGCAGTGAGGCCGGTTTTGGTCGTGTCAGTTCCAGCCAAGATGATAAGCATCAGCTGGGTTAGGCCTTCGACGGGCGAGAGATCCTCCGCTTCTCGCGTTGCGTTTATGTAGGATGAGAGGAAGTCATCACGCGGATCCGTTCGGCGATCGTCAATTACCGCTTGCACGTAGTTCTTAAACTCGACCGCTGATTTTTCGATGTCCGGAAAGTCGGCATCCCGCCATGAAGGGCTCAGGCAGCGAGCAACGCGATAGACGAGTTGAGTAAAATAGGGAATGTCGCTTGGCGGGAGGCCTAACAGGCTGGCTATCGTAACGGCTGGGAGCTTTGAAGCATATTCCCCCACGAAATTGAAGGAACCAAGCTCCTTCAAATCTCGAAAAAGGATCTCCGTCAATTGCCTTATTTGCGGACGTAGATTTTCAATCATCCGGAATGCGAAAGTCCGAGTAAAAGGAGAGCGACGCCTGCTGTGGGTTTCCTTGTTTGAAAAAAGCATGCTGTAGCGAACGAAGTCGAAGACCGCTCCTTCGTTGACCCCCCGATTGAGCATCAGTTCCGTCTCTATCTGACGGGTCCGAGGGTCACTACTTAAGCCCAATACATCGTCCGCCCTAAGTACGAGGTATACGCCGTCCTGCCTGCGGAGGAAGGGCCGCTTCGGCCGCCATTCTTTAAAAATAGCGTGGCCGAACCGATCTAAGTCCGCGATACTAACGTTGTCTGGGTCGATCGACGCCGATATCATTGGCCCGGACTCTTCCGACACTTTTTGAGAAACTCTACCATTCATAAAATAACCTCTGGAGGATACGCTCTTACGAGCAATTCGAGCAAAACTGCTGAATGCGGCGGCAGGCTTCCTCGATAAGCGCTTCCGACGTCGCATAGGAGATGCGGAAGTTCGCGCCGAGGCCGAAGGCCGAGCCGTGAACGACGTCAACGCCTTCCGATTCCAGAAGCTCGGAAACGAAATCCTCGTCCGTCTCGATGACCTTGCCCGACGGCGCCGTCTTGCCGATCAGGCCGGCGCAGGACGGATAGACGTAGAAGGCGCCTTCCGGCACCGGGCAGACGATGCCCTTGGCCTGGTTCAGCATGGAGACGACGAGGTCGCGGCGGCCTTCGAAGATCTTCTTGTTCGCCGGGATGAAGTCCTGGGTGCCGTTCAGCGCTTCGACAGCCGCCCACTGGGCGATCGACGTCGCACCCGAGGTCTGCTGCCCCTGGATCATGTCCATGGCCTTGATGAGCTGGAGCGGGCCGGCGGCATAGCCGACGCCAGCCGGTCATTGCATAGGCCTTGGAGACGCCGTTCATCGTCAGCGTCCGGTCGTAGAGGCTGGGCTCGACTTCAACGGGCGTGACGAACTTGAAGTCGCTATAGGTCAGGTGCTCGTACATGTCGTCGGTCAGCACCCAGACATGGGGATGCTGCATCAGCACGTTGGTCAGCGCCTTCAGCTCCGCATGCGTATAGGCCGCACCCGTCGGGTTGGACGGCGAGTTGAAGATGAACCACTTGGTCTTCGGCGTGATCGCCTTTTCGAGATCCGCCGGCTGAAGCTTGAAGTCATGCTCCTGGGTGGCCGAAACGAAAACCGGCGTGCCGCCGCAAAGCGCCACCATCTCGGGATAAGACACCCAGTAAGGCGCCGGGATGACGACTTCATCGCCCGGGTTCAGCGTCGCCATGAAGGCGTTGAACAGGATCTGCTTGCCGCCGGTGCCAACGATCGTCTGCTCCCAGGAATATTCCAGACCGTTTTCGCGCTTGAACTTGGAGGCGATCGCCTTGCGCAGCTCGGGGATACCGGACACCGGCGTGTACTTCGTTTCGCCGCGGTTGATCGCGTCGATGGCGGCCGTCTTGATATTGTCGGGCGTATCGAAATCCGGCTCTCCTATATTGAGGCGGACCACGTCCCTGCCCTCAGCTTTAAGCTCGCGAAACTTCTGCGAGACAACGATAGTGGCAGAAGGCTTTATACGGGAGAGAGCATCGGAACGCACGAACATGACAGGCTGACCCAAACGTTTCAAAAGGAAGTCTTCCCGATGTTTTTATGTTGAACGCGCTTCGGATTTCAATCGACGCGTGGTCCCCTGTTACAAATGAAATCAAATTTGACGTCCTCAGCGAAGCGCGCGATTTGAAGTCGTTCAAAGCGGCTTGGTATGCCGCCGCGTCTGCGATCGGCAATTCTGAAAGCCGCCCCTGCGAAACTCGTCGCTTTAAGAGCCCGAGTGGTCCTCGATCAGCGCATCAGTTTGCCGAACGGATTTGCAACTTTGTGAGCGTTACAGATGAAGCTCGATCCGACGTTTCAGCTCTGTTGAGATCATGAGATAAGGCCTCAAAGAAACGCCTGCATCATCAAAGAATTCTTCGACCGGTCAATTTTCCAACGCCGTTGCGAAAGCCTTTGTTGCGTTTTAAACGATGCGGGAAAAGGAGGCTGGGGCTCCGAAGAGCCTGTTGAAATCATGTCCGCAGAAAGCCATCCGACCGAATCCCAGATGACGCCGAAAAAGCTGTTCTATCTGACGCTGGGTTCCATCGGCGTCGTTTACGGCGATATCGGGACCAGCCCGCTCTACGCCTTTCGCGAGGCGTTGAAGCCGGTGGCCCATGACGGGCTCACCCGTTTCGAGGTCATCAGCCTGATCTCGCTGATGATCTGGGCGCTGACGATCATCGTCACCATCAAATATGTGCTCTTCCTGCTGCGCGCCGACAACGAAGGCGAGGGCGGCACGCTGTCGCTGCTTGCTCTTTTGATGAAGACCGCCAACGGCCATACCGCCATCCTGATGCTGCTCGGCCTCTTGGGGGCTGCGCTTTTCCTCGGCGACGCGATGATCACGCCGGCGCTGTCGGTGCTGTCGGCGGTCGAAGGCCTGAAGCTCGTCACGCCCAGGCTCTCGGAATATATCGTGCCGATCTCGGTGGTGATCCTGGCGCTGCTCTTCGTCGTGCAATCGCGCGGCACCGGCGCCGTCGCCAAATTCTTCGGCCCGATCACCGCCGTCTGGTTCCTCGTCATGGCCGCCGCCGGCATTTCGCATATCTCGGACGATTTCGGCATTCTTGCCGCCTTCAATCCTTACTATGCCGTCAGCTTCCTGCTGCATGAGGGCTTCTACGGCGTCGTCGTGCTCGGCGCCGTCTTCCTGACGGTGACGGGTGCGGAGGCGCTTTATGCCGATCTCGGCCATTTCGGCCGTCGCCCGATCCAGTGGGCCTGGTTCCTGCTGGTCTTCCCGTCGCTGACGCTGAACTATCTCGGGCAGGGCGCACTCGTGCTCGGCAAGCCGGAGACGATGTCGGATCCCTTCTACCTGATGTATCCGCAATGGGCGCTGCTGCCGGTTGTCATCCTGGCGACCGCGGCGACGATCATCGCCAGCCAGGCTGTTATAACAGGCGCTTTCTCGATGGTGCGCCAGGGCATCAACCTTGGCTTCCTGCCGCGCAGGGAAATCCTCTTCACCTCGGAAACCAATACCGGGCAGATTTTCGTGCCCTCGGTCAATGCCGTGCTGTTCATCGGCGTCATCTTCCTGGTCCTGAGTTTCAAAACCTCGGACGCGCTGGCGACCGCCTATGGCATCTCCGTCACCGGCGCCATGGTCGTCACCTCGATCATGGCCTTCGAATTCGTTCGCGCCCGTTGGAACTGGTCGCTGCCGGTTGCGGTGATCGCGCTGGCGCCGCTGGTCATACTCGAATTGATCTTCCTCGGCGCCAATCTTTTGAAGATCCACGACGGCGGCTATATCCCGATCCTGATCGCCACGGCCTTTACCGTCATCATGTGGACCTGGCGCCGCGGCACTGCGATCCTGATGGAAAAGACCCGCCACACCGATATTCCGCTCGCCTCCTTCGTCAGCTCGATCGAGCGCAAGAGCGAACATTCGCCGGCCCAGGTTCCCGGCACGGCGATCTTCCTGACCAGCGATCCGGAATCCGCACCCGCCGCCCTGCTGCACAATCTCAAGCACAATCACGTGCTGCACGACCGCAACGTCATCCTGACGATCCGCACGGTCAACAAGCCGCGTGTGCCGAGTCAGGACCGTTACAAGGTCGAGCAGATTTCCGAGCGTTTCTCGCGCGTCGAACTGCTGTTCGGCTTCATGGAATCGCAGAACGTCTCACAGGCGCTCGCGACGCTGCGCAAGGCCGGACTGAAGTTCGACATCATGTCGACCTCATTCTATCTCGGCCGGCGCAAGCTGGTGCCGGACGCCAATTCAGGCATGCCCTACTGGCAGGACCGGTTCTACATCCTCCTTGCGAATGCGGCCTCACTCCCATCAGACTATTTTCACCTTCCTGCC
This sequence comes from Rhizobium sp. O111, assembly GCF_055616315.1. Lineage (NCBI taxonomy): Bacteria > Pseudomonadati > Pseudomonadota > Alphaproteobacteria > Hyphomicrobiales > Rhizobiaceae > Rhizobium > Rhizobium sp. O111. The sequence continues at coordinate 90,355 of NZ_JBSHXL010000005.1, read as the reverse complement.
AACCGGGTTGTTGAACTGGGATCGCAGATTATCGTTTAGACGCGGCCCCTGACGGCGACCGGCGAGGACCACTCTCGACAGTGTTTGGCAAACAAGGGATTGTCCCGACTTTGCGAGCAGGTTCGGACCAATATCTGCCTCTAATGCAGAGCGAGCCGCATTCATCCAGCCCCGTTGGATTACAGCTGAAACTGACCTTCTCCCACGGCAAATCATTTTAGCACATTCAGATTGCATAGGGGGTGAAAGCTGTACAAGGAGACTGAACCATGAGCCTGAACGAAAAACCAGGTACTGCAAACAGCCGCTCGGATCTGGAGCCGGCTGGTGTCGACGGCACGCAATCGACAAGATTGCCAACCGCTTCAGAGATCGAGGGACCAACCGTTGCGCTACAAAGATCATTTTTTCAACAGTTGCTCTTGGACTTTGCCTACGGATGTGAATTTTTTTATCCACTACAGCAATATGAAGCTTTCACTTCGAAAGCAAAAGACGATGATGAGAACTGATGGCGGCCACTCGCCGAAGGAGTTCAAGGCGGCGACGCTTGAATCGGTTCTCGTTTACGAATGCGCCGCGCCTGACGCGGATTCAGATCAAATGTTCCAAAGCTACCCGCACCCCATTGCCAATGTCGAGAGATGACGACTTCCAACGACGCCTTGGCGCCTCAAAGCGGTATGGCTTGTCGTGATACAATAACCGACTGCAGAAATTGCCATGTCAATGCGGTGGGAGTGGGCGACTGACCGGGGGAAAGCCGTTTGGTACATACATCTACGTCTTAATCCGAAACAAAGTGCACTCGAATTTCCTGAAGTAATGAGAAGCCAACGTAGTTTTTTCGGTATGACATCCAACGGCAACGCGTCCGAAGGCAATGCTTTACATTTGTAACACGATTGACATTTAACCAACCTCGAAGGAACGCTAGAAGTTCCAGTACACCAAACGAGCTGAACTCAACGGTGGACAATCAGAACGATTGGGCGGCCGGCGGAAGATGCATGAGCAGACACGAAAGCCGGAACAAACTGCCCCGCTGGCCACTCCGCGAACAGCGATGCTTCCAGTCCTCCCCAAGATCAACATTCAACTCGCCCACGCACATCCAGGGAGTAATTCAGTATGTCGAATTTTTGCTTAAAGTCTGTGCAGGTAACAGCAATCGCATCGACTATAGCGCTCGTGCTGGCCGCGAATACCTTGGCACAAGAATCTTCCACCGCCTCTCCATGGCCGGACACACCAACCGCTCGGATCGAGGCGCTCGCAGTTCTCCAGACCTTGAATGCAAATCTCCTGGGAAATCCTAGCGCCACCTTGACGCTCGATCGCTGGTGTGCCGCGCACAAACTCGCCCCGGAAGACTCCAAGATCGTTGCCCAGCGCGTGCGCGTACAAGACACGCCCGCCGATAGCAGTATCCGAGAACTTCTTGCCGTGGGATCAGAGGAGCCTATCGCTTATCGCCGCGTTCGCCTGGTTTGCGGAAATCGCGTACTATCAGAAGCCGACAACTGGTATGTTCCGGCGAGACTGACAATGGAAATGAATAACGCGTTGAGCACCAGTGATATAGCGTTCGGCAGGGCCGTTCAGTCTCTTAACTTCACCCGCACCAACCTATCTTCCAATCTGCTTTGGTCTCCTCTACCAGAAGGCTGGGACATGGGAAATGAATTAACTGCGAACCGGAGAGGACCACTGGTCCTGCCACCGTTTCTTCTCGAACATCGTGCCGTGTTGAAGCTGCAGGACGGCACACCATTCAGTGCTGTGGTAGAAAAGTACACAAACAAAGTGTTGGATTTTCCGGCTCCGATAGCAATCCAAGGCTGGCTATTGGGACGCACGACCCGAGCGTCGGGCAGCACGCCCACGCGCTCCTGTTCTACATCTCCGGTCGAGCCTTGTCCTATGTCAATCTCACGATGAAAGCCCCTACTGCGGATTGCGGCTGGCGTTTTCCCCTTGGAAAAGCCGTTCCGGGTGCCAATCAATCCTCATTCCTCGGACCAGCACAGCTTGCAACGAGGCCGATGCCGATTGACTGCACCAAACACGAATGAAACCTGGAGCACAGCGGGGACAAGTCACCTTGTAATCCCTCCACTCACGCCAACACGGAACGGCTGCCGAGAGTTACCGTGACAATGCCGATCTGTCCCGATCGCGGGAGGATGAATCGAATTCGGCGCGCGTACGGGTGTAGGCATCACCGACGTTCTTGACGAAACTCTCGTGTGCCGTCAGAAGGCCGATAGCATTTGGCCCTCTCGTCACGACCGATCGACTATATCTTTCGATTATGTCAATCACCTCGTCGATAGGTTTCACCTCCGGTTCTTTCGCGTCTTGATACCTGCGGGGATGCGCCGCCATGTTTTTTTCAATCTCAAAGTCTGCGACAGCCCGGCGGAACAGGCGCAGCAGCTCCGGGCGATTGTTCCTCTCGTGTTGTACCCGAGTTTTTTGGTCGTCGTTTAAGTGCTTCTCGCCCTGGACCAATACGTCTGCGGCGGGGCATTTCTGACCCTGGTTCCAAGTAAGAGGGGGATCAAGCTGCAAGATTTCGATCGAACGTTCGATTAAGCGCGTCTTATTGACTTCCCCAAGATCGTCCAGATGCTTTATCACGCTCAGAATTGCGTCGCACTGATCAGGCTGAGGGAGGTTCAGGATGTTGGTTGTGAATCGTGCTTTTCCAGCCTCAGATTGAAACTTCAGAAGTGGTCCTACCGCCCGCGTTCTTGCCGTTTCAGATGGCCGGTTCACCTGCCAATCAGGCAATTGCTCCCCAGGGATGATTGTATCGAAGACTGCTTTTGCCGATGTACCAATCCTTTTCACGCGAGCGTGATAAATTCCGATAGGGCCTCGACGTAAAGCTTCGCGACCTGCGGAGCCAGTTCGCTCTAGATTTCCGAGATCTCGTGCGGTTTCGACCACATCCTGGGTTGGAACGTAGGTAGCAACTTTTGCAAGTACATCGGAAGGTAGGTTTCGGTTTGGTGACGCAGGATCACTCTTCACCCGAGCAGACTCAGATTCTCGGGGAGGTGTTCGTTGGCTGCTGGACGGCATGAGAAGCTCCATTTTTCTTCAATCACGCTAACCTTACTCAGATGAAAAGGGCGTCTCCACTGCTAATCTATTACTTTTGCAACACTTGAAATGCAGGTTGGCTGCATGAACGAGCGCCAACGCTAGCGCCCCTGCCAGCCCAGCGGATCAAATACAGCCACCCTCTTTTTCTCCAACTTTGCGAGGTGACGCTACTTGTCGCGATCTAAATGTCGCTGATGGTCGAGGGAATAGGCCCCTCCCGCCGGCGCAGAGATTGGCAATCTTACTGGACACGGCGCCATATCACGGCAATCGGCTTCTTCAAGTGCATTGCAGAAAAACGAATGCGCTGTTGACGGATCTGCTCATGAACACGGCAGGCGGGATTAAGGATCACAAACGCGCCACCTTCTCAACGATGCTAGTTAAAAGGCTCCGCATGTACGGCCACGATCGCGCGAGCTAGCCTTCATCAACACAGCCGGCGAGTCGGCGCATATATCCCGCTATTTTTCTTCGGCTATAGCCGGTCGATAGGTCTTAGGCTAACGTCGAATCAGCGGCAAGGTCCGCAAAACGTGACATCGCGCCCTCGATATCATCCCACGCAAGGGCATCTTTCCGATGTTTCACCTGCACATAGATACGGATGCCATCGAGTTGGATTTCTACATCTTCGTCGCTTTCGACAGCGATCTCCCGCGCAGCGATGGTTGCGGCTGACAACAAACATTGAACTGCATAGAGGTGCTGGAATAAGTAGCCGCGATGCACGGCTTCGATCCGACGCAGTTGCGCTGGGTCCAGAACACTGTTTCCTGAACGGCCTAACTCACCCAAAGCAGCGCATCCTCTTTTATCACAGCCTTCGTTTGCGGTCCCATTCTCTTTCCAAGTCAATGCAGGAACGGCATCAGGATGTTGCCCATACCGCGCCGTATCTCGATGCAGTCGCTGCACAGGCGCAGGGAGGGTACGCCCGGCATCGTCTGAGCGCCATTCGCAAGACGGTAGGACATGGCTGGCCGGTCGCCGCATGACGAGCAGACTTCCGAACTTCCTTCCGCCGTGACGACCATGCGCGACAACGCGGCCAGCTTCGGTTCGACGCGATCAACGACCGAATACCAATAGGCGCTGTGCGGCTCGATCTGCTCCAACTGTTTCTTCAGGTCGTCAGGATAGTGCTTCAACAGCCACGCACACGCGACCTCCCTGCGGATCTGATCGTTAAGCACAAGAGTTTCGTACAGGTCCACCAACAGCCGGAGGGATTGACCGCCGTGCTGGGTCTCTAGCATCTGCAACTGTATGAGGTTAATGGAAAACCGCACGCCTCCGCTGTAAGCCTCGCTCACTGTACCTATGCAGTATTCACGTATGTCGGCCATCTGCTCGGGCGCGGACATCGTTGCGATTAGGCTCTGGTCGTAGCGCCAAGGGTGAGCCGCTATTTCACCGCGCCACAGATCAAGGTAGCCGCTCTCGCGCAGAACCTCTGCAATCTCCGGATCAGCCTCAGGGCGAACCACGAGTAAAGCATGGAGTTCGTTTAGGCTCTCCAAGTCCGGAACGAACGTACGAGCGACGTCAAGAATGGCTTTGTGGGCCTGATGTGTATCTCGGATCGGGTTACGATTGGTTTCGAGCCAACGCCATTCTTCCTCGGACACGGCTTCGGTCTCTATCGGGATTTCCACCAGCAAGCGACTACGTCGTAAATCCTCCGGCGAGCAATAGTCTGCGTCCGGCACAAGATTGATGCCCGCGTTTCTGTAGACGCGGGCCACTAAACGAGAGCAATATTGCCGCTTCGATCTCGGCTTTCGGACAGCAGCGACCGACCGCATGGCCTCCGGCACAGAATAACGCGCACCGATCTCGGCCCGCGCGAAATCGATTACATTTGAAAGTACCTCGCGGGGGAGAGCTTCCTTCAGGCGGAAATGGAAAACCTGCTCGTCATCCTCGAACAACTCCCGCTGCAGGTTGCGCGCCTGTACCCCGTCCGCGGTGGAATCGATAAACGAACCATGCTGCACGCAGATCATCGCGTGTGAAACGATGCCCCCCGTGCTGAAGCGGATCGATTTGCTTATCTTTCCCGGTCGAGCTGTGAGGAGAATATCTCCAGGCTGAACACTTTTGATACTAATGCGCTTCATTCCCCTCCCCCGAAGCCGGCCGGCATCTATTGCTGCTAGTGCGGCCAGGACAATTGATCGCGCGGCAAACGATTGTCTGGATCGTGAACATGCACGTCATCATCTGGGATGAGATTGGCAGAAAAAATTACAAGATTAGTTCCGCCAGCGTGCCTTAGTGACGGAAAGAGCAGCCCCCGAAGGCCGGATGAAATGACTTTGTCTGCCAACTTCCAGGAGGGAGGGACCTTTTTGTCGATGCGAGCGATTTTTCGCCATGCACAATCCCATTGAGACCAAGCTGCATCCCAAAGAAGCGGATCGAAACCTTGCGACAGATCGGCTACTTCGCTGAGCGTGATCTTGTACGCTGCAAGCGTCGCCGGCGGTGTGATGCTCGCGCCCTGTCGATATTCTTCGAGCGCGGTTTGGGGGGCCTCGGAAAGATAGAGAGCCTCGACGCCGGGTCGATTGAAGCGACCGCCGTCAATAGCGGCCCCGGCGCCGCTGGTTGGAAGAAACGCCCATTTAGGTGTTAGATACCGATGAAAGACTGCGTTCGGGCCGATGCGGGTAATCTTCACCCGCGCGCTCCATTCTCCAGGTCCCGAATATAGGCAAGAACAGCCTCTATCTCACCATCGGCAACAAGCTCCGCGGCCGTGCGATGGCCATAATCGGCAATCGGTTCATTTCGATACCAGTAGATTGCCTTCGCAAGATCACCAGTCAGCTCGGCGGCCGCAGAGATCGCCTTGATCATTTCCCGCATCCTGCCCTGCAAGCGTTCGGAGGAGGGATTGCGCAGGGTATTGCGATGGACACCGGTCAATTCTGCAAGGTTTGCGACTTTGACGCCGAGCGCCTTTGACAAGCGAGACGGCGAAATATAGGGCGTCCGCGGTTCCTGAAGGCTATCAACAAAGCCGGAAACAACTGTGTATGAATGTACTGTCTGAGCCTGCGCCATGCCTAATCTCCGCTCAATCTTATGCACAATATATGCACATTTTGATGCACATCAAGGTTGGCTAGTAAAAAATCACGCCTGCTGCGTTCTTGAACGACATTCCACGTTCACGCCTCTGCCTATCAAGCGCCTGCGTCTACTCTTCATCGATGAGCGTTTTAGTAGTAGCCGGTATAGTCAGCACCAAGATCGAAAGCGCTGGCCAGTTCCTCGAGCACGACGAGAACGATGGAAAGCAGCATTTCGTACGCTCCGGGCTATCGAAGCCGTCGGTACTGCTCTTCCCACCATGAAAGAGGTTGTTACGGACGGTCTGGCAATAGCCGATAACCTGCCCAAGCTCACAAGTACTGGCGGGAAAACCCACAGCTCTAAACGCCAGCATTCCATCGTCGCCAATGATCTGCTTTTTCGGGTTAGCCGCGATCAACGCCACAGCGGCTTCGCTGCTTTTATAATCTCCTTCCCAGCGCTCTCGAAATTGTCTCCACCCAGCCTCCGCGGGCTGACCTGGCTCTGTTTTCTTTAGGTAACCGTTGGCCTTGAGCGCATATTCGAAACGCGCAAAAAAATAGAGAAAGTCAAAGGCGAGAGACACTAGGTCCTCCCCAACCTCGTCTCTTCGCATAATGCCCACCGTTCCTAGGAGATCCGTAATGCATGAAAGCCTGATACATTCAATGCGTCAGCATCGGGAGTAGCGACCTCCAAAACTATCAGGACAACGGCGGTCGCGCACCTGTCACCGAAGGAAAATTCCATCGATATAGATGTTGCGAGAAATCTTCTTCCGACCTGGATACATTCGCACGCCGCCGCGAGGATGAGCTCGAAGGAAGTCCGCAACATCGTCCAAGGTATTAAGGGGTAAGGGATCCACGTTTGATCCGAAATGATGACAGGCGTAGTAGCCGTCGGAGCCGCGTTCGACACGTCCGATGACCAGGCCGCCGACAATTCGCTCAACTCTCGTGACTGGCATCGTTACAGCTCCCCAAGGGCCGATCAACATAATCGCGAAATCGGTCTCCAGTTCCGAAGCAAGATGATAATCGAGATATTCTGTTACATCCGCGTTCGTAGAACATTTTACACCCCAGGCTGCGACTGAAATCAATATCTCACATTATCGCCGTGAAGGCGGCCGTCATTGATACATTTAGGCCATAATGAAACGCCGCAGCTTTCGGCGAAGAAGCGGTAGTGTCATTTGCTCATCAAATCGAATCTCGACAAGTTGGACGGCATTTTGTTCACAGAGACTTCTCTTTAAGGCGTCGCGTTCCATGTTACGTTTTAGCGCCACTTCTCCTCCAAATGCAGTAATGGCTCTGTAGTGCTGCTCACCATGGTGTTCCAGAGCAAGGCCGATGGCGGGCAGATACACGTCAAATCGTTGGCGCCCCAGCCATGGGGGCGACGCCTCCCTCAGGATAACTTGGTCGGGAAATAGCTTTTTCACCAGACTGTACATTTCTGCCTCCCTCATCCATCGGCGAACACCAAGAGTGTACTGGACTTCGGAACGCGCAGTGGACTTGTCCATTCCAGACATCAACATCAGCTGATCGATATACGGCGTGATAAATTCCCCAATATCATCACCGTAGAAGCTGGCAGCAGCCTCCGGTCCCGAGCGACGGGCGATACACAGGTGGCATATTTCGTCGATGTAGGTCGCATCCGACAACAATCGAACAACCTGATGGGTCCATGCGCCTGAATGAGATGCAATCCTTATAGCCTCTGACATCATCTTTTCATGAGCTAGGCGAGCGCATGAACAGAAACAACGCTTCCCGGTAACTAAATGATCGAATGCAACAAACTCAAAGCCCTCGATCCCAAACTCATAGCCTTGCGTACGCGGACCAGGTCGAGGGTTCGCGACCAGCGGCTGCTCAAGGCAAATCGCCTCCATCATTTTCTTGGTTTCAAGAAACGTGCTGGGCGGAATCGTCACGTGGTTCAAACGCAGGATGTGATTGGTTTGCGTTTTTAGCTGCTTCGACCAAAGTCGGTGTGTGATCAGCCCTGCAGGGCCACAATTTATGGGACTTAGGTGCAAACCCTGTGTGTCAATCTCAACGCCGTCAACCATGTTCTCTCTGGTTGTGGAAAAGGCCAGTTCGGCATACCAGGTGTCGTACCCGATGTCCGCAAGCCGCGCTAAGGATGCACAGCGCTCCTTGAAATACATCGAGTGAAGCTTCACCGAGGGGATCTTCCGGAGCGCCAAAGCTGTTTGCTGCCGAAGATTTTCGACGAGAATTTGTGTGAGCAGTTGTTCAACGGCATCCACCGGCCTCGTGCCCACGGTAGCGACCCTGGGTGCCAACGCTTCGGCAAATTCCTTCTCGGAAAAACCGATGGAAATGCGGCTACGCCTCACGCATCTGCCTCGCTTGCAAGGGCCCAATCGCAAATCCGGAGGACACCGACCAGCTAGATCTCATTCGAGACCTCGATGTCTTGGTTCAAGACGGCGCTTTCAACGAAGTTTCCGAGCGCACGAGCTGTTGAATCATAAATCGACTTCTCTCCGTCCGCGCTTGAAAGGGTGAGCACGAACGCAACTTCTTGCGCGCCCGCTTGGCTGTGATGCGTCCACCCAAATTGGTAGAGGTCACGCATGAACACGCGGGCGTAAAGCCGCAGGTATGGTCCGGAAAAGCCAAGTCCGCTCCCTTTTGAAAAGTCTCTGCAGTGCCGTCTGATAGGCTGCCATTTGCGAAGTTCATCGCGAGCGTCGTTTTCCGGAAGCGTCGACTCTTTCATTGAGCCAAGTAGCGACGGCCACCTATCCGCTCCCGACTGATACGCCAGAGATGTCTCCAAGCGGGAAGCGAAGTAGTTAGCGCCGCCAAACGGCGACACGAGAGGCCGCAAAACAGCGGTCAAGCTGGCGCGTCCGAACAATTTTCCGTCACGCACCAGCTCGGGAGGGATGGGAATATCGTTCCAGTAGTATGCGGTTCCTGGCTCGAGTTGTGCCCGCCACGCAAGCGTGACACTGCCGGGCGCGCAGGTCCAAGGGAGGTGCCCTTGATACGGGGTTCCCCAACCGAGGTTGGGATCGTGCTCACTTCGCTCGGCTGAATTGATGAGGAGAGCCTTAACCAGATCCGGCGTTGGTTCCCGTAAGCTATCGAAGGTGTGGGCTGCCAAAGACGATACCAACGGCGTTGCGTAACTGCTTCCCGTATCCACGACCCCACCCAGCATCCTGAGATTCGAAAACCACGACAGGTCCGGTTTCATCATCCCGTCAGGACCGGGACCTGGCAGGCATGCGGGGCAACTGTCACCCGGCGTACCGTCAGCAAGCGCCTGACGGCCCCCCACGACAATCGCCGCCTCGCAATCTGCTGGGGGATTAGGTCTTGAATTGTTATCTGGGGTGACATTTCCGACAGAGATGACGGGGAGGAAGCCCGCCGATCTCGCGAGAAGGCTGATTTCATGGCCGAGAACGCTGACCTCGGTGGGATCCAAACCGGCGCCGTCCTGATTGGCAGAGATGTTCCAGACGCGCGCTTCTGGATAAAGACGCGCAACCTCCGCCAGATAGTCGACCAACTCCCGCTCATCAAAGCGCCGATTGGCGTTCCGATGGGGGACGGCCTGAACAGTTCCGATACGGCAGTTTAGTTGAGGCAGCGAGCGATTTTTGTTCCAGGCGTGCCCATGGATAACGAGGGAGCTAACGCTATTTCCGTGAGGCTTGTCGGCTTGGGCGTTCGTGACGAAAGGTGTCGCCCTGAAAGCTTCAGCTGCGGTGTAGCTTCGCGCATGCAGACCGCCATCGACGACGGCAACGATTGGAGCATTCTCATCGATTACTGGTGCAGGAGGCTCCGCTCCTTCGCCAGGTGCTGCCACTCTGATCGGCCGCACAGGATCAATGCGATAAGAAGCGCCTGACGCAATGAGCTGTCTCAACCCTTCTTTATTCGGAATTCGAACTGCAGCGCGTCCGACGCCGGTGTTTCGATAATCTCGCATTGCCCTTGCAATGCTGGATTGTCGTGGTGTCGTGAGAGAACGCGGTTCTTCCGATTCCTCAGATGTTCCGAGCGTGAGCCGCACGCTGGTAAATGTCGGCATGACCAGCCTCTCATTGGCAAAGCGCTGGATACGCTCGAGGACTTCGGCCTTGGCATCTCGATCGCGGAACGGCGCAAGCCAAACAACGAACAAGCGTCCGTCATCATCTTCCGGTGCGGAATTCCAGAGCTCATTGAACGATCGACCGCGCAGACGACTTTTCGCATCAAATTGTCCGAGAGACGAAACACGGGATATGTCGGCTTGCACCGCATAGCCGATTGGATGTTCGATTGCGCGAAGGAGGCGAGGCAATTCTTTGACTTCAGCCTCGATCAAATAGCCGCCAGGAAGAGGAGCAACTAGCCTGCATCCATGACGCTGCGAGAACAAGTCATCGGGGGTGTGCGTTGGAGCAAGGGAATCCTCACTGAACATCCGAACGACTAGGTGCGTCAAACCCGAGTATGTGGGCAACTCTGTACGGTGTTCATAAATGTCGCGTGTTTCGCTCGCGAGCACGTCCTGCTGCCGGCCGAGCCGCTCCTTGACGATGCTGTCGATGCCTTTGCCACGCCCCGTCGGACTCCGCAGCGCCGGATCCATCTGAAGGCTCAGAACGGGATAGAGAAGAGGTTGGTCTCTAGGCTCCACCATACTACACCTCCCCTTCCTGTTGCTTCAGGTAAGCGTAAATGGCTTGCCGCGACACTCCGAGAATGCGGGCGGTATCCGCGCCCCCAATGGCGTACTTCTCCTTGAGGGCTATTGCAACCTGGCGTTTCTGCTCCGCATCCAATGGCTGCCGCTGTACAGGGACAGTACGGCCTGACCGCGGCTCCAGCAGAGCCACAACGACGGCTCCAAAATCAATATCACGCGACTCATGAACGGCATGACGCCGCGCCGACAGACTCATCGTTTCGATATCGGCCCCCGACAACCCTTCGGACACGACGGCGAATAGCTCGGCGCGCCTCTCCTCATCTTTGTCCTCGAAGAGAAAATGGCGCCAAAGGTCAGCGCGAACGCTTTCATCCGGAAGACCGAGTTCAATTTTATAAGGAAACCGCCTCCATATTGCAGGATCAAGAAGATGCGCATGATTGGTTGCAGCAACCACGATCGAGCTCGGGTCTAGCCCGTCCAACGCTTGAATGACGGTATTGACAACGCGTTTGAGCTCGCCCAACTCGTGACGATCGTCACGCAGCTTTGCGACTGCATCCATCTCATCGAGAAAAAGAACGGCGTTTCGCGCCGGCACGAAATCAAACACCGAGCGGATATTTTTGGCGGTGTCCCCGAGCAAAGAGGAGATGACCGAGTCGAGCCGGACGACATATAGCGGACGAGACAGTTGCGCAGCGATATGGCCGGCAAGGAGAGACTTGCCTGTTCCTGGCGGGCCAGAGAGCAGAAGCCCAAGACGTGAGGCCAATCCTTTGGCGCTCAAGTCATCAATGCGCCGAGCATCCGCGATGAAATCGCTGAACACATGCCACCCGCCTTCGTTGAGAAAAATAGGCGTATCGGGCCAGGTCTGCTCCTCGACAAGCGGCAAGCGGGATTTCGAGTCCACGGGCAGCGATTCCACGTAGCCAGACGCCTTCAAAGGCACCCCCCTCTTGCGCACCAGGGCCTTCAGCTCCTTGGCAATGGAAGTCTCACCATTCTTGTCGAGATCTCGCGCAAGCGCATTCGCAGCTCTGCGTACGCGCGTGTAGTCAGCGGAAAGTGCCGCGTCGGCCAACTCCAGCACATTTTTCATCTCAATGGTCATGATCACTCCATGCGTAAAAATTCGTCATCCATTCGTAAACCACAATAGCCATATTGACAATTAAATTTTCCTTAATGTAAACTCTTACGGCACTCAAGAAAAAAGATTCTGATGCAATGACAAGGAAGAATCAGCATGTGGTTCCCCATAACGGCGAATGGGCCGTGCGGGGCGCTGGAAATCAGCGAGTGACCTCCACCCATGGAACGCAGGCCGACGCGGCTGCCGCTGCTCGCAAAATTGCGATCAACCAGCAGAGCGAAGTCGTCATCCACCGTCCCAACGGACAAATCCGGGACAAGGATTCCTACGGTCGCGACCCGTTCCCGCCGCGTGGCTAAAACCTGAGGCCGCCTGGAGTGAGGCGGCCTCTTCATCAAAGGAGAGAAGAAATGCAGTTTGAAGGCGCATTAGTTCGCGAGCAGGGCGTCACCTTCGCCATAGTCATCGTCAAGCCGCACGTTTTGAACAGCGGCCATCAGGCCGACGACGTTGCATATAGCTTCCAGCCAGCATTCCCGGGCGTGCCGATTGTTCTCATGGCACAAAACAGCAGGGGCGTACCGACATATCGTGGCCGACGTGATCTTGTTAATTTTCTGTCGCGGGTGCCAATGCAGGCGATACCCTGGAAGCGCTACACCCTGAACTGATCGGGAAGACTAGATAGATGCTAAAGACAGATACCCGCCAAGCGAATTGGCGGCGTGCTAATCCTGCAAAATATGAGGCTCACCTCTTGGTGCAGCGTGCCGTGAAGGCGGGCGAGCTGAGAAAGAACACGTGTGAGGTCTGTGGTGATGAAGACGTCGATGCTCATCACGATCAATACGACGAGCCATTGAACGTCCGATGGCTATGCCGTCGCCATCACACCAGGCTTCACCACTACGGCGGGGACCTGTTTCCCATTCGGACTTCGCCTTAGAAGGTCTCTCGGACGGACCATTGGAAGACAGCACGGTTGTCCAAGACGAAATTCTGCAGTTTGCTCCCGTCACAGCGCCTTCGTCCGGGTCGCAAATGCAGAAGTACGCTGCCCTCATTCATTCAATGAACATTGCCTCCCCTTCAGTTGGATCGAAGGCGACATCATCTTGAACGGCACGTCTGCTCAGCAAGCCGGCGTCCTCGAGCGCTTCGATATTGGGAAGGTCACGCAACGTCTCCATACCAAAGACCGAAAGAAAGTGTGAGGTCGTTATGTAAGTATAGGGCGCGCCTGGCGTCGGACTGCGTGGCCCGGAGCCGATAAAACCCGCCCCGCGCAGATTACCAACGACGTCACGGCTGACCTCCTTCCCAAAGATCTTTGACAGCTCGCCGCGGGTAATCGGCTGTAAATATCCCACCGCCATCAGCACCATCGCCTCGAACTCGGAGAGTGCCGCCGCCCCTCCCCTTGTCGGGGCCGAAGACGCGCGAATCGTCTCGGCAAACCGCGGCCGGGTGCGATGCTGCCAGCCGCCGGCGACCGACACCAGCTCGTAAGGCCGATCCCGCAACTCCTCGACGAGATCGTCGATCAACAGATCAATGCTACAATCCTTTCCCACCACACGCGCCAGCGTCTCGCGGCTGACCGGCTCAGCCGAGGCAAAGATCACCGCCTCAATCCGCAGCATCCATTCCCGCCAACGAAGTTCTTGCGGTAAGTCCTCGAGCTCGCGATCATACAGGACATCTTGCTGTCGGTCTTTTGCCCGACGCAGTGTGGTTTTTGTCGCGCTCGCTCCCCTCATCATCATAATCCAAAGATGCGGAAGGAGGAGCGGCCGGACAGCTCGCGCACCGCTTCAAAACTCTCGAGCCGATCGAACAGCCGGTTCGCTGCCCAGCGCGACAGCTCGCTTCCTGGGACCGACGCCAGAATAGCGTCGTCGGACAGCAAACGCCGGATCACCGGCTCGGCGCCCCTGGTACGGAGCTTTGGTGCCACAGCCAGCAACCGCGCTGCCCTTCGATCGATCTCCACGGCAGATCGCAGCGCCGCCGCCACACCATCCATCAAAGCCAGGCAGATCGCCCTCGGATAAGCCGCTTCGCCAGACCGGACGCGACCACGGCCGCCGATGGTGCGGAACGCCTCGCCAAACCGCTCGGGGATTAGCAGCGGTACGGGTTTCGGCCAGTTCAGCATTAGCGCCAGAACGATCTCGGCGAGCCCAAGCGACAGCACCTCGGTGTCCGGGCGAATGGTCGTAATCGCCGATACAAGCTCGGCAACTGCGAGGGGTGCCGCGCGCCCGGACTGGATCGCCGTATCGACAAAATCCGGGACGGAGACAAGAGCATCCTCCCAGCCAATCCCCAGCAGCGCGCAGAGCTCCTTAACGAATGGCGTGGCAATCGTCCCGGATTGGCGCGTCAGCATTCGTATGGCAAGAAACAGCTTTCCGGCCGGCCCGGGATCGTTGCCGGGCGCGGTGAGCAAAATCGCGTCGCGAATGGCGGTTTCCTCTTCATTGCGGCCAAGCATTCTGGCGGCGACGGCAGCTGATTTGAGAGCAAGGCGATCGCGCCAGCAGCCGAGCCACGGCGGATCGGCGCGGATCAGATCATCGAGCGATTTCAGGGCGATACCGGCGGCGAAGGCGGCGTCGGATTCAGTGATGTCGCGACCACGCGGCAGTGCCCATCCCGGCATGCGGGGCGACCAGGCGGGGGCGGTTGGAGCGGAGGGGTCGAACGAATCCATGCGACGGAGTGTAGATTAGGTGAGCGGTTTAGTCCAGCATTATCCGCCTAAACCGCACCGCTTGTCGCGGATATATAACGTCCGATAATCTTGCATTATCGGACGTTTTGCTCTTTATATAAAGAATGGCCCATATCATCGAGCAAAACGACGAAAATCACGCCACAGAGACCTCCTCTCCGTCTGAGAGCACGACCGCTCGCGACGCTATTGCCGCGCCGCAGATGGCGGTCGGCATCTCGACGGCCAGCGCTGGCCTCCCCTCCCCTCTTCCGGAGGCGCGGACCTTGCCGGCGCACCTCGAGCAGCTCGCCGAACGCGCCCGTACCTATGTCGAGGCGGCGAGCGCCGCCAACACCCGCAAGGCCTACGCCTCCGACTGGAAGCACTTTTCCGCTTGGTGCCGCCGCCAGGGTCTCGCGCCCCTACCGCCCGATCCGCACACCGTCGGCCTGTACATTACGGCGCTCGCGTCCGGCACTGCTGCGGCCGATCGCAAGCCCAGCTCCGTCACGACGATCGAGCGCCGCCTTTCGGCGCTGACCTGGAGCTACGCCCAGCGCGGCACGCCGCTCGACCGCAAGGACCGTCATATCGCCACCGTAATGGCTGGCATTTGCAACACGCACGCCGCCCCGCCGCGGCAGAAGGAAGCCCTCCTGCCCGAAGACCTGATCGGCATGCTGGAAACGCTCGACAGGGGAACCCTGCGCGGCCTGCGCGATCGCGCCATGCTGCTGATCGGCTTTGCCGGCGGTCTGCGCCGTTCCGAGATCGTTGGGCTCGATATCGGCCGCGACCAGAGCGAGGACGCGCGCGGCTGGATCGAGATCCTCGAGAAGGGCCTGCTCGTCACCCTGCGCGGCAAGACCGGATGGCGGGAGGTGGAAGTCGGCCGCGGCTCGTCCGATGCGACCTGTCCGGTTCTCGCTATCGAAACCTGGATCAAGTTCGCCCGGATTGCCAAGGGTCCGCTGTTCCGCCGCGTCCGCGGCCAGGGCAAGGATGTCGGACCGGACCGGCTGAACGATCGCGAGGTCGCCCGTCTCGTCAAAAAGGCGGCACTGGCCGCCGGCGTCAGGGGCGACCTCAACGAGGCCGAACGCGCGGCAAAATTCTCCGGTCACTCGCTGCGCGCCGGTCTGGCCTCCTCCGCGGAGGTCGACGAGCGCTATGTCCAGAAGCAGCTCGGCCATGCCAGTGCGGAAATGACGCGGAAATACCAGCGCCGGCGTGACCGCTTTCGCGTCAATCTCACCAAAGCCACAGGGCTTTGAGGCCCCTCCCCTGCTCACTATGAACTCGTTGGGGCAAATTGCGTGTCGGATTTTTAGCTTTCCGCTTCAATTGAAATTGTTAGCTAAAAGCCACACAGCGCATGGGCGACAATACGCTCCGGGCGCTGACCTCCGATCTCGCCTATTTCGAAGCCTGGGGTCTGGCGGCCTCCGGAAAATCTCTACCCTGGCCGGCGCCCGAAGCGCTGCTCCTGAAATTCGTCACCCATCACCTGTGGGATCCGGAGAAACGTACTGCCGATTCAGATCACGGCATCCCGGCAGACGTGGCCGAAAACCTCCGGCACCAGGGATTCCTCAAGTCCGCCGGCCCACATGCGCCGGCGACCGTGCTCCGTCGGCTGGCGAACTGGTCGACACTGACCAGATGGCGCGGGCTTACCGACGCCTTCGGCTCCCCTGCCCTCGAATCCGCCGTTCGTCTGGATGTGCGCGCCGTCCTGCGGCAACGCCGCCGCAAAAGCGCAAAGGCGGTCACCGGCGACGTGCTGGCCAAGCTGTTGGTGACGTGCGCGACCGAAAGCCCGCGTGATCTCCGCGACCGGGCGATCCTGATGGTCGCCTTTGCCTCCGGCGGCCGCCGGCGCAGCGAGATCGCAGGCCTTCGCCTGGAACAACTGACCGTGGAAGCTCCGATCGAGACCGAAGGCGGCACTCCCCTCCCCTCTCTCGCCATTCATCTTGGCCGTACCAAAACGACGTCAGGCGAGGAGGACGAGTCGTCTATCTCACCGGCCGGCCTGTCGAGGCGTTGAATGCCTGGCTGGCGGCGGGGGAAGATCGACAAGGGCAGCGTGTTTCGGGGGGGGGGGCGGGCGCTGGGGGACAATTTCGCGGCGGGCGCTCGATCCGCAGTCGGTCAACGCCGTTATCAAGCAGAGGGTGGAGATGGCCGGGTTGGAGAGCGGGGAGTTTTCGGCCCATGGGTTGCGGTCAGGTATCTGGCCGAGGCGGCGAACCGAGGCATTCCCCTACCCGAGGCGATGGAGCAGTCACGTCATCGCTCGATTCAACAGGCATCCAGCAATGCCACCAGACGGTGTGGACGCGCGGCGCGCTTGTTATGAGTCTGTCAGGACCTTGGTTCGCGCAAATTCAGTTGGGGATGGAAGTCTATCTCAAACGGCACTACTCAGGAGAAGCAGCCTAACTTAGCTCGGGCTTGTGAGCACTTCTGTAATTTAGATGATGACCGTTTTCATTGTTACGCCGGGGCCGTTGTAAGATCGCGGGCTTGGCGCCTTCAGCCGGATCTCGCAAACGTTTCAGGTTACCTCTGACGGCTGGCTTGCCAGAAGAAGACGACGACGGATTGAGGCTAGTATTCCGTCAAAGGTGAAGCACGACATCCGATAACCACCAAAGGCAACATTGTTAGCACGCCAGCGAAGTCGATCAAGATCATCTGGCACGAGATCCGCATCACGCCCTACAATCAGAAGCAGGTGAATTGTCGGGCTATTCGTACCGAAAATCCGTCTGAATGCGGAAGAGTTTTTTTCTTCCGACAGCCGCCACGCCCAATCAACCAACTGCGACGAGCCGTGCTCAAATCGGTTGGACCAGTGTTTCATTGATTTTCCGGCTTCGAGCTTTGTAAAGATGCTGTATTCTCGCGCGTCCTCGACCTCGATCAATGTGAATGCATTCGCCTCAGTATCGCCAGAAGCCGCGTCGCACACGAAATCGCCAAACAAGTCGAGTTCGCTTGCCCAGCAGTTGGGTAGTTCGACAGCATTGTTTCCGTAGCCAATAGCAGCGCAGAGATGCGGGCGCTCTTTAAAAAATGGCGCTATCTGATCCCGTTCCTTGAGATGGCTCTCGGATTTAAGGAGCTCGTCAAGTTCGTCCAGGTTTTGTCGTAAGATCGAAGTATCAAGATTTAAGGAAACAAAGGATTTCATACAGAGTGGGCCTGTGCCAACCTCTCAACTCTCCGCAATCCATCGAGCTGGCTACGCCTAACGACGTCCTCAATTTTTAGATTTTCGCCCTCGAAGCGAACGAGGACTCGCAACTCGGCTCCCACCCTAAGGGAAAAGAGATCTTTCGTCCCGAGCAATAGCTTTGTTTGCTCCAGAGCTGAGGATCGTCCGCCGCGCGACAGACGTTCAACAGCGTTGACCACCTTTGCTTTCTCTTCCGATGCGAGTTGGTCGAGGTATGACCGCGCTGTAAATGTCCACACTATCTGCATCGAAGCTGATCGCCTTTCGTTCCAACTATATAGTAGTACGATCCCCCCCACCTTTCAACGTGTTCCGACCTTGGCTGCAGTGAATGGCCTATCGACAGCAGCAGGACATTCGATAGAATGTTCGGGCCGTCCACCGGGGACCTCATCGAGCGTTACAACGGCTAAGTCGTGTCCAGGGCTCGCCACGTCGTCATTGCTTACGAGCACAGTGGCCAAGACCAAGTCAAGGCGATCGTGTCGACAGAGCGGTCGCAGCGTAGGAAAGATGGCCGGGGAGGCGCCCGAATGGACGACAACATAATGGGAGTCTTGTGTCGTTTTGCATTTAATCGCAAGACTCCGCATGCGATAATTTCAACAAGATAGCGTGGCACTTAAATTGAGATTGAGCAGTTAATTTTGAGATTCAGGCTTCGATTGGCACTTAAGGTGAGATTCGTCGCCATGGAAAAGATGAATGCCGTCGGCCAATCGTCCTCAGAAAATGCTAAACCGTCACAAACGGTTATTGCCAAATCGGAAGGTGCCAGACGCCGAAAATCGCACCGAAAATCTCAAATTAAATGCCACCACCTGCCGGAACGGCCGCGTTCTTACGATTAAATGCCAAACGACACCATCAACCACCGAATTTACGAGATTCCCGCCTTAGACGCCTGCTACTGCGGGTTCAGCGGTCGCCGACCGATGCGCATACTCGTTCGTGCTAGTAATCAAACTTAGCGACTTTGACCAAATCGCCGAAGCATGAACTTCAGCCTTTCGTTCTCCTTCCGGAGCTTCACGACCATGAGGCTTCTCAGATGGCGGTTTTCAGCCTCGAGAGCGGCGAGCTCTTCATCCAAGCCGCACAGCAGCGGGGGATCGCGGCGAAGATTGAGAATTGGTGCACTTGCGGGGCTCGCTGACGGCGTCTTCTTACTCCGTGCTTTCGCTCCAGACTTCGGAGTCCATCCTGAACCCGGGCTACGCTGCTGATGCACCGAGCGCGTGGGGTCGGACGCATCGTCTTCCACAGCTTCAGACTCGATGGAAAACTCTTTCGACGACGACGTTGCGGCAGGACTATCCGGAGGGACTTCGCCGTCAATCGGAACATCCGAGTAGTCTACCACCTCGAACTTCACCGCGACAACGTCCTCCTGAACTGATGCTGCTTGAGGCAGATCAAGCTTTGGCATCACATCGTCAGCCTCTACCGCGCGGGCAACAGCCTGCAAATCCAGATCGCCCCAGATTGAGGTTCGGCGAAGTGTCTGGCGCCTGTTCGTCTTATATTCGACGATGAAATTGGATCGTGGTGTTCGCATGTTCCTAAGAAATGGAATGAGTGAGGGCGCAGAATGATCAGGATGCACGGGAATTTTTGAAACCGGCCAATCCCGAGGATTGCACGTCAAGGTGATCGAGGGATGGACACCGAAAGACCGCTAACTCATACCATGTCTCTTGCGCAGATCAGCGTTTTCGGCGCGCAGCTTCTCTGAGAGCAGCTTTCTGAGGCGCCGATTTTCTTCCTCGAGCTGGATGAATTCGGCGAGTTCGTCATCCACCGAAAGAGATGCTGCGGAAACGGGTGGCGCCGGTTGAGCCAAAGCCTTCTTCCACTGATAATGAGTCTGATCCGAAATACCAGCGCTTTTCACGGCATCTTCAAGGTTGCGCCGCCAGCGACCGTAGCTTCAATCTGACCAATCTTTTCCAGCTTTTCCTCCCCGGTAAGGCCGCGGACCTTCTGCTTCGCCAGTTTCGACGCATTCGCACGAATTTTTTCAGCCTTCGTGTTATTTCCTTTTTGAAGTCTTTTTCGGAGCAGCGGGCTCAGCTTCTGCCGCTACGGCGCCATCCTGGGTCTGGATTTCTTGGTCAGCAATTATTCATCCTCTGTACATCGCTGCTTTGTTTGCCAGCGCGATCCAAGAGTCAATTGTTCTTGCCACCTGTACGGACTAATTCCATGAATCAGATGGCACGACCCGTGATAATACAATCGATCTGAACACATAGTCGTCGGGCTTCTCCAATCTAGAAACCAGTTCTCATGTGTTCGAATCCTGTAGTGCCCGGGTTCGGTGGTTTTGCTAGCCAACACGACGCTGCTGGACATGAGAACGCATCAAAGCCATCAATATTGGTCTAAGCGAGAACTCGCCACTCCGTCAGCCATCTTCCGAGTGATCGAAGGATCGACTTGAAGAGGTTCTATTTCATTCGCTGCGAGGTCCGATCGGGATATCGACGCAGCGGAGCGTCTTTCTCTCTAGGTACTAGCCGCCACAGCACAAGTTGAGCGCGTACCGATCTCCGTGCGAACGAAACCAGGCATCAAAGCTGCGCAAGCAAAAGGCCCACCGCCTGGCAACACCGGTCTCCGGGAAAAACGCCATAAGGTACTGGCTGGGATGGCTGCATGCAGAAGGCTGCTTTCGGCGATCGCATCCAAGCTTCGCCAACATATGACTCCCCACTGTGCAACGCATCCAAATATGTGGTCGCGGAGCGTCCGCATGGATATAAGGTCTCGCATTCGCTCACGCACCTGAACGGGCCGCCATTCTGAATGGATCTGCGAAGTAAAATCGCACCTTAGAATGCTATTATTGCAACCAAGTAGCAAAAACAACAATTTAGCTTGTGGTCAGCTGACAACAAAACAAAGCGGCGGTTCAAAGGGCACTAATGTTTTTCAAGGGATATAATTTGGAACCGCGATTAAGCCCGCCTTTGTTCGCCGCCATTGGCCCGCAGCAACGCCATCAACATTGGTCCGAGAGAAAACTCGCCGCGTTTCGCCCTCGACGTCAAATCGCGAAGATATCCACCGGCCGATGTGATGTGCCCCGCCCGCTCCAGGATTGCAGCCATCATTGCGGCCGCGTTTTCAGCCCCTATTACTTCGCAGGCGTCCTGGTAGGCCGACGGGCTTACCCCCAGCATTGATCGCACGACCACGGCGGCCATCATAAGGTCCCGCCAGCTGCCGATTGCTCCGCCCGGACCATACATGGAAATCTCCGGGCATGCCCGAAGGACCATACCAAGCGGGAATGATTTTATCGATTCGGCTCTTAGTTCAACGTTTTTACTCTGCTTCGCGCCCTGCTCGTTTTCAGAGCAAGGTTCAAGTTCATTGCTGGATTCGGTATTTGAATTCTGTATGTGCTGACGGAATCCGTCATCATTGGCGTCGGATTTTCCAAGATTGACGTGCCGTTCCAATAGATTGACTACTTCTTCCTTCAGCATCTCGACTTCGTCGAGAATTCCGATTAATTCGTCCGCCCCTTTTGCCCGCCGCAGCCGTGCCATGGCTTCAACATAAAGCTCCTCGACCTTGGCCCAATCCCCGGGAACGTGATCTTCCATTGCCGCAGAGATCAATTTCCGGACATCCCGTCGGGCAATTGTGATGCGCTCTTTGACGATTTTGAGCTTGCGATTACCCTCTGCGACCTGCTGGGCCATAACCGCAAGTTCTTCTGATCGGGCCAGAAGCGGCGCAAGACTGAAGCCAAAGGCTGTCTCGATGGACCCATCTGAGCTCTTGCGCGCATAGCGTTTCCCGTTCGGGCTATCATTCCGTTGGATGAGACCTGCATCGACCAAGAGGGCCAAGTTCTCGCGTAGCGTCGTGCCGGCGATACCGTTTGCCCGTGCCGCGAGTTGGGCATTGGACGGAAACACGATAAGATTCGCTTCCTCCTTGAGTTCAGCCTCAGGGTAGAATGATAGAAGCGCGTTGAGCACTGCAAGTGCCCGATCGCGCAAACCCAACAATGATCGCGCGTCACAAGCATCGCGATAGATCTTCCACTTGTCGGCCGATTTACCCTGCCTGATGTCGGCGGATTTGAACTGTGCCGCCACTAAGGCAAGCGTCATCGGCCGCCGCCCAAACGGCGTCGTCACATTTCCACTCTGCATGTCTTTCACCCTTCAATAGGCAAAAGAAATCTGCTCACCAAAAACGGTGCCAAAGACTCTTGACTGCGATTCATGGAAATGCGATTCTCAGGCTGCTTAGACCATTGAGAGAGGCTTCCACGACGGCGACGTTTGGGGGCCTTTCTTTTGCTGTTCCTATCCTTATTTATCCTTCAGATGACGGATTTTCCTTTCTGAAGTTCGCGTAGAGCGCAGGAAGCTGCTCCATAACAAACTTTGCAAAAGTCTCGTCTCTATCTCGGTTCATTTCGATTTTGCACTGCTTGCCGCCGATGGCGAGCGTCGCGATTTGAAGCCCGTCAGCAGATTTTGCGACCAAGCGGGTGGGGGCTACAGACGGCGCCGTCACATCATCTATCTTGGACGCTCTTAGGACGACCAGGAAACGATTGTCAGAATCCCTATGTGAGAAGGATTTGTCCTGGGTGGCTTTGCGGGCCTTCTTCTCTGCGCCCGGGACTTTCAAAAGTTCTGCGAGCTCCTGCCACCTCGGTCGACCGATCTTCGGCGCACGGCCAATGGAATCAATCAACCACTGCGGAACTGCCCGAGCAACTGTTACCAGCTTTTGAGCTTCGTGTCGGTCAACAGACAAAGCCATTTGTATTAGCGACCGTTGAAAACCACCCTCGTCCAGTTTGAGTGCAAACGCCGCCCGTTCGATGAAAGTCAGGTCTTCACGAGCGGAATTCTCAATGCCCTGCGCGACGACAAGACGATCGTCATCCAGTTCGCGGACATAGGCTTTGACTTTCAAGCCGAGTTCGGCAGTCGCACGTAGTCTGCGGTGGCCGTAGGCAACCTGATATCGTCCGATCTCAGCTGGATGCGGTCGAACAAGGATCGGAATTTCTTGTCCATGATCTTTGATCGAAGTCTTAAGGACCTCCAAGACAGCCATGTCTTGGTCCTCAAACCGGTCCGCGAAGGGCGAGGGGTCGACCAATTCTGGGTCTATTTCGACTGGAACAGCTCCGTCAGCAACTTGCTGCTTGAGCTCTTCGTAATGTCTTTCCACCTCTGAGAACGTGTCTTTCAACGACCGGACCGCACCCGAGGCAACTCGCTGCACAGGCTGCTGTGCGTCATTAGAAGCGGTCTGATCGTTGCCCCCGGCAAACATTGAGCGAATGGATTGTGTACGTTTGCTCATCGTTCCGACCCTATCCAAACAACAGTTCTAGTAAGACCGTGTAGTCAGCTGACAACACACTAAGGTTTTGATTTATCAGCGATTGAGCCGCCATCATCGACCCCAGACCTTGTTTATCTGGTCGATAATTTCCAGATTCACGGCATTGATGGATTCCATTGCTCGATCATACGTCGTCCGTCCTACCGCGCCGCGCGAGAGTTCATAGAGCGACTGCTTGGTAAGACCGGCATTGGCGATTGCCGTCGACTTCCATGCGGATGCCGCCATGACGTCGATTCCGAAGACGTCACGAAGCAGCGCCACGATTTCCTGCTCGGGGACGTCGCGCGGATCATGCCTCGTAATAAGAAACCGTAGAAAGTCGTAGTCGAGCCGTCCGCCGGCTTCTTCAATTACCGACACGAGATCGGACGTCATCAAGAGGAACTGGCTCATGGATGCGACATCGACCATTTGGGGATGGACAGTCACAATCATGCCACTCGCTGCGTTAAGGGCGCCCATGGTCAAAAAGCCCAGTTGTGGGGGGCAATCGACGACAACGACGTCGAAGTCCTGTTCGACCTGATTGATTGCGCCTGCGACACGTCTGAAAAATAGATCCTCCGGACGCCCTCGATTCTGCAGCATGAATCGAGGGGTCTGATGTTCAAACTCCATCAGTTCGAGATTACCCGGGACAATGCTTATCCCGGTAAAGTAGGTGCGCCGGATAACGTCCTTCATCGTCACCCTCTGGTCGTCGTAGCGGATCGCACCATAAAGGGTCGTGTTTTCGGCAACGTCGAACTCTGGCTGATAACCGAACATTGCGGAGAGGGAAGCCTGAGGATCAAGATCAACCGCCAAGACACGGTAGCCCTGCAACGCAAGTCCTTGTGCGAGATAAACAGCAGTTGTTGTCTTCGCGGAGCCGCCTTTGAAATTTGCGACCGTGATCACCTGAAGTTTTTCGCCACTGCGCCGACGTGGCCAAAATCTACTTGCTTCCTTAGGTCGAGCTCCGGCAAGATACTCACGGAGTTGATTGATTTGCTCCAAAGTGTAAGAGCGGCGACCGGCGCTTCCCAAATCTGGCGAAGGGCCGAGTCCATCGAGCGAAAGCTGGCGAAGATAGCCGTCTGACACGCCGACAATTTCGGCGACCTCGCCGGAAGTGAAAGATCGAAGCGACTTTTGTGCGGTAGGGGGAAACGCGCGCTCACCAACCGCCCTGAGTCTCGCAGACAACGCTTCCGCGCGCTGGGTGATGTGTGCGGAAGTTGATGCTCGATTAATGTGCCGGTCGATCACGTTCACTTGGGCCTCAGGTTTCAGACGGTTTATTAGCGTCAGACGCGTTATTGCCGTCTCAAGATAACGCATGATTCTGGCAATGCCGCAAGGGAAATAGCGTTAACAGAAGGTTAACGACCGCAGATCCACCTAACACACAAAATCCGGATTTATTATCTAATACAACCTGTTAGCATACCAGACCGTCAGCTATGTTCATGATTTGTCTTACTGTGAATCCTACAATCGTAACCCAAAGGAGACGACACGGAATCCGCATTGTCGTCCAGCTAAAGCAGACTCACCACCGCGACTCAGCTGGATCTTACCTTGTAGAATCCTACAACTACTCACCGTGTCCAAACCGTGCTGAGTTCTCCGCCGAACAACGACGACGGAGAAATTCATGCAGGTTCTCGCGATCTCAACACCGAAAAATATTCAGGAAGCTGAGCTTATCCACCGCCATCACGAGCTACGCGCGCGGGTCTTCGCCGACCGGCTAGGCTGGGATGTCGAAGTTATCGACGGCGTGGAATTGGATGCTTTCGACACTCTGATACCGACTTACATCCTCGCAATTTCCGACAGTCGCCAGGTAGCAGGATGCGCGCGGCTGCTTCCGGCGCCTGGCCCCACAATGGTGGCCGACGTCTTTCACTCACTCCTTCCGAATGGCCGGTTGAACGCCCATTCCGCGATGATCGAGAGCTCCCGTTTTTGCGTCGATACGGCGCTCGGCGAGGGCAGGGGAGACGGATCCGTCCATGAGGCGACGCTGACCATGTTCGCCGGCATCATCGAATGGTGCATGTCGAACGGTTTCACCGAAATCGTCACCGTCACTGACCTGCGTTTCGAGCGGATCCTCGCGCGCGTCGGGTGGCCCCTTCAGCGCTTGGGCGAGCCCAGGAAGTTCGGGGTGACGATGGCGGTCGCGGGAATCCTACTCGCCGACGCCAGTACATTTCAAAAGCTCCGTCCCGCCAACTATCGCTCTGAATTCACCTCCCTCAGCAAGGCAGCGTAGGAGAAATCCGTGAACCAGCTTCGCTCTCACCCTCGGCTTGTGCGTAAACTTCAGGAAGCACTCGGTGACCAGCTCTGCGTGGCGCTGGACGATGCAACAGTCGTCGAGATCATGCTCAATCCGGATGGAAAGCTGTTTATCGAACGCCTCGGACATGGCGTTGCGCCCGCCGGCGAAATGTCCCCGGCCGCGGCCGAAATGGTGATCGGTACTGTCGCGCATGCACTGCAGTCGGAGGTCGATACCGAACAGCCGATCATCTCCGGAGAGCTGCCGATCGGCGGTCACCGCTTCGAGGGACTGTTGCCTCCCGTGGTCGCCAGGCCTGCTTTCACGATCCGGCGCAGGGCATCGCGCCTCATCCCGCTCGAAGATTACGTCCGGACCGGAGTGATGACCGAATACCAGGCCGCGACGATCCGCAGCGCGATTTCCGCGAGGCTCAACATCATCATTTCCGGGGGAACGGGCTCGGGCAAGACGACGCTTGCGAATGCTGTGATCGACGAGATCGTGAAAAGCGCGCCAGAAGATCGGCTCGTCATTCTGGAAGACACCGCCGAAATTCAATGCACTGCCGAGAACGCAGTTCTGCTCCATACCAGCGATACGATCGACATGGCACGGCTTCTAAAGAGCACGATGCGCCTGCGTCCTGATCGGATAGTTGTGGGCGAGGTCCGCGACGGCGCTGCCCTGACCCTGCTCAAGGCTTGGAACACCGGTCATCCGGGCGGCGTGGCGACCATCCACTCGAACACCGCCATGTCGGCGCTGCGCCGTCTTGAACAGCTGACGGCCGAGGCAAGCCAGCAGCCGATGCAAGAGGTGATCGGGGAAGCCGTCGATCTCGTGATCTCCATTGAGCGGACGCCGCGCGGACGGCGCGTTCGCGACGTCATCCAGGTCGAGCGGTTCGTCAACGGTCAATACGAGGTCGAATCCGATCAGCTCACAGAAGAACAGGAAGCGCGCCATGTCGCATAGGAAATCATTCATCGCCGTCGCGCTCTTGGCGGCGCCCATCGTTCTCGCCTCGGTCGCGCCGACCCTTGCCAGCTCCGGCGGCAGTCTCCCGTGGGAAGGGCCGCTGCAGCAGATCCAGGAGTCGATCACCGGCCCGGTCGCGGGTGCGATCGCGCTTGCAGCAGTCGCCATCGCCGGCGGCATGCTCATCTTCGGCGGCGAACTGAATGATTTCGCGCGGCGACTTGTATACGTCGTTCTCGTCGCCGGCATCCTCCTCGGCGCCACCAACATCGTCGGCCTGTTTGGCGCAACCGGCGCCTCGATAGGACTGACGAGCGAACAGCTCACCACGATTGGATCGGCCGGAGGCGGGGAGGGAACTCATGGCTAATTCCCCATCCGGCCTGCAGCGCAACCGCATCCACCGTGCACTGTCGCGTCCAAACCTGCTGATGGGCGCCGACAGGGAGCTTGTGTTGCTGACCGGTCTCGCCGCCGTCATCCTGATCTTCGTGGTGCTGACGGTTTATTCGGCGCTCTTCGGAATCGCCGTCTGGGTCGTGATCGTCGGGCTCCTCAGAATGATGGCGAAGTCCGACCCGTTCATGCGGCAAGTCTATATCAGGCACATTTCCTACAAGCCCACCTACAAGGCGACGACATCGCCTTGGCGCCGGTATTGAGGAGGCGGCCATGGTAGCTCTCAAACGCTTCCGGGCGACCGGCCCTTCCTTTGCTGATCTCGTTCCCTATGCCGGCCTGGTCGACAATGGTGTCCTCCTCTTGAAGGACGGAAGCCTGATGGCCGGCTGGTATTTCGCGGGACCAGATTCCGAAAGTGCGACTGACCTCGAACGCAACGACCTGTCGAGGCAGATCAACGCCGTTCTGTCGCGGCTTGGAAGCGGCTGGATGATCCAGGTCGACGCCATTCGCATTCCGACGGTCGACTATCCCACAGAAGACCGTTGCCATTTCCCCGATCCGGTAACCCGCGCAATCGACGGGGAGCGCCGGGCGCATTTCGCGCGCGAGCAGGGGCATTTCGAGAGCAAGCATGCGCTGATCCTGACTTACCGGCCGCTCGAGTCCAAGAAAACAGCTCTCAGCAAGTACATCTATTCGGACGAGGAGAGCCGGAAGAAATCCTACGCGGACACGGTGCTCTTCGTGTTCAAGAACGCGGTGCGAGAGCTTGAGCAGTATTTTGCCAACACACTTTCGATCCGGCGAATGGAAACCCGAGAAACGGTCGGAAGGGGAGGGGAGCGAATTGCCCGATATGACGAACTGCTTCAGTTCGCCCGCTTCTGCATTACCGGCGAGAACCATCCAATCAGGCTTCCCGATGTTCCGATGTATCTCGACTGGATCGCCACGGCGGAGCTTGAACACGGACTGACGCCGAAGGTCGAAAATCGCTTTCTCGGCGTCGTCGCGATCGACGGTCTGCCGGCTGAAAGCTGGCCGGGCATTCTGAATAGTCTTGACCTGATGCCGCTCACCTATCGGTGGTCATCACGTTTCATCTTCCTTGATGCCGAGGAGGCCCGACAGAAGCTCGAACGCACACGCAGGAAATGGCAGCAGAAGGTCCGGCCGTTCTTCGACCAGATATTTCAGACACAAAGTCGATCCGTCGACCAAGACGCGATGACCATGGTCGCCGAGACCGAGGACGCCATCGCGCAGGCCTCATCGCAGCTGGTTGCCTATGGATATTACACACCGGTCGTCGTGCTATTCGACAACGATCGCGAAGCCCTGCAGGAGAAGGCCGAAGCGATCCGGCGGCTGATCCAGGCGGAAGGGTTTGGGGCGCGGATCGAAACGCTGAACGCCACCGATGCCTATCTCGGCAGCCTGCCGGGCAACTGGTACTGCAACATCCGTGAGCCACTGATCAACACCAGCAATCTCGCCGACTTGATTCCGCTGAATTCGGTCTGGGCCGGAAACCCGATCGCGCCATGCCCCTTTTACCCACCGAATTCCCCTCCCTTGATGCAGGTTGCGACCGGCTCGACAGCGTTCCGTCTGAACCTGCATGTCGATGATGTCGGCCACACGTTGATCTTCGGTCCGACAGGTTCTGGTAAGTCGACGCTGCTTGCTCTGATCGCCGCACAGTTTCGCCGGTACGAAAATGCGCAGATCTTCGCCTTTGACAAAGGCAGTTCACTTCTTCCCCTGACGCTCGCTGCCGGTGGTGATCACTATGAGATCGGCGGCGACAATGCGGAAGAGGGGAGGGCCTTGGCCTTCTGCCCGCTTTCTGATCTCGAAAGTGATGCCAACCGGGCCTGGGCGACCGAGTGGATCGAGATGCTGGTCGGTCTGCAGGGCGTCACAATCACCCCCGATCATCGTAACGCCATTTCTCGGCAGGTCGGACTGATGGCGAGCGCATCCGGTCGCTCACTCTCGGATTTCGTCAGCGGCGTGCAGCTGCGCGAGATCAAGGATGCGCTGCATCACTACACCGTTGACGGGCCGATGGGCCAGCTCCTCGATGCGGAGGAGGACGGCCTGACACTCGGGGCCTTCCAGACCTTCGAAATCGAGCAGCTGATGAACATGGGCGAGCGCAATCTCGTGCCGGTGCTGACCTACTTGTTCCGGCGGATTGAGAAGCGTCTGGATGGATCGCCGAGCCTGATCGTGCTCGATGAGGCGTGGCTGATGCTTGGCCACCCAGTTTTCCGCAGCAAGATCAGGGAATGGCTCAAGGTCTTGCGCAAGGCGAACTGCGCCGTTGTCCTTGCGACCCAATCGATCTCGGATGCCG
This sequence comes from Rhizobium sp. O111, assembly GCF_055616315.1. Classification (NCBI taxonomy): domain Bacteria; kingdom Pseudomonadati; phylum Pseudomonadota; class Alphaproteobacteria; order Hyphomicrobiales; family Rhizobiaceae; genus Rhizobium; species Rhizobium sp. O111. The sequence continues at coordinate 60,983 of NZ_JBSHXL010000005.1, read as the reverse complement.
AACGGTCCGGGATTATCGATGTGCTGAAGGAGTCTTGCCCAACCAAGATTTGCCTTCCGAATGGCGCCGCCAGAGAGCCAGGAACACGTGAATTTTACGAGCGTATCGGTTTCAACGAGCGCCAGATTGAGATCGTCTCGAACGCAGTCCCCAAACGCGAATACTACGTCGCCACGCCGGAAGGCCGGCGGCTCTTCGACATGTCGCTGGGGCCGGTTGCGCTGAGCTTTGTCGGCGCGTCGGGCAAGGACGACCTCAAGCGCATCCGCGCACTGAAATCCGGACATGGCCGCGAGTGGCCAATCCGCTGGCTTGAAACGAGAGGAGTTCACGATGCCGCATCGCTACTCAAGTTCGAATAGATGGTTAGCCTGCCTGGCGGCCGCGGCCCTGACGATCGGAGCCGTACCTTCAGCACGGGCGGGGACCGCCACCGGTGCTGCGACGGAGTGGACGCAGCTCGCCAACAATGCGCAATTGGTGGACCTTCTCAAGAGCTCGGGCCTCCAGGTCGACAATCAGCTGACGCAGATCAGCCAGCTTGCGGAGCAGATCCAGAACCAGCTTAAGATCTACCAAAACATGCTGCAAAACACCGCGCAGCTGCCTGACCATGTCTGGGGGCAGGTCGAAAGCGATCTCAATCAGCTCCGCAGTATTGTCGACCAGGGTCAGAGTATCTCATTCTCCATGGGCAACGCCGACGACGTTCTTCAGCAGCGCTTTCAGAGCTACGCCGACCTCAAAACCAACCTGCCGGATAACGCGACGTTCTCCTCGACTTATCAGTCCTGGTCGACGACCAACCGCGACACGATCGCCAGCTCGCTGAAGGCTGCGAGCCTAACGGCCGACCAGTTCGATAGCGAGGAAGATACGATGTCCTCGCTGCGGTCGATGTCCGAAACGGCGGACGGGCAGATGAAAGCGTTGCAGGTCGGCCACGAGATCGCCGCTCAGCAGGTTGCCCAGATGCAGAAGCTTCGCGGTCTCGTCTCGCAACAGATGACGATGATGGGAACCTGGCTACAGACGGAGCAGACCGACAAGGACCTGGCGCAGGCCCGGCGGGAAAAGTTCTTCAACGCTGAGGTCAAGAGCATTCCGGAAGGTCAGAGAATGGAGCCACGCTGGTGAGCCGATCCGTCCTAATTGCTTTGGTGCTTGCTGTCGCCGCTGCATCCGCCGCGGCCACAGTGCTGATCGTAAAATCCAGCGACGGCGGAAGACCTGCGCTTACCGAGGAGCAGCGCTCAGCCCGGGAGAAGTTCTTCGGCTCGAATAAGGAGCTGCCGCCGATCAAGGATGGTCAGGAGATACGGCCGAGATGGTGAAGCCCGCTGTCACACGTTCACTCCTGATAACTGGTCTGTTCTTCCTCGCCTATGCTGCTCCCGCATTTGCGCAGGAGGGGCAGGTCCTCACGGAACTGGAAAACCAGGTCTCCTCTGCCGCGAAGGGCTGGGAGACCACCATCATGGATGCGGCGAAATCGCTGTTCTGGATCCTCGCAACGATCGAGATCGGCATTGCCGCCGTCTGGCTGGCGATCCAGTCAGCCTCGCTGGATAGCTGGTTTGCGGAGCTGGTGCGCCGGATCATGTTCGTCGGGTTCTTCGCATTCGTTCTGACCCAAGGTCCGACCTTTGCCCGGGCGGTGGTTGACAGTCTTTTCCAAATTGGTGCCGGCGGCGGTTCAGCCTCGCCCGCTGAAGTGTTCGATGCCGGCATTCGCGTCGCCTCGCAAATGTCGCAACAGGCGCAGTTCGGCGTATTCGAGGACAATGCGCTGGCGATTGCCGCGGTGCTGGCAATGGGTGTCGTCGTCATCTGCTTTTCGCTGGTTGCCGCGATTTTTGTTTCGGTGATGGTTGAGATGTATGTCGGCCTGCTCGCCGGCATGATCATGCTTGGCCTGGGCGGTTCCTCCTTCACCAAAGACTTTGCTGTTCGCTATCTTGTCTACGCCTTCGGCGTTGGCATGAAACTGATGGCGCTGGTGATGATCGCAAAGATTGGGTCACAGGTCCTCTTGGGTCTGGCCAATGCCCCGACCGCATCCTCCGACCAGTTTGTCACCACCCTGGCGATCGCCGGTATTTCCGTCGTGGTCTTCATCATCGCCATGTACGTGCCGAACATCATCCAGGGTGTCGTCCAGGGAGCCTCCGTCACCGGCGGTATGGAGACAATCCGCCACGGCGGGCAAGCGGCGTCCTTCGCCGCGGGCGCTGGATTCTTGGCCGCCGGCGCTGCCGGCGCGGGTTTTGCGGCGGCCCAAGCCGCACGAGCTGGCGGTTCATCCGTCGCTGGTGCTGCCCTGCGGGGGATAGGCGCAAGCTTCAGTTCCGGGGCACAAGCCGCAGGCTCGGCCGCGAAGGAAAAGGCAATCGGATCTCCCGGTGCTTATGCGGGGTCCATCCTCGGACTAGCCAACGCCAAGCTCGATGAACAGCGCAGCGGTCACAGCGGCCCGACGCCTCCTCCCGAACGCAACGACAAACCATAATCGAGACAAGGGAAGAATAAATGGCAGCGAACCGCGCCCCTGATAATCCGTATCTTGCCGCCCGCCAGGAATGGAACGAGCGCTACGGCACATATGTGAAGGCTGCTTCCGCATGGCGGATCGTCGGCATTCTCGGCCTGACGATGGCCGTCATCGGCTTCAGCTACGCGATGTATCTCAGTACCCAGGTCAAGCTCGTGCCTTATATCGTTGAGGTCGACAAGCTGGGGACGGCAGTCACGGCAGGCTTCCCGGAGCAGATCGAATATGCCGATGTCCGCGTGGTTCGCGCCACACTCGGCAACTTCGTGACAAGCTTTCGCTCGATCACGCCGGATGCCGTGGTGCAGAAGCAATATATCGACCGCACATACGCTCTTCTTCGCACCTCCGATCCGTCGACGGAGAAGGTCAACGCCTGGTTCCGAGGCAATTCACCTTTCGAGAAAGCGAAGTCCTCGACCGTCGCCATCGAGGTCAACAACATCGTGGCGCTCTCGAACCAGACCTATCAGATCGACTGGACGGAATACGAGCGAGACCGCAAGGGCAAGGAAACCGGCACACGCCGCTTCCGCGGCATCGCAACGGTGGCGCTCACCGCGCCACAGGATGAGGCGACGATCCGCCTCAATCCGATCGGCCTCTATGTCCGGGATTTCGACTGGACGGCACAGCTTTAAGGGCAGGGATTTCTCAATGCAAAAGACAGGATTGATCGCAGCCGCCGGCTGCATGGCCGGACTCGCCTTTGTGGTGGGCGCGCAGGCGCAAAGCATGACGAGCAACGAGGTCAAGGGTACGAATATCTCCCGCAAATGGCGCGGCACACCGGGCCTGGTCACAACGGGACCGGACGGCAAAGTGATTTTTCTGTTCGGCGAGACCCAGCCGTCCGTCGTCTGCTCGCCGCTGCAGGTCTGCGACATCGAGCTTCAGGGCGGTGAGATCGTTCGCGACGTGCTCGTCGGCGATACGGTGCGGTGGAAAGTGGAGCCGGCCACCTCGGGGGCGACAGGCGGGCAGGCCATCCATCTGATTGTCAAACCGTCGGAGCCAGGTCTTCTCACCTCGATGGTCGTCACCACCTCACGGCGAACCTATCATATCCAGCTCAAGTCCCATCCCAGCCAGTACATGGCGCGCGTTGGTTTCGAGTACCCCGAGGACACCTCCACCAAGCTCGCCGACATCAATGCCCGTCTCGAAACCGGCGGCATTCCGGGCACGGCGCCGGATAAGCTGAACTTCTCCTATTCGATCAGCGGCGGGGCTTCGTGGAAACCGAAGCGGGTCTATTCGGACGGGGTCAAGACCTACATCCAATTCCCGAAGTCGATCTCAGGTCAGGATGCGCCGGTGCTCTTCGTCGTCTCCGGCGGTCAGAACCGCATCGTCAACTACCGGATGAAGAACAACATGATGACCGTCGACTATGCGATCGACAAGGCGATCCTCGTATCAGGGGTCGGGTGGCGGCAGCAGAAGATCACCATCCGGCGGGGAGGCTGAACCATGCGCAAGCTCCTCGCACTCTTCATCGCGGCCAAACTACTCTCCGGTTGCCAAACGGCCGACGACGCGATGACCACCAATGCAACCCCGGTTGCCGTCACCGGACCGGCCGCAAGCGCGATCGCCGGTGACATGGCAAGTCGTCTCGCCGAACAAATCGGTCCGGCCAGCGCTGCGACGACCATCAAAATGGAAAAGGACCAGTCGGAATTCGCGACCGCCCTCGAGGCGGCCCTGAAGGGCTGGGGTTATACGGTCGTCACGGACGGCAAGGTCGCCAAAGACATCAAGCCGGTCGAGCTTGCTTTTGCCGTCGAGGGCTTCGACGGGCAGGTTTTTGCGCGCGTTTCGACGCCTTCCATCGCTCTTGGCCGCGCCTATACGCCGACGGCGGCCGGCGCCACGCCGACCAGTCCACTTTCGATCATGCAGCGCAACTGACGGAGAGCAATATGGTCCAGTCGCTCCAACTTGGCGCGCCAGCCCAGTCCGACGATCAGAATGGCATGCGCCGGCTCAACCGCCTGCCGATCATCATCGCCATCATCGTCGTCGCGCTCTTCGTTGGCGTCGTCGTGATCGGCCTGTCGCTGCGGGGGCTGTCCTTCCATCGAGGCGACATCGAGGGGGCTTCCAACACCCCGGCGACCAGCTTCGGCGACCAGCTCAAACGGGGTGTCACCGACGGCATCATCGGCGAGCCGGAGAAGCAGGAAGTGTTTCAACCGACCCCTGTCGTCGAGCAGAAGGTCGAGAAACAGGAGACCGCCGTTGAACGCCGGCCGAATGACCGACAGGAGAGACGCTCGCTCGAATCCGAGGAGGAGTGGAAGGCTCGCCTGAAGCGGGAGCAGGACGAGCAGTATATCCGGGAAGCGCAGCGCCAGCGGATGGCTCGCCTCCAGGCTCGCGCTACGGCGCTCGATTCGCCGCTGAAGGTAGACATCGGAGACTTCGAGAAGGCAACCTCCACCAATGACAGCGGCCGCCAGCCGACAAATGCAGCCGTCAACAGTGCGTCGGACCTTTATGCCGCCGCCATGAAATCCGGCCTGATGGGCCAAAACGTCGATCAGAACGGACAGCCGTCGAAGGAGGATTTTTTCAATCAGGACATCAAGGATCTCGGCTACCTGCCAAACCAGGTCGTGCCGCAGATGTCACCCTACGAACTGAAGCGCGGCTCGGTCATTCCCGCCACCTTGATCACCGGCCTCAATTCCGACCTGCCAGGGCGGATTACCGCGCAGGTCAGCCAGAATGTCTACGACAGCGCGAGCGGCTATCGCCTCCTTATCCCGCAGGGCGCAAAGCTGTTCGGTCGCTATGATTCCAAGGTCTCATTCGGCCAGGAGCGTGTTCTCGTCGTCTGGACTGACCTTATTTTTCCCAATGGATCCACCCTGCAGATCGGCGGCATGGCCGGCACGGACGCCGAGGGGTATGGCGGCTTCCAGGACAAGGTTGACCGCCATCTCTGGAGGACGTTCGGTTCCGCAGCTCTGGTGGCAATCATCGGGACGGGGATCGACATGTCGATGCCGGAGAGTTCAACATTGGCCACCCAGGACACGGCATCGGATGCAGCACGGCGGAATTTTGCCGAAAGCTTCGGTCGCGTCACAGAACAGACAATCTCGAAGAACCTCAACGTTCAGCCGACGATTCGCATCCGTCCTGGCTATAAGTTCAACGTTCTCGCGGACCAGGATATCATCTTTCCATCCATTTATAGCGGGCGCTAACCCATCTCGAACGCTGCTCCGCCCGTCGTTTCGTCGGGTGGAGCGATCCATCCGCGCTCAGAAATCAGCGCTCGCCAAAATCTTCTCTCAAATTGTCATATTTTAGATGAAGAGGCCTTGAATACTCGGTAGAGGTGAGTAGAAAACCAGTTGCAACGGCCGTGGATATGCTTCGGCAGAAGGCAACTGCGTTTTCATCGGAAACGAATGGGGACACGGAATTCGCAGCCACGGTCCGATGTTCCGTATGGCTCCGGCTGGCCGAACGGTGGCACCAGGTAACTCGCGGCGCGTGGTAGGCGCGACGGGTGGGAGGCTCGCAGCTGCGCAAGAGGAGACAAGTCCGTGGACGGAGACCTTCGCTCTTTAATCGATATGACGGAAGCTGCGCACGATGAACGCATGATCAAGGGCGCCCTGAAAAGCTTCGCAAACTCCCATGGCTTCGAACGTTTTGCGTATCTTCAGACCGAGGGCCTGGAAATCCGCACATTCAACTCCTATCCGGAGGAATGGCAGGATATCTATCTTGGCGGCCAATATTCGCGCATCGACCCCGTCATCACGGAAGCCAAGCGTCGCATGGAGATGTTCTACTGGACGGCCGATGATTGGCCGGCTCGTGGCACCTCGGAGCTGAGACGGTTTCGCGACCAGGCGATCGAGCACGGCATTCGCAGTGGGCTGACGATTCCGGTCGAAGGGAGTTTCGGGTCGACGATGATGCTGACCTTTGCCTCGTCGGAGAAGAAAGTCGAGAAAGCCAAACTGCTGGACGCCCAGAAAGCCGTCCGGACGGTCCTTGCAATCCATTACCGCCTGAAGATTATCGCTTCGACGACGATAATCGCTCCGAAGCGGCTACTCTCGCCAAGGGAAGCGATGTGCCTCATGTGGGCAGCAAAGGGCAAAAGTGCCCCGGAAACCGCAATGTTGACGGGGATCAACGCGAGGACGGTGCAGCACTACCTCGATAAAGCGCGCGAGAAACTTGACGCGGCGACCGTTCCACATCTAGTCGCGATCGCTAAAGATCACGGCTTGGTTTGAGGGGTCATTCATCGCCATCGAGCGGAACCTCGGGGATGTAGCCGAGCACATCGATGATCTCCGAAAGCTCTTCCTGCTGGGCTTCGGATTTCCTTTGCCGCGCGGCATACTCTTGCTGCAAGCTTTCGAGCACGGCGCTCGAAACCGAGGGGTCGGCGGACGCGCGGGTCCATTCCTCATAAACAGCTTCGTCGGCGACTATAAGCCGGCGGTGCTCTCGGATTGCAGATATAGCAAGCGCCTCTAGTTCTGATTTTTCCATTGAACGTAAACAGGATCCCATCGGTTTGGTTTCGTGTTTTGTCTCGGATAAGTTCACGTCCTTCATCCGCTTCCCCTTAATTTCTTCATTTGCCGCTCGAAAGCCAAATCCTGGTGAGCATTATACCGCATAGGCCATAACTGCACGGCCTGTCTTTCAGAAGTTCATATACCCTATATCCCAAGGTAACTTGTGACGGCCTGGACGAGCAATATCACGCGCCGTGACGAATCGGAACTATAGTTCCTGGAATAATAGTTCCGATTCAGGTTCCGCTCGCGTCATGGATCTCAAGGAGGTCATGGCGATCAATATGCGTCGAATCCGTCATGGCAAACAATTGACGCAGGAGGAAGTGGCCCACCGTACGGGCCTCAGTGTCCGCCATGTCGGAGCAATCGAGCGTGCCGAGATGTCGGCGACCGTCACCGTCCTTGGCCAAATCGCAGAGGCACTGGGCGTCGAACCTGCCGTGCTTGTGACGAGATGAGTAGACGCGCGCGTGCTGACTGCTAGTTGCTGCCCTTGAGGCCCCGTTATGACGCAGCCGGGCATGAATCTGCTCTAATCGTATTTCCGCGCGGCCGTTCTTTCGTGGATGGCTGTGCTGGTGCTTTGATCAACTCGAACACCACGTTCGTGCGGGGCGTTCCGACAAACACTAATATCATGCATTTGAGTTACACTAATTTTCTGCTTTGAACCTCAATACTCGCCTCGCTGCCCCCGGCGAAACGAAGTCAATCTATTTTTGGCCTCCAATGTGTGAGAGGTCGATCCGCATCCCCGCTCGGCCAACATCCTGCACCGTCTCAGGCTCTTGCTCTCCTGGTTTCGGTTCGGCGCTCTCTTCCTCGTCGGGGATCTTCTCCTCGCTTTGCTGCGGCACTTCAACTGCCGTTCCCGGATCCTCCGCCTGAAACACACTGACGCCCTCGAACTCGCCGGTCTTCCATGCGTAGACCGCATCCTCGAAGATCTGCGGGAAGACATCTTTGCTCGTCGGGTTGCCATACCATTTCGCGACGATCCGGAGCACCTTGGCGAACATCGCCGTGCCTTTGCGGAGGTTCTGGCAGGCATCGACGAGGTCCGGTTTGAGATCACTCGCTTCCTTGACGCCAACGCCGGCGGGAAACTGCGTGAGACCGACGCGGACCACCGCCTGACCAGCATATTGCCGCACGATCACCATCGCCTCGTCAGCCGACGCAGCTTTTGGCACGAGGATCAAACGGCCACCGGATTTGACGGTGACGGCGAGGGGATCAGCCGAGCCTGCTGATACCACGAACCGTTCGACGATCGCGGGTTTTAGGGAAGGGTCGGCGCATTCTTTGATCAGGGCGGCGTCCAGCATAGTGTCTCCTTTCAGGTGTTAAAGGCAATGACGAGCGGCTTTGCGAAGAGTTTTACCCAGGCGGTAGTCGCGGCGCGCTGTATGGCAATGATCGACGTGCCTTCGGTCCACCAGCCGTTTCCGACGGCGAGGATGGCGTCCGGATCGTGCAGCATCGACTGCAGGACCGGCCAAACGATCAGTTGCTCGTAGCAGATCAGTGGTGCGGCCCGGCCGGCACCGATAGTGACGATTGGGTTCGCGAAGAAATCCGCCCGGGCGCCGCCGCTCTCCCCAAACCAGGATCGCCATGGCTGCCACATCGAGCCGGGAACCGGCATGCGTTCGCGATAAAGGATGCGGCGACCCTTGCCGTCGATCGAGACGAGGACATTGTCGTAGCCGTCTGCGTCGACTACCACGGCGCCGGCGATGACGGTGGCATCGCCATCGGCAAGTGCGCCCGTCCATAGACGCTCCACGGTCGGCGTCCAGAAGCCGAGCGCACTTTCTGGCAACACCACAAAGCGGGTGCCATCGCCGGCAGCGTCGCGCACCGTTGCGATCAGGTCATGCTGGCGTCGAAGACCGGTGTCGCGGCCAAGCGAAGCGCCCATTTCCAGATCGACGCCGCGCCAGGCTTCCGGTAGTCTCGGGTCGGTCCAGATTGCGGCGGACCATAGCCAAAAGCCGGTCAAGGCGATGGCGACAGCTGGCCATATGCGGGTTACGAGGCCCGCAAGGCCAGCTGTCATCCAGCCCAGTCCCCACCATCCCCATCCCGGAAACAAAACTCCAGCGGCCGTGACAGGATGCGCCCAGCCCGTGATGCCGAACGGCGGGACGGCCATGATGACGGCCGCAAGGAGATAGCGGAACGGACGAATGCCGGCGATCCCGGTCCACAGGACCGTATGCACGGCGACGAAGCTCGAGGACGCGCACAGCCAGAGGAGCAGCCCCGGCCAGATATCAGACGAATAGAAGGCAGCGACGCCTTGCGGCAGGCCACGAGATGCGGCCAGAAAATAGCTGGCCGAGACAAGGGCCGCGACCGCCCTCGTTTGCGCCATCGACCAAAGAACGGGAAACGCCAGGGCGACGGGCAGAAGCAACGCGTGGCCGCTCCAGCCCACCACGCCGATCGCGATCGAAGCGACTATCAGCTGCGTCGCCCGAAGAAACTCACGGCGCATAGGTGAGGATCTCCTGCGCTAGGCCGAGAATGCCTGAAGCGGGCACCGGACCGAAGTACCGGGAGTCGAAGGAGCCCGGGAACGCCGAATGCAGGAAGAGATGTCCTGGCGGAACGATGCCACTCGGAAACGGCGCCAGCGGCCGCCCCTTTCCGTCTCGTGGCGCGAGGCTGGAAGAGGCAACCACCCGCCCATCGACAATCACGCTGGCGCCGATTTCGACATGCTGGCCTGCGACGGCGATCACCGTCTTGATCAACGGGGCGACGCCACCCGGGCAGGAACCGGAACGGAGATAGTCGCGCGCTCGCGCCTCCCGCATTTCCGCGGTTGCCGGTGGGCAAACGAACACTAGGTCACTGACAGCAACGGGGCGACCGAGCGGAACGATACGCCACAGGCCGAGTGGCTCGCTCGGGGTCAGATTGATGCGATAACCGCCGGCGAGGGCAGTCGCCACCAGCACGATAGCGGCCAACGTCGTGGCCGAGAGGATCACGGCCGCTCGTCGTTGTTGCGCGGTTATCGCCTGGCGCGCTCTAGCTGCCGCCGTCATTTCAGGGAGAGCCCTTGGCTCTTCGTCTGGCGCAGTGTCTCAGCCTGCTTAAGCGCCTCCGTCGTTCGTTCATGAGCGGCAAGCTGCTGGACCGTCCGCATGGAATTCCACGCAGACTGGACCTCAGCCTTCTGGCCAGCCGTCATGCCCGCTGTAACGGTCTCGAAGGCCTTGCCGTTGGTGTCTTTCGCGGCGAGAGGCAGGAAGGTCCGTTCTCCGAAACGCTCGGACACAGCCTTCGCGAAACCTTCGAGTTCAGCTTTCACCATTTTGTCGGCCAACGCATATTCAAGGCCGGCAGGGAGATCGTTGCGATCGATGGCATCGCGGACGCGTTCGAGCATCTGCTTGGCCGCTGGCGAGAGCGCAGGGATGTCGACCGAAACCTTGAGCCGGACCGCGCGCTCCTCCGTCTCATGCTTCAATTCGGCCTCGGCCCGCTCACGAAGATAGCGTTCAAGATTGCGGCCAAGTGCCGGGACATTGGCGATGGCTTTTTCCCGGTCCTGCTTCTCGGCACGGCTGGCAAGAAGACCGGGCTTGCCCTTTAGCGTACCGAAACTTTCGGGGGCGTCGGCGACCTTCGCGAGAGTGGACTTCGCGACCGATTGGTCCTTGACCATCGCGTCGACATTGATTGCCTTGAAGGCAGCCTCCGGCTGCGCGTAGACGAGGTGGAAGCGGGTCGAGACGTCCTCCCATTGTTTCTTGAGGCCGGGGTCGGCGGCGAGCTTGTCCTCGACAGCCTGCTCGAACGATTTAGGGAAGGTGGTGATGCCTGACACCATGGGCTTGGCCTCCTTGATCGGGTTCTGGATTGGGGAGTTTTTGAAGTTGCCGACGAAACCGAGTTTCGTTGCAATTGCGGCAAGACGGGCGCCGAGGCCGACCAGCTTCTGTTTCTGCCGAATGGTCCATTCCAGGCGATCGCGCGCGACCGCCCGGGCGACATTCATGAGGTGCAGGCCCCGGGCTTCCGCGAAGCGCAGCGCCTGGCGATAGAACGACGCCTGCTCGTAATCGAGGGTCGTCTCCTTGGCGTTTCGGCGCGATAGGATCGGGATGAGGCCGCCGGATTTCGCGAAGGAGCGACTGCCGTAGTAGACGGCGAGATCTTCACGATGGCGGGTCATCGCGACGTAGGTCAGATGCCGGTCGAGCGACAGTGACGCAAGCACCTTCACCCGGTCGACGGTCGCCCCCTGGCTCTTGTGGATCGTCGTGGCATAACCGTGATCGAGATTGTTGTAGAAGCGCTGCTCGATAGTAACCTGACGGCGGTGCTCTCCTTCACCAACCTCGGCGACGACCCGGCCAGGAGCGGCTTTGAGCACCTTTGCGAGCATGCCGTTCTTAACGCCGAGGCTGCCCTCGTTCTTGAGGAACACGATCTGATCTCCCGGCGCAAATTTGCGGTGTCCGTCCTCCGTCTTGAATGCAAATCCTTCTGCGACGACACCGCGTTCGACCAACTTGGCGCGCGCCATATCGTTGAGCATTCGCACATCACGGCGAAGGTGCGCGAGGATCAGGCTGGTCTTCGAGGGGTCGTAGTCGCGGTCCCACGCTGCGATCAGGCTCTCGACCGCCTCGTCCTTCAGTCTCAAGCCAATCATTCGACCATGAGCGGTATAGGCGTCGACAGCCTTGCGGATATTGCCACGAGCGAGATCGAGCGAGGCATCGCGCATCCATTGCTGGCGCTGACGGTAGATCGTTTCGAGTTCGGCATAGCCGATGCGAGCGGCAATGGCGCGAAAGGCGGCACCCGCTTCGATCGGCTGGAGTTGTTCGGGATCGCCGACGAGGACAAGTTTGGCGCCGGCCTTGGTCACCGTCTCGACCAACAGCGCCATCTGCCGTGACGACACCATGCCGGCCTCGTCGAGTACGATGACAGTCTTGTTGTCGAGCTGGTTGCGACCCTGGTTCCAGCGAAGCTCCCACGACGACAGCGTGCGCGATGGGATGCCCGCTTCCTTCTCCAATCCCTCGGCTGCTTTGCCGGCCAGTGCTATGCCGACCACACGATAGCCGGCTGCTTCCCACGCCTCACGGGCAGCCTTCATCATCGTCGTCTTGCCGGCGCCGGCACGACCAATCACGGCGGCGATCCTCTCTCCGCCGGCGACATGTTCGATCGCCGTCCGCTGCTCATCCGATAGACGAGAATGGCGTGCAAAGGTCGCCTGCAGCACCGCCTCACGGACACCATGGGAGGCGCGAGCGGAAAGCCAGATAGCGCGGTTGGCCATCTCGGCTTCAAGCCGGATCATCTCCCGGGTCGTGTATTTCGCCAGCTCTCGGACCCCGGTCGCAAGATTCATTCGCTCGCGCTCGAGCCTGAGCGCTTCCGGGCTCTGCAGAATCCTCACCATCAGGCTTTGGAAGAGACGGGCATCGTCGATATAGCGATACAACACCTTCGCAACATCACGTTCGTCGAAGACGCTCTTCTCCCGCGTGATCAGCTCAAGCACGATCTCGGGGCGGCGCTGGATGCGGCGTGCATTCTCGCTACGACGAGCTTCCTGAAGCTCGATGCGTTCGAGTTTGGGAGGCGCGGTCTCCTGCTTCCCGTCGGATTGCTCGGCCTTGCGCTCGATGGCTTTGGCGCCGACGCCGAGGTGAATGGTCGGCTCGAGGTCGATACCCTGCTTTTCGAAGGAGCGGCCATCGATGCGAATATCGAGGCCGGCGAGCGCCAGATGTTTGTTCTGGCAGGCAAACCAGCCGTCGCGGAAAGCGTTGAAGTCCTCAGTGCTACCGGCCCACAGGTCATAGACGATCTTGCCTGCATCATTGCGGATCGGTTTGCCGTCCCGACCGAGCACAGCGACCTTCTTCGAACCGAACCCATCTTCGGTGAGCGGCCGCAATGTCGTCATCAGGTGGACATGCGGATTGCCGGGGGCGTCGTGATAGACCCAGTCGGCGACCATCCCCTTCGCCGTGATGTGCCTCTCCACAAAGTCGCGCATGAGAGCGATATTCTGCTCGGATGTCAGCTCGAGCGGCAGGGCAATGGTGACATCCTTGGCGAGCTGCGCATCGGATCGCTTCTCGAATGCCTCCACCTTGTTCCAGAAGGCTTCGGATGCTCCCGCGACTGAGCGATCTGCAATCATGCTGCGCACCCATTCGGGCGAGTCTGCCGGAATCACAAACTCTTCGTGCAACAGCCCCAGCTTGCGGGTGTAATCGATCGTTCGCGCTTCCCGCTCGTATTCCATTTTCGCGCAGTGCCGGTAGGCCGCCGACAGGACAGCGCTGCGGCCGGAGCCGCGGGCGACGACGCTGACGGAGAAATGGGGGACGGCCACGGCGGAGTTCTTTCCCGGTTGCAAACGAAATCAACGGGTTCGTCGGGAGCGGGAGGCCGGACCAAGCAAGGGCGTCGCGTGAGCGACGTATAATTGCGCCCTTGGAAGCCGCTCCTTCGGAACGGCCGGGATCATTCACCAAAGAATCGCCCTTGGCGATTGTAGGATTCACAGTAGTGCGTTCCGCACTCCGTTCGGAAAGACTGGCTTCGAAAGACAAGCTTTCTCAGCCATGGAGACGATCGGACATGAAAAAACCTGCCTCGAAAATCCGCGACGAAATCGCCAAGTTGCAGGAGCAGCTCAAGGTCGCCGAGACAAGAGAAGCCGAGCGGATCGGCCGGATCGCGCTCAAGGCCGGCCTTGGCGAGATCGAGATTGAGGAAGGGGAGCTGCAGGCCGCTTTCGAGGAAGTGGCGACGCGGTTTCGCGGAGGCCAAGGGGGAGGGAAGGGCGCTACGAACGGAGGGAAAAAGGGTGCCGGCGATAGCAGCGGCGCAACGTCGACGCCGGCGGACTCCTCTGGTGCGGGCGCGGGCAGCACTGGCGAGGCTTGAGCGTATGGCGAGGACGATGACATCCGACGCCCGCAAGAAGGAAACGCGGGAAAAGATCGAGCTCGGCGGCCTGATCGTCAAGGCCGGGCTGCGTTACGAGAAGCGCGCGCTGTTGCTGGGCGCGCTGATCGATGTCGCCCGCCGAATCAAGGGTGATGAGGGCGAGCGATCCAGGCTCACGGCAATCGGCGCGGAGGCCTTTGGCAATGACGATCAATAGGATTGCGCTCGTCGTCGGGCCGGCGGCGCTGATGATCCTGGTCGTCATCGGGATGACGGGGATCGAGCAGTGGATTTCCGGCTTCGGGAAGACCGAGGCCGCACGCTTGGCATGGGGGCGTGCGGGCATCGCGCTGCCCTATGTCGCCAGCGCGGCGATCGGTATCGTGTTCTTGTTCGCAAGTGCCGGCGCGATCAGCATCAAGCAGGCAGGCTGGGGCGTCGTTGCGGGATGCAGTGGAACGATCCTGATCGCGGCTACCCGCGAAACCATACGCCTTGCCGCTTTCACGAAGACGCTGCCAACCGGCAAGACGGTCTTCGCCTATCTCGATCCGGCAACGTCGATTGGAGTAGGCGCAGCGTTCATGTGTGCCTGCTTCGCACTCCGCGTTGCGTTCATCGGCAATGCGGCATTCGCAAGGGCCGAGCCAAAGCGCATTCAGGGCAAGAGGGCACTGCATGGCGAAGCCGACTGGATGAAGCCGCCAGAGGCGGCGAAGCTGTTTTCCGATTCCGGCGGCATCGTCATCGGCGAGCGCTATCGGGTCGACAAGGACAGCGTCGCGGCATTGGCATTTCGAGCCGATAGCGCGGAGACCTGGGGCGCCGGCGGCAAGTCGCCGTTGCTGTGCTTCGATGGCTCATTCGGCTCGTCGCACGGGATCGTCTTTGCGGGGTCCGGTGGTTTCAAGACGACGTCGGTGACCATCCCGACGGCACTCAAATGGGGCGGCACGCTGATCGTGCTCGATCCGTCGAACGAGGTCGCCCCGATGGTCTCCGCGCATCGCGGCGGAGCGGGAAGGGACGTGTTCGTCCTCGACCCGAGGAAGTCGGACATGGGCTTCAACGTGCTGGACTGGGTCGGCCGTTTCGGCGGAACGAAGGAAGAGGATATTGCCTCTGTCGCATCGTGGATCATGAGCGACAGCGGCGGCGCGCGCGGTGTCCGTGACGACTTCTTTCGCGCGTCAGCCCTGCAGTTGCTCACCGCGCTCATCGCCGATGTCTGCCTGTCCGGTCACATGGACGAGAAGGACCAGACGCTTCGCCGGGTGCGCATGAACCTGTCGGAGCCGGAACCGACCTTGCGCAAGCGCCTGCAGGACATCTACGACAATTCGGGTTCGGATTTCGTGAAGGAGAACGTCGCTGCCTTCGTCAATATGACGCCGGAAACCTTCTCCGGCGTCTATGCCAATGCGGTCAAGGAAACGCATTGGCTTTCCTATCCGAATTATGCCGCCCTGGTGTCCGGACGGAAATTCTCGACCAGCGACATCGCCGCGGGAAATACCGACGTCTTCATCAACATCGACCTCAAGACGTTGGAGACTCATTCCGGTCTTGCGCGTGTCGTCATCGGCTCGCTTCTCAACGCGATCTATAATCGCGACGGAAAGCTTGAAGGGCGCGCGCTGTTTCTTCTCGATGAGGTCGCCCGCCTCGGTTACATGCGGATCCTCGAGACTGCGCGCGACGCCGGCCGCAAATACGGAATCACGCTGACGATGATCTATCAGTCGATCGGCCAGATGCGCGAAACCTATGGCGGCCGCGACGCGGCAAGCAAGTGGTTCGAGAGTGCCAGCTGGATCTCGTTCGCCGCAATTAACGATCCCGAGACCGCCGACTACATCTCGAAACGTTGCGGCATGACCACGGTCGAGATCGACCAGGTCAGCCGCAGTTCCCAGGCAAGGGGATCATCGCGAACACGCTCGAAGCAGCTTGCCGCCAGACCGCTTATCCAGCCGCATGAGGTTCTGCGCATGCGGGCCGACGAGCAGATCGTGTTCACGGCCGGCAATGCACCGCTCAGATGCGGGCGCGCCATCTGGTTCCGGCGCAACGATATGAGAGCCTGCGTCGGCGAGAACCGGTTTCATTCGATGGGCGGAAGGGAGAAGGAAGGTTCGAATTCGGCGTCTGCGGTAAACGCCTATGAAACCAAACCGGCTGTAACCTCTGCCGCCGAAGAGGAATGAAAAGCTTGGCGCAAAAGAACGTCATCCCGTTCAGGAAAAATCGGAAGGTCGCCAACGACCGTCCCGGCATTAATGACTCGCGATCGACGCCGCGTCGTCATGGTCACGATCGCGGCCGAGGCTTTCCGACCGCGATTGTCTGGGCCGTGGTGATCGGCGCCGCGGGCTGGCTCTATCTTGATCGCAATGGCCATCTCGACATCGCTGCGGCTTTCGTCAAAGCGCCTGCGCAAGACAGCCAATCGGCGTCGTTCGTGATCTGCGGCGACAGCCATCGCACGAACTGCGTCGTCGACGGCGACACCTTCTGGTTCGAGGGCAAGAAAATCCGCATCGCCGACATCGATACGCCCGAACTCAGCCCGCCCCGCTGCGAAGCTGAACGGATCAAAGGTGAAGCGGCAAAGTCGCGACTACTAACGCTGCTCAACGCCGGAAAGTTTTCGCTGTCGGCCGGCTTCCGCGACGAGGACAAGTATGGACGTAAACTTCGAACCGTATCGCGTGCGGGCAATTCTCTGGGCGATGTTTTGATCAAGGAAGGCCTTGCCCGGCCATGGGATGGCGCGCGACATGGCTGGTGCCAGGGGAAATGACAACCATCATCATCGTCCGCTGTCAGGAGAGAGAGATGGGGCTTGGGATCATAGCCGGCTCGGCTGGTCGATCCGGCAGGAACGGCTCAAGCGAAAGGCAAAGACCAGAGGCGGTAAGCCGCCTCTGGTCTGGGCTTCAATCGCCCGGGTCGAAAGGCTCCTTGTCCTCAAGGCCGATGTGCCATCGTTTGTCGGACCACCGGGAGGGGAGGTAGATCTCATCACCACCGAAGTGCGCGATGATGATCTTTCCGGGCTCGTGGAACAAACCGAAATCGACCTTGTTGTCGATGGCCCAAAGCAGCGCCGCAGACAGAAACTCGCGCGAGATATCGGCGGGAAGGTGCACTTCAGCATCGAAACTGCTGCGCAGATGTTCAAGCCCGGTCGGCTGCTGATCCGCAAGTTTCCGCTCTTCGCTAACCGGCTGTGTGATGTGATGCTGTGTCATCAGGGTCTCCTTTTCGTTTTCTGGCGAAAAGTGTCCGCACCGAAGTCCGTGAGGGGTCAGGGACCGCTGAACGCGGCCGCCGTGCGGCGAGCGGAGGAACCGACTTTCTCTGTGCCGCTTGCGGTGCGGGGAAAATTGGAGGGGCCGCGATGTCATTGACGCCGGAACGGCGGGTGCAAGATAGGACGTCAGAGAGAGATAGGACCGCGTCCTGAAAAGGACGCGACCGCTTGCCAGCTCTGATGGCCAAAAGACCTTCAGTCAGTGCACCTTCAGCTCCGCTCAGAACTCTTCCCAGGTCTGCTTGACGGCGGCGTTGCCGGAAAAGGCCTTGGCGACGGCGCCGACGATCCGGCGCGCGGGCGATGCGACCGGCCGGCTGGATGGGCTCGCCTCGGTGAGGGACGCCGGCCGGCGCATGGCTTCGCCAAACTGGAACTGGCTGATCAGGTCGCGAAGCCGTCCTGCTTCACCGGCAAGGGTCGCGCTCGCCGCATTGCTCTCCTCGACCATGGCCGCATTCTGCTGCGTGACCTGATCCATCTGGTTGACGGCGGTATTCACCTCCGCGAGACCGACCGATTGTTCCCGGGCCGATGTCGCGATCGAGTCCATATGCTGGTTGACGGTGACGATGTAGCCCTCGATGGTTTTCAGGGCAGTCCCGGTCTCGCTGACGAGCTTCACGCCATTCTCCACCTCGACGGAGGAGTTGCGGATCAGCTCCTTGATCTCTCTGGCGGCCTTGGCGGAGCGTTGCGCGAGTTCACGCACTTCCTGTGCAACAACCGCGAAGCCTTTGCCGGCCTCGCCGGCACGGGCCGCTTCGACGCCGGCATTGAGCGCAAGTAGATTGGTCTGGAACGCGATTTCGTCGATGACGCCGATGATGTTGGAGACCTGCTTCGACGATTGCTCGATCTTCTCCATGGCGTCGACAGCACTCGCCACCACTTGGCCGGATTGGGAGGCACTGGTATTGGCCTGGGCGGCGATCCTGCGGGCTTCGTCGGCCCGCTTGGAAGAATTGGCGACATTCACGGTGATCTGGTCGAGCGCCGCCGCCGTTTCTTCCAGCGACGCGGCCTGCTGCTCGGTGCGCTTGGAGAGATCATCGGCGCTGATGCTAACCTCGCGGCTGCCGCTATCGATGGCGTTGGCCGCGTCGGCGACGGAGCGCAGCGTCTCGGCAAGCTGGCCGGCCGCGCCATTGAAATCGGCGCGCAGCGTCTCGAATTCATCCGCGAAGGGCTCGGAGAGACGGAACGTCAAATCACCCGCAGAAAGGTGCTTGAGCCCTTTGCCGAGACCTTGGGTGGCTTGGGCCATGGCTTCTGCCCGGAGGCGATCGCTTTCAGCCTTACGGCGACGATCGTCTTCCGTCAGGTTTCGCTGTTCTTCCGCTTCCTGCTCGAGGCGAATATTGGCGACCGCATTGGCGCGGAACACTTCGACAGCGCCGGCCATGTCCGTTATCTCGTCGCGACCGGACATGGGAACCTGAGTGGAATGATCACCGGAGGCGATACGGCCCATGACCGTCGCAAGCCTGATCAGCCGCCGCGTCACGAAACGCCGGACGTAGAACAGGGCGGCAAGCGCGGCTGCAATCACCAGAAAGCTCGTTGCCGCATTGACGGCGACAGTCTGCTGGGTCATCCCCCGAGACAATTCCGCAGCATTTCGGGCGGCCTGCTTTTCCTTCGCCGCGATCAATTTGACGTCGACGCCAAGGATGATGGAGGTCACCGTCAGATCATTCAGCATATCTGCGATCTGACCGTTGACCTTGGCCTGGGCGGATCGAAGCGCAAACAGGCCTTCAGGACCTCCACCCTCATTCTGGAGAGCCGTGACAAGCTGTTGCATCGCAGCACTACCGCCTGAAGCTTTCAGCCGCGCGAGGATGCTGTCAATCTCCTTGCCAGTCGCATCATATTGATCCTTGACTGCGGCCAGTTCGGTGTCTGACGCATCCGGTATCGCCGATATCAGTGTCGATATCTCGGCGGCCGCCATCTGGAGATCGGTCAGGGCACGCGATCGCTCGATACTGCTGTCCACCGCTCCGACCTGCGCGTTGCGGAGCATTGACGCCAGGGACTTGTAACGGGACAGAGCGCGAGCCACGCCCTCCTGCATGCGGAATTTCGCCTTGATCCGGTCGGAAGATATGGCTGTCAGCTGATTGAGCTTTGGTTCGAGGCTTTGGCTCGTCTTCTCGACCGAATCGAGCAGTTCCGGCGCCACGCCAAGGTCGCGCAAAGCCGTCAGTCGACCGCTTTGACCGGCGAGGATGGCTTCCAGGCGCTTCGAACTTGCGTCGAGCGAAGCGAGATCCGGCTCATAGACGAGATTGGGCGCCTCTGCGAGAAGGATGGCGCTTTCTTGCGCGAAGGCGAGGGATTCGGTGACGGTTGGGAGGGTTCGATCGCCGAGTTCCTTGACGATGCCGGAACTTTTCATCGAATACCAGGACGAGGAGGCGCCGGCGATGGCGGCGAGGGCAGCAATGCCGACAAATGCCGCCGTCAAGCGTCCGGCGATCCCGAAATTACGTCGGTCGTTGGATTTCGCTGTTGCTGGTGTCATCGAAGACGGCTCCTTGGATTCGGGGCGACAGTGGGCGCTTTGATCACGCCACGCTCGCTGGGGTGGTTCGAATAGTTTCGTGATGACATCGACTTCTGACGTTCATCGAGCCGCGGTAACGCGGGGCAGGCATTTGTCTTACTTGCCGTACAGGGCCTTAAGATCGGTGTCGGTCAGGCTGCTTGGCATCCAGAACTTCTCCGACAGGTCAGCGCGGTAATTCGCCTTTGCCTTCTGGATGTCCCAGCCGTCGGGCTCATAGACATAGCGTTTGTGAATGGCTTTGCCATCGAGCAGCGCGACGGCAGCGCGAACAGCTGCGGCCCCTTGTTCCGGCCCGTATTCGGTGGCGATGGCATCAACCCCGCTGTCGATCCATTTCTGGAGAAATCCGTTGTTCACCTCACCGGTGATCGGCGGAACCTTCGCGCCATATTGCTGGAAGACATCCATGCAGGCGCGGCTCATGTCGGCGCCCGATGACCAGATGCCGTCGACCTTCGGGTTTTCGAGATAGAAGGTCTCGCAAACCTTGTGGCCGTAATCATACGACCAGAGACCGGCATCTTCGGCCACGATCTTGATATCGGTGCCCTTGATGGCTTCGAGCAGGCCCTTGTAGCGGTTGATGTCTTCGGGATGAGTCGGCAGTCCGCGCAGGACCCAGATATTGCCCTTGCCTCCGAGTTCCTTGACCAGGAACTCTCCCGAGACCTTTCCGAAGTTCTCGCCGCCGCCTTGAATATCGACGGTGAATTTGTCGGTTTTGGTAAGGCCCGTATGGACGATGACGGGAATGCCGGCATTGACCGCTTTTTCGATACCAGCATCTGCGGAGGTCGGAGAGACCGGTGTCACGATGATGGCATCGACCTTCTGGGCGATCAGCTCATCGATATCGGCGATCTGCTTGGCCTGGCTGAGATTGGCGTCGAGCAGCACGAACTGAGAAATGCGCGGATCACTCTTGGCAGCGGCTTGCGATTCAGCGGCCATTTGGGCAGCCCATGTGTTGGCGTTGACGCCAAAGTGGCTCATCCCGATTTTCCAGGGGCTCGCCTTCTTGAATTTTTCTGCGGGTATTGTGTCCTTGTCACCAGGGCGGGCTACCACCCCGTTCATCAAGTCTATGTCTTGCGCTCTTGCGCTGTGGCCAAGGAGGAGTGCTGCTCCCAAGAGGAGAGCATATTGTTTTTGTTTTGCGAACCCAAGCACGGTCTGTCCCCTCACGTATGGCCACGATGGCGACGATCGTCACCCACTCGAAAAACTTCAGTCATCGGATGCATATCGGATAGTGCTGCCGCGATAGTCGCCAGCTGCGGAACCGTCGCCCGCTTCGCGACTGGCTACCTGCGCCGTTCCTCCGCTCCGGCCTTTGATCTCGGCTTGGTAGGCGAGAATTGCCTTCTGCGTACGTTCAGCTTGCCGCAGGACGCCAAGCAGGCTCTCCGTCGCCTTGAGAAAGCGGCCGCCTTCTTCTTCCATCTGGTCGATCAGTGCACGTTGTTCGGTGCTGAGGCTGCGCTCCAAGGGGAAGTCGATAATTTCTGCCATGTCTCTGACTTTCTCTCATTGCGCTGCAGTGCCTGATCCGCAGGTGCTTTGCCTAGTTGAACCTGATTGCAATAATAATTATTCAGAGAGAATGAAAATTAAATTAAAGTTTGAATGAAGTCGTCGGATCCACTCTCGGATGACTTGCACGGCCATGTCCGGAGCGCTCGGGATACTGCAACTGATCGCGCGAGGTTGGCCCTGTGCCATCCGCGAGAGGATCGTCACGCGAATGCGCGGAGACCGACTGGGCTCCGGGAGCCACAGCGACTAGAGCCGTGCGGCTGCGCCGACTCGCCCAGACAATCGCTCAGGTTTTGAGAAACATCACCGCAATGAATCGGTTGGCCTCGAACGATTCAAAACTGTCGTTGGACGCTCGGGCACGGATCGGCGACTCTGCGAACATGGTCACGCAACCTTACCAGCTCTACATCGAGCGAACCGACACGGCGAAGAACATGGCCCGCTTTTACGCCATGCAGATTTCCATATCGCTTTTCGGGGAAACCTGCCTGACGCGACGCTGGGGGCGGATCGGGACCTCTGGACAAATGATGGTGCACCATTTCGGGCGGGAGGAAGAAGCGGTCAGACTGTTCCTCGACCTGACGCGGCAGAAGCGAGCTCGCGGCTATCGACCGAGGACTTTTGCCCAGCGTCCTCTCAGCTGACCAACGATGACGCCCGAGCCGGAACGAAGGAAAAGGGCCGCCGAGGGCGGCCATGGCGCGTCATTCGCGCCTATTCCAGTCGGTCTCGAAGTTGAGCTCGATCTCGACGAAGAACGGAATCTTGATCGCGAGCTTCAGCCCGAGCTTTCCCTTGCGGAAGAAGTGACAGATCACTCTCCCGAGATTACCGAGCCGGCGGCCGGTGGCTGCAAGGAACTTTGCGAGTTGTTGCATGGTAGGTTCTCCTTTCGAATTGCTGATATCGCGGGGATCGAAAGCAGACCTCGGAGGAGGGCCGCACCGGAACGGTCGAAGCGCGAGCGGAGAACCTGGAGCCGCCTGAATTTTGACTGGGCGAGGAGCCGCATGCGGTGGGGAAAATTCTGGTGGCGCAAGGTTGCGGCGTGACGCGAGGACTGCAACATCCCCTGACGTAGATGACAGCTGTGTCGAAAGGAGAGATGCGATGGCGCGGTTGTTCCTCGGGCGGAAAGCGCTGGAATCGGAGACGGTGATCGCCGACGAAGCTCGGCTCTGAAATGAGAAGAGAAGCCGCCTCAGAAGGGCGGCTCGGCCTTGATGGTGCCGACCTGCTCGGCCAGTTGCACGGCGAGCTCGGCCCGTGCAAGTTCAAGCTCGCCCTCGATCTGGCGGCGCTCGGCCGCGTCGCATGCGTTGTTCAGCTCGGCCCGCAGTTCTTCGATGTGCTGTTCGATCGTCATGATCTCATCTCCTTGAGTTCGTGAAAGACGAGCTCGCAGGGCGGGACGGGATGGCGGGGTCAGGGATCGCGATAGCGACCGCCGGAGGCGGCGAGTGGGGGAGCCGAATTTCTGGATCGGGCCGCAGGACCGGGCCTGAAATTTGGGGGTTAACCGCTCGTCCTTGATGCCGTCGGCCCGGCCCGGCACCATCAGGAAATCTGAGCGGCTATCCCCGTTTCCGCATGGCACCAAAAAGCCGGAACCTGGCTCGATGCCTGGTGCCGGCTTCTCACTTTGGCGGGAGAGGCTCCGCCGGATCGGCGGAGCCTCGAGAACCTCAGTCGCGGTTGGGGCGTGACCAGATCAGCTGCAGGCCATCTTCGCCTTCGACTTCGGCCAGCGTTGCGTAGATCGGGGCGGGGAAGCTCGGGTCGTCGAGCTTGACCGAGAGATAGTCGCGGCCCTGCTCGGAGGTCTTCTGCCAGGCGGCGCCGAGCTCGACGTTGCCGGCGTAGATGCGGAAGTGCGGCCCCTTGTCGGAGGGGTTTTCGACGCGGGCGATGCGGGCCTTGACGTTGAGGGCGAGGGTGCGGATCGAGCCGGAGAAGCCGTTTTCGGTGGAGGTGAAGGTGCCGATGGTAGCCATTGTCCAAGTTCCTTTTGCTGTTTCGGGCCGCTCCATTGCGGCCTCGATGGCTGTCGCAAGGACCGGGGACGATCGGACCGCACCCAGAGGGCCGAAATGAAATGGAGGGCGGCCGGGAGCAACTTTGTTGTCGCGCGAGGAATGGCGACGAAGTCGGCAGGGGAAGAAAGTTTCGAATGGCCGTTGCGGGAGGACGATCGAGGCGACGCCGCTCTCCGGTCAGACATGCCTCATCGAGCCCGCAAATGGAGCGCCGCTAACGTCAGGTAAAGGGACGGGACAATGGCTCCCCTGAAGGGCAACGGCAATAGGCGAAAACGGTGTCGTGGCAATCCACATCGGCAAACGTCCAGGGACGCCGTCCGACTGCATCAGGCTATCCGGAAATGGAGGCCGGAAATCCGTAGCTGTTGTCGGGCAGCTCGGAGCTCACGGCCATGTCGAGAGAATTGTCTGCACGGCGAAAGACCTCGTAGGTGATCCTGTCGACGATTTCATTGTTTTCTCCGAAGACCAGCACGCGTGGCTTGAGCTTGATGATGTCATCGATTTCGCAAAAGACGCTGGACGCGATGATAATCTCATCGCCTTGCTGGCACGTGCGAGCGGCCGCACCGTTAAGAATGCAGCACCTGGAGCCCGGATCACCGTAGAGCACGTAAGTGCTGATCCTTGCTCCGGACATCTTGTTCCAGATTTCCACATATTCCAGCGGTTTCAGACCGACCTCCCGGCAGAAGTCCGCATCGATCGTGATCGAGCCGTGGTAGTTCAGCTTTGCGTCGGTCACTCGAATGCCATGCAGCTTCGCGCCCACGTATTTTTCCACAGCCTGCCCCTTCCAGTTGATATCCTCGCATCCTATATTTGTGCGACGCAGCATTCCGCAACAACCCATGTGGCGAAGTGTTTTCCTTACAAACAACCTGGACAGGCGGGGGAGGGTGGGAATCCTTTTGTCGCGAATGGCGACGGCATGCCGTCGAAACCGTCGGTATGAAACTTGGAATGACAGCCTGTTGTGTTCGGTGGCGTGCGCGATATCGTTCAGGCGCGATTCGTCGCCCAGGAGGATTTATGCGTCAGCAGACAAAACCGTTCATCGTCGAGAGGAAGCCGTCTCGCAAACCCAAGTCCGATGCCACGAAGTCATCGATCTGGGGCACGTTGGACCTCACCCTGAACCAGCATCCGCAAACCGAACCAGAGCCAATCAGAGAGACGGCCGTCGGTACTGGCGACCGTCCCTGATTCAAAGCACGCCTATGCCGCCGCCTTGTCGGCACCTTCCGCGGACGGCTGCAGACCGTGAAGATAGCTGACTGCACGCTGCGCATGCGCTGCCGCCTGAAAGATCGCCCACTTGTCATTTGAGAGAACGGTGAGCCACGACTGAAGGTAAGAGGCGTGATCCGGTCGCGGCTCCAGCTCTGGAGCAATCCCGAGGTCCGCGCAGAGAAAGCAGCTGCCGAGTTCGGCAATCAATTCCTCGCGGGCGCGCTCCGTCCGGTCCTTCGCGTAGCGCGACAGATCGCGATCAAGACGATCTTTGGCTCCAACCCAATGAATTTCCTCATGTCCAAGGGTCGCGTAGTAGGACTCCACATCCCGGAAGGTCTCGAACGGCGGCATCTGGATGTGGTCGGTCACCGGCGAATAATATGCCTGCGATCCGCCATGCCGGATGACGGCGCCAGTGTCGCGGAAGAAGCGATCGGCAATCTCGATCCGCTCAATCGGATCGAGGACCGGTGTCGGCCGATGGTAATAGTGGTCCGGCAGACCGTCGATCTGGTCAACGTTGAAGACGAAGTACGCCTTCAGAAAGGGAATTTCCCGATCGACATCGTTGCCGTTGCGGTCGGTCTCCGACTTCGTGAAGCGGCTCGCGAACACGACGGTCGAGCCGGTCTCGCCCTTCCGCACGGCCGATCCCAGTTCAAGGTCGGGTAGCGGGGCAGCGTCGCCGCTGCCCCGCCCCCTCAGAACCGTGCTTGCGAGTTTCCCCGCACACGGCTCAAGCAAACCGCTTGCGATCCCGTACACTCCTCTCCGCAGCAAGAGCCTGGAGATGGCAGTAGAGGTGCATGAGGCGCTGATTATCGAGCGTGCGTTTCCCACCAAGGCGAGGTGCCGTGATGTGGTGAACGCACAGGGCCTCGTCGTTGTGCAGGGTCTCACCGCAGCGGAAGCACATGCCTCCTTGTTCTTTGGCGAGAGCCTGTTGCCGACCGGAAAGCTCGGCATGCTGACGCGATCTTCGCCGCACCCAATAGTCTCGGAGGGCTGGATCATCTGGCGATGCGCCCCCTTTCACAAGGATATGTCGAACGATCGGGGTCCACGCAAACTTGATGAGACGACCGCCGTCTCCGGCAGCATCGCCGAAGACCCAGTAGTCCATTCTCTTGGGGTGTAACTTACCCCAGTATTTGCGCGTGACCCAGTACCATGGCTTTTGCGGATGTGTCTTCCGCGCCCAACGGACCTCTTTGCCAAAGATCCAGCTGTCGAGTTGGGCGAATAGCCGTTTCGATACCACGCTCCGGTAATAATTGCTCCAGCCTCGAATGATCGGGTTTAGCCGAGTAAGGACGGTGACTATGTTCTGACCGTCCAGTCCTCGCCATTCCCGTATCATCCTGGCTTTCAGCGATTTCACCGATTTCCGGGAAGGCTTGATCAACAGCTTCCAGCCCCATCGGGTTTCCGGACTCCGATATTGGCGGATGTTGAAGCCGAGGAAGTCGAACCCATCGGATAGATGCACTATCCGCGTCTTCTCGTCTGAGAGGACAAGGCCCCGCGCTGCCAGCCAGGCGGATAGTTCCACCCGAGCCTGACACGCATCTTCTTCGCTATCGCAGAAGACGACAAAATCGTCTGCGTAGCGGATCAAACACCGCTTGCCGACATTGTCGCCGCGGGTGATGTATTTCACACCAACCGCGGCCTCCATGCCGTGCAGGGCGATGTTGGCGAGCAGAGGACTGATCACGCCACCTTGCGGCGTACCACTATCGCTGTCGTGAAAGACCCCGCGCTCCATGTACCCCGCTTTCAGCCACTGACGAATGAGCTCCTTTGCAGGGAACCCTTCGATGGCGTTGAGCAGGAATTCATGGTCGATGTTATCGAACGCCCCTTTGATGTCAGCATCGAGAACCCATCGGCGGCGGCGCACTGGTGCGGCGACATTGTAGATTCTCGCTATGGCATCGTGGCATCCCCGTCCCGGCCTGAACCCATAGCTGCAAGGCTCGAAGCGTGCCTCCCAGAAGGGTTCGAGCGCGTTTTTCACCCGCGCCTGCAAAGCTCGGTCACGGATGGTTGGGATTCCAAGGGGGCGCAGTTTCCCGCCTGCCTTCGGAATATACACCCTACGCGCTGGCGCTGCTCGCCACGGCTGAACCGACATGAGGCTGTCGGCCAACTCGTTGCGAGCCTCGACGGTCGTCGTGACGATGCCGTCTACGCCAGCAGTGTATTTTCCCTTGTTCTCCTGAGTGACCTGTCGCACGCTTTTCAGCGTGTTTGAGTAACTCCGAAGCATCAGGTTCTGTAAAGAACGCACCTTGGCAAGGTCGTTCTCACGGGACGCCCGGAAGATGCGCTGTCTCAGATTGCGGACGCGCCGATTGACTTGCCGCCAGTTGACGGCATTCCAGTCGGTCTGTCCCTTGGTTCCGTTTGCAGAAGAATTCCGCACCTAACTTTTCCCTCGGTTAGCAATCATCACAACGTCTTCGGGCGGTTCACCAAACCCACGTCAGCAGCCTTTCGGCTTGAGCATTGCTCTATCCGGCAGGTTATGGATTCCCTTGATCTTTCGATCTGCCGGCATTCGCTTCTTGGGTCTTCCTGTTCCCGCTGGGCATTCAGCTTCCCTTGCGGTCGGCCTACCGGCGTTGCCACCGGTTCCCATCGGGGTTTCCGTGTTCCACATGAAGGAGATGCGGTCGGGGCGGGCGCTCTCAGTACGCCGGGGCGCGGTGTTCGCGGTGGGGCCAAGCTCACCCCAGTTCGCATTTGCCCAGCTCGGCCGTGTCAACCAACGGTTACGGCCTTACTACCTCACGGCGCGTTTCGATGAGAATTCACTCGCGTTCGCCCTTCCGACCTTCGCCTCGCCCGACAAAATGCGTTGGCTGCATTTCCATCTTGGGCTTTCATTCCCGCTTCACACCACGCCGTTACCGACGTCGCATGGGGAATGTGGCGACAGAGTTGAACACTACTCATGGACCCATGGGGTCACTCCTTTCATGCGACTTTCACGTCGCACCGCCTGCTTGAATGTCATCCACATCGGCGAGGAATATCCACGGGCCAGGCCCTCCGACCAAAGCAGCAGCACATTCATGCCGGAATAGGGCTGACCGTTGTGGCGAAGCGGCCGGGTGATACGACCGTTCGTGTTCGCGGCGTTCCATGGCTTCATCCATGGGCGAACTCCTTTCTCCAGATCCTCGATGATCTTGTCAGTGATCCGCGTGTAGATGTCGGCCCGCTGGCCTTCGTCCTTCCTGCTCATTTCAAACCTCCAATTCAAGGAGGTCGCGCCGATCGCGACCCCGTCACGGCGGTCCAAAGTGCGGAGCGGAAAGGGGTGAGGGCACCGAAAGGCCGGAACGGACGTGGAGGACGGCGAAGCCGTTGCCCGAACGCCTCGCTCCGCCAGGACCAAAAGCCGGACGGGTTCGCGACGGGCCGATCTCGGCGTCACTGCTTCAGGAGATTCAAGGAATTGTTTCGAGGTCGGTCGACCTGAACTCATCCGCAGTGGCGAGGATCGGCACGCCATGGAATTTGGCACAGGCATAATGCAGGCAATCGCCGAGGTTCAGGCCATGGCGGCCGCTGCGATAGCGGTGAGCAGCGACAAGGGCGAGCCTCGTCGTCTCGGATGCGGGCGGAAGATCGCGAATCTCGATTTCCCGCGCTTCGAGGAATTCCATCACGATCGTTTCGACCGCGGGCACTGGAAGATTGAACTTGTCGGGCCGTGCAAGGCCGAGGACTGTTTCGAGAATGGCGACCGGAGATGTGAAGGGATGTCTGGCAGAAGCAACGGCGTCGGAGACGCGCGCCGCTTCCGGCTCATCAGAGAGAAGCGCGATGATGGCGCAGGCATCGACGAACATCAGGCGTCATCCCACATTTCGTCGAAGGCTTCAGGAGGAAGAGGCTTGCGG
This sequence comes from Rhizobium sp. O111, assembly GCF_055616315.1. Taxonomy (NCBI): domain Bacteria; kingdom Pseudomonadati; phylum Pseudomonadota; class Alphaproteobacteria; order Hyphomicrobiales; family Rhizobiaceae; genus Rhizobium; species Rhizobium sp. O111. Next base: position 32,306 of record NZ_JBSHXL010000005.1, on the reverse strand, counting down.
ACGTCGTCGCTCATCGCGACCCCATGCTTTTCCCGCAGCCGCGCAGCAGTCTGCAGTGGCGTCTCCGCGCGATTGCGACGCTCGATCGCCTCCCGCATGGCAATGACGATGGCGTCGGTAATGCCGACGCCGGCCATTTCGGCGAACTTGCGCGTCAGCGCGTCCGCTTCCGGATTGTTGACGTTGATCGGCATGGGTCGTCTCCATGTAGATAAATCTCGAAAATAATGTAGATCATCGGGCGACCTTTTCCAAGGCCGTAGGCACGCTTGCTTCCCGACATGGAAAAAGGCGGGGCCGGAGCCCCGCCCGAAAGCGCTCAGTCGAAGGCCGACATCTGTGCTTCGGCCGCCTTGCGATCAAGAGAGTGACCTGGGTTTTCGACGGGCCGATCGAAGGGTTTCCAGGCCTCACCGACGATTTGCTTGTAGGCTGCAACGGCGCCCTCCGCGGCCACCCGAAGCGCATGAGCCTGCACGCCCATGTCGGCGGCAAACTCGCGTCTGCGCTGGGCAGCACTGTCGTAGCCGACAGGGCCGTCGAGGTCCTCGTCGCGGGCGTCGTTGGCAGCCTTGGCCGTGGCATCGCGTGCCTCGGTGACGGCGCGGCTATAGAATTGGCCTGCGCCGTGCGCCGAGCCGACGAAGGCGCCGACGATCCGCTGCAGATGGATCTGCATGGCCTTTTCGCCGAGACCATCGCTCAGAGCATCGGCCGTCTCGGAGATCAGACGCTCATGGAGATCGCGGATTCCGTCGCTGTCGACGATCGCGGTTCCGAAGCTCTCGGCGATCTTCAGCGCCTGGGCACTGTCGGGGCATGTGAGCCGGACCATTTCGACGGTTGCGCCTTTGCGCAGAGCCACGACGCGAGCGGATTGACGAGGGGAGGTAGCGGGCTTTGCCATGATTTCTTCCTTTCAACCTCGAAGCGGCTCCGGCCCCGTGCCGATTTGCCCTTCGGTGCGGTCGCCCCGAACCGGCGGAAGACGGGCGCTTCAAGGTCCGGAGACGACAGGCTGAGCGGAGCCGGTTTGCGGGCAAGCGGGGCATCCTGCCCTGCGAGGCCCGCAAGCCTGCTCCGTGAGGGACGGCGCCTCCGGCCGCCGGGCGGCGCGGATAGCGGCCTTGAAGCGAACGGCCGCTGGTTCAGACCGCAGCAAAACCGAAGGGCAAATCGGCACGGGGTCTGGTCCAACCAGGTACTGAAAGGAAGATGGCTGCCGGGACGCTATACGTCGTCACTTCCCGAACTCGCCGCACGCTCAATTGGCGCGATGATGGTCTCGGCCGAGGGTTTCGGCTTGGGCAGCCGATAATATTGCAGCCAGCTCGGACCGTGCGTGTTTCGAAGACCGCGGAGTGTCCCGCCATCGTCATAGGGCGCGCCACCCATCCAGACGTTGTTCAGGATGCTCTTCCAGCGACGCCCGTGTCTTGCGGCATAGGCCTGGAGCGCGGCTTCCTGTTCACCGCTCAAAGGAGGAAGTCTTTCGCGCTTCGGAACAGCGCGCTGCTTACTCGAGGCAACGTCAGCCTGTTCCTCCCTCGCGGCGATCATTCGTTTAAGCTCCGCAACGCCCGCGTCGAGGCACGCCTTTCCGTTGAGGTGGTGGAACTGCTGCCAGAACGCGGTGCGTTCCGCGGACGATGGCCCAATGCCGGCGCTCCGTTCGAGGTCTCCGATCGTACCCATGTCGCTAGACCTCCGCTCGTGGCTGAGCCGCGTCGCCAACGGGTTCGAACCGTTTGCGAAAGGCGGCTATCGCTGCATCCTGCCGAGCCAACTTTCGTGTCAGCGCGTCAACTTCCGGCTGACGCTCCGCTGTCAGGGCGGCGAGATTGTTGCGATAACGTTCGAGGAAGAAGCCCGTATCCGGCGCCTTTCCGCGCCGATATCCGGTTTGCCGGCGCGCGAGCTGTGGCAGGATCGATGTTATCCGGCGCAAGACCTGGCGATCGATCAGTTCGAGCTGGCGCTGCGTCTGCCGCCGCGCTTCTTCCATACGCGCCAGTTGCGCATGGTGGATTGGCATTGCAGCCATCACGCATCCCTCCCTTGCCACCCCACAAAACTGGAAGGACCGTCACAGGGATTATGACGGTCAGGATCGATGACGAAACCGAAGCGGTCGCGCGCGGCATACTCGGCGCGGGGCACGAGAAAGCGCATCTCCTCCACCCGCCCATCGCGCCGGCCGCCTCGCGTGGCGATGACCTCCGTCATGTCGGCATGGCGGCTGGAAAAGATCGCGGAGATCACGATCCAGTCGCCGGCATGCTTGCGCTCGAAGGCTTCCCGGTCCTTTGTCCAGGATTGGCCGGGCTGGAGTTCGCGGCCGTGGATCGCCTCCCAGGCGGACGGCCAGCTATTGCGGATCGTCTCATCGGCACATTTGCGCTCGTAGGACGTGAAGAGATCTGGGAAGGTGAGGGCGACAATCGCCCATTCTGCGTCCTCCTCGTACCAGGGCAAGGACTTTCGCAGCATCGGAAGGACGCGGGCATTCCGTTCGGCCGACAGATGAAACCCGCCATGACCGGCGGTCATATGGGAGACGATCCCCTCGGCGTAGATCGTCGCGAGCTGCGACAGACCCCATGGCGTAGTCGCTGCCATGCGGCTCTGGATCCGCCCGAGCGCGGATAGTTCATGGCTGTGCCGCGCGGTCTCGAACACGCGCGCGCGGAACGCTGTCTCATCTTCGAGGCGCCCTTCGTGACCGTGGAAATCCTCCCGCGTCAGCTCTGACAGCGGGCGAGTGAGGCGCCAGGCGCTCGCGAGGAAGCTGGCGCCATCGCGCGCCGGCACCATTGCCAGGAAGGTATCGGCGATCCGGGCGACCGGAAAGCCGTCCGCGCTGACGCCGAATTTCACCGCGGAGTCGTCGGCGGTAGGAACCCTGTCGTGTTGAAGATCGGGCGTGCTCATGCGGCAACCCTCCCTTCGACATGAGCCGCCGCGACCTCGTCGGCGGTCACCTCTTCGAGGATGGCATTCGGGTATCCATGCTCTTTCAGCCAGGCCACCGCCGCCTCGTGATTGCCGGCGAGATGGACAAGCTCCGCGTTCGCACCGGCGCGATCGAAGAGGCGGATAGAACCGAGTGCGGGGCGTTCGAGAACCTTGAAGGCGAGATCGGAATCGAGACCGAAGGTTCGGTGAATGCGCATGACGACGGTATTCTTTCCGCCGAAATCAGCCTCATGCAGCGTGAAATGCCCGGGCGAGGCGTAATTTCCGGATTGGCGCGGACCCTCCTTGCGGATCAGGCGGCCTTTGCTGTTGCGGGTTTGCCAGGCCGCCAGCTTCTTCTTGAAACGCTCGGGCGGCCGAGGGCTGCCGTCGGACCAGGCGACGATGGAGCCGATCGGGGCGAGGTCGTAGATCAGGGACGCAGACATAAGACATCTCCTTGGAATTCTGCGGTTCATGGAAACGAAGCCGCCGCCGGTGATGGCCGGCGGCGGTTGTCGATCGGATGAGAAGGGAAGGGAGGCTATTCGGCCGCAATGCCGTAGGCGGTTTCGTCCTCGTCAGGAGCCCCGTCGTCGGCCTCCGGATCGGGGGCGTCAAGTTCGGCGGCCTCGCCGGCGGCGCTGTCGTCCGCGAGTTCGCCAAGACCATCGCTCGTTTCTTCAGTGGTGACGCTGTCCTCCTCTTCGACGATCTCGCCTTTCTTGATCAGGTCGGCAAGTTCCTTCGGATCGGGCGCGAACAGGGCTGCCGGGTGGACGAAGTGCCCTTCCTTGAAGTGCTCGACGAGTGCTGCGCGGGTCTCGCGGACCTTCGGGCGCGGCAGAACCGGGGTGTCCTTGCACGACGCCTCAAGCGCCGCCCGCGACAGGCAAAGCAGGAAATCTTCGGTGCCCATGTTCGGGAGATATCCATCGGCGCCGATGGCCTCGCCGGCGATACGTGACACGATCCCGCTGTTCGACATGCCGCGGCGGCAAGAGAGCACATCGACCAGCATCGAGCGGGCGGCAACCCGCAACGTGTCGATCTCGAAGGACAGCTTACCGTCAGAGTCGAGCAACCGAACCGCATGGCGAGCGAACCGCTTCGTGCCGAAGACGGTGTCGTTTGCCCCGGAGTCGACCCGTACATTCAAGCCGGCGAAGGCGAGCACGAGGAGCGCCGTCAGCGTGTCGTCCTCGATCGGCGCGCGAGCGAGCGCTTCGTGCAGCGCGTCGGTCCTGAGGTCACCGATCATGTCGTGGCCCTTTTGCGTGACATCCGGACGCTGTTTCGGCGCGTCGATCACATCGTCGCCAGCGGTGGCACCACCTCCAACGACCGCTCTCTTGCCCGCCGTCTTCTTCTCCTCCGGCATCCGGTAATGCACGGTCTGAACCTTGCCGTTCCGATCCAGGTACATTGCGGTGTGGTCGCCCTTGCCTGGCTTGCCATAAACGCGGCTGGCCTTCTGCGGCAGCTTTACGTCACCCCATTGCGTGACCTCGGCGATCACGCCCTTCTTCGGCAGATTGTTGGTCATCCACTCCTGCTGGGCGCCGAGATAGGCTTCGACGTTGGTGGTGTAGCGGCTGTCCTCATCGGCAGGGGCAAACAGATCCTCGATCCATTCGATGCCATAGGCTTCCCTGAGATCGTCGCCGAAGCTCGCATCCTTTGCGTACATGCGGGTCTTGCTCAGCGCGTTGGCGATCTGGAACCACGTGGCAGGCTGGCCCTTCTTCGGCTTCTGCGCCTTCCAGACTTCCTTCTGCTCATCGAGGTGTGCCGCCGCGATCGTTCGAAGCTGCTGCTCGTTCGGCATGTCGCCGAGCGCCATTTGGTCGAGCATCGCCGGAAAGACATTGGCGAGCAGCCGCAACTTGCGAATCTGCCGGACGGGGAGGGCAAGTGCGACCGCAATCGCTTCCTCGGTCCAGTCGAGTGCGATCAGGCGTTCGATGCCGCGCCACTGGTCGACGGGGTTGAGCGGCTCCCTGGCGATGTTCTCGACCATGGACCGCATGGCGCCATTATCGTTAGCGGCTTCGACCACGAGAACCTCGATTTCCTCAAGGCCCGCGGCGATCGCCATGCGGGTCCGCCGATGGCCGGCTTCGATGACGTAGCCGTTTCCGCCATCGCTTTGCGGAAAGATGACGGGCGGCTGGATGATGCCGACGGCTTTGATGGTCGCGAGCAGCAGCGCATCAGCCTGCGGGGTGGATTTCGACTGACGAGTATTGTCCGGGTTGTCCTTCAACGAGCGCGGATCGACCTTCATGATGTGCATGGGATTTTCCTCTTCCGAGATGCGGGACACGGCTCGCTTGCCGGTCCTTCCTGTCTTCGTTTCTTTCGAAGACACCTCCCGGACCGCGGGGCGGGCGGCCCGGCGCAACTGCGGCCGAGCGTCCCTGCTGCGATGTCCGAGCGGGGCTAACAGCCCTGCGCGGGACGAGTGGCCGGGATGCGCAGGCGGCGGTTGAGCGCAAGCGGCGACTGGAAGACCGATCTGCGACCGGTTTCTTTTCCCTCTTCCTTCTTTTTGTCCTCCCTCCTTCCGGAAACTGCCGCTCACACTTTTGATAGTTCACAGCAACCGGAAACGCGCCTTAGGCTGTCGCAGCTCAAGGAGGTTTCGATGCACGATACAAAAGAGATATTTGCCTATCAGGTCGTTCCGGGAACAGACGAGATCCTTGCGTTCACCGAGACTTTGGGGCTCGCCTGGCAGGAGGCCTCCCGACATTTCGAGGGGCTGAAGGCCATGGACGAGAATGTCGAAGCGGGGTTGCGATCTACAAAGTCGGTTTGAAGAATCCGAGCCTCTCCGACTTCGTGACCGTCCTGAACGACCCGGAGGATATGAGCGGGCGGCTGATCGAAAAGATGGAGCGCGTCGAGGTGATTACCTGAGCGGGGGAAAACCGCGACGAGGATGACCGTCGTAGGGGTCGCTTCGATGAACGGAAATCAGGACAAAAAAAGAGGGCCACGAGAAAACTCGGGCCCTATAGGTATGAAGGTAATTTAAACCTCCAGAGGGGAACAGCTGCTGCGGCGGCACTGGGAGGAAAACCGCCATGTGCATCAGCTGTGAGCACTATGCTCAAATTTCGGTCGGAAGGAAAGCAAATATTGTGCAATGCAGCTATGCAAATGCTGCGTCGCATCAAAACCGCGATTCCATTCAAGCAGACTCCGCCGAGGCGGCGTCGTTCTGAACTGACGCGGCGGCAAGAGCGTCCTCGACGTCACGAAGCTGTCGGCGCTTTTCGGCAAGTTCGTCGGCGAAGGCGAAAGTGCCGCCTTCGCGCGAGCGATAGGAGACGAGCCGCCGGTGCGCATCATCGAGGCGATGGCGATAACGCTCGCGTTCCTCCTCGAACCCGTCGAGCGCATGCTCGAGGCGGGAGATGGCGCCGAGCGGTGTCACTGTGACCGCAAGGTCAATCTCGTAGGCGGCGCCTGTGCGCTGGAGCGTGGTGGCGTAGCGATAGCCGTCGCCCTTTCCGAAGCGCTCTCCCTCATAGACAAGATCGAAACCGCCGATAGATGCGAGGTGAACCTCGCCCTCCTGTTGGAGCTGGAGGAGCGTGAGAACCTCCTTCATCAGCGCGCGACCGGCTTCCTTGCGCTCATGGTGAAGCTTGCCCAGCACGGTCATCGCGAAGGCATCGCCGGCGGTCGGAACGAGCCGACCGATATCCTGGCCGATCTCGCCGATGCGGCGGGTCGACGTCTCGATGTCACGCTCGGCATCGCGCATCTGCCGGCGCACCGCATACTGGTCATCGTCATGGGCGGCGCGCAACCGTTCCAGTCGCGCGATATCGGCTTCGAGACCCGCTTTCTGCATCAGCCGCTCGTCGCCGGAGGCGATTGCCTTGGCCATGGCGAACTGGTTCGCCTGCCCTTCACCGAAGTCTTCGAGCCGGCGGATCGAAGTATCTCCGCTGAGCGCGGCGGCGATGAAGCGGGCCTTGCGCTCGTTGTTCTGCCACATGGAAGCGTCGAGGCTGCCCTCGGTCGCATAGGCGAAAATGTCGACGACATCGTGCTGATTACCCTGCCGGACGATGCGGCCTTCGCGCTGCTCGATGTGCGACGGCAGCCACGGCACATCGAGGTGATGCAGCGCTTTCAGCCGCGCTTGAGCGTTCACGCCCGTTCCCATCGTCTCCGACGATCCGATCAGGAACCGAATTCGGCCGGCGCGCACGTCGGCGAAGAGCCGTTGCTTGGCCTCGGTCTTCTTGTAGTCCTGCATGAAGGCGATTTCGGACGGGGGAACGCCCAGCCGCACAAACTCGTCGCGAATCCAGCGGTAGGCGGAAAAGCCGCGGGTCTTCTCGACGTTGATCGTGCCGAGATCGCTGAAGATCATCTGCGCGGCGCCGGGCAGGTCAAAGGGTTTGCCGTCCGGCCGGACGTAGGTATCGTCGCTCGTCTCTTGCCAGATGCGGAAGGCATTGCGGACGAGGAGGTTGAGCTTGTTGTCCTCCTCATTGTCGTTGGCCGGTATCACGAGGCGGAGATCGATCGCCGCATGGCGACCGTCGGTAATGACCGAGAGCAGGATATCGTCGCCGGGCTCAGCCGGTCCCTCGCGCATCTCGATCGCCTTGATGCGGGCATCGAGGATCTGCTGATAGGCCTTGAACGCCGGCGTCGGCTTGACGGTCAGGATCTGCCGTCGGCCGGTGGAGATATCAGGCACCTTGACGTATTCGCGGAGATCCGCCGGCATGACGACGTCGGCGAAAGCCCGGAACATGGCGATCAGTTCGGGCACATTGACGAAGCTCGCGAAGCGGCTGACCGGCTTGTATTTGCCGGACGGCTGGATCTCCAGCTCGGTCGTCGTATCGCCGAAGCAGGACGCCCAGGCATCGAATTCGTGTAAGCCGCGCTCGGCGAGAGCCTCGTGGCCGAGCAGGCGCTGGATCGAGAACATCTCACCGAGTGTGTTGGTGATCGGCGTGCCGGAGGCGAGCACCAGCGCGCGGCCCGGGTTCTTCGTTTCGAGGAACCGGGACTTCACATAGAGGTCCCAGGCGCGCTGCGAGCCGTTCGGGTCGATACCCTTCAGCGTCGACATGTTGGTCGCGAAGGAAAGCTTGCGGAACTCTTGCGCCTCGTCGACGATGATCTGGTCGACACCGATCTCGGAGATTGTGAGCAGATCGTCCTTGCGGGTCGCGAGCCCTTCCAGCCGTTCCTGCAAGCTTTCCTTCAGTCGCTCGAGGCGCTTGCGCGACACGCGGTCCTCGCTGTCCACCTTGGTCAGCAGATCCTCGTAGAGCTCCAACTCATCGTGGATCATCTGTTGTTCGAAGGCGGACGGCACGGCGATGAACCTGAAGGCCGAGTGCGTGATAATGATCGCATCCCAGGTCGCGGTCGCTGCCCGGCTCAAAAAGCGAAGCCGTTTGTCCTTGGTGAAGTTGGTCTCGTCGGCGACGAGGATCCGGGCATTGGGATAGAGTGCCAGAAATTCCCGCGCCGCCTGCGCCAGGCAATGACCAGGGACGACCAGCATCGCCTTGGCGATCAGGCCGAGACGTCGTTGTTCCATGATCGCGGCCGCCATCGTCATCGTCTTGCCCGCGCCGACGGCGTGGGCGAGATAGGTCGATCCGGAGGAGATGATCCGCCAGATGCCGCGTTTCTGGTGCCCATAAAGAACAAAGGCGCCAGAGGCGCCGGGAAGTTTCAGATGCGATCCGTCGAATTTTCGAGGCGCGATGTTGTTGAACCGGTCGTTATAGACCCGCGCCAGCCGGTCGGTGCGATCCGGATCGGTCCAAACCCAGTTTTGGAAGGCTTCCTTGATTTTCTGCAGCTTGTCGCGCGCCGCCTCGGTATCGACGACGTTCAGGACCCTCCGCTCGCCACCGGCATCCTTGTAGATATCGAAAATCTGGGGAACACGGCTGTTCAGCGCGTCGCCGAGCAACTCGCCGGCATCACGGCGGCTGGTGCCCCACTCCGATGTGCCGGCGGCGCAGTAGCCAAGCTGCCGTGCTTCCACCGTCCAGCTGCCCAATTCCGGCATATGGTGGATCCTGATCTCGGCACCCATCATCTCCTTCACGAAGGCGACGACGTCGCTGGCCGGAATCCAGGGCGCACCGAGACGTGCGGTGATGTCGGACGGGCGAAGATCGGCGGGTTGGACTGCCTGAAGCGCGCGGACGTTACGCTCGTAGGCTGGATCGAGTGCCGCGGCAGCTTCGGCGACACCAAGCTTGGTGCGGACCGCACCGGAGAGGTAGGCATCCGACGTCTGCCAGGAGCCATCGGCGGGATCCTGGAAAATCGCATCGCCGAGCTCGTCGACGACGGCATCGGCATGTCTGTGCAGCAGTTCGGCGATATGCTCGACATCGACGCGGCCACGTTCGTTGAGCACCACGGCCAACGCATCCGCCGCACTGGTGATTTCGGGCGGCGCAGGCGGCGCGATGACCCGTTCGGAAAAGATCGGGCGCGGTTTTGCGGTATCGGTGTCGAGGTCGTAGTCCTCGATCGAGGCGACCAGCCAGCAATCGGGATCGTCGAGGAAAGGCTGCAGGTTTGGACGGCGGTGCGTTTCGCGCACCTCGCCGGATTCCTCGTCCTCGCTGATCGAGACGGTGGTGTGGTTGATCGGACCGAAATCACGCACGAAGCTCGACCAGGCGATGCGCAAGCGAACCTGCAGATCACGCCACGGCCGATCCTGCTCCTGGGCCCTCAGCACCTCACGCACCGCGTCGCGGATTGGGATCAGCTTCTTGATGATCCCGACGTGCTTTTCCGGGATGCCGTCCCCGGTGCGCCCCTTGCGGACTTTGACCTCCACGGGTGCGCCGTCCACCATCTGCATCAGGCCGTGCCTGTTATCGATGAAGAAGCTACCCTCACGGACCTTGGCGTCACCGGGGCGAAGATCGATGATCTCGCCGAGCTCGTCCTCGAGGTCGACGTCGATTGCGGTCGGCTCACCGTCATAGCGGCCTTCAGGCAGCAGGCGAACGACGTTCTTTAGAGCCGCCTGCAGGTCCTCGCCAGCGCGTGGCTGGCATGTATAGGTCTCGCCGAACGGTCCGGAGGTCAGGGCATGATCGCCGAGGACGAAATTAGGATGCTCTGCAAACCAGCGGTTCACGCGAACTGCGCCCTCGTCTTGGCTTTCGGGCCGCACCTCCTCGAGATCGAGCCATGACAGATCGCTTGTCGGTTCGCCGACCTTGCGCTTGCGGAAGAACAGAAGGTCGACCACGACATCCGTGCCAGCATCGCGGCGGAAACTCCCCTCCGGCAATCGGATCGCGGCAATCAGGTCGGCGGTTTTGGCGATGTACTCACGCGCGGTCGCGTCGGCCTTGTCCATCGTGCCGGAACTGGTGACGAACGCGGCGAGCGCGCCGGGCTTCAGCAGGTCGATCGAACGGGTGATGAAGTAGTCGTGCAGCCTGAGACCGAGTGAGCGATAGGTCCGGTCAGACCGGACGGTGCGATCGGAGAAGGGTGGATTGCCAATGGCGAGATCGTAGATCGGCGCCAGATCGGCGCGCGCAAAATCGCCATTGATGATGCGGGCCTTAGGCTGCAGCAGCTTGACGATCCGGGCCGTGACGGGATCGAGTTCGACGCCGGTGACGAAGGTCCTGTCGCGAAAGGCCGCCGGCATCAGAGCCGGAAACAGGCCCGTACCGATACCCGGCTCGAGCATGCGGCCGCCACACCAGCCCAGGCGCTGCAAGCCCGACCAGATTGCCCGGATGATGAACTCCGGCGTGAAATGGGCATATTGCGTGCAGCGGGCGAGCGACGCGTAGTCGGCATCTGAAACGGCACTTTCGAGCGAGCCACCGAGCTCGCCCCACCCGGCCCGGAAATCGACTTCGCCGGGGCGGCGGAACATACCGTTCGCCAGTTCGCTGGCGCCGAAGCCGGTGAAGCGGATGAGTTGCGCCTGCTCCTTCGCGTTGGCTGGCCGATCCTGCTTCTCGATGTTGTTCGCGATCAGGATCGCCGCAACATTGGCGCGAGCGCGATCCTTCCAGGATCCGGCCAAGCCCCGATCCGCATCGTCGAGGTAGAAGTTGCACCGGTTGCCCTGGCGCCGGGGCGCCGGACGTTCTATCGCCGCGGCCGGCAAGGCCGGGGAGGGAGAGGGCGGCGTCGGTTCCGGGTCATCGTCGTTGGCCGCGACCGTATCGAAGCCGCCGAACGGTGTGACGCCCAGGCCGAGGCCTGATGACAGCGCGCTGCTGCCGAACATGTCGAGAGTGAAGGGATCGTTGCTCATGGAGGTTTCCTCGGAAAATGGCGAGCGTCATCACCCCGCGGGAAGCACTTGCGGGGATTAAAGGGAGCTCAAGGGTTTGGGATAGGTGGCCAAACGGGCCGGACTGGTCGCGAATTGCCTAGGGCTTCGCGACCAGGAAGAGCTGCATCGAGTCCTGAAGGAATGCGATACGCAGGTGCGTCGCCTCCGGCGCGGCCGCCATCATCGCTTCGAGCTGTTCCGCATCGACGAAATCGACTCCGTCATCGCCGCCGAATGTCCGGCGTTTGACTGCGAACCAGTCGTCATTGGTGCGGGGATCGCATTCCTCGGCATAAACGACCAAAGGCTTGGCGCCATCGGGCAGCTTGCCGTTCGACAGGAGGTAGACTCCTTGGTCGCCGACGAGCCAGAGGCCGGGCTTCTCGTCCTTGCCAGGGCGCAGGCCGTAGTAGGGGTTACGAAAGCCGCCATTGGCTTCGGCGTCGGCACGACTGCGGGCGACGACCTCGCGGACGGATGTAAGCGGGAAGGAAAGCATAGTGTGCCTCCCTCATGCGGCAATCGGCGAGGGGAGGTGGCGCAGCTGCACCGGCAGCTTCGCCGCGATCTCGTCGTCGGTCAGCTCGTCGAGCAGTTTCAGAGTGCTGCCCACTGCGCCGCCGTAGAGCATGATCGTGCGCTTGCCGCGCGCAGCTTCGTCCCAGCGATCGCCGGCATAGCCACGATAGTCGTCCGCCGTGATGCTCCAGATATGCTCCAGGCGTTCCTCGCGCGTCATGGCGCGCACCGGCCGGCTCTCACGCTCGATGATTGCCACGCGCATGCGCTCGACGGCGCCTTTGTCCGATAGATCGCAATAGCCGTGGAAATGTCGGATGACACCATCGATGCGCAATGCGAAGAACACTGATGTCACCGAACCCGTCAGATACTCGCGCATGGCGAACATCGACCCGCGGATCCAGAGCGGTGGCAGGATCTCGAACATATAGTCGTGCTCGGTCTCGGCGATCTCGAACCATTCGCCGGAATAGAGGAGCGAGGCGTCACCGTCCCAACGGTTCGGACGTTGAGCGTGCCGATCGAACATCCGGAACATTTGCTGGCGTGAGGCAACGCCGTGGAAGACCTTGCGGATTGCGGGAGAGGGATACATCTGCGGCTCCTTGGAGATGGTTCCGGACCGAAGTGCGGCACTGTCCTTCCGACCTTGCCATCCTCTTCAGTCCTTCATGACACCTCCCGGGCCGCCGGCATCGCGACCGGCCGGGTCAAGGGCCGGCTCGCCCGGGCGAAGCTTCCCTTGACGCGGGCGGCGCGAATGCGGCACGCCGCCTTCCTTCCTTTCCCTCTTTTCTTTCTCCCTGATTTTCAGGGTTTCGTTCCAATCCTCCTCGGGCGGGCGGAGCCGCGACCAGTCGCAGCCGACGGTATCCGCGAGCGCCCGCAAGCGCTCGGCAAACATCTCTCCTTGCGGATTGCCGTCTGTCGCGGCGACGAGGAGACTATCTGCTCGCGAGGCCATCTGCCGAAGCGCCGCCTCCGTCGACGGCGACCATCCGCCCCCGGTACTGAGATACACGGTTCCATCGCGCAGCCCCTCGATGGCGGCAAGGCTCATGGCGTCGATCGCAGCTTCCGTCACGGCCAGGCGCAACGCTGGGTCCGGTCCCAGACGGAAGAGGACCTTCGTTCCACCGGAGGCAAATCCCCGATATTCAGGACCGCGCGCCTCCCAGCCGGTCACAACTCCGGCATTGTCGGTGTGCGCTGCCCACATGCTGCCTTGCGGGCCTTCCCGCAGACGGTCTTGCCCGATCGTGGCTCGGAGCAGAGTGGCAGGAAGGAAGCGCTCACCGTTCAGATAAGCCCATGTCGACGAGCTGGGCCACGGCCGGCGGCGTGCCTGCCAACGCTCGGGTAAAGAAAGATCGAGGTCTCGGTCAGGCCTCGGCGCCTGCCATTCCGGCTCCGTGATCGCAAAACCAACAAGGCCGGCGACCCTTCCGGCGCCTTCGAGAAAGCCAACATGATCGAGATGTTCGACAAGTCCGAACACATCGCCTTTCGCATCGCCGAGCGGATCGAACCATCCGCGACCGTCATGGGTGACGATGATAATTTCGCCCGACCGGCGGAACTTCACCGCCCGCCGGGTACTCTCCTTTAGATCGATGGCGAAGCCCGCCTGCTCAAGAACAGCCGCGCAGCTCACCTGGTCGCGCAGCGCCTCTATTTCCTTTCTGTCCATGCTTTTCCTCATTGCCTTTCTTGCCCGTCGCTTCGCAGGCGCGCTCCACCCGCCGCGAAGAGCAAAGGCCGCAAGGGCGCGGCTGACAATTGTCGGATCATGCAATACCCGGCCGCGGCGCAGCCTCCCTTGCGGCCTGCCGCGCGCAAGCGGCACGCCGAAGGCACTGGCGGCCGGCTCAATGAGCCGGCCAGGGGAAGAACTCATTGACGATCTCAAGGGCGTCACCGGCGTCGATCTCGTCAGAAGGGAGGACGCCATATTCGCCGTCGACTTCGAAGACGGTGACCGGGACCATCAGGTCGCGGGAAAGCTGGAAGGCGTGGGACTGAGCGAGGGAAAGATCGTGCGACATATAAGAGGCTCCTGCGGGAGCGGGCCAATCCCGCTCGATGGCTCCTCAAAAGGCCCGGCGACGGGCGCGATCACCGCGAGGCGAAGCCGAAGCGGCCGCAGCTTGCTAGCGGACCCTTAACGGGTTGATCGTGGAAGATCCGGCGCCGGGCCAGGACGCCATCACAAAAGAGCGGGATTGGGCTGCTTCCGGGGGAGATGAACGGTTCGCGCACGCATTTCATACCATGCCAGTTTCGCGGCTGACTTCCGCAACACGAAGATGGTTTCCGCTTTCGACATTGCCGTTGACTGGCAATCTATCTCGTCCGGATCGTTTCCGACGGCGTTTCGCCAAAAGCCTGATAGTAGACGGCCGCAAACCGCCCCATATGGGTGAACCCTGCACTGCGTGCCGCGTCGGCGATCGACCGCGAGCCGGTATCGTCGACCAGCGCTCGGCGCGCTGCTTCGAGGCGGATCGTTTTGAGATAGCCCAAAGGCGTTGTGCCCTTGAACCGCTGGAAGGCGACCTGCAATGCTCTGACGCTCGTACCGGTCTCGCTGGCTATCGACGCAACAGTGAGAGGTTGCGACAGGTTGGCATGCATATACTCGATCGCCCGTTTCACCTGCCGGGGCACCGCCGGCGAGACCGGCCGCTCGAGCCGCGGCATGTAGCTATTGGGAACAACCTCCAGAAGTGCGATCATCGTCGACTCAAACAGCCGCTCGATGGCAGCCGGCGCCAATCGATCCGCGTCGGAAAGATTAAGACAGCTCCATACGAGATGGCCGAGTGCGGCCAGCCGCAGACCCTTCTCGGTGGTCAGATCGACGATGCGGTCGAAATGAAGGTCTGCCGTGACAGGCCCATCCAAGAGTTCACTGACCTGTTGCACCATCGCCGACTTTGCGAAGGAGAGGCCGATATAGCTGGAATGTTCATGAGGGGTCAGCTCATCGAACTGAGCGAGATCCTCCAGAAAACCAACTGCCTGTGCCGTCGAAAGGCGCAGTGCCCCCGAACGTGTCCCAGGCGTGGTGGATAGGGGCAGGTAAAGCAAATAAGCGTCTGGCGCGCCATCGAACGCCAGCTTCAGGGCTGAATGGCACTTTCCTTTCCAGGCGTGGAACCGGCCGACGATGTAATGGCTGTCCCCGACGCAAGACACGTGATCGCGATCCAGCTGACCAACCGGGCCGGCCTGCGCGATGTTGCCATGTCGGAGTGCAGCATGCTGCAATGGGCATCTCCAGGAGTTGAGTTTCGCCGCATAACCGGAGCGGCACCAAACTAGGCGTTCCCGCGGGAACCCTTTACATCCGTCGCGGCCATGGCCTTGACGAGGGATAGGACCTGACGGCGCAGTGCCGGCCTTGCTATCCTGGCGAAGGCGACGTTGAGGTCTCGCCCCTCGTCGGTATCGAGGAAGGCGCTGAGCTCCATCTCGGCGCCGGTGCCTGTCAGCCCATCGGGTTTTCCATCACGGCTCTGGCTGTCGAAGAAATACGACACCGGCACACCGAGCAGAGTGGCGACATTGAGCAAACGGCTCGCGCCGACGCGGTTCGTGCCCTTCTCGTATTTCTGGACTTGCTGGAACGTCACGCCCAAAGCCTCGGCGAGTGTGCTTTGGCTCATTCCGCGCACGCTTGCTCCCACCTCGACATCGATCGGGCTCGGCGCTTTGGCCTTGCTCTGATTGTTCACATGATTGGTCATTTCATCGCCATCCCTGTCGTTGAAAGGTCGTGGGTTTGCTGCTCGCCGCCCTGCGGCCAACATCAGTCGGGCTCCGAAAGGCTTGCCTTCTCGAGAGCCTCCTGCATCGAACTCGCCTCGAGTGCAGCAAGCGCTTGCTCGAGATAGCTTTCGATTTCAATGACGCTTCTGCCTTGGAGCAGGGCGATTTCATCAACAGTCTTTCCCATCGACACCCATCGAAGGCAGGTCTTTTCGATGGGCGAAAGCATCCAATGTTCCATGACCAACCTGCTTTCGTTGGTGTTTATTTTCATCCTCGAGCAACAGGGCGAACGATCCGCCCGATGGGTTTGCCCCTGACTTCCGCAGCGGAACGACTGGTGACCTACCTCCCGGTTGCCTCGCAGATCCGAAGAAAGCTTTCCGCGCGCAGACTGGCGCCGCCGACCAGAACACCGTCGACATTTTCAAGAGCAAGAATCTCGGCCGAATTCTCAGGTTTGACGGATCCACCATAGAGGATCCTGAGCTGTGCACCGATCGATCCATAGGCATCGATCAGACTGGATCGGATGCAGGCATGGGCGGCGAGAATTTCGCTTTGTTCGGGCAGCCGACCGGTCCCAATCGACCAGACCGGCTCATAAGCTATGACCAAGGCGAGCTCGTTCATTTCGGCGGGCAGGCAACCCTGCAGCTGGTTTTTGAGGACAGTAAGCGTCTCCTGGCGGAGATGCTCCGCTTCTGTCTCACCGACGCAAATTACTGGCATCAAGCCGGCGCTCACCGCAATCTCGGCCTTGCGCCTGACCATCGCGTCCGTCTCGCCCTGATATTGCCGCCTCTCGGAATGACCGAGTATGACGACGCGGGCGCGGGAATCGGCGATCATCCTGGCGGATATGTCGCCGGTATGGGCGCCAGCTTCCTGAGCGCTGCAATCCTGGGCACCGAGAAGAAGCCGGCTTCCGGCGATTATCCTCACGGCGGATTGCAGGAGCGTTGCCGGAGGACATATAGCCACATCCGCATTCAGCTCGCCGATGTTCCAGGCGACCTTTTCGATCTCGGCGAGATCGGCCGTAAGCCCGTTCATTTTCCAGTTGCCGACGATGAGCCGGCGGGGAGTGTTACTCAAGTTCTTGCCCCCGGTTAGTGGCTATATCGCTTCGCCATCTCGGCAAGCGGCAAGGGCTTGATGGCGGAGGCATGTCCGGCGGCGCCGAACTGCTCGTATCGGTCGCCGCAGACCGCTGCCATCGCCTCGATGCCCGGGGCGAGGTATTTGCGTGGATCGAACTCCCCGGGATGAAGGGCAAAGACGCGGCGGATCGCCCCCGTGAACGCCAATCGAAGGTCGGTGTCGACATTCACCTTGCGAACGCCGTGGCGGATGCCTTCCTGGATTTCCTCGACCGGAACACCATAGGTCGGTTTGACCTCGCCGCCATGCGCGTTGATCAGTTCCTGCAATTCCTGGGGCACGGACGACGACCCATGCATGACGAGATGGGTATCGGGCAGGCGGGCGTGGATCTCCTTCAGGCGCTTGATGGAAAGGATGTCGCCGTCCGGCTTCCGGGAGAATTTGTAAGCGCCATGAGACGTGCCGATGGCGATGGCGAGCGCATCCACCTTCGTCAAGCGCACGAACTCGGCAGCCTCTTCCGGATCGGTCAAAAGCATGTCGCGGCTGAGCTCGCCGTCAAAGCCGTGCCCATCTTCTGCTTCGCCGCGGCCGCTTTCCAACGAGCCGAGATGGCCGATTTCTCCTTCGACGGAGACGCCGACCAGATGCGCCATCTCCGAAACCTTGGCCGTGACGGCGACATTATTTTCGAAGCTGAGAGGCGTGCGCCCATCTTCAGAGAGGGAACCGTCCATCATCACCGAGGAGAAGCCGGCAAGAATTGCCGACATGCAGGTCGACGCCGAATTGCCGTGGTCCTGATGCATGCACACCGGGATATGCGGATACATCTCGATCGCCGCACGGATCAGATGCGACAGCGTCGCGTCGCCTGCAAAAGCTCGGGCGCCGCGGCTTGCCTGCATGATG
This sequence comes from Rhizobium sp. O111, assembly GCF_055616315.1. Classification (NCBI taxonomy): domain Bacteria; kingdom Pseudomonadati; phylum Pseudomonadota; class Alphaproteobacteria; order Hyphomicrobiales; family Rhizobiaceae; genus Rhizobium; species Rhizobium sp. O111. The sequence goes on along the minus strand of NZ_JBSHXL010000005.1, from coordinate 14,713 downwards.
ACCGGGCTGTCGGTACGATCAGCAGCCTTCATGATGGCGAGCATCTGCTCCATGTTGTTCACGTTGAAAGCCGGGATGGCGTAGCCGTTCTCGGCGGCGTGGTCGAGCAATTGACGAAGGGTGACGAGAGCCATTTAAGAGCCGATCTCCTCTTGCGAGTGATGGATTTGGTGAAATTGCACCAGGCGTTGGATTTCGTTGCTCGAGCCGAGCAACACCGACACGCGCTGATGATGAGCCTGTGGTTGGATGCGAAGGATGTCTTCGGTTCCGGTGGATGCTGCACCGCCGGCCGCCTCGACGAGGAACGCCATGGGATTGGCTTCATACATCAGGCGCAGCTTGCCGCCGGCGCGGCGATTGGACTCGTCCGCCGGATAGAGAAACACCCCTCCGCGGGTCAGAATGCGATGGACGTCGGCCACCATCGAGGCGGTCCAGCGCATGTTGAAGTCCTGTCCGCGCGGCCCTGCCGATCCCGCAAGGCATTCGTCGACATAGCGTCGGATCGGCTCATCCCAGAAACGCTGGCGCGACGAATTCACGGCAAACTCGGTCGTTTCCGTCGGCACGCGCATGCGCGCGTTGGTCAGTTTGAATTGCCCGTCAGACGGATCCAGCGTGAAGCCGACCACGCCGAGGCCGAATGTGATAACGAAGAGCGTCGAGGGGCCATAGATGGCATAGCCGGCGCAGAGATACTCTCGCCCCTTGCGTAGAACATTGGTGTCGCCGTCCGCCTGGACCTGACTCACCGCAAAGATCGAACCGACGGAAAGGTTGACTTCAAGGTTCGATGAGCCGTCCAGCGGATCGACGTAAAGGATGAGGTCGCCAGCGGCTGGAGGTTTCAACCACGTGACCTCCTCCGCCTCCTCGGAAACATAGGCAGCAAGCGAGACCGCCTCGCCGCATGTTTCGCGAAACACACGATCGGCCAGGACATCGAGGAGCTTCTGATCTTCACCCTGGACATTCGTCGTGCCGGAGCTGCCTATATGGTTCTGAAAGGCTGCTTCCTTCAGGTGATCGGCAACAACGATCGCTGAGGCTGCTATGCTTTCAACCAAGCTTGCCAGGGCAGGATCGACTTTCGTCTCGTGGAGATAAGCGCCAAGTTCTATGTCCGGTGTGATTGTCATGTCGATGTTTCAACCTGTCTCGTAAATCCAGTGAGATCCGATTTCGTTACTCCGCTTCAGACGCAGTTCTGTCCGGCCAATGTAATTCGGTGGCGACCTCACGCCGCGCTCTGGCTGGCCGGTCTTTGGTGCGACAACTCCTCGGCGTTTGAGAACCCAAATTCTCGTGCATTTCCTTCGATCCTGAATTGCTGAACCAGGGCCAGCAGGCTGTCGGCCTGAGAGGCGAGTTCGCGGCTCGCGGCCGTCGTTTCCTCGACCATAGCCGCATTGTGCTGTGTCATCTGGTCCATCTGATTGACGGTCGAGTTGACCCCCTGCAGCGCACTCGACTGATCGTGGCTGCCGCGGGCGATCGTCTCGACATGCTGACTGATCGTGACGATCTGCGAGCTGATCTTCGCAAGGACCGAACCGGTTTCCTGGACCAGATGCGAGCCGGTATTGACCTCGGCCGTCGACTTGTTGATGAGGACCTTGATCTCCTTGGCCGCCTTGGCGGAGCGCTGCGCCAGTTCACGCACCTCCTGGGCAACGACGGCAAAGCCTTTGCCCGCATCGCCGGCGCGTGCCGCCTCGACGCCGGCATTCAACGCCAGCAGATTGGTCTGGAAGGCGATCTCGTCGATGACGCCGGTGATCTGCTCGATCTGGCGGGAGGCTTCTTCGATCCGGCCCATCGCATCGATCGCATTGTTGACGACGATGGCTGAATCGTCGGCGCTCTGCTTGGCCTGGCGGACGATCTGGTCGGCATCCTTGGCACGTTCCGCCGACGAGCGAACCGTGACGGTGATCTCGTCGACGGCGGCTGCCGTTTCTTCGAGCGAAGCAGCCTGCTGCTCAGTCCGTTTGGCAAGATCCTCGGCCGCCTCGGCCATCTGGTTGCCGTTGCCCTGGATCATTTCGACATTGTCGCGGATCTGGCGCATCGTCGCCTGCAGGTGCAGCATCGAGGCATTGAAGTCCTGCCGAAGCTGATCGAGCTCACCATCGAGGGGACGGCCGATGGTCACGGTCAGATCGCCGCTCGCCAGCTTGTGCAGGCCGGATGCAACCGCCTCGACAGCGTTACTGATGGCAGCCGCATCGCGGGTCTTGCGGAGGTCGTCTTCCTGGCGCTGTTGGCGCGCGAGTGACCTCGACTGTTCCGCCTCATTTTCCACGCGGATCTTTTCGAGCGCGTTGTGGCGAAAGACATCAAGCGCCCTTGCCATCTCGCCGATCTCGTCGCGCGTTTCGACGCTGCCGATCTTTTCATCGAGCTTGCCTGATGCAACCGCCTTCATGGAGGCCGTGAGCGCTTCGATCGGAGACTTGATGGTTCTGAGCAGCAGATAGCCGGCGACGCAGCCGAAGAGCAGGGCGATCACGGTCGTCACTAAGGATATGGTTTGCGCCTGGTCTTGGGCCGCGGAGGCATGGCCGCGCTGGATGTCGGCGAATAGAAGGATCTTGTTCCAGGCGTCATTCATGCTGGCGCTCGCAGCCTTGAAGGCGGCGTCACGTTCTCCGACCTTGACGAGGAGCTGGTCGAACCTCTCCGAGGTCCCGCCGATCACGTCGATGGCTTTGCTGGCCAGTTCCTGGATAGGACCGTTGGCGGCATGCTGTTCCTTGACCTTGCCCAGATAGAAGCCCAGGCCCTTGAGACGGCCCTTCACCTTCTTGAGGGTATCGTCGTTCATTCCACCCAGAAAGTCGGAAGCGGCGATCCGAAGTTCGTAGTTCATGGAATTGATCTTGTTCAGCGTTTCGGCGGTCGCCGCTTGTGCTGCCGCCTGATCGGCGGGAATGTTCAGATAGGTCTGCAGTTTGGACTGCACATCCGACAGGGTTGCGAGATCGCTGGAAATCCCTTCCCGCAGTTTCCTCTCGTCGCTGTGCATGTCCCAGAGGCCGTCGATCGTCCTGGAGACCTCTTCGGCAATCGTCCCGGCGGCAACCAGGCTCTGCCGTTCATCCTGCTCTTGAGCGAAGGACAGGCTCGTCGATATCTTAGCGCTCTGGTCTGCGAGCAGCGCCTTCAGCGCATCGCGCTTGGCCTCGGTCGCCTCGAGCAGGAAGGAGTTCATCCCGTCCTGGGCTTGTTTGATCGCAGACAGCGTGACCATCCCGCTCGAACTGCTCGCGAGCTGGGTATTCAGCATGTTGCCTGAGAGATAGTTGACGAGGCTCAAGCCTGCGATGCCGATCAGTATCGGCGTCAGCAGACAAAAGATTTTAGTCCGGATCGGTCCGCGCAACAGCAGGAAGTCAAAATGAATGCTCATGATTCTCCACCCAAGATAACGAGGTCCCATAATAATTATTCTGAGTGAATGAATATCCGGTAAAATTGATCTCGAATTAGTAATGTCTCAGGAATATTCGGCCGCGGCCGACTCCAGGATCTCCAGAATCCGGGCGGTCACTTCCTCGGGAACGGCGAGGCCGTCGACCTGAAAGTAGGGCGACCGACCCTTGTAGAACTCGCTCACCGAAAGGGTCTCGGCCCGATACGCCTTGAGGCGCAGTTCCAATGTCGCCGCATTGTCATCGGCGCGTTGTGCGCCGGCAGACTCTGCCGCCCTTCGGCAGATGCGGTCGTAAAGTTCTTCCTCCGGGACGACGAGCTCGATGACAGCAGTCAGGGAATGCTCCCCGAGCGATTGATCCAACGACGCCGCCTGCGAAATCGTGCGCGGAAACCCGTCGAGTACGAATCCGCGCTGAGCTTCCGGACTGGCAATCCGGTTGGCGACGATCGCCGAGACGGTATCGTCGGAAACGAGCCCGCCGGCTGCCATGGTGGCCGCGACCGCCAAACCGAGGGGCGTTCCCGCCTTGACCTCGGCCCGGAGGATATCGCCGGTCGATAGATGCGGGATGCCGAGCTTTTCGCAGATGCGCTTGGCTTGGGTCCCCTTGCCGGACCCGGGCGGGCCCATCAGGATCAGTCTCATGGGATAGTCCTTTCCTTCGGTCTAGGCCGCCTCGGCCCTGTTCTGGCGGTTGACGATCAGATCGTCGACGACAGCGGGATCGGCAAGCGTCGAGGTGTCGCCGAGCGACCCGAAATCGTCCTCGGCGATCTTGCGCAGAATGCGGCGCATGATCTTTCCCGAGCGGGTCTTCGGCAGGCCCGGCGCGAACTGGATCTTATCAGGCGACGCGATCGGGCCGATTTCCGCGCGGACATGCTTGACCAGCTGCTGGCGCAACTCCTCGGACCCTTCGCTGCCCGCCATCAGCGTGACATAGCAATAGATGCCCTGGCCCTTGATGTTGTGTGGATAGCCGACGACAGCGGCTTCGGACACGAGGTGATGCGAAACCAGGGCGGACTCGACTTCCGCCGTCCCCAGCCGGTGGCCGGAGACATTGAGGACGTCGTCGACGCGACCTGTGATCCAATAATAGCCGTCGGCATCACGGCGACAGCCGTCGCCGGTGAAATACTTGCCCTCGTAGGTGGAGAAGTAGGTCTGGATGAAGCGCTTGTGATCGCCATAGACGGAACGCGCCTGACCTGGCCAGCTGTCGGCGATGCAGAGATTGCCGTCGGCGGCCCCTTCGATGAGCTTGCCTTCGGCATCGACGAGCTCCGGCCTGATGCCGAAGAAGGGCCGAGTGGCCGAGCCTGGCTTCAGGTCGGTCGCACCCGGCAGCGGCGTGATCATGATGCCGCCGGTTTCCGTCTGCCACCAGGTATCGACAACAGGGCAGCGCCCGTCGCCGACCGTGTGATAGTACCATTCCCAGGCTTCGGGGTTGATCGGCTCGCCGACCGAGCCAAGCAACCACAGGCTGGATCGGCTGGATCGTTTGACGAAATCATCGCCGGCGCCCATCAGCGAACGGATTGCGGTCGGGGCGGTATAGAAGATGTTGACCTTGTGCTTATCGATCACATCCCAGAACCGGCCGGCATCGGGGAATGTCGGGATCCCCTCGAACATCAGCGTCGTTGCGCAGTTGGCGAGCGGTCCGTAGACGATATAGGAGTGTCCCGTGACCCAGCCGACGTCGGCAGTGCACCAGTAGATATCGCCGTGCTGGTAATCGAAGACATATTCGTGGGTCATCGAGGCGTAGACGAGATAGCCGCCGGTGGTGTGGAGAACGCCCTTCGGTTTGCCGGTCGAGCCTGAAGTATAGAGGATGAACAGTGGATCCTCGGCGTTCATTGGCTCGGGCGGGCAGTCGGCCGAAACAGTGGCTGCTTCCTCGTGATGCCAGAGGTCGCGGCCCGGCGCCCAACTGAGCGGGCTGCCGGTGCGGCGGATGACGAGCACGTTCTTGACCATGACATGACCGCGCGCGGCGATGTCGATCGCCTTGTCGACATTGGCTTTCAACGGAACCGGCTTGCCGCCGCGCAGGCCCTCATCGCAGGTGATGACGAAGGTCGATTCACAATCGACGATGCGGCCACCCAGCGCCTCGGGACTGAAGCCGCCAAACACCACGGAATGGATTGCGCCGATGCGGGCGCAGGCGAGCATCGCATAGGCCGCTTCCGGCACCATCGGCATGTAGATAGTGACACGATCGCCCTTCTTGACCCCGTGCTTCTTCAAGACGTTCGCCATACGACAGACGTGCTCGTAAAGCTCGCGGTAGGTGACCTTCCTGTCGAGCGATGGATCGTCACCTTCCCATATGATGGCGACCTGATCACCGTTTGTTGCGAGGTGCCGGTCGATGCAGTTGTAGGAGACATTGGTCTCACCGTCCTCGAACCATTTGATCGAGACATCCCCGGTAAAAGAGGTGTCCTTTACGCGGGTGTAAGGCTTGAACCAGTCGATGCGCTTGCCGTGTTTGCCCCAGAACTGCTCGGGGCTAGCGACACTCTCCTCGTACCATTCCTGGTACTCGGCCTTATTGATCAGCGCATGGCTCTCCACCGGTTTGGTGACCGGATAAATCTTGTCCGACATCAAAACTCCTCAAATGTCAGGCGGCCGGCCGGCATGATCGATGCGCTACGGCCCGCCGAAAAATCTCACTGCGCGGCAACCTGCCGCTGGATGATCTCAGAAATGAATTGGTCGAGAAGGGCCACTTCGCTGTGGCTGAGATGCAGTCCCTTCTTCGAGCGTCTCCAGAGAATGTCATTCGTCGTGCGCGCCCATTCGTGCGCCATCAGGTAGAGCACTTCGGCTTCGTAGAGATCGGACCCGAACAACCGGCCGAGATCCTCGATTTTCCCGGCAGTGCCGAGAAGGACGGATGCTCTTGTGCCATAGCGGCGGACAAGCCGGCGCGCATGCGAAGCGGCGAGGAATGGATAGGCCTTGTGAAGCTTGGTGACCTCCGCCTCGTAGCCTTGAACCGGAAAGTCGCCGCCCGGCAGATGGCTCTTGGCCGTCCAGGGAGCCCCCTTGGTGCCGATCGCCTCACCGATCTTCTCCAACGCGTGCTCTGCCAGACGCCGGTAGGTGGTGAGCTTGCCGCCGAAGACGTTGAGGAGCGGAGCCCTGTTGACCTCGCTGCCGACGAAGCCGTCAAGCTTCAGCACATAGTCGCGGGTTGCCTCCTGCGCCTTGGTGGCGCCGTCGTCGAAAAGCGGGCGGATCCCTGCATAGGTCCAGACGATATCGTCCTGCCTGACCGGCTCCTTGAAATATTCGCTCGCCGCCTTGCAGAGGTATTCCGTCTCCTCCTGCGAGATCCTGACGTCCTTCGGATCGCCGCTGAAGTCGCGATCGGTGGTGCCGATCAGCGTGAACTCGTCCTCATAGGGAATGGCAAAGATGATGCGATTGTCGGGGTTCTGGAAGAAATAGGCCCGCGGCCCCTCGAACTTCTTCTTGACCACGATATGGCTGCCTTGGACGAGACGGACGTTGCGCGCCTCATTCTTGCCGAAGGCGCCGCGGATCACATGGTCGACCCAGGGACCGGCCGCATTGACGAGCATGCGTGCGCGGTGAACCGCCGCGATCCCGGAGACCGTATCCACCGTCTCGATCGTCCAGAGCCCGTTCTCGCGCCGCGCCGAGACAACCTTGGTGCGCGGCATGATCAGCGCGCCCTTGTCGCTGGCGTCGCGGGCATTGAGCACCACGAGGCGGGCATCGTCGACCCAGCCGTCGGAATATTCAAACGCCTTGGAGAAGAGCGCCTTCAGCGGTTTGGCCGCCTCGTCGCGGCGCATGTCGAGTACCGCCGTCGGCGGCAGCAGCTTGCGGCCGCCGAGATGGTCGTAAAGGAAGAGCCCGAGCCGGATCAGCCACGCGGGGCGGATGCCGCCTTTCTGGTAGGGCAGCACGAAGCGCATCGGCCAGATGATGTGCGGCGCCATCGCCCAGAGCACTTCGCGCTCCATCAGCGATTCACGCACCAGCCGGAACTCGTAATGTTCGAGATAACGCAGGCCCCCATGGATGAGCTTGGTGGCACCCGATGATGTGCCGGATGCAAAGTCGTTCATCTCCGCCAACGCGACCGAATAGCCGCGACCGACCGCGTCGCGCGCGATCCCGCAACCGTTGATGCCGCCGCCGATTACGAACAGGTCGTGGATCTTATCTGCCATGTCGGTCTCCCGTAACGTCACGCCGTTGCCGCATAGGAAAGCGTGCTTGCAACGGCGGCGCGCCATTTCCGATAGCGTCGCGCCCGCTCGTCAGTGTTGAGGTTGGGGGTGAAGCTGCGCTTTGCCTTCCAGTTCGCGGCAAAGGTCTGAAGATCGGGCCAGACGCCCGCTTGCGCGCCGGCGAGTGCCGCAACTCCGTAAGCTGTCGCTTCCTGGCTTTGCGACCGCTCGATGACGCTTCCGAGGCAATCGGCCAGCGCCTGCATGGCCCAATCGCTGCCCGACAGGCCGCCATCGACGCGCAGGGTCGCACCCCTGACGTCCATCGGGTAATCGGAGGCCATCGCCTCGAGGAGATCGCGCGTCTGGTAGCAGACGGATTCCAGCGTCGCCCGCGAAAGCTCGGCGATCCCCGTGCCTCTCGTTAGGCCGAAAATCGCGCCACGGGCTTGCGAATTCCAGTGCGGCGCGCCGAGCCCGGTGAATGCCGGCACCAGGTAAACGTCTTCCTGTTCGTCGGCCAGATGCGCGAGACGGCCCGTCTCGTCGGCCGCCTTGATGAGCTTCAGGGAGTCGCGCAGCCATTGAACCGCGGCACCCGCCATGAAGATCGAACCCTCAAGTGCATAAGTCGTTTTGCCATTGAGGCGATAGCCAATGGTCGACAGCAGACGATTGGACGATCTGACGATCTGATCGCCGGTGTTCAGGACCACGAAGCAGCCCGTGCCATAGGTCGATTTGAGCATTCCGGGCTTCAGGCAGGCCTGACCAAGCAGAGCCGCCTGCTGGTCGCCCGCGAGCGCCCGGATTGGAATTTGAGCGCCGAAATGGGCGGCAACCGTCTGGCCGAAATCGTCGGCACAATCCTTGACCTCGGGCAAGAGAGCCCGCGGGACTCTGAAGGCGCCCAGCAATTCGTCGTCCCAGCGATTCTGACGAATATCGAACAGCGAGGTGCGCGACGCGTTGGTGGCGTCCGTCGCGTGCACGGCGCCGCCGGTGAGCATCCAGGTGAGATAAGTGTCGATCGTGCCGCACAGCAGCTGGCCATTCTCGGCCGCACGCCGCGCGCCGTCGACATTGTCGAGGATCCAGGCGATCTTGGTGGCGGAGAAATAGGGATCGAGCAGAAGGCCGGTCTTTTCCTGTATCAGCGGGCCAAACCCGTCTGCGCGAAGGACCTCGCATGCGCCGAAGGTGCGGCGATCCTGCCAGACGATCGCCGGATGGATCGGCTTGCCCGTCGACCGCTCCCAGATGAGGCAGGTTTCGCGCTGATTGGTGATGCCGATCGCCGCAACGTCGCGCGCCTCGATGCCGGCTCGCGCGAGAGCGGTACGGGAGGTCTCAACAACAGAATCCCAGATTTCGGTGGCGTCGTGCTCGACCCAACCCGACTTCGGAAACGACTGTGATATCTCTTTTTGATCGATCGCGATCGGCTGGGCATCGGGGCCGTAAACGATGGCTCGGGAGGACGTCGTCCCCTGGTCGATCGCCAGAACATAGCCGGTCATGGGAGCCTCAAATCTTGTTTGCGGAAAAGGACCGCCAGCCGCCTGGGAGGATGGCGCCTGGCGGCCGGCGACGGAACGCTGCTAGGCCACAGCTTTCTTCGCCTCTTGAGAGAAAATCGCCTTGACCTTTTCTGCGATTGCCTGGCCGAGCGTGATATTCGTGTCAGCCGAGAAATGGATGCCATCGCAGCCATCGGTCTTGACGAACTCGCCGGCGTCGAGAAAGTCGACCTTCAGGAAGTTGGCGAGCGCCTTGTACTGCTTTGAAAGTTCGACGGACTTTTCGTAGCCACCGCCGAACATGCCTTCGAACCATGGGTCAGGCATGGGAGCGAGCGGCGGCGGCGAGACGATCAGAAGCTTCGGGGCAGGATAGGGCGTGCCGATGCCGCCGGCCGAAGTCAGAACCTGTCCCGCAAGCTTGCCCATGCCGTTGGCGATCTCGTAAGGCGTGCGGCGGAAATACGACTTGGTGTCGTTGGTGCCGAGCAGGATGATGACGAGATCGAGCGGCAGGTGGCTGGCGAGCGCCATCGGCAGATAGGCGCTGCCGTTCAGCCTGGGATCGTTCGGATCCTCGACGCTCGTGGTGCGGGCGCTTAAGCCTTCCTCGATGATCGTATAGCCGTCACCGAGTGCTGCGGCCATTGCGCCGGTCCAGCGTTGTTCAAAGGGGTATCTGAGTGTCGGCGACGACTCGGGTACCGGAATCCATCCCCATGTCAGTGAGTCCCCAAAACACAATATCGAGCGGCTTTCTGCCATGTCATTACTCCTCCGATGACGACTAGTTGGTACGCGCCTTGAGGCCGTAGAAAATGGCCGCAAGGAGAATGATGAGGCCTTGCGCGATGAGCTTCCCGGAGTCGCTGACGCCGAACGACGTCATCACGACAAAGAGGAGCGCGAACGAAAGGACACCAAAGAACGGTCCCCAGACGCCGCCTTCGCCGCGGCCGAAGACCACGCCGCCGAGAATGGTTGCGGCAACAGAAAGGATCGGCAGATCCAGGCCGACGCGAACGCTTCCGACTGCGATCGAAGCCGTTTGAACGAGAGCCGCGATGCCGGCGATCAGGCCTGCCAGCGTATGCGCCACGACGACGGTGCGTTCGACGGGTACGCCTGAGAAATGCGCTGCTTCCGCGTTTGCGCCGACCGAGGTCACGTAACGGCCGAACACCGTTCTCGACAGAAGCAGGGACAGCAGCGTGGTCAGCACCACCCAGAACAGGACCGGGAGGGGCAGCGGGCCGAGTTTGACGTTATAGATATCGTTGAAGTAGCTCGGCACGTTACCCGGCGGCTTGCCGCTCGACAGGAACTGCACGGCACCAACGAGGATGATGCTGACCGCAAGCGTCACGATAACAGCCGAGACGCGGCGCTTGCCCACCATGAAACCGTTGAACAGCCCGATCGCGGTGCCCGTGAAGAGCGCGAGCAGCACGAAACCGGTCGCCGACATTCCGGGAAACTGGCCGGACGAGATGAAGTAGTTGACGAGCAGGATGACGCCGCCGCCGGCGAGGTCGATACTTTTGACCCGCATGACGAGCAACTGCCCGAGAACGAGGACGCCGAGCGGGGCGACCTGGCGAATGAAGATGCCCATGACATTTGCGTTCAGCATCTGCGGGCGCGAGACCCACAGGACGATCAGCAGCAATGCAAAGACATAATAGGCGGGCGCAATCTTAAGCATTCGCTGAATTGCGGGATTTTTTGCGAAGGCTGACATCTTAGAGCCCCATCTTCTTGCGTGTCTGGAAACCGACGACAAGGAGCAGGATGCCGCCCTTGATCGCCGTCTGAATGAACGGCGAAACGTTGACCAGGTTCATGCCGTTGGAGAGGAGCGCCAGTACCAGGGCTCCGATAATCGTTCCCTGCAGGCTGCCGACGCCGCCGGAGAGTTGCGTGCCGCCAATGGCGACGGCGGTGATCGCGTCGAGTTCGAAGAGAAGCCCGACATTTGGATCGCCGGAAACGATGCGGCCGGCCAGGAACACGCCAGCAAGGGCTGCGAAGCACGAGCAGGCAACATAGGCGAGGATGACGTTGCGCTTGTCGGCAACACCGAAGTTGCGCGTCGCGTCTTCGACGCCGCTGGCAATACCGCCGCCGATCGCGAAGAGATGCAGGCCGAACCGCGAGCCGTAGAGCAGTTTCCAGGCGACCAGGGCGACACAAATGCCCCAGAATATCGGCATGGGGATGCCGAGGAACGACCCCGAGACCGAGCTGATGACGACATCCGGAATGGTCCCGCCGGAGACCGGACGCAAGATGCGCGCAGCGCCGAGGACGATGTACTGCATCGCCAGTGTCGCGATGATCGGATGGACGTTGAGACGAGTGATCACGATGCCGTTGGTCAGGCCGAGCAGGGCCGCCAGCAGGAAGACTGCCGGGATCGTGATGTAGCCCGGAGCGTCCAGCGCGAGGATGGCCGTCGTGAAGCTGATCAGCGAGCCGACGGACAGGTCGAGGCCGCCGACGAGGATGACGAACAGCTGACCGACCGCGGTGATGACGAGCGGCATTGCCTGCGCGACCAGGTTGAACAGATTTTCCCGGTTCAGGAACTGGTCCGTCTGAATGATCAGAGCGATGCTGAGAACGATCGTGATCAGCAGGGGAACGATCCAGAGACCTTGGCGGCTCTGATTTCCCTTGAATAGTCTTGTGAGGGTCTTGGTCATCGGATTGGTTCTCTGTTGGCGTTCACGCGCTCAAGGCGGCGTCGAGGATGTCGTGCTCGGTCGCCTTGGCGGCGGGCATGTCGGCAACGACCGTGTCGCCATGGACGACATAGATGCGATCGCAAAGGCCGATGAGCTCGACAGTTTCTCTCGACAGGACCAGCACGGCCCCACCGTTCTGCGTGAAGTCGCGAAGCAGCTTGTAGATTTCAGACTTGGCGCCGATATCGACACCGCGCGTCGGCTCCTCGATCAGGAGGATGTCGAGATTGGCGGCGATATAGCGGCCAAGCAGGACCTTCTGCTGATTGCCGCCGGAGAGCGCGCCGACGGGCGCGGACGCATTGATCGTGCGAACGTTGAGCCGCTTGATCGTGTCGGCAACGAGCTTGCGATAGTTCTTCGCGGGGGAAAATCCTGCTCGTGCCGAATGGAGCGCGATCTCGATATTGTGCGCGATCGGGAGGTTGAGGAACAAGCCTTCCTCCTTGCGGTCCTCAGGAATGAAGCCCACGCCCATCTGCTGCAGCTTGCGCACACCGTTCTCGTTCGGCACGGGCAAGGCCAGCGATTTTCCGTTCAGTGTGATCGTGCCGGAAAACGGCTGGAATTTGCCGACCAGCGAGCGGAGGAGTTTTTGCTGACCCTGTCCTTCGAGCCCGGCAAGTGCGACGATCTCACCCTTGCAAACATGCAGTGAGAACGGCTTTGACGAAGCGCCGATCTTGAAGTGCTTGATGTCGAGCATCGGTTCGCAGGCTGCCGAGGCGTTCCTTGCCGGGAAAAGGTCCTTCAATTCCCGGCCGACCATCATTGCGATCAGCGATGTCGGCGTCATTTCCGAAAGCGGGCGCGTGCCGATCAGCTTGCCGTCTTTCAGAACCGTGACCGTGTCGCATATCTGGAAAATTTCATCCATGCGGTGCGAGATGTAGACGAGGGCCTTGCCCGCATCGCGCAGTCGGCGGATATGCTTGTTGAGGATCTCGACGTCAGCGGCGTTGAGTGCGGCGGTCGGCTCGTCGAGAATGAAGATCGAGGCATCGGCTTTGATGCCATGGGCGATTTCGACGAATTGCCGTTCGGCAATCGTGAGGTTCGAAACCAGCGTCCGCGGATCAAGATCGAGCGACAGCTCTTTCAGCGCCTTTCCGGTTTCGGCATTCATCCGTTTGTAGTCGACGGTGCCGAAGCGCGTTACGGGCTCGCGCCCGAGAAACATGTTTTCGGCGATCGTCAGGTTCGCCAGAAGCGTCATCTCCTGGAAGACCGTCGATATGCCGAAGTCGAGCGCCTCTTTCGGATTGAGGAAGGCGATCTTGTGTCCGTTCTTGAAGATCTCGCCGCTATCAGGCTGGTGAACGCCCGCGAGGATCTTCATGAGCGTCGATTTGCCAGCGCCATTCTCGCCCATCAGGGCATGGACGGAACCCGGCAAGAGCTCCAGCGACACTCTATCCAGTGCCAGACTTCCGCCAAACGACTTTGAAATGTTCGACATTTCTATAAGGTTGGCCATTCGTTCCTCCCAATCCATGCAGCTCCGCTCGGTCACCATCCGCCGGTTCCGGAATGAAACCGGCGGATGCGCCTTGGGAGGCTATTTTAGTTCTTGGTATAATACTTCTTCAGGTCGTCCTCGGAGAGCTGGGAAGGCCACCAGACGTTCGCCGAGAGATCGTCGCGGTAATACTTCTTGACCTTCTCCAGGTCCCAGCCCGGAGGATTGTAGTCGTAGTGCTTGTAGAGCTGCTTGCCCTCCAGCAGTGCGACAGCGGCATGCACGCCTTCGGCGCCCTGGGCCGGCGAATATTCAGCCGAGATCGACTGGAAGCCGTCATGGATCCACTGGCCGAAGAAGCCGTTGTTGCCTTCTCCGGAGATCGGCGGGATCTTGGCGCCGAACTGCTTGAAGACGTCGACGCAGGCGCGCGTCATGTCGGCACCCGACGACCAGATGCCATCGACATCGGGGCTGTTCAGGTAAAGCGTTTCGCAAACGCTCTTGCCCTTGTCGTACTGCCAGTCACCGTGCTCTTCGGCGACGATCTTCACGTTCGTGCCCTTGAGGGATTCCAGAAGGCCATTATAGCGGTTGGTGTCTTCCGGATGACCGGCGAGACCGCGCAGAACCCAGATCTTGCCGTTATCGCCGACGGTCTTGACGAGCCAGTCGCCCATGACCTTGCCGAAGTGCTCGGCGCCGCCCTGGATCTCGGTCGTGTAGTCTTCTGTTTCGACGCGACCGGTATGAACGATGACCGGGATGCCGGCGGCAATCGCCTTCTTCATGGAGGCGTTTGCGGAGGTGGAGGTGACCGGCTGCACGATGATCGCGTCGACCTTCTGGGCGATCAGGTCTTCGATGTCGGCAACCTGCTTCTTCTGGTCAAAGCCGGCGTCGAGCAGGATGAACTTCTTGATGCACTTGTTGGCTGCGGCCGCCGCTTCCGATTCGTGAGCAACCTGAACGGTCCAAGTGTTGGCGTTGACGCCAAAATCGCTCATGCCGATAACCCAGCCGCAGTCCTTCTTGTACTTCCCGGCTTCCGTCTGCGGATTGTCGCCAGCCTTCGGCGTGATGCCGTCCATAAACTTGACTTCATCCGCCCATAGCGGGCCCGCGGTCGACGCCATCAAAAGCGTAGCCCCGAGGATAGATTTCACATAGCCGTTCACGAGATTTCCTCCCTTGCTCAAACACCGTCGTCCTCTCGACGTCGGATCTCCATTGCCACGGAGACACATTTATCCAGGCCGCTGAAGCGGCTTTAATCGCGGGCCAAAGCCATTGGATGACTGGGCTGGCTATGTTCAGTT
>NZ_JBSHXL010000004.1:0-304191 GCF_055616315.1 Rhizobium sp. O111 | reverse complement strand
CTCAAAACCCATTTCTTGCCAGTGGCGATATTTTTCGCGAAACTTCAAAAGTTCCGCCACTGGCAATAAGCGTCGATTCTGGATTTTGAGCAAGAGCTTTTTGGTTAACGAAAGCTTAACGCTCAAGAAAGAAGGCGTCCAACGCAATCAATTTTTAGCCGTAGAAACATTGCCTTAGAAAGCACGTCACTCCCACAGGTTCATGGTCTGTTTTACTGTGAATCCTACAACCGCCTAACCGAATTGTTGCGGGAACAAGGCTGCTTTCGCGGAAAAGGGGACGGTTGCGCCGCGACTCACTCCAATCGGGCTTGTAGGATCCTACAACTACCACCCGAATCTGTTCCGTGCTGATTTCCCCGCCGACCAATATCCGACGGAGAAATTCATGCAGATTCTCGCGATTTCCAAACCGCGAAATATTCAAGAAGCTCGGCTTCTCCACCGCCATCATCAGCTACGTGCGCGCGTTTTTGCCGAGCGCCTGGGCTGGGAGGTCAAAGTCGTCGACGGTCAAGAGGCGGACGCCTTTGACGCTCTTATGCCGACCTACGTTCTCGCAATTTCCGACGGTGGCGCCGTGACTGGTTGCGCCAGGCTACTCCCGGCTCTTGGCGCGACGATGGTGACGAACATCTTTCCGACGCTGCTGCCGGATGGTCAGCTGAATGCGCACACCGCCATGATCGAGAGTTCCCGCTTCTGCGTCGATACGACTCTCGGGGAGGGTAGGGGAGACGGCTCCGTCCATGAGGCGACCCTGACCATGTTTGCGGGCATCATCGAGTGGTGCATGGCGAACGGCTACACGGAGATCGTCACGGTGACCGACCTCCGCTTCGAGCGGATCCTCGCTCGTGTTGGCTGGCCCCTGCAGCGGCTGGCGGAGCCGAAGAAGATCGGGGTGACCATGGCTGTCGCCGGGACCCTTCCCGCGAATGCAGACACATTCCAACGGCTCCGACCTGCCAACTACCGTTCCGAACTCAGCGCCGTCAGCCAAGCAGCGTAAGAAAGAAAAGCCGTGAACCAGCTTCGATCTCATCCTCGACTTGTCCGCAAACTCCAGGAGGCACTGGGCGACCAGCTCTGCTTTGCGCTGGAAGACTCAACGGTTGTCGAAATCATGCTCAATCCCGATGGCAAGCTCTTCATCGAACGGCTCGGTCATGGCGTCGCGCCTGCCGGTGAGATGTCGCCTGCCGCCGCCGAGATGGTGATCGGAACGGTCGCGCATGCGCTCCAATCCGAGGTCGATACCGAGCAACCAATCATATCCGGGGAGCTACCGATCGGCGGTCACCGCTTCGAAGGGCTGTTGCCTCCCGTTGTCGCCAAGCCGGCGTTCACCATTCGCCGCCGAGCCTCGCGCCTGATCCGGCTCGATGACTATGTGCGCTCCGGCGTGATGACCGAACACCAGGCTTCGACTATCCGCAGCGCGATTTCGTCCCGGCTCAACATCATCATATCCGGGGGCACCGGGTCGGGCAAGACGACGCTCGCAAATGCCGTCATCGACGAAATCGTCAAGTCTGCCCCGGAAGACCGCCTCGTCATCCTGGAAGACACCGCCGAGATCCAGTGCGCGGCCGAGAACGCTGTTCTTCTCCACACCAGCGATACCGTTGACATGGCACGGCTCTTGAAGAGCACCATGCGTCTGCGCCCAGACCGGATCGTCGTGGGCGAGGTCCGCGACGGCGCTGCGCTCACGTTGCTGAAAGCATGGAACACGGGCCATCCCGGAGGCGTGGCCACCATCCATTCCAACACCGCTATGTCGGCGCTACGCCGCCTCGAGCAGCTAACTGCCGAAGCCAGCCAGCAGCCGATGCATGAAGTGATCGGGGAAGCGGTCGATCTCGTCGTCTCGATCGAGCGAACGCCGCGCGGGCGGCGCGTTCGCGACGTCATCCAGGTCGAGCGCTTCGCGGGCGGCCAATACGAAATCGAATCCGACCAGCTTACGGAAGAACAGGAGGCGCGCCATGTCGCGTAGAAACGCATTCATCGCCGCTGTACTCCTTGCGGCACCCATCGCTCTTGCCTCGGTCTCGCCGGCGCTCGCCAGTTCCGGCGGCAGTCTTCCCTGGGAAGGGCCGCTGCAGCAGATCCAGGAATCGATCACCGGACCAGTTGCCGGCGCCATTGCGCTTGCAGCCGTCGCGATCGCCGGCGGCATGCTAATCTTCGGCGGCGAACTGAACGATTTCGCGCGGCGGCTCATGTACATCGTGCTCGTCGCTGGCATCCTGCTTGGCGCCACCAACATCGTCGGCCTTTTTGGCGCAACCGGTGCCTCGATCGGACTGCCCGACGAGCAGACCATCTCAATCAATCAAAGCGGGGAAGGGGAGGGGGCTCATGGCTGAGTCCCTGTCTGGCCTGCAACGCAACCGCATTCATCGGGCGCTGTCGCGTCCGAACCTGCTGATGGGCGCGGACCGGGAGTTGGTGCTGATCACCGGTCTTGCTGCAGTCATCCTCATCTTCGTCGTTCTGACGATCTATTCCGCGCTCTTCGGCGTTGCCGTCTGGATCGTCGTCGTCGGCCTCCTGAGAATGATGGCAAAGGCGGACCCGCTGATGCGACAGGTCTATATCCGCCATGTCTCGTACAAGCATTACTACAAGGCGACCTCCTCGCCATGGCGCCGGTATTGAGGGCAAGCCATGGTTGCTCTGAAACGCTTCCGGGCCACCGGCCCATCCTTTGCGGATCTCGTCCCCTATGCCGGCCTCGTCGACAATGGCGTCCTTCTGTTGAAAGACGGAAGCCTGATGGCCGGCTGGTATTTTGCGGGACCCGACTCCGAAAGTGCTACCGATCTCGAGCGCAACGACCTGTCACGGCAGATCAATACGATCCTGTCGCGGCTCGGGAGCGGCTGGATGATCCAGGTCGAAGCCGTTCGCATCCCGACATTCGACTATCCGTCTGACGATCGCTGCCACTTTCCAGATGCGGTCACGCGCGCGATCGACGCCGAGCGGCGGGCGCATTTCGGGCGCGAGCAGGGGCATTTCGAGAGCAAGCACGCGCTCGTCCTCACCTATCGGCCCCTGGAGTCCAAAAAGACCGCGCTGAGCAAATACATTTACTCGGACGAGGAGAGCCGCAAGAAGAGCTATGCCGACACGGTGCTCTTCATCTTCAGGAACGCCATCCGCGAGATCGAGCAGTATTTTGCCAACACTCTTTCGATCCGGCGCATGGAGACGCGCGAAGTCGCGGAGAGGGGAGGGGAGCGGCTCGCCCGCTATGACGAGTTGCTACAATTCGTTCGCTTTTGCGTCACCGGCGAAAACCATCCGATCAGATTGCCGGATGCCCCGATGTATCTCGACTGGATTGCGACAGCCGAGCTCGAGCATGGCCTGACGCCGAAGGTCGAGAATCGGTTTCTCGCGGTTGTGGCAATCGATGGCCTGCCGGCCGAGAGCTGGCCGGGGATTCTCAACAGCCTGGACCTGATGCCGCTCACCTATCGCTGGTCATCGCGCTTCATCTTCCTCGATGCGGAAGAGGCACGGCAGAAACTCGAACGCACCCGCAAGAAATGGCAGCAGAAGGTACGGCCGTTCTTCGATCAGCTCTTCCAGACGCAAAGCCGCTCCGTCGACCAGGATGCCATGACCATGGTAGCCGAGACTGAGGATGCCATCGCGCAAGCCTCCTCGCAGCTGGTTGCCTACGGCTACTACACGCCTGTCATCGTCCTGTTTGATCACGACCGTGAGGCTCTCCAGGAAAAAGCGGAAGCCATTCGCCGGCTGATCCAGGCGGAAGGATTCGGCGCAAGGATTGAGACCCTCAACGCCACCGACGCCTATCTCGGCAGCCTGCCCGGCAATTGGTACTGCAACATCCGCGAGCCGCTAATCAACACCAGCAATCTCGCCGATCTGGTCCCGCTGAACTCGGTCTGGTCCGGCAGCCCGGCGGCGCCGTGCCCATTCTACCCGCCGAACTCGCCACCCCTTATGCAGGTGGCGAGCGGCTCGACTCCGTTCCGGTTGAACCTCCATGTCGATGACGTCGGTCACACCCTGATCTTCGGGCCGACCGGCTCGGGCAAGTCGACGCTGCTGGCACTAATCGCAGCGCAGTTCCGACGGTACGAACGCGCCCAGATCTTCGCTTTCGATAAGGGGAACTCGCTCCTGCCGCTGACGCTCGCCGCCGGCGGCGATCACTATGAGATCGGTGGCGACGCCCAAGAAGAGGCAAAGGCGCTGGCCTTCTGCCCACTATCGGACCTCGCGAGCGATGCGGATCGCGCCTGGGCAACGGAATGGATCGAAATGTTGGTCGCCCTTCAGGGTGTTGCCATCACCCCTGATCATCGCAACGCGATCTCTCGCCAGATCGGATTGATGGGCAGCGCGGCCGGACGGTCCCTGTCAGACTTCGTCAGCGGCGTCCAGATGCGCGAGATCAAGGACGCGCTTCATCACTACACGGTCGACGGCCCGATGGGCCAGCTTCTCGACGCGGAACAGGACGGCCTTTCCCTCGGCGCATTCCAGACCTTCGAGATCGAGCACCTTATGAACATGGGCGAGCGCAATCTTGTGCCCGTGCTAACCTACTTGTTCCGGCGGATCGAGAAGCGTCTCGACGGTTCCCCGAGCCTGATCGTGCTCGACGAGGCCTGGCTGATGCTCGGTCATCCGGTATTCCGCAGCAAGATCCGCGAGTGGCTCAAGGTGCTGCGCAAGGCCAATTGCGCCGTTGTACTCGCCACGCAGTCGATCTCCGACGCCGAACGCTCGGGTATTATCGATGTGCTGAAGGAATCCTGCCCAACGAAAATTTGCTTGCCGAACGGCGCCGCAAGGGAATCTGGGACGCGCGAATTCTACGAACGGATCGGCTTTAACGAGCGACAGATCGAGATCGTTTCGAACGCCATTCCCAAACGCGAATACTACGTCGTCACCCCCGAAGGCCGTCGGTTGTTCGATATGGCGCTCGGCCCCGTGGCGCTGAGCTTCGTTGGCGCATCCGGCAAGGAAGACTTGAAGCGCATTCGCACGCTTAGTTCCGAACACGGCCGCGACTGGCCGGTTCACTGGCTTCAAATGAGAGGAGTTCACGATGCCGCGTCGCTGCTCAACTTCGAATAGATTCGTCGTCAGTCTGGTGGCTGTAATCGTTGCACTAAGTGCAGCCGCGCCAGCGCGTGCCGGCACCGCCACAGGTGCAGCGACCGAATGGACGCAGGTCCTCAACAATGGAGAACTCGTATCCCTCGTTGGCCAATCCGGCGAGCAAATCCAGAACCAGCTCACCCAGATCAGCCAGCTCGCGCAACAGATCGAAACGCAGCTCAATATCTACCAGAACCTGCTGCAGAATACGGCGACCCTCCCGTCGCATATCTGGGGACAGGTCGAAAGCGACCTCAATCAGTTGCGCAGCCTCATCGACCAGGGCCAGAGCATTTCGTTTTCGATGGGCAATGCAGACGATGTGCTGCAGCAGCGCTTCCAGAGCTATTCAAGCCTCAGGGCCAACCTGCCGGGCGCGACAAGCTTTTCCTCCAGCTACCAGTCGTGGTCCGATACCAACCGGGACACGATCGCCAGCACCCTGAAAGCGGCAAGCCTGACGGCCGATCAGTTCGACAGCGAGGAAGGCACGATGTCCTCGCTACGATCGATGTCCGAGACCGCCGATGGGCAGATGAAGGCCCTCCAGGTTGGGCACGAGATCGCCGCACAGCAGGTCGCGCAGATGCAGAAACTGCGCGGTCTCGTCTCCCAGCAAATGACGATGATGGGGACTTGGCTGCAGACCGAGCAGACCGACAAGGACCTGGCTCAGGCGCGACGAGAGAAATTCTTCAGCGCGACAGCCCCGTCGACGTCCGGCGGCGAGAAGATGAAGGTGGAATGGTGAGAACGAAACTGATCCTGCTCACACTCGCGGCCATCGTGGCGGCCGGCAGCACCGGCATCTGGCTGCTCATCTCCGAAAAGCAGGCTGCGCAGGAGCGTCGCGAACAGTTCTTTGGCACCTCCAAGAAGTATCCGACCTCTGGCGGCGAGAGAATGAAGGTCGAGTGGTGAGCAGATGACGGGGATACCTTTTCAACGGTTCAGGGCAGCGATGCTGCTTGCGACCTTCTGCGCACTGGCGGCCCAGCCAGCCTTCGCCCAGGAAGGCTCGGTGTTAACCTCATTGCAGAGCCAGATCACCACGGCCGCGAAGGGGTGGGAAACCACGGTCATGGATGCGGCGAAATCGTTATTCTGGATCCTGGCGACGATCGAAATCGGCATCGCCGCCGTCTGGCTGGCACTACAGGCCGCATCGCTTGACAGCTGGTTCGCCGAGCTTGTCCGGCGGATCATGTTCGTCGGCTTCTTCGCCTTCGTGTTGGCGCAGGGTCCCACCTTCGCCAAGGCGGTAGTCGACAGCCTGTTCCAGATTGGTGCTGGTGGCGGGACCGCGTCACCAGCCGACGTCTTCAATGCCGGACTCGCCGTCGCAACGAAGATGTCGGAAAAGATTCAGTTCGGTCTTTTTGAGGACAATGCGCTGGCGATCTCGGCTGCTTTTGCAATGGTCGTCGTGGTCATCTCATTCTCGCTCGTTGCAGCGATTTTTGTGTCGGTCATGGTCGAAATGTATATCGGCCTTCTCGCCGGCATGATCATGCTCGGCCTTGGCGGTTCGTCCTATACGAAGGACTTCGCCGTCCGATACCTAGTCTACGCATTCTCGGTCGGAATGAAGCTCATGGCGCTTGTGATGATCTCGCGCATCGGATCGGAAGTGCTGATCGGATTGGCAAACGAACCTGACATTGGAGACCAATTCCAGACGGCACTTGCGATCGCCGGCATTGCGGTCGTCGTCTTCATTGTCGCCATCTACGTCCCGAACATCATGCAGGGCGTCGTGCAGGGAGCTTCTGTCTCAGGCGGAATGGAAGCAATCCGGCACGGTGGGCAGGCCGCGTCCTTCGCCACAGGCGCTGGCTTCCTCGCAGCGGGTGCCGCGGGGACCGGCTTCGCGGCTGGTCAGGCTGCCCGAGCTGCAGGTTCATCCGTCGCCGGCGCAATGCTTCGCGGGATCGGAGCTGGCATCGGATCGGCCGGACATGCGGCAGGCTCGGCCGCCAAGGAGAAGGCCATCGGTTCTCCCGGCGCCTATGCAGGTTCGATCCTCGGTCTTGCCAACGCCAAGCTCGACCAGGCGCGTAGCGGGCATAGCGGACCAAAGCCACCTCCCGAACGCAAAGACTAACCGCAATTAGAAAGTGATGGATCGATGGCAGCGAACCGCGCCCCCGAAAACCCGTACCTCGCCGCACGCCAGGAATGGAATGAACGATACGGCTCTTACGTAAAGGCCGCCGACGCATGGCGCATTGTCGGCATCCTCGGTCTGACAATGGCGGTCATCGGCTTTAGCTATTCGATGTACTTGAGCACTCAGGTCAAATTGGTGCCTTACATCGTCCAGGTCGACAAGCTTGGAACCTCGGTGACGTCAGGGTTCCCCGAACAGATCGAATATGCCGATGTCCGGGTGGTGCGCGCCACGCTCGGCAACTTCGTGACCAGCTTCCGCAGCATTACGCCGGATGCCGTGGTGCAGAAGCAATATATCGATCGGACCTATGCGCTGCTTCGGACCTCCGATCCGTCGACGCAGAAGATCAATGACTGGTTCCGGAGCAACTCGCCGTTCGAGAAAGCGAAGTCCTCGACCGTTGCCATCGAGGTCAACAACATCGTGGCGCTCTCGAACCAGACTTATCAGATCGACTGGACCGAGTACGAACGCGACCGCAAGGGCAAGGAAATCGGCACGCGCCGGTTCCGCGGGATCGCAACGGTCACGCTCACCGCACCGCAGGATGAGGCGACCATCCGTCTCAATCCGATCGGTCTCTATGTCCGGGATTTCGACTGGACAGCGCAGCTTTAAGGGCAGGGGATTTCTCAATGCACAGAACAGGATTGATCGCAGCCGCCGGCTGCTTGGCCACGCTCGTCCTCGCGAGCGGCATCGAGGCGCAGAGCATGACAAACAACGAGGTGAAGGGCACCAACATTTCCAGGAAGTGGCGCGGGACATCGGGGCTGGTGACGACCGGCCCGGATGGCAAGGTCATTTTCCTGTTCGGAGAAACCCAGCCGTCGGTCGTCTGCTCGCCGCTTCAAGTCTGCGATATCGAATTGCAAGGCGGCGAGATCGTCCGCGATGTGCTTGTCGGTGACACGGTTCGTTGGAAGGTCGAACCGGCGACTTCCGGCGCCACGGGCGGGCAGGCGATCCATTTGATCGTCAAGCCGTCGGAACCGGGACTCGTTACCTCGATGGTGGTCACCACATCGCGGCGCACCTACCACATCCAGCTGAAATCCCATCCGAGCCAGTACATGGCGCGCATCGGCTTCGAATATCCGGAGGACGTATCGACCAAGCTCGCCGACATCAATTCCCGGCTCGAGACCGGCGGCATTCCCGGCACGGCGCCCGACAAACTGAACTTCTCGTACTCCGTGAGTGGCTCGGCGCCCTGGAAGCCGAAACGGGTCTATTCGGATGGCGTCAAAACCTACATCCAGTTTTCGAAATCGATCTCGGGGCAGGATGCGCCAGTGCTCTTCGTCGTCTCGGGCGGCCAGAACCGCATCGTCAATTACCGGATGAAGAATGACATGATGATCGTCGACTACGCGGTCGACAAGGCGATCCTCGTCTCCGGCGTTGGCTGGCGCCAACAGAAGATCACCATCCGGCGGGGAGGCTGAACCATGCGCAAGCTTCTCGTCATCATCATCACCGCCACCCTGCTCTCAGGCTGCCAGACAGCCGAGGATGGATTGACCACCAGTTCAACCCCGGTCGCCGTCACCGGCCCAGCCGCTAGCGCCATCGCCGGCGACATGGCGAGCCGCCTCGCCGAGCAGATCGATCCGGCAGGCACGACGACGCTCAAAATGGAAAAGGACACGTCAGATTTCGCGGCGGCGCTCGAGGCGGCGCTGAAAGGATGGGGCTACACCGTCATCACCGACGGCAAGGTAGGGAAGGATGTGAAGACGGTCGAGCTCGTTTATTCGATCGATGACGTCGACGGCCAGGTGCTCGCACGGCTCTCCACGCCGTCCGTTGCCCTTGGTCGGGCCTACACGGCCACGGCGGCCGGCGCCACGCCGGCAAGCCCGCTTTCCATCATGCAACGCAACTGAGGGGAGGCGAACATGGTCCAGTCTCTCCAGCTTGGCGCCTCCAACCAAGCCGACGATCAGAAGGGTATGCGCCGTCTCAATCGGCTGCCGATCATCATCGCCATCATCATCATCGCGTTGTTCGTCGGGGTGGTCGTGGTCGGGCTGTCGTGGCGCGGGCTGGCATTCAATCGGAACAATGATATCGAGAGCGCCTCGAATGCTCCCGCAACCAATTTTGGAGACCAACTCAAACGCGGCGTTACCGACGGCATCATCGGCGAGCCGGTTGAGCGCGAAGCGTTTCAGCCAACGCCCGCCGTCGAACAGAAGGTCGAGAAGGAAACATCTGTTGTCGACCGCCAGTCCGCGGAAAGGCAAGAACGGCGGCCAAGGCTCGAATCCGAAGAGGAATGGAAAGCCCGCCTGAAACGGGAGCAGGACGAACAATATATCCGCGAGGCGCAGCGCCAGCGTATGGCCCGCCTTCAGGCGCGGGCAACGGCTTTGGACTCGCCATTGAAGGTGGATATTTCCGATGTCGAAAAAGTCGCCAACAATTCCAGAGACACGGGCCGGCAGACGACAACTGCGACAGCCAACAATGCCTCCGACCTCTACGCCTCCGCTGTCAAATCAGGGCTGATGGGACAGAACGTCGATCCGAACACCCAGACTTCGAAGCAGGATTTTTTCAATCAGGACATCAAGGATCTCGGCTATCTGCCGAACCGGGTCGTACCGCAGATCTCGCCCTATGAGCTGAAGCGCGGCTCGGTTATTCCGGCCACGTTGATCACCGGGCTCAACTCCGATCTTCCGGGCAGAATCACCGCTCAGGTCAGCCAGAACGTTTTTGACAGCGCCACCGGCTATCGGCTCCTGATCCCGCAGGGGTCCAAACTATTCGGCCGCTACGATTCCAAGGTGTCGTTTGGCCAGGAGCGCGTACTCGTCGTCTGGACCGACCTCATCTTTCCGAACGGATCGACCCTGCAGATCGGCGGCATGGCGGGCACGGATGCCGAGGGATATGGCGGGTTCAAGGATAAAGTCGATCGACATCTCTGGCGCACCTGGGGTTCGGCAGCACTCGTCGCGCTGATCGGAACCGGGATCGACATGTCCATGCCGGAGAGTTCGACGCTTGCGACGCAGGATACGGCGTCCGATGCCGCCAGACGGAATTTTGCTGAAAGCTTCGGTCGCGTCGCCGAGCAGACAATCTCGAAGAACCTGAATGTACAGCCGACGATCCAGATACGCCCCGGCTATAAGTTCAACGTCCTCGTCGACCAGGACATCATCTTTCCGTCGGCTTACCGCATAAACTAAAGGAAACGCCAAGTCTGCAAGAGGTGCAAATCTGCGAGTTGCGCTGGCTGAAGAAATGGTGCCGGATGGTCCTGCTCAACGCAGGAAAGGATAGGCGATGACAGAAATGGATTTTGGCGATTTGCCGGATGACGACCCGGACCTTCTCGAAAACACCGCTTTGCCGAAGCAGTTTATCTCGCGCCTTCGAAGTGCGTTTTACACCCGGCTTTCGGATTTCGACAACATGGACGATATCCAGATGCCACGCGAGCCGGGAATTAACTGGCGTATCATCAAAGCCGTCAGATCCGAGCGGGCGCGTATCGACGCCAAGTGATCTTGCCGCTTGAAAAGCGCTGGCAGTTTTAGGATTTGGGGCCTTGCGTGGGCAAACGGGCCGGGCCTTATATCGCGTTCTCTTCAGTACATAGCACTCGCGTCAGAACACGGTTTCCATTCGCCCGCAAAAACTTTTCTTGATTTGTCATCTTTTTGAGGCAGGGAGCCTTGAAAGCTCCCCCTTTATGGGTAGTGCTAACGTACACGGCAAGAGGGACTGCTTTGCATCAACCAAGCACCGCCGGTTGCGGAGCTATCGTCAGTTGGCGATTAGCAGGTCCGCCTGTTGCCAAACGACGATGCCCATCATCCAGCGTCTCGGCTGGCAAATAAAGGACCGCGTTACGGGTCAAAAACATAGGAGAAGCGTTCGTGGACGGAGAATTTCGCTCGCTCGTTGATATGCTGGAAGTCGCGCAAGACGAGGCCATGGTCAAGGGCGCCCTCAGGCAGTTCACGCGTTCCTGCGGATACGAACGGTTTGCCTATCTCGAAAAAGAAGGCGCCCAGATCAGGACATTCAACTCCTATCCCAAACCCTGGGAGGGTCTTTACCTCTCGGCTGACTATTCCAGCATCGATCCGGTGGTGACGGAAGCGAAGCGCAAACGGGACGTTTTCTTCTGGACTGCGGAGGATTGGCCGGCCCGCGGTTCTTCACCACTCAGAAAATTTCGCGACGAGGCGATCGACCACGGGATCCGCTGCGGCATGACGATCCCTGTTGAAGGTGGTTACGGCGCGTCGATGATGCTGACCTTTGCATCCTCGGAAAGAGACGTGGACGTCCCGGCCGCATTCGACTCGAAGAGAGCTGTCCAATTGGTGATGATGGTTCATTATCGATTGAAGATGATTGCTGCCAAAACCGCCGTCAATCCGAAGCAGGTGCTGTCACCACGCGAGATGCTGTGCCTGACATGGGCGATGAAAGGAAAAAACACACTCGAAACTGCCGCTGTGACCGGCATCAATTCGAGGACCGTGCAGCACTACCTCGATAAAGCCCGTGCCAAGCTGGGCGCTGAATCAGTGCCGCAGCTTGTTGGAATCGCGAAAGATCGTGGGTTGCTAAGCTCTAATTAGCATCGTCGCGTCAGCCCTCCCACAATTGGAATACGAGCTGCAGACGCGCCCAATTCTGCTGTGTTTGGGCTTGGCGGCAACAGCGAAAGGCCGCCATTATGATGCCTTCGGTCCTTACTTAACTGTCACGGTCTGTCCGTCCGATAGCGTCCGCGCCACCACTTGATTGCGACCGTTCTCTTTCGCCTCATAGAGGGCGTCATCGGCTTCCGAAAGGATGCGTGCTGAGCCGAAGTGCAGACCTTTCCCCGTGACCGTTGAGATTCCTACACTCGCGGTCACTCGCCCGAACTCGCTCCCAGCATGTGGGATGTTCTCTTTGGCCAGGAGATGAGCAAATTCGTCGGCAACGATTGCAGCGCCTTTTTCGTCCGTGTTTGGAAGTAGAACCACGAACTCCTCGCCGCCGTAACGCGCCACGAGGTCCCCTGCGCGCTTCACGGACTTGTCTAGACATCTTCCGACGATGCGCAGGCAGTCGTCACCAGCAAGATGGCCATAGGTGTCGTTGTAGGCTTTGAAGCGGTCGACATCGATCATCAGGACACTGAGCGGCATACCCCTGCTGATACAATGTTCGGTTTGGGCCGCAAAAGCCCGATCGAAAGCGCGGCGATTGGTGAGATTGGTCAGTCCATCCGTGTCTGCAAGGGCTCTGAGCTGGTTAGCCGATTCCTGGAGAGCGATTTCCGCCTGCTTCGTCGCCGTGATGTCAGACACGACCACCATCGCCGTGCCATCATGGGCGAGCCGGGTCTTAAGTGCGCGCCACTCGCCGTTCTGAAGCTGGATTTCTTCGTCCTTGTTGACAGGAAGGCTTGCTGCCGCCAGCTCGATCCATTGCTCTGAAGCCACGTCGGGCATGTCGATACGCTCGCCCGTTTCCGCTACGCTGCGTAAGATGTCGCTGATATGCGCACCGACGACTCGAGCATCGCGTGAAAACGGGAATGCGTCCCGGTATTGCTCATTGCAGAAGACGAGGAACCCCTTCTTGTCGAAAATGGCGAAACCCTCGGACATGCCATGCATCGCAAGCGTCAGCAGGTTTCGCTTTTCGCGAAGCTCGCTTTCGAGTTCCACGCGTTCGGCAATGTCACGGGTGACGCCTGCGAGGCCAACGATGTGCCCCTCACTATCCCGAAGAGGGACCTTCGACGCAAGCAGGTGGCGATCGTTCAACCGCTCCTGAAAGTCTATCTGCGGTTCGCCGGTGCGCATGATCTGCTGTTCGCGGAAATACAGCTCCTCGGCTTCTGGAGGAGTGCGCAGGTTGAAGTCGGAAAGCCCGATCATGTCGGAAGCTGCGGGAAAACGGAATAGCCGGGCCATATTGTCGTTCACGGTCAGGAATTTGCTCTCCCTGTCTTTAACGTACAGATAGTCGGGGGACTGCGAGAATGCCGTTTCCAAAATTCGGCGCTCCAGCTGCACCCGATCTGTCTTGAGCATGATGAGGCCACACAGGATTGCAGCGACACAGTTTGCCGTGATGAGTGGGAACCCGATGGCCGAGAGCGCTTGGACCTCCGACAGGCTTGGAAGAATAGCGAGCACCAGGGTTAGCGCAAGCGCCAGGGCCAGGCTGAGAAATAGAAGGATGCGTCCCGCTGAGAATTTTGTGCGCGGCAGCAAATAGGTCGCCGCTCCCACCGAGCTCACGACCAGGATCGCCACGATCCCGTCAAGGGTAGCCGTTCCGGCAAGATAGAGGCGAAAGATAGCGGCTGGGACTACTGCACCGATGGCAGATATGGGGCCGCCCAATGCAGCGGTCAGCGCAAGCGGAACAAAACGAAGATCAAGATAGATTCCGGGCTGGTATTGGACTGCGAGCAACATGGAGCCGATAGAAGTGCAGCCCGCGAACGCACCAAAAAGAACTTTGTCGTGCCGAACGATTAGCCGACGGTACCAGATCGAAAAATGTGCCCACATGGCGAAGCACAAAACGACAAATGCCAGATTGCCCGCAAGCCGCTCCCAGACGCCCGTTGCCATGCATATACCCTGTGTAATCGCCGAGACCCGGCTGACAATCTGAGAGCGAAGCTGAAATATCAGCCAGAAGTTGCCTGTTGACGATTGATATTGCGTTAAGCATTCAGCGCAAAAATGTGGTTTTCAGGATTCGGCGAGAGATCAGTGATGGGGCATACACACGGGGAGGGGTTTGACCGCTTCAAGAACCTTTCGGAAGTTCCAGTTCAGCGACAACTGCGCGATAACGAGCTGCTTGAACATGTGAGAAAGGCTGTCGGGTTCCGGCACGTCGCCTTCGGTGGACTTGACCTGAACGGATACCACATCGGGCGAGGGCGCTCGATCGAGAGCGACATGCCGCCAGCCTATGTCGAAACATACTTTTCGGAACAGTGGAACCGCTCCGATCCCCTGCTTGTTCGGTCGACTGCACAGGCGACACCGATGACAGAGGAAGAGGCATTTGACCTTTCGCCGCCGGCCCAACGTCTTTCCTATCTGCATCGCTCTTACGAGATCGGCAAGCGCCTGCAAATTCCCGTCGCCAGGGGTGGTGTTGTTTATGGCGGTGTTTCCTTCACGACGGAGCGGGCGTTTACCCCAGGCGAACGAGAGTTCCTGGTATTCATCGCGGAGCCGTTGCACCGGACAATTTCAAAGCCTTTGATGGATCGTTTTGCCGCTGATGCCTTGCGGCTTACAGATGGTGAGCTGCGTTGCCTTCAGCTCGCCAGCACTGGCTTGACCAGCGAGGAAATTTCCGGGGTTTCCGAGTATCGAACCGAAACTGTCAACAGCTACCTGAAGAGCGC
The DNA here is from genome assembly GCF_055616315.1 of Rhizobium sp. O111. Lineage (NCBI taxonomy): Bacteria > Pseudomonadati > Pseudomonadota > Alphaproteobacteria > Hyphomicrobiales > Rhizobiaceae > Rhizobium > Rhizobium sp. O111. The sequence goes on along the minus strand of NZ_JBSHXL010000004.1, from coordinate 289,456 downwards.
GGCGAAGAAGCTGGGCGCGGCTAACCGCGCTCATGCGATCGCCGAAGCAATTCGCCGGCATCTAATATGATGCAGGAGTCTTTGCTCTAACTTCACGTGAAATATAACGGCGCAGCCATCGTGGTTTCGGCAACATCTGCTCGGCAGCCCGTCCTCATTTTAGCAGAAAATTAGCGAATCGACCCAAATCTGGGGTAGGAAGAGACGAGCTCTCGCCTCCACGACACCGCATTTTGAGTATTCTGAGGTACGTACCACAATGTTCATCGAATTTGCAAAGCCGACTTGTGCGGATACTGTTGCCCACGGGCAACTTCCCATTCTTCGGTATCCCTCGGCTGAAATCTGGCGAGAATCTGGGCGGAGCGGTACGGAACTTACCCAAAAGCTCCCTGCCCGATCCGCACGCATCCGGGGGCACTGATGGTGCGGGCTCCTCAAACGTCTCGTTTCAAGTTCGTGCAAATGGACATCGACGAACTTCAGGAACAGCTTCCTCAGAGCCGTGAATGCGTAAAACTCCGCCCTCTCTCCAAGGCCGGAAAGGTCAGCATGGAGAACCTGCAGTTTTCCGCCGGCAGTTTTGACATCTGGCGGACGGATTGTGGCATCGGCGTCGAGGCAAGTTTCGATGCCCCTCCCGACTCGTGTGCTCTGTACCTTCCAATAGCGGGGGCAATGGAAGTTCGTTGTCGCGGCCTCGATCTCGTTTCCAAGTCAGATAGTATTCTGGTCGGCAAACTGCAGCAGACGGAGTTCGTTCGTAAGCATGCGGGACGCTCGCATATCGGCGTCACCTTCAGCCAGAACGCTCTCAAACGGGAACTGAGCTTGTTACTCGATCGGCCTGTGACGGGGGATGTGGATTTCGCGATTGAGATCGAAGCCAACACGACCTTGCACGGATATCTCATGTCCTTGGGAGGCTTGCTGTGGTCGACGTTTGCAAACGACAAAGAAGAAGCCTTGCCACTCCGGTCAACGGAGCTTCTGTTCCGGTCAATGCTCGTATGCATGCTGGAACAGTTGCCACACACCTATTCCAGCGCGCTCAAAGACCCGGCGGCGGCCGCTGTGCCTCGCCACGTGAAGCGAGCGATAGACTTCATGATGGCTCACCTTGATACGTCGCTAGAGATGGCGGACCTCGCAATAGCCGCTGGTGTGAGCATCCGCGCTCTGCAATCAGCATTCCAGCAGTTCAAGGACACGACCCCATCCGACTACTGGCGGCAATTGCGGTTGGAAGCCGTCCGGCGCGATTTTCTCGTTTCGGGAGACTTGACGGTCTCAGCTGTGGCCAGACGCTACGGGTTCGTCCACATGGGCCATTTTTCAGCTCTCTACAAAGCGGCTTTCGGGGAATTGCCTAATGAGACAATTCGCAGGGGTCGGGAAAGCCAAGCCCAGCGCGATTGAAAGAGGCGGGCGGAGACCTTGAAGGGTTTTCCAACCTTGCCCGGCCGGTTCGTTTAGATAGGCGCCGTTTCCATCGACGGTCGCTTTCTTCCCGGATATCCCTGTGGCGTGCCGAATATCCGAAATCCGCAACCTATTTGTTCGCCTTCATCTGGCCAATATTTGATTAATCACAAATTTACAATTGAGCCCAATTCTGGGCTTTATCGGAAAGGCGGATGAACGCCGGGGCTGGCAGGATGTCGGATTTCGATACGACCGGGGTCTGTGCCTGGTCGATATCAACTTTCACCGCCATCGAGACTACTGCGTCAGCTCATCCTTACGATCCGCCGGTTCCCAATTTCTCCTAATACAGCGTCGTTGCGAAATGCCGTGAGGGCTATTCGCTACTGGAAGGCGTGCGGGAAGGAGATGGAATGTCACAATGCTGGTGGCGCTGAAAGACCAACGAATTGCATGATTTAGGGGAATACTCTCAAAATGTCTAATCTCATTTCCTTTCCCAGTACCAGGTTCCAACAGCATTCATCCCCTGAGCTGCGGGCTGTACGTGACCAGATTCTGGAGGTCTATGCACAGCTCGAAGAGATCCGCATGGCGATAACTGCTTCTGCATCGCAAGGCGCTGCCGCACCTCGAATTCAATTGCTGGATCATACGGAGTTTGGTCTCTGGGCCGCGAACGGGCGGGGTGCTGCCTCCGAACTTGCCGGCGAGGGCTGATGAGATGCCGTTTGCTGGACAGCTCATAAGCGAACACAACAAGTCCATGGGTCGGTATATTCGGTCGATCAGCCGGCAATACCTTAACACGGTCATCATTATGATGTTGTTGATCGGGGCTACGTGCGCGACGGTGCTGGTGGCGCTGGACCGCCACTCGCTGCAGCAGAACATCAGCTTTCTGACCAGCAATCAGTTCATACGGTTTCAACAACTCGCCAACCAGACCCGTGCTCTGATGCGCGCTTCGGCTGACCTCAAGCTGCCCGAATATATTGTCGATGCGATGCGTGACGACATCCTCCAGGCAATTACGGACCTCCGCTCCGTGGCGAGCCGGTTGGAAACCATGCATGCAGAAATCAAGGGGAACTACCTTGAACGTCTACTCCCCCAGGACGAGGCGTTTGAGCGCGCAAGAGAGGATTTGGGCAAGTCTGTAGTGGAATTCCTTGGGCGAGCTGAGCAAATCGCAACGGCCGGCACGCAAGAGAGGCGGGATCGATATTCGTTCTGGGGAGCGATAGATTTTGCGGCAGCATCCGACAGCATGTTGATGCGCGGATTTTCAGATCTCAGTCAGCGTACTCACGAACGAAGCACGCTCAGTGTCTACAACGCGAAACTTGCGGGCGTGTGTCTTCTTGCGCTCATCGCAATGACCGTCCTCGTCACAGCCACGCTGGTGTTCCGCCCCCTGCTGCAGAAACTGCGCAATGAGCATTTCCGGACCGTAGACTACCAGTCCAAACTGGAGCATCTTGCGCATACGGATGGTTTGACGGGGCTTGGCAATCGCTCCCAGTTCAACACCGTTCTTACGCATCTTGTCTCTGAACTCGGACGCAAGGATCCGGGTTTTTCAATACTCCTGGTCGATCTCGATCACTTCAAGGGTATCAACGACAGCTTCGGTCATACTGCCGGAGATGCGATCCTCCGGCATGTCGCAGAGGCGCTTCGGCAGGTTGTGCGTGCAGGTGATACGGCAGTGCGTCTTGGGGGAGACGAATTCGCGATGCTTCTTCCTGGCGTGACGGATGCGTCATTATTAATTTCTATTGCGGAGCGCATAAGGCAGGCCATTGCCGAAGATATCGTCTTCGAGGGGCGAATTCTTCGGACGTCGGCATCCGTTGGTGGGGCTATCGCGCCTCTTCATGCAAATGATGGCACCGGTCTGCTGCAAGCGGCCGATGTGGCTTTGTACGCCGCCAAGGGGGAACGTAGTGCCGCCGTCGTCATCGACGAAGCTGCACTTGCCAACCGGATCGAGGACACTCAGCTCTTGGCTGCACTTGCCACCGCAGCCGACCGACAGGAGTTTGTCGTTCACTATCAGCCAAAGGTCGACCTCCTCACAGGCAAGCATGTGGGGTTTGAGGCGCTGGTGCGCTGGCAGCACCCATGTTTCGGATTGCTGCCGCCCGGTCGGTTCCTGCCATTGATGGATGGCACCCAACTCATGAAGGGTATGACCAAGGCAGTCATATCGACTGTTGGCCGTGACCTTCGTTTCTGGAAGCGTTCCGGCTTGGCGCCCGGCACCGTCGCCATCAACCTGCCAGAGATGCTTCTCCTGACGGACGAAAGCTATGATATCTTTGCGAAGGTAATCCGAGAAAACCGCCTTGAATGGAGCGATTTTTCTGTCGAGATCACAGAAGATGTATTCCTCAACCGAGGTTCCCAGCGGATTCTCAACGCTGTGGAGGGATTTCGTCGACAGGGCGTTTCCGTGTCGCTCGACGATTTTGGCACTGGGTTTGCTTCCTTGGTCCATCTGCGGGACTTCCCCTTCGACGAACTGAAAATCGATCGTAGCTTCGTTTCCGGCATCGAAACGGATCCGCGGTCGGCACAAATCATCCGCGCAATCGTGGACCTCTCCAACAATCTCGGAAAACGATGCGTCGCCGAGGGTATCGAGACGGATGCCCAAAGCCGCTTCCTTCTCGAGATCGGCTGCGAGCTGGGTCAAGGCTACCTGTTCGGCAAACCCGCGCCCGCTGAGATTGCGGTCTCTCACATTCCTGCGGTCCAATTCGTACCGTTTGTCGAAACAATCCACCCGGTCGCCGCGGGCGCACATTGACGCATCATTCCGGAGCAAATGCAAAATGACCTTTTCAAACAAAGCAAAGCATCTTGGTCTGGTTCTTGCGCCACTGGTATTTGGCCTGCCCTCCAGTCCTGTTTCGGCAGACGAGCGCGGCGCCATCGATGTCGTCCATTATTGGGTGTCGAAGAGTGAGGCACGAGCGCTCGACGTGTTTCGGGATGCTTGGTCGCGTGCGGGAAACCGTTGGATCGATCTTCCTATGGAAAACAAGGTTGCCGTTCAACGCACAGTGAGTGATCGCGTCGCCAGCGGCTACGCACCCGCGGTCATGCAGTGGAACGCCAATGAAGGTTCCCGGGAATTGCCGGAAATGGGAATCGTCCTGGATCTGGAAGAGGTTGCCGCGGCAGACCGCTGGCGTGAGGTGCTACCTGCGACCGTGGTTGATCGGATAAGCTTCAAGGGGAAGATCTACTTCGCACCAACGAACATTCATGCCGAGAACTGGCTGTGGACCAGCAAGGCCCTCTTTGATCGGCTGGGACTTCCGGCGCCGAGGACGTGGGAGGAAATTATTGGCGCTGCCGACAGGATAAAACAGGAGGGGCATGTTGCTCTCGCACTGGGAGGCGGCCGCTGGGAGATCTCGCTCATATTCAATAACATCATGTACCAGCAGCTGGGTTCGCAAGGATATGCCCGCGTAATCCGGGGTGACGCGTCGATGATACGTGATCCCCGGATGGCTGAAGCGCTCTCGATGTTGCGACGACTGTCCAGCTATGCTGAGCCTGCGCAGCGGCGGGTGGGCAAAACCTGGGCGGATGCTGCTGCGGCGGTGGGAAGCGGGGATGCCGGCATGCAGTTCATGGGTGATTGGGCCAAGGGAGAACTGATGACAAGAGGCTATGTCTTGGACAAGGACTTCCAATGCAGCCTCGTGCCGGGTACGGAAATCGCCTACTTCATGGTCGTCGATGCCTTCGCCTTCCCGATTACAAATCGCGAAGCTTCAATCAAAGCACAGCGGGATTTTGCCCGCGTGGTCATGGACCCGGTCAATCAGGTTGCTTTCAGCGGGCTCAAGGGATCACTTCCCGTACGGACAGACGTGGATCCGAGTAACCTTGATCGCTGTGGTCGTCTTGGATTGGAAATGATCGCAAGGAACAGCGACGTTAGCGCCCAATCCATGGCAATGCCCGCCCAGATGTCCGAAGCATTTATCGCGGTTCTTGCGAACTTTTTCGACGATGATCGCATACCCGTCGAAAGCGCTCAGGAGCAGCTTTATGCTGTCCTAAGCAAGAAATAGGCTCATCAGGGGAAGTGAGCGCTGATCACTCGCAACGGCCGGAGTGCCAGAGCGGGCCGCGGAGGTAGATGAGCCGAGCATAGCACATGCGGTGGCGGTCGTGTGCCTGCCAAGCAATTGATCGCGTCGGAATGACCGCTCATTTTTCATCCCGACAGTATCGGCCGATAATATCCGAAATTCGCACGCGATGTCCCATGGGCGCAGCTAAGGGTGAAGGGTCAAGCACCTATGGGTTTCGGTTAACACCAAATTAACCAGGTCGGCCAAATTTGGGGTCGTCGAGAAAGGCGGATGAGCGCCAAAGCCGGACATGATGACGGGTTTCGACGTGATTGAGGCACTGCCCGATCACCGTTTCAGCCATTTTAATCGAGGTCGGGAATGTCGAGCCAGTCCGCCATGCATACCTGCAGCAACTCCGTCCAGAGTGCTGCAGCTGTAGTCTCAAAGTCAAAAAGTCAGAGTGTCGAGCGTCGTCTCGATTTCATGCAACTCGATCAGGAAGGACGCGCCGGGATCCGATCGCTGAAGGCCCTCGTCGAACGCGAACTGCCACATGGCCTCGACAAATTCTACACGCAACTGCGAATAACCCCCGAAGCCAGCCGCTTCTTCTCCTCCGATGATCACATTTCCCGCGCCAAGGGCGCACAGATGGGTCATTGGGTCAATATCGCGGACGGCAACTTCAACGAGGATTATGTTGCCAAGGTGCGGACGATTGGCACGGTGCATGCCCGCATCGGCCTGGAGCCACAATGGTATATCGGTGGATACGCCATCATTCTCGACCATCTGATCAACAGCGCCGTCGAAGAGATATTCCCGAAGGGCGGGATGTTCTCGAAGAAGACGATGAAGCCGGCAGAGTTCGGCAAAGCACTCGCCGGTCTCGTGAAGGCCGTGATGCTGGACATGGACCTGGCGATATCCGTCTATATCGACGAGGCGGAGATCGCCAAGCAGAAGGCCCAGACAGAAGCCATCGACGCGGAGCGTCAGCTCGTCTGCAACTGTTTCGGCAAGGCGATGGCGGCAATCGCCGCCAAGGATGTGAGCTACCGGATCGATGACGATCTACCGGCGGCCTATCATGTGCTGCGAGACGACTTCAACAATGCACTGGAACAGCTGTCGACGACGATCCAGCATATTGATGGTGCCGCGACCCAGATCAGCGCCGGCGCGCAGGAGATCCGCTCTGCCGCCGATGATCTCGCCAAGCGCACCGAACAACAGGCCGCCTCGATCGAGGAGACGGCGGCGGCGCTGGAGGAGATCACGACAACTGTCAAGGATTCGAGCCGACGCGCGGAAGAGGCTGGGCACCTTGTTGCCAAGGCCCGTGCAGGCGCCGAAAAGTCCGGCCAGATTGTTCAGCAGGCCGTCTCCGCCATGGGTGCGATCGACAGCTCATCGCGGGAAATCTCCAGCATCATCGGGGTGATCGACGAGATCGCCTTCCAGACCAACCTCCTGGCGCTCAATGCGGGTGTCGAAGCCGCAAGGGCCGGCGATGCGGGTAAGGGCTTTGCCGTTGTCGCCCAGGAAGTCCGCGAACTGGCGCAACGCTCGGCCAAGGCCGCCAAGGAGATCAAGGAACTGATCAACAATTCCGGCGAGCAGGTAAAGGAAGGTGTATCGCTGGTCGGGCAGACCGGTGAAGCTCTGACGGAGATCGTCGGCGAAGTGAAAGAGATCGACCGTCACATCGGGGCGATCGTCAGGGCATCCAGCGAGCAGGCGACCGCTCTTCAGGAGATCAATACTGCCGTCAACACGATGGATCAGGGAACGCAACAGAACGCCGCGATGGTGGAAGAATCCACTGCTGCAAGCCATGCTCTGGTCCAGGAGGTCAGCCGTATCACGGGTATGCTCAGCGATTTCAACACCGGCCGAGGTTCGATCGCGCGTCCTCGCCCTGTTGGGAAAGCCACTGTGCACGCGGCGTCCTCTCCGGCGCGCGACCTTCGGTCGAAACTGCGTGAAACATTTGCCAGTCAGGGCAATGCAGCAATCGCTACCGGAGATTGGGAGGCGTTCTGAGAACGCGGACTGAGCGATTGCTCAGTGGTGTCCATTCCGTCGGGCTCTGTCCGCGTTCGCGGTGAAGTGCAGCCAGGAACAGCGCAGAGCACTTCGTTTTTCGGTCCCATCGCTGGAGCGAGAACCCTGTTTTGGGGTCCCTCGTGGAACGGAGCCGGGTCGCCATTTGCCAGACAAAAAATATGAAGAGCAAAGGCGCCCGGCCATCAGGTTTGCACTGGCCCATGGCTCCCAAAGAGAATTTTGACCATGAAGATTATTCACCACCTTATTTTACGTTTGAGCGCCGACCGGCACGGCGGCATCGCGATCATGGCGGCAATACTGCTGCCGGTCATCATTGGTTTTGCTGCTTTGTCCGTCGAGTATGGATACGGGTTGCTGGTCCGGGACGAAAATCAGCGCACTGCTGATCTGGCATCTTACGCGGGCGCGCTCGCCTATAGTGAAACAAGCTCGCAGGATCGGATGAGGTCTGCCGCGCTCAATGTTGCGAAGCTCAACGGCGTCGATCCCGCGAACGTTTCCGTCTCGCTTGCGGCGTCACCGAAAAACGAAAAGCTCCAGGCGGTATACGTTGAGGTGAAGACGACGAACACGCTGTTTCTGGCGCCGGTTCTAGGGGTGAAACCTCAGCTTGACGTCGCAGCAGAGGCCTATTCTTCGTTTGGCGCGGCGGAAAGTGCCTGCATCATCGCGCTTGATAAATCGGGAACAGGCGTGACGCTTTCCGGTGGTGTCCAGGTCGGCGCGCCAAATTGCTACGTGGCCTCTAACAACGATCTGATCGCACCATGTGGTACCAAGATCACAGCCAAGAGTGCCACCTACTTTGAGGGTTCTTCGCAGCCCTGTCCGTGGACAGCGAACATTGTGAAAGGCGACGGCAGCGAAGCTCCCGTCACCAAGCAGTACACCTCCGATCCCTTGGAAAATCACGCGGGCGTGGCGGAACTCAATGCTCGCCTCGACATAATTCGGAAGGCGTCCTGGCCGACTGAGGCTTCGGTCACCAAAGGCAAGGACATCGAGTTCGGTGGCAGCACCTCACCCCCGGACACTGCCGCCGCCCTGCAGGCCATTGGATGCAGCTACGATCCGGCCAACTACAATCAGTACTGGATGGACAAGTGGGATGTGACCTGCAGCGGTTCCAAGATCAACATCGGCTCGTTGCTTGTCCACGGCAACCTCCAGGTGAAGTTCAACGTCTCGGGGGTCAAGTCGACAGTCTATAACTTCTCGGGCAGGATTCAGAACGACTTCGGCACGAAGCTCGAATTCGGTGACGGCACGTTCAACGTCGAGAAGGGGGTCTATGGTGCGGACCTGACATTTGGAACTGGTTCGTTCCACTTCGGCATGGGAGGCGAGAAATGTGGTGATGCCCGCTATAGCCTCTGTGCCTCGGGCAAAGTCACCATAGATGGACCAAGCGCCTTCGTGTTTGACGCAGGTTTCTACACGGGTGCAGGCGCCACACTCAAACTCGGGGCCGGTACGTCCAACAGCTACACCATCGGGAAATCCAGCGGCGACAACGCCATCGGGCTTGATGGCGGCTCCATCACGGTCATGGCGGATGCCAGCACCGGAAAGGGTGTTTTCCGCCTGAACGGAGATCTGAACGGCGGTGGTGGCGGTAGCTGCATCACCATCCCCGCAAGCGCCGAGCATGACATATCCGGAAACGTCAATCTGGCAGGCGGTGCACGACTTGGCGCTGGTACCTATACCGTTGACGGGTACTTCTCGGTGAATACCGGCGGCTCCGCATGCAGCGACAACGTCGCGGTCTCCGGCAAGGACGTCACCATCGTCCTGTCAGGCACCGAAACACCTTCTGATTGGGAATGTAGCGGAAAGTCATTCTGCCTGACCGGCGGCAACGCCATCACGCTCAACGCCCCGAAATCCGGCCCCTATGCGGAATTGGCGGTTATCGGTCCGCAGTCTTCCAAGAATACGACAGGCGCTGAGATCACCTCCGGCGGCAGAGCGAAAATCTCGGGCGCCTTCTATTTTCCAAATGGCGTGATCGATTTTGGCGGTGGTGGTCAGCTCGGGGACGCGGGTAACGGCTGTCTGCAACTGATCGGCACGAGCATCTCGCTATCCGGCGGCTCCCAAGCGATGTCCGAATGTACGCAACTGAGTGGAACCCGAAAGGTGGCCTTGGTCCAATGAAGACGTTTCTGAGAATAATGGCGCTGCGAGCACGCGTTCGCCTTGGCCATCCGCTTTTTGTGTTGAAAGACACAAAGGGCAATGCTGCTATCGAATTTGCCTTGGTCGTTCCCATCTTCGCTCTCGTCTTCGTGGCGAGTGTCGATCTGGGAATGCTGGTGTTCTCGCGATTTCAACTGGAGGCGGCCGTCTCGGCAAGCGCCAGCTATGCAATCGCCCATGCCGACCAGGTCGATGGCAGCAACGGTAGCGAACTGGCCAAGAATCTTGCCCTCATGATCGCCAGCAATTATCGGGGCGATGCCACCGCGGCAATACAGGTCAATAACGGTCCGCAGGCCAGTTATGACGGGGCGACGATCAAGATCGGTGGCGTCTCCAGTCAGGCCAATGCCTGCTATTGCCCGAAGGGGAATGCCGCATCTGTCGAGTGGGGGTCGCAAGTCACCTGCAACTCGTCTTGCCCTGACGGCGGGCGTGCCGGACGCTATGTCGCTGTAACGGCAAAGCAGGCATATACCCCGTTCTTCACGATGTTCGATGTCGTCAAGGACGGTTCCATTGCCGCCAACGCAATGGTGCAGACGAAATGAGGTATTCCATACGCAGGTTCATTCGTGAACGTTCCGGCGCCAGCGCCGTTGAGTTTGCGTTGGTCGCGCCGGTCTTTTTGTTGTTGCTGTTTGGTATGATCGAATTTGCCCGGTTGTTCTGGGCGACCCATGCTCTTCACGAAACAGCAATCGCCACGGCGCGTTGCATGGGCATACCGCAGATCCAATGCGAAGACGGTGGAGCCTACAGCTCGGAGAATGCGATCGCATTTGCGAAGTCCAAAGCGGCGGGGTGGCTCATCCAACTTGATCCGACGGCGATCACTCTCGATCGCAGTGCCAGCTGCAACGGTTTGGAAGGTCTTTCAAAGGCGAGGATCGAATACGAGTTCACGACCGTTGTGCCAAATCTCCTGACGTCCCTGGCGGGCGGCACTCAGCTGAAAGCCGAAGCATGCTACACCAACTACTGATGTGGCCGCACGGGGCTCCATACCACGTTGCACGTCCCGACGGTTTGCTCTGCCGTGGATGAGCGGCGGGCGTCCCCCAGAATACGCGCCTTCAAGGGCGCGCGTATCATCTATAACAACGGCGTGGCCACGCGGGATTGCACGATCCGCAATCTGTCTGCAGGTGGCGCCCGGTTGGTCATGGAAACGACGATGGAACTTCCCAACGTGTTCGAGCTGGCGCTGGAAGGCGGTTCTCGGCGTCAATGTGAAATACGTTGGCGTAGGTTTAATGAACTGGGCGTCGAATTTATGGGTGGCAATATACCAACATGAACACAACGAGCTAGCTTCCAGTCTTCTCCGCCCGATACGATGATACTGATGGCCGGATTGTATGTTCGAAACACCGTGCTGAATCGTCCAATGGGACGTCGGGGATGTAGCCAAGTGCGTCGATGATCTGCGACAGCTCTTCCTGCTGGGCTTCGGACTTCTTCTGACGGGCAATGTATTCATCCTGCAGGTTTGCCAGGACGTCGCTGGAAACCGAGGGGTCGCCGCTCGCGCGAGTCCATTCCTCGTAGACAGCCTCATCCGCGGCGAGCAGCCGGCGGTGTTCGTGTATTGCCGACACCGCCAATTCCTCCAACGCTTCCTTCGGCATCGAACAGAACCGCGGATCCCGCTCGCTCTTGTCGGTCTCAGAGGACTCCGCATCGTTCATTCGTTTTTCCTCGAAACTCATTCCTTCACCACTCGAAACGATGCTTTGGTCCCGCACTGTGCGGCCGCGCTACAGACTATCATAAGACCAACATTGCAAATCCGTCGAAGATCGATTGCCCCCAATATCACAGGACATGTCGAATCGGAACTATAGTTCCTAGAACAATAATTCCGATTCAGGTTCCGCTCACGTCATGGATCTCAACGAGGTCATGGCGGTCAATTTGCGTCGAATACGTCATGGCAAGAAACTGACGCAGGAGGAACTGGCGCACCGCACAGGCCTGAGCGCACGCCATATCGGTGCCATTGAACGCGCCGAAATGTCGGCAACCCTCACCGTCCTTGGCCAGATTTCAGAAGCGCTGGGCGTCGAACCCGCCGAGCTTGTGACCAAATCGAACTGATCTGCAAATCGCGCCCGTGGTCGACTGGATTTTAGGGTTCGGAGGCGGTTTCCGCTCCGAAGCCGATGTGCATCGATCGATTGGGACAGCTCGACCACTGAGATTGAGCATGGGTCAAGGCTTTACACGAGCGGCGGGCCGCATTATATATTCTCCACAAGGAGAATGATTATGGCCAGCACATCACACGCCTACACACCCGCCGAGGCGGCGGCTGTCAGCGAGATCGCTGTGAAGTCGGTGCACAATGCGATCGACAAGCGCATCATCGAGACTCATCTCGTTGGTAGCAGGGGTCGAGCACTCACCGATGAGGATCTGCTTCGGTTGAAGCTCTGGTACGGCGTCGGATCGATCTTGTCTGCCGAGCGCCGCAAGCGCCTATTCGATACGATCGACCAGAACCCCGATGCCGAAACTGTTAGGGCAGACGATTATCTCATTATCGACGTTGCGCGAGCACGAGAACAACTGGCCGCGCGGGCCGAGGCGCTTCGAGAAGCCGAACGACTGATTGAAAGCGTGAAAGGCGTCGTGGGCGGCGAGCCGGTTTTCAAGCGAACCCGTGTTCCCGTGCGAACGATTGCCGCGATGAAGACCCAAGGCGCAAGTACAGCGGAAATCGTTGAGGGCTATCCTTCGCTCACCGAGCGCATGGTGGAACTTGCCGAGATCTGGGTTGCGGCCCATCCCGCCAGAGGACGTCCGAGGAAGCTTTCGGAGCAGGGCCTGAAGGTGAAATCCGTGAAGCGCCTGATCCTTCGGAACGAGAACGTCCCTAAAACGTCTGGCTCGACCTCGTGAAGTTTCTTATCGATGAATGCCTTCACACGTCTCTCGTGGCCGTGGCTCAAGAGCACGGCCACGATTGTTTCCATGTAAATTGGCTGGGACTGAGCGGCGAGACCGATTGGGACCTAATGCCTCGGATTATCGAGGAAGATTTCACCTTCGTGACGAACAACGCCCGCGACTTCCGGAAGCTCTATGCCAAGGAAGAGCTGCATGCGGGTCTGGTGATTATCGTCCCGCAGGTGCTGCCTGTGCTGCAACGAGAATTGTTTGCCCTCATATTGCAGGATCTGGCAGGCGCGCAGGATATGGTCAACGCAGTCATCGAAGTAACCCTCGACGGAGAGGAAGCGGTTCTCACGCGCTATTCGCTTCCGGAAGTATAGTCACCTTCCAAGGAAATCATTTTCCTCCGATCCTCGACAGGTCGATCCGCATCTCAGCTGACCCAACGTTCTCGCTTTTCTCGGCGCCTTCAGTGCTTGTATCCGCAGGAGGTATGTCGCTGCTCGCCTCGGCCTCCTCTGGAGGCAATACATTGTCTATCGTCACGCTTTTTCTCGGATCCTCCGCCTGGAACACGCTCACGCCTTCGAACTCGCCGGTCTTCCAGGCGTAGACAGCGTCCTCGAAGATCTGAGGGAAGACGTCATCGCTCTTCGGATTGCCGTACCATTTGGCAACGATCCGCAAGACCTTCGCGAACATCGCCGTTCCCTTGCGAAGGTTTTCGCAAGGATCGACGAGATCAGCCTTTAAGTCGGCCGTATCCTTGACGCCGACACCCGCAGGGAACTGTGTCAAGCCGACGCGGACCACTGCCTGGCCGACATACTGCCGGACGATCGCCATGGCCTCGTCCGGCGTCATCGCCTTCGGGACGAGGATCAATCGGCCACCCGATTTGACCGTGACGGCAAGCGGATCGTTCGAGCCCGCAGCGGTCACGAACTGTTCGACGATTGCCGGCTTCAATGAGGGGTCGGCGCATTGTTGGATCAGGGCAGCGTCGAGCATGAGGTCTCCTCGGGCTTCAGGTGTTGAAGGAAATCAAGAGGGGCTTATCGAACAGACGCGCCCAGGCTTCCGCATTGGCGCGTTGGATGGCGACGATGGATGTCCCCTTGGTCCACCAGCCGTTGCCGACGGCGACAATGACGTCCGGATCGTGGAGCATGGATTGGAGAACGGGCCAGACGATCAGTTGCTCGTAGCAGATCAGCGGTGCGACCCGAGCATCAGCGACCGCCACTACCGGGTCCGCGATGAAATGCGCCCGCGCGCCACCGCTCTGACCCAGCAGGGGACGCCAAGGCTGCCACATCGAGCCCGGGACCGGCATGCGCTCGCGATAAATGACGCGAGCACCGTTACGAGAGAGAGCGACCAGAACATTATCGTATCCGCCCGTATCGACGACCGCAGCGCCGGCAATGACGGTGACGTCAGTGCCCTGCAGCCCATTTACCCAGAGCCGCTCGACGGTCGGCGTCCAGAAGCCCAGGGCGCTCTCGGGGAGGACAATGGTGAGGGCGCCGCCGGATGCTCGATCCTTCACCGTGGCAATCAGATCACGGTGGTGCCTAATGCTGACGTCGCGACCGAGTGAAGCGCCGAATTCGAGATCGACGCCCCGCCACGCTTCCGTTAGCTTCGGCTCGTCCCAGGTTGCGGCGGACCAGATCCAAAAGCCTGCCAGGACAATCGCGACAGCTGGCCACATGCGGGTTACGAGGCCCATGAGGCCGGCTGTCGCGGCAAGGAGCCCCCACCATCCCCATCCCGGAAACAGCACGCCCGCGGCCGTGATCGGATGCGCCCAGCCGGTGATACCGATTGGCGGAATGGCCATGAGCAAGACTGCCGCGAGGTAGCGAAACGGTCGTGTACGTTCGCATCTCGTCCAGAACATTGCGTGGACACCGACAAAGCCCAGCGATGCGCTGAGCCAGAGCAGCAGTCCCGGCCAGAGGTCGGAGGAATAGAAGGTGGCAACGCCCTGCGGCAGACCGCGTGATGCAGCGAGGAAATAACCGGCGGAAACCGCTGCGGCCGCCAGTCGTGACCGCGCAAGCGCCCAGAGGGTTGGAAACGTGCATGCGAGCGGAAGGAAAAGGACGTGACCGCTCCACGCCACCGTTCCGGCGATGATTGAAGCGGCAATCAACAGGACCGGCCGAACGCGCTTACGGCACATAGGTGAGCACCGGTTGCGCCAGGCCGAGGATGCCCGAAACGGGAAGGGGACCGAAGTAGCGGGAGTCGTAGGAGCTCCTGTGCGGTGAATGGAGGAAGACGCTTTGTGCCGGCACGGCGCCGCCGAAATACGGCACCATCGGCCGACCCTTGCCGTCGCGCTGAGCCAGATCGGAGAAAGGGATCGCATGCCCGTCGATCGTTACGCCCGCACCGATTTCGACATGCTGCCCGGGAACCGCGATGACCGTCTTGATGAGCGGAGCGACCCCGCCCGGGCAGGTTCCGAAGCGGAGATAGCCACGCGCTCTGGCCTCTCGCATGACAGGCGTTTGCGGAGGGCAAATGAAGACGAGATCGCCTGCCGATACCACTCGATTGAGCGCCGAGATGCGCCATATCCCGAGGGGCTCGCTCGGCGTCAGGTTGATGCGGTAGCCGCCGATCTTGGCGGCAGCGGCACTGCCCCCAACGACGGTTGCCGCCACCAACAAAAGCACGACGGCATTCGATCGTCGCGCAGGTCGCATCCGACGTACAGAGACTTGCGCCGTCATTTCAGGGACAGTCCCTGGCTCTTTGTCTGACGCAGGGTTTCCGTCTGTTTCAAAGCCTCCGTCGTGCGCTCATGCGCGGCCAGCTGCTGCGCGGTCCGCATAAAATTCCATGCTGATTGCACTTCGGCCCTCTGTCCGGCCGTCATCCCCGCGGTGACGGTGTTAAATGTCTGTCCGTTGGTGCCTTTTGCGGCAAGAGGCAGGAAGGTCCGCTCGCCGAAACGCTCCGATACAGCTCTCGCAAATCCCTCGAGCTCCGCCTTCACCATTTTGTCGGCAAGCGCATATTCGAGACCGGCCGGCAGGTCGTTGCGGTCGATCGCATCGCGCACACGTTCGAGGGTCTGCTTTGCGTTTGCCGAGAGCGCCGGAATATCGATGGACACCTTCAGACGGACGGCGCGTTCCTCGACCTCATATTTGCGCTCCGCCTCTGCACGCTGGCGCAGATAGCGTTCCAGATTTCGAGCCAGAGCCGGCGCGTTGGTCAGCGCTGTTGCCCGCGCCTGCTTGTCAGTGCCGCTTGCCAGTAGACCGGTCTTGCCTTTCAAGGCGCCGAAGCTTTCCGGTTGATCGCGGATCCTGCCGATGGTGGCATTCGCCACCGCTCCATCCTTCAGCAGTGCGTCGACGTTGATCGCCTTGAACGCGATTCCCGGCTGCGCGTAGACGAGGTGGAAACGGGTCGAAACCTCCTCCCACTGTTTCTTCAAACCGGGATCGGCTGTGACCTTGTCCTCCACCGCCTGGTCGATTGATTTTGCGAAGGTGGTGATGCCGGAAACCATGGGTCTTGCCTTCCTGACAGTGTCATGAATTGGGGATTTCACAGAGCCGATGATGAGCCCGAGCTTGGCGGCGACCGCGGCCAGCCGCGCACCAAGATCGATGAGCTTTTGCTTTTGCCCAACCGTCCATTCCAGCCGATCGCGGAGGAGCGTGCGGGCCACGTTGACGAGATTGAGACCTCGAGCCTCGGCGAAGCGAAGGGCCTGATGGTAGAAGGGACCACCAGCGTAATCGAGGGTCGTTTCCTTGGCGTTCCTGCGCGAGAGGACTGGGATCAAGCCGCCGGCCTTGGCGAAGGATCTTCGGCCGTAATAGACGGCCAGGTCCTCACGATGACGAGTCATGGCGACATAGGTGAGGTGGCGATCAAGAGAAAGAGAACCCAGCACCTTGACCCGATCGACCGTGGCGCCCTGGCTTTTATGGATCGTCGTGGCATAGCCATAATCGAGGTTGTTGTAGAAGCGTTGTTCCACCAGCACCTGGCGCGCAAGCTCGCCATCGCCAACCTGCGCGACGATGCGGCCCGGCCCGGTCTCAACGACCTTGGCCAACATGCCATTCTTGACGCCGAGCGATCCTTCGTTCTTGAGGAACACGATCTGGTCGCCCACGGCAAAATTGCGATCGCCGTCCGCCGTCTTGAACATAGCTCCCTTGTCGAGAACCCCGCGCTCGATGAGTTTGATGCGCGCCATCTGGTTGAGCATGCGAACGTCCCTGCGCAAATGAGCCAGGATCAGCGACGTCTTCGCCGGATCGTAATCGCGGTCCCAGGCGGCGATGAGGTTGTCGACGGCGTCGGCCTTCAGATCCCACCCGATCACCTTGCCATTGGCACGGTAGGCGTCGACTGCCTTGCCGACGTTGCCGCGCGCCAGGTCGAGCGAGGCATCGCGCATCCATTGCTGGCGCTGGCGATAGATGGTTTCGAGTTCCGCATACCCAATGCGATCGGAAATCGCCCGAAACGCGGCGCCTGCTTCGATCGGTTGGAGCTGTTCGGGATCGCCGATGAGAACGAGCTTGGCGCCGGCCTTCGTCACCGCTTCGACGAACAGCGCCATCTGCCGCGACGACACCATGCCGGCCTCGTCCAGAACGAAGACCGTCTTGCTGTCGAGCTGGTTTCTTCCCGCATTCCAGCGAAGCTCCCAGGACGAAAGTGTCCGAGAAGGGATTCCCGCTTCTTTCTCCAGCCCTTCGGCCGCCTTGCCGGCAAGTGCGCCACCGACGACCCGATAGCCGGCCGCCTCCCAGGCTTCGCGTGCCGCCTTCATCATCGTCGTCTTACCGGCGCCGGCGCGGCCGATCACCGAGGCAATCCGCTCGGCTCCCGCGACGTGCTCGATCGCAGTTCTCTGCTCATCCGACAGGCGGTCATGACGGGCAAAAGTCGCGGCGAGCACCGGATCCCGCACGCCATGTGACGACCGTTGCGATAGCCAGACGGCGCGATTGGCCATCTGCGCTTCCAGCCGGATCATTTCCCGCGTCGTGTATTTGGCGGGCAATCTGGAACCAGTGGCAAAGTCGATCCGCTCGCGCTCAAGGCGGAACGTGTCGGGATGCAGGATGATCCGGACCATGAGGCTTTGGAACAGGGCGGGATCGTCGATATAACGATGCAGGATCTTGGCGACATCACGCTCGTCGAAGACGCTCTTCTCACGCGTGATCAGGTCGATGACGAGTTTTGGGCTCCGGTCGATCCGTCTCGCGTTTTCGGCTCTGCGCGCATCCTGCAGTTCGATGCGCTCGAGCTCGACCGGCTTCGTAGCAACATCGGCTTTCCGCTCGATCGCTTTGGTCCCGACGCCAAGGTGGATGGTCGGTTCGAGATCGATCCCCTGCTTTTCGAAGGAGCGGCCGTCGACGCGAAGGTCGAGACCGGCCAGCGCCAGATGCCTGTTCTGGCAGGCAAACCATCCGTCGCGAAACGCGTTGAAATCGTCGATGCCTCCAGCCCAGAGCTCATAGACGATCTTGCCGGCATCGTTGCGGATCGGATTGCCGTCCGGTCCAAGCAGCGCGACCTTCTTGGCGCCGAAACCGTCTTCGGTCAGCGGCCGCAAGGTTGTCATCAGATGAACGTGCGGGTTGCCCGGCGCGTCATGATAGACCCAGTCGGCCACCATGCCGTTCGACGTGATGTGCCGTTCGACGAAATCCCGCACGAGCGCGATATTCTGCTGAGCGCTCAGTTCGATCGGCAGAGCAATGGTGACGTCCTTGGCAAGCTGCGCATCGGAGCGCTTCTCGAAATCTTCGACCTTGTTCCAGAAGGCTTCGGAAGCACCGGCGACCGAACGATCCGCGATCATCGTTCGCAGCCATTCGGGAGCGTCTGCGGGAATAACGAACTCTTCGTGCAGTAATCCGTGCTTGCGAGTGTAGTCGATCGTTCGAGCCTCGCGCTCGAACTCCATCTTGGCGCAGTGCCGGTAGGCCGCCGACAGCACGGCGCTGCGGCCGGAGCCGCGGGCGACAACGCTGACGGAGAAATGGGGGACGGCCACAGCAATTCTTTCCCGGTTGCGAACGAAATCAACAGGTTCGTCGGAAGCGGAAGGCCCCGCCAGGGGCAAAAAGCAGAACGTCGCGTCAGCGACGTATAATTGCGCCCTTCGGATCCGCTCCTTCGGAACGGCCGGGATCATTCACCAAAGCTGGCGCTTTGGCGATTGTAGGATTCACAGTAGTGCGTTCCGCACGCTCCTCCGGGAAACTGGGTTCGAAAGACAAGCTTTCCAACCCAAAGGAGACGTACGGAATGAAAAGGCCATCCTCCAAGATCCGCGACGAAATCGCCAAACTCCAGGAGCAGCTAAAGATCGCCGAGACCCGTGAGGCCGAGCGCATCGGCCGGATCGCCCTCAAGGCCGGACTTGGCGAGATCGAGGTCGACGAGGCAGAGCTGCAGGCGGCCTTCGAGGACCTGGCGAAACGGTTTCGCGGAGGCGAGGTTCGTACGACCGGAGGAAAGAGGGGAGCAGGCGCAGGCGAAAGCAGGGCACCGTCCACGCAGAACGCGACTGGCGCGGCTGCGGGCGGGACTGCTGAGGCTTGAGCGGATGGCGCGCACGACCACATCCGACGCCCGCAAGAAGGACACGCGGGAAAAGATCGAGCTCGGCGGTCTGATCGTCAAAGCGGGCCTTCGATACGAGAAACGGGCGCTGCTGCTGGGCGCGCTCATCGATTTGAGCCAGCGCCTCAAAGCAGATGAGACCGAACGGCCGCGGCTGCTGGCGATCGGCGCGGGGGCCTTTGGCAACAGCGATGAATAGGATCATTCTTTTCATGGCGCCTGTCGTGCTGATGATCCTGGTCGTGATCGGATTGACCGGGATCGAACACTGGCTGTCCGGCTTCGGAAAGACGGAGGCTGCTCGACAGACGCTCGGCCGCGCCGGCATTGCCCTGCCTTATGTCGCCGCGGCGGTCATCGGCATCGTGTTGCTGTTCGCGAGCGCCGGCGCGATCAGGATCAAGACGGCAGGATGGGGCGTCGCCGCCGGAGGGCTAGCGACGATCATTGTCGCCATCGTTCGCGAGGCGATCAGGCTGTCGGCATTCGCGAACCAGGTTCCGGTCGGCAAGTCGCTCCTCTCCTATCTCGATCCGGCGACGCTGATCGGAGCGGCAGCTGCAGCGCTTTCTGCCTGCTTCGCCCTCCGCGTTGCGCTCGTCGGCAACGCGGCCTTCGCCAGTGCCGAGCCCAAACGCATACGCGGCAAGCGGGCGCTGCATGGAGAGGCCGACTGGATGAAAATGCAGGAGACGACGGGCCTGTTTGCGGAGGGCGGCGGTATCGTCGTCGGCGAGCGATATCGCGTCGACAAGGACAGCGTAGGGACGCGCGCGTTTCGCGCCGATGATCCCGACACATGGGGTGCCGGTGGTAAGTCACCGCTCTTATGCTTCGACGGTTCGTTCGGTTCGTCGCATGGCATCGTGTTCGCTGGTTCCGGCGGTTTCAAGACGACATCGGTGACGATCCCGACGGCGCTCAAATGGGGCGCCTCGCTGATCGTCCTCGACCCGTCGAATGAGGTTGCCCCAATGGTGTCGGCCCATCGCACCAGCGCGGACCGAGACCTGTTCGTCCTCGATCCGAAGAAGCCGGAAACCGGATTCAATGCGCTGGATTGGATCGGGCAATTCGGCGGCACCAAGGAAGAGGATATCGCATCCGTTGCCTCATGGATCATGAGCGATAGCGGCGGTACGCGCGGTGTGCGCGACGACTTCTTCCGGGCCTCGGCCTTGCAGTTGTTGACGGCGATGATCGCCGACGTTTGCCTTTCCGGACATACTGAGAAGGAGAACCAGACGCTTCGCCAGGTCCGCGCCAATCTTTCCGAACCTGAACCGCAGTTGCGCCAACGCCTGCAGGAAATCTACGACAATTCGGACTCGGATTTCGTAAAGGAGAACGTCGCGGCCTTCGTGAACATGACGCCTGAAACCTTCTCCGGCGTCTATGCGAATGCCATCAAGGAAACCCACTGGCTGTCCTATCCGAACTACGCCGCGCTGGTTTCGGGCAAGACGTTTTCGACGGGGGATCTTGCCGATGGAAACACCGACGTCTTCATCAACATCGATCTCAAGACCCTGGAGACGCATGCGGGCCTCGCACGCGTCATCATCGGCTCGTTCCTCAATGCAATTTATAACCGCGATGGTTTGATGAAGGGCAGAGCACTGTTCCTCCTCGATGAGGTTGCCCGCCTTGGCTACATGCGGATCCTGGAGACCGCGCGCGACGCCGGCCGGAAGTATGGCATCACGCTTCTCATGATCTACCAGTCAATCGGCCAGATGCGGGAAACCTACGGCGGCCGCGATGCCGCGAGCAAGTGGTTCGAGAGCGCGAGCTGGATCAGTTTCGCGGCGATCAACGATACGGAAACCGCGGATTACATCTCGCGTCGCTGCGGCATGACGACGGCCGAGATCGACCAGGTCAGCCGAAGTTCGCAGATGAAAGGATCGTCGCGGACGCGGTCGAAGCAGTTGGCCGCACGACCGTTGATCCAGCCGCACGAAGTCCTTCGCATGCGCGCTGACGAACAGATCGTCTTCACGGCGGGGAACGCGCCGCTTCGATGCGGCCGCGCGATCTGGTTTCGGCGCGACGACATGAAAGCTTGTGTTGGCACGAACAGGTTTCACAAGCTTGGAAGCCCACCCGAAGCCCCTCTGATCGAGCCGGCGCGCAGAGCAGCGAGCAAGGTCGATCCAGAAAAATGAAGAGTATCGGAGAAATCAGCGTCGCACGAAAGGGCGGGATTTCGGGAATTCTCGTCGTGCGAGGAGCGGGAAATAGCGCAGCCGCAGGAGCCTCAACAAAGAGGCCCGAAGGGGAGGCGGGACCGACCGCGCCCCGCTCCCGCACACCGTCTGATAGCACGCTTGCTCATAAACGCGGATGAACCGAAGCCGATAAGTTGGGGAATACAGGAGAGGACCGAGGTGACGAAATCGAATGTGGTTCCGTTCAGAAAGCCGAGGAAGTCCGGCAGCAGGAACGATCGACATCGCTGGCAGGGGAAGTCACCCCGATCGGGACCGAGCCGCCCGCGCAAACCCCTGATCGCGATCGTCTGCGCCATGGTCATTGCTGCGGGAGGCTGGCTTGCCTTCGGGGGTATTAATAAGCTTTCTGGGTTTGTGACTGCGGCCAACACACCAACAGCGGATTCATCGTCAGCGGCATTTTCATTCTGCGGTGCAGATCGCCATGTGAACTGCATCGTCGACGGCGATACGTTCTGGTTCGAGGGAGAGAAAATCCGCATCGCGGATATCGACACGCCGGAACTCAGCCCGCCGCGCTGCGAGGCGGAAAGGATCAAGGGCGAGGCCGCGAAAGCACGCCTGCGGGCGCTGCTCAATGCTGGCAAGTTTTCGCTTTCAGCCGGGTTGTGCGACGAAGACAAGTATGGCCGCAAGCTCCGTACCGTGACGCGGGCAGGGCGCTCGCTTGGAGACACCCTCGTCAACGAGGGCCTCGCCCGGCGCTGGGACGGCGCTCGACATGGATGGTGCGGCTGAGAGCCGCGAGAGGATCGTCACCATGGGGCGGAGATCGTGTGCGGGCTCCGTGAGCACCGCGAATAGAGCCGTGCGCCGAAGGCGTCCCGCCCAAGCCTGTCATGACATTTCCGATTTCATCACCGATGTGAATCGATCCACCCCGACCGATTCAAAAGTGTCGTTGGACGCGATTCCCGCGATCGGCGATTCTGATCTCATGATCGCGCAACCCTACCATCTCTATGTCGAACGCACGGATGTCGCGAAGAACATGGCACGCTACTACGCCATGTCGATCGAACCGAACCTCTTTGGCGATGTTTGCCTACTCAGGAAGTGGGGCCGCATTGGCGCGAAGGGTCAAATGATGGTCCATCATTTCGGGCGGGAAGAGGAAGCTGTCGAACTGTTTCTCGATCTGCTTCGACAAAAGCGCAAACGCGGTTACCGCCCGCGCGCCTCTGTGGCAAATTGGGAAAGGCCCGCCGAAGCGGGCCAAGAGGGCGTTTCAGCGACGCCGGTCCCAGTCGGTCTCGAGGGACACTTCGATCTCGACGAAGAAGGGGATCTTGATCACGAGCTTCAAGCCGAGCTTGCCCTTGCGGAAGAAGTGGCTGATCACCTTGCAGAGAGTACGGAGCCGACGGCCGGTGGCGGCGAGGAATTGAGCGAGCTGTTGCATGTTGTTTCTCCTTTCGAATTGCGGTCATCGCGGGGATAGTCGGCAGACCGGAAAGGAGGGACGCACCGAAACGAATGTGGAGGACTTGCCGGCGACTGAATTTTGATCCGCGAGGAGCAGCAGTGCTGTGGGGAAAATTCTGGCGGCGGCAGGTTGCGTCGTGACGAACGGGCTGCAACATCCCCGATGAGAGATGACAGCAGGATCGAAAGGAAGAGGCTCAACTGGTCGCCATCGCTACGATCGCGATGCCTCCTCGACATCCCTATTGAGAGGCGGCTCTCGCCGCCCCTCGGATGAAACTGCACCGCAAGACTGATTATGATTCTGCGTGATCGTCGTAGCTGATACGGGACGCATTTACCGGGGTGCCGGTTTCCCGCGTGATCGCCGTGATGATCGGCGCAAGTGAGCCGAGTTCGTCGTCAGTGAGCGCGATCAGCTCCGGATAGTCGATATCAACGCCGGTATAGTCCGCCGTCAAAGCGATGGCCCAATCGCCGCCGTTGATGCGATATTCATGCGTGTCGAAATCGAATTCGAGATCGTCCAGCAAGTTGATAGTAAAGCGCCCGAATATCTCGGCCTCCCCCTCCAACTGATAGTCGGCGAACTCCTCGCCTCCGGTGAGAACGCTCCGCTCCAGCGCCATGATGATCCGCACGCAGCCAATTGCTGCCTCCAGTCCTTTGATCAGGCGATCGTGGAGCGCTCGCGAGAATTCGCTGTCGCAACCGATGCGGTTTGCGAGGACGACGAGACGGAAGCCTGAAAGCTTGGCGTAGAGCATGATGTTCTGATCGGTTGTCATGATGTGATCTCCTTCGTTGATGACGGAGATCGGCCACTCTGTAGCAAAGAGGGGTCAAGGACCGCGGGACGCGGCTCGCAAGCGGGGGAACCGATTTTTCCAGAGCCTGGCGGCGGAAAAATTGGGGGAGACCGCGCCGTCCTTGACGCCGGATTTGCTGGAGTAGAATGGGAGGTCATAGAGAGAAGAGACCCGCGGACCCGTAGGGGACGCGACCGTCTCCGGCGGGAGCCGGGGGGAGCGTTGAGGGGTGAAATCCCTGACAGCCGGGAGGCCGGTCGAGCCGGCGGACCGGCTCAAATAACAGGAGGAACGAGCCGCTCAGAATGGCGGCTCGGCTTCGACGGCGCCCTCCTGTTCGGCAAGCATGACGGCCAGATCGGCCTCGGCGAGTTGGAGCTCCGCCTCGATTTGACGCCGCTCGGCCGCGCCCCATGCGTTCCTCAGTTCGGCACGCAGTTCCTCGATGTGCTGTTCGATCGTCATCGTCTCATCTCCTTGAGTTCGTGAAAGACGACGACGCGGGGCGGGACGGGATGGCGGGGTCAGGGATCGCGAACGCGACCGCCAGCGGCGGCGAGTGGGGGAGCCGATTTTGTTGGAGCGGCGGGAACCGAAGCGGAGGCAAAATTGGGGGTTGACCGCTCGTCCTTGAGGCCGCCATGCCGGCACGGCATACTGGAGCGCTATGAGCAGACATTTCCGGTTCCGCATGGCACCAGGAAAGCCGGAAGCGGGCTCGATGCCCGCTCCCGGCTTCTCTATTCGGCCGCTTGGCCCCGCCTTGGCGAGCGGGGCCTCGTCCGGATCTCAGTCCCGGTTGGGGCGGGACCAGATCAGCTGGTAGCCGTCCTCGCCTTCGACTTCGGTGAGGGTTGCGTAGATCGGAGCGGGGAAGCTCGGGTCGTCCAGCTTGACCGAGAGGTAGTCGCGGTCCTGCTCGGAGCGCTTCTGCCAGGCCGCACCGAGCTCGACGTTGCCGGCGTAGATGCGGTAGTGCGGTCCCTTGTCGGAGGGGTTTTCGATGCGGGCGATGCGGGCCTTGACGTTGAGGGCAAGCGTGCGGATCGAGCCGTTGAAGCCGGTTTCGGTGGAGGTGAAGGTGCCGATCGTTGCCATTGTGGTGTTCCTTTCGTTGGTTTCGGGCCGCGCCCTTCGCGGCCTCGATGGCTGTCGAAAGGACCGGGGACGATCGGACCGCACCCCCGGGGTCCCCATTGCGCATCGCGCCGTGGGGTGGCTTGCCGGGCCGCAATGAAATGGAGGGCGGCCGGGAGGAACTTTGTTGCTGCGCGAGGAATGCGGCACGCCGGGGTCCCCACTCGGCCTGTCGAGTGGGGTTGCGTCCGCAGGGGAAGAAAGTTTCGGATGGCCGTTGCGGGAGGACGATCGAGGCGACGCCGGTCTCCGGTCAGACATGCCTCATCGAGCCCGCGAATGGAGCCCCGCTATATCAGGCAAAGGCACGTGGCAATGGCGGCTGCGCACAATTGGACCATAGCTCCGATTTCGGCTGATCGGGGGACGCTTCGCTCCGGCGTCAGCTTAAGCCGTACCAGGTCCCACGACCGGCTCCGTGGAGGGTCAGATGTCCCTGCTCGGTCAGCGCCCGAAGATGATCCTTGACGGTGTTGCGGCTCGCGCCTGTCGCTTTGGCCACATCCATCACCGTGACGCGCCCGCGCTCACGCGCCAGTTCGAGGATCGCGACGGACAACTCCGGCAGGTCGCCGAGGAGAATGCGCTCACGCTCGATCTTGCGCTCGAGACGCTGCTTCTGGCGTTGCAGGCTCCGCAGGAAAAACTCGACCCACGGATTCCAGTCCTGTTGGTCCGTTCGTATCGTGCCCTGCGTTCGGCGAAGCGCGAGATAATAGGCTTCCTTGTTCTGCTCGATAACACTTTCCAGTGAGCTGTACGGCACATAGGAATAACCCGCCCGAAGAAGCAGCAAAGTGGTCAGAGCGCGCGACAGTCGGCCATTGCCATCCTGGAAAGGATGGATTTCCAGAAAGACGACGACGAAGACAGCGACGACGAGTAGAGGGTGAAACGTGCCATCCTTCTCCTGAGCTTGTTGCCAGGCCACTAGTTCCGACATTCGGCCCGGCGTATCGAAAGGGGAGGCTGTCGCGAAGACGACGCCCAGACTTCGTCCATCCTCGTCGAAGGCTTCGACGTTGTTGGCAAGGGTTTTCCAGTTTCCCCTGTGTCGTTCATCTTTGACCGAGTGCGCGAGCAGATCCCGATGCAGTTGGCGGATGTGATTTTCGTTAAGCGGGATTGCGTCGAAGGCGGAGAAGATCGTCTCCATCACCTCGGCATAGCCGGCAACCTCCTGTTCGTCTCGGCTGGAGAACGAGCCGATACGGAGGTTCGAGAGCAGCCTTTCGACCTCGCGGTCGCTTAATTTCGCGCCCTCAATACGTGTCGACGATCCGATGCTTTCGATCGTCGCAACCCGCCGCAAGCTGGACAGCCGATCGGGTGCGATGCGACCAAGCGCTCGCCAGGCGCCTTTGAATTCGTCAATCTCGGCGATCAACGACAGGATCTCAGGCGTGATACGCAATTTGGAGAGATCGAGCGCCGTCATCCATTTTCCCATCCGTTTCCATCCAAATGGGGTATGACATAGCGAGATCCATTTTTCCATCCAATTTCATCCAATATGGAAGAACGAACGGGAAAAAGCCGCGGCACGAAGGAGGTCGCCCTGTTGTCGGGAGGAGGCCCCGCCTTGGCGAGCGGGGCCTCGTCCGGATCTCAATCCCGGTTGGGGCGGGACCAGATCAGCTGGTAGCCGTCCTCGCCTTCGACTTCGGTGAGGGTTGCGTAGATCGGAGCGGGGAAGCTCGGGTCGTCCAGCTTGACCGAGAAGTAGTCGCGGTCCTGCTCGGAGCGCTTCTGCCAGGCCGCACCGAGCTCGACATTGCCGGCGTAGATGCGGTAGTGCGGGCCCTTGTCGGAGGGGTTCTCGATGCGGGCGATGCGGGCCTTGACGTTGAGGGCAAGCGTGCGGATCGAGCCGTTGAAGCCGGTTTCGGTGGAGGTGAAGGTGCCGATCGTTGCCATTTTCGTGTTCCTTTCGTTGGTTTCGGGCCGCGCCCTTCGCGGCCTCGATGGCTGTCGCAAGGATCGGGGACGATCGGACCGCACCTGATAAGGCCGGAATGGAATGGAGGGCGGCCGGGAGAAACTTTGTTGCCGCGCGAGGAATGGCGGCGTAGCCGCCAGGGGAAGAAAGTTTTGCATGGCCGTTGCGGGAAGACGATCGAGGCGAAGCCGCTCCCCGATCAGACATGCCTCATCGAGCCCGCAAAGGACGTGGCCTATGCCGACGGGTCAAGAGGAACACGCTGATGGCAACCTGCCACCGCCTCACCCAGCGGAACATTGCTGTGGTCGAACCGTTTCTCTATCGCAATGCCAGAGCCGCAATTCGGTGGCGACGGACCGGCCAGAGTGGGAGTTGCCTCCAGTAATCAACCCGGTATCGTGTGCTCGCGATTCGTCGCCTGGAGGATACATGCGTCAGCAGACAAAGCCGTTTACCGTCGAAATCAAGCAATCCCGAAAGCTCAAACCGACCGACCGCAAAACCTCGATCTGGGGCAAGCTGGACCTGACACCAGATCAGGGCGCGCTCAAGCAGAGAGAGCCGAGAGAGGTGTCGGCCGTTGGCGGATGCAACGACCGACGCTGATTTTTAAGCCGCGACTTTCTCATCAGCTGCATCAGGCTGCAGATCGTGCAGGAAGGTGACTGCCCTCTGCGCATGAGCGGCCGCCTGAAAAATCGCCCGCCTGTCTTCGGAAAGCACGGCGAGCCATGAGGCAAGGTACGACGCGTGATCGGGCCGTGGCTCGAGCTCCGGTACGATTCCAAGGTCGGCGCATAGGAAGCAGCTGCCGAGCTCGGCAATGAGTTCCTCGCGGGCGCGCTCGCTCTTGTCCTTGGCATAACGGCTGAGATCGCGGCCCACGCGCCGCGGGTTCGCGGTCCAGTGCGTTGCCTCATGACTCAGCGTTGCCGTGTAGGAAGCCGCATCGCGGAAGGTCTGGAACGGCGGCATCTGGATATGGTCGGTCACCGGCGAATAGTAGGCTTGCGTCCCGCCATGGCGGATAACGGCGCCGGTGTTGCGGAAGAAGCGATCGGCATTCTCTATCCGCTCGACCGGATCGAGAGTCGGTTCCGGACGATGGTAGTGATGGTCCGGCAGACCGTCGATCTGGTCCACATTGAACACAGAATACGCCTTCAGGAAAGGGATCTCCCGGTCGACCTCCTTGCCATTGCCGTCGGTTTCCGATTTGGTGAAGCGGCTCGCGAACACCACAGTCGAGCCGGTTTCGCCCTTGCGAACCACGGCTCCGAGCTCCCGGTCGGGTAGCGGGGCAGCGTCGCCGCTGCCCCGCCCCCTCAGAACCGTGCTTGCGAGTTTCCCCGCACACGGCTCAAGCAAACCGCTTGCGATCCCGTACACTCCTCTCCGCAGCAAGAGCCTGGAGATGGCAGTAGAGGTGCATGAGGCGCTGATTATCGAGCGTGCGTTTCCCACCAAGGCGAGGTGCCGTGATGTGGTGAACGCACAGGGCCTCGTCGTTGTGCAGGGTCTCACCGCAGCGGAAGCACATGCCTCCTTGTTCTTTGGCGAGAGCCTGTTGCCGACCGGAAAGCTCGGCATGCTGACGCGATCTTCGCCGCACCCAATAGTCTCGGAGGGCTGGATCATCTGGCGATGCGCCCCCTTTCACAAGGATATGTCGAACGATCGGGGTCCACGCAAACTTGATGAGACGACCGCCGTCTCCGGCAGCATCGCCGAAGACCCAGTAGTCCATTCTCTTGGGGTGTAACTTACCCCAGTATTTGCGCGTGACCCAGTACCATGGCTTTTGCGGATGTGTCTTCCGCGCCCAACGGACCTCTTTGCCAAAGATCCAGCTGTCGAGTTGGGCGAATAGCCGTTTCGATACCACGCTCCGGTAATAATTGCTCCAGCCTCGAATGATCGGGTTTAGCCGAGTAAGGACGGTGACTATGTTCTGACCGTCCAGTCCTCGCCATTCCCGTATCATCCTGGCTTTCAGCGATTTCACCGATTTCCGGGAAGGCTTGATCAACAGCTTCCAGCCCCATCGGGTTTCCGGACTCCGATATTGGCGGATGTTGAAGCCGAGGAAGTCGAACCCATCGGATAGATGCACTATCCGCGTCTTCTCGTCTGAGAGGACAAGGCCCCGCGCTGCCAGCCAGGCGGATAGTTCCACCCGAGCCTGACACGCATCTTCTTCGCTATCGCAGAAGACGACAAAATCGTCTGCGTAGCGGATCAAACACCGCTTGCCGACATTGTCGCCGCGGGTGATGTATTTCACACCAACCGCGGCCTCCATGCCGTGCAGGGCGATGTTGGCGAGCAGAGGACTGATCACGCCACCTTGCGGCGTACCACTATCGCTGTCGTGAAAGACCCCGCGCTCCATGTACCCCGCTTTCAGCCACTGACGAATGAGCTCCTTTGCAGGGAACCCTTCGATGGCGTTGAGCAGGAATTCATGGTCGATGTTATCGAACGCCCCTTTGATGTCAGCATCGAGAACCCATCGGCGGCGGCGCACTGGTGCGGCGACATTGTAGATTCTCGCTATGGCATCGTGGCATCCCCGTCCCGGCCTGAACCCATAGCTGCAAGGCTCGAAGCGTGCCTCCCAGAAGGGTTCGAGCGCGTTTTTCACCCGCGCCTGCAAAGCTCGGTCACGGATGGTTGGGATTCCAAGGGGGCGCAGTTTC
Organism: Rhizobium sp. O111; assembly: GCF_055616315.1. Classification (NCBI taxonomy): domain Bacteria; kingdom Pseudomonadati; phylum Pseudomonadota; class Alphaproteobacteria; order Hyphomicrobiales; family Rhizobiaceae; genus Rhizobium; species Rhizobium sp. O111. The sequence goes on along the minus strand of NZ_JBSHXL010000004.1, from coordinate 259,882 downwards.
CCGCCTGCCTTCGGAATATACACCCTACGCGCTGGCGCTGCTCGCCACGGCTGAACCGACATGAGGCTGTCGGCCAACTCGTTGCGAGCCTCGACGGTCGTCGTGACGATGCCGTCTACGCCAGCAGTGTATTTTCCCTTGTTCTCCTGAGTGACCTGTCGCACGCTTTTCAGCGTGTTTGAGTAACTCCGAAGCATCAGGTTCTGTAAAGAACGCACCTTGGCAAGGTCGTTCTCACGGGACGCCCGGAAGATGCGCTGTCTCAGATTGCGGACGCGCCGATTGACTTGCCGCCAGTTGACGGCATTCCAGTCGGTCTGTCCCTTGGTTCCGTTTGCAGAAGAATTCCGCACCTAACTTTTCCCTCGGTTAGCAATCATCACAACGTCTTCGGGCGGTTCACCAAACCCACGTCAGCAGCCTTTCGGCTTGAGCATTGCTCTATCCGGCAGGTTATGGATTCCCTTGATCTTTCGATCTGCCGGCATTCGCTTCTTGGGTCTTCCTGTTCCCGCTGGGCATTCAGCTTCCCTTGCGGTCGGCCTACCGGCGTTGCCACCGGTTCCCATCGGGGTTTCCGTGTTCCACATGAAGGAGATGCGGTCGGGGCGGGCGCTCTCAGTACGCCGGGGCGCGGTGTTCGCGGTGGGGCCAAGCTCACCCCAGTTCGCATTTGCCCAGCTCGGCCGTGTCAACCAACGGTTACGGCCTTACTACCTCACGGCGCGTTTCGATGAGAATTCACTCGCGTTCGCCCTTCCGACCTTCGCCTCGCCCGACAAAATGCGTTGGCTGCATTTCCATCTTGGGCTTTCATTCCCGCTTCACACCACGCCGTTACCGACGTCGCATGGGGAATGTGGCGACAGAGTTGAACACTACTCATGGACCCATGGGGTCACTCCTTTCATGCGACTTTCACGTCGCACCGCTTGCTTGAAGGTCATCCACACCGGAGAGGCGAAACCTCTCGCCATCCCCTCGGACCATAGAAGGAGAACGTTCATGCCCGAATAGGGCTGCCCGTTGTGCCGTAGCGGCCGCGTAATCCTGCCTTGAGTGTTGGCTACGCTCCACGGCTTCATCCAGGGACGAACCCCTTTTTCCAGATCGGCAACGATCCGGTCGGTGATCCTCGTGTAGATATCGCCGCGTTCGCCTTCGGTTTTCCTGTTCATGTCTCAAACCTCCTATTCCGAGCCGCGCCTATCGCGGCCCGTCGCGGAGGTCCGAGGGCAGGAGCGGAAGGGCTTGGAGCGCACCGGAACGGCCGAAACAGCGTGGAGGACGGCGAAGCCGTTGCACCTCACAAGCCGGGCTCCTGCAGGACCGCCGACAGGGACGGGCCGCGATAGGCCGGTTCCTCATTTCCTTGCCTGTTTTTCCCCTGGGGCAGCGCGACATGCGGAAAGGCCGGCCCCTCTTGGGAGCCGGCCGATGGAAGCTGGAAAGATGAGGGTAGGGCGGCACGTGGGCGCCGCCCGGGCCGCTTTACCCGAGGGCGGCCATTTGCGCTTCGGCCGCCTTGCGGTCGAGATTGGCGCCGGGGTTTTCGACCGGGCGATCGAAGGGCTTCCAGGTCTCGCCGACGACCTGCTCGTAGGCTGCGACGGCGCCCTCGGCCGCCATCCTGAGCGCATGAGCCTGGACACCCATGTCGGCCGCGAACTCGCGCTTGCGCTGGGCGGCGCTGTCGTAGCCAACGGGACCATCGAGATCCTCGTCGCGGGCATCGTTGGACGCCTTCGCCGTGGCGTCGCGGGCTTCTGTGACCGCACGAGAGTAGAACTGCCCGGCGCCATGTGCCGATCCGACGAAGGCGCCGACGATGCGCTGGAGATGGATCTGCATCGCCCGTTCGCCGAGGCCCTCCGCCAGGCTGTCGGCGGTCTCATTGATCAGTCGCTCATGCAGGTCGCGGATGCCGTCGCTGTCGACCAGTGCGGTTCCGAAGCTTTCGGCGATCTTGAGCGCCTGGGCGCTGTCGGGGCAGGTGAGGCGGACCATTTCGAGGGTCGCACCCTTGCGGAGTTGCACGACGCGGGCGGAAGAGCGGTTGGGGGTCGCGGGCTTGGCCATAACGGTTTCCTTTTCGGTTTGGTCCGAAGCGGTTCCGGCCCCGTGCCGGTCTGCCCTTCGGTGCGGTCAAAAGGAACCGGCGAGGGACGGGCGATTTCACAGGTCCGGAGCGGCTGAGCGAGCGGAGCGGGCTTGCGACCAAGCGGGGGCACCCTGCGCGGGACGCGGGTTCGCTTTGCGCAGCGAGGCTGTTTTGGCCGCACCGCGGCGCGAAAGCGGCCTTGAAACGACCGGCCGCCGGTTCAGACCGCAACGAACACGAAGGGCAGGCCGGCACGGGGCTGAGACTCTCCCCGAAACCGAATGTGGGAAACGATGGCCATCCTCGCAATGCCTCTCACCAATACGCGGGCACACTCCGCAAATGCGCTGCCGGCGGCTGCCTCTCACGCTGCCTCTCGCCAAACCGCGTCACCGAGCTTCAGCCGTAGCGTGGTGATGGCACGGTCCTGACGCTCCAGTTTCCGGATGAGCGCCTCGAGTTCGCCGCGACGTTCGAATGACAGGCGATCGAGGTGATCCTGAAACAGCATCTCATCCGACCGAGTCCATCGTGAGCCGGAGCGCTTGTGCGTGCGGTTTTTGGCTTTCGCCTTTTCGGTCACGGCCAGGCGCTCAGCGCGTGTGGCAATCTGCCGATGGACGAGATCGAGATGATGGCGCGTCTGACGACGCGCCGCCTCCATGCGGGAAAGGAGCACCCACGGACTGATCGGGGTCATGTCCCGGTCCTCCGCCACTGCCAGCCGATGAAGTCCGAAGGACCGTCATAGACGGCGTGACGTTGTTCATCGATGACGAAGCCGAACGGCCCGCGGGTTGCATATTCGGCGCTCGGAACAAGAAAGCGCCGCTCGTCGGCACGTTGGTCCCGCATGCCGCCGCGCGTGGCGACCACCTCCGTCATATCGGCATAGTGGCTGGAATAGATCGCCGAGACGACGACCCAGTCGCCGGCATGCCTGCGCTCGAAGGCTTGCCGGTCCTTCGTCCAGGATTGGCCGGACCCGAGTTCGCGCCCGTGGATCTCTTCCCATGCGGTCGGCCAGCTGTTGCGGAATGTCTCGTCCGCACCTTTGCGCTCGTATGAGGTGAAGAGCTCCGGGAAGGAGAGGGCGACGATGGCCCATTCGGCATCCTCCTCGTACCAGTGCGAGGACTTTCGCAGCAACGGGGAGACGCGAAGATTCCGTTCGGCCGACAGATGAAACCCGCCATGGCCAGCCGTCATATGGGACACGATCCCCTCCGCGTAGACGGTCGCAAGCTGCGACGGTCCCCAGGGCGTACTGGCCGTCATGCGGGTCTGGATCCGCCTCAGGGCGGATAACTCGCGCTTGTGCTGGGCCGTCTCGAAGACCCGGGCGCGAAAAGCCGCCTCATCCTCGAGGCGGCCATCGTGACCGTAGAAATCTGCGCGCGTCAGCTCGGAAAGCGGATGGACGAGCCGCCAAGCGCTCGCGAGGAAGCTCGCGCCATCGCGCGCCGGCATCATTGCCAGATGCGTATCGCCGATCCGGGCGACCGGAAATCCGTCGGCGCTGACGCCGAATTCCACGTCCAAATCCTCTAAAGCCGATACCGGCTCATGCTGAAGTTCTGAGGTCCTCATGCGGCGGCCCTCCCTTCGACCTGAGCAGCCGCAACCTCGTCGGCGGTCACCTCTTCGAGCACGGCGTTCGGATAGCCGTGTTCTTGCAGCCAGACCGCGGCCGCCTCGCGATTGTCCGCGAGATGGACAAGTTCCGCGTTCGAACCGGCGCGATCGAAGACGCGGATCGAACCGAGGGCGGGGCGCTCGAGCACCTTGAAGGTGAGATCGGAGTCGAGGCCGAAGGTTCGGTGAATGCGCATGACGATGGTGTTTTTCCCGCCGAAATCCGCCTCATGCAGTGTGAAATAGCCAGGCGAGTTGTAGTTTCCGGAGCGCGGACCCTCCTTGCGGATCAGCCGGCCCTTGCTGTTGCGCGTCTGCCAGGCCGCGAGCTTCTTCTTGAAGCGCTCGGGCGGGCGGGGTGTGCCATCGGACCAGGCAATGATGGAGCCGATCGGGACGAGATCGTAGATCAGGGACGCAGACATTGGACATCTCCTTGAAATTCTGCGGTGTTCATGGAAACGAACCGCCGCCGGTGATGGCCGGCGGCGGGGGATCGATCGGAAAAGATGGGAGGGCTTCGGCTATTCGGCCGCGATGCCGTAGGCGGTCTCGACCGCGTCGTCGGCGCCGTCACCGGCTTCCGGATCGGCGACAGCAAAATCGGCCTCCTCGCCGGCGACGCTGCCGTCAGCAAGTTCGCCTTCGAGGCGATCCGTTGTTTCCTCGGAGGTCACCGTATCGTAATCCTCCACGACCTCGCCCTGCTTGATCAGTTCGGCGAGATCCTTCGGATCGGGGGCAAACAGGGCGGCCGGATGGACGAAATGCCCTTGCTTGAAGTGCTCGACCAGTGCGGCACGGGTCTCGCGGACCCTCGGGCGGGGGAGAACCGAGGTGCCCTCGCACGAAGCCTCGAGCGCCTGCCGCGACAGGCAAAGCAGGAAGTCTTCTGTGCCCATGTTCGGGAGGTATCCGTCCGCGCCGATGGCGTCGCCGGCTATGCGCGACACGATGCCGCTGTTCGACATGCCTCGGCGGCACGACAGCACATCGACCAGCATCGAGCGGGTGGAAACCCGCAAGGTGTCGCGGTCGAAGGCGAGCTTGCCGTCAGCGTCGAGCAACCGAGCCGCATGGCGGGCGAACCGCTTCGCGCCGAAGACGTGGTCGTTTGCCCCGGAGTCAACCCGGACATTCATGCCGGCAAAGGCGAGGACAAGGAGGGCCATCAGCGTGTCGTCCTCGATCGGTGCGCGGGCGAGCGCCTCGTGCAGCGCGTCGGTCCTGAGGTCGCCGATCATATCGAGGCCCTTCTGCGTGACGTCGGGACGCTGCTTCGGCCCGTCGATCGCATCCTCGCCAGCGGTGTCGCCACCTCCGACGACCGCTCCCTTGCCCTTGGTCTTCTTCTCCTCGGGCATCCGGTAATGCACGGTTTGAACCTTGCCGTTCCGATCCAGATACATGGCGGTGTGGTCACCCTTGCCGGGCTTGCCATAGACGCGGCTTGCCTTTTGCGGCAGCTTCACCTCGCCCCATTGAGAAACCTCGGCGATCATTCCCTTCTTGGGCAGATTGTTCGTCATCCACTCCTGCTGGGCGCCGAGATAGGCTTCGACATTGGTGGTGTAGCGGCTGTCCTCGTCCGCGGGAGCGAACAGATCCTCGATCCATTCGATGCCGTAGGCTTCTCTGAGATCGTCACCGAAGCTCGCATCCTTGGCATACATCCGGGTCTTGCTCAGCGCGTTGGCAATCTGCCACCATGCGGCGGGCTGGCCCTTCTTCGGCTTCTGCGCCTTCCAGACCTCCTTCTGCTCATCGAGGTGTGCTGCCGCGATCGTGCGGAGCTGCTGCTCATTCGGCATGTCGCCGAACGCCATCTGGTCGAGCATCGCCGGTAGGACGTTGGCGAGCAGGCGCAGCTTGCGGATTTGCCGGACGGGCAGGGCGAGTGCCACCGCAATTGCTTCCTCGGTCCAGTCGAGTGCGACCAGGCGTTCGATGCCGCGCCACTGGTCGACCGGGTTCAGCGGTTCGCGCGCAATGTTCTCGACCATCGACCGCATGGCGCCATTGTCGTTTGCGGCTTCGACGACGAGCACCTCGATTTCCTCGAGGCCTGCGGCGATGGCCATGCGGGTGCGACGATGACCGGCTTCAATGACGTAGCCGTTCCCACCACCAACTTCGGGAAAAATGACGGGCGGCTGGATGATGCCGACGGCCTTGATGGTGGCGAGCAGCAGCGCATCGGCCTGCGGGGTGGATTTGGATTGCCGGGTATTGTCCGGATTGTCCTTCAACGAGCGCGGATCGACCTTCATGATATGCATGGGATTTTCCTCTTCCGGGATGCGGGGACGCGGCCTCTTGCCGGTCCTTCCTGTCTTCATCTCTTTCCGAAGACACTTTCCGAACCGCAGGACGGGCGGACCGGCGCAACTGCGGCCGAGCGTCCCTGCTTCGAAGGACAAGCGGGGTGCCTCGCGCCCTGCGCGGGACGAGTGGCCGGGATGCGGAGGCGGCGGTTGAGCGCAAGCGGCGACGGGACGACCGATCTGCGACCGGTTCTCCTCCCGGATTTTCCTCTATCTTTTCCCCACAACGACAAGCTTGATTTGACACCATTAAGGTGTCATATAAAGTCATGGAGAAAAGGCGCCCGACATACGATCTCGAGGCCGTTAAAGCTGTTTTGGGGTCGATTTCGACGCTTGCCATCACGACGACGGCGCTGCGGGATGCCGCCTCATTGGGCTACGACCGCGCCGGCATCGTCGCGACCATCGACACCATCGAGCGCCGTATGTTCTACAAGTCGATGACAGCGAACGCAGACCATCGGGTATGGCAAGATGTTTATCATGTGCCGGTCCCCGAGCACGGCATGGTGCTTTATGTGAAATTCCAGGCGGACGTGATCACGGAATTCCGGATCATGTCATTCAAGGAGAGATGATAATGGCGGTTGCAGCAAATATACTGCCCGAAACGATGATCTCACCGGAAACCGGAGAGACGCTGCGCCGGGACGTCCGACCGTTTGTCGTGACCTACAAGGGCAAGAGCAAAACGGTCGACCTGCCGGGATATTATCCCGATAGCGGCGACGAAGGTGTTCATGTCGGCAACGACATGGAGGCAACGGACGCGGCCTTGCGGGCGTTGAAGGAAGAAGTTGAAGGCATTCCCTCTCCGTCGACAATCCGCAGAGTGCGCAAAAAACTAAAACTGTCGCAACGTGAAGCAGGCGGCATCCTGAAGGTTGGTGAAAGCGCGTTCGACAAATACGAGCGCGGCTTGGTCGAGCCAAGCGGCCCGACCAGCCAATTGCTGCGCCTTCTCGACCGGCATCCGGAACTCATCGAAGAGTTGCGGCAACAGGCAAGCTAAGCGGCAACAGCAGCGGCTTCGTCCGTACGCCTCGCATCATCGGCGAGGGCCTGATCGATGTCGCGGAGCTGTCTGCGCTTCTCGGCAAGTTCATCCGCAAAGGGGAAAACGCCGCCTTCACGCGAGCGATAGGAGGCAAGCCGCCGACGCGCTTCCTCCAAGCGGTGGCGATAGCGTTCCCGCTCCTCGTCGAACCCGTCGAGCGCGTGCTCGAGGCGGGACACGGCGCCGAGCGGCGTCACCGTCACCGCAAGATCGATCTCGTAATCCGCGCCGGTGCGCTGGAGCGTGGTGAGGTAACGATAGCCATCACCCTTTCCGAAGCGCTCGCCCTCATAGACAAGATCGAAACCCCCAATGCTCGCCAGATGAACCTCACCCTCCTGCTGCAGTTGGAGAAGAGTGAGGATTTCCTTCATCAGCGCGCGGCCGGCATCCTTGCGCTCCTGGTAGGCTTTGCCGAGAACGGTCATCGCGAAAGCGTCGCCGGTAGTCGGCACCAGCCGGCCGATATCCTGGCCGATCTCCGCGATGCGGCGGGTCGAGACCTCGATGTCGCCTTCCGCATCGCGCATTTGCCGGCGGACCGCATATTGGTCGTCGTCATGGGCGGCGCGCAGCCGTTCCAGACGGGCGACATCGGCCTCCAGTCCAGCCTTCTGCATCAGCCGTTCGTCACCGGAAGCGATGGCCTTCGCCATGGCGAACTGGTTGGCTTGCCCTTCACCGAGATCCTCGAGCCGGCGGATCGATGTATCACCGCTGAGCGCTGCCGCGATGAAGCGGGCCTTGCGCTCGTTGTTCTGCCACATGGAAGCATCGAGCGACCCTTCCGTGGCATAGGCGAAGATATCGACCACGTCATGCTGATTGCCCTGCCGGACAATTCGGCCCTCGCGTTGCTCGATGTGAGACGGCAGCCACGGGACGTCGAGATGGTGCAGCGCTTTCAGACGGAGCTGCGCATTGACACCCGTGCCCATTGTCTCGGAACTGCCGATCAGGAACCGAACCCGGCCGGCGCGCACATCACCGAAGAGCCGCTGCTTGGCCTCGGTTTTCTTGAAGTCCTGCATGAAAGCGATTTCGCAAGCGGGAACACCGAGCCGCACGAGCTCGTCGCGGATCCAACGGTAAGCCGAAAAGCCGCGGGTCTTCTCGACATTGATGGTGCCGAGATCGGAAAAGATCATCTGCGCCGCACCTGGCAGCTCGTAAGCCTTGCCGTCCGGGCGAATAAATGTGGCCTCGCTGGTCTCCTGCCAGATCCGGAAGGCGTTGCGGACGAGGAGGTTGAGCTTGTTGTCCTTTTCGTTATCGTTTACCGGGATGACGAGGCGCAAATCGATCGCCGCATGGCGGCCGTCGGTGATGACCGAGAGCAGGATATCGTCGCCGGGCTGTGCCGGTCCCTCGCGCATCTCGATCGCTTTGATACGGGCATCGAGGATCTGCTGATAGGCCTTGAAGGCCGGCGTCGGTTTAGCGGTGAGGATCTGCCGCCGGCCGGTGGAGATATCAGGCACCCTGACGAATTCGCGAAGATCCTCCGGCATGACGACATCGGCGAAAGCGCGGAACATCGCGATCAGTTCCGGAACATTGACGAAGCTCGCGAACCGGCTGACCGGTTTGTATTTGCCGGAGGGCTGTATTTCGAGCTCGGTCGTCGTGTCGCCGAAGCACGATGCCCAGGCGTCAAACTCGTGCAGACCGCGCTCGGCAAGCGCTTCGTGTCCGAGCAGGCGTTGGATCGAGAACATCTCGCCAAGCGTGTTGGTGATCGGCGTGCCGGAAGCGAGCACCAGCGCCCGGCCGGGATTCTTGGTTTCGATGAAGCGGGATTTGACGTAGAGGTCCCAGGCGCGCTGCGAGCCGTTCGGATCGATACCCTTCAACGTCGACATGTTGGTCGCGAAGGAAAGCTTCCGGAACTCCTGCGCCTCGTCGACAATGATCTGGTCGACACCGATTTCCGAGATTGTGAGAAGATCGTCCTTGCGAGTCGCGAGGCCCTCCAGGCGTTCCTGCAGACCCTCTTTCAGTCGTTCGAGGCGCTTGCGCGAGACGCGATCCTCGCTGTCGACCTTGGTCAGCAGATCCTCATAGAGTTCGAGCTCGTCGTGGATCATCTGCTGTTCAAAGGCCGACGGCACAGCGATGAACCTGAACGCCGAGTGCGTGATGATGATCGCATCCCAGGTGGCGGTCGCCGCCCGGCTCAAGAATCGCGCCCGCTTGTCCTTGGTGAAGTTGGTCTCGTCCGCCACCAGGATGCGGGCATTGGGGTAGAGGGCGAGGAACTCACGCGCCGCCTGCGCCAGGCAATGGCCGGGCACGACCAGCATCGCCTTGGCGATCAGACCGAGGCGATGCTGTTCCATGATTGCGGCCGCCATCGTCATCGTCTTGCCGGCGCCGACGGCATGCGCGAGATAGGTCGAGCCGGACGAGATGATCCGCCAGATGCCGCGCTTCTGGTGCCCATAGAGAACAAAGGCGCCTGAGGCGCCAGGAAGTTTGAGATGCGAACCATCGAATTTGCGCGGCGCGAGGTTGTTGAACCGGTCGTTATAGACCCGCGCCAGCCGGTCGGTGCGATCCGGGTCGGTCCACACCCAATCCTGGAAGGCCTGCTTGATCTTCTGCAGCTTGTCGCGCGCGGCTTCGGTATCGACCACGTTCAGGACGCGCCGCTCGCCGCCGGCGTCCTTGAAGACGTCGAAGATCTGCGGAACGCGGCTGTTCAGTGCGTCGGCGAGCAGTTCACCGGCATCACGGCGGCTGGTACCCCATTCGGATGTACCGGCGGCACTGTAGCCAAGCTGCCGCGCCTCCACGGTCCAGTTGCCAAGCTCCGGCATATGGTGGATCCTGATGTCGGCGCCCATCCTCTCCTTGACGAAAGCCACGACATGGCTCGCCGGAATCCACGGCGCACCCAGACGTGCGGTGATGTCGGAGGGGCGAAGGTCGCCGGGCTGTACGGCCCGAAGCGCACGAACGTTGCGCTCATAGGCTGGATCCAGTCCCGCGGCCGCTTCAGCGACAGCGAGCTTGGTGCGGACCGGGCCGGCGAGATAGGCGTCGGCCGTCTGCCAGGACCCGTCGTCAGGATCCCGGAAGATTGAATCGCCGAGTTCATCGACGACCGCATCGGCATGTCTGTGCAGCAGTTCGGCGATATGCTCGATATCGACGCGACCACGTTCGTTGAGGACAACAGCGAGTGCATCGGCGGCGCTGGTGATTACCGGCGGGGCAGGGGGCGAAATCACCCGTTCGGAAAAGATCGGGCCGGGCTTGGCCGTGTCGGTGTCGAGATCGTAATCCTCGATTGAGGCGACCAGCCAGCAATCGGGGTCGTCAAGAAAGGGCTGCAGGTTCGGGCGGCGGTGCGTTTCGCGCACCTCGCCGGTTTCGGGATCCTCAGTGATGCTGACGGTGGTGTGGTTGATCGGCCCGAAATCGCGCACGAAACTCGACCAGGCGATTCGTAGGCGAACCTGCAGATCGCGCCACGGCCGATCCTGTTCCTGGGCCTTCAGCACATCGCGCACGGCGTCGCGGATCGGGATCAGTTTCTTGATGATGCGGACGTGCTTTTCCGGCATGCCGTCGCCGGTGCGGCCCTTGCGCACCTGGACTTCGACCGGCGCGCCGTCGACCATCTGCATGAGACCGCGTCTGATGTCGATGAGGAAGCTACCCTCCCGGACCTGTCGACTGTCGGGGCGAAGGTCGACGATCTCGCCGAGCTCGGTCTCGAGGTCGATGTCGATTTCGGTCGGCTCGCCGTCATAGCGGCCCTCGGGAAGCAGGAGGATCGCCTGCTGCAAAGCCGCCTCAAGGTCCTCGCCGGCACGCGGTCGGCAGGTGTAGGTCTCGCCAAAGGGGCCGGAGGTCAGGGCATGATCGCCAAGCACGAAATCAGGATGTCGCGCAAACCAGCGGTTCACCCGAATTGCGCCGTCGTCTTGCGTCGCCGGTCGCACCTCCTCAAGGGCGAGCCAGGAGAGGTCTCCCTCAGCCTCCCCGGTCTTGCGCTTGCGGAAGAAGAGCAGGTCAACCACGACGTCCGTGCCGGCATCGCGGCGGAAGGTGCCCTCCGGCAGGCGGATCGCGGCGATCAGGTCCGCGGTTTTGGCGATGTGTTCGCGTGCTGTCGCATCCGCCTTGTCCATCGTGCCGGCGCTGGTGACGAAGGCGCCGAGCGCGCCGGGTTTCAGGAGGTCGATCGAACGGGCGATGAAATAGTCATGCAGCCGCAAGCCCAGCGAGCGATAGGCCCGGTCGGATCGGACGGTCCGGTCGGAGAAAGGCGGATTGCCGATGGCGAGATCGTAAATCGGCGCCAGATCGGCGCGCGCAAAGTCGCCGTTGATGATCCGCGCCTTCGGCTGTAGCAGGCGGACGATCCTGGCGGTGACAGGGTCAAGCTCGATACCGGTGAAGAAACTCCGATCGCGCAATGCTTTCGGCATCAGCGCGGGGAACAGGCCGGTGCCGATGCCAGGCTCGAGCACCCGGCCGCCACGCCAGCCAAGGCGCTGCAAGCTCGCCCAGATGGACCGGATGATGAACTCCGGCGTGAAATGCGCATATTGCGTGCAGCGGGCAAGGGACGCGTAGTCTCCCTCCGAAACCGCACTCTGGAGCGAAGTGCCAAGCTCGCTCCAGCCGGCGCGGAAGTCAGGCTCGCCCGGACGACGGAATATCGTGTTCGCAAGTTCCGATGCGCCAAAGCCTGTAAAGCGGATCAACCGCTGCTGCTCCTCGCGAGTGGCCGGCCGGTCCTGCTTCTCGATGTTGTTTGCGATCAGGATCGCCGCGACATTGATGCGCGCCCGTTCCTTCCACGTCGCCGCAAGAACGCGATCGGCATCGTCGAGGTAGAAGTTGGACCGGCCGCCCTGTCGCCGCGGCGCCGGACGCTTTGCCGTCGCGACCGGCAAGGCCGGGGCAGAAGAGGGCGGTGTCGGTTCGGGGTCGTCGTCATTGGCAGCAACGGCATCGAAACCGCCAAATGCTGTGACGCCGCCGAGGCCAAGGCCGGACGACAGCGCGCTGCTGCCGAACATGTCGAGAGTGAAGGGATCGTTGCTCATGAAGTTCTCCTCGGGAAAGGCGAGCGTCATCACCCGCGGAAAAGCTCGCGGGATTGAAGTACGCTCTGGGTTCAGGGATTGGTGGCCTGACGGGGGCCGGTGGTCTCAGTGATCAGGACTTCGCGATCAGGGTGAGCTGCATCGAGTCCTGATGAAATGCGATGCGAAGGTGCGTCGCCTCTGGAGCCGCCGCCATCATCGGTTCCAGCTGTTCCGCGTCGATGAAATCGACGCCGTCGTCGCCGCCGAATGTCCGGCGTTTGACGTCGAACCAGTCGTCATTGGTGCTGGGATCGCACTCCTCGGCATAGACGACCAAGGGCTTGGCGCCATCGAGCAGCTTGCCGTTGGACATCAGATAAACGCCGTGATCGCCGACGAGCCAGAGGCCCGGCTTCTCGTCCTTGCCAGGGCGCAGGCCGTAATAGAGATCACGAAAGCCACCATTGGCCTCCGCATCGGCCCGACCGCGGGCAATCACCGCGCGGACGGATGTGAGCGGGAAGGAAAGCATGGCGCGACCTCCTTCATGCGGCGATCGGCGAGGGGAGGTGGCGCAGTTGCACCGGCAGCTTGGCTGCGATTTCGTCGTCGGAGAGATCGTCCAGCAGCTTCAGGGTGCTGCCCGTCTGGCCGCCGTAAAGCATGATCGTGCGCTTGCCACGCGACTCCTCCGGCCAGCGCTCGCCAGCATAACCACGATAGTCGTCCGCCGTCATACTCCAGATATGCTCAAGCCGTTCCTCGCGCGACATGGCGCGCACCGGCCGGCTCTCGCGCTCGATGATTTCGACCCGCATGCGTTCAACGGCCTGGCGGTCGGAAAGATCGCAATAGCCATGGAAATGCCGGATGACGCCGTCGATCCGCAGCGCAAAGAACACCGATGTCACCGATCCTGTCAGAAACTCGCGCATCGCAAACATCGATCCACGGATCCAGAGCGGCGGCAGGATTTCGAACATGTAGTCATGTTCGGTATCGGCGATCTCGAACCATTCGCCGGCATAGAGCGGGGCAGCGTCATCCTCCCAGCGGTTCGGACGCTGGGCGTGACGATCGAACATCCGGTACATTTGCTGGCGTGAGGCGACGCCCTGGAAGACTTTGCGGATTGCGGAAGAGGGATTCATCTGCGGCTCCTTCGGAGTGGTTCCGGACCGAAGTGCGGCACTGTCCTTCCGACCTTGCCATCCTCTTCAGTCCTTCATGACACCTTCCGGGCCGCCGGCATCGCGACCGGCCGGGTCAAGGGCCGGCTCCGCCGGGCGAAGCCTCCCTTGACGCGGGCGAAGCGAATGCGGCACGCCGCCTTCCTTCCTCTCCCTCCTTTCTTTCTCCCTGATTTTCAGGGCCTCGTTCCAGTCGTCCGCCGGCGGGCGAAGGCGCGACCAGTTGCAGCCGACGTCGTCAGCGAGCGCCCGTAACCGCTCGGCAAACATCTCGCCTTGCGGATTGGCGTCTGTCGCCGCAACTAGCAGAGCCTCGGGCCGCGATGCCATCTGCCGCAGCGCCGCCTCCGTCGACGGCGACCATCCGCCGCCGGTGCTGAGATAGAGCGTTCCATCCCGCAACCCCTCGATGGCGGCGAGGCTCATGGCGTCGATCGCAGCTTCCGTGACAGCCAGGCGCAACGCCGTGTCCTGCCCCAGGCGGAAGAGAACCTTTGTCCCTCCGGAGGCAAAACCGCGATACTCGGGACCCCGCGCCTCCCAACCGGTGACGGCTCCGGCGCTGTCGGTATGCGCTGCCCACATGCTGGCATATGGCCCCTCGCGCAGACGATCTTGCCGGATCGCGGCGCGAAGCAAAGATGCCGGCAGGAAACGCTGACCATCGAGATAAGCCCAGGTCGACGAACCGGGCCATGGACGGCGGCGTGTTTGCCATCGCTCGGATAAAGAGAGGTCGTAGTCTTGCTCTATCTTTGGAGACCGCCATTCCGGTTCCGTGATCGAAATACCGACGAGCGCGGCAACACGTCCGGCGCATTCGAGAAAGTCGACATGGTCGAGATGCGCGACGAGACCGAACACGTCGCCCTTTGCATCGCTGAGCGGATCGAACCATCCGCGCCCCTCATGGGTGACGATGACGATCTCGCTCCCCCGTCGAAACTTCACTGCCCGCCGCGTGCTTTCCTTCATATCGATGGCGAAGCCCGTCTGCTCGAGAACGGCAGCACACTTCACCCGTTCGCGGAGCGCCTCTATTTCTCTTCTGTCCATGCCTCTTCTTCCTCGCATTTCCTTGCCCGTCTCTTCTCGGGCACGCTTCCACCAGCCGCGAAGAGCAAAGGCCGCCAGGGCGCGGCTGACAATTGTCGGATCATGCAATGCCTGGGTCGGCCGCGGCGAAGCCTCCCTTGCGGCCTGCCGCTCGCAAGCGGCACTCAGGAACGGCGGCTCAATGAGCCGCCCATGGGAAAAATTCATGGACGATCTCCAGATCGTCGTCGGCGTCGATTTCGTCGGACGGAAGGACGCCGTATTCGCCGTCGACCGTGAACAGAGTGACCGGGACCATCAGGTCGCGGGAAAGCTGGAAGGCGTGGGACTGGGCGAGAGAAAGATCGTGCGACATTTGAAGTGGCTCCATCGGGAGCGGGCCAATTCCCGCTCGATGGCTCCTCACAAGGCCCGAGGACGGGCGCGATCACCGCGAGGCGAAGCCGGAGCGGCCGCAGCTTGCTAGCGGACCCCCTGCGGGTTGATCGTGGAAGATCCGGCACCGGGCCAGGACGCCATCCAAAAGAGCGGGATTGGTTTGCTCCAGCTGGAACGCTCTGTCGGGTACGGCATTCGCATTTGAGCCAGACGCTTCCCGCGGCTCTCGGCAACAAGATCGCTTCCGTTTTCAAGTCAAGAGCGGGCGTCGGGAGTGATTTGCCCCTCAATCGGGGTTAGGGAGGTTCGCCTTCTGGAGCGCCTCCGCGATCGATTTTGCCTCCAGCGTGCGTAAAGCACTTCGCAGGCAGTTTTCGATATCAACAACGCTCTTACCCTCGAGGGATGCGATCTCGGCGACGGTTCTGCCTCGATAAATCCATCGGATGCAGCTCTTTTCAAGCGGCGAAAGTATCCATTCCTTCATGACAAAAATCGCGGTTGGTTGCGCCGTGGTCGGCGGAGAGCGTGGCACCGAGTGCCCTCATCGAAACATCGGTGGAGGTGAGTTGGCGACGCCCCAACAAAAAGAGCTGCCGCCGGGACCTGGTCGACGGCAGCCAAGGTGCCTCGGAAAGTCGAAATCTCTTCTTCGCTCCTTTTCATGTAACGTTATAACATCTCGCATAATGCGATTTATGGAACTTGTTGTACTCTCGGAGCTGGACAGCCTGGAGATCACGCGATCATCCTCTCTTCGAAACTCGCCCGCGATCGAAGGGTGAGGCCGCTCACGGCAACCTTTAGAACTTGTGACCTGCGCAGGATCTCTTGCACGGTTTTGTTCCAATCATCCACCAGATGAGCGTTTTCTCGAGTCATCTTGTCAATGTGATCGACGGCTGCGTTAACGCCGCGCAAGCCTTCCGCCTGATGATTTGAGCCGACGGAAATTTCGTGGACAATTTGCGCAATTTGTTCGAAGCGCGATGCGATGAGCTTCAGAGTCGTTCCAGCTTTCGCGACTAGCTCAACACCGTGCGCAACCTGCCCTCCCGAGGTCGAAATAAGGTTATTGATCTCCTTAGCCGCGCTTGCCGAGCTTTGGGCGAGCGAACGAACTTCGGCAGCGACCACTGCGAATCCTTTTCCGGCCTCTCCGGCCCGCGCTGCTTCAACGCCAGCATTCAGCGCCAGAAGATTAGTTTGGAACGAAATTTGATCGATTGTTGCTATAATTTGCGACATTTGCGACGATGACCCCTCGATCTCGCCCATCGCAGCGACCGCATCCTCGACGACCGCTTCGGATTGCTTCGCCTCCGTTTGGACTGACCGGACAACCTCGTTGGCATTGGAGGCTCCGGCCGCGGTCCGCCCGATCGTAGAGGTAATTTCCGACAGTACACCCGCGGCCTCCTCGACAGAAGCTGCTTGTTGCTCAGTTCGCCTCGCCAGTTCATTAGAGATGGCGGTCATTTGAGCGGCGGTCTGGTTTACAGCGACGACCGTCTCGACGACGGAAGCGACCGTTTGTTCCAATGCCTCAACCGCGTCATTAAAATTTGTCTTCAGATCCTCGTACTCAGCTGAAAGAATCTGGTCGATCCGGATCGTTAGATCGCCCCTGGACAGATGGACCAGCCCGTCACGAAGTACTGACAGGGCTCGGCGCTGCTCAATGCTGGCAGCCTCGAATGCCAGTTCCGTCGAGCGCAAGCGATGATCAGTATCATCGTGTAATCGCCTCTGTTCATTTTCAAGAATTTCGCGCTCATCCAGGGCTTTACGGAAAAATGCCAGCGCCTGAGCCATTGAACCGATCTCATCTCGCCGCGTGAGACCGGGAATTGCGATCGTTCGATTGCCTGTGGCCAGACCCTGCATCGCGTTCGTGAGCCTAACGATCGGGAATGCAACACGCGACTGCATCCACGCGAATGCGCCAATGCACAAACTGGTCACCACAGCCAAACCGACTACAAAGAATAAGTTAGCCTCTTTGGCTGCTCTCGTGCCTAAGACAACAGCGGATGATGAGTTTTCTTTCTGGTATCGCTGGCCCCTTTTTATCGCATCTCGAATCCCTTTCAGGTAGGGCTGCGATTGGCCGAGCAGTAGGTCATGCGCTCCAGCCGAGTCGCCACCTGAAAGCATTCCAGCCAGAGGCGCTGTGAATTTTATGTAAGCGTCGTAAGTGAGGGAAATGTTATCGGAGTTCTTGGTTTCATCATCACCGACCGCCAGCGCTCCGTACTCCTTAATGGAGTCAGACATATCGAGCAGACCGGTTTCGAGTTCCCGTTCGGCCTTTGTGCGATCATCCTCACCCGAGAGAAGAAGCTGCAATTGACGTGACCGTACGGTCTCGAAGCGGGCGGCCAGCATTCCAAGGCTTTGTGCGGACGGGAGCCATTTGTTCGCTATCAACGTCGCCGTCGCGTTCACGGCGTTTAATCGATCCAACCCCGCGACACCCAGACCAATGGTGCTGAGAAGTAGCAACCCCATGGCCATCCCGACTTTTGCACGCATCGATAGCGAGATGGTGGTCATCGGCTTTGTCAGGCACTCAAGAAGATATACTTTCATCACGCACCCCCACGTATTGATATATCGATATACTGACGATGACCAGTAAATTTTCATTGAACCGTCACATCGAAATGGCGTGCGTCGAAATTGCTTATGACTGGGATCATGAGTGCTGTCGGAAGGTTGTTGAGGCCAGAACCAAGCAAGGCACAACCGTCTCCTGACGCAAATTTCTCGATATACAGTGGGAGGAATTCGCAAATCGCGTCCAAGGCTTCAACGAGATTACCCGCCAGGAGATCTACGAAGATCGTTCGCCTTGCGAGTGATCCTCGATGATACGCTCCAACCGAATTATCGCACCGTACTTTTGCTGGAAGCGTTTATCGGCGAGCCTATGGGCGAACAAAGTGGGGACTCAGGCCGTATTCTCAATATGTGCCTTAATTCAACATCGAAGCGAGGGCTCGGGGCCTATACGCAAATCGTGATGCGCTGGGCGCGCATTAAGATCAGAGCCGAGAAAGGCGTCGCATCAGTATCGCGGGAACGAAGCCACCGTCGCTTTCTCCTGCCGACGCGATGTTCGGCAGCACCCCAGTTCCGTCAATAAGTCTCGCATCACCGAATGTCGGTGACCGAGATATCGGCGTCCCCGCTGATCAGGTCCGGTCGCTTTTCTCGCAAGATCTGGATGGACGGAAAAGTGCTGTCCAGTTGCACCTGGAAAACCGCTGCAGCGCCCGCCTCGTCGCGCTTCCTTATCCGCTCGTAGATCTCACGGTGCTCATCGAAAACGACCGAATAATGGCTCTCAAGGGGGAAAGCCTGCCTGCGCACGCGATCGAGTTGTCCTGTTGCGTTGTGGATCGCCAGCCACGCATCTGGAAAGCCAGCCGTTTCACATATCAGTCTGTGGAACTCGTTGTCGAGCGCGAAGAACTCATCAACATCCTTCCTCTTCGCCGCGGCTTTCTGCTTGAACAGCGCCAATTCGAACTCTTTTTCATACTCCGGTTTGAAATTCCGGGCTGCCAGCTGTGTCAATCGCATCTCAATCGTGTCCCGGACCAACTGGCCCTGCAACACTTCCCGGAGGATGATCTTGTTCACGAAAGTTCCGTCGCTTGGAGCGATTTTGATCAGACTTTCTTTCGCTAGCTGTAAGATTGCCTCGCGCAATGGTGTTCGTGAAATTCCCAACTGGGCGCAAATATCCTTTTCAACCACGGCACTGTCCGGCGGCATCTTCAGCGAGATGATCGCATTGCGTAGGAGTTCGTACACCTGCGCCGATTTTGATGTCCGACCATCCAATTGGTCGGGGGAAAACAACGGCACGATTTGATCCACGGTCACCTCTGGGATACTCTCCGACAGCCGCGCGTACGCGGCGATTTTCCAAACAATATACCAATACATCGGAACACTCCAAAACTTTTGTCGGTGTGCATCCGGAGATTCTCGCTTGCCAACAGAATATTTATATACCAATATATCGGTAACGAAGGGCAAGGGAACTCATGAATGCTCCAATCAAAGCGAAATCCAGTCACGCCGGCCCTCACCGCGAAATCAACTCTGCTGACTTCTGACGAGGCCGTGGACATAGCGCTTCAGCACTACGGTCTCAGAGTTCGAGCCCACCGTCTCTCTGGAGAGAAAGACAGCAACTTCCGTATCTCCACCGAAGGTGGAGACGAGTATTTGCTGAAAGTCGTTAATCCAGGGGAAGATCCCGCCGTCACGAACATGCACACGATGGCACTACGGCATGTCGAGGAACGGGATCCGGGGATGCCGGTCCAACGGGTGGTCCCTACTCGTGATGGACGTTTGGATTTCGAGATTGATTATGGCCCCGATGACCGTCGCGCCGTGCGACTTGTTACATTCACCAAGGGCGAGCTGCAGCGTAAAAGTCCGCAAACCTGTCGGCAGCGCCGGAATATCGGAGCAAGCCTGGCACGTCTGCAAGAAGCGCTCGAAGATTTCCGTCACCCGGCTGAAGACCACTTTTCAACATGGGATCTCAAGAACACGCTCTCCCTGAAGCCGATGATCGATGAGATCAAGGATGCGTCCAAAGCGGCGGAGCTCCTAAGTTGGGTGGATCGCTTTGCGATGGAAGTCGTTCCGAAAATTCCTTCCCTACGCGCTCAAGTGGTCCATAACGATCTCAACAGCGACAACGTCGTCGTCGACCCTCATGAAACCGACCGAGTCGTTGGCATCATCGATTTTGGCGACATGGTGCGCACACCGGTTATCTTTGATGCCGCGGTGGCCGCGGCCTACCAGTTGACCGAGGCCGATGATCCTATGGCTGCGGCTTGCGATTTCCTCACGGGTTTCCATGGCAGACGCGCGTTGTTGGCCGAGGAAGTCGACGTGCTGTTTACGACCATTGTCGCACGCACGGTCATGCGCATCGCAATAACCGAATGGCGGGCTGTCCGGTTCCCGGAAAACCGCGCCTACATCCTGCGCAATACACCGCAGGCCTGGCTCCAATTTCACCGTCTCGCCGAAATCCCCCATTCCCGGGCAGCAGACATGCTTGCTCGCGCATTGTCGTTCTAGGAGTACGTTCGATGTCCTCATCCGCTTCCGCATATATGATCAACGGTTTCGATCCCAGCACCGTTGACAAGCTACCCGCCGATGAACAGGCGCTGATCGCGCGCCGGAGAAAGCTTCTCGGCCCCTCCTACAAGCTCTTCTACGAGCACCCGGTACATGTCGTGCGGGGGGAAGGCGTTTGGCTCTATGATCCAGAGGGCAATGCTTACCTGGACGTTTACAACAACGTCCCCTCCGTCGGTCACTGCCATCCTCGCGTCGTCGATGCCATAGCCAAGCAGTCCGCTATCCTGAACACGCACACCCGCTACCTGCATGACTCGATCCTCAAATATTCCGAGGACTTGCTCGCGACGTATCCGTGCGAAATCGCCAATGTCATGTATACCTGCACGGGTAGCGAAGCCGTCGACCTGGCACTGCGCATCTCTCGCTACTATACCGGCGGTACCGGTGTCATCGTCACCGCCAATGCCTATCACGGGCTGACGACCGCCGTCGCCGAGATCTCGCCTTCGATGGGTCCGAATGTCCCTATCGGCCAGCATGTCTATGTGGTCGACGCTCCGGACCAGTATCGCAGCGAGGGCGAGGACGTTGGCGAAGTGTTTGCCCAGCGCGTCGAAGACGCAATCAAGACGATGCAGCGCCATGGTATCAAGCTTGCGGCCTTCATCGCAGACGGCATCTTCTCGACCGATGGCATCCTGACCGAACCAGCAGGTTTCCTCAAGAAGACGGTCGACGTCGTTCACACCGCCGGCGGCCTTTACATCGCTGACGAAGTTCAGCCCGGGTTCGGCCGCACCGGTACGCATTGGTGGGGCTTCCAACGCCACGGCATCGTTCCCGATCTCGTGGTTATGGGCAAGCCGATGGGTAACGGCATGCCGATCGCCGGCGTCGCAGCTAAGCCGGAAGTTTTGGAGCGCTTCGGCAACGATATCCGCTACTTCAACACCTTCGGCGCCAATACGGTTTCCATTGCCGCCGCGCAGGCTGTTCTCGACGTCATCAAGGACGAGAAGCTGATGGAGAATTCCGCCAAGATCGGTGAATACATGGTCGGCGGCATGCGAAAACTCCAGGACAAGTACGAAAAAATCGGCGCGGTCCGCGGTGCAGGCCTGTTCATGGGTATGGAGTTCGTAACCGACCGCAAGTCGAAGACGCCGAACGGCAAACTCTCGCTTGGCGTTGTGAATGGACTTCGTGAAAAGCGCATGCTGATCAGCGCTTCGAGTTCATTCGGGCATGTCCTGAAGATTCGTCCTCCCTTGCCGTTCACCGTGGAAAACGCCGACCTCTTCTTGTCCGCTTTGGACGAGGTACTCGCCGAACTCTCGTAGGCCCTCGGGCCTACGCAAAAACAAAAGACGGGAAAACCCGCGCCATCCTTAACCTTCCTAAAGGGGAATGACATGAAACTCTCGCTTATCGCTACTGCCAGCGCGCTGGCGCTCACGCTGATTTCTACCGCGCACGCGGAAGACACAATCAAGATCGCCACCGAGGGCGTCTACCCTCCGTTCAACTATGTCGAAGGCGGCAAGCTGACCGGCTTTGACGTCGACATCGCCAACGCGCTCTGCGAAAAGGCGAAGCTCAAGTGCGAGATCGTCACTCAGGAATGGGACGGCATGATCCCCGCTCTTGTCGCGCACAAGTTCGACGCCATTGTCGCTTCGATGAACATCACCGAAGAGCGCAAGAAGAAGATCGACTTCACCGCGAAATACTACGACACGCCTGCGAAGTTCATGGCTCCGAAGGATGCCAAGGTCACCGATATCTCGCCCGCCGCTCTCGCCGGCAAAACGATCGGGGTCCAGGGGTCGACGACGCAGCAGAATTTCCTTGAAGCGAAATACAAAGATTCCACGATCAAGACCTACACAACCGTTGATGATGCAAGCGCCGACCTGGCCGCTGGTCGCCTTGATGTTGTCCTGTCCGACAAGATCCTGCTCGACGAATGGCTCAAGAAGTCGTCGGACGGGTCCTGCTGCGAACTGGTCGGCGACGATCTGCGTGACCCGTTGTTTGGCGCCGGCAAGGGTGTTGGTGTCCGCAAGGAGGATACGGCACTGCGTGAGAAGCTCGATGCCGCGCTGAAGGAAATCCTCGCCGATGGTAGCTACAAGACCATCAATGCGAAGTATTTCCCCTTCTCGATTTATTGAGACCGATCATCCTGGCGCCCGGCCAGCAATGGCCGGGCATTGATCTTTTCGGGAGACGACGGGTGGATCTTCTTCATTTACTTTCATTAGACCCTGAAGGTTGGGGCGGACCGCTGCTCGAAGGGCTTTCGTTGACGATCAGGCTGGCGCTCGCCACGCTTCCGTTCGGACTTCTGCTCGGCTTGGGTCTCGCACTGTTGATCAACGGCAAGCGGAAATGGCTTGCCGGCGCGGCAACTGTCTTTGCGACGACATTTCGCGCGCTGCCGGAATTGCTCACGCTGTTCATCATCTACTACGGCGGCGGAATGGTCCTGCAAAGTGTTTCACAACTGCTGTTCGGTGTCCCTTTTGGAGAATTCAGCGGATTTATCGCTGGTATGATCGCTCTCGGTATCGTTTTCGCCTCCTTCGCCTCCGAGACATTTGTGGCTGCGCTGCGCTCGATTCCGCGTGGGCAGCACGAGGCTGCCGCAGCCCTTGGTCTGTCGCGGTGGCGCACTTTTGCAAGCGTCATCGGCCCGCAGCTCTGGAGGCTTGCCCTCCCCGGCCTGGGCAATCTTTGGTTCGTGCTCCTTAAAGATACGTCATTGGTCTCCATTATCTCGCTTTCGGATCTAATGCGTCAGACTAATCTTGCCGTCGCGAATACCAAGGAACCGCTGTTTTTCTATGCCGTCGCCTGTCTGATCTATCTCGCCGTCTCGATGATTTCGTCGGGCGCCATAGGCCTGCTTGAAGCGCGATCCAATCGCGGGATTGTGGGAGGCCGTTGATGAATTTCGAGCTTTTGTCGAATTACGGTCCGAAAATCCTCTGGGGCCTCGTTGTCACGCTCCAGCTTGTCCTGACCTCAGCGCTTATCGGCGCGGTGTTTGCTCTCCCGCTCGCCATTGTGCGCAACAGCAGCTATGCAATTCCTCGCTATTTGGCCAAGGCCTATATCGTCTTCTTTCGCGGAACCCCGCTGCTCGGGCAGATATTCCTGATCTACTATGGTGCAGGTCAGATCCGTTCTGAACTGACAGCCCTTGGAGTCTGGTGGCTGTTCCGGGATGCGTATTTCTGCGCGCTCTTCGCTTTCACCTTGAACACTATCGCCTACCAGGCTGAAATCCTGCGGGGCGCGCTGAGCTCCCTGCCCCGCGGTCAGCTTGAAGCCGCAAACTCACTTGGCCTCAGCCAAACAACGACGTTCTTCCAGATCCTTCTCCCCCAAGCGATGATCATTGCGTTGCGCCCGCTTGGAAACGAGTTGATCCTTTCGTTGAAGGCTTCGGCCCTCGCAAGCGTTATCACTGTTCCTGAGCTGATGCAGGCCACGAAGCTGGCCTTCTCGCGATCGTTTGATTTCCAGGTCTATATATGGGCCGCTGTTCTCTACCTGATGATGGTGGAAACGATCCGTCGGCTGTGGGGCGTTCTCGAATTGTATCTTACCCGACATCTCCGCCATCGTGTCGCGCCGGCTAGTAAGCCGCCGGTTGTCGTGCAGGCGTGACCAATATGGAGCTTTCGATGGCCGAAAAGTCTGCCAACTGCGCCGTGGAGTTCGACAACGTCTCCAAGTGGTATGGCAACCACCAGGTCCTGACGGACATCAGCCTTCAGGTGAAGGAAGGAGAGAGGATTGTCATCGCGGGGCCTTCGGGATCGGGCAAATCAACGATGATCCGCTGCATCAATCATCTCGAGCAACATCAGAAGGGGCGGATTCTGGTCGAGGGCGTTCAGTTGACCAACGAACGGAAGCAGATTGAAGCCGTTCGCCGGGAGGTCGGAATGGTGTTTCAGCACTTCAACCTGTTCCCACACAAGACGATCCTCGAGAACTGCACCCTGGCGCTCAGGTCGGTGCGGGGCATGTCGCGTTCCGAGGCCAACGATGTGGCGATGGGCTTCCTTGAAAAGGTGAGGATCCCTGAACAGGCTAACAAGTATCCAGGACAACTTTCAGGCGGCCAGCAGCAGCGCGTCGCTATTGCCCGTTCTCTCGCGATGAAGCCGAGAATCATGCTCTTCGATGAGCCGACCTCCGCACTCGACCCGGAAATGATCCGGGAGGTTCTCGACGTCATGGTCAATCTCGCTGAGAGCGGAATGACCATGCTTTGCGTCACCCATGAGATGGGATTTGCACGACAGGTCGCCGATCGTGTGATCTTCATGGCAGATGGAAAGATCGTGGAGACCGCGCGGCCCGCCGCGTTTTTCGACAATCCCAGGGAGGCGCGTACGCGGGCCTTCCTCAGACAGCTCTTGCACTAGGCCAACACCATGAAAACGATCCTGATTACCGGAGCCGCTGGAAATGTCGGCCGACTGATCCGTCCCCTGATGAAGGATAATTATATGCTCAGGGTCACGGGGCGGAATGACTTTGCCACTGAGGTCGGAGAGGAGAAAGTCATCGGTGACCTCACATCCGCGGCGTTCTGCCGGGAGGTCGTGCGAGGTGTCGATGGCGTTGTGCATCTCGCCGGATTGGTCGGGCCCGATGTCGACTTCGAGGATACGCTTGATCCGAACTATCGCGCTGTTCTTTATCTGCTTGAAGCGTGCCGGGCATCGAAAGTGGGCCGGTTCGTTTTCGCCAGCAGTCATCATATTGTTGGTCAGTATCCTTCCGCTCGTCAATATGACCATTCTGTTACGCCCGCGCCCGATGGCTATTATGGTCTGAGCAAAGCCTTTGGCGAAGCTGCCAGCGCAATGTATGCCCAACGCTACGGCATCAAGACCATGCTCCTGCGCATAGGCAATGCTGATCCCAAAGTGGTGGACGGCCGGCGCGAACGGATCTGGACCAGTGGACGGGACATGGTCCAGCTGATCGAGATCGGATTAATGCATCCCGAGATCGGATGTGACGTCGTCTATTCCGTGTCGAACTGCCCGAACGCCGTGTTCGACAACATCCGCGCCGAGCAGCTCGGCTATCGGCCGCAGGATTTCGCCGGTGACCACAGAGCCGAGGAGTTTCGATCGCTATCGGAATTGCCCGCCGAGGCGACGACGAAAGTGGGCGGTTTTTTTGCCGTTAACCCGCTGCCCGCACCGACGCGTGACTAGAGCAAGAGATTAATCACGGGGAGGAATATATATGAAGATCATATCGGCCGAAGTTTTTCTTGTCGAGATACCCTTTGCACTGCGCGGAACGGGGGTCGGCATAATGCCTACCGCCTGGAAGACATTGGAATTTGCTCTTGTGCGATTGGAGGACGAGCTCGGAAATGTCGGGTGGGGTGAAGGCTTTGGCTATTCGCTGATAGACGCCACCAAATCCGTGATCGATCGCTTGATCCTGCCGCTTCTGGTAGGGACGGAGATCGATGACATTCCAGCGTGGAATGCAAAGACGCAGCGCCAGTTACATATGTTCGGGCGTTACGGAGTGACGATCTTCGCGATTTCCGGTGTTGACATCGCTCTATGGGATCTCAAGGCGAAACGAGCCGGAAAGCCGCTTTATCAGCTCCTGGCAGGAGAGCGCCAGGTCCGCCACGAAATTCCCTTCTACGCCAGCCTGGTTCGGTATGCTGAGCACGACCTCGTGGTCGATGCGTCAAAGCAGGTGACGGACGCGGGTTTCAACCGCATCAAACTGCATGAGATCACGCTGCCTGCGATCACCGCATGCCGGAGGACGGTGGGAAATCACACGGATATCTGCGTCGATGTCAATTGTGCTTGGTCGCGCGAATTCATTGAGAACAACCTTGCCGAACTGAAGGCGCTCGCTCTCACGTGGCTGGAAGAGCCGATTTACCCACCTGAGGATTTTTCGGCACTGGCTGCGCTCCGCGGCAAGGGGTTGAATATCGCCGCCGGTGAAAACTGGTGCACAAGCTTCCAGATCGAGCAAGCTTTGAACGCAGGCGCTGTCGATTTTCTGCAGCCGAGCATGACCAAAGTTGGCGGGATTTCCGAGTATCTGAGAATTGTGGATCTGGCAGATGCGGCCAATACGACGCTCATGCCGCATTCCCCATACTTCGGCCCAGGCTTTTATGCCTCGCTACAGGTTGCGGCTGCACGTCCATCGATCACCGCGCTGGAGTACAATTTTGTTCAACCGGAAGCCTGGCTTGCCGACGTAGAGGGTATTCGTAACGGCGACATGATCCGCGTCTCGGACCAACCCGGAATCGGCTTCGAGCCCGATCTGGATGTCGTCAAGAAATACGGTCGAGTATTAGGGAGCCGCTATCAATGAAGGCCAACGCCATCAAAACGATCTGGTCGGAGGGTGGCTGTGTCCTCAACGGCTGGCTTTCAATCGCCAATGCCTTTTCGGCGGAAATTATGGCCGAGCAAGGCTACGACAGTATCGGGATCGACCTGCAGCACGGGATTGTCGACTACCAGGCGGCGGTCTCCATGCTGCAGGCGATGCGAGCAAGCGGCGTCGTCCCGCTTATTCGTGTTCCTTGGCTCGACCCTGCCCTGATCATGAAGGCTCTTGATGCCGGCGCTTACGGCATTGTCTGCCCGATGATCAATTCGCGAGCCGAGGCTGAAAGGCTCGTGTCCTACGTTCGCTATCCACCGAAAGGAGTTCGTAGCTTTGGACCGTCCCGCGCCGCTATCTCGGCGGGCGCCAATTACGGCCAGGAAGCAGACGATCAGGTACTTTGCTTTGCGATGATCGAAACAGCGGAAGCAATGAGAAATCTCGATGAGATCGTCGCGACACCCGGTCTCGACGGTGTCTATATCGGACCTGCCGATCTGACGATCGGGCTCACGGGCATGAAATACCCGACCGGTTTCGATCGGGAAGAACCAGAGTTGATCGAGAACATCAAGCGGATCTTGAGTGCGGCGCACGGCGCCGGGATCAGCGCGGCACTTCATTGCGGAACGCCAACCTATGCAGCCAAAGCTGCAGAATGGGGATTCGACATGGTCACGGTCTCGAACGATGTCAGGTTGTTGGCGGGCGCAGCTGCCGCGAGTGTCAAAACGTTCCGTGATCTGAGGAGCGCATCAAGGTCAACCGGGGCAACCGAGCCCACGAAGCAATCAGGCGGCAAAAGCACATACTGAAACGGGAGAAAAAATCAAAAATGACAGTAAACGTTTCGCCGGCACAGGTTGTCGGGAATGGCACAACTCAGATAATAGCGGTGACCGGATGGATGGGCGATCACCGTCTGTTTGATCCGTTCCTGCCGCTGATCGATAAGCAACGCTACAGCTTCGCGCTTCTGGATGCGCGCGGCTATGGCAGTCGGATTCAGGAAGACGGCCCCTATACTGTCGAGCAGATTGCAGCGGACATTGTCGCCTGCGCCGATCGACTTAGATGGCACCGCTTTCATGTTATTGGACACTCAATGGCCGGGATGTCGGCGCAGCGTCTGGCCATTGATATTCCGGAGAGGCTTCTTTCGGCGATCCTGCTGGCACCTGTGCCAGCTTCGGGTGCAAGGATTGATGACCAGCGCAGGGAGCTTTTGCTGGCCGCGGTGCGCGACCCCGACGCAAGAAAGAAGCTGATCAGTGCAAACACCGGCGGCATCCGATCCGATGACTGGGTCGAAAGGTTGCGCGACACCAGCCTCGCTGGCACCCGTCCCGACGTGCTGGAAGCCTATATGGCATCGTGGACCGGCAAAGGATTTGCCGAAGAAATTCAGAATGCTCGCGTGCCAGTGCGTGTGATCGTCGGCGAGAAGGATCCAGGTGCGGTGCCGGAACGGCTGCGCGAGACGATCGGTTCCTGGTTCCCTGATTTCGAACTCCGCGTGCTGAAGGGATGCGGCCACTATCCCATGTGGGAGGAGCCTGCGATCTTCTCTGAGGCGTTGTTCGAAACGATTGCCTGAGCAGGCCGGCTAATCAAGAATCCTTCGGTTCCGGCGCTCGATGCGCCGGGACTTTTCCCGTTGCGACAGCTGAAGCCGATTGGAACCGCAATCAGAATATCGCGGGCTCATCGGTCGGGCCGCCGTAAGCCGATTCCAGGAAGTCAAAGTCGCAGCCTTTGTCAGCTTGCTGAATGTGCTTCGAGAACATTGCTCCGTACCCTCGGGTAAAACGTGGCGGGAGCGGTTGATATGTGGCGCGGCGGCGAGCGATCTCGTCATCGTCTAGCTCCAGTTTGATCGTCCGGTTGGGGACGTCGATCGAGATCATATCGCCAGTCCTGACAAGGGCCAACGTGCCGCCGATGTATGCTTCCGGCGCCACGTGAAGGATGCATGCTCCATAACTGGTCCCGCTCATCCGCGCATCGGAAATGCGCACCATGTCACGGACACCCTGCTTCACAAGCTTTTTCGGTATTGGA
This sequence comes from Rhizobium sp. O111, assembly GCF_055616315.1. NCBI lineage: Bacteria > Pseudomonadati > Pseudomonadota > Alphaproteobacteria > Hyphomicrobiales > Rhizobiaceae > Rhizobium > Rhizobium sp. O111. Next base: position 231,494 of record NZ_JBSHXL010000004.1, on the reverse strand, counting down.
AGCATGCCCCACTCAGGCATGCCTGGCCCGCCTTGAGGTCCCGCATTGCGCAAGATCAGCACGTGATCTGCGGTCACCTCGAGATCATCAGAATCGATGACGGCCTTCATGGCAGGAAAATCATCGAAGACGAGAGCTGGACCGGTGTGCTTGAGATATTGCGGGGAGCAGGCGCTCGGCTTGATGACCGCGCCGTCCTCGGCAAGATTTCCCTTGAGGACCGCCAGCGCGCCCTCGGCGTAGATCGGATTGTCCAGCGGCCGGATGACATCGTCATTGTAGACCTCGGCGCCGGCAATATTCTCACCGATGGTATTGCCGTTGACGGTGCGTTCTTCAAGAAACAGACTGGCCTCCAGACGCTTCATAAGCGCTGGCAGCCCGCCGGCGTAATAGAAGTCCTCCATCAGGTAAGTATCTCCGCTCGGCCGGACATTGGCGATGACGGGGATGATGCGGCTTGCCCGGTCGAAGTCGTTGAGGGTCACATCGTGTCCTGCGCGACGTGCCATGGCGACCAGATGAATCACCGCATTGGTCGAACAGCCCATGGCCATCGAAACCACAATGGCATTGTCGAAGGCGTTGCGGGTCAAGATCTTGGAAGGTGTGAGATCGTCCCAGACCATATCGACGCAGCGGCGCCCGGCTTCGGCACACATGCGGATGTGGTTGACGTCAGCGGCCGGGATAGACGATGCGCCGGGCAACGTCATGCCTATCGATTCGGCGATGGCCGTCATCGTTGACGCCGTACCCATGGTCATGCAGTGGCCATGGCTTCTTGCGATGCCACCCTCGATATCCTGCCAGTCCTTGTCGGTAATGTTCCCGGCACGGCGTTCATCCCAGAACTTCCAGGCATCCGAACCGGAGCCAAGCGTCTTGCCTTTCCAATTGCCGCGGAGCATTGGTCCCGCAGGAACATAGATAGCCGGGACGCCCGCGCTGATCGCTCCCATTATCAATCCGGGCGTGGTTTTGTCACAGCCGCCCATAAGCACCACGCCATCGACTGGATGCGATCGAATAAGCTCTTCGGTATCCATAGCGAGCATGTTTCGATAAAGCATGGTCGTGGGCTTCACGAAGTTTTCTGACAGCGAAAGCGCAGGCAGCTCTATCGGAAAGCCACCAGCCTGAAACACACCCCGCTTGATATCGTCGACCCTGGTCTTGAAGTGGGCGTGGCAGGGGTTGATATCTGACCATGTATTGATGATCGCGATGACAGGCCGCCCGGCCCAGTCTTCCACATCGTAGCCCATCTGCATGATGCGCGATCGATGTCCAAACCCTTTGAGGTCGTCAGGAGCGAACCATCTGGCGCTTCTCAACGTTTCGGGAGCCTTTTTCATGGGACCAATCCATCCGTATCCGAAAAGCCGAACAGCTTTGCCGGATTGTCTACGAGAATGCGCCTGAAGACCTCTTGGTCGTTCAGCTGCGAGGCGAAATTGTCGATTGCTGCCCCGTCATCGATCGGGCGGAAAGGAACGATCCCTTCCGCAGGGATCCCGGTGCCGGCACCTGGATGTGGCCAGTTCGATCCCCAGAGGAGCCTGGAGCTATTGGCGCGAACCAGTGCTCGAACGAGCGGCATAACGTCGTCTTGCGTTGGAGATGACGACACGAGGTAGGGTGCGGAGAGTTTCACATATACATGCCCCGCTGCGACAAGATCGAGCAAGACGTCGAAGCCGGGCTGCTCGATACCTTCACCAGCGTTCGCGCGGCCAAAGTGATCGATCACCAAAGGCGTCGGTGCCTGTCTGAAATCGTTCTCCAACGCAGCCACGATCTTGAGCTCGGTGAAGATCTGGACATGCCACCCAAGAGGTTCCGCGATTTCAATCGCTTGATAGAGTTGCTTTCGAATCCTGTCGAGATCTGCGGCCGCGGCGGCCGCCAGATTGAGCCTCATACCTACAACGCCGCCATGTGCCAGGTCTTGAAGGTCGCGCGAAGGCGTCTCGTTATCCACCACTGCGATCGCTCGCGCACCGGGGCCGATCTTGGCAACTGCGTCGAGTGTGCACCGATTGTCGGTTCCATAGATACTCGGCTGGACAATAACAACGCGATCGAAGCTCAAGGCGCGTTGATGAGCTGCCAAAGCTTCGACGGGCGCCGGCGGCGGCGTGTAGGAACGGCCGTTCCACATCGGAAACTCGGCATCATTTCCGAAGACATGGACGTGACAGTCGCAAGCACCCCGGGGGACATTGCTAATAATTTCGCTGTGGGCGACGCCGAGAACCGGATCTTTCGTCATCGGATCAGTTTTCTTGCGCATGATTGGCCCACCATTGCGACTGTTGATCCTCGATGTCCTGAAGAAGACGCATAGCCGGAAGGACAGATCGACCGGTGACGCGAGGGGCTCTCCCCTCTCGAACTGCGTTGATAAAATCCCGACTGACCTGAGCATTGTTGTCCTGTTCGGACAGAACGGAATGCTCTTGCCCGCCAACTGACATAAATCCCTTTAAGATATCCAGGCGGTAAGAATCCCTATCAGTCACCGCGAAAACATCAAAGATCCTCTCGCGTGAGTAATAGGATCCCGTGCACACGATCGATTGATGCTCATCCGTTTCGACGATTGCAGCCAGTTCCATCGGAATACCCGTTTGAGGAAGCGGTGGCGGCATTATCGAGAAAGACCGCGAAATCCGGCTGGCGGCGGCTTCGGGATCGCCACCACCGCAAAGCCACAGTCCGACATCGACCAGATGGGCGCCGTGGTGCCAGAGGAGGTTGTCTGTCCAGGTTCTTCGAAGACCGGTTGAGCCGATATTTTCAAGGCGGTGGAGAAACAGCCGCGAGTGAACGTGGCGGATTCTTTCGGTGCCCTCAGCAACCCTTCTGCAGAGTTCAATATGCTCGCTTCGAAAACGCATGGGGTGCACGACGCCGAGTGCCAGTCCTTTTTGTTCAGCCTTGGCAACAACCGCTTCGGCGTCTTTGTAGTTCATGGCGAGCGGGATCTCTACGAGCACATGTTTTCCCGCGTCGAGCGCTTCAATAGCCATGGCGGCATGCGTTGCGCTCGGCCCTGCAATAATGACCACGTCGATATCAGAGGCGAGCGCTTCCGCGTAGTCCACGGTCCACTTTCGATAGCCAAACGTCTGCGCAAACTCCGCGGTGTCATCGGGTTCGCGCCCGACCAACGTATGGAGCACGCAATCCTCCTCCTTCAGGCTGTCGGAGTGCCACGTGCCCATCATGCCATGGCCAACCATACAAACCTTCATGGACACCCCTCGCGCTATCGACCTGCAATATATTGGAATATTGAAATATTGCTTATAGATGAGTCAAGTAGCCCACCGTCGAAAGAACAAGGCGAAATGTAAGATGCGAAAGAGAGGTGACGAAGCGGGTGCGGCTAAAGCGTTCGAGATCCGGTTCGAAGCAAGTGTCCCCGTCTTAGTTCAACTGACGATAAAGGCGACCGATATCATCCGCCGTCGAAGTAGGTCGTAAGCTTCTCCATCTGTCCATTGACCAGCATGACGAATGCACGAACCAGCGCCTTGTTCGGTTCGTTGATCGAGATGAAAAGCTACGGTCGACCCATCGATCATTGTGTCACCGCTGGCGTTAGGGACAGTCGGCGTGTCCTGCAGCCAGTTGAGCGCGGTATACGCTGGGTGTGCAGCCCTTGGCCGCAGTGAACATGGTGATGAAGGCCGACGGCGTACGGTAACCCAGAGCCTCTGATATTACGCGAACCGAACGGCCTTCTGACAGCATAGCAACAGCGCGTGACAGCCGCAGTTGCTGCCGCCAATCCTGAAACGTCATGCCCAGATCACGAAGGCATCTGCGCGCCAGGGTCCGCTCGGTGGCATTCACATGGCGCGCCCAGTCGGAAAGCGACCTCCTGTCGCCGGGATCGCAGATCAGGGCTTCGAGGACCAGCGACAGGAAACGATCTTCTGACAACGGAAGGAAATCGTCGCTTGCAGTCCCTTCACTCAACTGGTCGAGCAGCACGCGAAGGAGGCGCTCGTTCTGGGGCCTTCCAACATCAAAGCCTCCTCGCCTGCGCAATTCCTGGAATATAGCGTCGGCAATCGGACTGACCGAGATAGCCGTGGCAACTGTTGGCAGATTTTCACATAAGCTAGGGTCGACATCGATGAGGGCATAGGATGTTCCGGGCACGGCCCAGGCAAGATGCTCCGTCGCCTTGGGCAACCACAAACCGTAGTCAGGCGGCGCGGCGTATCTCCTTCCCTCCACCTTCAGCTCGATTGCTCCGGCATAGGCATACACGAACTGGCCCCATGGATGGCGCTCCATTGCGAAGGTCGTGACTTCGGATATTTCGACAAGCCTGGCGACGACGTCGCCCAGATCCAGGTCGGCACATTTGCAAAGTGAACGGGTCATAGCGCTTTTGTCCGATTGCAATGATCCAGTGTCCGGATTTCGATATCCGCTTTGCACTATAGACCATTGTGAAACTGCGCGACAGGAGGATTACATGTCTGCTTTGCATGCCCTTGAACAGGTTCCACGCCTCGATCTGCGGGGCTTCGTTTCTCCGGTCCAATATCTGGAGCGATTTAGTGCCGCCATCGGCGCCGAGGTCTGGTGCAAGCGCGATGACATCGGCTCAGTCGGGCTTGCCGGAAACAAGGTTCGTAAACTCGAAGTCGAACTGGCCCACGCGCTCTCTCAGGGGGCGACACATCTCGTGGCCGAAGGCTCACGTCTTTCCAACGCAACCCGCGCTGTGGCGGCGGCGAGCGCCGCGCTCGGGCTGAAATGCACCTTGGTGCTTTGCCATGACGATCCCAAACAACCCGTCGGCAACCTCATGCTCGACGGATTGTTGGGCGCCGAGCTCAGGTTCGTTGGAGATATCGATTGGCATGAACTCTCCAGGAGGGCGGCTGGCGTCGTCGAGGAGTTGGAGCGTTCTGGTGAGCGCGTCTACCGGTTACCGATAGGATGTGCGTCGGAGCGAAGCTGCCTCGGCTTTGCCATCGGATTCAACGAGCTCCGCGACCAGATGATCAAAGCCGGACGCCCGGCCGGAACCATCGTGCATGCCAGTTCGTCGGGGGGCACCCATGCGGGCCTGGTCCTTGGCAATGCGCTTCATGGATCTGAGTGGAATATTCGCGGGATCGTCGTCGCAGGGGAGGTTTACCCTGACGTCGTTGGGCAATATCTTGCTTTTGCGCGCGGCGGAGCAGACCTTATTGGCGCCCATTACGAACTTCGGCGAGAGGATATCAAGCTCACAGAGAAATATCTTGGTGAAGGGTACGGCCGTCCGTCGCCCCGTGTCTACGACGCGATCGATCTATTAGCAACCACAGAAGGGATACTCACCGACCCGGTTTACAGTGGGAAGGCGATTGCCGCCATCGTGGATCTTGCGTCGAGAAACGAACTGAAGGGGCCGATCGTGTTCTGGCATACCGGCGGATACCATGCGCTGTTCGATCCACATTACGCGAGGAATGTTTGGTCATCGGTCAATCGGTTGGCGCAGATAGAGTTGTAGCGCCGGGATAGCAGTCTGCGCCCTTTGCGCAGACTGCTCCTCTATAGCCCGAAATATGAGATCATCAGATCGATCTGAGCGTCCAGCATCCCCGCGCCGTATCGAACGTCGCACCCTGCGGAGACGGCCGCCTTCAGCAACGGGGTCTCTCTCGGTTTCATAACGATGTCGGCCACGATCATTCCAGGCCGAAGCAGGTCGGTATCCAGTGGAAGCGGATCAGTCTCAGGATGGAGGCCGCAGGGCGTTGCATTTACGACCAGATCGGCATCGGATAAAGCGTTGCCCGAGACCGCAACATCCAGATCTCCATATCGCCTGCTGATATCATCCACCAATGCCGCTGCTCTATCCCCGTTTACGTCTGTAATCCTCAATGAGGCACAACCGCTACCGGCAAGTGCGAATGAGATTGCCTTCCCGGCGCCTCCGGCGCCGATAACCAGGGTTTTGCGTCCCTTCGCGTCGTGGCCGCCATTCAACATGCCGCCAAGGAAACCGTCACCATCAAGGTTGGTCGCGACCATTTTTCCCGCGCCGGTCCGGCGCACGACATTCACAGCGCCAAGCGGGCGCGCCATCTCATCGACTTCGTCGGAAAGTTCGTATGCAAGCTCCTTGAAGGGAACGCTGACGACGATCCCACCCAGATTCTGAGTGCGCCTTATCGCCTCCCAACCGGTCTTGAAGTCCTCGGGTGTAAAATGGACTGGGACCATAATGGCGTCGATCCCTCGCGCTTCGAATACCGGATTGATAATCTCCGGTGTCCGGACGTGGTGGATCGGATGAGCGATCATGTAGAAAGTCTTCGTGCTGCCAGAGATCATTTTCGGCCTTCCCGATCTATCGACTTCCCCGCTACCCGCCTTGTTGGGCAATTGCTGCACTAACAGTTCACTGATCACCGGAAGCCCCAACAGCCCCATGGTCGTAAGCGATCAGTAGATCCTTCGCATCGATCTGGTCGCCCGGGCGCACGAGAACTTCCGCGATCTTGCCATCCCGCTCGGCGTGAAGCGCCGTTTCCATCTTCATCGCCTCGATGGAGAGCAACACATCGCCAGCCTTGACCTCCTGGCCTTGATTGACGAAGACGCGGCTGATGACACCCGGCATAGGTGCCCCGACATGCGACGCGTTGCCAGGTTCGGCCTTGCGGCGCACGGCAGAGCCGGAAGCACCATGCGTCCGATCCGGCACCTTGATACGGCGCGGCTGACCATTGATTTCGAAAAACACCGTCACCATGCCCTTGTCGTCAACGCCGGACGAAGCCTGATTGACGATGACCAGCGTCTTGCCGCGCTCGATATCGGCAAACAGTTCCTCGCCATCCTCCATTCCGTAGAAATAGGCATGGGTGGGAAGCACCGAGACCGGACCATAGGTTTCGGCGGTGAGCGCGAAATCCGTGAATACCTTCGGATACATCAGATAGGACGCGAACTCGAAATCATCGACCTTGCGCTCCAGCTTGGTCTCGATGGTCTTCCGTTCGGCATCGAGATCGGCATCCGCCAATAGTGAACCCGGACGAACGGTATAGGGCGCTTCGCCCTTCAACGCTTTTTTCTGCAGGGCTTCCGGCCAACCGCCGGGCGATTGTCCGAGATCGCCCTTCAGCATGGAAACCACGGACTCCGGGAAAGAGACCTCGCGCTCGGGATTCCGTACGTCGGCCACTGTCAGGTCCTGGCTGACGATCATCAGCGCCATGTCACCGACGACTTTCGAAGACGGCGTCACCTTGACGATATCGCCGAACATCCTGTTGGCATCGGCATAAGCCTGCGCCACTTCGTGCCAACGGCTTTCGAGACCCAGCGAACGCGCCTGCTCCTTGAGGTTGGTGAACTGACCACCCGGCATTTCGTGCAGATAGACTTCGGACGCCGGCCCCTTGAGATCGCTTTCGAAAGCCGCATACTGGTTGCGCACGGCCTCCCAATAGAAGGAAATGCGGCGAATCCATTCGGTATCAAGGCCCGTATCGCGTTCCGACCCGGCAAGCGCTTCCACGATCGAACCAAGGCACGGCTGCGACGTATTGCCAGAGAAGGCGTCCATCGCGGCATCGACCGCGTCGACGCCCGCATCCACGGCGGCAAGAACCGTCGCTGCCGCAATTCCTGACGTATCATGGGTGTGGAAATGGATCGGCAGACCCGTTTCTTCCCGCAGCGCCTTGAACAGAACCTTGGCGGCAGCCGGTTTCAGCAGGCCCGCCATATCCTTGACGGCAATAATATGCGCGCCCGCGCGTTCCAGTTCCTGGGCGAGATTGGTGTAATATTTCAGGTCGTATTTCGGACGCGCCGAATTGAGGATGTCTCCGGTGTAGCAGATGGCCGCTTCACAGAGCTTGTTTTCCTCCGAGATGGCATCCATCGAGACCCGCATATTCTCCACCCAGTTCAGGCAATCGAAGACACGGAAAAGATCAATGCCGCCCTTTGCGGCCTGACGGACAAAATACTTCACGACGTTATCCGGGTAGTTCTTGTACCCGACGCCGTTTGCCCCGCGCAGAAGCATCTGCAGCAGCAGGTTGGGAGCACCTTCGCGGATCAGCGCCAGACGCTCCCACGGGTCTTCTGTCAGGAAGCGCATGGAAACGTCGAATGTCGCACCGCCCCAGCACTCCAGCGACAGAAGCTGTGGCAGCGCCTTGGGATAGGCGCTGGCGACGCGGACGATATCATGGGTGCGGACGCGGGTCGCAAGCAGCGACTGATGTCCGTCGCGCATCGTCGTGTCCGTGACGAGTACCCGCTTTTCGTTGCGCATCCAGTCTGCGAAACCCTTCGGGCCGAGCTTGTCCAGCAACTGCTTGGTGCCGTCGGGCGTCGGCGCATCGATATAGGGCACGATGGGCTTTGCCGCCTTGTCCGAGGGCCTTGCGCGTCCCTTGGTTTCCGGGTGGCCGTTCACGGTCACATAGGCGAGATAGGTCAAAAGCTTGGTAGCGCGGTCCTGCCGTTTGACCTGGGCGAAAAGCTCGGGCGTCGAATCGATGAAGCGCGTCGTATAGGTATTGTTGCGGAAACTGTCATGGCCGATGATGGCCTCTAGGAATGTGAGGTTGGTCGCCACCCCGCGGATACGGAATTCGCGCAAAGCGCGATCCATACGGTTGATCGCCTCGTCAGGCCGCGGCGCCCAGGCCGTCACCTTCACAAGCAACGGATCGTAGTAGCGGGTGATGACAGCGCCAGTATAGGACGTGCCGCCATCCAGACGGATACCGAAGCCTGAAGCGGAGCGATAAGCGGTGATACGGCCATAATCCGGAATGAAGTTGTGTTCCGGGTCTTCCGTCGTAATGCGGCACTGGAGGGCGTGGCCATTCAGGCGGATATCCTCCTGCCTCGGCACCCCGGATTCCTGCGTGCCGATGGCCGCGCCTTCCAGAATGTGAATCTGCGCCTTGACGATATCGATACCGGTGACGACTTCCGTAACGGTATGTTCCACCTGAATGCGCGGATTGACCTCGATGAAGTAGAATTTGCCGGTATCGGCATCCATCAGATATTCGACCGTGCCCGCACCGATATAATTCGTGGCACCCGCAATCTTCAGGGAGTAGGAGGCGAGCTCCTGACGCTGTGCTTCGCTCAGATAGGGCGCGGGCGCACGCTCGACGACCTTTTGATTACGCCGCTGGATCGAACAATCACGCTCGAACAGATGCACGACATTGCCGTGCGTGTCGCCGAGAATCTGGCTTTCGACGTGACGCGCACGCTCGACCAGCTTTTCGAGATAGACTTCGTCCTTGCCGAAGGCGGCCTTGGCCTCGCGCTTGGCTTCCGTCACCTCGCGGGCTAGGTCTTCCTTTTTACGGATGGCGCGCATGCCACGGCCACCACCGCCCCAGGAGGCCTTGAGCATGACGGGATAACCGATCTCCTCCGCCATACGCTCCACTTCCGCCATGTCGCCCGGTAGTGGGTCGGTGGCGGGAACAACAGGAACGCCAACCGAAATCGCGAGATTGCGCGCTGCAACCTTGTTGCCGAGCTGGCGCATCGTATCCGCCGTCGGTCCGATGAAGGTGATGCCCGCCTTGTTGCAGGCCTCCACGAATTCGGGGCTTTCAGACAGAAGACCGTAACCGGGATGAATCGCGTCCGCTCCGGAGAGCTTCGCAACGCGGATAACCTCCTCGATCGAAAGATAGCTCTCGATCGGTCCCATATCCTTGGCGAGATGCGGCCCCCTGCCGACCTGATAGGACTCGTCCGCTTTGAAGCGGTGCAAAGACAGCTTGTCCTCTTCCGCCCAAATCGCAACGGTTTTTATCCCGAGCTCGTTGGCTGCCCGGAAAACGCGGATCGCAATTTCGGATCGGTTGGCAACAAGTATTTTTGTGATTGGCATGACGTCTCCTTGGAGGAACTCGTTGCCCGAAACGCATGTCACACCCCTCTCAACCTGCGCGGCCTCAGAGGTGATATCCGCAGGCTCCAATTCTTCAGTGGAGTAGATTGCGGCAAGTACACCTTTCATCTCGCGAAAGGCAAAGGAGTTCGCTCGTTGATACCTTTACCGGCTACTTTTCGAGTGTCGGGTCTTCCGCAAACACGCCGCCAACGGACCAGTTCTTGCGCTCAACGTCCATGAACACGATCTGGACATCGTCCGGTCCGCATTTGGCGATGCGGGCCAATTCCCGGGTAAACACCGAGGCAACTTCCTTCTTTTGCTCCTGGCTGCGGCCAGAAAGCCAATCGACACGTATGACGGGCATTTGCTTCTCCTTAAATCTACGATCCTGCAGCGAGACCGGTTCAGATACCGATAGCCTGATAAGCGTCGGCGATCTTCCTGATGGCGATGACATAAGCTGCCGTTCGGAAAGTCTTGATTTCCGCAGATGAGCGCTTCACCTCGGCAATCTTCTGGTAGGCGTTGCGCATCACGTCCTCCAGCCCCGACCTGACCAGATCGATTTCCGCGCCGCCCTCCAGGAATTCGTCGCGGATGTCGCTCGGAAATGACCGCTCAGTCATCGCTTCGAGAGCGTGTGTGATATGGAGATTCCTGCGCTCACGGCGCCGGCGCTCCATCAGCCCGAAAGGGATGTGTGTAATGTTTTTGACCCATTCGAAGTAGCTCACCGCTACACCGCCGGCATTCACGAAGAGGTCGGGCAGAACGACCACGCCGCGATCGGACAACTGTCGCTCAGCCTCGAAGCTGATGGGTCCATTTGCTGCTTCAGCGATGAACTTTGCTCGAATGCGGCCGACGTTTTCAAGCGTGATGGCGTTTTCCATAGCCGCTGGAATGAGGATGTCGCACGGAAGTTCGAGACCTGCGGCCCGGTCGGTATAGCTCTGCGCCCCCGGAAATCCAAGGATAGTCCCATGTTCACCGTGGAAGCGTTTGAGCTCTTCTATGGCCAGCCCGTCGGCATTGGTGACGTATCCATCGCGCTCAACGACCGCGATGATCCTGGCACCATCGTCTTCACTCAGGAATTTGGCTGCGTGGTACCCGACGTTGCCAAATCCCTGGACGACAACGGACATGGTCCGCAAATCCCGGCGCCCGTCTATGCCGTTTTCCTGGGCGTCGCGCAGGTAACTTTGGATAGCGTATTGAACCCCCCTGCCCGTCGCTTCGGTTCTTCCTGCGATCCCGCCACTGGCCAGTGGCTTGCCGGTAACGCAGGCGTTGGCATTCATGATGTCGGATGGACCAGTGCGCTTGTATTCATCCGCCATCCAGGCCATGGTCTGTTCACTTGTGCCCATGTCTGGCGCGGGGACGTTTCGGCCCGGGCATATGAGATTGCGCTTAGCGAGTTCCTGGGTAAATCGGCGCGTGATACGCTCCAGCTCATGGGCATCCCATTCGGTGGGATCAATTTTGAGCGCACCTTTCGACCCTCCGAACGGTACGTCGACGACCGCGCACTTCAGGCTCATGAGCGCAGCGAGCGCCTCGACTTCTTCCTGATCGGAGTGGATCGAGTATCGAATTCCGCCTTTTGCCGGCTCGACATGCTCACTGTGCACCGAGCGCCAGCCGGTAAAGCTAAACATTCTGCCGCGCAACCGGACGCCGAAACGGACTGTGTAGGTCGAGTTGCAAGCCTTGATCCGCTCGGCAAGCCCCTCGGTAAGGGACAGATGCGTCATAGCATTATCGATATAGGCCTCAACGCTCTGAAGAAATGGCGCGTCGATTTGATCGGGCTGAGGGATGGTTGCAGTATCCAATTGTACGGTCCTCGAGGTTGGGGTCGCGGAGCTGGCCAGGGACAAGCCCTTCCGCTCTGTTGAATTGCACGCGGGTTCGATCAGGTCGCCAGCCTCTGGCACCATAGGGAAAGAAGCGGCTGCGACGCGCACCGCATCGCAAACTCACGACCTGCGGCGCAGACAATCGGGGAACCGATCTGGTGGCTCTTCCACTCACCGCTGATCGATTTGTACTCTCCAGGCGAAAGAGGAAACATCACCCGCGGCAAGCGCAGGACGTAGTCCGGAAAGCGGGTGTATGGCGCCATGATTGTGATGCCCAGCAACACCTTGTCGCTACTATCTGTCTTGGGCGCCCCCAAAACGGCATGAGCGTGGTTTCGCTCGAAATTGAGGCTGGCAAACGGACCGCTCTTTGCCGAATACCAGACGAGGCCATCTTCAAGTTCATCCAGCGCTGCCGCCAGGAACTGAGAGTTCGGGCCTTCGTTAGCCAAACTGTTCAACGCGGTGTTAAATTCGCCGCGGAGCCGAAACTCGGGCTGCAAGCGTGGTCCGGACACGCTGCGAACGCCACTGGCCTGAAGAAGATTGAGCATCTTGCAGGCTGGCAAAGTGCCGGGTACGTCGGGATTTTGACCGAGAACACTGTTCTCCATGGCCCTGATGACATGTTTGAGAGCCTTGGGCCGCTTGCCCCGGGAACCTTCCTCAATATGTATCTCCGATATGGATGGACCGAAGAAATGATCCGTGCTGGTCGCTTGAACCGGGTCGGCCAACGAAAGCATGCGCGTTCCTCATCATGGCTTGTACATCGAGCGGCAGACCGGGCCCCGGACAGCGGATGCAAGGGCTGCACCGGGCGAACCTACGGACCCATCCGTTTGCCGGCCGCGTCGCCAGAAACGACGCGGCCGGCGCCTGATCAAGCGAGGGCGGGCTTGTCCCAGAGATTGAGGGACTGGCCGATGCCGTTCTTCTTGGCGTTCTCATACATTTCGAAGCCCCAGCTGATGTCGAAGACAGCCATGCCGCAAGCGATGAAGATGACCCGATCCTTGGCGCTTTCGCGGCCCGGCTTCTTGCCGTTGACCACGTCGCCAAGGCCGGTCGAGTCTTTGAGAGCCGGCAACTTGCCAGCGTCGATGAGACGGAAGAACGGACCGCCAATCACGCCGCCGTAGTAGGCATCCTTGTTGCCCGAGGCGATAGCGTCCTCGACATAGGCTTCCTGAAGCGGCGTGTGATCGTAGACGATCGTCGCCCCAGTGAGGAAGGACTCGTCCGTGTTGAACGGACCGGAAACGAGGATGGTCGCGCCTTCCTTGATCCACTCGTCCTTGAAGTAGAGCGGCTTGAGGCGCGAAGCCGCCACGGTGATGACGTCGATGTTGCGGAAGCCTGCCTCGGCCTCGTCGACGCCGACGGCCTTGACCTTGTAGGTCTCCGCGACCCAGCGCGCGAGTTCATTTGCCTTGTCCAGGAACACGTCGAAGCAGACGACTTTCTCGACGGCGGGAAGCTGGGTCATGATGGCGGTGAAGCAGGCCTTGTTGATCGGACCGCAACCGACAATGGAGACGATCTTAGCATCCTTGTTGGCGAGGTGCTTTGCCGCGACGCCCGGTACGGCGCCTGTGCGCGCGGCGCTGAGCAGGTTCGCTGACATCAGCGCCATCGGCGCGCCGGTTTCCTTGTCGTTCAGCATCATCGTTAGGATCGAGCGCGGAAGGCCCTTCTGGGTATTGGCATGGTTCGAGCCGTACCACTTGTTGCCGCAGACGTCGAAGCGGCCGCCGAGATAACCGGGCATGGCGGCGAAACGCCGGTCCGGGCCGGCGACGGGCATGTTCGGGAACTTCGTTTCCTTCGGAAAGACGATGTTGAGGCCATGGCTGTTGTGGTTGGCACCGCCCATGAGGTAGTCGCCCTCGCCCAGCAGGCTGAAAGTCTCCTCGCAGATTTCCACGCAACGCTTTGCGTCGTTGACACCGGCGGCGATCATGTCGGGTTCGGAAAGGTAGAGAAAGTCGATTTTCGTGGTCATAATGGAGCTCCCTATGGATGAAGGTTCGATCGGCTGATTTCTTGATCGTCAGAATTTTAGGAGAGGCTTGATGTCGTAAAGGCGGCATCCGGCGCTGCGGGCATTGGCACGCATCAGGAAGTTCAGCTTTTCGATGCGCTCGCCGGAACGAGGCGCGCCGTTCTTCTGAAACGGAACCTGAAGTCCGACCGAGAAATCCATCACGACATCGTCAACGACACCGCCGGAGCGCCCTGAGGGGACGGAAATTATGCCATGTTCGCTCGCGTAGCGGTGAGCGTCCATCGCTTCTGTGATCGTGCCGACCTGATTGGGCTTCAGGATAAAGCCGCCGACAGCTTTGGTTTCGAAAGCGCGCTTGAGGTATTGGAGCTTGGTTACCGTTAGGTCGTCACCAAGGATGATCGTCCGGTCAATCTCGCGGTTTGCTTTAACATAGCCATCCCAGTCGTTCTCATCGAGGAGGTCCTCGATAAAAACGAAGTCGTATTTTTCCGTCAGGCGCTTGGCGTAAGCGATCAGCTCGTCACTGGTCACGCGTTGCCCTTTCAGAAGATACGTACGGCTCTCAGCGTCGAAAAACTCGCTCGACGCGCAATCGAGAGCGAAAGCGATGCGCCCGGTGTAGCCGCAGGCGTCGATAGCCTGCTGCATGAGATCGAGAAGCACTTCCGGATCGTCCGAGGGCGCTGCGTAACCGTAAGAGCTAGCGACCTGCGGTTTGTGGCCGAGGTGTCTGGTGAGCACGTGCGAGAGCTCCTGGAAAACGGTAACCGCCATCTCGATCGAAACGTCGATACTGTCCGTACCGTAGGGAACGATCAGGAACTCGTTGAAGGACTGGATGAAACCGTCGTATTTTCCGCCATTGATGACGTTGAAGCAGGGAACAGGCACAGTCTTGATCGTACCGCCCGCAATGTGGTCATAGAGCGGAATGCGCAGCGCATCGGCCGCAGCACGGAAAGCCGCGATCGATACCGAATATATCGTGTTGCCGCCAAGGCTCCCCTTATCTGGCGTACCGTCGATCGCGATCATCTTCTCGTCAATGGCGCGCTGATCGAAGACGTCCATCCCGATGAGCGCTGGTGCGATGATCGTCTCGACCTTCTGGACCGCCTTGTGAACACTAAGGCCGCCATAGGTCGACTTGTCGCCGTCGCGCAGCACGAAGGCTTCGTGCATGCCGACCGAGCTCCCGGTCGGAGCCGCGCCGCGGCCGACAGCACCGCTTTCGGTGCGGATTTCCACCTCTACCGCTGGGCGGCATTTGCAGTCGATGATCTGCTGGGCGAAGATTGAGGCAATCCTGTCTTCCATGTTACTGGCCCTCCTTCAGGGCTGGTACGTAAAGAATGTTGAGGTCGCACAGGTTGGTGCCGGTGTTGCCGGTGAAGACAGCGGAGCCGATAGCGTCGAGCGCCTCGAAACAACTGTGCTCGCGCAGCGTCTGATGGAGATTGATGCCCTTTCCCGCAGCAGCCGCCAGACTGGCGGAATCGGTGATGCCGCCGGCCACCTTGGCCGTCCCGTCGGTTCCTTCGCTGTCAATCGACAGAAGGCACGCGCCCTTTGTTTTCGCGGCGGTGATCGCAAAGCTGATCGTCATCTCCTGGCCCGGTCCGCCGTGCCCGCGGATGACGCTGTTGTCGAGAATCTGAGTCGTGACCTCGCCAGAACTGAGCAGCACGCACGGCGCCTTGACCGGGTTGCCGTAAGTCTGGATCTCACGCGCCATCGAAGCGAAGAACGTGCCTGCGTCCTTGCTTTCACCTTCCAGGAAAGAAGAGACGATAATGGCAGGAATACCCATCTCCTCACAGATTTCCTTGGCGGAGATGCAGGAATCCGGCAGGGTGTTGAGCAAGAAATAGGTGTTGTTCGGAAAGGCCTTCGGCGTTTCCTTGTCCGGCCCGGCATTCATCAGGTAGTCGACGACGCTCTTTGGCAGGCGGTCGGCCACGTCATAATTGACGATGGTAGCGCGCGCATCATCCAGTGTCGTCGCATCGGGCCCAATGGGCGTGCTTTTATAGGCAGCGTAGGGGACGGCGATGTCACCGGTTGCCGGTGAGCCGACGGCATCGCTGATGCCGAAGCCGATCAGCTCCGCGCCCACGTCCTGAATGCGCTTGGCGAGCATGCCCCCGTTCAGCGCGGATATGTGCCGGCGCACCGCGTTGATTTCGTAGATTCCGGCGCCGGATTTCAGCAGTACGTCGGTCGTGTCGATCTCGTCCTGCAGCGAAATACCGTCGATTGGGCAGGACATCAAAGCGGAACTGCCACCGCTGATGACTCCGATAAAAAGGTCGTCCGGACCCGCCTGGTCGATGATCTCGATCATCTTCCTGGATGCCTGGTAGCCTGCCTCGTTCGGCAGAGGATGGCCGCCAACGTAAACCTCGGTCTTGTTGAAACGATCGGTTTCCTCGTGGATCTTCACGATGGCTATTCCGCGCGTGAGGCGGTCGCCAAGGACGTGATCCACCGCCATGGCCATGTGGTTGCAGGCCTTGCCCGCACCAAAGAGGTAGATGTTGCGCTTCTTCGACAGGTCCCACGACTTCGTGCCGATGTGCAGGATATCGCCCTCAAGTCGCATGATGCTGCGGATGCGCTTGTAGCTATCGAGCCGCTCAAGTGTCCGGTCCGCGATTTCAAGGACAATCTGGCGTGACGCCGCATCCCCGTGAGCGGCAATCTCGTCAGCGTTTCGAATTTTGTTCGCCCTGAACATCCGGACAGCTCCTCCGACTTGTTTTGAATTCGTAATTGCGATCAGGCCTTTTCTTGAGGCCGGCCATTTTCATACGCTCATAAATAGCCTAAAAGGCTATTGTCGACAATAGCCTTTGCGCGGGAATTCGATATAGTTCTCTTGTTCGCCCCTTGGGGGAGCGTTAATGTTGAATTTCAAGCAACTGTGGGCCGACGATGACGCAAATGAAGCTACCAAAAATCGAAAAAATGCCAGCGGACGTGCGAGCGCTTGGCGTATTGAGATCCCAAATCGTGGACGGATCGATCCGACCGGGATCGCGCTTGACAGAGGTCCAGCTTTCGGAGGGCATGGGTCTTTCCCGTGCCACTGTCCGCACGGCGCTGCATCAGCTTGGAAAAGAAGGGCTCGTCAGTCTCGTTCCCTACACGGGTTGGACGGTCGTTGAACTCACCCATCAGGATGTTTGGGAGCTCTACACGCTACGAGGTGCTATCGAACGTCTGGCGGCACAGTTTGCTGCGACCAATGCCGACAATGAGGCGATGTCGCGTATTGAGGCCGCATTTGACCGGCTGAAAAATACAGTGACGGAGAGCTCTGAAACAATTGCTGAGGCCGATTTCGGTTTTCACAAATCGATCATCGACGAGTCCGGGCATAGCCGCCTAAAACAACAATATAAGCTGATAGAGCAGCAAATCCGCGTGTTCATCCGATCAAGCAATCTTCTGATAGAAGATCCCTTGGAGATTATCGTCCAGCATGAACCGATCTGGAATGCTATCCGTGAACGGGATTCGGTTCTTGCTGGGACGTTGGCTGAGCAACACAACATTACAGAAGGTCAAAAGCTCACCGGTTCGTTATCACGTCCCGACGGCGACTGAGAACGCCGCTATTCCCGGACGCGCGGGAGTAGCGGCGCTGCTTAATAGTGATCAGGATTAGAACGGTCGTCTCGTCGGAGCTTCGTTCCCGCTTCGCCCCACCAGGAAATCAAAATCGAGCCCCTTATCAGCCTGCAAGACATGCTCAACAAAGAGGCGCTCGTAACCGCGCTTATGGCTGATGGGCGCAAAGGAGGCTTGCGACCGCCGCAGTTCAAGTTCGTCATCGGTGAGATTGACCGACAATGTGCCCGCCTCGACGTCCAGCGAAATCAGGTCACCATCACGGATCAGAGCCAGCGGACCACCGATCGAGGATTCGGGCGCAACGTGAAGCACGACCGTACCATAAGCCGTGCCACTCATGCGGCCGTCCGAAATCCTGACCATATCGGTGACGCCCTTTTCGAGAATATGCTTGGGCAAACGGATATTTCCAAGTTCCGGCATGCCCGGATAACCTCTGGGGCCAATCCCCTTCAGAACGAGTACGCAGGTCTCGTCGATATTCAGAGACGGATCATCGATGCGCTTGTCGAGATCTTCCACGGATTCGAACACGACGGCACGGCCCGTATGTTTCATCAGGTGCGGACTTGCGGCTGATGGTTTCATCACAGCACCGTTTGGTGCAATGTTGCCCCTGATGATGCGCAGCGCGTTCTGCGGCTTGATCGGTTTGTCGAACGGCGCGATGACGTCGTGGTCAAGGCTTTCGACGCCAGCGAGTTCCTCCCGCAGCGTCGTTCCGCCTGCGGTACGCGCATCAAGGTTGAGCCTCTCCCCAAGCGATGCCATGACGGCCGGCAATCCACCCGCGGAGAAGAATTCCTCGACGAGGTACTTGCCGTTCGGAAGGATGTTGGCAAGAAGCGGGATTGACCGGCTGTTTTCTTCGAAGTCGGCAAGGGTCAGTTCAATCTCCAGGCGCCCCGCCAAAGCCAGCAAATGAATGATTGCATTCGTGCTCCCGCCGAGGGCAGCGTTGACTCGGATTGCATTCTCAAGCGCCGATCGATCGACGATCTTAGAGAACGCCAGATCTTCTCTGACCATCTCGACGATTCGCCGACCAGACAACTGCGCGGAGCCCTTCCGACGCCCATCAACCGCGGGAATGGCAGCAGATCCCGTGAGACTGAGGCCGAGGGCTTCTGCGATACAGCCCATCGTCGTTGCCGTCCCCATCGTGTTACAGGCGCCGTTACTGCGCGACATTCCGTATTCCGACGCAAGGAAAGCGTCCTTCGTCATACGCCCTGCCTTGTATTCGCCGTGCATACGAAAAATGTCGGAACCCGAACCTACCTGCCGCATCCCAACGCGACCGCTCAGCATCGTCCCACCGTGCACGACGATGGTCGGGAGATCGACGCTGGCTGCCCCCATCATGTAGGCGGGCGCCGTATTGTCGCATCCTGTTAGCAAAACCACGCCGTCGAGCGGGTTTGCGCGAAGTGTCGCCTCGAGCTCCATACTCATCATATTGCGGAAAAGCATTCCGCTCGGACGCATGATGGAGTCGCCGATCGACATAGTGGAAAACACAAGCGGGAAGCCGCCAGCTTCGAGCACACCGCGAGCAACCCATTCCGCCAGTTCCGTGAGATGGGCGTTGCAGGGGACCAGATCGGATGCCGAGTTGGCAATGCCGATTACGGGTTTGCCCTCGAACATATCTGGTAGCGCACCACGCGCCTTGAGGTGGGTGCGGTGCTCATACCCGGTATTGTCAATGCGCTTGAACCATGCCTCGCTACGGAGAGGTTTTTTGTCGACGGTCATCATGTTCTCCATTCGAAGCACCCCTCCCCGCCATCTTCGAGAGCGATGGGTTGCATTCACTATTCGTCGGAACGGTATTGGCGAGACGCCGCAGATTGCAGCGCCTCGCCAGACTGTCGCTATTTCTTGATTTCGCCCGCGAGCTTGTCGATGTATCCGCTCGCGATGCGGTCGACTTCGCCGATCGCGGTCTGCTCCTGGATGAAGAAGTTCAGCGACTGGATATCCGAATACGAAGCATCACGACGCAGGCCAAACGCGATGCCCTGCTTCGAGATAGCAGGCTCGGGGTTAAGCGTCACCCAGCGATCCTTGCCCGTCGCTGAAAACAGCGTGTTGCTGTCGCTGTCATCGACGAGGATGTCGCCTCTCCGTGAAGAGAGCGCCAGGCGAGTGGCGTCGATATCGGGCAGGCGCAGGATCGTTGCATTCTTGATCTGGCGCGTAAGTGTTCCGTCGATTGCCGTGCCCGACATGATGATGATCGTCACGCCGGCGACGTCGAGATCTGCGATAGACTTCGGTGCCGTGGAAAACTTCGGATTTGCCTTGTCGTAAACGCCGGAAACTTCGTACTGAACGACCGGCTGACTGAAGGCGATCGCCATAGCCCGCTTGGGATTCTGGTTCAAAGCCATGGACAGGTCCCAGCGATTGGCCTGCAAGCCGGCAACGATGTTGTCCCAGGTCGTGTCGACGATTTCAGCTTTTACGCCAAGGGCGTCCTGAGCAAACTTCTTGCAGAGGTCGACGAATGTACCGCTGTATTCGCCGCTTTGAGGATCGCGAATAACGTGCGGGGGCGCGACTGCCGCGCCGCAACGGAGCGTTCCGCGCTTCTGGATTTCCTGCCAGTAACCTTCGGCAGACTGGGCATTGGCCTGACCTGCTCCAGCGAGAACTGTTGCGCCGAGGATCAACCCGGTGATGAGCTTCGTAAGTTTCATTTTAACACTCCCAATTGTTGCTGCTGTTCCGTTGATTGCTTTTATTCGCATGCATCTGTTCGGTGGGTTCTGCTGGGTTGGTTTCCTTTCTATCGTGTCCAATCGGCGCTCGGCCTGGCTAAAAGCGATCTTGGCACCGATTGCAATTGTCGACAATAGCCCTTTAGGTGTTGCGGGCAGAATTTTTTCCGTGCAATGCTCTGCACTAGAGACCCGGCCGGCTCCCGTGATGTGTCGGGACGCCGGTTGCTACCTGCTGTGTTAGTCCGCTGGTCGCGCGGCCGCGCTCATATAGGACGTATAGACCAGCCAGCCCGCATCGATCGGCATGGTGATCCCAGTGATGGCGGACGCGGACGGAGAGCACAGGAAGAGGATTGCATCTGCAACCTCCCTCGGCTCGACGAACCGTCGCAGCGCGGACCTGGAAATGACAACAGAGGGGTCGCGTTCGCCGCGATCGATGCGGCTCTTCATCGCTTCGGTCATCGTATATCCAGGCGCTACCGCATTGACACGGACACCCTGCGGACCAAGTTCGGCGGCCATGATTTCGGTCAGCATCTTCAGCGCCGACTTGCTCATGGCATATGCCGGCTGTGGCCAGGGCTGGAAAGTGGTCAGCGAGCAGAGGTTCACAATCGATCCGCCGCCCGATTGCGCCATCTCTTCGCCGAAGGCGCGCGCAGTGAGCATCGTTCCGCGAAGGTTGACGTCGATGATGCGATCGAACTCTTCGACCGGCATCTTCGTCACCTTGGTGGCGTTCTGCAAAATGCCGCCAGAGTTCACAAGTGCCGACACAAGTCCATGCTCTGCATAGACCGCCTCTTTGAATTGCCTCACCGCCTGCTCGTCGGACACATCAAGATGACGGTAGCTGACCGCGGCACCCAATTCGGCAGCGATTGCCTTTCCCCGTTCGTCGTTGATGTCTGCGATAACAACCCGCCAGCCGGCAGACACGAAGCCGCGCACACTGGCCTCGCCAATCCCGCTTGCGCCGCCGGTGACAACCGCGAGCGGCGAAGAGGTTTGTTCATTTGTACTTGCCATTGCTGATCTCCTTAAAAATCTTTTTTCATGTCACGCTATGCGTGAAGGTGGGTGGCTTAACGGAGGGCCCGTTTGCCTTGAGGGTTCACACTGCCATTTTGACGAGCAGGCGCGTTTCCGCGGCATTGACCAGTCGCGTGAGCACCCAGCCGATAACAAAGTAGACGAGAGCCGCGGTGGTCAGTACCTCGACAGGTCTCGCAGTCACGTTCGATATGTTTTGAGCCGTGTACATAAGTTCGACCACGCCGACTGCCGAAACGAGCGCACTCTCCTTGAACAGGCTCACCAGGTTCGACATCAGGTTGGGAATGGCGCGTACGATTGTCTGTGGCGCGACCACATACATCATCTTCGAAAAACGGCTCAGACCAAGCGCTTTGCAAGCATCGTGCTGATCTTGCCCGATCGATCCCAAGGCAGCCCGAAAGGACTCGCTGGTGATCGCCGATGTATAGAGTGTCAGGGCAATCACGGCCGAGATGAAGGGACTGAGCTCAACGTCGAGAATGATCGGGAAACAGAAGAAGACCCAGAACAAGGTAATCAGGACCGGCGTACCGCGCAGCACCTCGACATAGAGAGAGCAGGCCCAGCGGACCGGTCGAACGTTGGACTTGCGTCCAACACCGATGAGAAAGCCGAACACAACGCTTGCCAGTCCGCAAAGCACCGTAATCTGGAGGGTCAGAACGAGCCCTTTGAGCAACGCCGGACCGTATTGCAGAACAACAGAGAAATCGAGATCTTGCATGATCTTACACCTTGTTCATACGCTCCAGCCGGTGTTCAAAGAACGCGGCTAGACGACCAAAGGGGATCGCGACAACCAGATAAAACGCCGCGAGGAAGGTAAACGTCTCGATTGGGCGGTAGGTCTGGGTCGAGAGCTGCTTGCCCTGATACATCAGGTCGGCAACACCCACGAGTGCAACAAGCGAGCTTTGCTGAAAGATACCAATCGCATTTGTGATCAGGACCGGCGTCGCAGTCCTGATTGCCTGGGGTAGCACGATGTATCTGGTGTAGTTCCAACGGCCGAGGCCAAGTGCGACACCAGCATCCCTTTGCGCTGCGGGAATGGATTGGATGGCAGCCCTGAATGCTTCACCGTTGAACGCCGTCTGGTTCATTCCGAGGATGAGGACCCCCATGAATACCGGCGACCACCACACCTCGAAGATCATCGGTATACAGAAGAAGAACCACACGACCTGAACGAGGACGGGCGTACACCGAAACAGGTCGATATAGAAGCGCGCGATCCACCGTATCGGTGCGATGCGGGCATTCGAGAGCAGGGCTAGAGGAAACCCGGCAACAAGCCCGATGATGTTTGCCCACACCGTGAGCTGGAGGGTGATTTTTAATCCCTCCAGAAGCGCGGGCCAGGCATTGAGGACGAAAAAGAAATCGATGTTTTGCATGGTCGTTCGTCCATCTCAGCGATCTGCATGCAGCACGTTGTGGATGAAGTCACGCGCCCTGGCGGTCTTCGGCGCACGGAAGAATTCGTCAGGTGGAGCGTCATCGGCAACGACACCGCCATCGCAGAAGACCACTCTAGTTGCGATCTTCTTTGCGAACCACATATCGTGCGTGACAATCATCATCGGCATGCCGCCGTCCGCGAGCTCGGTCACCATGCTAATCACTTCGTTCACGAGTTCCGGATCGAGTGCCGATGTCACTTCATCGAACAGCATCAGTTTCGGGTCGAGCATCAACGCCCTTGCGATCGCGACGCGCTGTTTTTGACCGCCGGAAAGAGCAGCCGGATAGGCCTTGGCCTTGGCCTTGAGCCCAAACCGGTTGAGCAATTCGAGTGCGCGCGCTTCTGCCTCATCACGCCTCACGCCACGTGACCTAACGGGCGCAAGAGTGAGGTTACCAAGCACGGTGAGGTGAGGAAAGAGCGTGTAACTCTGAAAAACCATGCCGATCTGCTTTTGCATTTCGGCGTTAATGGTCGTTTTTTTCGGCGCGCCGGCGATATAGTTTTTGCCGTCGACTTTGATCTCACCGCCCTGGACATCCTCGAGCCCCATGACGCAGCGGAGAAGCGTACTTTTTCCTCCGCCGCTGGGACCGATTACAAGCAAGCGGTCAGTTTTCTGCATGTCGAGGTTCAAGCCATTCAGGACTTTAATCTGTCCCTGCGCATAGCTTTTTTGCAGGTTTCGTATCGAAATGAAGCTTTGGTCTGTCATCAGGGTCTCCTGAATCGAAGCCTGATCCAACAGGCGGTTAGGGAACGTCCGACCCACAAGCTCGCGGGCCAGACGCGATATTAGCGCGGGCCTACGAATGGGCCACAACGCTCGATGGCGATACGCACAGTCTCTTCTGGATCCCGTTCCCACCAGTCCAGTTCAGAGAAAAGTTCCAGCTCGAACGGACCGTCGTAACCGATGTCATCAAGCCATCCCCGAATGGTAGCGAAATCAATCACCCCATCGCCCACCATGCCACGATCACGGAGGTTCCGCGTCGGGACTAGCCAGTCGCAATAGTGGAACGTGTGGATGCGGTCTTTCCCGGCACGGCGAAGCTCTCGCTCAAATGCGGGGTCCCACCAGCAATGATAGACGTCCGCGACCAGGCTGGCAGCTTTGTCACCTAACTCGTCGATAAGATCATTGGCATCCGTGATCAGGTTGAGTGCGCTGCGATCGCCACAATACATCGGATGCAGCGGCTCAAGTCCGAGTTTTACCCCTGAGGCCGCCGCGTAAGGCGCGAGTTCGGCAAAAGCATCGTGAATGCGCCTGCGCTGGGCGGGCAAGTCTTTGTCACCCTGCGGCAAGCCGCCGATTACCATGACGACGCAGGGGGCGCCGATGGCAGCCGCCTGGTCGATGATCCGGCGGTTCTCATCGATCTTGGCTCGGTAAGCTGCCGGATCGGTTTCGCTGACCCATGCACTCGTGCAGAGCGAAGCAACCCACATCTGTGCGTCGCGCAGGTGCTTGGCGGTTTGTTCGACGCCATAATCGTCGAGGAAGTTCCGCCACACCGCTATACCTCTGATTCCTTGGCGCGAATAGCCTTCGATCGCCTGAGGCATGGTCCATGTGGGGGTCGTGATCTGATTGATCGCAAAGCGCGTAAGATCGTACTGGGTCACGCGAAAGCCTCCTGTGCGCGTCGTGCGCCGGTTGCTGCTGCATTGATGGTGATACCGTCTTCTTCGAACACGATGCCGTGGTGTTCACGGGCAAAGGCGGCAGTGATTTTGCCATTCGAGAGATCGTCGGCGATGAGCTCGAGCGAGCGCTTTAGCGGATCCCCGTAGCCGCCGCCGCCAGCCTGTTCGTGGCGGATCACGACATCGCGGCCGATGGTGCGGGTGATCTTGGCGGGAAGGCGAGTGTTTTCGCCCTCCGGATCAAGGATATTGACGCAAGGTGCTGCCGGCTTGCCGCCGAACAGGCCGTAGGGCGCATGATCATGCCGGTCCGCGCGAATCTGCAAAACGGCTTCCTCGGCGAGGAGGCGGTAAGTGCGGATCAGGCCGAGGCCCCCGCGATACTCTCCGGCTCCGCATGAATCGGGGCGCAGGCTGTATTCGTCCATCATAAGCGGATAACGGACCTCTAGCGTTTCCACCGGCAGGTTCGACATGTTCTGCGAGGGGTTGGTGACGCCCTCGACCCCATCCTTGTTCCAGCGGCCGCCCCAGGCGCCGTTGATCATGTCGACCAGAACGAATGGTTCGCGGGTTTCTTTATCCCAGCCGCCGAAGGCCAGAACTGTGTTGCCGCCCTCGCCCGCCGCCATGACCTTTTTGGGTGCGATCTGCGACAACGCTCCCAGGACGGTGTCAACCACGCGATAGCCGGTTAGAGCCCGGGCTGCCACCGGCGCCGGCATCTGCGGGTTGAGGATCGAACCTCCCGGCGCGGTGATAGTGATGGCGCGATACACGCCAGCATTGTTCGGCACCTCCGCGTCGAGCGCGCAGCGCACGGACAGATAAGTTGCCGACTTGACGAAGGATAGCGTCGAGTTGATCGCGCCCTTAACCTGCGGCGAAGACCCCGCGAAATCGACATCGAGGTGATCACCCTTGACGGTGAGCTTGACCTTGATCGGGATTGCGTCCGTTGAAAACCCGTCGCCGTCGATGAAATCCTCGAAATAGTAGTCGCCATCCGGCCACGAGCGGATAGCGGCACGCGTGAGCTGCTCGCCGTAGTCGATCAGGTCGTCGAAATAGCTGTCCAGCTCATCCGCACCATAACGCTCGATCAGGCGGAGCAACTCACGCTCGCCGAGATTGCAGGTGGCGAACTGCGCTTCGAGGTCGCCGAGGACCAGTTCCGGCAGACGCACGTTCTTGGTGATGATGCGTATCAGCGTATCGTTGAGAACGCCCTTGTCGTAAAGCTTCATCGGCGCAATACGAAGACCTTCCTGGTAGATCTCGGTCGAGTCCGCTGCATTCGAGCCGGGGACGCGGCCGCCGACGTCACAATGATGCGCAATGACCACCGAGAATCCACGAAGCGTATCGGCGTGGAAGATGGGCCGGATCATGAAGATGTCCGGAAGATGCATGCCCCCTTCATACGGGTCGTTGAAAACGATCACGTCGCCGGGAGCCAGGTTGTCGGCGTACTTTGCCATGATGACGTCCATTGCATCCGGCACGGCGCCAAGATGCAACGCGACCGTTTTTGCCTGCGACAGGATGCGCCCATGCTTGTCGCAAAGCGTGACGGAGTAATCGAGAACGTCCCGGACGATCGGGGAGCGTGCGGTGCGCATGACGGCGAAGGCCATGTCGTCGACGATGGTGTCGAGCGCATTTTTGATGACAGCGAAGGTGATCGGATCGTTGGTTTTCTGGGCCATGAGGCTGTTCCTTCCGAAAGACTCAAGCAAGTGTGGCGACAACGTTGCCGAAGGCGTCGAGGTCAGCGGTGGCACGCGGAGGTATGACGATGGTGGTGTCCGGGCTCTGAATGATGAGCGGTCCCTGCACGCCACCCTTGAAGGTGCTGCGCTCGTAGATCGGCGTATCCACCCAGCCGTCCGTGCGAGAATGATAGATCTTGCGGCTCGTGGCTTCTGCTGTGGCAGTGTCCGGCGCATGCGGAACGAAGCTCAGCCGATTGCCCTGATTGCCGCTCGCGTTCAGACGAATGTTGACGATCTCAACCCTATCGTCCGAGGCATAGCCGTAGATCCCCTTGTAGGCCTCAAGGAACGCCGCACGAAGCAGATCGCGATCGCGCTCTGTGACCGTTTCCGGCAGAGCAATCGGGAGTTCGAAATCCTGGCCCTTGAAGCGAAGATCGGCCTCGAAGCCGCATTCGATTTGTTCGGGGCTGTAGCCTTCTTCGGCAAGCGAGGCTACGGCCTCCGCACGCATGTCCCTGAGCAGGCTGTTGACTTGGTCGATCGGAAGCTGGTCCAGCATGCCGTTCAGGCTGCGCAGGAAGTAGCGCTCCACCTTGGCGGCCAGCATACCGGTCGCCGTGAAGACGCCGGGAGATTTCGGAAATATGACGCGGGAGATGTTGAGCGTACGTGCTAGGTCGCAGGCGTGCACCGGGCCAGATCCGCCGAAGGCAAGGATCGCGAAGTCGCGTGGATCAACGCCGCGTTCTACTGTGACTGCCTTGATCGTGCGAGCCATGTTGATGTTGACCACTTCACGGATGCCGAAAGCCGCGTCCTCGATCGACAGGCCCAGCCTGTCGGCGAGGTCGCGCTTTATGGCCGCGCGAGCACCTTCAACGTCAAGTTTCATGCTGCCGCCGGCGAGCGCTGAAGGCAGAAAACCGAGGACGACGTTGGCGTCCGTGACGGTCGGCGACTGCCCGCCGATACCGTAGCAGACAGGGCCAGGATCGGCGCCAGCCGACAGCGGGCCCACGTGCATGAGGCCCCCTTCGTCGATGCTTGCGATGGAGCCCGCACCGCTGCCAACTTCGGCAACGTCGACGGTCGGCACGCGCATGAGATAGCCGCCGGCCTTGATGAAGCGGCTCGGCGTCGAAATACCGGCGCGGAACTCGTATTCGTTGGCACGCGACAGTTCGCCCTTGTGGATTAGCGAGGCGGAAGCGGTTGTTCCGCCCATATCGAAGACCACGAGATCCTTTTCACCCATGGCCTCGCCGAGACGGCCAGCGCCAACCACACCGGCGGAGCGGCCCGAGGAAATGAAGAAGACCGGCTTTTCCTGCGCCATCTTAGCGCTTGAAAGGCCGCCGTTGGAGTTGCTGATCAGGAGGGGCGCCGAGACGCCGATTTCCCGCAGTCCGTTTTCGAGACGTTCGAAGTAGGCGCGCAGCGACGGCAGGACGTAAGCGTTAACCGCCGTCGTGGAGGTGCGCTCGTATTCGCGGATTTCCGGCAAAACGGAAACGGACGCGGTCACCCACATGTTCGGGAAGTGCTTGTTCATCACCTCGAGCGCGCGCGTCTCGTTTTCCGGATTGCGGTAGGAGTTCAGGAAGCAGATAGCGACGGATTCAACGCCCTCGCTTTCGAAGAAGCGGCCGATCTCGATAACTTCCTGCTCGTTGAGCGGCTTGAGCACACGACCGTCGGCGGTCGAACGCTCGTCAACTTCCAGGCGGTAGCGGCGCGCAATCAGGGGCACGGCCTTTTCCCAGCTCAGATCGAACATGGTCGGCGTGCGAACGCGGCCGATTTCTAAGACGTCGCGAAAGCCCTTGGTCGTGATGAGGCCCGTCTTGGCCCCGACCTTTTGCAGAAGCGTATTTGAACCGACTGTCGTGCCATGAACGACTTCAGCCACCTTGCTAACGTCCAGGCCGGCCGTCTCCGTGATTTGACGAATACCGGTCAGGACAGCCTGTTCAGGCTTGGCGGGTGTCGAGGGGACCTTCGTGAAAAAGGTTTCGCCAGCGTCACCAAATAGCACCAAGTCGGTGAAAGTTCCGCCAATATCAACGCCAATGCGTGCGTTGTCCATCGTTTGCCTCCTGCGCATCCGCGCCGTTTATCGGGTCAAGTTCTCCCGCAGCCGGGGTAAACCCCGTCCGTTGGGTGGTTTGTAGGTGAATTTTCTTGGTCAGTGAGAGCGGACTGACGTATGCCAAGGGATCGACAGCCGCTCTATCCCTTCCATGATGTTGAACAACAGCGATCCCATTGCGATGAGGAGCGCCAGACTGACGAACAGGCCGGGCGTGTCGAATTGCCCTTGTGCCGAGAGAATTGCGAATCCGAGCCCTGAGGAGCCGCCGACAAACTCACCGATGATTGCGCCGATCAGCGCTAGCGAGATCGCCACCTTCAGCCCGGCGAACATGCTCGGCAAAGCACAGGGAAGCCGGATTTTCGTGAGAATTTGCCACTTGCTGGCGCGGCCGACGCGCGCCAGATTGATCATGTCGGGGTCGACGGATCGAAGGCCAAGTACCGTGTCGATTACGATGGCGAAGATCGCAAGCATGACCGCAATGGCGATTTTCGGTTCCGGTCCTATACCCATCCAGACCACAAAAAGCGGTGCCAGTGCGACTTTAGGCACTGAGTTCAGGGCCACGAGGAAAGAAAATACTGGTCGTTCAAGCGTCTTCGACGATACGATGACGATTGCCAGTAGAACCCCGAAAACTGTCGCAAGAAGAAAACCAATCACGGTTACGGCCAAGGTCACCCCTGCATTGTACAAAAAGAATGATGGCATTCTCCAGAACTCCGCCCAAACCGCCGAGGGGGACGGGAGCAGGATCGGCGAAATCGCAAAGAACCTTACGGACAGCTCCCAGACAGCCAGTGCGGAAACCAGCATAACGAAGCCGGGAAGTAAGCGGGCGGCGATTGATGTCTTGTCACGCATTCTTGAAAATCCCCAGCTTCGTGAACACCTGGCGGATGTGACCGCTATAACGACCAAATTCCGGGGTCTCCCGCACTGACAGTTCGCGCGGACGTGGGAGGTCGATATCGAGGATTTCGACGATCCGCCCGGGATGCCGATCAAGGATCACCACGCGATCCGAGAGGAAAACTGCTTCGCTGATGCTGTGCGTGATGAAGAGGATCGTCTTGTGCGTCTCCTGCCAGATGCGCGCCACCTCCACGTTGAGGTCGTCACGTGTCATGGCGTCAAGCGCTCCGAACGGTTCATCCATCAGGAGAATGTCGGGATCTGTCAGGAGGGCTCTACAGATTGACGCTCTCTGGCGCATACCACCTGACAATTCCCATGGCCGTTTATTTTCATATCCACCAAGGCCGAAGCGAGCGAGTTGCGCGCTGGCACGCGCCTTCATCTCAGCAGTTACCTTGCCCTTGATTTCGACCGTGAAAAGAACGTTTTCGAGTATCGTGCGCCAATCGAGGAGCATGTCCCGCTGAAACACCATTCCAAGACCGTGCGGCGGACCATTGATGGCCTGCCCCCGCGTGGATATGCCGCCTCCGGAAATTGGTTCCAGCCCCGCGATACACTTGAGCAAGGTGCTTTTGCCGCAGCCGCTGGGACCGAGGATACTGACGAATTCACCCTTCTTAATGTCGAGGTTTATGTTCTCTAGAACGAGCAAACCCTCGTTGCCGCCATAGCGCTTGTCGACGTCGGCAACCTGGATGTAGTTGTCTCTGACCTGATCAAGCATCGTGGCTTCACCCGATGAATTCGTTGGTGAAAATGTCGGAGAGCGCGAGGCCCGATGGGATTGCGCTTGCCTTTTCCATTGTGCCGAGAGCGGCCTGCCAGTCTTCCTCGGCCTGCCAGCCGATCAGCTTGCCTTTGGTGGCTTCGGTATTGAAGGTCTCGATGGTCATATCGATCTGACGGATAAGGACGTCCTTGATCAATTTTGCATTCGGACGCTGCTGTATCATAGCTTCAGCGCCTTCCGCCGCGTTTCCATCGCGTAGATACGCCCAGGCCTTCTGCTGGGATGCCACAAGCGCCTTGAGGGCATCACCTCGCTTTGAAATCGTCGCGTCGCTTGCAATCAGGCCATAGCTCGGAAAGTTCACGCCCGCATCGCTGGCCAGGATGCCTCTCGACGGTCGCACGGCTTCCGCTGGAGGGATGATCGACGGTCCGGTTGAGAGGATCACATCCGCGCGGCGTGTCGTATAGGTGCTCCAGAGCGCGGCCGGATCAACCAGAAGCAATTCCACGGTGGAGCGATCCAAGCCGCCCTGCGCGAGCCAGAAATCAATGAAGGGCGCCCATGGGCTTGCAGCAAAACAGACGATGCTCTTGCCTTTGAAATCGGCGACCGTTTTGTAGTCGGAATCCCGGTCGACAACCGCGGCTAGGTCAGTGGCGCGACCAAATCCGGCAATCCCTTTTACTAGCGCACTCTTGACGCGCGCTTGCGGAACGAGGCCCAACTGTACCTGTCCGACATCGACCTGGCCTGCATTTACCAGCTGCAGCGTGTTGCCCGAACCTCGGCCGTCCTGCACATCGACCTCAAGGCCGACATCCTTGAACCAGCCCTTAACCTGACAGAGATGCATGGCCGCCTGAACGCCCCAGGGGGCGAAGTCCATGCGCGCCGACAACGGCTGAAGGCCTTGCGGACGACCGATAGCAGGCGCAGCGACCATTCCGATGGAAAATCCGAGAAAGGCCCTGCGCGATATCTTCAATGGATTCCCACCCAGTTTCATTGACGCACCCATTTTTGTTCGTTATAGAACTATTTAGTTTATTAACGAGAGAGCTAGTCCCTTTGTCGAAATGAGTCAACAGAATTTTTTTGGAGGGCATGAATTTAGTTCGTTTATGTTGCGATATCAGCAACTTAACTGACGAAACGGCGATAATCACGCGCAGGATCTAGCGATTTGCGTGGCGGCTTGGTTTCGGATTAATTGTTTGTTTCGAAGCCCTGTTCACGGGGCATTCACAACGTATTGGATCAGGGAATGCGTATCGAGACCGAGGTGGGAGCCAAAAAGAAGAGAATTCGCGATCCGCGCCGGACGCAACAGCACATAATTGAGTGCGCTATCGACGAGTTTACCGAGCGGGGATTTGATGGGGCGCGCATTGACGCGATTGCCGAGCAATCTCAAACGAACAAAAGCCTCATCTACAAATACTTCACAAGCAAGGATGAGCTATACATAGCAAGCCTGTCACATACATATGAGCGGCTTCGTGCATCCCAGCACGAGATCGACCTCGATGAGAACGACCCCGTCAATTCCATGCGGAAACTTGTCGAATCGACCTTCAATACGTTTGCCAATAACCCGCAGATCGTAAGGATGATGACTCACGAGAACGTACAGAATGCACGTTTTTTGAAGCAAGCCCTCAGCATCAAACTTCTGTATACACCACTCCTGGAAAAGCTCAGCAACGTTATTAGAATTGGCCAACAACAGGGTTTGTTCAGAGAAAACGTCGATCTAAAACATCTATACGTCTCGATTTCGGCTTTGGGGTATTTCTATTTTTCGAACACGCATACGCTTTCGATTGTATTGGACGAGGATTTTCAGAGTTCGAAACATATTGTCGGCCAACGCGAGCAAGCGGTAGACATGGTGCTCGCGTACTTGCGCCGTTAATGCGAGCGCGTGTCAGAGCGCACCGCGGGTCGGCGAACTATACATGCGCCCCGTTGCCAGCCTAAGGCGGAGTTGCCGCTACGCAATGCCGTCTGCGAAGCGCTAGGGCATATAAGCGCGAAACCACAGCCTGATTGAGGCAAGTTGGGATCATATCCACCGCGACCGCGTCATAGGAGGGAGAGGCAGCTTGGAGAAGTGCGCCGTCGATCAGATCGCGATCGTGCT
Source organism: Rhizobium sp. O111 (assembly GCF_055616315.1). Lineage (NCBI taxonomy): Bacteria > Pseudomonadati > Pseudomonadota > Alphaproteobacteria > Hyphomicrobiales > Rhizobiaceae > Rhizobium > Rhizobium sp. O111. Next base: position 199,538 of record NZ_JBSHXL010000004.1, on the reverse strand, counting down.
AAGCCCTTTGCTGAAGCAAATGCGAGATTTTGGAGGACGGCCACGTCGCACCGTGGGGCTCTCGGCAGCAGCACCCTTACATGCCGTTCAGCACGCGCCAATTAAAGACGCGTGCGATAGACCTGGGCGTGTGGATAGTAATGACTGGATCACGCACCACTCGAAGCAATCAGGTCATATCGGCTCTATCGATTCTGAATCAAAATTCGGCGCAATATGAAACTTTACGCTAAGGTACCTCCATAGCGCGTCATAACCATACTGTCTGGTTTAATGGCGTTCATGAAAGCCGAAGCGGCCGCCGCATAAGAGAACGAAGACATAGAAGCCTCCGAATCCGCCACGGGCGCCCAGTCCACGATAACAAGCCAAGTCCCGCTCTCTCCCGGAGCAGATTCCCGCGAGATAAAGCCTGGCTGCAAAGCAACATGTTCTCGCTCCACGGTCTGATCCAGAGTCGAAAACTGCTCAATCGAGAGGCCGTCGCGAATGGTCAGGGTTACAACTTCGATAACCGATGTCGTTGTCATGGTGCTTCTCCAAAAATCTGGGCATGGGACTCCTAGAGATTAGATCCGGACCTCGGTGGAATTGCTTCTGACATGTCCCAATGTTCGACAATCTTGCCTTTCTCGACGCGGAACAGTCATAGAGGAGATCGCCTTATGCGATTGGCATGACATAGGCACATACATATGTATCCGTCTCAGTCACACATATATCTAGATCTCATGCAAGCTCCTGTAAAGTAAGCGGTGTTTTGCACCCACCTTTCGGATCACGGCGTGATTGACGATGTTGAGCCCGAAAGAGGGCTTGGACATATGTCGATTTCAGAGCTTACGCTTACATCCAGCGATAAAGAGCCGGTGCGCCGGTTTGAGGTTTTCACGGGAAGCGGCCGACGGCGGGAGTGGAGCGACGAGCGCAAGGCGCAGATCGTCGCCGAGAGTTATGAGCCGGGCGTGACGGTTTGCGCAGTGGCGCGGCGTCATGGATTGACCCCGCAGCAATTGTTCACGTGGCGTCGGCTCGCCCGCAAGCCGCTCGAAGCTGTGCCGGTCGTCGAGGTCGTTCCGATGTTTGCGCCAGCGATCCTTGACGTGCCTACGAAGCCTGAAGCGAAAGAGCCGGAACCGGCGCGTGCCTCGAGAAAGAAGTCGAGCAGCGGCGCAATCGAATTGGAGATCGGCGGGGCGATCGTCAGGATCGCCTCCGGTGCGGACGCCGCCACGATTGCCGCGGTGATTCAGGCCGTGAAGGCGCAGTCGTGATCGGGCCTTCCGGAGCGGTGAAGGTCATGGTCGCCACCCGACCTGTCGACTTCCGCAAAGGTGCGGAGGGCCTGGCGGCGCTGGTCAAGGCCGAGATGGGTGCCGACCCGTTCTCCGGCACGATCTACGTGTTCCGAGCCAAGCGCGCGGATCGGATCAAGCTGGTCTTTTGGGACGGCAGCGGCGTCTGCCTGGTGTCCAAGCGGCTTGAGGATGGCGAGTTCCATTGGCCCAAAATGCAGGACGGTGCGATGCGCCTGACGGCCGCCCAGTTCTCGGCCTTGTTCGAGGGGCTGGACTGGAAGCGCGTTCATGCGCCGATCGAGGCGCGTGTCCCGCAGACGGCTGGATAGCCGCCGCGACCAATTGAATCAGCCTCATCCACGCCCTCGTTTTGGTTGGCCGATTATGCTGTTGTCATTCCATGACGATGACGGCCGACGAGCTTCCCGACGACCTGAACGCGCTCAAGGCCATGGTGCTTTCGCGCGAGGCGGAGAATGCCCGGCTGCGCCAGATCATCAAGGAATTGCAGCGTCATCGCTTTGGCCGTCGCGCCGAGACGCTTCCAGAGGATCAGCTTCTCCTTGGGCTCGAGGAAGCCGAGCAGGTCGAGGCGGACGGTCTGGAAGACAAGGAGCACGCATCGAGCGATCTGCGCCGGGAGCGGGTTGCCAAGCGGCGGACAAACCGTGGTGCCCTTCCTGCCCATCTGCCGCGCATCGATGTGGTCATCGACATCGAGAGCCATGACTGCCCCTGCTGCGGCAAAGGCCTGCATCGGATCGGCGAAGACGTCAGCGAGAAGCTCGACATCGTGCCAGCCCAGTTCCGCGTTCTGGTAACGCGTCGTCCCAAATATGCATGCCGGGCCTGCGAGGAAGTCGTCGTCCAGGCGGCAGCTCCCGCGCGGTTGATCGAAGGTGGCATTCCGACTGAAGCGACCGTCGCCCAGGTGCTGGTTTCCAAATACGCCGATCACCTGCCGCTCTACAGACAGGCGCAAATCTACAAGCGCCAGAGGATCGACCTCGACCGCTCGACACTTGCCGACTGGGTCGGTCGCGCTGCCTGGCACCTGCGCCCGGTTCATCAAAGGTTGCTCGAGCATCTGAAGGCCTCGTCCAAGCTCTTCGCCGACGAGACGACCGCCCCGGTGCTCGATCCGGGTCGGGGAAGGACGAAGACCGGGCAGCTATGGGCATACGCTCGCGATGACCGACCATGGCAGGGAGCCGATCCGCCCGGCGTCGTCTATGTCTATGCGCCTGATCGCAAGAGCGAACGCCCAATGGCGCATCTCAATGGCTTCGTCGGCGTCCTGCAGGTGGACGGATACGTGGGCTATCGAGCGCTCGCCGCCGGCAACAGCGTGTCTCTGGCATTCTGCTGGAGCCATGTGCGACGGCGATTTTATGAGTTGTCGGCCGCCGGTCCTGCGCCCATCGCCAGCGAAGCGCTCAGGCGTATCGCCGAGCTCTACAAGATCGAGGACGATATCCGCGGCAGGACGCACGAGGAACGCCGCGCCGTCCGGCAGGACAAGAGCCGCCCGATCGTTGACGACCTCGCGCCTTGGCTGACCGAGCAGCTCGCCCTCATCAGCCAGAAGACCAAGCTCGCCGAAGCCATCCGCTACACGCTCTCACGTTCTGACGGGCTGACCCGCTTCATCGATGTCGGCCGTATCGAGATCGACTCCAACACCGTAGAGCGTTCCATCAGGCCTATAGCCCTCAATCGGAAAAATGCGTTGTTCGCTGGTTCTGATGCGGGCGCTGAGCACTGGGCGACCATCGCCTCGCTCATCGAAACCGCCAAGCTCAATGACGTCGAGCCCATGGCCTATCTTACCGACGTGATCACGAGGGTCGTCAACGGCCATCCCAACGGCCGGATCGATGACCTTATGCCCTGGGCTTATGCCGAGAAGCCGATCCTCAAGGCCGTGGTCTGAGAACACCGCTTACCCTGTAAAGAGTCGAACCGGACATTTTAGGCCGCCTGGGTCGCGCCGGCTTGTCCAGGGCTGGGACATCCTCCACCTGTCGGGGCGCTGACGGGGTCCTCGCACTTAGTTCGGCGCGTAAATTTCAGTGATGATGTTTTTTGTGGTCTCGATATACCCAGCGATATCTTCCTCCGTCATAGGAAGCGTAAGGCCGAGTTGTCCGCGATGGACGGGAAAATAGCCGCGCGTCGCCATCTCCAACGCATAGATCGTCATCTTTTCGTCATCGATCTTGTTCCAGTAATCCCTGTGCGTCTTAATCGTCTGACCGGGCTCCTTGGTGAAGGCGTAGCCGAGGACCGAAAAGCCACCGAACACGACAAAGGGATAGCGTTTCTCCTTCGACCACGAATTCAGCTCATCACGGACCGAGTTCGCCATCGCGTTGAGCTTCTGGTAGGCGTCACGGTCCATGACCTTCATGGTTGCAAGACCGGCCGCACAGGCCATCGGATGGCCATGGTGAGTACCTGACATCATGACCTGGTTTTCTTCGACGACACGGAATATCTGGCGCGAACCCCCGACAGCGCCGATCGGAAGGCCGCCACCAATCATTTTGCCCATGACTGTCAGATCCGGCTTGGTCTCGTAGAGGCTCTGCAGACCGCCGTAGGCGGCACGCAGCGTGATCGTTTCGTCGAATATCAGCAGGATGCCGAGTTCCTTCGCGAGATCGCCAAACTTGCGCACAAACTCCTTGTCGAGGGAGACGATACCGCCGGCGCAAGACTGAAGTTCCATGATGATGCACGCGATGTCGCCGGCGTGCCGTTTCAGAATGCTCTCGCACGCCCTATAGTCATTTTGAACCAAAGTGATGACATTATCGATCTTGTACCCAGGAATGCCGTCGGAGTCCGGGACCGACCTCGGACTGAAGTCGGGACCGGGAAAGTTGGTCGGGCTTGGATGCGTGGAGATGGCGAGGTCATCGGTAAAGCCATGATAGCCGCCTTCGAACTTGGCGATCTTCTTCCTGCCTGTATACCCCCTCGCAATGCGGATCGCGCCGAGGCAGGCCTCGCTGGCGGAACAAAAGAACTTTACTTGCTCGACCGACTCAATGCGATCGCAAAGCAATTCCGCAAGCTCGAGCTCGTGGCCAGTTGGGTTGCCAAACGAGAACCCGGAAGAAAGAAGCTCCTCGATAGCCCTAATGACCGCGGGGTGATTGTGGCCTAGGACATTAGTGGAGAAATTGTTGTTGAGGTCGAGAAGCTTCTGTCCGTCGATCGTATGGATGTACTGCCCCTCGCCGCGCTCGGCGAAAACCGCATGAGGACCATAATTGAAGGTTCGTCTGCTGAAGCCGCCGGGAACGAAGTCTCTGCCCTTCCGTGTCTCGATTTTGGAAAGATGGAATGTCTCCGAAAAGTTCTGGAGAGACGTCTCATAGTCGAGTTTCATTTTTTGCTCCGTTCATTTCAGGGCACGAACTCAGTCCATCCCGGAATGGGTCATTGTCTTACGTGGGCTCCGATGCTCGGCTGGGTGGTTACCGGCCGAAGCAACGGCTCAGGTCTCGGCCGTCGCCTCGGCGAAGGTGCGGTCGAGCCGGTCGTATAGGGCGGGGTTGGTGCGTCGGATGTGCAGGGCGATAAGAATGCCAGCCACCGCGATGAGGATTACGCATATTGGAAAGGAGGTCACGATCGGGCTCTCGCTGCCGGTGAGCAGCGGCAGGTTTCTCGAGACCTGAAAGAAGGCGGCAGCAAGGGCCATGCCTGAGACAGCCGGAGCGATCACCACGCGCATAGTCGAGAAGCCGCGTCGTTCCGTCCGGAAGAAGGAGACAATGGAGATCGATACCAGGACTTGGACAGCCAGAATGCCGATACCTGCGAAGGCCAAAGTCCAGGCATAGACGACCGCGTAGGGATCAGCGCCGATGAGGGAAAAGCCTATGAGGACAGCGGCGACAAGAATAGACTGAACGCGGCCGGCTACATTCGGCGAGCCATTCGCGTGGTGGACGGACGAGAGCCCGGTCCACAAGAGGCCATCCCGACCGAGCGCATAGAAATACCGGTTGAGCGTATTGTGGAACGAGAGCAAGCAAGCAAAAAGGCTTGTCAGCAGCAGGATGTTCACGGCCACGGTGGACCAGCCGCCGAGCACTCCGGCGATCGCGCCGATATAAAAGTTCTCCATCGATTCGCCCGCCTTGGCGGCAACGGCGGAGAACCCATAATACTGAATGACTGCCCAACTGACGAATGCGTAGAACACGGTGATGATAATGACGGCCGCGACGGTTGCTCGTGGAATTGCCTGGTCCGGATGAGCGGCCTCTTCCCCGAATATGGCAGTCGCCTCGAAACCAATGAAAGCGCTAACGACAAATATCAGCGTCACACCAAGTCCCGGCGCAAAGACGTCGGACGGTTGTAGGCCCGAGGCGGTCAAGCCTTCGCTGCCACCACCGGACAGGACCACGCCAAGTGCGAACAGCGACAAGATCAGCAGCTCCGCTATCATGCAGATGCCGAGGAGCCGCCCGGAGAAAACGATATGCCGCTGGCCGCACCAGAGGACCGCCGCCAGTACGAGAAGCGACCAGGACCACCAAGGCAGACCGATCCCCAATGGCTCCAGGGCTGCACGAGCGAAGACACCGACTTGGGCGTAGACCCCGATCTGGATGGCAAAGTAGGTCACCATCGCGAGGAATGCGCCCGCCACGCCGAATGGTCGGCCGAGTCCCTTAGAAATGTAGGCATAGAATCCGCCCGCGCTGCTCACATGGCGTGCCATAGCCGTGAAGCCAGCGGAGAAGATAAGGTATAGTAGCCCCACCAAAATGAACGCGCCGGGAACGCCAATGTTACCGAAGACAAAGGCAGGAGGTGTGGCACCGACTACCGCAGCCATGGGCGCCGCAGCGGCCACGACAAAGAAAACAATATGCGCCACTCCGACTGAGTTGGCTGCGAGGCTTCGTTTCCCAAATTTAGATACTTCGTTATCTGACATGTGGTTCCCCTGCAAGTTTGCTTGATTTTTGTTAGTGTATGATGCGCGCGCTGTGCGCCGGGTCCATTACAGAGCATGCCAGGAAGATGACAATTCACGACAATTCGCGAAACGGAGGACACATGGCGCCTAACACCACGCACCGAACCGCATCCATCCGGGTGTTCGTTTTGCAGGCGATTATCCAGAACCTTCCAAGCGCTGGCATCCACCTGAAAGAATTGCTCACGCGTCACGGCCTTTCGGATGCGCGCATCGGCGATCCGAATGCACGTGTCGACATGCGTGATTACCTTGAGTTTTTTGAAGACGCCGCGAGGACGTTTGAAGACCCAGTGCTGGGCGCTCGACTCGGGTTCGCGTTGCGCCCGGGAGATCTCTGGCCGATCGGATTGCTGCTAATGCAAGCAAGTTCAATCGGATCGGCTCTGAGTTACTATGCACGTTACGCCACAGCGTTTCAGACGGCCACAACATTTTCGGTCCAGGTCTCCCCGGAAGGTTTGATGTGCAGTTATAAAATCCACGATGACATAAGGCCAAGGAACCTTCTGCGACAGGACACGGAATTCACTCTCGCGTGCATATGCAGTCAACTCCGAACCGCCTTTGACGGCAACTGGAGGCCCCTAGAGGTCCATTTCGAGCACGGGTCTGTTGGCCAAGAAGCCGCGCTGCAGCGCATCTTCGGTGCGCCGATTCAATTCACCCAGAATAGGAACTGCATAATTATCGACCCTTCTGACGCCGATCGACAGTACAGGGTTGAGGACCGAGAGTTCATTAACATCCTAAACCAGCATATGGCCTCTGTCATAGCGGCGAGCAACCAGGAGATGTCTGCTACCGAGCAAGTTAAGGCACTGATAAGCGTTCGATTGGGAATCTCGTCTGTCGAATTGGCCGACCTTGCCTCGGAAATGGGAATCACCCCGCGCACTCTCCAACGACGCCTTTCGGACGAGGGGACGTCGTTGCGTGCGATTTTGAGGGTTTATCGCGAGCAGATGGCGACTGCATATTTGGCGCAGGGCAATGTATCAATGGAAGAGATTTCAGCGGCGCTTGGCTACGCCGAATCGACTGTGTTCTCACGGGCTTTCAAGGGCTGGACCGGCAGCAGCCCTGCCCGCAGATCCAAAGTTGAAGAATTGTAGCAGTGGCCCCTCAGGTGAGCGGCCAAGGAGGAACGTGCTTCGGTCGGTCGGGTCGGAGAGGAACGGACCATTGGATAGTCGGTCAACGGCCGCGCCAGATAAGAGCAGTTGTCAGCCATTCTACATGCCCTCCGTGGTCATCGAGGATATGAGAGCAATGTCTTCATGGTGGCCCATGCGCAGACAGGACCGGAGTCAGTAAATCACCAAGCCGCAAGCAGACGCGTTCCGCTTTCGGTGCAAACGCCCGAGCGGCAGCGCAACATTCTCGAAGCCTCCCGGCCCGTCGCCCGTACGGAAAAGACGATCACAGACATGGACGCCTTGCTCGTCGAAATCGGGGTGACCGCCCATCGCGGTTATGCGCTGATCAATCAGGAAGTCGAAATCGGGCTTCGCTCCATCGCCGTGCCGCTGAAAAACGTGCGTGGTCAGACGATCGCCGCTCTCAATGTCGGGCTCGCCGCCTCGATGGCCACGATGGGGGATCTTGTGGAGCGATATTTGCCCGCACTCGTTGCCGTTCAGCGGGAACTGGCGAGAATGCTGGCCTGAAGCGGCGTCTGCCGCGCGCCGGTATCGCCCATCTTGCGCTGCTCGGCGAGCCGCCAGGCGCGCGGCGTCATGCCGGTTTCCCGCCTGAAGAAGCGGTTGAAATAAGCGGGATCGGCAAATCCAAGACCCTCGGCGATCATCTGTACGCTGGAGACGGTGAAGACCAGTTCCTGCTGGGCGATCTCGATCTGGCGCTTGGCAATCAGCCGCTGCAGGCTGAGCCCGGAAACCGAACGGACAAGCCGGTTGAGGTGCGTTTCCGAAAGGCCGAGCTTCCTCGCATAAAAACCGGCTTTCTGCGGCTCGCGGATATGGCGGGCGATCAGCGACAGCAACCGTTCGAAACGCTGCTCCGCCAGGCCCTCACCGCTGGTTTCCAGAAGCGGCCGCGCCGCCCGTGAAAGAAGCGCGACGACGGTCGCAAGCTGACCTTCGATCATCGCGTCGCGACCGAGCTCGCGGGCCTCATATTCCGCGGAAATCCGTTCGAACCCGCTTCGCACTCCTTCTCCATCGGCAAAATACTGCAAGGGCAGAAGCACCGGTTGGGAGAAATTCCGCAGCAGAAGCGCCTGCACCGATGCCGGCAGCGCCCCCTGCAGCATTGTGACGATCACGCCGCCAATATCGCGGGAAAAACGGAAGCCGTGTTCGAAACCGGGTGGCACGATGATGGCGACCGGCGGGCGGATCGGCTCGATGCGGCCATCCAGCAAGGCATCGCCCTCGCCGCCAAAAATGTACAAGATTTGCAAAAAAGCAGAGTGGCGATGCAGGCCGATTTCAAAGCGGTGCAGGCTGCTCCGCGAAAAAAGCGTCTCGCAATGGAAGCGAAAATCGCTGCCCTGTGCAGCTTCTTCGCCATAGAGCCCTTCATTGGCAGTCACCCGCAACTCCGCTCCCTCCTGCGCCTGATGGTCGGATTGTGCAATTTACGGACCGGAAAGTCCATTGAGCTTCCCGCATCGCTTGGTCAATTTCTTGACCGGAGACAAGTTCGGGAGGAAACAATGCGTACACAGGTCGTCATCATCGGCTCCGGTCCATCTGGGCTGTTGCTTGGCCAGCTTCTGGCGAAAGCCGACGTCGAGACCGTCATTCTCGACCGGGTCAGCAAGGATTACATTCTCGGCCGTGTCCGCGCCGGCGTGCTGGAAGAAGGCACGGTGCAACTCATGGAAAAGGTCGGCGCGGATAAACGCCTGCGCCGGGAAGGCCTGCCGCATGACGGTTTTTCGCTGACCTTTGACGGTCGCGACCACCGTATCGATCTCTTCGACCTGACCGGCGGCAAACGCGTGATGGTCTATGGCCAGACCGAAGTGACCCACGACCTGATGGATGTACGCGAAGCGGCCGGCCTCTCAACCATCTACGATGCATCTGATGTCGAGCCGCATGATTTCGATGGCGAAAGCCCTTATGTCACTTATCAGAAAGAGGGCGTAACCCATCGGATCGATTGCGATTTCATCGCCGGCTGCGATGGTTTCCACGGGGTGAGCCGCAAATCCGTGCCTCAAGGCGCGATCAAGGAATTCGAGAAGGTCTACCCCTTCGGCTGGCTTGGCATTCTGGCTGACGTGCCGCCCGTCAACCATGAACTGATCTATGCCAATCACCCGCGCGGTTTTGCCCTCTGCTCCATGCGGTCGCGCACGCGCAGCCGTTATTACATTCAATGTTCGCTGGAGGACCGGCCGGAAGACTGGAGCGATGAGCGTTTCTGGGATGAAATCCGCCGCCGCCTGCCGGAAAACCAGGCGGATGCCATGGTGACCGGCCCCTCCTTTGAAAAATCCATAGCGCCGCTCCGCTCCTTCGTCAGCGAACCCATGCGGTTCGGCCGTCTGTTTCTGGCCGGCGACGCCGCCCATATCGTACCGCCGACGGGCGCCAAGGGCCTCAACCTCGCCGCCAGCGACGTGCATTATCTGAGCGAGGCGCTGATCGAGTTTTATCGCGACAGGTCTGAAGCCGGCATCGATGCCTATTCGCAGAAGGCGCTTTCCCGCGTCTGGAAGGCGGTGCGCTTCTCCTGGTGGATGACGACGATGATGCATCGTTTTCCCGACACGGAGGATTTCGGCCAGCGCGTTCAGGAAGCGGAGCTGGATTACCTAGTGCAATCGCGCGCCGCTTCCACCGCGCTTGCGGAGAATTATGTCGGGCTTCCTTACTGAGAGGCAGCCTCCGTCCTCCCCTCCAGTAACTCGCCCGCCGCCTCGCGCACTGCCTGCATCAGAAGCGAGGGCCGCGTAACGGCCTCCACCGGGCCACTGGTAATCGCCAGTCTCGACAGGCAGGATTGGTGCCTGTCTTAGAGACGCCCTGCGTCGATGATCTGCTTAAGGAATGCGCGCGTGCGTTCCTGGGTAGGGGATCCGAAGATCTGGGCCGGCGGCCCGGCCTCGAGGAGTCGGCCCTGTTCCAGGAAGACGACGAGGTTCGAGACCTCTTTTGCGAACTGCATTTCGTGGGTAGCGAGGATCATTGTCATTCCCTGCCCTGCCAGATCACGAAGAATATCGAGGACCTCTGCGACAAGTTCTGGATCGAGTGCAGACGTGATCTCGTCCAGTAAAAGGGCTTGGCGTTCGACGCAGCAAACTTCTTCTTCCATTCATACAGGGAATGTTGGCTCACGCCGAGGCGCTGCGAAACCTCCGCAACCGGATAACCTCGCTCGGTGATCTGGCGAACAGCGTCGCGCTTAAATTCTTCGGTGAAATTCGTTTTGCTCATGATGCTCTTCCTGCCTCAAAATTAGGAAAGAAGGCGTCTACAAATCTAGGGGCTTCTGTGGTTGCCGCCCGTGATGCAAGAAGTTTCTGAGCCATTGAGGTGTGATCGAGTGCGGTCTTCTGTCAGGCCTTCAAATGCGGCACTTTGGAAGCCGCTGGCCGATATGGTGATCAGCGGATCAGGTCCAAATCTATTCAGCGAGCTGAATGGCTCCTAGCCCCGAACTGGTTTTCCTGATCCAGATCTGTTCGATCATTTTGCCCATATGGGTCATCGACGTTCTCACACCTCCGTCATCGACACTAAACTGCCCCGCATTGCACCTCCGTCATGCAGCAGCAGCCTGCGCCGGATTGTGATAGTCCTCCTCCTTCGTCAGCATGGCCCAGATCGCTCGCGCCATCTTGTTTGCCAGCGCAATGGCCACAAGCATCCTCGGCTTCCTAGCCAACATCCGGGACAGCCACGATCTTTCCGAGATCGTCTTTCGCCCGAGCCAGTTCAAACGAGACATTGCTCCCATGATCAGCAACCGCCTGATGTCGGCTTGTCCGGCCTTCGATATGCGCCCAAGCCGCTCTTTTCCTCCGGACGAGTGCTGCCGCGGCACCAAGCCCAACCACGCTGCGAAGTCTCGCCCGCGTCGAAAGCTCTCCATTGGCGGTGCGAAAGCCTCGACGGCCAACGCGCTCATCGGTCCGATGCCCGGCATCGTTTGCAGCCGACGCGCGGTGTCAGTCTGTGCTGCCAGAGCGCCGATCTGTTTGGTCCTGGTCTCAATTCGCTGCGTCTTCTCGGCGACCTGCAGCAGAAGATCAAGGCACTCCTCGCGAACCAGTACTGGCAGATCGCTGTTCTCGGCTTCGACGATCGCCTCAATCTGCTTCAAATGCCCGATGCCCTGCGGAGTCGGATGCCCGAACTCGTAAAGGATTGAGCGCAGCGCGTTCACTAGCTCCGTACGCTGACGCACAAGTCGCTCTCTTCCGCGGAACAGAAGCGCTTGCGCTTGCTGTTCCTCTGCCTTCGGCGTGATGAAGCGCATCTCAGGTCGCTGCGCGGCGATAACGATCGCTTCGGCATCCGCGGCATCGTTCTTCTGGCGCTTCACTAATCACGAGGTCGTCGTAATGCGGAGGAGCGCGGCCTGATCGGCGGATTTTCGCCGTTCTTGTCGATGTTCCTCCGCATTATTTCAGAGTGTGTCGAGCCAGGCGAGCACGCTGGCATCGCGCTTCCAGGATGGCTGGCTGCCGGGTGTGGCTGGAACGGCGACCTTTTCCAGGGCTTTCCGCTTCGTTTCCAGATTGGCCCTGGCATAGTGGTTGGTCGTGTCGAGGCTGACATGACCGAGCCAGCTTCGGATGACCGTAATGTCGACGCCGGCCGAGATGAGGTGCACGGCGGTGGCGTGCCGGAAGGCGTGTGGCGTTACGTGCTTGGCACGCAGCGTTGGCATGGTTTCGGCCGCCGCCTTCACGTAGGCGGCGAGCTTGAACCGGACCCCGGAGGCGCTGAGCGGCTCGCCATAGCGGTTGACGAACAGCCGCTGGTCGGGCGCCCGTGGTTGCCGTTCAAGCAGTTTCCGCAGCAACATCACGGTTTCTGGCCAGAGCGGACAGATACGTTCCTTCCGTCCCTTACCGGTCAAACGCACGCAACTCGGGCTTTCGAACCGGATTGCTTCTGGGCAAAGGTCGAGCGCTTCCTGTATTCGTGCGCCGCTGTTGTAGAGGAACGAGAGCAGCGCATGATCCCGCATGCCCTCAATGGTCGAACGATCTGGCTGAGCGAGGATCGCCGTCACTTCCGCCGGATCCAGATAGCTCGGTTCCGACACCGGAGCGCGCTTGATCGGTATGTTGAGGATTTCCACGCATTGCGCGATCGATCCAGGATCCCTTGTGGCCACGAAGTGGAAGAAGCTGCGGATCGCCGCAAGCCGGCAGTTGCGCGTGCCGATCGTACCGCCACGGTCATGTTCGGCGTGACTGAGGAACGCGGCGACCTCGCTGGCGGCCAGATCGGCCAGCGTGATCATAGCCACCTTCTTCCCAGTACGCTGGGCGACGAACCGGAGCAACAACCGCCAGGTATCGCGGTATGATCGGACTGTATGGATGGATGCGTTGCGCTGCTCGACCAGCCATTCGTAGAAGAACGCGCGCAGCAGGGCCGGGAACCGGTCAACCTTGCTCATGGCCGCATCTCCTGCCCCATGCTGAGGCACGGTGCGCCAACTGCCCGGAACCGCTCATTCGCGTAATGCAGCAGCTCCTGCGTGACGGTGATGTAGACCAATGTAGAGTTGATATCCCTATGGCCGAGATAGGTCGCGAGGAACGGCAGGCGATCCTGCGGGTTGATGCCCGTCCGGTACCATTCCAGGATTCTGTTCACGACCATCGAGTGGCGCAGGTCATGAACGCGAGGGCCCGCTTTTCCTCGCAATGGCTTCAACCCAGCGCGACGTATGACGTCAGAGAGCAACCACGTGATCATTTCCGGCGTGTAGTGACCGTCGCCTCGCTCGTGCCAGAACAAGCCGGAGCGCGCGTCCTGTGATCCACCGGCACGACGCCGTGCATCGACGTAGGCGCGAAGCTCGACTACAACGCTGTCGGGAAGCGGCAGTATCCGAGTCTTGAAGAACTTGGTCTGCCGGACGGTTACCGTACCGTCCCGCAGGTCAACGTCACCAAGATCGAGCCGGGCAAGCTCGCCGCGCCGCAAGCCTGCGCAATAGGCCAGCAGCAGCATTGTGTACATGCTCAGCGGCCGAAGCGGCACCCGTGGAGACGGATAGGTGCGGGCAACCTCGAGCATCCGCCGCACGTCGGCAGGCGAGTAGATATGAGCCTTTCGCCATTGCCTGGCCGCCTCCTTCCTCGGTCTCGGGTCCGGTCGCCGCACAGGTATCGACGGGTCGCGGTGACGAAGGATTTTCGCAAAGACGCGTTTGAGCTTTTCGCATTCCTCCACTTGGTGACGCGTGACATTCGTTGCCGCCCATCGATCAACCATGGCGCTCAGCGGTTCGGCCTCCGGTCCCGGATGCAGCTGCAGGAACCGGTCGAACCGCAAGAGCAACAGGGGCTGCGAAGTGTATTTGTATCCTCTGCGCCGCATCATCGCGACATGCTCAGCCATCATTTCGCCCAGCACGCTGCCGAACGGCCTGGGCTGGCGCAGTTCGGCGAGAGCCTGTTCCGGATCCCGCGACGCCAATGCCCGCCAGATGGGCATGCACTGCTTGATATTGCACGCATCTCGCAGAGCGGTGACGGGATTGCGTTCGATCGCGCCGATTTCCACCAGGCGTTCGAGGAACCGGTCAATGATGCGGGTGCGGTGTAGCCGCGTCGTCGCTGCCCAGCATTCGGCCGATTTACGCAGCCACGCAATCAGCACTTCCTGACCGAGTGCATCGTAACGTTCGGCCACATCCTGGAAGCCATGCAGGACCTGCCGATAACAGGCTCGGCTTTTCATGCTGTGCAGATCAAGGATCGCGACATGGCGGTCAATGATCGCGCGGTCGGGATCGGGCCAGCGGGCGGTCATGCCAGCACCTCCATTCCCGGCACGTCAAGCGCAATGGCCCTGAGGTCCTCGGTGGCGAGCTTGAGGTAGGGAGCCGTCGATCCCGTCGAACGGTGCCCCAGCACGTCGCCGATGACCTTTTGAGGCACCGCGACCCGCAACATCTCAACAGCGCGCGCATGGCGGAAGATATGGGGTCCACACTTACCAGGCGGTTGGACACCAGCGTCACGGAGCCACCGGCGAACCACGCTGTAAAGCTTGTCGAGCTTGCGATAGGGCGCGCGCGTGCGGAGGAAGATTTCCCTGGCGTCCGTCACGGGCCGCCCGGAACGCAGATAAGCAAGCAACGCTTCACCGACCGGCTCCATCAGGGGCAGCGATGTGCTGGCCCGCGTCTTGTGGTGGCGAACATGGATGGCTTCCGTCCGCCAGTCGATGTCCTCGATCCGCAGATTGCGGATCTCTCCAGACCGTAGCCCATATGTTGCAAGGAGTTGCAGGATTGCATGGTCCCGCAGCCCCGCTGGCGTCTTGTCCGCCCTCGCGGTTTCCAGCACCGCGGCGATCTGGTCTCGCTCCAGGATTGAGGGCACTCCTTCATATGCATAAAGCGTCGGAGCTATCACATGCCCTGACAGGTCCGTTGTGACGCGACCCGTGATGTGGAGATATCGCAGCAGCGAGCGAAGCCGCTCTGCGACAGACTTCAGCGAGCAGCGCGTCAGTTTCGGCGCGCGCAGATCCATGTAACGGTCTACGTCAACGACGCTCAGCCCCGCCAAGCCGCCGCTTCCGTAATCGATCTGCCAGGCAAGAAAGTTCCGGGCTTCCCACATCAGCGCTGCGACGCTGGAGCGAGCCAACCCGCGTTCCTCACGCAGCCAGATTTCGTATTCGTCACAAACTGCAAATCGGGCCACATCGGCCGCGCAGATAGGCTCGATTGCTGGCGGCCATTGACCGTGAGCAAGTCGCAACAGCGCATGAATTCCGGAGCGCGGAACCTCGTGCCAGCGTGCGCCGGGACGTCGACCACGCTCCTTTTCGAACTTTACGATCGCGTGCCGCAGGTATTGCTCTACCTGCACGTCGATCACGTCTGCGACCAGGATGCCCCGCTGTCCCAGATAATCGAGAAATCCAGATGCGTAGGTGCAGTAATTCCTCACCACGACCGGGCTGTATCGCTGACTGATAAGGGAGGAATTGAGTGCGGCAATTAGTTCGTGACGGATATAGGGCATTGGCGAGTCCTCTGTTGGTCGATTGACCCGCAGAGGTTCGGCACCGAATAATGCAAAGCAAGCCGATCGGAAAACAGCGAAAATCCGCCGATCAGGCCGCGCTCCTCCGCATTACGACGACCTCGTGATTAGTCAAGCGGCAGAAGAATGACGCGGCAGATGCTGCGGCAATTGCTGAAGCGGTATTGCGCCCGAACATGCATTGTGTTGCTGTGAAGAGCGCCGAGCATCAAGCGCGCGCTGTAGTTTTCCGAACCCACCAGTGCTTTGTTCGCCAGCGTACGCAACTGATCAATGCGCTGCGGGGTCACTTAGCCGAGTTCGGTCTGGTCTTTCCGCAAGGGCCAACCCATCTCAAGCAAGCAGCGGCCCTGCTGGAGGACGAGACCATCCAGATCCCGGACAGCGTCAGGGAGATGGCCCAACTTTACCTTGATCAGATTGCCCTGCTTACGGCCAAGATCGATGGCCTGACCCTCAGGCTGAGAGGCGCTATAAAAGAAACCCTTGAGATGCGGCGTCTCTGCACGGTGCCAGGTGTGGGACCAGTGACGGCCGGTGCAGTAATGGCGTTTGCTCCGGATCTGCGCACGTTTTCCAGCGGCAGGAACTTTGCCGCCTGGCTCGGCATAGTGCCACGGCAGAGGTCTACGGGTGGCAAGCAACGTCATGGCGGGGTGAGTAAAATGGGCCAGTCCGATATCCGAAAACTGCTGATTATCGGCGCTATGAGCCGGATTCGCTGGATCATCCGAAAGGGCATTTTGCCAGACAACTGGCTTGGACAGCTTGTCGGGCGCAAACCTCGCATGGTTGCGGCTGTTGCCTTGGCCAACAAGATGGCCCGGATCATATGGGCGATCATGACAAGAGAGCAAGATTATCGAATGGCGTGAACCGTCACCTCCTACAGGAGGTAGCGGCGAACGTCTCGGGGTCGTTTGATCCCGGCAAGGAAATCGACTGACGACCTATGCGGCAAGGACTTCAATGTTCAGGACGGGGTAAACCAGTCCCGGGGCTCGAGCACAAAGCTCTTTGAACCGATGTGGCCCCTGTTCTTCGAACTGCATACCGGCCCCGTGGCGCAGGCCACGATCAGAGGCCTGACACACGACCGATAGAAGCAACATGCTGCAAAAGAAATCGGAAGAAAACCCTTGCAAAGTCGGGGGCATCCACACACGCCCCACCCCGATCAGTGCCACAGATCTGAAAGCTTCGTTTGGCGAGGTCAATTGCCAAAATATGCACGTTAGACATGGTCTCCTCCTTCAAATGCGCCACCCTGGCGCGGATGACATCATACGATGCCAGGCGAAGGGGCATCCACCGCATCAGTTCAGTATCGCTTCTGCCATCCTCGCGGGAATCAATCGGCGCTCCAAAACTCAGTTTAGCGGATTAGGGCAACAGTGCTTGACTAGATCGTAATATGTCTTATCAATTGCAAAAAACAAACGGGAATGACCGCATGAAATTTTTGGGAGTTACGGCATGAAAAGCCAGAATATACGAGAGTTTCAGTCCTTTCTGTCGATTCGATCGGTAGCAAAGACGTATGACGGACAAAGCTACGTCCTTCGGGATGTGGAGGCTGAAATCAAGCAGGGGGAGTTTTTTACTCTCCTCGGCCCGTCTGGTTCTGGCAAGACGACGCTTCTGATGATTATTGCGGGTTTCGAAGACGCCAGCGGTGGACGGTTGAGCTTTAAGGGCGGCGACCTGGGTTCCGTCCCAGCATATCGACGCAACTTCGGCATGGTGTTTCAGAATTATGCGCTGTTTCCGCATATGACGGTTGCGCAGAACATCGCTTATCCGCTGCGTCAGCGAGGTTTGAACCGACATGAGATCGGCGAGAAAGTTCGCGACGCGATGGCGATGGTGAAACTGGAAGCTCTTGGCGACCGCAATCCTCGGCAACTTTCCGGGGGCCAGCAACAGCGTGTAGCGCTTGCCCGCGCCCTTGTCTTTTCTCCGGAAGTTGTCTTGTTCGACGAGCCTTTGGGCGCTTTGGACCGGCGGTTACGGGAACACATGCAGTTGGAGATCCGACGTCTTCATCAAGAACTCGGCATCACGATGATCTACGTGACGCACGATCAGGAGGAAGCCTTAGTGTTGTCGGACCGGATTGCCGTGTTCAATCAAGGCAAGATCCAGCAGGTGGACCATCCGAGCGCAATCTACGAGCGACCGACCAGTTCCTTCGTCGCCAACTTTATCGGTGAAAACAACCGGTTGGATGGCGTTGTCGTGCAGATTTCCGGCAGCGAGTGCGCTGTCGACTTAAGCGACGGGACCCGTCTGATAGCGCAATGCGTGGCGGATCTTGCTCCGGGCAGGGCGACGAGCGTGGCCGTCCGCCCGGAGCAGATACGTATTTCTGCCCCAGGCGCGGCGGCAACCGCGGGGCGCAACGCGTATAAGGCGGATATCCTAGAGATGATCTACGTCGGTTCGAGAATAAGATTGCAGTGCCGGCTGGCTGGCGGCGATGTCGTTACCGCAGAAGCGCTACCAGACGACATTTCCGGGCTATCTCCGGGAATGGGCGTTGACCTCAGTTGGCGTGCAATTGATTGCCGGGCGCTGGACCCTATCGAGACTGGGATCGGTGGGGGACAGGCATGAACGCGATCAGCCTTTCGGCCAACGCCGATCAGTCCCGCGAACTTAAGACATCGTTGAGGGCGGCACAACGCCGGGTGCAATGGCGTGCCACTTTTCTAATTCTTCCGCTATTTCTGTTCATGGTGGTGGCGTTCGTGATGCCGCTCGGCATGCTGCTGTTCACGAGCGTTTACAGTCCGGAAGTGCGGGATGGTTTGCCGCGGACCACGATCGCGCTTTCCCAATGGCGCGGGAAAGAGCTTCCCGACGATGCCACCTATCAAGCTTTGGTCGACGATCTCACGCACGTCGCTAATAAGGAGGTGATGACGGCCGTCGCCGCGCTCAACCTTCGCAAATCCGGATTCCGGTCACTGCTGCTGAAAACTAAAAACACGACGCAACTGCAGTCCGTAGCCGGTACTAGGGACGATCTTGTTGCGATCGACAAACGATGGGGAGATGTATCCTACTGGCAGACAATCAGCGACATGACGGGGGCATTTACGTCCGCGCAGCTTCTCGCAACCGTGGATTTGAGCTACGGCGACAAGGGGGACATCGTAGCTGCGGATGAGGCGGTTTACGGGCCTTTGATTGCGCGCACGGTTTGGATCGCCTTTATCGTGCTCTCCTGGTGCGTGCTACTGGGCTATCCCATCTCATGGACCATCGCTCAGGTGCCGGATCGATATAAGAATCTTCTGTTGCTTCTCGTTCTCGTGCCATTGTGGACCTCATTGTTGGCACGCACCGCCGCTTGGCTTCTTCTTTTTCAGAAAGACGGAAAACTCAATGAGGTACTTGTAGGTCTTGGGATCTTCGACGCCGCTCAGCAACTGCTATACACGCGCGGTGCCGTTTATGTCGCAATGGTGCATATTATGCTGCCTCTGATGGTGCTGCCAATCTATGCCATCATGAAGACAATCGGGCCCGAGCAGGTCCGGGCGGCGAAGTCACTGGGCGCGAGTCCATCAGCGGCATTCTTCCAGGTCTATCTGCCCCAGACGCTCCCTGGTGTTACAGCCGGCAGCGTGGTCGTCTTCGTCATGTCGCTGGGTTTCTATATTACCCCAACATTGATCGGTGGCGGAAGGGACGTCATGTTGAGCACAGTGATAGCCCAATTGGCTCTGAAGAGCGCGGATTGGCCGCTCGCGAGCGCCTTGGCGCTCGTCATGCTGATCGGCGTTGCTGCGATACTCATGGCCTTCAGGATCATCTTCAAGACTAGGAGCGTGTTCAATGCTTGATCACGGCAAGGAAATCATTGGGAAAAGCGGTCGCCTCTTGGCCTGGACAGTGAGCCTCGGCGGGTTCTTGTTCTTGATTGGTCCAATTCTCTTCATTATACCGCTATCCTTTAGCAGTTCTCCAAGCTTGAAGTATCCGGTCGAGGGCTTCACGTTCGATTGGTACAGAACGGTGCTCCAGCCTCACCCTTGGATGTCGTCGCTCAAGAACAGTCTGCTGATTGCCATTCCCGTCACGCTGATATCCAGCACGCTTGGGACAGCCGCGGCTTACGGACTGCATCTTTCGAAATCCAGGTCTGTGGTTCTTTATACCGGGATATTCCTGGCTCCGCTGGTTGTGCCTTCGGTCATTATTGCCCTTGCTCTCTATTTCTTGATGTCCAAGGCAGGTCTCATCGGTACGTTCCTCGGCGTCATTATCGGCCACGTTGTGGTCTGCGTGCCCTTTGTTGTGCTGATGGTTTCCGTTTCAATCAGAAATCTCGATCCGGTGCTCGTCCGAGCCGCGCTCAATCTCGGCGCTTCTCCGTGGAATGCGTTTCGCACAATAACATTGCCACTGATCTCTCCCGGACTGGTGGCCGGAGCGCTCCTGGCGTTTATCCATTCTTTCGACGAGGTAATCCTGGCCGTGTTCCTGGCCGGGCCATCCCAATACACGCTGCCCAGGCAGCTCTTTTCGGCACTCGAGTATCAACTCGATCCGTCAGTCATCGCAGTCTCGACCCTGCTCGTATTAGTCACCGGCTTGCTATTCGGTGCTGTTGAGTGGCTCCGAGCGCGACAGCGCAGATAGATAATTTCACGTCTTATGAATTCTTGAGGCTATCTTCCGGTTAGGCTGGAAAGCCCTTGTTGCAACGAGTAAGTTGACACAAAAATAGAACGACGTATGATGATTATACCGGATCAAACGCCTCTTTTTTACAACTGATGAGGACTAATGATGAGCGCGCAATCCATGGACAATGGACGACAGAGCCCTCCGCTTAAGGGTTTTTGGTCCCAAAGCGATGAGTTGCCCGAGACAGCCGATGTCGTTGTGATTGGCGCCGGTATCGTTGGCGTCTCGCTCGCGCTTTTCTTGGCGAAGAGTGGATGTACGACTGTTCTGCTCGAGAAGGGGCGCATAGGCGGCGAGCAATCTGGGCGAAATCTCGGCTGGTGCAGGGCTAGCGGCAGGTCGGACGCAGAGACTCCCCTCGGAGTCCTAAGTATGAGCCTATGGGACGATTTTGCCACAACGCTTGAAAGCGACACCGGATTTCGGAGGTGCGGCCGCCTGTTCCTATGCAGGAGTGCTGAAGAAATTGCCGAACAGGATCGTAGAGCTGAGATCACCCGCAGGTACGGTATCTACACGGCCCGGCTCGTTTCGTCAGAGCTCAAACAATTTCTGCCGAATGCATCTCGTAGTTGGCCAGCCGCCTATTACGTGCCGGAGGACGGAAAGGCCGAGCCGGAGCTGACGGTTCCGGTCATCGCTGCGGGGGCGCAGACCGCCGGTGCAAAAGTCTATCCTTGGTGCGCGGTCCGGAAGTTGGAGATCGCGGGTGGGCGCGTTACAGGCGTAATCACCGAGAAGGGCAGGATCTCCTGCAGCAGAGCGGTGGTAACCGCCGGTGCATGGTCAAGCCTTTTTCTGCGGTCTGCGGGCCTTCGGTTGCCGATCATACAAATCGCGGCAAGCGTGCTGCGAACAGCGCCGGTCGAAGGGGCAAGCGGCCCGTGCATCGGGACAGCCGATTTCGGGTTTCGCAGCCATCTGGACGGTTCGTACAGTGTCTCGCCGTTTGGCGGCGCGGTCTCACTTACGCCTGATACGCTTCGTTTCGCTTGGAAATTTTTGCCCGCTCTCCGACAACGAGGAGGTGCGGTAAGTTTCAGGTTCGACCGGGGGGCTCGCGAGGCCTGGTTGCGGGCCATTCCGGGCAGTCGTCGACGCCAACTCTGGTACGAACAGGAACGGGAAATCGACCGTGATCCGTCCGACGGCAGGCTATCGCAGGCGTTCCAAAGCTTTCTGGAAGCGAGGCCAGACTGTGCGGGCGCATCGGTCATTCATCGATGGGCAGGGGTCATCGATGCCAGTCCGGATTCCGTGCCGACCATAGATGCCGCGCCAGAGATCACCGGACTGTGGTTTGCCACAGGATTTTCGGGACATGGGTTCGGTTTGGGGCCGGGGGCCGGACGGCTATTGGCAGACATGGTGACGGATGCAAAGCCTTCTGTCGATCCGGCGCCGTTCAGATTTAGGCGCTGAAGGTCGGAACTCAGAAATAGCTGCCCAAAGGCATCCCCGGCATTGCCGGGGGTAGGCAGTAATTAGTCCAGGCCGCGGCGGAGAGCGTCTCGAAAGCATAGGAGGCACATCACTAAACACGACTTCTAACGGCAAGGCAGTAAATCCAATGGGAACCAACAAACAAGGGAGTATGTACATGACACGCTTTGTAACGGCAATTTTGCTCGGTGGAGCCCTCGCGGGCTTCCCGGCCAACGGTTTTTCGCGAGATTTCACCGTCAACACCGCTGGCGGTGTTTATTCGGACATGCTGCACAAGCACTTCTTCGAACCCTTCGGCCAACAGAACGGCCTTTCGAAAGTGCTCGACAACAAGGGTGAAGCGCGTTGGGGCGGTCTCAAGGCGATGATTGACACCAACCAGCGTCCTTATGACGTCGTCGAAACCGAGATCTATGAGCAGATGCGCGCGTGTGACGAGGGGCTCTTCGTCAAGCTCGATTTGGTCAAACTTGGTATCGCCGACAAACTCAATCCCGACAGCATCTTCCCGTGTGGCGTTGGCGTCGGCATAACGGCCGTCACCGTTGTTTCGAGGGAAGGAACATTTCCGGAAAAGCCGAAAACTATCGAGGATTTCTTCAACCTTGCAAAATTTCCTGGAAAGCGGGGCCTCCGGGCTACGGCTCAGTTTTCCTTGGAGCTGGCCTTATTGGCGGACGGCGTCGAACCCAGCGAGCTGTACGCTGTGATGGCCACTACTGAAGGTCTGGATCGGGCGTTCGCGAAACTCGGTACGATCAAGCAACAACTGGTCTTTTGGGAATCCGGAGCCCAGTCAGTTCAGTTGTTGACTGGGGGGGATGTGGCCATGTCGACAGGCTACAGCCACCGCGTGGCGGCGGCAAACCTGAACGGCGAGAAGCTCGATATGACCTGGGACCGAGCTTTTCTCAACCATGACGCGTTCGCTATTCTAGACGGGGCAGAACACGCCGACCTCGCAGTGAAATTCCTGCAGTTTTATGCGGATCCGAAGCGTGAGGCGGAATTCATCAAGGAAATGCCGATGGGACCTGCCATGAAGGAGACGATCAACTACCTTTCGCCCGACCTGATCAAGCTTCTCCCGGTTGGTGACAACATCAAGACCGCGCTCGATGCCAGCAGTCCCGAGGCACTTGCTTTCTGGCTGGACAACGGCGACCGCATCACCAGGCGCTGGACCGCCTGGAAGACAAGCAAGTAACGCAAAAACGACCGTTGGCTGGCATCCTTGCCGGTGCCGGCCAACGCGTGATTCCGGTAATGGAGACTATCCAAATGAATGACATACCGTTTTCTCATAACCCGAGCCTCAATGCTAACGCATCGCGTTTCTGGCACCCGATGCAAAGCCCCTTTGAGCTCGCGGAACAGCCTCCTCTCGAGATCGTTGAAGGTCAGGGAGTCCACGTGGTCGATTCAAGGGGGAGACGCCTGCTGGATGCGACGGCCGGCGGATTGTCTAACGTCACACTCGGCTACAGCGCCGCTCCGATTAAGGAGGCAATTGCCAGACAACTTGAGAAGCTGCCATATTTCTCGTCATTTCGAGGGAACACGAACAAGCCCGCGGAGGAGTTAGCAGGCAAGCTGATTGACGAGTGGTTCCGTGACGACGGCATGGCGCGCGTCTTCTTCACCTCGGGAGGATCCGACGCGGTAGATACCGCCATGCGGCTCAGCAGGCAATATTGGAAGATCACGGGAGCGGGCGACCGCTACAAATTCATCGCAATGCGTAACGGATACCATGGAACTCACTTTGGTGGTGCTTCCCTCAACAGCAGGCCGGCGATTCGCCGCGCCTATGAGCCGCTTCTGGCAGGCTGCTTCCACATTCCGGTACCACTACCCTTCAGGAACCCTTTCGGGGAGGCAGATCCAGAGAGACTAACCACCCTTTGCATCTCCATGCTAGAAGAAGAGATTCAGTTCCAGGGAGGCGATACGGTAGCGGCAATCATCGTCGAACCCGTCTCCGGTGCCGGCGGCCTAGTCGTTCCTCCACCACGGTTCTGGCCCGAGCTTCGGCGCGTGTGCGACAAGTACGGCATTCTGCTAGTTGCCGACGAGGTGATTACCGGATTCGGAAGGACGGGTGACGATAGTGGATCGCGGGGATGGGGGGTCAAGCCGGACATCATGTGCTTGGCAAAGGCGATCTCGAGCGGCTATTTCCCGCTTGGCGCCGCGCTCGTCAACGACCGTATCGCCTCTGCCTTCGAGCAGGACAATGGTCCGATCGGCATCGTCGGTCACGGCTACACGTATTCAGGCTCTCCGGTTGGTTGCGCGGCTGCCATTGCGACGCTCGACATGTATAGGAACCTCGGAACCACACAGCTTTCCCGCGAAAATGGGCAAGCCTTGGTCGCCGGCCTAGAGGCTCTAAAGCCCGTCTGCCCTTGGATTGGGGATGTGCGAGGAAAGGGACTGATGGCCTGTGTCGAAATGGTTGCTGAGCCTGGAACAAATATGAACGCTAATCCGCACATGATGATGGCGATTGGCGATGCGACTGCTGAAGCCGGCGTGCTCATCCGCGTAAATGGGTCCCAGTTGCTTATAACGCCTCCGCTTATCGTCACACGAGAAGAGGTCGAAACTATCGTCGACGCCGTCCGCCAAGCGCTGGCGCAAATCTCCAACTGATCGTCCAGCTTCGCGCGGCCAAATTCTCGATCTACGAAGAGACGCCTGACAGACCTCTGAAAAACATCCCGGCACATCAGCGTCTTGCTGCAATTTTCACGTTTGGCTTTCGATGAGGCAGCAGGCGTCACGGTTCATGAAAGAAGACCCATGTCGAACACAGTAATAAACATATCGGCTCTAGATCCCAGACTCCTGATCAACGGGGAGTGGTTCGGAACAGAGGGGCGCCAGTCGACGGTCATGATCAACCCGGCTACCGGCGAGGAGATTGCGAGGCTTCCGCACGCGACCCCAGCCGATCTGGACGCCGCTCTAAATGCGGCACAGCGCGCTTACCGCCCGTGGCGAGATACACATCCTAAGGAGCGTGGTCGAATCCTCAAGAAGGCCGCAGACCTGCTGCGTGCGCGTGTGGAGGAAATTGCTCCCATAATGACGATCGAGATGGGCAAGCCCCTCGCTGAAGCCCGCATCGAAGTTGCAGCCGCCGCCGACGAGTTGGAATGGTATGCCGAAGAAGGACGCCGCGTTTATGGTCGGGTCATTCCGGGTCGAGTGGGCAACACGCGCTTTCAGGTCGTCAGGGAGCCGGTCGGCCCGAGTGCTGCATTTGCTGCCTGGAATTTCCCGATCGTCAACGCGGTGAGAAAGGTCGGCGCATCGCTCGCCGCTGGCTGCCCCTGCATCTACAAGCCCGGCGAAGAGGTCGCTTCGAGTTCCCTCTCTGTCGCGCGTGCATTGCTAGATGCAGGTCTTCCCCCAGGCCTGATCGCCTTTGTCTTCGGCGTTCCGAGCGACATTTCGAGCTATCTGATCGCTTCACCAGTTATCCGCAAAATTTCTTTCACCGGCTCGGTCAGCGTCGGCAAACATCTCACCAAGCTCGCTGCCGAAAGCTTGAAGCGGACGACGATGGAACTTGGCGGCCACGCGCCGGTCCTCGTGTTTAAGGATGCTCCCCTCGAGCAGACGCTCGATCTCTCGGTGCAACGGAAGTTCCGCAATGCCGGGCAGGTTTGCGTATCACCGACGCGGTTTTACGTCGAGGATAGCGTTTATGACGACTTCTGCGCGGGCTTCGCTCAAAGAGCCAAGGCCATCAAGGTCGGCAACGGCTTGCAGGACGGTGTTCAGATGGGGCCGCTGGTCCATCGTCGACGACTGGAAGTCGTCGAGCGTTTCGTCCAGGACGCGGTCGCACACGGTGGCCGTATTCTGGCAGGTGGCGAGCGCATCGGTAACGAGGGGAATTTTTGGGCTCCAACGGTGATCGCCGATGTTCCTGAGACAGCAATGGCAATGAACGAGGAACCGTTCGGACCGATCGCGCTTATCAACCGCTTTTCCACCGCCGAAGAAGCGCTGGAGAAGGCCAATCGCCTGCCTTTCGGTTTGGCGGCCTATGCTTTCACCACCTCGTCATCTGCCGCAATGCGTGTCGCTGACGAATTGCAGGCCGGCATGGTAGCGATCAATTCGTTCAACGTGGCGACGCCCGAGGCGCCTTTTGGAGGGATTAAGGAAAGCGGCAACGGCTCTGAACTCGGTACTGAAGGGCTGGATGCCTACTTCGAAACGAAGATGATCAGCCTCACCTGAGGCGAACCGATCGCTGCGTCGTGTCCGCCCTATAGGACGGACACGACGCGTGGCAGAAAGACGTATGGAGTTTCGCATGGCCGCGCGTGACGCTCAATCGCCGATGCTCCCGCTGGTGGTTCCGCTAGCCTCCTGCACGTGCTGGGCCCTGCAGACCGAACTCTTCTTGCTTACTCCGAAATAAAATAGTTTTTCCTGAGTCTTTTGCGGACGTCCCACACCCCTACGAAACCCTTGGGAAGAGCAAATGAGTCCCCCGGCCCGAAAACCTGCTCATTGCCGTTGGCATCCGTCACCAGTAACTCGCCAGCAGTGATGGTGCAGTATTCGTCGTAAGGATGGCTCTTGATGGCGAAAGGGCCGGTCTCGCCTTCCCATATACCTGCCCGAACATTGTCCCTCCTGTAGAATTCTATGATGCGGATCTGTCTTCCAGAGGCGCCCTGCTGCCACTCGGCCTCGTCTAGCGCGGAATTGTCAAAAATGAGCAGCGACTGGTTATTGGCTTCCGATTTCATGAGATTGTTTTCCTTTTTTCAAATTGGAACTCGCCGGGACACATCCGGGAGTCTCTAATCATGGCGGCCGATCGGCTTTCGAGGCGATGCCGGTGCTATTCGATCAACCCGCCAGGCGGATCATGGTCGCACAACGCTCTAGCCGCAGGTGAGCGGACAGTCGCGGAGGACAACGATGTTCCTGATAAATATGATCATACGTCTGCGTAATAAGCAAGTCCGATTACGACGTTGTTTCCGGGCTACGCTTATCTAAATTCAGGTTTCCGCCAGAGTTCACGCCTATCCGGCACGACGTCGATGCGCAGCATGAATGATCCAGCGTCAGCACTTCAAGACCTAATACGCCGCCTCGCTGACCTCGACTCTTTGGCCTTCCCAAAGCGCGGTGAATCTGAATCTCTGGTGCAAACCGGAGGTCTGCGATGCGATCAGGGATTTTATTACGGGCGGATTTTGATGGAGACGATCTGCGGCGGCTGGCGCGGCAGACGAAGGATGCCGCTCAGGCGCGCCGTCTGTTGGCACTCGCCTCGATCTACGATGGAGGCTCGCGTTCCGATGCCGCGCGCCTCGGCAACGTCACGCTCCAAATTGTCCGGGACTGGGTCATGCGGTTCAACGAACACGGTCCCCAAGGCCTGATCAATGGCAAGGCTCCTGGTCCGCAGTCGCGGTTGAACGATCAGCAGCGTGCGGCCTTGGCGCAAGCAATCGAGCGTGGGCCGACACCCTATCTCGACGGCGTTGTTCGTTGGCGTCTGTGCGATCTGGCACAATGGCTTTGGGAAGAGTTTCGCGTTTCGGTGAGCGAGCAAACGTTGAGCCGTGAAGTACGGGCCATGGGCTATCGCAAGCTGGCTGTCCGGCCCAAACATCACGCGCAAGACCCTCAAGCCATTGAGGATTTTAAAAAAGCTTCCCCGCCGCAGTGGCAGAGATTGCCGCTGGAGCGGCCCGAGGAAAACGCATAGAGATTTGGTTTCAGGATGAGGCCCGTATCGGGCAAAAGAACAAGATCACCCGCCGGTGGGCCAGGCGAGGAACACGGCCTTCAGCACCGCACGATCAGCGCACAAGGTCGGCCTACATCTTCGGCGCAATCTGCCCGAAGCTCGGCAAGGCGGCGGCGCTGGTCATGCCATGGTGCGACACCTACGCAATGACCCAGCATCTGGCCGAAATCGCCCGGCACGTCGATGCCGACGCGCACGCTATCCTCATCATGGATCAGGCAGGCTGGCACATGTCCAACAATCTCGTCGTGCCCGAAAACATCACCATTCTGCCACTCCCGCCGAAATCGCCGGAGCTGAACCCGGTCGAAAACCTCTGGCATTTCATGCGCGACAACTGGTTATCAAACCGCGTGTTCAAATCATACGACGACATCGTCGATCATTGCTGCGATGCCTGGCGGAAGCTCGAAAGCCAGCCCTGGCGCATCATGTCGATCGGGCGCAGAGAATGGGCCAATGGGTTTTGATCAGTGAGGGGCCGTATAAGCCCCCGCGGTGCAGGACTCTTCACCTGCCTGGGGCCCACGACGTCGTGTCCGGATGTCGGCCTCAGTTGTCTCCACTCAGCAGCTTTGGTCGTTCGCGCGGTTAGCTATACACGACAGCAAAGCAGTAAAATTGAAACGATGTCTTATTATAAGTTGACGTGTAAAGATTGTTGCCCTATGCCAGCTGGTGGAGGAACCCAAATGAACGATGCGACGCTAACGGAACAAGGGCGGCACTGAACGACGACGAAGCGGCGGCGGCGCTGGCACAGCTCTATGCGGACTTCGCTAGCGAACACCTGATGCCTCTTTGGACCCAGATCGACGATCTAATGCCGGTACATCCAAAACCCAAGGCGGTGCCTTATATTTGGAGATGGGCCAAGCTCTATCCCTTGGCGCAGCGCTCTGGCTAACTGGTTCCCGTCGGCCGCGGCGGTGAGCGGCGGGCGATCGGTCTCGGGAATCCCGGCCTCGGCGGCCGACCCTACATCAGCCCGACCCTGTGGGCGGCGATCCAATATCTAGGACCGAAGGAAACGGCGCCCGAACATCGTCACGCTCAGAACGCCTTCCGCTTCGTCGTGAAAGGGGAGGGCGTCTGGACCGTGGTAAATGGCGACCCAGTTCACATGAGGCGCGGGGATTTCCTGCTTACCCCCGGATGGAATTTCCACGGCCACCACAACGAGACCGACAAGCCGATGGCTTGGATCGACGGCCTCGACATTCCCTTTTCGTATCAGAACGATGTTGGCTTCTTCGAATTCGGCTCGGAGCGGGTTACCGATTACGCGACGCCGAATGTTTCGCGGGGCGAGCGGCTATGGTGCCACCCTGGCCTGCGGCCCCTGTTGGGATTACAGGACACTGTAAGTTCACCGTTGATGGCCTATCGCTGGGAATATACCGATCGAGCGCTGAATGAGCAGTTGCTCCTTGAGGACGAAGGCCAGCCGGCGACTGTCGATCAGGGGCATGCGGCGGTGCGTTACGTCAACCCGACAACAGGTCGCGACGTGATGCCTACGATCCGGGCGGAGTTTCACCGCCTGCGCGCTGGCGCCGTCACACCTTCTCGCCGCGAAGTGGGCTCCAGCGTATTCCAGGTTTTCGAGGGTCGAGGTTCGGTGGTGCTGAACGGCGCCGAGCATCCGCTCGAGATCGGCGATCTTTTCGTTATTCCGTCTTGGGTGGCGTGGTCGTTGCAGGCCGAAACACAGTTCGACCTGTTCCGCTTTTCTGATGCTCCGATCATTGTAAGCTGCAGGTGCCCTTGTGACATTTCGTGGTACGACTATAGCTTTTCGCGGAGCGCCTCGTAAGGCGTCTTTCCATTGAAGGCTCCGTGCGGTCAATGGAAGTTGTAGAATTGCTCCCATTGGTCAAGTTTTGCTTCGAGATCGACGTCATCCTTGTAGCTGAGCAGCTGGTAGAATTCCTGCTGATCTGATCGGTGTGAGCGCTCGACCTTGCCATTCAACTGAGGGGTGCCTCGTCTGATATATGCGTGGCGAATGCCCTTGTCCTCGACGTGCCAGTGGAATTTGGCTTGGAATTCGTGGCCGTTGTCGGTCCTGATCTCATGGATTCGGAACGGGAACTTCTCGATGATGTGGTCGACGAAGTCGATGGCGCTAGCCTGGGTGTGTTTCTCGTAGATTTTCAGAGCCCGCACCCTTGTCGCGTCATCAATGGCAGTGAACTGGAAGCGTCGAACCTTTTCACCGCACGCCCCTTTAAAAGTCAGGAACTTGACGTCCATCTGAATGTGGTGGCCGGGAACCTGCTTGTTGTAACGCTTGGTATGGACCTTGCGTAGGCGGGTGCCGCGCGGAAGGCGGTTGACGCCATTGCGTTTCAATATTCGGGAGACGGTTGCGTCTGATACCTTGATGCCGTGATACCGCGCCAGATACCAAACGATGCGCATGGGTCCGAGATAATATTTGCTCCGGAGATGGAGAACCTTCTCTTCGATCTCGATAGGCGTTCTGTTGGCGTGCCATTTAGGAATGGGCGGGTGATTCACCAAACCGGCGTCGCCGTGTTTCCGATAGGCTTCACGCCAACGGTAGAAGCTGCTGCGACCAATCCCAAAATACCGGCAGGTCTTCGCAACATGCCCAGTCTCGTCAGCATGCCGCAGAATGCGTAGCTTGCGCTGTATCTCGCGCTGATCCTTGTTCATGTGCATCTCCATCGTCCCAGAATTGGGAAGCTAATGGAAATGTCCCGCGAGTACCGACATATCTACATACGACATCTTTCTCGCCTCGGTGACGGCATCACAGCTCGCTTATTCGGGATACTCAACGAACTCGCAGTCGAGGCGATCCAGAATGGTATCGAACGTGTCACCGACGACAGCATTGAATCTTGGAGGCCAGCCTTGGAAAAGGAAGCGGCGTTCGCTTAAGCGTCCGAACATCACACTTCAATTGAGACGCGCCCGTCCTGAGTCTCAATTGAAGTGTGACTATCTTGCGAAAAACGCCCGAGTCCCAGATTGAAGTGTAAATCGACAGCTGGCTTTCCTGTCACCTCAGACGACGGATCACCGGGATTTCACCGGCGTTGTTCGCCTGCCCTCCATAAAGCCAATCGACGCTGTCGTACCACTCTTCGGGGCGCTTGGCGCGCATCATGGTGTTACGCAACTCCGCATGGGCACCTTCGGGGTGGTAGATGTTCTCGCCGATCCAGCGCGATTGCAGTTGCACGCGGGCGGTACGCATGTGGCGCTTCGCAACATAAGCTGGAATCGCGCGTTCCACCTCGCCCGAAGCGGCTTCGATCTCGGTGCTGATGCACACCGCGTCTTCCATGGCCATGCAAGCCCCTTGCGCGAAATACTGCAGCATCGGATGGGCCGCGTCGCCCAGAAGCACCACGCGGCTGTCCTGCCAGGTGATCACCGGATCGCGGTCGCAGAGGACCCAGAGCTTCCAGTCTATGCCGGTCTCGATGATCTTCTGAGCCTTGGGGTGTGTATGAGAAAAGCCTTTCATCACCTCCTGGTGGCTCACGGGCAGGCCCGCTACGGGTTCCGCTGCGTGATTGTGATAGGTGACGACGAGGTTGAAAGTCTTCCAGTCCGATAGCGGATAGTGCACAAGGTGGCACTTCGGTCCGGCCCAGAGCGTAGCCGCGTTCCAGCGCAACTCTTCGGGCATGTGGTCGGTCGGCACGACCGAACGGAAGGTCGTATGCCCCGAAACCTGCGGCTTGCCGTCGCCTGCGACGCGCCTGCGAATGTTCGACCAGAGCCCGTCCGCCCCGATCAACATCCGTCCGGTCACACGGGTTCCGTCCGTTACGATCGCCGTGACCGAAGCCGCGTCCTGCTCGTAATCGACCACCTCCGAACTGGTGCGCAACTCGACGAGGGGGTTCTCCTGGCAGGCACGCAGGAAGACGCCGAAAAGATCCCCGCGATGGACGACCGCATAGGGGTTACCGAACCGGGTGCGAAACCCGTCATCCAAGGGGATGCGCGCCACCTCTTCGGCCGTCATGGCGTCCATAAAACGGAGGCTGTCGATATAGACGGCCATCTTGCGGGCGGTCTCGCCCACACCGAGCTTCAAACGCATGAAAAGCGTTCGGGCCGAGCTGAATTCCGGCGCCGATCTCTCCAAGGACCGGGGACTTCTCGAGCACCACCGAGTGGAAGCCGCGGTTTGCGAGACCGATGGCGGTCGCAAGGCCGCCGATGCCGCCGCCTGCGATCAGGATGGGAAGGTCTTGAGACATGTCTCTTCTCTTTGCTGGGCCGGAAGGCACCGTTTAGGTTCGGAAAGGCTGCACTCGCAGGAAGCGGGGCTTGCGTGGTTAACCGGGGCCACCCTCCCGTGGCCCCGGAAAATCGTATTCAGGAGAAATCGGGCTGCCGTGCAGGTTCTGCCTCCGCAAAGGCCGGCAGGGCATTGCAGGCGGCATGGATCTCCTTCAGGCGACCAAGATCGGCGATGTCGACCTTGAACCGGTCTGCCGAAGCAAGCTGTGGAACGAGGCAAATGTCGGCGACCGATGGCGTATCGCCGAAGGTGAAGGCGCCGCCGTGTTTCTGGCGACGGGCAATCTCCTCGCACGCTTCCAGGCCGGGGCGAATCCATGTGGCGCACCAGGCCTCTTTCCCGGCCTGATCGACGCCATAGCTTGCCTGGAGATGGTTCAGCACCCGCAGGTTCTGCAGGGGATGGATGTCGGATGCGATGATCTGCGCGAAGGCGCGCGCCTGCGCTCTGAGATCCTTTTCCGCGGGCAGGAGCGGCACCTCGGGATATGTCTCGTCCAGCCATTCCATGATCGCGAGGGACTGGGTCAGCACCAGCCCGTCGACATCGAGCGATGGAACCAGGGCCTGAGGGTTCAGTGTGCGGTAGGCGTCGGAACGATGCTCGTTCTTCTGCAGATGGACGCCCCGGAACTCATAGGACAGACCCTTGAGGTTAAGTGCAATGCGGCACCTCCATGCTGCGGAGGAACGAAAATAGCCGTGAAAGATCATCACCCGGCCTCGCCAATCGTCAATTCGACGCCCTCAAGTCCATCGATGCCGCCCGTGAGTACCGCGCCCGGCTCGACCGCCCCCACGCCAGCCGGGGTGCCCGTGTAGATCACGTCACCGGGATTGAGGTGATAGAAGTGGGACAGGTGCGAGAGGATTTCCTCGACCTTCCAGATCAGGTCCGAAAGCTGGGCCTCCTGGCGACGCGCGCCACCCACGTCCAGCCAGATCCGCTGCGAACCGATCGCGCCAAAGTCCTCGGCGCGGGTGATCGCCGAGAGCACCGCCGATTTCTCGAAATTCTTGCCCAGATCCCAGGGGCGACCAGTCGCACGTGCCTTGAGTTGAAGGTCGCGACGCGTCATGTCGAGGCCGGTAGCAAAGCCAAAGGCTGCATCACGAGCGTCTTCGACCGAGGCTTTCCAGAGTGGTTTGCCGACGGCAACGACGAATTCCATTTCATAATGGTAGTTCGACGTTCCGGCGGGGTAAGGCACCGTCGCGCCCGAGGGGACATAGCTTGCAGCGTCCTTGAGGAAGTAGAAGGGTACCTCGCGGTCGACCTCAACGCCCATCTCCTTGGCATGCTCGGCATAATTGCGGCCGACACAGAAGATGCGGTGCAGCGGATAGACGTCTTCCGAGCCCGTGACCGGGATTTGCGGAAAGATCGGGTCGGGAAAGTTTGGGAAGAGGCGTTTGGTCATGTGAATCTCTGCCTTTTGTTTTCGCCCTTGGCGGGCCGACGGCGATGGGCTCGGGCCCAGCGGCTAATTTGGTTCAGTAACTATTCTGGCTCGTGCCGAGGTGGCGGCGTGCCAGCACGAAAAAATCGCCTGAGGGGTTGGGCGCGTGCCCGGTCTTCTCGGCAAGGAGCGCGCCGACGAAGTCCCCGGGGAAATCCTCGAAACGGCCTCCGTTGCGCAGGTCCACTGCGCGGAGCCAGACCTCCTTGGCGCGCAGCCAGGGCGTGACGCGGGCGCTGGGGATGCCCTCGAAGGGCAGCGACCTGTCCCAATCGTCCTCGGCCAGATCGCGCCATTCGACATTGAGATGCACCTCGGCGTGGGAAACGAGATGGCGCAGCGCGCCGGCAGGCAGTGTCTTGCCGTCTTCGATCTCCCCTTCGCGCTGGTCAGGACTTTCCCAGAGCGCAATCGGCGCACCGGTCCTGGCGCGCTCGGTCGCACGGGCCAGCGCGCGGGCGTGATAAGCCACACAGGCCGCGACCTGTCGGCGGCTCCAGCCCGGAACGCGGCTGTCGCCGTTAAGGGCGTTGTCGGACAGCTCGTTGAGCATGCGGGCAAAATAGGCAGCTCCACGACGCGCCCAGTCTAGCTCGCGGGCGGGTGCGTTCGGCGCGTCGTAGCGCGCGCCCAAGCCTTGCCGGGCTCGCAGAGCCGCGCGGGCTTGCTCGATACCGCCGAGCAGAACCTCAGGCATCCCGCCCTTCCACCCAGGTACGGTCGAAGTTCAGCCGCTCGATGATCGGCGCGTCGGAGAAGCGGAAGAGGTCGAAGCCTGTTTCAGCTTCAAGCGACCAACTCACCCACGACGGGATGACGAAGATGTCGCCCTTCTCCACGGCTTTCGTCTGGTTGCCAAGAACCACGTTGCCTCGGCCTTCGAACACCTGGAAGACGGTCGAGCCCACCTCCCGGCGAAGGGACGTCTTGGTGCCTTCGCGCAAGCGGTGGAACTCAGCTCGGATGGTGGGCATCACATCTGCGCCAGTCGTCGGATTGACGTAGCGCACTGCCGCATGGCCGGGTCCGACTGTGGCGGGCACCCCTTCCTCTTCGAGAAGAAGCTGTTCTGTCAGTGCCCGGTCGGTGAACTCCCAGCGATAGGCGCCGATGGGCGAGGAGACCGTGGCCTGAAGACCGGAGAGCGGGCGCAGGCCCGGATGGCACCAGAGCCGCTCGCCGCGCGAATAGCGTGGGGTGGCGTAGTCGGTCACCCGGTCGGAACCAAATTCGAAAAACCCCACATCGCTCTGCTGGCTGAATGGGATGTCGAGCCCGTCGATCCAGGCCATGGGCTGGTCGGTGTTATTGTGGTGGCCATGAAAGTGCCAGCCCGGGGTCAGCAGGAAATCGCCCCGCGACATGCGGACCGGATCGCCGTTGACCACGGTCCAAACGCCTTCTCCCTCTACGACGAACCGAAATGCATTCTGCGAATGGCGGTGCTCTGGCGCAGTTTCACGCGGGCCGAGATATTGGATCGCGCACCAGAGGGTGGGTGAAATATATGCATTGCCGCCGAGACCCGGATTGGCCAGGCCGAGGGCCCGGCGCTCGCCACCGCGACCCACCGGCACCAGATCTCCCGAGCGTTTCGCCAGCGGGTAGAGCTCGCGCCATTTCCACAAATGCGGCACCGCCGTGGGCTTGGGATTGCGGGGCATCAAGTCGCCCAATTGTGTCCAAAGGGGAAGAATGTGGTTGCGCTCGAAATCGGCATACAGCTCGCGAAGTTCGAGCGTTTCATCCGGCGTTGATGCGTTGTGCGCCGTGTCTTTCATTCGACTGGTCCCCCTTCGGAATGGGCACGACCGACCACCCCTTGCAACGTGACGGGTTGTGGCAGCAACGCACCGATTTGATCTCCTCCGAACGGCACCCTGTCCGGTGCGCCGTCGAAATAGTAAGTATACTTATTAGTTTCGCCTGTCAATCGCTGGTCAGTGGAATTAAGGAAGCCTGGGAATGCGGCCAGTCCGCGAGATTGGGGAGCGGAATGACGGTTGAGGTGAGCAAATCCACGAAATTCGACCTGGAAGCTTTGCCGGGCCATCTCATCCGGCGGTTGCAGCAGGTGGCGGTGGCGATTTTTGCAACGCGATTCGAGGACGCCAAGATCGATCTCACCCCCGTTCAGTTCGCCGCGCTTCACACGATCGAGCTGTCGCCGGGAATCGATCAGGCAAGCCTTGCAGGCATGATTGCCTACGACCGCACTACGATCGGAGGGGTCGTGGATCGCCTGATGCAGAAGGGCCTGATCCGGCGCGAAGTTTCCGAAAAGGACAAACGCGCCCGTTTGGTCTACCTGACGGAAGAAGGAACGGCGCTTATCCGGGAAGCCCGCCCAGCGGTGCTCGAAGTCCAGGACGTCATCCTGAAGGGCCTCTCGGCCGCCGAGCGACAAACCTTCATGGAGCTTCTGGCCAAGGCGGCCGAGGCCGGCAATAGCTACAGTCGCGCGCCGCTTTTGCGAAAATGAACCGGGTTATTAACCGGGACGGCTGTCGCGGCTGATGATCTTTGAGGGAACGAGTTTTTCCTTCAAAACGTCCGACGCCAACAAGTTCTGGAAAAGATCCGCCAACTCCTCGCGCGTGATGTTCTTCATCTGCTGCGTCCAGTAAAGATCCTGCTCGATTGCGATCTTCAGCGTCGGCTCGATGAGGGCCTGCCCCGCGGGCGTCAGCGCAATACGGACCGATCGGCCGTCTTCCTGATCATAGATTCTCTCGACCAGGCCCTTGCTGCACAGCCGGTCGATAGTGCGACTGACTGCTCCTGCATCAACACCCGCAAGGTCCGAAATCGTGCGCGGCGAGTTGGAGTCGTGGCTGTTCAGCAGGAGAAGGATATTCCACTGTGCGACCGTCACGCCATAGACGCTGAGAGCCGATTCAAAACGCTTGATCACTTCGGCGGACAGACGATGCAGCCAAAATGCCAGGAAAGCATATGTCGTGATCTGATTTTTGTCCCGGGACAATAGTTCACTCCGACTAGTAAAGGTCGTATTAGCCGCCGAAGGTGCGACCTGCAAGCATTCAGTCGCGGCGGGGCCGGACCGCTCGTGCCAGTTGTGTTTCGGTCGTCAGTGGCGGAAGACGAAGGGCGAGCCGTCGCGAAACCGTTGGAGGCGATAGATTGCCGGGTTGCAGACTGGTTTGACGCCGGCGATCATCGCCGCAAGCATCTGCCCGGCAGCGGGGGCGACCGAAAGCCCATTGCCTGAAAAGCCGGTGATGAGGAAAACTCCGGGGGTGTTGGCCACGTCCGAGATGACCGGGGTGGAATCCGGCGTGGCGTCGATGACGCCACCCCAACTGTCGACCACCCGTGCCGAGGCCAGCGCGGGGAATGCACGCGTCGCATTCGCGCGGATGGTGCCGTTTTCCTTGCGGTCGACACGGGCGCTCAGAATTCGGACATGCTCGAAGACAGAAGCCGCATCTGTTCGGCTTGATGCTCTCTCTCCAAACGACGTCCAGAAATCGCCGCCGAAGCGCAGCTTCAGCATCGAACGGGCGTGCCCCATAGCCGGCATGAAGTCGCGCAGGAAGCGAAAGCTGTCGAGCGTGAGCGGCGAGACATGGCGCAACCCGCCCATCGAATACTGGCCGTCCGCATGGCGGCGCCAGGTGAAGTCGCGACCATAACCCGCGCCCGCCGGGCCGGCGACCGATGACAGCCGCTGCATCGTGGTGCAGATGCCGAGTTGAGGCAGCCGGACGCCCAGCTGGCGTACCAGAAGCGAGCTCCAGGCACCGGCGGCGATCACCACCGTTTTGCAGCGGATGGTTCCGTGTTCGGTTTCCACCGCTGCGACCTGTCCGCCGGCGAGCTCAATTTGCCGTACCGCGCAGGGCGCACATATCGTCACCCCCTCGCGCTGGGCTCCACGCGCCAGACGTGAGATCGTGTACTGTGGCTCGATCGTGCCATCGCTGTCCTGATAGAGCGCGCCGAGATAGCGGTCTTGAAGCCCTGGCAGGAGACGGTCGAGTTCCTCGCCGGTCACGATGCGCGAGGTAATCGAAGGATCGGCTTGCTTGGCCTCGGAGAGCCAAGCCTTATGCGCCTCCATCTCCTCTTCCGAATTGATGAGGGAGAAATTCCCTGTCCGGCGATAGCCAATGTCCTCGCCGAAACGCCCGGCATAGCCTTCCCAGAGACGCTTGGCCTGGTTGGCCAGTTCCAGCTTCTCCGGGTGCCAGCCATTGGAATAGATCCAGCCGAAGGCGCGGCTGGACTGCTCGCCGGCGACCACGCCCTTCTCCAGAACCAGCACCTTCATGCCATGTTCGTTAAGATAAAGCGCGGTCGCGAGCCCCGCCACCCCCGCGCCGATCACCACGACGTCGGCCTCGGCCGGAGGGCGTTCTTCCGTCGCCACCGGCTCGGCCCGCGACACGCCCGAGGCGAGACGATAGCGGAGAAGGGATGCTATCCCCGCCCCGGCAGCCCCACCGATAATCGCTCCGCCGAGGAGAGCTTCCATGCCCGCTCCGAACATTTCATCGTTCCTTGATCTGTGAAGCCTGCCCTGCCCAACTGGCCAAGGCACGCGTGGGACGCCGGTCAGTTGGCAGTTGCCCGTGCAAGGCCGTGCAGGAGAAGTCCCCCGACGAGGTCGCGCCGATACTCCGCAGTCGAGCGGATGTCGGTGATCGGACGGGCGGCCGCCATCAGGGCGGCGGCAGCTTCCTCGCGATCTCCGCCCGCCGCGAGCAGGCGCTCGGCTTCCGGCACGCGCAACACTGTGGGCGCCACCGCGCCAATCGCGATGCGCACCTGGCGCGCGCCGTCGGCACCGGTCCATGCGTGATAGGCCACTGACGCCTTCGAGATGGTCTGCGCCTTGCGCGGGCCGCGTTTCTCGAAAAAAAACTGCTCTGCGCGCCGGTCTCCAGCCTTGGGGATTCGTATCTCGGCGATGAACTCGCCTGGTTCCAGAGCCACCCGCCGCGGGCCCTGTACGAAATCGGCAATGGGAACCGCGCGCTCGCCCTGCGGCCCCATACAGAGGATCTCGGCGTCATAGGCATAAAGCGGCGGCAGGCCGTCGGCAGCAGGCGAAGCATTGGAGATATTGCCGCCGATCGTTGCCCGGTTCTGGATCTGCATCGCGCCGATCTCGCGCGCTGCCATGGCCAGAACCGGCGAATGGGCAGCGATTTCGGGCGAATGAATGATATCGGTCCAGCAGGTCATGGCGCCGATGCTGATGTAGGTCTCGTCTTCACGGATCCCGCGCAACTCGGAAACAGCCGCCAAGTCTATCAGCGTCAAATCCTTCAGGTGGTGCTGTTCCTGCACCATCAGGTCAGTGTAGCCCGCGGCGAAGCGATATGGTGCCACCTGTGCGGCCAGACCGCTGCGCAGTTCGGCCAGCGAGGCCGGCCGCCAGTAACCGTCCATTTGCAAACTCGTGGCTGTGCCGGAGCCGAGCCGCGCGGAAAGCGGAGATCCAGGAGAGTCGTTCACGCTCTTTTGCATCGCCGTCAGGATCTTCGAATATCCGGTACAGCGGCATAGGTTGCCGCCAAGGGCATCGCGCAGGTCCTCTTCGGATCTAACCTCGCCCGAAGTGACCGCGCTCCAACCCTGCATCACGAACCCCGGCGTGCAGAACCCACATTGCACACCCCCCTCGTTTGCGAGGTTAATGGCGAGGGAGACACCGACCGGATCATTTCCTATGCCCTCGATTGTGGTGATCTCATTCCCTTCGACGGCGCCGGCTAAGGCGAGGCAAGAGCAGATCGTCTTGCCGTTCACGATGACGGTGCAGGCGCCGCACTCGCCCTCGCCGCAGCCATATTTCGTGCCGGTCAGGCCCAGGTCTTCACGCAAGACCTCCAGAAGCGGAGTGCGCGGATCGGCGGACAGGGTCTTGTCCACGCCATTAACGACGAACTTGATCATTTCTCACTCCTCTCCTTTGAGCGCAGACAGGACGGCTTCAGGGCTGATGGGGAATTTTGCGAAGCGGTGGCCGATCGCATCGTAGATGGAGTTGGCCACGCTGCAGGGGACGACCGGCAGGCCGATCTCGCCCAGGCCGCGAACGCCCAGGGGGTTAGTCACGTCTGGATGTTCGAACAGCCGCGTGGTCATCTTGATGGGGGTGTCACGGATGCTGGGGATGACGTAGTTCGTCAGCGACGGGTTCATCACCTTGCCGGCCTGAAGGATCAGATCCTCGTAGAGTGCGAAGCCCAGGCCCTGGACGAATGCCCCCTCTATCTGGCCCTCGATGTTTTGTGGATGGATCATGCGGCCAGTCTCGACATAGTTCTCGACCTCCAGGACGCTGACCTCGCCGGTTAACCGATCGACCTCGATGCCCATGACCTGGACCAGGTAGTTGTAGGCGATGTGAGGCATGCCGAAGACGAACTGCTCGGTCTGCTCGGGGATGAACGATGCCTCGACCACGAGATCATCGTTGTGGCCGGCGGCGGCGATCTTGGCGCGCAGTTCCTTGGCGGTCTTGGCAACGGCATTGCCAACCACATAGGTCGTGCGCGAACCGTGTGTCGCGCCAGAGTTCGGCCCGAAGCTGTCACCCATGATGTAATCGATGTCTTCGAGGGTGCAGGCCAGATGCTCGGCGGCGATCATCATGAACGAAGTGAGATTGCCGTTTCCGACATCGGGGACGCCGAGTTCCAGGAGGTAGCGGCCGCTTGCCCGACGGGTCAGGCGCACCGTCGCCCCCGCTTCAGCGCCCGAGCCCAGGCCGAAACTATACCATACCGAGGAAACACCGACCCCCCGCGCGGCAAAGGGACTGGCGGCCGCCTTGAAGGCCTCGCGCCCACTCCAGAGCGAGCCGGCTTCGGCCGCATCGAGCAGCGGTGCGAGGATCGGGTTTTCGGCCATTGGGAAACCAGGACCCGCCTTGTCGCCCTTGCGCAGGAGGTTTCGGCGGCGAACTTCGAAGGGCGAAATCCCGGTCGCGCGGGCAATGTCGTCCACGGCCTGTTCTATGCCTGGTAGGACCTGCGGAGCGCCCACGCCGCGGAAAGCCGAGGCTACACCGTTGTTGGTATAAATCGCCTTGGCGTCGACCTTCACCGCCTTGAAGCGGTAGGGGTCAGTGCAATGCTCGACCGACTGTGACAGCACGACCGGACTGTAGGTCATATAGGCGCCCGCATCCGACAGGAGCGAGATGTTCGCGGTCAGAAGCGTGCCGTCGGCGGCTGCTCCCACCTCGTAGGCAACCTGATAGCCGTGCCGCTTTACGCCAACGCGGATCGATTCCTCGCGGTCATACATGAGGCGGCTCGGACGGCCGGTCTTGAAGGTCGCCAGCGCAAGGGGCAGCTGGACGTTCAAGTCCTCCTTGCCGCCGAAAGCTCCTCCCATCATCGGGTTGAGGACGCGGATTTTCTCGGGCGCCAAGTTGAGCGCGCCGGAGAGCGCGACCATGTCGTGATGAGGTCCCTGACCGCCGACCGAAAGCGTCAGCACGCCGTTCTCTGAACTGATGCGGTGGATGCCCCTTCGCCTGGCATCGTATGATGTCATCCGCGCCAGGGTGGCGCATTTGAAGGAGGAGACCATGTCTAACGTGCATATTTTGGCAATTGACCTCGCCAAACGAAGCTTTCAGATCTGTGGCACTGATCGGGGTGGGGCGGTTCTATTTAACCGTACGGTTTCCCGCGCGAAGCTGATGCAGGTGCTTGATACGCAGGAGCCATGCATTGTGGCAATGGAAGCGTGCGCGACCAGCCACTATTGGGGCCGCGTCGCGCAGAGCAGCGGCCACGATGTCAGGCTGATTCCGCCTATTTATGTAAAGCCTTTCGTCAAGTTATGGCGAGGTGAGCATAACTTTACTAATCACGAGGTCGTCGTAATGCGGAGGAGCGCGGCCTGATCGGCGGATTTTCGCCGTTCTTGTCGATGTTCCTCCGCATTATTTCAGAGTGTGTCGAGCCAGGCGAGCACGCTGGCATCGCGCTTCCAGGATGGCTGGCTGCCGGGTGTGGCTGGAACGGCGACCTTTTCCAGGGCTTTCCGCTTCGTTTCCAGATTGGCCCTGGCATAGTGGTTGGTCGTGTCGAGGCTGACATGACCGAGCCAGCTTCGGATGACCGTAATGTCGACGCCGGCCGAGATGAGGTGCACGGCGGTGGCGTGCCGGAAGGCGTGTGGCGTTACGTGCTTGGCACGCAGCGTTGGCATGGTTTCGGCCGCCGCCTTCACGTAGGCGGCGAGCTTGAACCGGACCCCGGAGGCGCTGAGCGGCTCGCCATAGCGGTTGACGAACAGCCGCTGGTCGGGCGCCCGTGGTTGCCGTTCAAGCAGTTTCCGCAGCAACATCACGGTTTCTGGCCAGAGCGGACAGATACGTTCCTTCCGTCCCTTACCGGTCAAACGCACGCAACTCGGGCTTTCGAACCGGATTGCTTCTGGGCAAAGGTCGAGCGCTTCCTGTATTCGTGCGCCGCTGTTGTAGAGGAACGAGAGCAGCGCATGATCCCGCATGCCCTCAATGGTCGAACGATCTGGCTGAGCGAGGATCGCCGTCACTTCCGCCGGATCCAGATAGCTCGGTTCCGACACCGGAGCGCGCTTGATCGGTATGTTGAGGATTTCCACGCATTGCGCGATCGATCCAGGATCCCTTGTGGCCACGAAGTGGAAGAAGCTGCGGATCGCCGCAAGCCGGCAGTTGCGCGTGCCGATCGTACCGCCACGGTCATGTTCGGCGTGACTGAGGAACGCGGCGACCTCGCTGGCGGCCAGATCGGCCAGCGTGATCATAGCCACCTTCTTCCCAGTACGCTGGGCGACGAACCGGAGCAACAACCGCCAGGTATCGCGGTATGATCGGACTGTATGGATGGATGCGTTGCGCTGCTCGACCAGCCATTCGTAGAAGAACGCGCGCAGCAGGGCCGGGAACCGGTCAACCTTGCTCATGGCCGCATCTCCTGCCCCATGCTGAGGCACGGTGCGCCAACTGCCCGGAACCGCTCATTCGCGTAATGCAGCAGCTCCTGCGTGACGGTGATGTAGACCAATGTAGAGTTGATATCCCTATGGCCGAGATAGGTCGCGAGGAACGGCAGGCGATCCTGCGGGTTGATGCCCGTCCGGTACCATTCCAGGATTCTGTTCACGACCATCGAGTGGCGCAGGTCATGAACGCGAGGGCCCGCTTTTCCTCGCAATGGCTTCAACCCAGCGCGACGTATGACGTCAGAGAGCAACCACGTGATCATTTCCGGCGTGTAGTGACCGTCGCCTCGCTCGTGCCAGAACAAGCCGGAGCGCGCGTCCTGTGATCCACCGGCACGACGCCGTGCATCGACGTAGGCGCGAAGCTCGACTACAACGCTGTCGGGAAGCGGCAGTATCCGAGTCTTGAAGAACTTGGTCTGCCGGACGGTTACCGTACCGTCCCGCAGGTCAACGTCACCAAGATCGAGCCGGGCAAGCTCGCCGCGCCGCAAGCCTGCGCAATAGGCCAGCAGCAGCATTGTGTACATGCTCAGCGGCCGAAGCGGCACCCGTGGAGACGGATAGGTGCGGGCAACCTCGAGCATCCGCCGCACGTCGGCAGGCGAGTAGATATGAGCCTTTCGCCATTGCCTGGCCGCCTCCTTCCTCGGTCTCGGGTCCGGTCGCCGCACAGGTATCGACGGGTCGCGGTGACGAAGGATTTTCGCAAAGACGCGTTTGAGCTTTTCGCATTCCTCCACTTGGTGACGCGTGACATTCGTTGCCGCCCATCGATCAACCATGGCGCTCAGCGGTTCGGCCTCCGGTCCCGGATGCAGCTGCAGGAACCGGTCGAACCGCAAGAGCAACAGGGGCTGCGAAGTGTATTTGTATCCTCTGCGCCGCATCATCGCGACATGCTCAGCCATCATTTCGCCCAGCACGCTGCCGAACGGCCTGGGCTGGCGCAGTTCGGCGAGAGCCTGTTCCGGATCCCGCGACGCCAATGCCCGCCAGATGGGCATGCACTGCTTGATATTGCACGCATCTCGCAGAGCGGTGACGGGATTGCGTTCGATCGCGCCGATTTCCACCAGGCGTTCGAGGAACCGGTCAATGATGCGGGTGCGGTGTAGCCGCGTCGTCGCTGCCCAGCATTCGGCCGATTTACGCAGCCACGCAATCAGCACTTCCTGACCGAGTGCATCGTAACGTTCGGCCACATCCTGGAAGCCATGCAGGACCTGCCGATAACAGGCTCGGCTTTTCATGCTGTGCAGATCAAGGATCGCGACATGGCGGTCAATGATCGCGCGGTCGGGATCGGGCCAGCGGGCGGTCATGCCAGCACCTCCATTCCCGGCACGTCAAGCGCAAT
Source organism: Rhizobium sp. O111 (assembly GCF_055616315.1). Lineage (NCBI taxonomy): Bacteria > Pseudomonadati > Pseudomonadota > Alphaproteobacteria > Hyphomicrobiales > Rhizobiaceae > Rhizobium > Rhizobium sp. O111. The sequence continues at coordinate 155,985 of NZ_JBSHXL010000004.1, read as the reverse complement.
GGCCCTGAGGTCCTCGGTGGCGAGCTTGAGGTAGGGAGCCGTCGATCCCGTCGAACGGTGCCCCAGCACGTCGCCGATGACCTTTTGAGGCACCGCGACCCGCAACATCTCAACAGCGCGCGCATGGCGGAAGATATGGGGTCCACACTTACCAGGCGGTTGGACACCAGCGTCACGGAGCCACCGGCGAACCACGCTGTAAAGCTTGTCGAGCTTGCGATAGGGCGCGCGCGTGCGGAGGAAGATTTCCCTGGCGTCCGTCACGGGCCGCCCGGAACGCAGATAAGCAAGCAACGCTTCACCGACCGGCTCCATCAGGGGCAGCGATGTGCTGGCCCGCGTCTTGTGGTGGCGAACATGGATGGCTTCCGTCCGCCAGTCGATGTCCTCGATCCGCAGATTGCGGATCTCTCCAGACCGTAGCCCATATGTTGCAAGGAGTTGCAGGATTGCATGGTCCCGCAGCCCCGCTGGCGTCTTGTCCGCCCTCGCGGTTTCCAGCACCGCGGCGATCTGGTCTCGCTCCAGGATTGAGGGCACTCCTTCATATGCATAAAGCGTCGGAGCTATCACATGCCCTGACAGGTCCGTTGTGACGCGACCCGTGATGTGGAGATATCGCAGCAGCGAGCGAAGCCGCTCTGCGACAGACTTCAGCGAGCAGCGCGTCAGTTTCGGCGCGCGCAGATCCATGTAACGGTCTACGTCAACGACGCTCAGCCCCGCCAAGCCGCCGCTTCCGTAATCGATCTGCCAGGCAAGAAAGTTCCGGGCTTCCCACATCAGCGCTGCGACGCTGGAGCGAGCCAACCCGCGTTCCTCACGCAGCCAGATTTCGTATTCGTCACAAACTGCAAATCGGGCCACATCGGCCGCGCAGATAGGCTCGATTGCTGGCGGCCATTGACCGTGAGCAAGTCGCAACAGCGCATGAATTCCGGAGCGCGGAACCTCGTGCCAGCGTGCGCCGGGACGTCGACCACGCTCCTTTTCGAACTTTACGATCGCGTGCCGCAGGTATTGCTCTACCTGCACGTCGATCACGTCTGCGACCAGGATGCCCCGCTGTCCCAGATAATCGAGAAATCCAGATGCGTAGGTGCAGTAATTCCTCACCACGACCGGGCTGTATCGCTGACTGATAAGGGAGGAATTGAGTGCGGCAATTAGTTCGTGACGGATATAGGGCATTGGCGAGTCCTCTGTTGGTCGATTGACCCGCAGAGGTTCGGCACCGAATAATGCAAAGCAAGCCGATCGGAAAACAGCGAAAATCCGCCGATCAGGCCGCGCTCCTCCGCATTACGACGACCTCGTGATTAGTCAAGCGGCAGAAGAATGACGCGGCAGATGCTGCGGCAATTGCTGAAGCGGTATTGCGCCCGAACATGCATTGTGTTGCTGTGAAGAGCGCCGAGCATCAAGCGCGCGCTGTAGTTTTCCGAACCCACCAGTGCTTTGTTCGCCAGCGTACGCAACTGATCAATGCGCTGCGGGGTCACTTAGCCGAGTTCGGTCTGGTCTTTCCGCAAGGGCCAACCCATCTCAAGCAAGCAGCGGCCCTGCTGGAGGACGAGACCATCCAGATCCCGGACAGCGTCAGGGAGATGGCCCAACTTTACCTTGATCAGATTGCCCTGCTTACGGCCAAGATCGATGGCCTGACCCTCAGGCTGAGAGGCGCTATAAAAGAAACCCTTGAGATGCGGCGTCTCTGCACGGTGCCAGGTGTGGGACCAGTGACGGCCGGTGCAGTAATGGCGTTTGCTCCGGATCTGCGCACGTTTTCCAGCGGCAGGAACTTTGCCGCCTGGCTCGGCATAGTGCCACGGCAGAGGTCTACGGGTGGCAAGCAACGTCATGGCGGGGTGAGTAAAATGGGCCAGTCCGATATCCGAAAACTGCTGATTATCGGCGCTATGAGCCGGATTCGCTGGATCATCCGAAAGGGCATTTTGCCAGACAACTGGCTTGGACAGCTTGTCGGGCGCAAACCTCGCATGGTTGCGGCTGTTGCCTTGGCCAACAAGATGGCCCGGATCATATGGGCGATCATGACAAGAGAGCAAGATTATCGAATGGCGTGAACCGTCACCTCCTACAGGAGGTAGCGGCGAACGTCTCGGGGTCGTTTGATCCCGGCAAGGAAATCGACTGACGACCTATGCGGCAAGGACTTCAATGTTCAGGACGGGGTAAACCAGTCCCGGGGCTCGAGCACAAAGCTCTTTGAACCGATGTGGCCCCTGTTCTTCGAACTGCATACCGGCCCCGTGGCGCAGGCCACGATCAGAGGCCTGACACACGACCGATAGAAGCAACATGCTGCAAAAGAAATCGGAAGAAAACCCTTGCAAAGTCGGGGGCATCCACACACGCGCCGGGTTTGCCGGAGGCTAATTACGGTTAGTTACGCGGCCATGGCTTCAGTTTCCAGAGCTGCATAGAAGTTCTCCTCTGCCTGGGCTGGCGGGATGTTCCCGATTGGCTCGAGCAGGCGGCGGTTGTTAAACCAGTCGACCCATTCCAGCGTGGCATATTCGACGGCTTCGAAGCTCCGCCATGGTCCGCGCCGGTGAATGACCTCTGCCTTGAAAAGGCCGTTGATTGTTTCGGCCAGTCATAGCTGTCGCCAACGCTGCCCACCGAGGGTTCGATCCCGGCTTCTGCGAGCCGCTCACTGTAGCGAATGGACAGGTATTGCGCACCCCTGTCGCTGTGATGAACCAGCCCCATACCTTTTGCTGGACGCCTGTCGTGAACCGCCTGTTCCAGTGCGTCGAGAACGAACCCCGCATGAGCCGTGGTGCTGACGCGCCAGCCGACAATCTTGCGGGCATAGGCGTCGATGACGAAGGCGACATAAGCGAAGCCCCTCCAGGTGGCGACATAGGTGAAATCGCTGACCCATAGCATGTTCGGCGCCGGCACCTGGAACTGGCGGTTAACCTTGTCCATCGGGCAAGGCTGCTTTTTGTCCGGGATCGTCGTCTTGTGCGGCTTGCCTCTGATAATACCTTGAATGCCCATGACCTTCATCAATCTGCCAACGGTGCAGCGGGCAACGTAAAAGCCCTCGCGACGCAACTGCCGCCAAACCTTGCGCACCCCATAGACCTGATAGTTCTCCTCGAAGATGCGCCGGATCTCGGGACGTAACGCTTCGTCCCGGCGCGCACGAACTGACAGCCGTGTCGGATCAGATCGTCTCGCCAGATGATCGTAATATGTGGACGGGGCAATCGGCAGAAGGCTGCAGATCGGCTCGACCCCGTGCGCGCCCCGATGAGCGTCAATGAAACCCACCATCACTTCGACCGGCGGTCGAGTATCCGTCTTGGTCAAGGGCGATCAGGCAGCCAATCTCGCCTCTCACGCAGCAAAGTATTTGCAAGAACGATGATGCGCCGCATGATGGCGGTAATGGCGACTTTCTTCGCTTTGCCGGCCTTTAGCAACTGCTGATACTTGTCGTGGAGGTCTCGGTTGAAACGGATGGCGACAAGTGCGGGCATGTAGATCGCGCGCCGAATGGATGACCGTCCGCCGGTAATCCGCTCCTTGCCCTGCCACTTTCCAGATTGCTGCGTCATTGGCGCAAGTCCGGCGAGAGCGGTGATCTTCTTGCCCTCGAGGTGCCCAAGCTCCGGCATGTCGATCAGCATGGTGGTTGCGGTCAGACGACCAATCCCCGGAATGGTCATCAATCGGCGGATGCGCTCTTCAAGGGTGCCTCGCTGCCTGGCGATCTGCGCAATGACCTCATCAAGCGCTTGAATATCGGCACCGATGTCCTCAATGCGGCGGCCAAGCTGTTCTCGCACGAGCGGGTTCCGTGCAGTAGCAAGCCGCGTCTTCGCGGTCACCTGATCTTTGACCAAAGCGCGGCGGGCAGTCAGCAACTCTCTGAGAGGCTGACCCAAAAATATGTGAGTGATTTCAGTCAGTTGTGATTTCATCGGATTTGCGAAGATTCGATGGAGAGCACGATGGCTTGGACTGAAACCACCCGGCAGAATTATGTTCGTCATACGGCCCGATATGCAAGCGATGTCACGGATCGCGAATGGGATTTTGTTGCGGCTTTCATGCCTGCTCCCCGGCGTTTGGGTCGGCCGCGCAAGACCGATCTACGCGAGGTTGTGAACGCGCTTCTTTATATTGCGTCGACAGGTTGTCAGTGGCGGATGCTGCCGAAGGACTTTCCGCCCAGTTCGACGGTGCAGCGGTATTTTTATGAATGGCGGGCCATGGGCCTTTGGTCACGGATCAATCATCACCTCGTCATGGAGGCGCGGGAGCTGGAGGGGAAGGAGGCTTCGCCAACGGCGGGTGCCATCGACAGCCTGTAGATATGTCGGTACTCGCGGGACATTTCCATTAGCTTCCCAATTCTGGGACGATGGAGATGCACATGAACAAGGATCAGCGCGAGATACAGCGCAAGCTACGCATTCTGCGGCATGCTGACGAGACTGGGCATGTTGCGAAGACCTGCCGGTATTTTGGGATTGGTCGCAGCAGCTTCTACCGTTGGCGTGAAGCCTATCGGAAACACGGCGACGCCGGTTTGGTGAATCACCCGCCCATTCCTAAATGGCACGCCAACAGAACGCCTATCGAGATCGAAGAGAAGGTTCTCCATCTCCGGAGCAAATATTATCTCGGACCCATGCGCATCGTTTGGTATCTGGCGCGGTATCACGGCATCAAGGTATCAGACGCAACCGTCTCCCGAATATTGAAACGCAATGGCGTCAACCGCCTTCCGCGCGGCACCCGCCTACGCAAGGTCCATACCAAGCGTTACAACAAGCAGGTTCCCGGCCACCACATTCAGATGGACGTCAAGTTCCTGACTTTTAAAGGGGCGTGCGGTGAAAAGGTTCGACGCTTCCAGTTCACTGCCATTGATGACGCGACAAGGGTGCGGGCTCTGAAAATCTACGAGAAACACACCCAGGCTAGCGCCATCGACTTCGTCGACCACATCATCGAGAAGTTCCCGTTCCGAATCCATGAGATCAGGACCGACAACGGCCACGAATTCCAAGCCAAATTCTGCGTGTTTCACTAAATCACGGACACCGATTCCGGTAATTCGCGGACAGCGATTTCAGTAAATACGGGACAGTGATTCCGCTAATTCCCGGACAGTTTTCGGGGCGGATATGACGGTCGGTTCTCGGGAGCGCCGTTCTGGCATTTTGCCCTCTCATCATTGGGTTGAGAGGGGCCATGCCAAGACGGAAGCAAGCGAGACGAACGAGCGTGAAGGACATACGATCGATCCTGCGGCTGACGCATGAGCATGGGCTTTCCGTGCGTGCGGTGTCGGAACGGCTGAAGATCAGCAAGACCTCGGTTTCGACCTATCTGTTGCGAGCGCGAGAGGCAGGGCTTTGGGGCTGGCCGCTTCCGCCTGGTTGTGACGATGATGCGGCGCTTGAAGGGCTTCTATTCCGGAGGGTGGGCCGTCCGCCGCAGGATCTGATCGAGCCGGATTGGCCGATGATCGCGCGCGAGCTGAAGCGCAAGGGCGTGACGCTGACGCTGCTTTGGCAGGAATATCGAGGTGCCCACCCCGACGGTTATGGCTACACTTGGTTCTGCGACAGGTTCGGCATATTCCAGCGCCGCACGAGCGCGACATTCCGCAATCGTCACGTGGCGGGCGCGGTGATGCAGACCGACTATGCCGGCCACACCTTGCCCGTCATCGACCCCGATACCGGCGTCATCCGCCAGGCGCAAATCTTCGTGGCCGTGCTGGGCGCGTCATCCTTCACCTTCGCCCATGCCAGCTTCAGTCAAAAGCTGCCTGACTGGATCGAGGGGCAGTGCCGGGCGCTGAGCTTCTTCGGCGGCGTGCCGAAGGCGATCGTCTGCGACAATCTGAAGGCGGGCGTCGTCAAGGCACTGTGGTTCGAGCCGACGCTCAACCAGACCTTTGCCGCCATGGCCGAGCATTACGACACAACGATCCTGCCGACCCGAAGCCGCAAGCCCCGAGACAAAGGAAAGGTCGAGGGTGCGGTGCTGATCGTCGAACGCTGGATCCTGGCCCGGCTGCGCAACAGGCGCTTCTTCAGCCTCGCCGATCTGAATGCCGCAATCGCCGTTCTCCTGGAGGACCTGAACAACCGGCCCATGCGCCATGTCGGCAAGAGCCGTCGGGAGATGTTCGAGGAGATTGAACGTACGGCCTTGTCGCCATTGCCATCGACACCGTTCGAATATGCGGAATGGAAATCGGCGAAGGTCCACCCCGACTACCACGTCGAGGTCGACAGAACCTTCTACTCGACGCCGCATGGGCTGATCGGTCGGCGCGTGGATGTTCGGCTCACCCACCGGGTGGTTGAGATCTTCTACGACCACAAGCGGGTCGCCAGCCACGTCCGCCGCTCGCAGCGCTCCGGTCATGTCACCGTCAACGAGCACATGCCCAAGGCGCACCAGCGCTATGCGAACACGACACCCGCAAGCCTGATCCGACAGGCGATGACGATCGGCGTCAACACCGCCATTCTGGTCGAGCGGCTGATGCGCGACCGACCTCATCCCGAGCAGGGATACCGCTCCGCCTTCGGCATTCTCTCCCTGGCACGCCGCTATGAGCGGGAGCGTCTGGAGGCGGCCTGCGAGCGGGCGCTGATGATCAACGCGATTACCTATTCCTCCGTCAACGCCATCCTCAAATCCGGTCTCGATCGGGCAAGGCCCACCGCAGAGCCCGTCAAACCGACACCGCCGCACACCAACATCCGCGGCGGCTCCTATTATCAGTGAAGGAAAGGAACCAACCCATGCTGACACATCCCACCCTCGACCAGATGCAGGCCCTCGGCCTTGGCGGAATGGCGACCGCCTACCGGGAACTGGCTGAACAGAATAGCCCCGACGATCTCAGTCGCGATGAGTGGCTCGGTCTGATGCTCGATCGTGAAGCGGCCATCCGCGCTGACAAACGTTTGTCCAATCGGCTCGCCGCGTCGAGATTGCGTTTTGCGGATGCCTGCATCGAGAATATTGACTTCGCTGCCCATCGAGGGCTCGATCGGCGCAACACGATGTCGCTGGCCCAAGGCGCATGGTTGAAGGCTCATGAGAACCTGATCATCACCGGGCAGACCGGCACGGGAAAGACCTGGCTGGCCTGTGCCTTCGGACGGCAGGCGGCGAGGCTCGACCATTCGGTGCTCTATCTGCGCATGCCGCGTCTGTTCGAGGATCTCAGTTTGGCGCGCCTCGATGGCCGCTTCCCGCGGCTCGTCGACAAGCTGGCGCGGGTGCAACTGCTGATCCTTGATGATTGGGGCACTCACACACTGAACGACCAGCAGCGTCTCGATCTGCTGGAAATCTTCGAGGAACGCTATCGCCGGAAATCCACACTGATCACCGCGCAACTCCCCATCGCTCAATGGCACGCCATGATCGGAGAGCCGACGATCGCCGACGCCATTCTCGACCGCATCATCCACAATGCCCATCGCATCGGGCTCGAAGGGGACAGCATGAGAAAGCAAAAAACACCGCCACTCTTGACCAGCGACGAAAACGGCGAAATCAATCGCAAATGACTTCAACCAGGCAACCGGAAACCGACCCCATCATGCTGTCCCAGAATTAGTGAAATTGCTGTCCGCGACTTAGCGGAACGACTGTCCCGTTTTTGCGAAATGCGCACCAAATTCCACTGGCACGTCGAGGACAAGGGCATTCGCCACGCATATATCAGACGAGGCACCCCTCAGTTGAATGGCAAGGTCGAGCGCTCACACCGATCAGATCAGCAGGAATTCTACCAGCTGCTCAGCTACAAGGATGACGTCGATCTCGAAGCAAAACTTGACCAATGGGAGCAATTCTACAACTTCCATCGACCGCACGGAGCCTTCAATGGAAAGACGCCTTACGAGGCGCTCCGCGAAAAGCTATAGTCGTACCACGAAATGTCACAAGGGCACCTGCAGCTTACAGCGAGTGGATACGATTGCGCGTGTTCGTCGAGCCTTCCATGTTCAGGGCTGGTCGGTGAAGAAGATCGTCCGGGAGCTGCATGTTTCTCGCAACACGGTCCGCAAGATACTACGATCTGATGAGACTGACTTTTCCTACGAGCGAGAGCGGCAATCGCTTCCGAAGACCGGGGCTTGGAAGGCTGAGATCGAGCGCTTTCTGGCGACGAATGAAGGCAAGCCATCTCGCGAACGGCTGACGCTGATCCGGATTTACGAAGAGCTTCGCGCGTTGGGTTACGACGGCAGCTACGATGCGATCCGGCGCTATGCGAAGGGATGGTCGAAGGACCGGGGTGCTGTGACGGCGGAAGCCTACGTGCCGCTCTATTATTCACCTGGTGAAGCCTATCAGTTCGACTGGAGCCATGAGATCGTCCTGATCCAGGGCGTGACGACGACGGTGAAGGTCGCCGATGTCCGGCTCTGCCACAGCCGGATGATGTTCGCGCGGGCCTATATGCGTGAGAGCTAGGAGATGGTCTTCGACGCGCACGACAAGGCCTTCGACTTCTTCCGTGGCACCTGCACGCGCGGGATCTACGACAACATGAAGACGGCGGTCGAGTCCGTGTTTATCGGCAGGGAACGGCTCTACAATCGCCGCTTCCTGCAGATGTGCAGCCATTATCTCGTCCATCCCGTAGCCTGCACGCCAGCATCCCGCTGGGAGAATGGGCAGGTCGAGAACCAGGTCGGCCTCGTGCGCGAGCGGTTCTTCCACACCACGCCTCAGGGTCAAAAGCCTGGAGGAACTGAATGTCTGGCTGCTCGACAAATGCGTTGCCTATGCCAAGGCCCATAGCCATCCCGAACAGACGGGACAGACGATCCGGCAGATGTTCGAGGCCGAACGCGGCTGCCTCGTGCGCTATGTGGGGCCGTTCGACGGCTTCCATTGTGTGCCAGCGTCAGTATCCAAAACCTGCACCGTCCGCTTCGACAACAACAAATACTCGGTTCTATCGACTGCAGTCGGCCGCCCCTCGAGGTCCATGCCTATGCTGATCGGGTCGTCATCAAACAGGATGGAGTGACGGTCGCTGAACACCAACCGTGGCGAGACCGTCTATGATCCCTGGCACTATGTCCCTGTCCTCGCTCGCAAACCCGGTGCCTTGCGCAACGGCGCTCCGTTCCGGGAATGGGTTTTGCCTGCCGCGATGGAAAAGGTTCGCAAGCGACTGAAGAGCGTCGATGACGGTGATCGGCAGATGGTCAGCATACTCGGATGTGTTCCTGCTGATGGTCTTACCGCCGTTGAAGCTGCCTGCCAGGAAGCGCTCGATCACAGCGTCTGCTCGGCCTCGCTGATCATCAACACTCTGGCTCGAAGCCGCGATCCGGCTCCTGCTGCACCCCTGCAAATCCCGGATGCGCTTCGGCTTGCCCATGAGCCGGTCGACGACTGCGCCCATTACGACAGGCTCAGGAGGGCAAATTAATGGAACGCACGCAGGTTCTCGAACTGATGAGCACGCTGAAGCTCTACGGAATGCGAAGCGCCTACGACGAGGTCATGGGCAACGGCATCAAACGGCAGCACGAACCGCCACGCATCGTCGGTGATCTCCTGCAGTCGGAGATCGCCGAGAAGCAGGCACGCTCCATTTGCTACCAGCTCAGCATAGCCAAACTGCCACTCGCCAAGGACATCGACGACTTCGACTTTGCCGACACGCCCGTGAATGAACCCCTGGTCCGAGAACTGGCTACCGGCACCTTTGTGGCCGACCAGCGCAACGTCGTCCTCGTCGGCGGCACGGGAACCGGCAAGAGCCATCTGGCCATCGCGATTGCCCGTGCTCTCATCCGCAACGGCAAGCAAGGTCGCATGGCAGATTACCTTACGCGCCTCGACTTCATCATCCTCTACGAACTCGGCTATCTGCCGTTCGCGCAGGCCGGAGGTCATCTCCTCTTCCACCTGATCAGCAGGCTCTACGAGCGCACCTCGATCATCGTCACCACGAACCTTGCCTTCGGCGAATGGCCGTCGGTGTTTGGTGATGCCAAGATGACGACGGCACTCCTCGACCGCCTGACCCATCACTGCGAGATCGTGGAAACAGGAAACGAGTCCTGGCGCTTCAAGAACCGCTCTCAAAGCTAAAGCCGAAGATACCCATCACCCGCACTTGGCCTACCCTCTGCAACCCCGGCTAGCGCCGGGCAGGCCAAGCGCTGATCGTCTTCAGGGGGGGTGAATATTGGACGCCGATAAGGGGTCAACATTTCGCGCCGATTGACAATCCAAATTATTGGAACTGATCATTTCTTCGTCACAATCGCGATTTTAGGGAGGCCCACGATCACTGCCTGTCAGACACCGCAATCCGCAGCTCGAGTACCGCCTGCCGCCGCTCGGAGCGAATGACCCCGATAGCTCGTTCGAGCGCGGCGGGAAGATCGCGCCCGTGCTCGATACGCTCGACATAAGCGCGGCTTGCGGAGGCGATCTGCAGATAGTCGGGAGCGGGCTCAAGGTCGATCAGCGGCATTCGATTGGCTCTTACGGCAGCACCGTTCGGATAGCTGCTGACGACGGAACGACGAACGGCGTTCCAGATCCCGTTGTTCTTAATGATCGTCAGTATCGGCAGTTCGAGCGCCTCTGCGATCTGGTGACATGCTACCGGGTTAGCGAACATATAGGAACCATCCCCAACGCACGCGATGCACAAGCGCTCCCGATCAGCAAGCTGGGCCCCAAGGGCGGCAGGCACCCCCCATCCGAGCCCGCCACTGTGAGGAACGGTAAAGACCCGGTTAGGCCCGCACAGGCGCATGGCGTCTGGGGCGACCCCGAGTTCGGAAAACACCACGGCGCGATCATCCATCGCGTCTGCGATGCACCGGCTCATCCATTCTGTCGTCATCGGGGATGCGCAGCCCTGCGCCGACAAAGCTTCGGCGCGTTCGCGCCGTTGTACGGCCCGAGCTACGAACTCATCTCGTCGGCCATCGGCATTTACGGCGAGCGCCCGCATTGCCGCGGAAATCGACGCCACGCCCGCGGCGGGATCGCTAACGATAGCAAGGTCGCTGCGGTAGCTGCGGATAGGCATGCGCTGAAAATGCGGATCGCTTCCAAGATGGATGATCCGGGTTCCCTCGCGCGGCCGATGCAACGATTCCATCCACGGAACGGCGCTGTCGACAACGAGCACCACATCAGCTTCCGCGAGAGGCGCCTTCACGTCATAACCGAGAAACATTGGATGATCCGACGGCATGACATTTCGAATCGTGAAGGGTTCGACCACCGGGACTGCGAACTCATCTGCTAGTTGAACGATTTCCGTTGCTAGTCGCCCATGAGGATCGCCACGCTGGCAGATGATAAGCGGCGCAGCCGCACCAGCGAGCCAGGCTGCGGCAGCGGCTACGGCTTCCGGATCCGGATAGGCGGGCGACGACACGGACTGCGCGGGCGCCGCGGCCGTTGCGGAAGCTGGGATGGTGTCCATCAGCGGCTCGCGCGGCAAGCTGATATAAACCGGGCCACGGGGTTCGCTGCCAGCCAATCGCGTTGCACGCGTCGCCAGCAATTCTCCCTGCTCGGCATAGCGCATCTCATAATTAAACTTGGTGATGTCGCTGACCAAGGACGACTGGTTATACATCTCCTGGCCATATTGAATGGGGGTTACCCGCGAACCCTGACGGCCGCTTTCGGTGATCGGGGTACGCCCAGAGAGAACAACGACGGGAATATTATCACTCGCAGCGTTGATCACTCCCATTACGGAGTTGGCGAGTCCGACATTAACGTGAACCATCGTGGCCTGCGGTTTGCCGGTGACAAGATAGTATCCGTGGGCCATCGCGACACTGGCGGTTTCGTGCGGAACCGTCACGGGTCGCGGAGTCAGGTCCTCCCCCAATGCAACGAAGGCTTCAATGATTGGTGGAAAATCTGTTCCCGAATTCGCAAAAATATAATCGATGCCGTTCCGCTTGAGACCCAATAGAAGCGATTCAGCCCCGGTCTTTGCCGCCGATATCTCACGTTGGTTGCTCGTCATGCTACAAGGTCCCTTCAATCGATCTACTTAAGTTTTGGGTTTGAACGGGACGAGCCCTTAGCCGGGACGTCTGCCAAAACGGCTGACAGATTTGCCCCGCCTTAATGGCTGATTTCTCTCCACCCGCTAATGCCGCAAGTCCTTGGGAATCTTAGCTTTGAGCAACCCGTTCGCGATCGTACCCTGCGATTTTCTTGTAGTTTGAAGAGAGGCTGGCAAGTTCGTCTGCGGAAATGACATCCTCGATGCGGTCGAACGGCTTGTCGCCGGTGCGCTCGAAAACCTCCTTGAGGATGATATCAGGCGGTGTAGAGCGATTTGTGAGCACTACTTTGGCCGTTATTGGCAGCCGTTCTCCTTCATATGCCTTGAGGGCGTCGCGCGGGTTCTCAGCGCTCAGAAGCGCGTCGCCCAGCACCTTTCCATCCAGGATGGCTTGACCTGCGCCATTAGAACCACGAGGGTACATAGGATGAGCGGCATCGCCTAGCAGCGTCACCCGTCCCTGAGACCAAAACGGCAGCGGATCTTGATCGACCATAGGGAATTCCATGACCGCATCCGTGCTGCGCAGTAGCGCCGGCACGTCCAGCCAGTCGAACTTCATGTCCTCAAACGCCCACATGAAGTCGTCGAAGCAACCCTGTTTGTTCCAGTCCCGCTTCTTCTTGTACGTCGGGGTTTCGATCTCGGCCACCCAGTTGATCAACTGGTTCCCTTGGCCGTCGGCATCGTTCCGGATAGGATAGATCACCAGCTTTCCCGTCGACAGCCAGCCGATGCGCGTCATATTGGCTCCATCAAGAAACGGCTTATGTAGCGTTGCTCCGCGCCACATGTTAACGCCGGAATAGACCGGATCGCCCTCGTTGGGGTGCAAGCTCTTGCGAACCACAGAATGCAGGCCGTCGGCCGCCACCATAACGTCGCCGCGCACGCTTTCCAACAGCTTCTGGCCAAGCGTGTCCCGGAAATGCACTGTGACACCACCGTCGTCCTGATCGTATCCGACGCACTGATGGCCGGCATGAAGATGTCGCTTTGTCGCCAGTTCGGCGAAGCGCTGCAGCAGCGACTGATGCAAGTCGCCGCGATGCACGGAATATTGAGGGAGTTCGTAGCCTGCCCGGAGGCCCGCCGGCTCCGAAAAGATATGCTGGCCGAAGCGATTGAAGAAGGTCGATTCATAGGTTTCAACACTTCGGCGGGCGATCTCGCCGAGTACTCCGATCTCGGCCATCACCTTACTCGCATGCGGCAATAGATTGATTCCCAGGCCGACCGGCTGCAACTGCGGCGCTGCGTCATAGACCTCAGGAACGATTCCCCCTGCCGCAAGCTTGCATGCCAGCGTCATTCCACCGATTCCGGCGCCGATAATGATGACCTTCATCTGAAAATTACCCTCCTGCGATTTAGTATGACGTCTGATCACGTATATTGACCGTTTCTCTGCCGAAAATTCCCATCGAAGAGATGACGGCAATAGGACGGGCACCTTGCTTTACCTGAGCTTCTTCAAGCCATTCCCCGCCACTTGAGATTCGGGTTAGCCGTGTCTCGACGGCCTCGTCGCTTCCCACTGCGATCTAAATACCATGACGTCTTACTATTTTCAACCGGATAATCGACTTCCCCAGAAATGTGTATTGCGGGATTGTCGTGGCGATCTGGCCTTGTTAGATAGGATATTGACGAGACGAGGAATCGTAGGATGACTTCTCAATCCTTCGACCGAGCAAGTTGAGCATCTGACGAATGACAAATGAATTGACGATCGACGGAAGTGAGCGACCGGTTTGCAATGCTGATGTCTCGTTCTCGCAGATGTCGGGGCTTTATAACCGCCCCGGATTCAAGATCCGCCGCGCCCACCAGACGGCGGTCGCCATCTTTGCCGCCGAAACGTCGGAACTCGGGATCACATCTACCCAGTTCGGAATTCTCTTCGCGCTGGCCAGCGTCGCCGATCTCGACCAGGCCGGGATGGCGCGTCTGGTAGGGCTCGACCGGTCAACGACTGGACTAGTGGTTGACTTGCTCGAACGGCGCGAACTGCTGCATCGCGTGATGCACGAAGAGGATCGGCGCCGGCGCGTACTTAACCTTTCCGCCAAAGGAAGGGCGCTGTTCGAGCGCTCCCTGGAACCGGCCGCAACTGCCGTAAAAAGCCTGCTAGGAGATGCCGACCAGTCCGAGGTGTCTCGGTTTACCGACATCATGGAACATCTGGTCACTGAACATCTCGGCAGGGGGGAACTGGATACCGAGGGACCGCTGCGCGACCTTTACAGCCGTCCCGGTTATCTGATCCGGCGAAGCCATCAGCTATCGAGCGGGATCTTCGTTCGGGAATGCGAAGCGTTCAATGTAACCACGACACAGTTCGGTGTGCTCTATACGCTGTCGCATTGTCCCGCCATCGATCAGGCGACCCTGGCATGCCTGGTTCATCTCGACCGCTCGACGACCGCACTCGTGATAGGACTTCTTGAGGGACGCGGACTGGTGCAGCGGCGGATCGACCTCGCGGATCGACGTCGGCGCGTACTGACCCTTAGCGATGCTGGAGTGAAACTGTTCCAAGACCTCGGTCCCTCAGCCCAAGAGGCGATCGAACGTTTACTGCGTCCTTTGTCTGGGGGAGAACGAAAGTTTCTGTTGACTATGCTTGACGACATGGTGTCTCGCCACGAGCGTAGCACCTAGGCGTGTAGATATGTCGGTACTCGCGGGACATTTCCATTAGCTTCCCAATTCTGGGACGATGGAGATGCACATGAACAAGGATCAGCGCGAGATACAGCGCAAGCTACGCATTCTGCGGCATGCTGACGAGACTGGGCATGTTGCGAAGACCTGCCGGTATTTTGGGATTGGTCGCAGCAGCTTCTACCGTTGGCGTGAAGCCTATCGGAAACACGGCGACGCCGGTTTGGTGAATCACCCGCCCATTCCTAAATGGCACGCCAACAGAACGCCTATCGAGATCGAAGAGAAGGTTCTCCATCTCCGGAGCAAATATTATCTCCACCACATTCAGATGGACGTCAAGTTCCTGACTTTTAAAGGGGCGTGCGGTGAAAAGGTTCGACGCTTCCAGTTCACTGCCATTGATGACGCGACAAGGGTGCGGGTGTTGATTTGCACTGAGAGCTGATGGAGTGGATGCCCCCTCCCGACGGCATCGCAATGTGCCAGAGTGACGTTCGCGAGAACGTCACTTAGAGGAGAGAGCATCCATGAAGGAAGTTAGCATCGTTGGCCTGGACCTTGCAAAGCGGGTGTTTCAGGTTCATGCCGCCAGAAGCGATGGAAGTGTGGTCTTGCGCAGGAAACTGTCTCGCGGCCAAGTCGTCACCTTCTTTACGGAACTGCCCAAATGCATCGTCGCGATGGAGGCCTGCGCCACCGCGCATTACTGGGCGCGTGAGATCGGCAAACTTGGCCATGATGTTCGCTTGATCCCGCCGGCCTACGTTAAGCCCTTTGTCAAGTTATGGCGAGGTGAGCATAACTTTACTAATCACGAGGTCGTCGTAATGCGGAGGAGCGCGGCCTGATCGGCGGATTTTCGCCGTTCTTGTCGATGTTCCTCCGCATTATTTCAGAGTGTGTCGAGCCAGGCGAGCACGCTGGCATCGCGCTTCCAGGATGGCTGGCTGCCGGGTGTGGCTGGAACGGCGACCTTTTCCAGGGCTTTCCGCTTCGTTTCCAGATTGGCCCTGGCATAGTGGTTGGTCGTGTCGAGGCTGACATGACCGAGCCAGCTTCGGATGACCGTAATGTCGACGCCGGCCGAGATGAGGTGCACGGCGGTGGCGTGCCGGAAGGCGTGTGGCGTTACGTGCTTGGCACGCAGCGTTGGCATGGTTTCGGCCGCCGCCTTCACGTAGGCGGCGAGCTTGAACCGGACCCCGGAGGCGCTGAGCGGCTCGCCATAGCGGTTGACGAACAGCCGCTGGTCGGGCGCCCGTGGTTGCCGTTCAAGCAGTTTCCGCAGCAACATCACGGTTTCTGGCCAGAGCGGACAGATACGTTCCTTCCGTCCCTTACCGGTCAAACGCACGCAACTCGGGCTTTCGAACCGGATTGCTTCTGGGCAAAGGTCGAGCGCTTCCTGTATTCGTGCGCCGCTGTTGTAGAGGAACGAGAGCAGCGCATGATCCCGCATGCCCTCAATGGTCGAACGATCTGGCTGAGCGAGGATCGCCGTCACTTCCGCCGGATCCAGATAGCTCGGTTCCGACACCGGAGCGCGCTTGATCGGTATGTTGAGGATTTCCACGCATTGCGCGATCGATCCAGGATCCCTTGTGGCCACGAAGTGGAAGAAGCTGCGGATCGCCGCAAGCCGGCAGTTGCGCGTGCCGATCGTACCGCCACGGTCATGTTCGGCGTGACTGAGGAACGCGGCGACCTCGCTGGCGGCCAGATCGGCCAGCGTGATCATAGCCACCTTCTTCCCAGTACGCTGGGCGACGAACCGGAGCAACAACCGCCAGGTATCGCGGTATGATCGGACTGTATGGATGGATGCGTTGCGCTGCTCGACCAGCCATTCGTAGAAGAACGCGCGCAGCAGGGCCGGGAACCGGTCAACCTTGCTCATGGCCGCATCTCCTGCCCCATGCTGAGGCACGGTGCGCCAACTGCCCGGAACCGCTCATTCGCGTAATGCAGCAGCTCCTGCGTGACGGTGATGTAGACCAATGTAGAGTTGATATCCCTATGGCCGAGATAGGTCGCGAGGAACGGCAGGCGATCCTGCGGGTTGATGCCCGTCCGGTACCATTCCAGGATTCTGTTCACGACCATCGAGTGGCGCAGGTCATGAACGCGAGGGCCCGCTTTTCCTCGCAATGGCTTCAACCCAGCGCGACGTATGACGTCAGAGAGCAACCACGTGATCATTTCCGGCGTGTAGTGACCGTCGCCTCGCTCGTGCCAGAACAAGCCGGAGCGCGCGTCCTGTGATCCACCGGCACGACGCCGTGCATCGACGTAGGCGCGAAGCTCGACTACAACGCTGTCGGGAAGCGGCAGTATCCGAGTCTTGAAGAACTTGGTCTGCCGGACGGTTACCGTACCGTCCCGCAGGTCAACGTCACCAAGATCGAGCCGGGCAAGCTCGCCGCGCCGCAAGCCTGCGCAATAGGCCAGCAGCAGCATTGTGTACATGCTCAGCGGCCGAAGCGGCACCCGTGGAGACGGATAGGTGCGGGCAACCTCGAGCATCCGCCGCACGTCGGCAGGCGAGTAGATATGAGCCTTTCGCCATTGCCTGGCCGCCTCCTTCCTCGGTCTCGGGTCCGGTCGCCGCACAGGTATCGACGGGTCGCGGTGACGAAGGATTTTCGCAAAGACGCGTTTGAGCTTTTCGCATTCCTCCACTTGGTGACGCGTGACATTCGTTGCCGCCCATCGATCAACCATGGCGCTCAGCGGTTCGGCCTCCGGTCCCGGATGCAGCTGCAGGAACCGGTCGAACCGCAAGAGCAACAGGGGCTGCGAAGTGTATTTGTATCCTCTGCGCCGCATCATCGCGACATGCTCAGCCATCATTTCGCCCAGCACGCTGCCGAACGGCCTGGGCTGGCGCAGTTCGGCGAGAGCCTGTTCCGGATCCCGCGACGCCAATGCCCGCCAGATGGGCATGCACTGCTTGATATTGCACGCATCTCGCAGAGCGGTGACGGGATTGCGTTCGATCGCGCCGATTTCCACCAGGCGTTCGAGGAACCGGTCAATGATGCGGGTGCGGTGTAGCCGCGTCGTCGCTGCCCAGCATTCGGCCGATTTACGCAGCCACGCAATCAGCACTTCCTGACCGAGTGCATCGTAACGTTCGGCCACATCCTGGAAGCCATGCAGGACCTGCCGATAACAGGCTCGGCTTTTCATGCTGTGCAGATCAAGGATCGCGACATGGCGGTCAATGATCGCGCGGTCGGGATCGGGCCAGCGGGCGGTCATGCCAGCACCTCCATTCCCGGCACGTCAAGCGCAATGGCCCTGAGGTCCTCGGTGGCGAGCTTGAGGTAGGGAGCCGTCGATCCCGTCGAACGGTGCCCCAGCACGTCGCCGATGACCTTTTGAGGCACCGCGACCCGCAACATCTCAACAGCGCGCGCATGGCGGAAGATATGGGGTCCACACTTACCAGGCGGTTGGACACCAGCGTCACGGAGCCACCGGCGAACCACGCTGTAAAGCTTGTCGAGCTTGCGATAGGGCGCGCGCGTGCGGAGGAAGATTTCCCTGGCGTCCGTCACGGGCCGCCCGGAACGCAGATAAGCAAGCAACGCTTCACCGACCGGCTCCATCAGGGGCAGCGATGTGCTGGCCCGCGTCTTGTGGTGGCGAACATGGATGGCTTCCGTCCGCCAGTCGATGTCCTCGATCCGCAGATTGCGGATCTCTCCAGACCGTAGCCCATATGTTGCAAGGAGTTGCAGGATTGCATGGTCCCGCAGCCCCGCTGGCGTCTTGTCCGCCCTCGCGGTTTCCAGCACCGCGGCGATCTGGTCTCGCTCCAGGATTGAGGGCACTCCTTCATATGCATAAAGCGTCGGAGCTATCACATGCCCTGACAGGTCCGTTGTGACGCGACCCGTGATGTGGAGATATCGCAGCAGCGAGCGAAGCCGCTCTGCGACAGACTTCAGCGAGCAGCGCGTCAGTTTCGGCGCGCGCAGATCCATGTAACGGTCTACGTCAACGACGCTCAGCCCCGCCAAGCCGCCGCTTCCGTAATCGATCTGCCAGGCAAGAAAGTTCCGGGCTTCCCACATCAGCGCTGCGACGCTGGAGCGAGCCAACCCGCGTTCCTCACGCAGCCAGATTTCGTATTCGTCACAAACTGCAAATCGGGCCACATCGGCCGCGCAGATAGGCTCGATTGCTGGCGGCCATTGACCGTGAGCAAGTCGCAACAGCGCATGAATTCCGGAGCGCGGAACCTCGTGCCAGCGTGCGCCGGGACGTCGACCACGCTCCTTTTCGAACTTTACGATCGCGTGCCGCAGGTATTGCTCTACCTGCACGTCGATCACGTCTGCGACCAGGATGCCCCGCTGTCCCAGATAATCGAGAAATCCAGATGCGTAGGTGCAGTAATTCCTCACCACGACCGGGCTGTATCGCTGACTGATAAGGGAGGAATTGAGTGCGGCAATTAGTTCGTGACGGATATAGGGCATTGGCGAGTCCTCTGTTGGTCGATTGACCCGCAGAGGTTCGGCACCGAATAATGCAAAGCAAGCCGATCGGAAAACAGCGAAAATCCGCCGATCAGGCCGCGCTCCTCCGCATTACGACGACCTCGTGATTAGTCAAATTATGGCGAGGTGAGCATAACTTTACGAAGGGCCGCACATACTGCGGTGCGATCAGCTTTACCTCATGGCCATGTCTGGCCATCTCCCGAGCCCAATAGTGCGCGCTTCCGCAGGCTTCCATCACCACGGTTGCCACAGGATGGTCCGCCATGAACTTGCGGAACTGTAGCCGAGATAGCTTCCTGCGGAACTTTAGCTCCCCGGTCATTGAGGCTCCATGCACCTGGAAAACGTTCTTCGCCAGGTCGATCCCGATCATTGTCCCTATTGTCATCTTCGCCGTCCTTCCGTCCCGTTGGATTAGCCCGACGATCCTCCAACAGGAGTTGTCGGGTGGGAAGAGCGGCAACCACTCCATCTATTCAAACCTTCGGCAGCGGCTTCGCCTCTCCCGGGCGCTTGCCATGCTTTCGGATGGCTTTCCCGTGCAAACCGTCTCCCACAAGCTCGGCTACAGCACAAACTCTGCCTTCATTGCCATGTTTCAGGCGGCTACCGGGGCAACCCCCAACGCTTTTCGAGGCCTGGCGCGGGACGAAGACGAAACTTCAAACTGAGCCGCGGCTCGTCTCTTAGGTCAGCTGTGAGCTACCAGAGTAAGGCGGGGGCCGAGCCCCCGCAACATGTCAGAACTTACCGTTTTGATTCTTCCACTCGGCCTTGGCCGGAATGGTTTCGATCGTGTCCCAATGCTCAGCGATCTTGCCGTTCTGGACCCGGAACAAGTCGTAAAATGACGTCAGCTTACCGGCAAATGTGCCTTCGCTGACCGTCAAAACGAAATCGCCTTTTCCCAGAACCTTATAGACCCGGTCGTACTTCATGGTGATGCCGGCGTCTGCCATTGCCTTCAGAGCTGCACCCAGCCCCGACAGGCCGTCACCGATCTGCGGATTGTGCTGCACGTAGTTGTCGCCGTCGAAATAATCGCTCAGCTTCTGCGTACGGCCGTTGACGAGAATTTCGTCGACGAAAGACGCAACCAAGGTCTTGTTGGCCTCCGTCTTATCGAGATCCCTGGCTTCCGTGGGTCCGTCGATCATTGTACGGCCGCTCTGATTGGGGCCTGCCGTCTGCTGGAGATTGTCCCAGTGTTCAACGATTTTGCCGTCTTCGAAGCGGAAGATATCAAACCCAATCTTCGGTCCGAAGAAATCATAATCGCTATGGGCGAAAACGAAATCACCGTCCTGGAACACGCGCACTGTGCTCACTTTGGCCGCCCCCTTGGGAAGAGCAGCAAGCAGATCGCCAAAGCCTTTCAAGCCGTCGGCTGCTCCGAGATTATGCTGGATGTACTTCTCCGGATTGATCACGCCGACTGGCTCGGCCGCGCCGGTTTCGATCGCCTTGAGAAGGTCAAAGACCTGTTTTTCCTGCGTGGTCATATTGCTCTCCGTTGCATGAGTGGAGGTAACCGCCAGGTTCGCTCCGAGGGGGAGAAACGCCGCCATCGCAAGCACAACGCGGCGCGGGAGTTTGGTTTTCATGATATGTAACCATTTCTGTAACAGAAAATATGTATCTACGTCGGTTACATATAAATGTAAAGCGGTGCTGCTCTAGAAATCCGAATTTCGCTCAGCAGGCTAAATTGATCGCTAAAATATCGGTGGCGAGATCAGCGATGGTCGTGCGCGAGAGTTCGAGTTCAATCGCGGTTTGGACCTCCGCAAGGCGACCGCGCAGAACTTTGTTAATGTTCCGGCCAACCGGACATTGATGGTTCGGTTCCTGATGCAGTGGAAAAGCCACGAACTCTTCGTCGATTGCGCGATGAACGTCGAGCAACGTGATCGAGGAACCCGACCGCGCCAGCAATGCGCCCCCACCGCTTCCCATCTGAGAGGTTGTCAACCCGGCGTTGGCCAGTTGTAAAAGGAGCCGTCGGATGAGCGTCGGGTTGGTGTTGACGCTTGATGCTATGAGTTCGGAAGATGCGGGAGACCCCTGCTGGCACTGAAGAAAAGTCAGGATATGCGTGGCAACTGAGAAGCGGGTATTCATGGCGACCTCGATATGTACTTTACATAGGCACATATTGAATAGGCGAACACAATAGACAGGGCCAAAGGATCGCCAAAACGGTTGGAGCCAACTACGGCCAGTCGTGATAGTCAGACGACGTCGGGATGGTGAGCCTTTGGGCCTCGCTCACGGAGAGGGCGCGGTATCGCGCAGGCGAAAGCCCTGCATGACGCTTGAAAAAGTGGCTAAAATTGGCGGGATCTCGGAAGCCGAGCCCATAAGAAATCTCCTGCACGCTGCGGGCCGAGCGCTCGAGGCGCAGTTTGGCCTCCTGCACCACGCGGTCATGCACCAGTTGGAGCGGCGAACGCGACAGCATGCGCTGGCAGATCGCGTGTAACCGGTCGGCGCTGATTCCGAGTTCGTAGGCATAGTCGGCAATGGAACGGTGGCGGCGGAAACCGATTTCTACCGATTGTCGGAACCGCTGCAGGATCAATCCAGAACTCGCGCGGCGCTCCTCCGCGACATCGGCGCCACGCGTCAGCCGCCACGCGGCCATCAGGATGAGCCGCGTAAAGGCGGCTATCACCATTCGCGACGAACGCCCTTCCTCTGCGAGTTCTGTGACTACGCCTTCAAACAGGGGAATGATCTCTCGAACCGTTGTCGGCTGCAGGGCGTCATTGAATGAGACGCTACCGGAAAAGACGCGAAGCGCTGCGGACTCGGCATGGTCGCCGATCGCCTCACTGATGATCTCCGGCGACATGCCGACGAGATAACCGCGGCTGCCTGCGCCGATCGTGATCATTTCACCCTCGCTGGGTGGGAAGAAGGCAATGGCCGGACCTGAAATTGGCGCTGCGCCGTCATCACGCGACAGGCGGATCGAACCATTCACTAGCAACAGCGCATGGTGGAACCAGCGCTGTGGCGGCCGGCCGATGCGGATCAAGCGCGGCTGGATGGCCGCCTCGATTGCCTCGCCGCGGGCATCGTGATGGATGGCGGACTCGACGTGCATGCGTGAAATTACCACAAAATAACAAGTGTTGACCAGAAAATCACATTCTTATTTCCGGCACAAGGCGTAGCATTTTCACTATCGGCCTTTGGGAGGAGGCGGACATGGTCCTGACAAGCAATCCTGTCATCATCGAAAATCGGCGCGACCGTTCAGCGGTGGCCTCACCGCGGCTCGTGAACCTGCTGATTGGCGGTCGAGATGTCCCCGCTTCCGGTTCCGCGACTTTCGAGCGTTTCAGTCCCGTCTCCGGCGACCTTGTCGCCGTCTCGGCCGCAGCGACTCTGGAAGATTCGGTGGCCGCGGCCGATGCCGCCGCCGCAGCCTTTCCCGGCTGGTCGCAATCGAGCCCCGGCCATCGCCGCAAGCTTCTCGAACGCGCGGCTGACTTGCTGCTTGCGCGTGCGCCGGATTTCACTGCAGCCATGATGGCCGAGACCGGCGCCACGCGCGAGTGGAGCGGCTTCAATGTCGAACTGGGAGCCAGGATCTTCCAGGAGGCGGCGGCCGCAACGACGCAAGTCAGCGGCGCAATTATCCCCACCGACATTCCCGGCAAGACCTCCTTCGCCTATCGTCAGCCGGCTGGCGTTTGCCTCGCGATCGCGCCGTGGAATGCACCGGTCATCCTCGGTGTCCGCTCGATCGCAATCGCGCTTGCCTGTGGCAATACGGTGGTGCTGAAATCATCCGAACTTTGCCCGGCGACCCATCGTCTGATCGGCGACGTCCTGCAGGAGGCGGGCTTCCCGGCAGGGGTTATCAACATCATCTCCAACGCGCCGGCCGACGCCTCAGCGATCATGGAAAAGCTGATCGGTCACCCCGTCATACGCCGTATCAACTTCACCGGCTCGACCCGTGTCGGTCGGATCATCGCCCAGACGGCCGCCAAGCATCTCAAACGTTGCTTGTTGGAACTCGGCGGCAAAGCGGCCTTCATCGTCCTCGACGACGCGGACCTCGACGAGGCGGTGAAGGCCGCAGCCTTCGGTGCCTATTTCAACCAGGGCCAGATCTGCATGTCGACGGAGCGGATTATCGTCATGGACGACATCGCCGATGCCTTCGTCGAGAAATTCCTCGCCAAGGCGAGAAGCCTGCGGGCCGGCGATCCGACACGGGGTGAGTTGCCGCTCGGCAGCCTTGTCACCGCCGAATCCGCCCGCCGCGTGCGGGGCCTGATCGATGACGCTGTTGCCAAGGGAGCCTTGTTGCTGACTGGCGGCGAGAACCATGACGCGATGATGGACGCCGCCGTGATCGACCACGTCACCCGCCCGATGCGGCTCTATCGCGAAGAGAGTTTTGGGCCGGTCGCCGCGATCATCCGCGTCGGCTCGGTCGATGAGGCCGTGACGGTCGCCAACGACTGCGAATATGGCCTGTCGGGCGCCGTTTTCGGCCGAGACCTCGGCCGCGCCTTCGAGGTCGCCAAGCGCATCGAGTCGGGCATCTGCCACATCAATTCGGCCACCGTCGCCGACGAACCGCAGATCCCCTTCGGCGGGGTGAAGGCCAGCGGCTACGGCAAATTCGGGGGCCCGGCAGCACTCGACGAATTCACGGAACTCCGCTGGATCACGATATCCAGCGGCAAGGGAGAGTATCCGATCTGAGCCATGGCTCAAAACGGAGATTTCGAAAAGGGGAGGAATGGCAATGAAGAAGGGTATGACACGGCGCGAACTCATGGCGACAACAGGCGCCACAGCCGCGGCACTGGCACTCGGCGTGCGTCCGGCCTTTGCGGCCGATACGCTCAAGGTCGGGTTCATCAGCCCGCGCACCGGTCCACTTGGCAGTTTCGGAGAGACAGACGGCTACGTTCTCGAGTTGGTCCGCAAGGCGATAGGCGACGGCATCGAGATCAGCGGCAAGAAATACGCAGTGGAGATCCTCGACCAGGATACCCAGTCAGATCCATCCCGTGCCGGCCAACTCGCTAAGGACCTGATCAACAACCAGGGCATCGACATAATGCTGGCCGTCTCGACGCCCGAGACGATCAACCCGGTGGCCGATGCCTGCGAGGCCGCCGGCGTGCCGTGCCTGTCGACCGTCATGCCTTGGGAAGCCTGGTATTTCGGCCGCGGCGCCCAGCCCGGCGCACCGTCACCCTTCAAATGGAGCTACCATTTCGGCTTTGGCGTCGGTGAATTCCACAAGACCTATGTGTCGCAATGGAACCTGATCGAGACCAACAAGAAGGTCGGCGTCATGTATCCGAATGATGCCGACGGCAATGCGATCCGCGCCAATCTCGCGCCTCTGTTGCAGAAGGACGGCTTCACCATTGTCGACCCCGGCGCCTACGAGACCGGCACGACCGATTTCTCCAGCCAGATCGCGCTCTTCAAGCAGGAAGGCGTCGAGATCATCAACACCTTCCCGATTCCCCCGGACTTTGCCACCTTCTGGCGCCAGGCGGCGCAGCAGGGCCTGCATCGCCAGGTCAAGATCATTCAGGTGGCCAAGACCGGCCTCTTCCCCTCCGGCGTCGAGGCGCTCGGCAATCTCGGCGTCAATCTCGGCAGTGCCGCCTACTGGCACAAGGCCTTCCCCTACAAGTCCTCGATCGCGGGTGTCAGCGGCCCTGAACTTGCAGATGGCTACGAGGCCTCGTCGGGCAAGCAATGGACCCAGCAGCTCGGCGCGACGCTGTCGCTCTTCGATGCCGGCTTCGATGCGCTGAAGAAGACGACCGACCCGAAGAGCAAGGATGCCATCGTGAAATCCATTGCGACACTCAACACGGTCACAATCGCGGGCAAGGTCGACTTCACTTCCGGTCCGGTCCCCAATGTCTCGCCCGGCCCGATCATCGGCACGCAATGGGTCAAAGCGGCCGATGGCTCCAAATTCCCGCTCGACTATGTCGTGACGGAGAATGCGACCGATCCCAACGTCCCGGTCGTAGCCAAGCTGCTGCCCTACAACGGATAAGGGGCATGCTGGTGGAAAGCGGAAAAGGAACCAGCGAGAGTCGGTTCTCGGCGAGCGGCATCACCAAGCGCTTCGGCGCTTTACCAGTGCTGGAAAATGTCGATTTCTCGATGGACATGGGCGAGTCCGTGGGCATTGTCGGACCGAATGGCGCCGGTAAAACCACGCTGCTCGCAACACTCTCTGGTGCCTATCCGCCGAGTGCGGGATCGGTGATGTTCGCAGGACGCGACGTCACCAAGCTCCCGGCGGCCGAGCGCTGCAAGCTTGGGCTCGTGCGCACGCATCAGGTGCCCAAACCCTTCTCCGGCATGACAACATTCGAGAATGTCTATGTCGCGGCCGCGCATGGCAACGTGCAGAGTCGCGACGAGGCCTATGAGCGGGTCATCGACTCGCTGACGCTCTGCGGCATGCTCGCTGTGGCCAACCGCCGCGCCGAAACACTCGGCCTGCTCGACCGCAAGCGGTTGGAACTGGCGCGGGCGCTCGCGACCGGACCCAAAGTCATTCTGCTCGACGAGATCGGCGGCGGGCTGACCGATTCCGAGGCACAGGAGCTGGTCCATGCCATCCAGGAACTGCGCCGCCGCGGCATCGGCGTGGTCTGGATCGAGCACATCGTCCATGTGCTGCTGCAGGTGGTCGACCGGCTGATCTGCATGGATGCCGGCCGCATCATCGCGGATGGCGAACCGAAGGCTGTCATGACCGACCCGGAAGTCATTCGCGCCTATCTCGGGGGCGGCCCGAAATGAGCACGCTCATGGTAGAAAATCTCACCGCCCGCCACGGCCTGCTCGAAGCGGTGCGCGGCCTTTCCTTCTCCATCGCCAAGGGCGAGACACTGGCGCTGGTCGGCGCCAATGGCGCGGGCAAGACGACGCTGATGCGCACGCTCGCCGGCGCCCACGCCGTGCATGGCGGCCGGATCATGCTTGACGGCGAGGACGTCACCGCGCTCCCCGCCCACCAGCGCGTCAGGCGCGGCATCTCGCTCGTACCCGAAGGCCGCCGAATGTTCGCCTCGATGACCGTGTCTGAGAACCTCAAGCTCGGCGCCATGGCCGACCGCACAGGTGACTGGTCTATCGAACGGATCATCGAGATCTTCCCGAACCTCAAGAAGCGCCTCGACCACAAGACCGGCCATCTTTCCGGCGGCGAACAGCAAGCGACCGCGATCGGCCGCGCGTTGATGAGCAACCCGGACATCCTGTTACTCGACGAAGTCTCGCTCGGCCTCTCACCGCTCATCGTCGATCGCGTCTATGCCTCGCTCGAAGGGCTGATCGCATCCGGCACCACGATCATCCTGGTCGAACAGGATCTGACGCGCGCGATGAGTGTGGCAGACCGGGTGATCTGCATGCTGGAAGGCAAGGCCGTGCTCGAAGGAAGGGCGACGGATTTGACGAGGGAGCAGGTGACGGAGGCCTATTTCGGGCTCAAGCGAGCCACGGCCGGGAGGGCTCACGCATGACCAACCAGATTCTCCAGGGCATCCTGCTCGGCGGCTATTATGCGCTGATCGCCTGCGGCCTCTCCTTCATGTTCTCCGTCATGCGCATCATCAACCTCGCACACGGCAGCCTCGCCGTCGCTGCCGCCTATCTCATCTTCCTGCTGACGGAACACACCCACCTGCCGCTTTGGGCAAGTTTTCTGATCTCAGTCGCGGTCATGGCCGTCGTCGGTTGGCTGATCCAGCGCCTGATCCTTGATCGTTGCGCCCGCGGCGGCCAGCTTCTGCCGATCCTCTCCACCTTCGGCCTTTCCATGGTCATCGACAATACACTGTTTGAACAGTTCGGCGCCGATACCCGCTCCCTCGCCAACTCCATCGGCGACCTCTCCTGGGACAGTTGGGAGCTTCCCGGCGGGCTCTATGTCGGCAAACTGCCGGTGCTGATCTTCGTCACTGCGGTGGCACTGCTCGCGGCCCTGCAAATCATGCTGACCTACACCAAACTTGGCCGAGCCATCCGTGCCACGGCGGAGGATCCGGATACTGCAGGCCTCGTCGGCATCGACGCCCGTCGGGTGAATGCCGCAGCCGCCGCGATCACGCTGGTGACCGTCACCATCGCCGGCATGTTCCTTGCCATGCGCGCCACCTTCGAACCCTATTCCGGCGCGCCGCAGCTTCTCTTTGCCTTCGAGGCGGCCGTCATCGGCGGTGCGGGCTCGCTCTGGGGTACGCTGGCCGGTGGCATCATCCTCGGCATCGCCCAGACATTCGGCGCCTCGCTCCACCCGCTCGGCTTCCTGATCGCGGGCCATGCCGTGTTCCTGATCATCGTGTTCACGAGGCTGATCTTCCCGGATCTGCTGTCGCTGCCCGCGCGCCTCCTGGCGAGGCGGACCGCTCAAGGAGGTACCGCATGAGCACCGTCGTCACACCCTCGATGGTCCATCGCTGGACCCGCGCGTCGCGGACGGCCGCCTGGCTCTCTGCCATCGTGCTTCTCGGCTTCGCCGTGCTGCCGGGGGTGCTCGGCGCCGGCGCGGTTGATCGCCTCACGGCGCTCTTCATCTATGTCATCATGGCTGCGATGTGGAATGCGCTGGCGGGTTATGGAGGCCTGGTCTCGGTCGGCCAGCAGGTCTTCTTCGGCCTCGGCGCCTACTTCACCGTCCGCCTCGCCGAATCCGATATCGATCCGTTTATGTCGATGATCCTCGCCAGCCTCGTCGTTGCAGCCGTTTCCTATCCGCTGTCGCTGGTCATGCTACGGCTCAAGGGCGGTGAGTTCGCGATCGGTATGTGGGTCGTCTCGGCGCTCACCCATCTCTGCGTCAATCTCGACAGCCTGATCCAGGGCGAAACCGGCCGCTCGCTAATCTCGCTCAATGCCTATGATGCTGGCGCCCGGCGCGACATCATCTACTGGTTGGCCCTGATCGCGATGGCCGGCCTATTGATCGGCCTCTTCACGCTGCTGCGCAGCCATATCGGAGCTGCGATCCAGGCGATTCGCGACAATGAGGATGCGGCCGGCTCGCTCGGCATCGATGTGGTCAGGACCAAGCGCATCATCTTCGTTCTTGCCGCCTTCGGCACCGGCGTCGCCGGTGCGCTCTGGCTGGCGAGCGCCACGAGCTTCCAGCCCAAGACCTATTTCTCCGTCCAGTGGACGGCCTACATGATCTTCATGGTCCTGGTCGGCGGCATCGGACGCTTCGAGGGCGCGATCCTCGGCGCAGTGATCTTCTTCGTCATCGAGACCTGGTTCGGGGCGCTCGGCGTCTGGTACCTGATTGGCCTCGGCCTTGTCGCCCTTCTCTTCTCGCTGCTCCTGCCGCGTGGCCTCTGGGGCGAGATCGAAACACGTTTCGGGATTTCGCTGATGCCAGTTGGCTATCGTTTGGAGATCCCCAACCAATCCATCAGGGAGTAAAACATGTTGCTTGGAAAAACCCTCGTCGTCACCGGCGTATCATCGGGCATAGGCGCCCGAACCGCCGAACTCGCCATCGCCCAGGGTGCCGATGTGATCGGTATCGACATCAGCGATCCGCCCACGACCCACGGCGCCTTCCTCAAGGGCGACATCTCCAACCCGGACGGCATCGCCGAAATCGTCCGGCAGTTGCCGCAGCGCTTCGATGCCTTGCTGAATGTCGCCGGCGTCTCTGGCACGGGCGGCGCGGCCATCACGCTCGCAATCAATTTCTACGGCCTCAGGCATTTCAGCGAGACGCTGGCGCCAAATATTCGCGAGGGCGGCGCTGTAGTCAATGTCGCCTCCATCGCCGGCTACGGCTGGCGCGGGAATCTCGACCGGGCGAAACGGATGGTGGGCGTCCAGGGCTTTCCTGACATCGCAAAGGTCATGGCCGATAATGAGGTGCGCGACGAGATCGGCTATCCTCTCTCCAAGGAACTGCTGATCCTCTGGACGCAGATTGCCGCGCATCAACCGCTGTTCAGGGAGCATTGCATCCGCGTCAATGCGGTGAGCCCCGGCCCGGTTGAGACGCCGATCCTTAAACAGTTCCGTGATGTCCTGGGCGACGAGAAGGTGGACTCAGACATCAGCCGCACCGGCCGCGCGGGCACCGCCTCCGATATCGCTCCCGTGATCCTCTTCGCCGCCTCCGATGCGGCGCGCTGGATCAATGGTGCCAATCTCGCCGCGGATGGCGGTCTCGAAGCGTCGATCAATGCCGACGTACTTGGATTTAAGTGAAAGAGGAATCACCAATGGATATTCAACAGATCATCGGCGGCAAATTGGTCGGGGCCATTTCGGGCAGGACGTTCGACCGTATCGATCCCTTCACCGGCAATGTGGCGACCCGCTCGCCCGCATCGGGCCTGGACGACGTCAAGGCCGCGGTCGCGGCTGCGCAGGCCGCTTTCCCGGCGTGGTCGAAGTCAGGCCCGGGCGAGCGCCGTGCGCTGCTCAACAGGGCGGCCGATGCGCTTGCCGCAAAGGTCGGCGATTTCACGGAGTTGCTGACAGCAGAAACAGGCGGCACCGGTGCATGGGCCGGCTTCAACACCATGCTGGCCGCCAGCATACTTCGTGAAGCCGCTGCTATGACGACTCAGATCCAGGGCGAGATTATCCCGTCCGACAAGCCCGGCACGCTCTCGATGGCGATCCGCCAGCCGGCCGGCGTTTGCCTCGGCATTGCACCCTGGAATGCGCCGATCATTCTCGGCGTGCGCGCACTCGCCGTGGCGCTTGCCTGCGGCAATACCGTAATTCTCAAAGCCTCGGAATCCTGCCCAGGCGTGCACGTCACCATCGGCAAGGCGTTCCTCGAAGCCGGCTTCCCCGCCGGCGTGGTCAATGTCATTACCAACGCACCGGAAGATGCCGCTGCTGTCGTCGAAGCCCTGATCTTGGCGCCGGAGGTCAAGCGCGTCAACTTCACGGGCTCGACGAAGGTCGGCCGCATCATCGGCGAACTCTGCGGCAGGAACCTCAAGCCCGCCCTTCTCGAGCTTGGCGGCAAGGCGCCGATGATCGTGCTCGACGACGCGGATATCGATGCCGCCGTCAATGGCGCGATCTTCGGCGCCTTCGCCAATATGGGCCAGATCTGCATGTCGACCGAGCGGCTGATCGTGCATGAAAAGGTTGCCGACGAATTCGTTTCCAAGCTCGCCGCCCGTGCCACCAAACTCCCGGCGGGCGATCCGCGTGGCCATGTCGTGCTTGGTTCGCTGGTCAGCCCGGTCGCTGCCGAGAAGATGGATGCCTTCATTTCAGACGCGACGGGCAAGGGTGCCAAAGTGGCTGCTGGCGGCAAGCGAACCGGCAGTGTGGTTGAGGCCACGGTGCTGGACAATGTGAAGCCGGGCATGCGTGCTTACGACGAAGAGAGCTTTGGCCCGGTCAAGCCCGTCATCCGTGTGCGCGATGAGGACGAGGCGGTCCGCATCGCCAACGACACCGAATATGGCCTCTCCGCCTCTGTCTACAGCCGCGACGTTCAGCGGGCGATGGCGGTGGCTGCGCGCATCGAAAGCGGCATCTGCCACATCAACGGCCCGACGGTGCATGATGAAGCTCAGATGCCCTTCGGCGGGGTCAAAGGTTCCGGCTATGGCCGCTTCGGTGGCAAGGCGGCGATTGCTGAATTCACCGATCTTCGCTGGATCACCATCGAAGACCCACATCAGCACTATCCATTTTGAAGGTTGACGACCGGGATGCTGCGTGCATCCCGGTCGATCGATCTGATGGGCCATCACTTGCTCACAGCGATCTCACAAGTGAGGACGTCGACGTTTCGAACTTTCCCAAAAAGACCTGCTCGAACCCTACGCGGCAATTGGCACGGACGGTAAATCGAGGTGACGAAGGCGATGCACACTCAGGTAGGCATCGTTAGATTTGTATCGCCAGATCAGTACCTCGACTATATGCCGACCAATGAGCATCCGCGCCGAAGCGATGGAGCGCGCATGGTTGGCCTACTCGAAGAGGCTGATGCCGTAGCGTGCATGCACCCGAGCCGGACTTGCCATGACGCGTCGGCATTCTCCTCCAGTCAACGCCCACGCTTCGATTTCAAATAGCTGAGCGGGGGCCGTCATGATCTACGGCCAGACGGAGGAGGTAAGATTGGATCAATCACGGCTCCGAATTATGTACCTATCCCGCGAGGCCAATGCGATAACACTCAGGACCGGTGACATAGATCATCTCGCCGGCATCTCGTAGCCCCCAACCCGGTCGTGCAACAACTGAGCAAAGCGCAGAGTCGTGCGATCGTCAAGGAAATCGCCGACAACTTGGACGCCAGCAGGCAAGCCGCCGATAAAGCGTCGTGTAGGAATGACGGTGGATGGAAGGCTTGCCACGGTGATCAAGCCCGGCCACTTGAGATTGTCAAGATAGGGTCGCTTTTCGCCGCTGATATCGATTGTACGCGCGAGCTGTGCAACATGGTCTGCTCCGTGATGGTCATGCGGAAAGGCAACGGTCGACATGACAGGGCAGATCAGAACATCGCAGTCGCGGAAAAAGGCACCCCAGATCGTTCTCAATTGCTCTCGATGCTCAAGATGACCTTGCCAAGCCCTTAGATCCTGCACCGTTGCGGCGGCAATCCATTCGCCATAGCGACCGTTGTTGCCGCCGACCGCCTCGCGCGCGGTCTTGCTGTCAACATACATTTTCTGTGGCGCACTTGCGCAGAACTCGCCAAACAGCATGTTGAAGTAGGTGTTCGCGGACGCGTCGGTATCAACATCGGGCCGCGCGGCCCGGACGTTCACACCCAGCCGTTCAAGATCCTTTATCAATCCCTCAATCGCGTCCGCATATGCGGTATCAACCGGATAGGTTCTTTCGTCGAGCCAAACCCCGACACGGAAATCTTCGAGCCGCTGGTGTCGGGGTTCCGGAAGGGGCCAATGGCTGGCAGTTCGCGAACGTTCCGCCGGTCGCGAGATGACGTCGAACAGAAGGTCCAGATCGTAGGGATCGCGTGCCATCGGTCCTGCGACCAGCATTTCGGCTTTGCGCAGAGTATTTGGGCCAGGCGGCACGTGGCCTTGCACGGGCACCACGCCGTAACTGGATTTGTGACCGTAGACGCCGCAGAAATGCGCTGGGCATCGTATCGAGCCGCCGACGTCGCTGCCGATCTCAAGAGGCGTCATGCCCGCAGCAAGCGCGGCTGCGGCCCCGCCTGACGATCCACCGGGCGTTCTGGAAAGATTCCAAGGATTGTTGGTGGTGCCATAGATCGGATTGTAGGACTGATGATCACCCGCGCCTTCCGGCACGTTCGACTTACCGAATATGACAGCGCCAGCGTTGCGAAGAGCGGTGACGACCTCCGAGTCACTCTCTGGCATGTAGCCAGACAGATGCGGCAGACCTCCGGTTACGGGCATACCAGCGACGCTGAATACGTCCTTTATTGTCATAGGCAGTCCTTGAAGGATGCCCTTGTCCTCGCCACGTCCGCGCGCCTCGTCTGCCAATCTCGCCTCGAGCCTAGCTCTTTCCTCGTCGATGGCCACGATGGCATTGATCTCGGGGTTCACGGCACGCACCTGATCGAGATGCTGGTCGAGCAATTCGACCGCGCTTATCGCTCCGCTGCGCATTTGGCTCAGCATCTCGGTCGCTGTTTGGAATACACCCGATCTTGTTCCGGCACCGATGGGATTCACGTTAAGCTCCATTTCTTTTCAAGATTCAGACGACGAGGAGGTCCGTCAGCCGGTTATCTGCCAAAAGCTCTGAGGAGTTGCCCGAGATCGCCAGACGACCATGATCCAAAACCATGACCCGCCTGCAGATGCTCATGGCCAGTTTCGGATTTTGATCGACGAGAAGAAGGGCTATGCCCTGCTGGGCCGAGACCGAGACAAGCACCTCGACAAGCAGCTCGACAATTGATGGCTGCAGTCCCTGCGTGAGTTCGTCGATAATGATCAGCCGGGCACCCGTCATCAATGCGCGGGAAATCGCAACCTGCTGCTGGAGGCCGCCAGAAAGTGTCCCAGCGAGCTGATCGGACCGCCGCACCAGGTCAGGAAAGTAGGAGAAGACGTCTAGCATGCAGGGCCGATATGCGTTCATCCTGGCCAAGCGAAGGTTCTCGCCGACAGTCAAGCGTGGAAAGACGCCGCGGGTGTCTGGGATGAACGTGACTCCGGCCCTGGCCAAGCTTGCGGGCGACCGTGGTGGCAAAGGAACGCCGTCAATTGAGATAGTTCCGCGGCTTCGGTCGGCGAGACCCATAATCGTCCTGAGGAGTGTCGTTTTGCCTGTTCCGTTGCGCCCGAGCAGCGCAAGAGTTTCGCCTTCGCGCAACGTGAACGACACCTCACTGACAATCTCTATGTCCTTATAGCCTCCTGAGAGACCCTTGATATCGAGCAACATTGTCACCTCTGTCCGAGATAGGAGCGCCGAACTTCAGGATCTGCGGCAACCTGGTCCATTGTGCCCTCTTTCAATATCCGGCCCTGGTGCAGACAGATGACCCTGTCTGCAAGCTTCCGCACCAGTTCCATGTCGTGTTCGACGCAAACAATCGCGCAGCCGGTTTTTTGTCGTAGCTCTTTCAGGTCGTCGACGACCAGTTCGGATTCATTGCGAGCGAGCCCGGCCGCCGGCTCATCAAGCAGAAGCACATCTGGTCGTCTTGCCAAAGCCATGGCGATTTCGAGCATACGGCGTTCGCCAAGGGACAGCTTTCCCACCGGCACGTCCCAACGGGTTTTCTCCAGTCTCCGGTAACGCTCCGGCTGCACCTCGCTCGCGCCTCCCTCTTGCCGCGCAAGGATCATGTGGTCACCTACGGTGAGTTCCGGAAACAAGCTTGGCACCTGAAATGTGCGTGACAGCCCGAGTCGAACTCTGGTGCTCGACGACGTTTCAGTCACGTTCCTGTCCTTCAACAGGATCGAACCGCCGCTCGATGGCAGGAGCCCGGAGACAGCATTGAGCATGGTACTCTTGCCTGCGCCGTTCGGACCGATAACGCAAACGATCTCGGAAGCCCGGATAGAAAGGTCGAGTTTGTTGATGATGGTCGATCCACCCAGAGAGACAACAAGATCGCGCGTCTCAAGGCTAATACCGGCTGTACCCGTGTCCTTAGCTAACCCGGGCTTGCCCATGTCTTGTGGCTTGACCGGAGCGACATGCTCGCCTTTTTCAAACAAGCCGACGATCCCGCGTGGCATGAACAGGACGCTGAGCACGAAAAGGACGCCGAGGATGAGGAGATAATAGTCCCCAACGGAACCCGCCAGGGCGTCCTGGCCGTAGACCGCAAGAAGAGCGCCAGCGAAGGGTCCAACCAAGGTTCCCCTGCCGCCCAGTGCCACCCAAACGAGTGCCTGCGTCGACAACAGGATGCCGACTCTGTCGGGAGTGATGGTGGTGATGAGAGGGGCTGCCATCGCTCCTGCAAGCGCCGCAATGGCGGCGCCGGTCACGAAGGCGATAACGCGAGTCGAATGAATCTCGATACCCAGATGTTCGGCGCGCTGCTCGTTAAGCCTGATCGCGGTAAGGCGGTTGCCAAGCCTGCGGTCGAGGATGCATGACTTGGTGAGGAGAACCACCGACGCGATGACCCCAAGCGTACTCCAATAATACATATTTGTGTCACTGGGTGGGGCGACGAACAGACCGTTGCTACCACCTGTCACGCCAACCCAGGTTATGGCTGCCTTCTCGGCGAGCAAAGCCAATGCCAGCGTCAGCACGGCCATTGTCGAGGGGCTGGAAGCGCGCCGCAACCCGGCTCCTCCCACGGCGGCTGCAATGACGCAGGACACCGAAATCGCGCCGACAAAGCCCCAACCAGTCCAGATGCCAAACTTGGCTGCCAACCCGACACCATAGGCGCCGCAACCGAAGAAGATCGCTTGACCGATGGATACGATGCCTGCTCGCCCCCATGCGATGTCAAGTCCGAAAGCAAAAAGACCGTACAACAACGCCAAGGCCACGAGCTCGACCTGAAATGGGCCCATTAGAAAAGGGACCAAGGCAAGCATCGAAGCCCCAAGCACGGCAGCATAGCCCCCGTTGGACATTAGTTTAGGCATCATGGTGACCAATTCATCTACCCGATTACACTCGAACGACCGGCAATTGACTGGGTGGGATATCGCACTGATGTGCGTCCGAACCGGCTCGCACAATTCACTGAATTCCTTTGCCGATCAGCAGGTCAGCCCTGAAGGCAGCACGCCCGCACTCTCAGCGATCTTCCAAGTTCCCCCCGGGAGGATTTCGCAGACATACATGGGGTAGTCGACCGCCCGAGATGCTGGGGCAGCCTTGAGCGCATCCTCGCTGAGGATCGACTGCACCTCGAGGTCGTCAAATGCGCTAAGAACCTTATCTGCATCAAATGATCCGGCGCGTTGAACTGCCGCTCTGATAAAGTTCCAGCAGTCGAACGCTGCTGACGCGACCGACGGTATTGGCCCATCGCCGTGGGCCTTCTTATACTCCCGGATGAACTCGGCATTACGTTCGTTGTTGATTTCGGGTGTATATCTCGCCACCGTGAACTGGCCATCAACGGCACTGCCCAGTGCCGGATAAAATTCGGGCTGCAGTGAAATTCCAGTAATCTTTGTCTTGGCTAGAAGGCCTAGGCTATCTGCAGCCTTGATGAAGGCGATCGCATCGCCGCCGACAACGCTGGAGAGCACGACGTCGGGCGCGGCCGCCTTGAGCTTCGATACGACGCTCGACCAGTCTGCGGTACCCAATGGAGCAAATTCTTCTGCCACGACCATGCCACCGGCTGCGACGAGCTTCACCTTGGCATAATCCGTATAGTCCCGCGGGAACTGATAGTCGCTGCCCACGAAGGCCCACTTCTTACCGAAGCGACTAGTCATAAACGGGATGATTGGATCGACCATCTGCGGCACGGTTTCGCCAAGCGGAATCATGCTTCCGCCGCAGCTGTCTGCCTTGTTGCCGGCAGCTGCATAGTTACCCGCCTCTAACTGAACGAAGGGTGTGCCATAAATCGAGGCGATCCCTCGGACCGCGGTAGTCTCATCGTAGGTTACCGTGCCAACAATCAGATCTACCTTTTCTTGCTGAATGAACTTCTTGGCGAGCATGCTGGCCATGGACGGCTGGGACTGGTTATCTTGGGTGACCATCTCGACCGGCTTCCCGCCCAAACCGCCCAAAGCATTGATCTTGGCCAGCCCGAGTTCCAGTCCACGCCGCATCGCCTCACCTTCGGGAGAAATCGGACCAGTGAGCGGGGCGATAAAGCCAATCTTGAAAGAGCGGTCTGCCGTGAACCCGCTGGCGAGGGACGGTCCCGTCCATGCTC
Organism: Rhizobium sp. O111; assembly: GCF_055616315.1. Taxonomy (NCBI): domain Bacteria; kingdom Pseudomonadati; phylum Pseudomonadota; class Alphaproteobacteria; order Hyphomicrobiales; family Rhizobiaceae; genus Rhizobium; species Rhizobium sp. O111. The sequence continues at coordinate 119,351 of NZ_JBSHXL010000004.1, read as the reverse complement.
CTCCAATGCCCGCCGTCACAGCGGCGCCGAAAGCTCCCTTCAACAGTCCACGCCGAGAGAGAGTTCTCGAGCCCATCATATCAAGTTTGCTGAGTTCCATGTGATGTTCCCCTTTTTTTGAATTTCCATGCTATTCCGCGCGGCCAGACGGTCACGATGATCACAAGCAGCGCAAAAAGGATTCCGTCTGCGATCGTCACCTGGAATTGCCATCTCAGAATGATGAGCAGCAATTGAACAATGGAGGCTCCGATGATTGGGCCGAGGATGGACCCCTCCCGTGCGATCAAGACGCTAAAGAATGCCGGAGCGATGAAGCTCAATCCCATTGTGGGGGTGATCGAAAGCGTTGGAGCAACCAGAGCACCCGCAAGCAGCGCCATGGCCGACGCGATCGCGAAGACGAGCGTGAAAACATGTTGCGGCGCTATCCCGAAAACCGACGCCATTTCCACATTGTCGATGGAGGCGCGAATCCGCAGTCCGATATTTGTCTTATAGACCAGAAGAATGACAAGACCGACTATCGTCAGCATCCCCGCGCCGGCAAGCAAACGATAGAGCGGATAGGTGACACCTAGAACCTCGACCGACGTCGTGACCGGCATGTCGACGCCCTTCTGGGATATGGAGAAGGCGACTGAAACAAGTTGCTGCAGGACCAGCCCGATCCCCCACGTCGCAAGCAACGTTGCGATGAAGCCTTGGTGATAGACCCAACGCAGCACAAAGCGTTCAAGGATAAAGCCCAGGCAGAGGCCAATGACGACGGTCGACCCGAGCGCCGCCAAGAACGGCATGTCGCGCATCGCGTACATGCAATACGCGCCGACCATTACCATGTCCCCTTGGGCGATGTTGACAATTTTGAGCTCCCCCATAATCAGCCCGAGGCTTAGGGAGATGAGCGCCAGCGCCGAGAATGCCCAAAAAAAATCCAGTATCAACTGCAGCAACACGTGCTCCACCCCACCAGCAAACCATCCCTCTTGCCGTGCTCAAAACGCTATCACCGTTAGAAAGGGCTATCCCCCCCTCGAATGGGGGGGTGAGATGAGGTAATAGGTGACGTGAGGTAGACGCGCCCTGAAACAACGGACCACGGTGCGCGGGGGGATCTAGATCAGGCGCTAGAGACGCCTACAAGCGAAGTGGGAGGTAATGATGACGGCGGTTCCTCACACGAAACTGGCACCGCGCGCGATCAACTTCAAAGAGATGGCGCGCCCGCGGCTAAAGCAGTTCCTGACGACGGCATCCAGCACGCGCGTCACAATCGTCACTGCGCCCGCTGGCTACGGAAAAACCGTCACATTACGGCAATGGCGTGAAGTCCTGCTAACTCAGGGAGAACGTGTCGCCTGGATGGAGCTTGACCAGCGCGACAATGATCCATCGTCGCTCTCTCGCTTGTTGCAACAGGCAATCCTCGGTGAAGAGCTTGCCGACCCGCGTTCTTGGCGCGCGAGCCTCGATGCGTTGATCGAGAGAATGTCGCTCCTGCCGGAACGGGTTTGGCTCATGTTCGACAATTACAGTCTCGACAGCGGTGAAGGGGTGGATGAAGTGATTTCCCACCTCATCGATAATGGGCCGGATCACCTGCGCACCGTCATTTCCGGCCGAAGGCGTCCCCGGATACCGATTGCCAATCTACGTGTCGCAAACCAACTGCTCGAACTTTCCCATGAGCAACTGCGCTACGATCCGGAAGAATTGGTGCGATTTCTGCATACTAAACATCCGGCTGCGATAGATCTCGTTGACCATGAATTCATTACCGCCATCACGCGCGGTTGGCCGGCCGGGTTGAGAATGACCGCGACGATGCTTGGTCGCTACAAACGAACTAAGGACGCCTTGGCAGCCCTTGCACAATTGCCCGCAGAGTTTGCAGAGTTTTTTGCGGAATGCGTGGAAACTGACCTTACACCGCAACAGCTAGCTCTATTGGCCCGCACATCCATGCTCGATGAACTGAGCTTACCTGTGTGTAGGACCGTGGCCGGCGCTGCAGGCATCGAAGATCTCTTTCGCCGGCTGCGGTCTGGTGAACTATTCGCGAATTGCATCGATGAAGGCGGCACGCGGTTCGTGCTTCATCCACAGTTTCGCCAGTACTTGCGGACCTATTTGGACGAAAGGCTAAACGAAGACGGAAAGCTGCGGAATGCCCACGCCAGCGCGTGGTTCGCGCAAAACGGTAACTGGCAACTCGCCGTACAGCATGCCTTCTCAGCCGGAAATACACTTCAGGCGCTGGAATGGGCTCGACGATGCGCGCTCGAAGAAGTCGCGAAAGGCAATCTTTCCATGGTGCTCGGCTGGCTGGGGCAGATTTCTGTGGGCCAACTGATGGGAGATGGCGCGTTGCTGGCAGCCGCGGGCACGGCTTATGCTCTCAGCTTGAGACTGGACGACGCGAGGTCGATCGCAGGCATGATCGAAAATCTGCTTGCGGCGTCACCGTCCGATCCCGCTATCGACGAGCTATCCGACTATCGGAAAAGCCTGTTGATCTTCATCGCTTATATGTCGGATGACGGCACCACGTTACTGGCTCTCGCTGATGAATTTCGTAATTCCGTTTCACAGGCTTGGTCTGTTCTTGTGGTGGGCAATGCCACGATTCATGGGCACTTGATGGGCGGCAACATCGCTCTCGCCCGCGATTCTCTGCAGCCATTGCCCAGCGAAGCTGACCAACCGGCGCTGTCCTTCTCAGTCGTTTGCAGAACCTGCCTGCTGGCTCTGTGCGACGTGGCCGAGAATAGGCTCGACGAGGCAGAACCACGGCTCCGGCAGGCGCTTGACCTGGCGCAGAGGGTCACTGGGAGCGATACCGCGCCTGCTGTACTGGCAGCCAGCCTGCTGGCCTTCGTGCGCTACCAGCGCAACGATCTATTCGAAGCGGAGTCGCTGCTTTCAGGTCACCTCGATCTCATTGAGCAAACATGCTTTGTTGAAGGTCTGATCGCCTGCTATCTGACTTTGGTACGCATCATGGTCTCGCGCGGCGACTGGAAATCGGCATCTCAACTTCTTGAACGCGGGGACGCGGTAGGTCGAAAGCGAGACTGGCTGCGCCTTAGAACCGTTTGCATCGCTGAACAGATAAGGCTCAATTTACTCCAATCTCGACTAGCACAAGCCCGTACTCTCATGACGGGTTTCCGAGGTATGGTTCAGGCCCGGCCACCGACGGACAGGTCGCCGACATCTTACGGCTGGCGACTGCTAAGAATGTGCGAGGCTCGGCTCCTCATCGCTGAGAACAAGCCTCATCAGGCAGCTGAAATTTTCCAGCTTCAGATGCATAGCTTCGCTTGGGACAAGCCAGCCGAGTTGGAAGCGGGGATCGAGTACGCCGTTTCGTTACTAGCGATAGGCAGACGTGGCGTGGCAATGGAATTGATGACCAGCCTTCTTGCGCAAAGCGAGATTGGAGATGTCATCCGCCCGTTCATTGACTGCGGTGCAGGGGCAATCACACTGACGCAATCAGTAATCGCCTTCTTGCAGAACCATAACAGCAAGCGAGTTTCGACGGATTATCTCCACAGGCTGGCAGCTGCTCTGGCAACGGTTCAGGTCGAGCGCCAACATGGATACAATGAACCGTTCGGGACATCATCCTTGACACTGCGGGAACGCGAGGTGGTTAGTCGTGTGCAGCACGGTATGACCAACAAGGAAATCGCATCGGATCTCAAAATTGGCCTCGAAACCGTGAAGTGGCATCTAAAGACGGTCTTCAAGAAATTGAAGGTCAGGAATCGGACCGAAGTTGTCTCGGTAAGTCAGGCGGCGCTCGGTCATCCTGGACCTCGGGACGACGCTGGTCGCCCCGAGACCGAGGATGTTTTTCATTAAGCGGCTTCTTCGAGGTAGTCGTAGCAGCAATATGGCTTGAGGCGTTCGGTATCGACGTCCGCGCCGAGGCCCGGATCGGATCCGACTTCCAGTAAGCCGTTTTTGATGCGGTCTTCGGGAGCATTCTTCAGAACCTGAACGTAGCCCTGGGACTCCGGCAGGTAAGGATAGATTTCGAGGTCCATTGCATTGGCGCAAGCGGCCCAGACCTGAAGCGTAGCGGCCGTACAGAGAGACGACGCGCAGTTATGAGGAGACATTCGTGCGTTGTATGCCTCTGCCATCGCTGCGATCTGGACCAGTTCGAACACGCCCCCGCAATTGCCAACGTCCGGCATGACAACGTCGATAGCGCCGGAATCCAGGAGGTTCTTGAAACCGTTGCGGGTATAGACGCGTTCGCCGGCGGCGATCGGGAACTTGTATCGAGCGGCCAAGTTTTTGAGGCCCGCGAGGTTGAATGCGTCAAGGGGCTCCTCGACCCAGGAGACCTTGAGCTCTTCGCAGACGTCGAGGATTCGAACCAGTTGGTCGTTATTGACGCCACCTGAAAGATCGATGAGCAGTTCGGCCTGATCACCGACGACATCCTTGAGAAGGCGAATACGATCGATAGCGCGCTTGAACTCGTCGGCGGAAAGCGAGCGGCGCTGGACGTGGGTCAGCGTACGGCCCGGCTGTTGCGTTGCAAGAGGATAGCTCTTGAGCATCTTGTAGCCATCCTTGAGCGGGCGCTCGGCGGCCTTGGCCCACTCGGTGGCGTCATTGCAATGGTAGTTCCAGCCGTTCGCATAGACCGGTGCGGTGTCCTGGAAGCGGCCTCCGAAGAAGTCATAGACTGGGACGCCTGCAGCCTTGCCCTTGATATCCCAAAGCGCCTGGTCGATCGCGCTTACCGCAGCGAAGGCGATCGCGCCGCCGCCCTTGGTCCAGAAAGAGTTGTCGTAGATCGCGTGATAGACATGGCGGGGATAGTTCGGGTCCGCACCGATAACGCGCGCGGCATAGTCGGCGACCATGCCGGCTGCACCGCGAGCACCGAGGCCGTATGCCACGGCAGCTTCGCCCCAACCGGAAACTCCCTCATCCGTTACGACTTCGACAAGCACCGGGCGCACACCGCCGGTCGGGATCCGGTACGCCCGGATATTAGTTACACGCATGGCTGCACTCCTTCGTGCAAGGTATCGAGATACCTTGGCTTGGATACTGAGATTTAATCGGAACGCTCATGTCCAGAAGAGGCTTTCGCCCCTGTCTGCTCGCCTGCTCCGGCGGCAACCAATTCATCACCCAACATCGGAACTTTCGCAAAATTGAAGTTCTTATGGGGATATCAGCGGCACTTATGGGGATCACGTCCGGAGTGTAACCGACGATCTTACCGTCCTGGACGAAATCGAACGGCGCGTCGGCCGTTTCAGTCGCGACCGTGAAGACGCCTTTCTCCTGGATCGATGAAAGGGCAGGCCGAGGCGGAGAAGGACACGCCGACGGACATCGCAGCGGAGAGTGCCGCCGACGCTATGTGTTTAAAGATTTTCATGGTTGTTGCCCAGATGGTGACTGTGTCCGAATCCCGGCCCGTCAACGAGTTTTGTGGGGCAGCGAGGCTCTTGCTGCGTCAATCCGCACAAGTGCGCCGCCGAGCGCACTACAGTCATCCCGCATTGCGAAATCGACAGCAAAACCGAAGGTTTTATGCCTCCATGAGTGAAGCTTATGACCAGGCGCGCGGAGAGCTTTAGGTCCGATCGGGTCGGGAGATGTCCTCGTATGACAGCAAGGCCGTCTTGAGGCTGCCGTAGCATTTGTCCGCCACTTTCGACCTCGGTCGATATTTCGGACGGATCAGATAGTAGTGGGACGGAGATGCGTCGGATATCCGGTGGTATACGACATCCAGGCTCCCGTTGGTGAGTGCTCTCATAGCGCCGCACGTGATATTGTCGACCACCGCAACGCCGCCGTTCGAAATGGCAAAACATGCCATCGGGAAGAAGTTGGAAAATTCCACCTTGGGGGGCGCGATTTTCGACCGAATCTGTCGACTGGATCGATTCTCCTCGTAAAGCGTACAGACGTTGTAGCCTTTGATCTCCTCAGTCAGCAGGGTATCGCCTTGCGTCGAGATCAGACCGCGTGGCGAGACGGCGTAAACGGGAATGTTGAAGACCTCGACCTCGAACAGCGGTGAATTCGTCAACACTTCGAACGCCCCCTCATCGGTCAACGCGATGTCGTGAAGTTGGTTTTCCATCTCCGATACGATGGAGGCAGAGGTCCCGATCATGAGACGAAACTGCTGTCCCCCAGCCGCAATCTTGGAAATTGCGGTTGGAACAAGGTGGGTTCCCGCATTCCCGGAGGATATGATCGATATCCTTGGTACCTCGATTGAGGTAAGGCGGCCGAAATGGTGACGTATGTCGTTCAATTGAGCCATCACCGGGCTCACCTGCTGGAATAGCACCTCTGCCTCGGCGCGCGGTGATATTCGTCCTGCGTGTCGGTCAAACAGCGTGGTTGTCAGCTGCTCTTCAAGTGTCGCTATCGTCATACTCACGGCAGGTTGAGTGCGACCGAGATTCTTCGCGGCCTTCGAGATGCTGCCAGTCAACATCACTTGGTAGAATGCCTCGATCTGGTGATATTTCATTTTTTGCGGCCCCGTGCCGTAATCTCATCCCCCAGCGAGATTTTTCTTTTCCGCAGAACCTCCCTGGCCATCACCACGTCCAGATCGATCTGCTGGACCATTGCCTCAAGACCGTCGAACTTTGTCTCGGGACGCAAATACTCGATGAATGTCACCTGACATGTCTGGCCGTAAAGATCGCCGGCGTAATCGAGGACATACGTCTCCAATAGCAACTCGCCGTCGTCGACGACTGTCGGCCGCCGGCCAAAGCTGGCGACACCATTGCGAACGGTTCCGAAGCCATCCCGAAATCGCACCGCATAAATCCCTGGCGCGAGCCTACAGCATCCGCCCAGCTTCATGTTCGCCGTCGGGAAGCCGATTGCACGTCCGAGCTTAGCGCCATGAACGACCACACCTCGAACTTCCACCTGTTCTGCGAGGGTGGTTGCGTATCCATGGTGGTGGGCGCATTCTTCGGGAACCAGCAAGTCCGTTTCTTCAAGTGCAAGCATGTTCGCCTCCTTCGAACGCGCGGGGCGGTAGACACCCGGCCCGCGCGACGGTTCATTCGACGGGGTCGGCCCCTATAGCCGCAAGAGCAGCCCTGCCGACTTCGATGTCCTGATCTCCAGTGCCGGAGCCCACTCCTATTGCACCCGCCAGCTTGCCGCTGAACTTGATCGGCAGACCGCCGGGCAGATTTGTGACGCCGCCGCCAGTGGCAATTCCGGCGGCAATGCTGAATTCGGGTGTCATGCCGCCTGTCTTATTGCGGATGGACGCCGATGTGCGGGCCTTAGCCTTCGCTGTCTGCATGCTTAGGTATTTTGCTCCGTCCATACGGAGACTGGCGATCGTCTCGCCGCTGGCGTCAACGATACAAATGCACTGCGGAACCGAGATTTCCGCGGCTTTCGAAACCGCCGCAGCCAAAGCGTCCAACGCACCTGCGTGCGATAGGACAAGTGCTTCGAGATAGGAATCGGTCATCATATTCTCCTAGGGGTTAGTATCCTGCGGTCGCATCGACACGATTCCGTAAGGGTTCGCCACGCAGGTCCCTGCCAATGTTGTCAGCGAAGATCGAAAGGCAACGGTCGACGTATCCGTCGGCGTCGTCACAGGAAATATGCGGGAAGATGATCAGGTTGGGTACATCCCACAGCTGACTGTCGGCCGACAGGGGTTCCTCGTCGAAGACGTCCAGCGCAGCACCGCTCAGACGGCCATCGACGAGCGCCCTGATGAGGGGCCCCGTATCGACGAGAGGACCTCGCGCGATGTTGAACAAAGACGCGCCTGGTTTCATCAGGGCCAGTTGCTTTTCACCGATGAGCCCCTTGGTCGAGGCAGTGAGAGGGCAGCTGACGACAAGGCAGTCGGCCAGGGTAAGCGCCTGGTCAAGATCTGCGACGGTGAATACCTCATCGGCCGATGGACTGGTCTTACCTGAACGGGTGACTGCTACAATCCGCGGGCCGAACGGGCGCAAACGGTCCGCAATCGCGGTGCCGAGCGCTCCAAAACCTACGAAGACTATGGTCTTCGTATCGATCCCCGTCGCGAGGCGATTGTCCCAGCGATGGAGCCGCTGATTTTGAATGTGTCGCGGCACGCCCTCGCACAACATGAGAACGGTCATTAAGCCGAAAGCGCCGCCCTTCTTCGCGTGTACGCCGCTGCTGTTTGTCAGGACCGCTCCGTTCGGAAGCCAGTCGAGCGGCATATACTTCTCGACGCCAGCACTTGTGCAATGAACCACACGCAGGCGCTTGCCGTGGACTTTGAGGCGCGCGGTATCGAATCCGGAGCCGACGAAATAGTCTGCGGCTTCTAGCGCCTGGTAGTCGGGAAATTGAGCGTTGAATGATCGCACTTCTGCAAATCCCGCTACCGCTCCTAAAGCCTTGAGAACAGCGGGTTCCGAGACGAAGTAGGGGGACCCGGGCGGCACGGCGTTTTCCACGTATACGGAAAAATCACGCATAATCAATCCTTTAAGGTTATTTGTTATGTAGATGCAATTTGTGTGCCAATTTAATAATTTCCGATACGAAGGACTTGCGCAAGATCCAAACATGTGAGTACCCTAAGGGTGTTCGAAGGCCGTGCAGGAGAGATGGCACCGACGCCACGCCGAAGGAGCAACCCCCCAGGAAACTCTCAGGCAACCAAGACTGCACAGTTTGAACGATCTGGAGAGAGGCGCTCGCGTCCACCGAAGGGGACCCCCGTGGGGAAAAGCTCTCAGGTAAAAAGACAGATTGGGGGCTATGGGGCTGGCGAAGCCCCGGCACCAACTGTTGGAGACAAAAGTGCCCCATATCGCTGTATTAGGCGCCGGTATTACCGGCGTGACAACTGCTTACGCGCTTTCACGCCGCGGTTTCGACGTTACCGTTATCGACCGCAATCGTTATCCCGCGATGGAGACCTCGTTTGCCAATGGCGGACAGCTTTCTGCAAGCAATGCTGAGGTCTGGAATCATTGGTCTACGGTCTTGAAAGGCATCAAATGGATGCTCAAAAGCGACGCGCCGCTTCTCATGAACCCTACCCCGAGCTGGCACAAATATTCCTGGATGGGGGAATTTGTGGGGGGCATAGGCGGATATCGCACCAATACGATCGAGACTACGCGGCTCGCAATCGCTGCGCGTCAGCACATGTTCGAAATAGCCGATCGCGAGAAGATTGAGTTCGACCTCGAAAAGCGGGGCATCCTCCATGTCTACTATGACAAACCGAGCTTTGATTATGCCGGCAAGGTGAACGCGATGCTGACCGAGGGCGGCCTGGACCGGAGATCCGTATCGCAAGAGGAAATCAAGGCGATCGAACCCGCGTTGGTCGGTAATTTCTACGGCGGCTTCTTTACGCCGTCGGATTCCACAGGAGACATCCACAAATTCACGCGCGGCCTTGCCAAGGCATGTATGAAACGCGGCGTGAATTTCCTTTTCGACACGGAAATCCAACGGGTAGAATCCGGAGAAAGCACGACTGTTTACTGGAAGCCTGCCGAAAACCCTGGAAGCTCAAGCAACGTCCTGACGGCTGACGGCGTGGTTGTATGTGCTGGCGTCGGCAGCAGGAAAATCGCTGGGATGCTCGGCGATCGAATAAATGTCTATCCGGTAAAAGGCTACTCGATCACGGTTCATCTCGATGACGAGCGAAGCCAGAACGGCGCTCCCTGGGTCAGCCTACTCGACGACCGGGCAAAGATCGTCACGAGCCGTCTTGGAAACGACCGGTTCCGAGTCGCCGGTACGGCGGAGTTCAACGGTATCAATCGCGATATTAGACATGATCGCATCAAACCCTTGGTAGATTGGGTGCGCACGCTCTTTCCAGAGGCCTCGACATCCCGCGTCGTGCCTTGGGCGGGCCTTCGCCCCATGATGCCGAACATGATGCCACGGATAAAAAAGGGCTGCCGTCCCAACGTTTTCTACAACACCGGACACGGTCATCTTGGTTGGACGCTGTCAGCGGCGACGGCGGAACTCGTTGCGGAATTGGTTCAGCAGACGCCGACCTCCAGCGGTCGCAGGACAGCTTGAACAAACCGGGGCCTGGCGTATGTCGGGCCCCGTTATTTCGTCCGTAAGACTGTCTCAAGACTAAGCGCTCTCAATATTGAAACTCAAACCTGAGACCGCACTGGAAAAGTGAGACTCGTCAGGTTTGTTCGTTAACGTACTGATTCCGCAGCTATTTCCAGCGTGGCATATCGCTTGCTCATGAATATGCGAGGATCGGACAGGCCGATCTCAATTCTAGAGGAGATACCAAATGGACCTCGGTCTATTTATGATGCCCCTGCACGATCAGCGGCGCAACTTCACTGAACTCCTGAAACAGGATCGTGAAGCAGTGATCCTCGCCGACCGTCTCGGCTTCTCGGAAGTTTGGGTTGGCGAGCACATTAGCTGCTCCTGCGAACCGATTGCCGACCCGCTTCAATTTTTCGGTACGCTGATCCATGCGACGAAGCAGATCAAGTTCGCCACGGGGGTCCTGAACCTACCGCAGCACCATCCGGCACGTCTCGCCGGCCAGATCGCACAATTCGACCATCTCTCGGAAGGCCGTTTCATCATGGGCGTTGGCCCGGGCGGTCTCGTGACCGATATGGAACTGTTCGGCACGCAGGAAAAGAACCGCGCCGAAATGACCACCGAATCCATCAAGATCATGCACCAGATCTGGTCGCAGAACCCGCCCTACAACATCAAGGGCAAATACTGGGACGTGGTTATCGAGAATACGCTCATTCCCAGCCTCGGTTTCGGTCCGATGCTTAAGCCGTATCAGCAGCCGTTCCCCGAGCTGGCGATCTCGGTGATGAGCCCATCTTCAAGCAGCGCGCGCCAGGCGGGCGAAAACGGCTGGAGCATCGTCTCTGCCAACTTTACCCCGGTCGCCAACGTCAAAACCCATTGGGAACAGTACGTCGTGGGCTGCGAAAAGGCCGGCCGTCGCCCTGACCGCAACAAGTGGCGTATCGCACGTTCGCTGCTCGTGACCGACAGCGATCAGGAAGCGGCCGACTACCTCGCCGAGGGCACGTCTTCCTACCGCTGGTACTACGAGTACATCGTGGAAGATATGAAGGCGTTCAAGCTCCTCGGCGTGCTCAAGCCTTCGATGAACACGTTGGACAGCGACATCACGGTGCAGAACTGCCTCGACTGGATGGTGCTCTCGGGCTCTCCGAAAACAGTTCTCGACAAGCTCGTTGCCTTCGTCGACGAAGTTGGCGGTCCGTTTGGCTCTCTCATGATGACCCAGAAGGACTGGGACCGCCCCGCCATCCACAAGCGCTCCATGGAACTCCTCTCGACCGACGTCATGCCAAAGCTGCGTCAACACGTGGGCACGCTCGCTGCAGCCGAGTAACGCGTCCTGCAGTCCAGCCACGCGGCCCGGGCCGCGTGGCCACTAATAAGAAAATTTCACGGGAATATTCACTCTTCACCTATTCGAACTGGGAGCCCTGTTATGAAGCATGAAGACCACAACAAGAAAGAAATCACGTCCGCCCGAACCGCAGATCTTTTTAACGAGGTAATGCTCGCCCGCCGCAGCTTCATGCTGGGTACGGCTGCCATTGCAGCCGGTGCCACGCTTGGAGCCTGGGTACCCCAGGCACGTGCCGCCGTCGGTGGCAACCTCGAAGTGATGGCCTGGGAAGGCTATACGCTCGAGACCGAGACCGCGGAATGGCGCAAGGCTAACAACATCACCATGCGCGCTGCCATCATGAGCAACCAAGATGACGTCACCGCAAAGATCGTCGGAAGCAACGCCGTTCGCCTCGACCTCGCCGAGTACTCCAACGGCTACAACGCGATCTACAATGAGCTGGGTGTCCTTACGGAGCTGGATGTCTCCAAGATCCCCAACTACAATAAGGACGACATCTACGCCCCGTTCTACGAGGGTGACATGTGGTACTGGGATGGCAAGAACTGGGCCATGCCTTGGGTCTGGGGTCTGGACACGATCGTCGTCAATCCGGAACTGACCGGCTTCGAAGTGAAAAGCTACGAGGACCTCCTCCGTCCGGAACTCACCGGGAAACTTGCGTTTCTCGACAATCCGCTCACCGTTTGGCCCCAGATCGCGAAGGTCACCGGCTACGGAGAAAAGTTCCCGAACTTGACGAAGGACGAGCTTGGCGATTGCTTCGAGAAGCTAAAGCCCTACCGCGATCAGACGAAGGTTTTCGCCTCGTCGAACGGCGACGTCATCTCGCTTTTCGCCTCCGGTGAAATCGCCGCATGCTTCTGTGTCTGGAGCGCCGTTCCGCTCGAAACGGCCAAACAGAACGTCAAGACGGTTGCGGTCTACCCGAAGGAGGGCGCAGCCGTTTGGGCGGACGCTTGGTTTATTCCCAAGACCGCCGAGAACATCGAGACCGCCCACGCCTTCATCAATGAGGCACTTGAGCCGGAAATCCAGGCATCCATTTCGAAGACCGCCGTCGCAGCAGCTGTTTCCAAAAAGGCGCCCGCCTTGATGGACGCGGGTACGAAAGCTCTTTTCGACTACGACAACTTCGACCAACAGTTCAAGACGATGAAGGTGTACGGTCAACCGCCGCGGACCTCTACAGAGTTCGCGACATACGACGACTGGCTGCAGGTCTGGGCCGACTTCCGCGCGGGCTTTTGATGTCCCGGGCCAGCGGGACAATTACCGCTGGCCCGCTCATCAGTGCGCTATGATATCTTTCTTACATAACAGGATGTACGCTCATGGCGACTGCCGCTGACTACGTCGAGAAGCACAATGCGGTCACCCCGCGATCGTCCGGGTTCAGCCTCGCGCCGGGTTTCGCACTCGCAGGTCTGCCGTTCGGATTTCTGCTCGTTTTCTTCATCTTACCGGTGGTCCTCCTATTCGTGACGAGCTTTTTCACGGCTCGTTCCTTTGTGATCGAACCCGTTTGGAATCTCGACAACTATGCCAGGATTTTGTCTGCGGCTGGCTTCTGGCAAGCGACTTGGGTCGGAATGAAGAACGGCTTCTTCACCGCGACTTTCTCCGTGATCCTCAGCTTTCCGGTGGCTTACTTCCTTGTCTACAGGACCAGAAGCAACATCATCATGTATCTGGTGCTGCTGTCCTGGTTTTCCAGCTATCTGGTCCGCGTCTATGCTTGGCGGACGATTCTCGGCACAAACGGCGTGATCAACTCGCTGCTCATGGGTAGCGGGATAATTTCGCAGCCGCTCGAGGTCATCCTCTTCAGCCCGTTTGCGTCGGTCCTGACGCTGATCCACATCATGCTGCCGTTCTCTCTCCTCATACTCGTCGCGTCCCTACGCGACGTCAAACAGGACTACTTGGATGCTGCTCGCGATCTCGGCGCCACGAAGGCTGGGGTGTTCGTGAAGGTCATCATGCCCATGGCTTACAAAGGGATCGTCGGCTCGTTCATGTTCACGTTTATCCTTGCCGCTGGCGACTACATCACTCCGCAGCTACTTGGCGGCAGAGACGGTGTAACCAGCGGTCTCCTCATTGCCAATCAGTTCCGCAGCGCCGGAAACTGGCCGCTGGGATCAGCCATGGCCTTCACGCTCTTGGCAACCTTCATCGGCGTCTACATCGTGTTCACTATGACGCTGAAGATTCTAAAGCTCGCGCCTGGCCGGCGCTATCACGGGTGATCGATATGCTACGGGCTTATCTCTCTGCTTACCTATTCTTCCTGTTCGCCCCGATCGCGATCATCATCCTGTTCAGCTTTCACGCGAGTCCCGCCCTGACATTCCCCCTGCAGGGGCTTAGTCTGCGGTGGTACGAACTACTGGTTTCGAAGCCTGACTTCGTGGCATCGCTTCTCAACAGTCTAAAGGTAGGGTTCTTTACCGCCGCCGTGACCACGATACTAGGAACGATGGCGGCCTTAGCGCTCATCCGGATGAGGCGTAACCACAAATCCGCATTCGAGTGGCTGAATTTCGCCCCGATCGGTCTACCGGGTCTCTTTATTGGTATCGCGCTCGTAACGCTGTTTGCTCAGATCGGGCTCGCGCGGTCGCTCATTACGGTCACGATCGCTCACGTTCTCTGCACACTGCCGTTCTTCGTGGAGACTATGCGCTCGCGCGTCAACTATTTCGACCAGTCGCTGGAAGAAGCTGCTCGCGATCTCGGAGCCTCGCAGTTCCAGACCTTCCGAATGGTGACCATTCCAATCCTCGCGCCCACCATTGCCGGAGCGGCCATCCTCTCGTTCGCCCTTTCGTTCGACGAGTTCATTGTCACGGTTTTCGTGAGCGGCAATGACACGACGCTTCCGCTTTACATCTGGTCGATGATGCGGCGCACCGTCGATCCCTCGATCAATGCTGCCAGCGTTATCGCGTTGGCACTTTCAATTGCCGTTCTGGCAGCGGGCGGTTTCACTCTCTGGCTTCAAAGAAAACGAGCTGTCGCCGCGCGCGACACGAATGAATAAGGGGATCGTCATGTCTCAGAACATTGTCGAGTTGAACAATATCACCAAGTCCTTCGGCATCTTTACAGCTTTAGAAAACATAAACCTGACCGTAAAAAAGGGGGAAATCCTCACCTTGCTTGGGCCGAGCGGCTGCGGAAAGTCGACCCTCATGAGGATCGTTGCGGGTTTCGAGGACGCGACATCTGGCGACGTTGTGATTTCCGGACGAGATGTAACGCGAGTGCCGCCCGAGAAACGGCCAGTCAACATGGTTTTCCAGCGCTACGCGCTTTTCCCCCACCTTGATGTCTTCGACAACGTCGCTTTTGGCCTTCGCCTGAAAGGCGTTCCCAAGTCGCAGGTGAACGACCAGGTGACGGCCATGTTGAAGCTGGTACAGCTCGAGGAGTTCTCCAGCAGGTGGATCGGCGAGATAAGCGGTGGTCAAGCCCAGCGCGTGGCGTTGGCGCGTGCGCTGGTGAACAAGCCCTCGGTTCTCTTGCTTGATGAACCTCTTGCGGCGCTCGACCTCAAGATTCGCCATCACATGCTCGACGAGCTCAAGCGTATTCACACCGAAACCGGGACTACGTTCATCTACGTTACGCACGACCAGGATGAGGCGATGATCCTGTCGGACCGCGTAGTGCTCATGAACAAGGGTACCATCGAGCAAATCGGAACGCCGGACGAGATGTATGGCGCGCCCAAGACGTTGTTCTGCGCGAAGTTCTTCGGGGACACCAATCTTCTCGATGGGAAGGTCAAGTCGTCGGACGCGTCCGGCGCTCTGGTCGAACTGCCAATCGGGGCCGCGCAGGTTGCAGCGAGCAGCCTGCGCGCGGGCACACCCGTGCACGTCTCTATCCGGCCGGAGGCGATCAGCATCGCCGCATCCGACGGGCATTCCGAAACGGTGAACCGGGTGGAAGGCAATGTGGAAGATGTCGTCTTCATCGGCAGCCGGGTTGTGTACAAGGTCCGTCACGAGACGGGGGCACTACTGAAATGTCAGGAGCATCGCGCAGCAGCCGGAATTCGTTTCGGCGTCGGTAGCCCGGTGTCCTTGCGTTGGGACCCGGCGTCGGTCGTCGTTCTCGCGAGCTGAAGCAGAAATTTATAGGATCTCAAAATGTACGATTATATTGTCGTCGGTGGCGGCTCGGCGGGTTGTACTATCGCGTCACGGCTTAGCGAAGACTTTGACAGCAAGGTTTTGCTTCTCGAGCAGGGCGACCGCGACTGGAGCCCTTATATTCATCTTCCGGTGACGTATTATAAGACTTCGAAGAGTAACATGCTCACCCGCTACAAGCTCGAACCGCAGCATCATCAGGGCGGGGTTACTCCCGAGTTTGTGCAGGGGCGGGTTCTGGGTGGCGGAAGCTCTGTCAACGCAATGGTCTACATGCGCGGAATTCCCAGCGACTACAATCAGTGGGAAGCCGACGGCTGCACGGGCTGGGGCTACGACGACGTGCTTCCGTATTTCAAGAAGGCGGAAAGCAACGAGCGATTTTCCGGAGATGTCCACGGGACCGAAGGTCCGCTCAGTGTATCCGACCAACGCCACACGCATTACCTCACGAAGGCATGGGTGCGGGCGGCACAGGAACTAGGCATCAACTTCAATCCCGACTTCAACTCTGGTGACCAGGCCGGTGTCGGTTTCTACCAGGTCACGATGAAGGACGGACTCCGTTGCAGCGCCGCTGCGGCGTACCTCAAGCCCGCGCGCAAGCGTAAAAACCTCACGGTTCAAACCAAGACCAAGGCCCTCCGGATCATTATCGAGAACAACCGCGCCGTCGGCGTCGAGTACTTTCATAAAGGTCAGGTGACGCGGGCGATGGCCTCACAGGAGGTAGTGGTATGCTCCGGTGCCATTGGTTCGCCACATCTGTTGCTTCTTTCGGGCATTGGCCCAGCCGATCATCTCAAGGAGATCGGCGTTGACGTGAAGCATGACCTTCCGGGTGTCGGCCAGAACCTTCAGGACCATTTCGACATGTTCCTGATCTACGAGTTGACGGGTGCTCATAGCTACGACAAATACAAAAAACTACGCTGGCAGGCCTGGGCGGGGCTGCAATACGCCTTGTTCCGGAACGGTCCCGTCACGTCAAACGTCTGCGAAGGGGGGCTTTGCTGGTACGGAGCGGAAGACGACAAGCTGCCGACCCTCCAGTACCACTTCCTGCCGGGAGCGGGCGTCGAAGAAGGGTCCGACTCCACTCCGAGTGGCAACGGATGCACGACGAACGTCTACCAGTCGCGTCCTCGGTCGCGGGGCTTCGTCAAGCTCCGCAGCGCTGATCCGAACGTCTTTCCGGCTGTCGATCCCCGCTACTGCGCCGAGGAGTATGATGTGGAATGCCTCGCGGAAGGTGTTCGCATCGGCCAGGAAATCCTCCAGCAAAGGTCACTTTCTAAGTACGTGTCACACCCGTTCCGCCCTGGAGGCATTCTGAAGACGAAGGCCGAGCGTATGGAGTTCGTCCGAGCAACGGGGCAAGGCGCTCTTCACCCATCGGGCGCGTGCAAGATGGGGACTGATGACATGGCCGTCGTAGACACCCAGCTCCGAGTTCGCGGCATCGAGGGGCTGCGCGTTGCAGACACTTCGATCCTCCCCCGCGTTCCGTCTGGAAACCTGAACGCGCCGGCGATCATGGTGGGTGAGCGGGCAGCGGATTTCATCCGTGGCAACAAGTTTTCGGCCGCTTGAGAGCTGGAGTTTGGTCATGGACTTGCTGGCAGCAGTTCGCTCAGATGTTGAGCGGGAGTTCTCGTGGTGGCAGAAGGACGTCCGCAGTCTTTTCGGTACGCCAAGGCAACCGCCGCTGACATCGAGGATGGACGTCGATGTCGCCATCGTTGGAGGCGGTTTTACTGGCCTCTGGACGGCGCTCATATTGAAAGAGCGAAATCCTCAGCTTCGGGTCGCCATCCTCGACGCATATCGATGCGGCGATGGGGCGAGCTCTCGAAATGGGGGCAACGTCCATGGATACTGGGGGGCGCTCCCTACCCTTTTACCGATCTTCGGCGCCGACAAGAGCATCGAAGCTGCGCGTCTGGGTACCGTGGCTCAGGGTCGTCTTCGAAAATTCGCCACGGCACATAGACGGGACGTATGGTGGGTCGAAGAGGGGTATCTACGCGTCGCCACCTCGCCCGCTCAGGTAAAGAAAATCCGCGAGTTTGTCCGCACCGCACGAGACCTGGGCTTGGGTGACACTCTCCGTCAATTGCCGCAAGGGGAACTCAGAGAACTCTGTAACTCGCCGAGGTTCCTAGAAGGGCTGTTGTTTACAGAAGGCGCAACGGTAAACCCGGGACGATTGGTCCATGAGTTGCGTCAGGCTGCGTTGGACGCAGGAATATCGATTTTCGAGAATTCCCCCGTACGGCGTGTCCAAAAGGGATCCGTGAATTTCGTTGAAACGGACCGCGGTGCAGTGACCGCGCGCGATGTTGTACTCGCCACGTATACTGGAACGATGGGACTGAGCCCGGTTGCCAAGTCAACCACGCTTTTCTCCAGCTTTCCAGTGATGTCTGATCCCGATCCCGAATATTTAGAAAGCATCAATTATCGAAAGGCGCGCGGGCTCGCGGACCTCCGCATGTTCACGCACTATTTCCGACGGACGAACGACGGGCGGGTTCTTATGGGATCGGGTTCTGGACCGCTTGAATGGGGAAGCGCGCACAACTCGGAGAAGTTACGCAATGACGGGGCAAGCGCTCGACGGGCAGCTATCGGGCTCCAACGGTTCTTTCCCGGTATGAGTGGCGGCGTGGCCACGAGTTGGGGATATCCGATTGAAGTCACTTCGGACCGCCTCCCCTATTTCGGCACGTTGCAGGGAAGCCGGATCCACTACGGTTCCGGTTACTCGGGGCATGGCGTCAATGCCACGGTTATCGCCGGGGAATGCCTTTCGTCCCTCATCTTGAACCAGAAAGACGAATGGACGACGTCGGCTTTCTGCTCGCGAAATCGGATGACCTTCCCGATCGAGCCATTCCGCTTTGTGGGCGGCACGATGGTGCGCGATGCCATCGTCCGTTGTGAAGACGCCGAGGACGCTGGTCGCCGCCAGCCGCTTATCGCCCAAGCGATCTCGAACTTGCCACGCGTCATGGGAATGCGTGTCGGGACCCGTTGATACAGAATTGGAGAGCACTATGACCATTCACCGCTTTGAACCCAACGGCAAACGTCTGAGCCACGTGCTCGTCCACAATGGCATTGCGTATGTCACCGGGCAGGTCCCGACTGACCGCTCCCAGGGTATCGAAGGGCAGACCCTGCAGTTGCTAGACCGGATCGACCACCTGCTCGGTGTTGCTGGCACCGACAAGTCGAAGATACTCTTTGCCCAGATCTGGCTCCGGAACATCAAGCGCGACTTTGCGCCGATGAATGCACTCTGGGAATCCTGGATACCGGAAGACGCGCTTCCTGCCCGGGCTACGGTCGAGTCCAATCTCGCCGCCGACGAAATATTGATCGAGATCGCGCTTCAGGCTGCCGTTTGAAATTGGCGCTGCTGGCCGCGAGGCCAGCGCCGCACCTCACGGATCCTCGTGCTCACCGAGAACCAGGCCATGCTGCTTGAGTTTTCGGTAGAACGTGGCCCTGCTGATACCGAGTGCTTCCATGCACGCTATGGGATCGCGGCCAAACCGTTCCATGGCAGTTGCGAGCGCGACCTTCTCGGCTTCGGCCGCCGCCGCCTTGTACGGCGTCATTTGCCGCTTTCGTCCGGCTAGCGGCGACGTCGGACGTCGTACTCGCACTTCCCTCACTTCTCCGGACGAAGTGACCGCTGTGGGCATTGACGAAGGCGGGGGAACGGCCGAGACGGGAGTGGGCACAAGCATCAGGTCGTTCGGTTCTATCAGGCCGCGGGTGGCCAGCTTGGCCGCGCGCGTGAGGACGTTGCGCAACTCGCGAATATTACCTGGCCAGGAGTGGGCCAGCAAAATCTTCATAGCGCGGTCCGATAACGAAATCTCGACATCCTCGGAAAACTGTTCCATCAAATTGCCGATGATTGTTTCGAGGTCTTCTCGATCACGCAGCGCGGGCAATGTCACTATGGTCCCTGCGAGGCGATAGAAGAGGTCCTGTCGGAATGTGCCCGCAGCAACCTTCGAGTTAAGATCCTGGTGGGTCGCTGCGACAACCTGGACATCGACGGTGCGCGCACGGCCGGAGCCCAGCGGCATGACCTCCTGAGTTTCAAGGAACCGCAGGAGTCGTGTCTGCAGAGGGAGCGGCATATCCCCAATTTCATCGAGGAAAAGTGTACCCTTATCCGCTTCTACAATCCGCCCGACATTTCCCTCCTTGCTTGCCCCGGTGAACGCGCCGCCGCTGTATCCGAAAAGCTCGCTATCTATGAGCGTCTCCGGGACAGCGGAGCAGTTGAACGCAACGAAGGGGCCCGTAGCCCGTTCGCTCTCGTAGTGCAGGGCACGGGTAAGCGTGTCTTTTCCAACCCCCGTTTCGCCGAGGAGCAGCATGTGCAGCCCGCTGCCGAATACCTTCCTCAGGACATCGATGTTCCGCTTCATATTGCGGTCGTTGCCCGCACACTCGGCTAGCGAGGTAATCTTCTTCCCGAGCTTCGGCTTAGCAATCTTGGTTGTCGCGCCGGCGGCAAGCGACGTGATCGAAGCCGGCAGAACCGATAGCGGTCGCCTGAGGTTCACGTCGATGACCTTTCCGCTACCCAGCGGCCGGAGTTCGCGTAGATTGTCGCACAGATAGTCGAGCGGGGGATTTCCTTTGATCTTTTCAAAAACGGCCCAGAGCGTTCGCGTTCCGATCGCAGATTCCTCCAGCTTGAAGAGGCGTCTGGCATTCCGTGTCGCGCCTACGATACGGCAGTCGCTGTCGACGGCGAAGATGGTCGGCGATCGTTGTTCGGTACTGACAGCTAGTGTGTAGTATTTCCGGAACGCGTTCCGAAAATATGTGGTCTCGAGCCGATCCGCAGTGATCTGGGCGACGCCAAATACCACACGATGCGCCAACTGGGGTACGCCCGGATTGTACGTCGAAAGGTTGACGACGCCGAGTATGTTGCCGTCCGGCCCAAAGAAGGGAGCTGTCGCGCACGCTTGACCGGTTAGATCGGCATAAAAGTGATCCGAGAGGTAGACCGCGGTCGGTTCTAAATTTTTTAGCGCCGTCCCAATACCGTTTGTACCGCCGACCTCCTCACTCCACACCGCGCCGATCCGGTCCGTGCTGCAATAGAACGCGGCATCTCTGCTGCGACGCTCAGATATAATCACTCCGTTGCGGTTGGCTATGTGGGCACTGTAGCCACCGCCCTCGATCATCATCAACGTTGCTTCGAGCTCGTTTGTCGCCAGTGCCACGTCCGCGTCGAAAGTGTCCTGCTCTTCGCGCAGCTCTCTATTGGTGAGATCGACCAGTTTGGGGCGCGAGGGATCCAGCTTGTAGTCCTGAAGACAGCGCGCCCACGAGGCCGTCCGCCACTCGCCTCTTCCGGCAGTCGTCAGCACAGCCTCCTCAATCACACGGAAGTGATCGTCTGGTCCAAGCATTTTGGTGTTCCCTTATTTGCTCGAATTAGTGATCCAAAATTGCGTCAAGTCAAGGACGAGAGTACGTCCTTGTGCGTCTCATGTTTGAGACAAAATTGAGACGTTTGAGCGGGAGGTCATCTAAGCTCCAAGTTGCCTTGTAATTCAGCCGGTTAGGTGAGTGGCACGCGGCTTGCTCCTCCAAGGTAGGCCCAATGGCACTGCGAAAAGGAGACTTACATGGCTTATCCGAATACCAAACTGTACATTGGCGGAGAGTGGAGCGACGCCTCCGGGGGCAAGACGCTGGATGTCGTAAACCCGATCAACGGAGAGGTAATCGGAAACGTAGCCCACGCATCGCGGACGGATCTCGAAAGAGCGGTCCAGGCCGTCGCCTCGGGGTTTAAAACGTGGAGCGCCACGTCTGCTTTCGAACGTTATAAGGTCATCCGCCGCGCGGCATCCCTGCTCCGTGATCGTCTCGAGGACGCCGCCCGTCTTCTGACCACGGACGAAGGAAAGCCACTTTCCGAATCGCGTCTAGAAGTAAACTCCTGCGCGGACCTGCTTGACTGGTTCGCAGAAGAAGGCCGCCGGACATATGGTCGGGTCATCCCTTCTCGTGGCGTTAGCATCCAGCAGTATGCGGTCAAGGACCCGGTTGGCCCGGCTGTAGGTTTCACCCCGTGGAACTTTCCGATGAGCCAAATCGTCCGGAAACTTGGCCCCGCGATCTCGGCAGGCTGCTCGATCATCATAAAGGGTCCGGAAGAAGCTCCTGCCGCACCGGCGGTACTTTTCCAGTGCCTCCACGACGCGGGTGTTCCCGCAGGTGTTGTGAACCTTGTCTTCGGGACACCGTCGGAGATTTCCGAATTCCTCGTTCCGCATCCAGTAATCCGCAAGGTGTCGTTTACGGGTTCGGTTCAAGTTGGCAAGCACCTTGCCTCGTTGGCGGGCCTGCATATGAAGCGGGTGACGATGGAGCTTGGCGGACACGCCCCCGTCATCGTGGCAGACGACGCCAATATCGATGCGGCGACGACAGCTTTGGTTGCCGCAAAATTTAGGAATGGAGGCCAGGTCTGTATCTCCCCAACACGCTTCCTAATCCAGACCAACGTGCATGACGAGTTCGTTGATTCCTTCGTGAAAAAGACGAAGGCTCTTAAGGTCGGCGACGGCCTGGCCGATGGCGTCCAGGTCGGCCCGTTGATCAACGAACGCCGTAGGGCCGCCGTCGAGTCGCTGATCGAGGACGCAGTTAGCAAGGGAGCGAAAATCGAGACGGGAGGACACCGCATCGGAAACAGCGGTTTCTTCTTTGAGCCTACCGTGCTTACGGGTGTGACGACCGAGATGAGGGCGATGAACGAAGAGCCGTTTGGCCCGGTAGCTCTGGTGAAGTCCTTTTCCGATCTCGGCGAGGCAATCGAGGAAGCTGGCCGACTGCCGTTCGGTCTCGGATCCTACGCCTGGACGTCAAGCGCCTCTAATGCGCGACGGCTCGCGCAAGGGGTTCAGGCGGGCATGTTGTCTATCAACCACATCGGGCTTGGGCTGCCCGAAACGCCTTACGGCGGCGTCCGGGACTCCGGATATGGCTACGAAGGCGGCAGTGAGGCACTAGAGGCCTACATGAACACCCGTTTCATCACTCACGACGCCAACTAGGGAACTGCCCTGCCATGATCAGTACCGAGGATTTTCGCGAGGCCATGCAGCGGTTCGCAGGCCCCGTCACAGCAATAACCTCGATCAAAGACGGTGTTCCTTGCGGACTGATGGCCACGGCTGTGTGTAGCCTGTCCGCCGATCCGCCGTCCTTGATTGTCTGTATCAACAAAAGCGCCTCCGCTCACGATACCATCATCGATCAGGGTTTCCTCGGCGTGTCGGTCTTGACCGACTCGATGCTGGCGTTTGCCGACCACTTCGCACGCGCCAAGGGCCCCGATCGCTTCGAAGGCGCATTGTGGAATTTCCAGGAGACGGGAGCCCCGTTGCTAGCCGGGGCCTCTGTTGCGTTCGATTGTCGTATAGCCAAGACGCATGACGGATACAGCCACACGATCGTAATCGCGAAGATCCACGACATCCTTCTTCCTAACCAAGATGCCGATCGTTGCCTCTTGTGGCACCGCCAGGGCTTCGTCAGCCTCGCGGCGAAGCAGGCCGCGGAAGCACTCAAGAAATGACTTCTGTGCGACAGACATTATGGAGACGCCCATGACCATCGCTTTCGATCCGAAAGGACAAAAGATCGCCGTTATCCGTGCCCGATGGCATTCGGACATCGTTGACAGATGCGTCGAATCGTTCGTCGACGAGTGGGAGAAGCTCGGAGGCAACCGCGAGGAAGTCGAGATCGTCGATGTGCCCGGCGCGCTCGAAATCCCATTGCATGCACAGACGCTGATCAGGACCGACCGATATGCCGCGGTCGTTGGGACGGCGTTCGTCGTCGATGGCGGCATCTACCGTCACGATTTCGTCGCCCGGACCGTTCTGGACGCCATGATGCGTGTCAGTCTCGATACTGGCGTGCCCGTCCTGTCCACCGTGCTCACGCCGCATACCTTCCAGGAGAATGAACATCAAATCGCGTTCTTCAGGGATCACTTCGTGCACAAGGGCCGGGAGGCTGCAAACGCAACCCGGAAGCTCTTGGCTGAGCGGGCGAAGGTGGCGCTTCTTCAAACACTTTAACCCGCATGCGGCTACGGATTTACTGCGCTTCGACTGAAGCTCGTTTTGCGATGCAATGGAAAATGAAGTCGTCTTACCGGCCTCTTGCTCCGGCCAGAACGGCGGTTTTACGGCACGCCAACAGCGATCTTGATACCGCATCCCGGAATGCGGTCTCAAAGAAGAGACGAGTTCAGCGACCGTCTAGGAAGCGCTTTTCTAGCGACCGCAATGGCTCTAAGCGGCAACCTACGGCTTGCTTAGACGTACGCGATCGCTGTCATGACATCAAAGGTGCTGTCGAATATGGAAGATCTAATACATCACATGCGGGCGAACGAGATCGTCGTTCACAGGACGTCGTCTTCCAAAATGCCAACTCGCTTCGGGGACTTCCAGGCAACCACGTTTGTTTGCAAACGCACGGGCGTTGAGCATGTCGCTCTTACGTGCGGCGATCTATTCGGCCGCCAAAAGGTACCGGTGCGGGTGCACTCCGAGTGCCTGACGGGCGAAAGTTTCGGATCTTTGCGATGTGATTGCGGTGAGCAGCTTTCGCACGCCTTGGAATTTTTTCAACAAGCCAGGCTCGGGTGCCTCATCTACATGCGCGGGCATGAAGGTCGCGGAATCGGCATCGGAAACAAGATCGCCGCCTACGCACTTCAGGATCGTGGTTACGACACGATGGACGCAAATCTGGAACTCGGCTTTCCAGTTGACGGCCGAGACTACGCGGCCGCGGCTTCGATTCTGCGATTGCTCGGCGTATCGAGCATTGTCCTGCTGACCAACAATCCCGCCAAGCTCGAGGCACTCCGCGCTGAGAAAATTGACGTGGTGGAGCGCAGAAGCCTAATCGTGGCCGCCCAGTCGCATAGTGTCGACTATCTTCGGACCAAGCGCGAAAAGTTCGGGCACTTCCTGCACGAGGTCTAGGCATGTCCGAACGGCAAAGGCGATCTTCCGATCATCGTTCAGGAGAACGACATGTTTAAACACACCGCCATGATCTTCGTCCGGGAAGTGAAGGCGGTCGTGCGGTTCGTCGGTGGTCTGTTTCGCGACGAGCCTCGATGCCATACGTGTCCTTTTCAATTTCAATCGATGCCGCGTGGAAACGCCTGCAATCGAGGCGATAGTGTTGATCGATCGGAAAGCGCTCGCTGGGCCTGTGGTCTCTGCACCGTGTTTCTCTTGTAGCCCGCGGCGAGCCGAACACTATAGAAAACATAGTCCAGGGGATATCCGATTTGAGAAAGAGCCTGGGGTGTACTGCGGAAGAGGTCTTGATCGCGCGCGGCCTGACAGTCGAGGAAATCACCAGATAGAAGTCATGGT
The DNA here is from genome assembly GCF_055616315.1 of Rhizobium sp. O111. Lineage (NCBI taxonomy): Bacteria > Pseudomonadati > Pseudomonadota > Alphaproteobacteria > Hyphomicrobiales > Rhizobiaceae > Rhizobium > Rhizobium sp. O111. The sequence continues at coordinate 94,272 of NZ_JBSHXL010000004.1, read as the reverse complement.
CGCCGGCGCGACGAAATCATCTGGCGCGTCTCTCGATCGAAGGGGCCTTAATCAGCCTGCGTCACAATCGCAGGGGTCGTAGTCTTATGGGTCAGCGCCTGACCCCCTCCGCTGCCAGGCTTGCATGCTGGGAGGAGAATGACTTTTAGCAATGAACATGTTGGCGATCGTTGCCGTCGGGCGGCTCACCCCGCTGTCGTACCGCCGTCGATGCTCAGCATGCTCCCTGTGGCGAACCTCATATTTGCTGCCACGTAAACTGCAAACTCCGCAATTTCCTCTGGGCTGGAAAATCGCTTTAGCGGAACAGCGGCAACGGCCACGGCCCGCACTTCGTCAGAGCCACCGAACCACCCAAGCTCGGAATCCATCATCGGGGTATCGATTGGACCAGGACAAACGCAGTTTACCCGGACGCTCGGTGCGAGTTCAAGCGCCAGGGCCTTCGTGAGTCCTGCCAGTCCCGCTTTCGACGCGCAGTAGTGTGCGTAGTTCGCGAGCCCTTTGAACGAAAGGTCGGAAGCAATCGATACGATGCTCCCTTCACCTCGCTGTCTCATTTTCATCGCCACCGTTCTCAGGACGTTATAGGAGCCCGTGAGGTTGATATCGATGTGCTGCTTCCAAACCGCCGGGGTCAGATCGGCCATTGCCGCTGGCGTGACGATCCCGGCGGCGTGGATGACATAATCTATATGCCCGAGTTCCTGCCAGGAATGGTCAATCGCGTTGTCAACGCTTCCAGCGTCGGCTACGTCGGTCTGGACAACGATGAAACTGTCAGGCGCTTCTGATGCGATATGGCGAAGAATATCGACCCGACGGGCTGAAATCGCCACCCGAGCTCCCTGGTCGACCAGATGGCGAGCCGCAGCGAGGCCGACGCCCGACGATGCGCCGGTTACGAATGCTGTTCGTCCCGAAAGCTTTGCCATGTACCGCTCTCCTCAAAAGCCCATGGGCCCCTCGGCCTCTGAGCGGACCGCGCTCATGCAGGCCGCCGACCAGCAAGCTTTCTGAAAATATGAAAGATGCGCGAGCGCGGCAAAGAGGATTTTCTTCTACCTTCATAAGACCTGCTGATGCCCGGCGCCGGTTCGTGACATATGAGGCGGGCCGATACAGTTTAGCGTCAGCCCGTCGGGCACTTGTTTCCTTGTAGCCTTCAGGTGACATGCGACCGGTCTTCCGCCACCACGGTTCGAAGGTCCGCTGGGTGCCCTATCCCGCGCTGTTGCCACCATCGACGGCAAGCGTAGCTCCCGTAATGAAGGACGCGCCGTCGGACGCAAGAAAACAAACGCTGCGCGCAATTTCTTCCGGGCGAGCAACTCGCCCTAAAGGGATAGCCCCTCCCAAACGCTGAAGCCGCGTCTCGTGATCGGTATCAGGCAGCGCGCTCTGGAGCATGGCGGTGTCGGTGTCGCCCGGACAGATCGCGTTCACGCGAATGCCATCGCGTGCATGATCAAGTGCCATGGAACGAGTCAATTGCACGACAGCTCCCTTGCTTGCGCCATAAGCTACAGCTCCCTGCGCGCCCACAAGCCCCCAGTCGGATGCAATATTGACAATCACACCGGCCTTCTTCTCGAGCATTACTCGCACCGCGGCACGCGACATCCGAAAGGTTGCGGTGACGTTGGTCTCAAACGTGCGGAGCCACTCCTCGTCGGTGCAGTCGAGTGAGGTCCCGCGAAATAGAATGCCGGCATTGTTGACGAGAACATCAAGCTTTCCAAAGGTGGCGATTACCTCGGCGACGATGCGATCCGCCTCGCCAGCCCCAGTGATGTCGGCCGCGATGAATGACACTTCTGTGCCGAGCGGAGAGAGGGAACTTCGCAGCTTTTCGCCGGCATCGACGTTGCGACCTGTCAGCACCGTCGAGGCGCCCAGTGCGGCGAAGGCGGTCGCGATCGCTGCACCGATTCCGGATGTAGCACCTGTGACCAGAACAACTTTTCCCAAAAATTCTCTCGACATATCAGTATTCCTTTATGACCAACATTCGCCTGCTGCGGGCATGCGCGGTTTCCGCAATGGGTCGCCATCTTCATTCAATTGCGCAAAAAGCCCAGTGGCTGTTTCGGAGCTGATGTCTGTAGAGCGATGTGCTCGCGTCGCCGCTGCACTCCAGCACGCCACGGTGCTACGTTCGTATCCTTGGGCAGATCCTATTAAACGATGTCTCCACTGTAGGCGCGAGTCTCCTCGAACCGACTTCGAGTCGGCTCCGCGGCGGCAAAGCGGGCCGCCGTACCCCGCCTTGGACGCTCAGCGCGTTGTCGGTTCGCCGGAAAACCTCTTGACAGCAACGCCGGGTATGATCTCATATACGTGATACGGTATTTGTTATAACACGGAGGAGCAATCGTGCAACCGTCACTCTTCGCACGGATAATGACGCATCTCATTCTGGGAGTTTGCGCCCTCTTCGTTGTCCTCCCTCTCCTCTGGGTGCTGCGGACGTCATTCGCCGACAAGGTGATCGCCTATCAGCTGCCGCCTGCGCTGTTTTTTACGCCGACTCTCGATAACTACAGAACGATCATCTTCGAGATGAACTTTGGCGCCTTCTTTCTAAACAGCCTGATCATCGCGCTAACGTCCACGGCGCTCGCGGTCGTCATCGGCGCGTTTGCCGCCTATGCTATCGATCGCTACAAGGCCGGCGGCAACGCGATGCCGATCGTCATCCTCGCCACGCAGATGATGCCGCCCATTGTCCTGGTCATCCCTTTTTTCTTGATCTTCAAGAATATCGGCCTGACCGACTCGCGCACCGGCTTGATCGTCACATACCTCGCCTTCAACCTACCTTATGTCGTTTGGCTTCTGATGAGCTTTATGAAGCGCGTCCCCCGCGAACTGGACGAGGCAGCGCTGATTGACGGCTGCACACCTATGACGGCGTTCATCCGCATCATTGTTCCAGCGCTACTGCCGGGCATCGGTGCAGCCGCAATTCTCAGCTTTGTACTGAGCTGGAACGAGTTTCTCTTTGCTTTGATGTTATCGGGCAATGAGTCAAAAACGCTACCCGTCGCAATTTCCAGTCTGGTTACCCAGCAGGGTACAGCTGTGGGAGCGGTAAGCGCGGCCACCATTCTCGCCATGTTGCCGATGGCAATTCTGTATTTCGCTATGCGCCGTTTCCTCGTCTCGGGGCTGAACCTCGGAGCGGTCAAAGGCTGACCAACTGACAAACGGGACGACGGTCCAATCCTGCATTCAACACGCAAAAAGGAGATCGAAGCATGCCCCGAATGATCACAACCAGGCTTGGCGTGATGGCCGCCTCGCTGCTTGCCGCCTCGACAGCGCTCGCTGATCCTGCCGCCGTCTGCAAGGGAAAAACACTCAACCTCTTGCTCGAAACCGTCCCCGATACCACCGCGCTGATTGCGGTAGGCCCAGAGTTTGAGAAGCTCTCGGGTGCGAAGCTCAACATCGAAGCGGTCAACTACACTCTGATGCATGAGAAGCTCGTGCCCTCCTTGACCGCCTCCTCAGGCTCCTACGATGTGCTTGCGGTGGATAGCTATTGGGCGGGCGAATTCGTTACCGCCAAGTGGATCCAGCCCCTCGACGAACGCATCGCCGCCGACAAGATCGACACATCGGTGTACTATCCCGCGCTGATGGAAATTAATGGCAAGGTCAAGGGTACCACCTACATGTTGCCGTTCTGGCAATATGCGATGGGCATGCTCTACCGGAAGGACATCGTCGAGGACCCGGCGTTCCAGGCCGCGTATAAGGAGAAGTTTGGCCGCGACTGGCGCCTTCCCGAGACGCTCCAGGAATTTGCGGACGTTGCAAAGTGGGCGGGTCAGCAAACCGGCAAGGTAGGCATCGCAATGGCCGGCCAGCGCGCCGACCCGGTCGTAATGGAAGCGACAAACTACGTCTTTTCGCTTGGGGGTGACTTCTACAACCGCGAGTCTTGGGAGCCCTCTCTGAACTCCCCAGAAGGCATCGAGGCGGTGAAAATCTACGCTGACCTACTCTCGAATGCCGCGCAGCCGGGCGCGCTTGGCGCGAATTTCGATGACGTTGCCAATGCGTTGAAGCAGGACAAGGCCGTCTTCGCGATCTCCTACCTGTTTCTGATGCCCACCCTGCAGGACCCAAAGGAATCCAAGGTGGTCGACAAAGTGGGTTTTGCGCGTATGCCTGGCCAGGACAGCCTGCTTGGCGCTTGGGGCTGGGCGATCCCTACCAATGCCGCGAATGCAGATTGTTCCTGGGAGTTCATCAAATGGGTGGAATCCAAAGACATCGCGAAAAAGCGCGCTTTGGCCGGCGGTCAGGCGACCCAGACCTGGATCTATGACGACGCGGAATACCTCAAGCGTTGGCCTCAGATGGCTGCGGTCGGCGATGCGCTCGCTCACGCCAAGGGCCTGCCGGTGATGTCGCGCGCCACCCAGCTCGTAGAGGTCTTCGCCGAGGTGATGGGTGACGTCCTCGCCAACGGCACTGACGCGGCCACGGCCGTCGCCAATGCTGAGGACAAGTTTGCCCGCCTGACTAAAGGCGATCCGCTGCTGAAGTGAACGTCGCCTCATACGAAATAGCTGCGGCTGGACGTTTCGTCGGCCGCAGCGCTTACTCCTCAAGTTTCACGGATGCCAAATCATGACAAGCGCCAGCCAGATCGCAGGCCAAACCTCCTCGGCCCCGGCCCGTAAGTCGGACGGGTTCTCGACGGGATTTTACAAACTGCTGTTCATGACGCCGACAATCATTGTGTTGGCATTAGTGGTGGCGGGACCGCTTCTCTATTCATTTTGGCTCAGCCTGCACGAGTACATTATCACCTACGGCATGGGAGACCTTGTCTGGTTCGAGAACTACGCTGTCATCATGACGCGTGAGTTTGCCAGCGTCTCCTGGGTCACGATGAAACTTATGGTGACCGTCGTTGTCCTTGAATTCCTGCTCGCTTTCGGCCTTGCCCTCCTCCTGAACCAATCCTGGCTGAAGTTCCGCGAATTCTATCTCATGGTGTTGATGCTGCCGATCCTCATGACTCCGGTGGCTGTCGCGCTGATGTTCCGACTGATGTTCAATCCAAACCTTGGGATCATCAATTGGCTACTGTCGCTGGTCGGCGTCCCGGGCCAGGGCTGGTTCGGTGATCCCAATCTCGCCCTTGCCACTGTGGTGTTTGTCGATGTCTGGACTGAGACTTCGCTTATGCTGATCATGCTCTATGCCGGGCTGAAATCGTTGCCGCAGGACCCAGTTGAGGCAGCACGCATTGACGGTGCGAACGCGTTTCAAATTCTCCGCCACGTCACGCTTCCGATGCTCAAGCCCGTCATCCTCGTAACGCTTCTCATCCGCATGATCACTGCGTTGAAGAGCTATGACCTCATCTACATGCTGACACAGGGTGGCCCGGGCAAGGTTACCGAGACGATCAGCTTCTACGCCTATCGCCTCGGCTTTCGCTTTCTCGATATCGGCCAGGCAGCCGCCGTTTCGTTCATTCTTCTCGCGGCGGTGATTGTCCTGACGGTCATTCTGTTGCGCATCATGCGGGAGAACTGATGTGACGCACGATCATCAACAGCGCTGGAAGCGCATTCAAGAATGGGACAAGCGCCCCCTTCGCCTCGACAGCTTTTCCGAGGAAAGCCCAGAGAACGGGTTTGCCGTGTTTCACTCGCCTTGGGACCCTGAACCCGGGCTGGTACTCGGACCAGATGGCGAGATCCTTGAGATGGACGGACGCAAAGCCGCCGATTTCGACATTCTCGACGCGTTCATTGCCGCACACCACATCGACCGAACTGTCGCGGCGGAAGCCATGGCGCTGGACAGCACAGCTGTTGCACGGATGCTTGTCGACGTGAACGTACCCCGCGGGGAGCTGGAGCGGCTAGCGCGCGGCATGACCCCCGCCAAGCTGGCGCAAGTGGTAGGTGACCTTTCCGCGCTGGAAGCTACTTTCGCCTATTCCAAGATGCGTCAGCGGCACAGCCCAGGCAACCAGGCGCACGTCACAAATGCAAAGGACGATCCACTTCAACTGGCGGCGGACTCCGCCACTGCGGTCGCGCTGGGTTTTGACGAGATTGAAACCACAATGCGCGTGGCAGGCAACGCCTGGGCCAATGCGCTCGCCTGCACGGTGGGCGCCGCTACCGGCCGCGGCAGCACGTTGTTTCAATGCTCAATCGAGGAGGCCGAGGAACTCAAGATCGGTCTCGCTGGGCTTGCCACTTATGCGGAGACCGTTTCCGTATATGGCAGCGAACGGACGTTCATTGATGGCGACGATACGCCATGGTCGAAAACGTTTCTGGCCGCCGCTTATGCCTCACGTGGCATCAAGGCGCGCTGCACCTCCGGTGCTGGGGCCGAACTACTGATGGGCTTTCATGAAAAATGCTCGGTGCTCTACCTTGAGGCTCGGTGTCTTTGTCTCCAGCGTGCTATGGGCGTCCAGGGCACTCAGAACGGCGGCGTCGACGGCGCGCCTTTGACGGCTTCGATGCCTGGCGGCGTTCGCGAGTTGATGGCGGAGAATCTGCTTGCGGTATGGCTAGGTCTAGAATGCGCCTCCGGCAATGACACGAAAACTTCGGAATCCGAGATCCGGATCGGCGCGAAGATTACACCTTATCTGCTCGCCGGGTCGGACCTCATCACCTCAGGCTTCGGCTCTATTCGCGCCTATGACAATTCCTTCAACCCGTCGCTTATCAATGCCGAGGAGATGGAAGACTACCTCGTCCTGCAGCGAGATTTTGAAGTGGATGGCGGGCTTGCTCCGCTAGCCGAGGAGGACGCACTTAATGTGCGGCGTCAGGCGGTAGACGCGCTTGACGATGTGCTGGATGAGCTCGGTCTCGCGAAAACCGAGCCTAACATGAAAGACAGCGTTATCCACGCGTCCGGGTCCAACGACACGGTCACCTTTGCCCCGGTCCGCACCCTGGAGATCAGCCGCGATATAGCCGCGCGCGGCCTGACGGCGCTCGACGTGGTGCGGGCACTGGCGCTGCGCGGCCATCGCCAAATGGCGGAGAACCTGATGAACATGCTGCGCCAGCGCATCAGCGGCGATTACCTTCAGACCTCTGCTATTTTGCGCGACGGCAAGGTCGTCAGCGCCGTGAACGAGCCGAACCATTATTCAGGGCCGGGCACCGGCTACCGGATGAACGAGGCGCGATGGAATCGCGTGAAAGCAGTCAGGGGCACGATCAATCGCGATCATGTCCTCAGCGCGGAAGGCAGCCATGAGCCTCCAACTGGGTCGGCCCAGTTCTATGCGATCGGCAAGGCAGAGAAGGGCGTAGACCCCCACGAGGTGGTGATCGGCATCTCTCCGGCCTTCGGCGAACGCCTTCACCGCACGACAGCGGGCCATGCCGTAGCCGACGTGCTGGAAGCACTGACGCGGGGCGTGCTGGAAGGTGGTGGCATGCCGCGCGTAGTGCGGATTCGCCATACGGCGGACACGTCATTCCTTGGCCTTAGCGCTGCACATCTCGCGGGCTCGGGCTATGGCATCGGAATACAGGCAAAGGGAACCGCGATAATTCACCATCGCGACCGGCTGCCGCATATGAACCTGGAACTGTTTTCCAACGCACCGCTGGTGTCACTGGAGCAATACCGCGCTATGGGCCGGAACGCCGGGCGCATGACCTGGGGCGAAACGCCCGAACCAATTATCGTGACCAATGATGGGCAAGCGCTTGGGGCGCGGTTCCACCCGCGCGTGGCGCTACTTTACGCAATCGAAACGGAAATGACCCAACCCGGCGCCGAGCCGGAAGAGATGTTCTTTAATAGCGCGGAGCGAAACTCATGAGCACCGATGCACGCGAACTCTACCCGCTCTCCGAAAAAGCGCCGCATCTGGTGCGCAGTAAGACTGGGCTGGGCCTCGAGGATTTCACGGTCGACGCCGTCCTGGAAGGCAGGATCACCGCCCAAGATCTGGCGATCACGCCCGACGCGCTGCGTTTGCAGGCCGATGTGGCGCGCGCCACCAACCGCGACCGTCTGGCCGAGAATTTCGAGCGCGCCGCCGAGCTGGTGGCTGTCCCGCAGGACATGCTGCTCGATACTTACGAACTGCTACGTCCCGGCCGCGCAAAATCCGCCACTGAGCTGCGCGAGCGCGCCGTGCTTATGCGGCGCGACTATGGCGCAACCCGCATAGCCGACCTGATTGAAGAGGCTGCCGATGTCTGTGAACGACGCGGCCTTTTTTCAAAGAGATTCTAGAAGAGGAAATTTCGCATGGCCCAGGTAGAAGTGGTTCGGCTTGCTAAGAGCTTTGGCACCGTCGATATCATACGCGATCTCGATTTGAGCATCGCCAACGGAGAATTCGTCGTGTTGGTCGGGCCTTCAGGTTGCGGCAAGACCACATTGCTGCGCATGATAGCCGGGCTGGAAACTACCACTGCCGGTGCGATCCGCATCGGCGACAGAGACGTAACAAATCTTTCGCCGCGCAATCGTGACATCGCAATGGTCTTCCAGTCCTATGCGCTCTACCCGCACATGACCGCTGCGGAGAACATGGGCTTCAGCCTAAAGCTAGCCAAGGTCCCGCAAGCAGAAATCAACGAGCAGGTTAACCGAGCGGCAAAGATGCTGCATATCGAACACCTGCTAGCACGCAAGCCCCGGGACCTCTCCGGTGGCCAGCGTCAGCGTGTCGCCATGGGCCGCGCGATGGTGCGCGAGCCAGCGGTTTATCTCTTTGACGAGCCTCTCTCCAATCTCGACGCGCAGCTCCGTACCACGATGCGAGCCGAGATCAAGCGCATGCATCTGGAAGAGAAGCAGACCGTGATTTACGTTACTCATGACCAGATTGAAGCTATGACGCTTGCTGATCGGATTGTCGCCATGCGGGGCGGCAGCATTGAGCAGATCGGCTCGCCCGATGATCTCTACAATCGCCCAGCCACCACCTTTGTTGCAAAATTCATCGGCTCCCCAGCCATGAACCTCCTGCCCGCGAAGATCAAAGATGGCCTCATCTCAGTCGACGGTGCCCTCTCCTTCCCTCTTCCGGCAGCCTTCGCTAACCTGAAGGAGGAACGCGGTCGAGAGGTGTTGCTCGGCGTCAGGCCAGAAGCGTTCCACCTGGAGGCGCGGCGTTCCGATTGGCCGACCTTCACCATCACAGCGTCGCTGATCGAACCGTGCGGCGCCGAGGTCTACGTCATCGGTGATCTCGCCGACCGGGAAGTCACGTTGCGTCTCCAACCAGGCACCGCGCCTGAACGCGGCGAAGTGCGTAGCTTCTATATCGACATCGGGGCCGTGCACCTGTTTGACGCGAAGACCGAGCGCAGCTTGCGCCATGTCGGAGACACTCCATGAGCGAAAAGATCCTCAGCGGCAGAACCGCGCTCGTGACCGCAGCGGGCTCCGGTATCGGGCGGCAATCCGCCTTTATCCTTGGGGCCAACGGTGCCTTCGTGATGGTGACCGACCGAGACGAGGCACTGGCCGAGGAGACTGCGCAGGCCATCCTCGCCGCCGGCGGCCTGGCCGCGTCCTCCGTGATGGATGTAGCGGACGATTCCGCCGTCACCGAGGTATTCGCCAAGCTCGTCCGCGAACACGGCGCTCTCAATATCCTGCACAATCACGCCGGGATCCAAATCGGAGGCGCGCTGGAAGCGATAAATGCCGACGACATGCGCAAAAGCTACGAGATCAACGTCGTAGCGCAGTTCACGGCCTGCAAGGCGGCGCTGCCGCACATGCGGGCACAGGGCGGCGGCGTTATCCTCAATACCGCCTCGAATGCCGGCGTGTTCCTCGACAAAGGGATGCTTGCCTATATCACCACCAAGTCGGCCGTTATAACCATGACGAAGCAGATCGCACTGGACTACGCCCGCGATGGCATCCGGGTGAATGCACTTTGCCCCGGCTGGGTCGATACGCCGTTCAATGGTCCGTACGAGGCCCAGCTCGGCGGCCGCGCGGCTTTGGAAAACGTCGTGCGCGATCTCGTGCCAATGGGCCGCTTCGGTCGGCCGGAGGAGATCGCCGAAGCTGTCCTCTTTCTCTGCTCGGACCGCTCGTCCTTTATCACCGGTCATGCGCTGGTGGTTGATGGTGGCGAGTGCCTTGCCGGCGGCAGTAACTCTTCGGTCTGACGTGCGGCCCGATACATAACCAAAGGATACAACCGTGGTCATTAATCCTCGAGCGGGCGGAGCTGGCGTCTCCTCTGAGCTGCCGCCATTTATTGTTTCGACCGATTGCTTCTCCTCATTTCCGACCGGAAACGCCGATGAGAGTTCGCTTCTGTCGGTTGCGCCACCAGGGATCTCCCCGGAAGAAGCAAGCGATATTGCCAAGCGCGTATTTGGCGTTTCCGGCGAGATAAGGATGCTATCATCGGAACGAGATTCCAACTTCTACGTCCGCCTAACAAGCGGCGAGCAGGCGTTGCTCAAGATCACAAACGTGGCGGAAGATCGCGATGTCACTGCCATGCAGACCGCGGCTCTTGCGCATATCGCAGCCGTCGATCCTTCACTGCCCGTGCAGCGGATATGCCAAACCCTGTCCGGCGAACCTTGGGAGATTATCCAGGGACCATCTGGGCAAGAACACGTCGCGCGGTTGCTGACCTTTATCGATGGCACGATGTTACATGCAGCCAATCCGAGGTCCACGGTTTACCGGGAGATTGGCGTCCTGCTTGCACAGTTGACAAAGGCGTTGCGCGGCTTTTTTCATCCGGCAGCGGGCCACGCCCTGCAATGGGACATCAAGCATGCTGGAAGACTGCGTCCCATGCTGGAAGCCATCGAAAATGGCCAGCTCCGCACGCGGTTAGCCTTGCTACTCGACCGTTTCGACGCTGAAATCGCTCCACAGCTTCCGCACTTTCGCACCCAGATCGTTCACAATGACTTTAACCCCCACAACCTGGTGGTTGACCAAGTGGATGCGTCCCGTCTGACCGGGATCATTGATTTCGGCGATATGGTACACACACCGATCATTTGTGACTTAGCTGTCGCTTGCTCCTATCACATTACGGATGACGCGGAACCTTTGCGTCGTGCAGCTGATATGGTTGGCGGCTACGTCAGCGTGCTGCCGCTTGATGAGGACGAACTATCGCTGTTGCCGGATTTAATCCGGCTGCGTCATCTTACAACGCTCGCCATCACCTCGTGGCGCGCAAGGCGTTATCCTGAAAATGCGAGCTACATTATGCGAAACGCCGCCGCATCACTGCGCGGGCTCGACGTTATCGACGAAATTGGCGTCGTCCCGACCGCGCGCGCGTTACGCGCCGCCGCCCTTTCCGCCACACAGGAGTATGTACAATGACCATGGTCAATGCGTTTGATCCCAATACCCTGTCGGCTCTCGACGCCGAGGACGTGGCTTTGATCGAGCATCGAAACCAAGTTCTTGGACCTGCCTATCGTCTGTTTTACGAGCAGCCCCTTCATCTTGTCCGCGGCGAAGGCGTCTGGCTCTATGACAACAAGGGGAAAGCCTATCTCGATGCCTACAATAACGTGACATCCGTGGGGCACTGCCACCCCAAGGTCGTTGAGGCGGTCACACGCCAGCTCGGCATCCTCAATACCCATACCCGATATCTACATGATGGCGTGGTCGCCTATGCGGACAGGTTGCTCAGATCCATGCCTGACGCGCTCGGCCACATGATGTTCACCTGTACCGGCTCGGAGGCAAATGACCTCGCACTGAGGATCGCGCGGTCGTACACTGGGCGACAGGGCGTCATCGTGACGAACCGCGCCTATCACGGCGTGACCGAGGCGGTTTCGGAAATATCCCCTGCCTTAGGTGAATTCGTCCATCGTGGACCGAGGGTTCGACTGATCCCCGCGCCAGATTCGTACCGCGTCCCACCGGAGGAACAGGGAGCGCTACTCGCTCGCGACCTCGCCGCAGCCATCGCCGAAATGCGCCGCGACGGCATCGAGCCTGCTGCGTTCGTCGTTGATACAATCTTCTCCAGCGATGGGCTCTATGTTGATCCTCCGGGTTTCCTCAAACCCGCCGTTGAGCTCATTCGAGCTGAGGGGGGACTCTTTATCGCGGATGAAGTGCAACCAGGTTTCGCCCGAACAGGCGAGACTTTTTGGGGATTTCAGCGCCACGACGTTGTTCCAGATATGGTAAGTCTGGGTAAACCGATGGGAAATGGCTTTCCGGTAGCCGGGCTCGCACTACGACCTGAGCTCGTCGAAGAGTTTGGGACAAAGGCACGATACTTCAACACTTTCGGCGGCAGCCCGGTGGCTTGTGCAGCCGGAATGGCTGTACTCGACGTTATTGAGCAGGAAGGCCTACAGGAAAATTCGCGCACCGTCGGAGATTTCCTCCTCAAGAGCTTTAGTGAGGTAACCGCCGGGCGTGATGATGTCGCACAAGTGCGTGGCGCGGGGCTGTTCCTTGCTGTGGAATGCATCGATGGCGATAAGGCCAACGCCGGACTTGCGAGCCACGTGGTAAACCATCTCCGTCAAAACGGGGCCCTGATAAGCGCAATCGGACCGGGGGCAAATATTCTGAAAATTCGGCCCCCTCTAGTCCTTGGCCGCAGCGACGCGGAGCGGCTCGTAGAATCCATCAAAGCGGCTTTCAATGCCTATTGACCGACGAGCATTAGTGGGAAATCCCGGCCATGTGCTCGTCTACTCCGAATGCCAAGGAGTGGCCACGTTCGCATTGCGCGGACGGCTTCTTTTGGCAGCCCAAACTTGGAAGAGCAAATGGAGTTCACTCAGTTAACGTCGGAGCCGTTGCACGAACAGGCGTACGTTGCGTTGCGCAACGCGCTACTGACCGGCAGGCTCGCGCCTGGGCAGCCTTTAACCATCCGCGGCATTGGCTCGAGCTTAGGTATCTCGTCGACACCGGTGCGGGAGGCCTTGCAACGGCTTATCGCAGAGGGCGCTCTGCAGCTGGCGGCCAATCGTAGCATCCAGGTCCCGGTGATGACCCGCGACCGGTTCGTCGAAGTTACCGACATACGTCTTCGACTAGAACGCCTAGCTGTCGAAGCGGCGGCGACTCGTGCAGGGGAAGAACTCTGTGACCGACTTCATGCGTTGTCGGCACGGATGCAAGTGGCAATAAACAATCGTTCGTTCCCAGATTACCTTGCAGACAATCAAACGTTTCATTTTACAATTTATGAAGCGTCCAACCTGCCCTATCTGCAACAGTTGATTGGCCTATGCTGGCTTAGAACCGGTCCTTGGCTCAATGGCCTAGCGCAAGAAGGCCGATACCATTCAATTGCCAACGACGAGCACGAGAAGATGATAAACGCCCTTAGGCGAAAGGACGCATGCGCGGCATCGGAGGCAACTGGCCGTGACATAAGCGAGGCAGCTTCAGTGCTAATAGAATTGCTTCCGTGAGTAGTATCGCCGTTTCCACCTGGCGGCGATGGCATGGGTTTGCAAGCTGATCACCAACACCGCGGTGGTCGTCGACGCAACCGTTTCCAAACCGCCGCCTGACACAACGGCGCGCTGTCGAAGAACTTCCATGTCATTGTCCGTCCATTGCCGGCTCCGGCTCTTCAATCCGCACGGCGCTGCCGATGGACCGGGTCGCTGACCTCTTCTCCAAGCTCATTAACGAGACCCGGCGTTATGGCAGGTTTATCGTCGCGGGCGGCGACAGCGGCTCGATCATCTCGATGTCGCTGGCTCAGCATCATCCGAGCAGCTGCTCGGCTACCACTTGACCGATGTCGGCCGCCCCGACGGGTCACCGACTTTGCCTTGCTTACCCCGCCCGAGCAGGCCTATGCCGCGGCCATCCAGCAGTGGTTCTTCGCTCATGGCGCCTTAAATCTGCGCGCTACCAAGCCGCAAAGTCTGTCTTTGCCATGAACCACTCGCCAGTCGGCCTCGCCGCCTGGATCATGAGCTTCATGGCGGGCATGGGCGGCGGAAGAGACCGACGCACGCTTTGGTCGCGACGGGCTGATCACAGACATCATGACCTACTGGCTCACCGGGACGATCGTCGTTCGGGCTATAGTCAAAAGGCCATGCAGCCGCCGAGCTCAAGGGCGCCAATACGGCTAGCTTCGACGCGGGGGCTCAAACAGAATGCCGCCGACACTGCGGCGGCATTCTGGTTGGCTGAACCAGGGGAGGTAGCTGGTCCCATGCCAACTATCTAATTAATTGCGCTTCTCGAACATGCTTGGCCGCCGCCGAGCGCAAGGTACCTCAACGTGCTTGTGTCCGTATAATCATGAGCGTTTGCTACGAAGACGCGGTAGGAACACGGCTAGAACGCCAACAACTGGCAGGAATGAACAAACGCTGTACACCCCTTCGATCCCAACGCGATCAGCCAATGATCCCAGCAAAGCAGCGGCGACGCCACCAATCGCGAAGTTCAAGCCGTAAAAGAGACCGCCTATGAGCCCTATACGGCTAGGTACCAGTTCCATGGCGTAGATCATGATCGAAGCGAACGCGCTTGCCATCAGAAGGTTGATCACCACGGTTAACACGCCAGTCCAAAAGAAATCTGCAAAGGGCAGAAGTAGAGTGAACGGCAGTGGACCGAGTATCGAGATCCAGATGATCTGATACCTCCCGATCCTATCGCCCACTAATCCGCCCAGCAGAACGCCAACGGCTGAAGATATGAAAAATACAAAAAGCATCAATTGGGATGTTTCGACGGACACGTTGAAGCGGTCGATCAAGTAAAAGGTGTAGAAAGAGCGGAACCCTTCGAGATAGGAGAGCTTAGAGGCCATTAGAACGGTCAAAATGCCCATCCCAATAATGACGGCTCGGCGCGGATAAATGCTGCCAGCTTCGCCCGCGGCCTTTTTGTAAGCCTCAAAGTGCGATTTGATCTGATCGGACTGACGGGCGGTCCAGACAAGCAGAAAAATCGCGATTACAACCAGGATTGTGAATACGGCGACGCTTTGTCGACCGTTCGACACAATCAAGAACGCAGCGGCTAGTGGTCCCAACGCGCCGCCAATCTGTCCACCGACTTGGAAGATTCCTTGCGCCAGGCCCTGCCTTCCCCCGGACGCGTAGCGGGCAGCGCGGGTTGCCTCGGGATGAAAGATTGATGATCCAATTCCGATCAAAGTGACAGCAATTAGCACTAGCGGATAGGAGGAGGCGTAAGCCAGCGCAGCAAGGCCAGCCATAGTGAAGATCATGCCGAAAGCCGCGGAGTACGGGAGCGGATGACGATCTGTGTAGAGGCCTATCGCCGGTTGGAAAAGGGCTCCCGCAATCTGGAACACAAGTGTAATTATGCCGATCTGCATAAAATCGAGGGAAAACTCTGCCTTTACAAGTGGATATACGGCTGGGATGATGGACTGTATCGTGTCGTTGCATAGGTGGGAAACACCCAACGCGAATAGCACGGCAATATGTACTTGCTTGGTGGAAGGCAGATGTACATCACTTGTGGACTGAGCGGAAGAAGTGGACATGAAGTCATAGGTCCTTCGAAACGTTTGCAAAATTGCGGCTAGCTTTCGCAGAGCCATACTGTCAGCCGCGCGAACCAAAATCCCCGCCATCTGTTGGGAGCAAGGGGTGGCGCTCAGATGCAGCATCTACCCGCGATACCGCCTAGTCGAAACCTCTATCCCCACTTTCGAGTTGGCATCGGCTCAAGTGAGCCACTAGGCAAGGTCTTCGGGGCACCGCTATTGGCTATGCAGCTTCCGACCCGTTCGAACCTAGGCAAGAACAAACTAAAGATAAATCATCCAAAATGAAAAACTCCGCGGAGGAAAAGTTGGTAATAAGGTCGAATGTCGAGAGCGTTGCAGCCCTAAGAGCGTTTGTCGCAGCGGCCGAGCTCCGCAGTTTCAAGGGTGCGGGCTTCGCTCTCGGGATTACGTCCTCTGCGATAGGCAAATCGATCTCAGGGTTGGAGATGCAGCTTGGGTGTGCACTTTTTCATCGTACGACGCGGAGTCTGTCGTTAACCGAGGCGGGCAGCATCTATCTCGGTCGCGTGCGCAATATTCTTGAGGAATTGAAAGCTGCCGAGGACGAGGTCGCGGAGGTCTCGCAGGAACCCCGTGGACATCTACGAGTCGGCCTTCCACTCGGGGGAGAGCTCCTCACTTCTGTTATGGCGCGGTTCACCGCGCTTCACCCCGGTATCGTTTTGGAGCTCGATTACAGTGATCGCCTGGTCGATGTTATCGAGGAGGGTTACGACGTGGTGATAAGGACTGGCGAGCTTTCAACTTCAAGGCTCATTCATCGAAAACTCGGTAGCTTCGACTGGGTCCTCGCTGCGTCGCCAGCCTACCTCCAGGCGCACGGAGAACCGCGCAGCCCCGCAGACCTTCTCACGCACACCTGCCTTCGGCAAAAATTCTGGAATGGGCGGCTTGTACCGTGGCCCTTCCCAAGCGAACCAGATTTTGAAGCGCCCATTAGCCTTACCTCTACAATCAATGCACCTCTCTTTGACATGGCGCTCGCCGGCGGAGGTATCGCAGCATTTCCGAGTTTCATTCTAACGACCAGTTTGGCTAACACATCGCTGAAGACCGTGCTTGATGGGCAGATGGAACGTCGAGGCACGTACAATATCCTCTGGCCTCCAAATCGCTATCGCGTCCCCAAAGTTCGTGCGTTTGTTGACTTTTTTTGCGAGTGGCTGCCTCCGCGCATCGCGCAAACTGAGTGAGGACTTGCGGGGAAAAGACGCAATTTCGACTAGCGACGCCTGCTGTCAGCCGTGATTTTCTCTCGTCTTTCACATAATGCCAGCCCCTAGCGCCTGAGAATGCATCTCCGCCGGTTAACGCGCGGCGATCGATACTGGCGGAGCCACATGCTCCGCTCCCTCGCCTACACGATTACCTCCGAGTGACGGCATCCAATGCATGACGTGCGTAGATCGAGGCCTCCCGAGATTAGACGCGAAGACCGAGCTTGGCTGCTCCACGGTCTTGCTGGAGTTGCCCCCAAAAGACCGGACATGCTCAGGTGTGAGATTTCGAGCTGATGAACTCGCGCGGTGACTGATATCCTAAAGCACTGTGAGGGTGAAGATTGTTGTAATGCTCGAACCAGAACGGCAGTTGCGCCATGACGGTTTCGGCGTCTGGGGTTGGATTCACCGAGACGTAATCGCGCTTGAAGGTTTTGACGAACGCCTCGGCCATTCCGTTCGATTGCGGACTTCGCACCGGCGTCGTGCACGGTTCCATGCCGATGTCGCGGAGCAAGGATGCGGTGTCTCTGGCGATGAAGCAGGAACCGTTGTCGGTGAGCCATTCGATGGGTTCGGACAGTATGTTGATGCGGCCGAAGCGGTTCTCGACGGCGGTGATCACGAGGTCCTGCACGTCCCGGCTCTTGATGCCCTCGGTGGTGGCGACATGAGCGATAGCCTCACGGTCGCAGCAGTCGAGGGCGAAGGCGACACGGACCTTCTCCTTGTTGTCGCAGCCGATCTCGAAGCCGTCGGAGCACCAGCGGATGTTCGAACGTTCGACAGCGACCTGACCGTCGTGGAGGCGTTTGTCGACCGCTCCGGTGTGGCGCACCAGCAGCAGATTGTGCAGCTTCATGACCCGGTAAACGCGCTTGGCATTGGGCCACGAACGCCCGTCTTTCCGCGCATTCCTGCGCAGGATGGCATGGACACGCCGATAGCCGTAGGTGGGCATGTCGGCGATGATGGCCTTGATTTCCTCCACCAGTTCCCGATCCGGGAGTGGTGGCCGTCCTCTGGCTCTGGAAGGGGAGCCTGCGGCACGCGCGGCGATATTCGACCGGGCGACACCCAAAGTCTCGCAGACGGTCTTCATCCCAAAATCCCCCTTGGAAGCGAGAGCGCACGCAACATCTGTTTTTTTGGGCCGTTGGCGATTTCGAGAGCTTCCTTCAGGATTTCGCTCTCCATCGTCTTCTTGCCCAACAGGCGTTGCAACTCCTTCACCTGGGACTGAAGCGCCCGGTATTCGGAAGCCGGAACGACCTCCTCTTCGGCGGCCGTCGCCGTTAGTGCCCCTTGGGACGCCAGCTTACGCCAGGCGAACAACTGGTTCGGCTGGATGCCGTGACGCCGGGCAACGATGCTAACCGTCGCGTCCGCCTCATAGGTCTCCTGAATGATCGCCAGCTTCTCTGCCGTGCTCCAGCGCCGCCGACGTTCCGGCCCGGAGAGAACTTCCATCTTAAAATTGCTGCTAGTCATATTACCAACATTACTCCTACACACTTAGCTAAGTGGGGGAGCATGTCCGGGCCTTTCGGGGGCTAATTCACTTGCCATTGCGGCCAATTTCCGCTCTCGTGCATAAACAGGGCCGCTCAAGCGCGCCGGAAAATGTATGGTCCATAGGCACCGAGAATAGGCTTCATGGAAAGACGCGGAATCCTTTCGACACATCGCGGACCGCTGATGGGTCCTGGGGGGCGCAGCGGCGGCAGTTGCTGCACGTTTCGTAGCAGTCGCAGAAGGTTCGGACGGAGCCGGATCGATCCGAGTTCCTGCATTGTGCTGCGGGTTGTCGGCCTCAAACGATCACGTGGCCGGATTACCTATGGTCCAGATATCGCTGATGCGTGGTTCGGTTGTGTATATACGCTTTGCAAAAGCCCTACAGTCCGGGACACGGCAGCATTTCTAGACGTTACTTCAGACAATTCTCCTGGCGATCCTTCCGCAACGTAGAAGCCGGAGCAGAGTTGGTTGTCACTTAGCACACAATCTCCGATGAATTGAAAAATGGCGTCACGCGGGGGGGGGGGGCCAACTGGGGTCCTGCCCCTGACCCGGAGGCCTGTCAGCGCTCGCAACAAACTACATCGGTCTAAAGCTGGTCTTCCTGTGGGGATCCAGTACGTTGCCAGGCACGGGGACGAAACCACTCTTCTTCAACTCGCGGCTCAAGTCGAGGATCATCATCCCTGGAAGTCCCATTTGCCAGCCGTTAGCGGAGTTGCGCGGTGATCGTTTTCTCCTCGTTTGCGAGAAATTCGATCCTTGGGAGAAGGAAGTCTGCGGCTTTCGAGATGTCGGCCACCATATGGCGTCGCACCTCGGAAGCGTTGCCATTCCGGATTTCCCTGACAATGTGCTCATGTTCCTCGTTGGCGATTGAGCCGTACCCGGGGTGTGAGAAGAGCTCGTTCATATAGACGCCAACCTCACCCCATAGATTCTCGATGATACGAAGTAAACGAGGCGACGAGGCATGCTGGTAAATCGTAAAGTGGAAGCGTTGGTTAAGAGAGACGTAGTCGGCGTGGTCTTCGCGCTTGGCGGCGTCACCAAGTTGTTGAGACAGTGCCGCTAGCTCGGAAATCACCCGCGGCGGCAGGATCTTCGTGGCAAGCTCGGCGGCCAGGCCCTCGAGTTCGCATCGAATCCGGAAGAGCTCCACGAATTTGGCGGCATCCCAGTCGGGGACTGCAATGGATCGGTTAGCCAGCATGACGAGTTGTCCTTCCCCGACAAGCCGTTGCAAAGCCTCACGAATAGGAGTCGTGGAAATGCCGTAAGCTTCTGCCAACGTACGGATCACAAGTACCTGCCGTGGAGTGAACTCTCCTGAGATCAGACTGCTTTTAATCGAGTCGTAGGCGCGCTCGTTAAGTGGCTTATATTCGATCTTGCCCATATCACTTTTGAACACAGTCATCATGGCCTGTTTCTTGGTTTGTAATCATCGTGACATCATACAACATGTCATTGCCGCGACAATGACAATAATTCCCTCGGGCGAGTAGAATGTCGACTATCATACAACTTAAACGACGTGAACGTGCAGCTTGTCCCCAAATGCGCAGGAGTTACCTAATGACCATCTCGGACACACTCGTATCGAAGTTGAACGCCACCTCTCTCGTTAGCGACAAAGCTTTTCTTGCAGGAAGGTGGGCTGCCAAGAGCGACAGCGGGAAGACCTCCAAGGTGACGAACCCGCCAATGGCGAGTTGATCGCCACGCTGCCGGACATGAACCGGGCCGAGGCGGCCCGTGCGATCGATGCCGCCTACAGGGCGCGGAAGACCGGCAAGGAGCGCGCAGCCGTGCTGCGCAAATTATACGACCTGATCGTCGCCAATGCTGACCACCTCGCCACGATCCTGACCATGGAAATGGGCAAGCCGCTGGCCGAGGCCAAGGGCGAGATCCTCTACGGCGCGTCCTGTGTCGAATGGTTCGGCGAGGAGGCAAAGCGCGTCTATGGCAATACTATTCCGGGTCACCAACAGGACAAGCGCATCATCGTCATCAAATAGCGATCGGCATTGTCGCGGCGATCACGCCTTGGAACTTCCCGAACGCCATGCTGGCCCGCAAGTTTGCGCCGGCCGTGGCCGCCGGCTGCGCCATGATCTCGAAGCCAGCAGCGGAAACGGCGCTCTCGCTGGCGCTCCTGGCCGAGCGTGCAGGTCTCCCGGCTGGTATCTGCAACGTCGTCACCTCAAAGGACTCGCCGGCGATCGGCAAGTAGTTCGCGGAGAACGACAAGGTCCACAAGCTGACCTTCACCGGATCGACAGGCATGGGCAAGAACCTGATGTGCCAGGGCGCCGAACAGATCATGAAGCTGGGCCTCGAGATTGGCGGCAACGCACCCTTGATCGTTTTTGACGAAGCCGATCTCGACGCGGCGGTCGAGGGAGCCATGGTCTCCAAGTACCGCAACAACGGTCAGACCTGCGTCTGCGCCAACCGCCTTTACGTCCAGGCCGGCGTCTATGACGCGTTTGCTAAGAAACTGACCGAAAAGGTTGGCGCGTTGAAGGTAGGTGATGGCTTCGAATCGGGCGTCAATGCAGGCCCGCTGATCACCGAGAAAGCGGTCGAGAAGGTCGAGGAACACATCGCGGACGCGCTTAAGAAGGGCGCGAAGATCGCTGTCGGAGGCAAGCCGCATGAGAAGGGCGGCCTTTTCTTCCAGCCGGCCATCCTGACCGGCGTCATCAGCGAGATGATCGTTGCCCGCGAGGAAACCTTCGGTCCGGTGGCACCATTGTTCAAATTCGAGACGGAGAAACAGGTTATCGAGATGGCCAACAACACCGAGTTCGGCCTGGCCTCCTACTTCTTCTCGAAGGATGTCTCGAAGATCTTCCGCGTCGCCGAAGCACTTGAATACGGCATGGTCAGCGTCAACACCGGCCTGATTTCCACCGAAGTGGCGCCCTTCGGCGGCATCAGCAGTCCGAGCAGGGCCGCGAAGGTTCGAAGTACGGCACCGAGGATTACATCGAAATCAAATACATTTGCTTGAGCATCTGAGGACAGCTGCGCCGGCCGAATGGGGCGAAGCTCACCTCCAGGCCCAGGAGAAACGCCGCAATAGGCACCGGACTGACTTGACTGCGCAAAACAGACACAGCCGATGGGCGTCATGGTTTGGCGACGACGCTGTTCGGCCTTCTGGATAATTTCGACCAAATCCCCGCTAGACTTGGGAATATCCGCGATCTACAATCCGGCTCATATATGAGAGCCTAAAGTGACAGTGGATATTTGCCCCGTTCTACCGCCCGGGCAAAGAACTGCCATTCGGGCCTGCGGCTTCATCCCTCAACCTTGACAAGAATCCCAGGGTGCACCCTGGAGGATGTACCATGCACGATGCTGAATGCGCCTGCGGCGCTCTGAAATTGAAAGTCGGCGAGCCGCCAAAATTGACTGCGCTATGCCACTGCCTCGCTTGCCAGAGGAGAACTGGGGCGCCGTTCAGCGCTAATGCGTTCTACTCGATCGACAGCGTCGAAATATCGGGAGCCTCCACAGAGTTCGTTCGCACTGCTGAGAGTGGCCGTAAGGTCCGAATGCATTTTTGTCCAACTTGTGGCTCGACCGTCTATTGGCAGGCCGATGCTTCCCCGGATTGGATCGGCGTGGCGGTGGGATCATTTGCGGATCTCAGCTTCGAACCACCTGCCCTGTCGGTATTTGAACAATCGAAACATAAGTGGGTGCGACTTGACGATGCGATGGAGCATTTCCGAGGTTTGCCTGTTGACAAGGATTAATCTTACTTTCCGCGGTTGCCGACAGTTGTGGCGAAGCGGCTAGGACGCTCAGTCATTTCCCGAAGTAGCCGTCGCCCTTGAGAGCCTCCCGCTCAAGACGCCATTGCTTGAGAGCGGCGCTATACGGCTGAACTTCTTTGTTAATCCGCATGTGCTCTGTGGATCCGGGCCAACGAGTCTTATCCTAAATCAATGATCCTAAGCCGATGCGCGATCGCGGCCGCTGCGCCACGATTGGGAACGGAAAGTTTGCTCAAAATATTGGACACGTGCACGCTCGCCGTTTTCGGGCTGATGAATAAATTCTTGGCTATCTCGCGGTTGCTTTGGCCGTTGGCGATAAGTCGGAGTACCTCGAATTCCCGGTCGGTTAAGCCGAAAGGCGCCCTTGGGACATAGCCGCTCTCTCCATCTCGGAGATCAATACGAGCCTTCGCAGCGATGGCCTCGATCTGGTGGGACAGAGGTTGCGCGCGAATCGACTGTGCAAGATGAAGTGCCCGTCGGAAATTGTGCGCCCCGATCGCTCGCTTGCCAGCGTTCATTGCGGCGGCACCTGCCTGCATGAGGGCATATGCCTGCGGGAACGGCTGGCTTAGACCGGCCCAGCTTCGAGCGACTGACTCCCATGTATCCAGATCAGAAGCTGTGACGCGTGACATCTCAGCCGAGATCTCCAGCCTCAGGACCTGCTCCAGCATATTGCGGCACGAGGCCCGAGCGGCGAGTTCAGCGAGGTCAAGAGCGACGTCGTTCTGGTTCGTGTCGACGGCAACGCGTATGGCGGAAACCAGGAGCGACCAAGACACTCCTCGTCGAGTCTTCAGGTATTTTCGGGCGGATCTCACCAACTCTGCCGAATAGTCGCAGTTACCTGAAAGAGCACCGCTTTCGATCTCAAATCTAAGAAGATTGGCCTCCATATAGTCGACAACCTGCGGTCCGGGCGGAAGACCGCGCAAAGATCGTACCGCCGCCGCTATCCGATCCGCATCGCCTAACACGATTGCGATCTCCGCTCGGCATTCAAAGACTTGAATAAGCCCCAGTGGCAGCGGATCAAGCGCCGCCATCCGTTCACAGGTCTCAGCGGCAGCGGATACGCGGCCCAAAGCCAAGTACGCGCGACAAAGGGGTGAACCGACTATTGCGCCTATATATCGAGCTTGGCCGAGCTCGACCGTCCGCTCGAAAATCGCTGGGCCGATCTCAAGGATACTCGCATAGTTTCCCGTCTCCAACAGGGCCTGAAGTAGGGCGGCGCCAGCCAGCACCTCGACCCGGCCGATTGAAGCGTGGTCGGCGCGCCGAGCCACGCTCCAAAACGCCTCGACGTCAGACCCATTCTCCGCGAAACTCACCAAGGCCTCTATGACCAGGGCCTCGATGCGATACTCCTCGTCATCTAGCCTTTCCGCGAGATCAATCAATTGCTCGCCTAGTTGCTTGGCGCGATCGAATTCTCCTCGCAGTATCAGCGCGCGGGAAAACTGCCCGAGGGCGTCAGCGCGCAACCTTGTTGGACGAGTTGCATGGTCAAGTGCACGCTCGAGATCTGCGATCTCCCCTGCGATAAGTGAATGCTGACGCATTACGGCACGCTGCAGGAGAAGACCTGCCAACAGTTCCCCGTCGCGGTCGATGTCCAGTTCGGCAAGTGCGCGTTCGACAAAGGCGAGCCCCTGCTCCGCCTCGGCTGCCCAGCAAGCGGCGTCAGCGGCGAGCTCCAGCACTTTGCAATGGTCCGCACCGATCAATCCGTTGGCATTTTCGACTTCAGGCCATGCGGCCAATACGAGCTTCAGCATTTCCATCTGGTCCATATAGGCGAAAGCAGCAGCGGCTTCCGCCGCAGCATGCCAGGCCCATTTGAGGCATCGTTCCGCCTGGCCGGCGCCTTGCCAGTGCCGCGCCAGCGCTACGGAATGCCAGATGCGATAGCTTGGAACCGGTCCACGTTCGAGCACATCCGCATAAATCAAATGGATTGCCACCTTTTCGCCGGCAATCAGGTCGTCCCGCACCGCGTTGTGGATGAGCGCGTGGCGGAACGCATACCCTTCTCGATCAGACACCAAAATCCCGGCCATTATCGCGGGGAGTAACAACTCCGCGAGCTCAAGGTCCGGCTTGTTCGCCACATTGCGAAGAAGCGAATGGGTGACATGCGTCCCACCGAGCGCTATCATTTTCAGCAATGCGCGCGTCGTTGCTGGCACATCTCTCACGGCTTTCAGCAGATAGTCGTTGAGCGAGCCGGGAACATCTGTCCGCAGGCTTCCGGATGCATCCACGAGAGCCTCAGTGAATAGCGGGATTCCGCAGCCCCTTGCATAGACGCTGTTGACCATTGCAGGCGTTGGCAGCCGCCCGAGCAGGCCCTCAAGCTGCATGCCAATCTCCTTGCGGGTGAGGCGAGGAAGTTTCACCGCATCGCAACCCTCGGAAAGAGAAAGGTCCGCGATGGTGGTCCGCATGGCGTTGCTGGCGCTCGCCTCTTCGGGTCGGTAGGTGAGGATCAGCATGAGCCGAATTCCCTTCAACCGCCTCGTGAGAAAGCGAAGCAGATCGAAGGTTCCCTGATCGGCCCAGTGAATGTCCTCTATGATAAGGACAAGCGGCAGGTCGCGTGCCAGTTCCTCGAAAAGCCTCCGCAGCGTCTCGAACAGCCGCGACCTTGCGATGCCCGCATCAAATCGTTCGGAGATCTCGCCGAATTCGGGAAGAAGCCACGCCAGTTCTCGCGCACCCTCACGGCCGACGAGCGATGTGATCAGGGACTGGCCGCGCAGACGAACCAATTCATGCAACAGAGCCGTGACAGGCGCATAGGGTAGGGCTGATTCCTGTTGTTCAATGCATCCCCCTTTCAGAATAAAGGCGCGGTCGGAGATCCGGTCTGCGAACTCTTGCGCCAACCGGCTTTTTCCGCCCCCTGCTTCGGCCCCGAGAAGAACGCAGCGTTGCCGGCCGCCAGCAACATCTCGGAAAGCGGTTTCCATGAAAGCGAGTTCTGCGGTTCGGCCCGAGAGCGGCACCCTTTTACAGAAAGTCGACACAAAATACTCCGCTAACGTGAACTCGTAATCAGCAAAGAAGAAGTCACAGTTGTCCCAATGCGCGCGATCAGCAGACGACTGTCCGACTGACGGGAGCGCACCGGCGGTGCCTGGAAGCCAGGGCCGCGGTTGAAGCTGAGCGTCTCCGGCGAAATGCGCGGTCGATCCGTCGGATTACTCTGCTCCCAACATGCATTTCTAATCGGCCTACTCAATATGCCTGATGCGGCACCCCATGCCTTAGCCACAGTATGGGGCACAAAGGGGACGTCCACGGGCATCGACCGGCCGCATGGCCTGACCTACCTCTTCTCAGAAACGCACATAACAAGCAAAGGAAGGATCAATTGGATGAAACTCTACTCGGCGCCCGGGTTCACAAGCCTAGCGGACCACATCGCGATGCTGGAGGCAGGACTTCAGTTCGACCTGGTCAAGGTCGACCTCGAGACCAGGCAGATTGAAAGCGGCGGTTTATACACGGACATCAATCCAACGGGCTATGTGCCCGCTCTTATGTTTGACGATGGTGAGATGCTGACCGAAAACGTCGCGATCCTGGCCTGGGTCGCCGATTGCGAACCAAAGCTGGCACCGCAAGGCCATCTCAGCCGCTATCGCCTGCTCGAGATGCTGAGCTTTATCGCGACCGAGATTCACAAGCGCTTTCCCACCTACCTCTCCCTTCCAGAGGAAGTCAGGGAGCCGACCGGCCTGCAAATAGTACACTGGTTCGGCTTCGTCGCGGGTCGACTGGAACGGGGCTATCTGTTCGGAGAGATCTTCACAGTCGCGGACGCCTATCTCTTCCAACTTGCCTG
Source organism: Rhizobium sp. O111 (assembly GCF_055616315.1). Lineage (NCBI taxonomy): Bacteria > Pseudomonadati > Pseudomonadota > Alphaproteobacteria > Hyphomicrobiales > Rhizobiaceae > Rhizobium > Rhizobium sp. O111. The sequence continues at coordinate 68,352 of NZ_JBSHXL010000004.1, read as the reverse complement.
GGGCGCGACTCACCTCGGGTTCTCCCTGCCGGAACCCTTCGAAGGCTACATCGCACGAATCATGCAGCGGCCTTCCGTGCAAGCCGCGCTGCACCGGGAGGGACTCGCATGAGTGGACTGATGATCCGCACTGACGGGGTCGAACTCGCGACGCAGAGCTTTGGCGATGCAAACGACCCACCGCTCGTTCTCATCATGGGCGGAATGGCGTCGATGCTGTGGTGGCCCGAGGGATTCTGCGAGCGCCTGGCTGGGCGAGGTCGCTTTATCATCCGCTATGACCAGCGCGACACCGGCCTTTCGACAAAATATCCACCCGGTAGGCCCGGCTACACCTTCGACGATGCTGTCGGCGACGTCTTCCGCGTGCTCGACGGCTACGGGACTTCAAGCGCTCATATCGTCGGCTTCTCCCTCGGCGGCATGGTCGGCCAGGTGGCCGCATTGAGGAATCCAGAGCGCGTGCTGTCGCTGACGACGATCAGCACCTCGCCGGTCGGCGTCGACACGTCCGGCCTTCCAGCTAGCGGCCCGGCCTGGATGGAACATATGTCCGTGGAGGCAAACTGGTCGGACCGAGCGGATGCAGTCGCCTACCTGGTCGAGGATGCGCGCCTGACGGCAGGGACGGCACACCAGTTCGACGCAGCAGGCACCCGCGCTTTTCTCGAACGAGATTTCGACCGCTCTGGAGGCTATCTGAGTGCCACCAACCACAGCGTCCTTTTCGACGTCGGCGCGACATGGCGGGGGCGGCTGGCCGAGATGAACGTGCCGCTTCTCGTCATTCACGGCACGGCCGATCCGGTTTTCCCGATAGCGCATGGCGAGACTCTCGCACGAGCCGTGGCTGGTGCCAGGTTTGTGAAAATCGAAAGTGGGGGCCATGAACTTCATCCCGGTGACTGGGACAAAATCGTTTCCGCCATCAACGAACATGTCGGAATGCCGCCAAATGACAGTGACAAGCAGTGAGAGCAAAGACCTTGAATCGCGCCGACTTCTATGACGCCGAATTACAACGGCACAATCAGCACCTGCGCGCGGCCGCCGGCGTTGGCACACGAGATCGCGTGCTCGATATCGGCTGCGGGGCAGGACAAACGACGCGTGAGGCCGCCCGCGTCGCGGTGAATGGCCATGCGGTCGGCGTGGATACGTCGCGGAAGATGCTTGAGATCGCGCGACGACGTGCCAGCGAAGCGGGACTGCGGAATGTTACATTCGAGCATGGCGATGCCCAGCATCACCCATTTCCGCCAGCGAGCTTTGACCTATGCATCAGTCGGTTTGGTACCATGTTCTTTGCCGATCCGGCAGCCGCGTGTGCCAATATAGCCCGCGCGATGCGTCCAGGCGCGCGCCTTGCATGGATGGTGTGGCAGAGCCAGGAGCGCAATGATTGGGCCCGGTCCATCAGACGGGCTATGGCACCCCTGATCGCAGTTTCCCCCGATGCTCCCGCAGCATTTTCAATGAGCGATCCCGCCATTGTAACGGAAGTCCTCAGGGATGCAGGCTTCGGTTCGATCAATTTTGCCGAGGTGCGAGAATCCGTTTTCTATGGCGTGGATATCGATGCGGCCTCTGAAGCACTCATCGATCTCTATCTGGCAAAGGAGGACATGACCCACGCCGCCGAGCAGCGTGACAGGGCATTGAAACAATTGGGTGATTTGCTTGAGGCGCATGTTACCCCCGAGGGAGTACTCTTCGACTCCTACGCGTGGATCATAACTGCTCGCATGCTCTGAAAAGGGGTGATGGCCGGACGCGCAAACAATTTTCTTCTTTTTGCAGCTGAAAGGACTCGAAACGTCGCTAATTGTTTTCAGATAATTGGTCATCGTGCGCAGTATGGCAGTCCGCGCTCATTAGTTTTGCTTGTGGCGTTACCAATGAAAGGAGAGGTGGTCCCGCTTGGTGAGACAGTTTGGCGGCTTGGCTAAGGTGGATCGGGTTACGTTTTTACGCCGCCAGTTTCTCCGTCATTTCCGCCATAGCATAGACCTCGTCGGGCGTCTTGCCGCCGAAGGTCGAGTGCGGGCGTCGCCGGTTGTAATAGTCGATCCAGGAACCGATGCCGCTGCGGGCTTCGCTTCCCGTCTCGAATGCGTTGGGGAAGACGCACTCGTATTTGAGGCTGCGCCACAGCCGCTCGATGAAGACGTTGTCCATCCAGCGCCCGCGTCCGTCCATGGAGATGCGAATGCCGGCGTCCTTCAGCGCGTCGTGAAGGCGAAGCTGGTGAACTGGCATCCCTGGACGGTATTGAGATGTCGGGCTTGCCGTGGCAGGCGATCGCCTCTTCAAGAGCGGCGACGCAAAAGTCGGCATCCATCGTGTTCGATAGCCGCCAGGCCAGCACCTTGCGGCTGAACCAGTTCATGATGGCGACCAGGTAGAGGAAGCCGCGCGGCATCGGGATATAGGTCACATCCGCACACCAGACCTGATCCGGCCGCTTGCCCTCAAGATTTGCCAATGGAGAAGGCAGCCCTCGGCTTCTCCTTGACGGCTTTCATGAACAGTGGCTCCCATGACCGAATGTGAGACTTGAGCAAAACAGACAGCTCTTCGGCATCGCCTGAGTTTACGAGCTCAACGATACGGTAGTGCTCCGGAACGGACGCCTTCTGGCGCTCGAAACCCTCTTCGGAGATATCGCCGTAAAATCGCATCCGGTCACGTAGCGAGAAGACCGTATCCGTGAGTATGGGATTGCCCGCCGTCGACGTCAGCACGTGGTGGAACTCACGGTCGGCCATGAGATAGGCCCTGAAGCTCTTTGTCTCTACGGCCGCGGCAATCTGATCGGCGAACCGCTCGAGTTTGCCGAGGTTCTTCTTCGGCATCTTCGCGACCTTGATCGCCGCATGGACCTCCAGCACTTCTCGCATGTCGAAAATATTCCGGGTCTCCTCCACCGACGGGGAGGTCACACGAAAGCCGCGGTTCTTGTGAGGCTCGAGAAGTCCTAGACGGACGAGTTCGAGGAGGGCCTCCCTAACAGGCGTTGACGAAGTCCCGAAACTTTCGGCGATTGTAGGAACCGAGTACATGCTTCCAGGCGGTGCGTGACCGGCGATGATTTCGCCCCTGATCTGGCTGAAGACCTGTTCTCTAAGGTTTGTATCTTGGACTTTCATTGAGGCCCCTGTTCGTCACGACAGATGGTCGTAGCGAAGCTCCGAAGTGCGGACTTTATGCGATGCAACCCGATAGGGGCGCAAGGGCATTCGGATGACGATTTTGATGTAGCAGGAAGAGGCGCAGATCGCGCCTCTTCCCTATCTCCTTATTTTTTTACGAGCGTGCACGTGCTCTCCGATAACGGCAGGAAGATATCATCTCCCTTGATGGTGGCGACGATTTCCTCGTAGTCCCATGGGTACTTGGATTCCGAGGGGGATTTGACCTTCACGAGGTACATGTCGTGAACCATTCGACCGTCCTCCCGAATTTTCCCGCCTTGTGCGAAGAAGTCATCCACGGGGAGCTCACGCATCTTGGCGGCGACGGCCTTCGCCTCGTCGGTGCCAGCGGCCTTTACCGCTTTGAGGTAGTGGGCCACGCTGGAATAGACGCCAGCCTGGATGCTCGTCGGCATAGCACCGCCATGGCGCTCGGCGAAACGCTTGGCGAAAGCCCGGGTGTCGTCTGTGCGGTCCCAATAGAAGCCATCGATAAACGAAATGCCTTGAGCCTGCTCGAGGCCCATAGCGTGGATGTCGCTTAGGAACATGACGGGAGCTGTGATTGTCTGTCCGCCTGCGACGATACCGAACTCGTTCGCCTGCTTTACAAGGGTGGAGAGGTCGCGCCCTGAGCCCGCCACGAGAATGGCTTCCGCGCCGGATGCCTGGGCTGGCAGCAGGAATGCGCTGAAGTCAGGTGCGTTGAGTGGATGCCGCACCGAGCCTGCGATCGTTGCACCATTGGCTTCCACTGTCTTCTTCGCGATCGCTTCCAGAGAATGACCGAACGCGAAGTCGGATACGATGAAGTACCAGGACTTCTTGCCTTGAGCGATCAAGGCCTTCACTGGGCCAACACCATTCGAGTAATTATCATAGACCCAGTGGAACCCCGTTGGCGAACATTTCGCCCCGGTAAGGTCCGTGGTCCCTGGGGAGGTGAAGATCGCGATCCGGTTTGCTTCGCGAGCGATATCCTGGACTGCCAGGGCAATAGCGCTGTTGGTTAGGTCGACCAGGGTGTCGACCTGTTCGTTGTCGATCCAACGATGCGCGATGCTCGTACCGACGTCCGCCTTCTGCTGATGGTCGGCGCTGATGAGCTCGATCGGCTTGTCCAGAACGGTCTTGCCGAAGTCTTCAATTGCGAGCTGGGCGGCGACTACCGACCCCTGCCCGTTCATATCCGAGTAAACGCCAGACATATCCGTAAGCACGCCGATCTTCACGACGTCATCGCTTACCGACTGGGCCTGGGCCGGAGACGCCGCCCAGGACACGCCAATAGCAAGTGCTGCCAGAATGCGGCTCGTCCCTTTTAGATGATTCATTCTTCTCATCTGCTGTTCCCTTTGCTTGATGATGCGCTTTGCCCTCGATCTCTCATGCTTACGCACTTGGGATCAGATTCTTCTGGATGGACGGTGAGGATTTGGTGGTATCGACGCGACCGCGCGACGATAGCCAGGAGATGATTTCGCCGACGATGCCGCGACGAAAGGCAAGTATGCAGACCACGAAGACCCCGCCATGGATCACGGTCACCCAAGCTCCGAAGGCCGCGAGATAGTTCTGCATGGCAACGACGATGAATGCGCCGACGACAGGTCCGTAAAGCGTTCCGACACCACCAAGGAAGGTCATCAGGATGACTTCGCCGGACATCGCCCAATGCACATCCGTAAGACTGGCGATCTGGGTCACGATGACTTTGGTCGACCCGGCAAGTCCGGATAGCGCCGCCGAGATAACGAACGCCGCGAGTTTGTACCGCTCGGTCGAGAAGCCGAGTGACTGTGTGCGCGGCTCGTGATCGCGGATGGCCTTTAGTACCTGTCCGAACGGCGAGCGGATAAGTCCCGAAAGGAACAGGAACCCGCCGAGGAACACGACGACCACAAAACCGTAGAGCGTCGTCGGATTGCTAAGGTCGAACAGCCCGAAGAGAATACCGCGCGGAACACTCTGAATCCCGTCCTCGCCGCCCGTCTGCGGTAGCTGCAAGGCGACAAAGTACACCATCTGGGCAAGCGCAAGGCTGATCATCGCGAAGTAGACACCGCTGGAACGCGTGCAAAGCCAACCCGCGACGAGACCCAGCAGCGCCGCGCAACCCGTGCCAGCAAGGATCGCCAGTTCGGGAGGGAGACCCCACATCTTTGCGGCATAGGCCGTGACATAGCCTGCGGTCCCAAGGAACATCGCATGCCCGAACGAGACAAGCTTTCCGTAGCCAGCCATCAAATTGAAAGCGCAGGCGAACAATCCGTAAGTCATCGCCTTCATGAGGAACGCGGGATACGCAAAGAGTGGGGCCACGATGAGCGCAGCGGCCATGGCTCCGAAGAGCGCCCAACGAACAAGGGGCGTTTCACGAGACAGCGATGGCAAGGCTACCGACGTGTGGGAAGCCTGTGCTTTGGACCCGAACAGCCCGGTCGGATAGACGAGCAGAACGAGCGCCATGAGTAGAAAGACGACTGTCGTGGACGCTTCGGGGTAGAAGGCCTTCGTGAGCCCTTCGAGAATGCCTGCTGCGAAACCCGCGATGATGGCCCCTTTGATCGAGCCAAGACCACCGATGACAACCACCGCGAAGATCACGATAAGTATGTCCGCGCCCATCGTCGGATTGACCTGCAAGATCGGCGCGGCAAGAACACCCGCGAATGCCGCCAGCGCAGCACCGCCCCCGTAGACCACCATAATCAAGAGCGGCACGTTGATCCCGAACGCCTGTACGAGCTTCGGGTTCTCGGTCGCGGCTCTCAGCGTCGCTCCTAGGCTGGTCTTCTCGATGACGAACCATGTCGCGAAGCAGACGATGACGGAGGCGACGATCACCCAGGCTCGGTAGTACGGCAGGAAGATGAAGCCGAGATTGACGCCACCCGTCAGTGAAGTCGGGATCGCATAAGGAAGACCCGAAGCACCGAAGAAGAACCGGAAAGCGCCTTGAACTATCAGGGCGAGACCGAATGTCAGGAGCATGCCGTAGAGATGGTCGAGGTGACTGACCCGCCTCAGTACTAAACGCTCCATCGCGATGCCGACAATGCCCACCAGAACAGGACATATGATCAACGCCGGCCAGTACCCAACCCCCAGCCAGTTCAGAAGGAGCCAGGCACCGACAGCCCCCATCATGTAGAGCGCACCGTGCGCGAAATTCGCGATGTTCATCATCCCAAAAATGACGGCGAGGCCGAGGCTGAGGGTCGCGTAGAAAGCCCCGTTGATGATACCGAGCAGGAGTTGGCCGAAGAGCAGCGCCGTCGGAATTCCAAATATAGTTGTCATTTCGCTTTCCGTGCGTGCGAGGGGTCAGATACCCAGGTAGCGTTGGATGGCCGCCAGCCGGCTTGAAAAGTCTGCGGCAACGACCTCGTCTACGAGCGATCCCGTTTCCATGACGTAGTTTCGATCCGCGAGTGCGTGGGCGAAGCCGACGTTCTGCTCGACGAGAAGGATGGTGAAGCCGAGCTCTTTGAGCTTTACGATCGTGTTCTCGATCTGCTTGATGATGATCGGAGCTAAACCCTCTGTCGGCTCGTCCAGCAGTAGCACCCTCGCCCCGGTCCGCAGAATTCGCGCAAGTGCAAGCATCTGCTGTTCACCACCCGAGAGTTTCGTGCCAGGGCTGTCGATGCGCTCGCGAAGGTTCGGAAACAGGTCGAGGATTTCCTCGACCGACATGCCGTTGGCGGCGATGGCTGGAGGTAACAGGAGGTTTTCGCGCACGCTAAGCGTTGCGAAGATTCCGCGCTCTTCTGGACAGAAGGCGATCCCCTTGCGCGCGACCTCGTAGGGCTTTGCAGCCACCAACTCGTCGTCGATATAACGGATCGAACCGGAGCGGTTCTCCATCAGCCCCATAATCGCTTTGAGGGTCGTCGATTTACCTGCGCCATTGCGGCCAAGAAGAGTAACCACCTCACCTTCCTTGAGGTGGAAGTTAAGGCCGTGAAGCACCTTGGATTCGCCGTACCATGCCTCGAGTTTGTTTACTGAAAGGACCTGACCCATTAGTGTGCTCCTCCCGTATAGGCGGCAATGACTTCAGGCCGGGTCGAGACGTCTGAATACGTCCCAGAAGCGAGAACCTGTCCGCGGACCATTACGGTGATGCGGTGGGCTAGGCGCGCGACGACCTGCATATTGTGCTCGACCAGCAGAACGGTACGTCCGATTGCCGTCGTCTGGATCAAGTCGACAACACGGTCGATGTCTTCTCTTCCAAGCCCTGCCATCGGTTCGTCGAGGAGCAAAACGCGAGGATCGGCAGCGACGGTGGTGGCTAACTCGAGAACACGTTTGCCCCCATACGACAGCTGGGCAGCGGCGGTGTCGGCCTCGCGCTGAAAACCAAATTGCTCAATTATCTCCTCTGTTCGCTGGACGAGAGCTCGGTCACGGCGCGCGTTTCCGAGGAGACGCCATTGCAAGCCGCTTCGACGAAGTAGCGCGAGTTCTACGTTTTCCCGGACAGTGAGGGTCTGAAAGACAGCGGAAATCTGGAAAGACCTCACGACGCCCCTCCGCGCGATGGCAGCCGGCTTCATGATGGTGACATCTGCCCCGTCATGAAAAATCTTGCCTTCCGTAGGCTGAAGAAACTTGGTGAGCAGGTTGAAGAGCGTCGTTTTGCCAGCGCCGTTCGGCCCGATCACCGCATGGATCTCGCCCTCTTCCAGGTTGAAGTCGACCCCTTTCACGGCGTAGAATCCGTTGAATGCGATGCTTATTTTTCGCGCTTCCAGCACAGCCATGGGGAGCTCCCTCGGTTACGGGTTACGCGCCGGTAGACGCGTGTCAACTGCGGAGATGGCAATCTGTCGAGCGAAGGGTCCCGTGGTAGCCACGCGGACGCATACGAGCGCTTGTTAAAGCGGGCGCACCAATTTCTGTTTTGAACCCCTCGATCGATCTTGATGCCGATCCTTTGTGATGCGCGACAGTGACGCACTACTGAGGACCTGTCAAGCGGCTTATTAGGAGTTTGATTCCCGATGAAAGACGCATTGACAACGACCATTGGCTGCTTTTAGTAATGCACTACTATCACGCGCTACAAGTCGAATGAGGCCTTCCGTGACTGCAGAGATAGCCGGATACTGCACCCTCTGTCGCTCGCGATGCGGCACAATCAACACCGTCGAAGATGATAGGCTTGTCGCTGTTCGACCCGACCTAAGCCATCCGACTGGCAAGTCGATGTGCATGAAGGGTAGAGCAGCACCCGAGCTCGTACACTCGCCTCACCGTCAACTCTTTCCGATGCGGCGTACCGCTCCCAAGGGTGGCGCCGACCCGGGGTGGGTACGGATCAGTTGGGAGGAAGCCCTCACCGAAACGGCGGAGAAGCTGGGACGGGTAAAAGCCGAAAGCGGCCCGGAGGCCGTGGCGTTTTCCGTCACGACGCCCAGTGGAACGCCCCTGTCAGACAGCATCGACTGGATCGAGCGGTTCATCCGTCACTTCGGCAGTCCAAATATCTGCTACGGAACCGAAATCTGCAATTGGCACAAGGACTCTGCGCACGCTTTCACATTCGGTAGCGGTATTCCACCTGCGGACTACACCAACGCAGACACGATCATGCTCTGGGGTCACAATCCGGCAAACACCTGGCTGGCACAGGCAAGTGCTGTGTCAGCAGGCAAAGCTCGAGGCTCAAAGCTTCTCGTAATTGATCCGCGACCAACCGCTTTCGCCAAACAAGCGGACGTTTGGCTTCCAGTGCGTCCTGGTACAGACGGCGCGCTCGCTCTTGGCCTCATGCGCCTGATTTTAGACGCCGAAACCTTCGACGATGTCTTCGTCCGTACATGGACGAATGCGCCTTACCTGGTGCGAGAAGACAACGGGCTCTTCCTGCGCGAACAGATGATCTGGCCCGGTGCAAACACCAATCGATATTTGGTTTGGGACGAGATTGCGTCCACTATTGTTCCAGTCGACGACAGTCGAGCGATCAATGAAGGTTTGCGCGATCGGGTGCTGCTGCTGGGCACCGTCGATGTGTCTCCGTCGACAGACTCGATGCCCGTACGATGTTCACCAGCATTCGAGTTGCTGCACAATGCGACCCGCGCGTATGATCCCATTACGGTGGAAGGCATAACGGGCGTTGCACCCGACGCCTTGAGAGCTGCCGCGCAACTCCTGGAAGGCGGCCGCCGGATCGCCTATCACGCCTGGACCGGTATCGGTCAGCATACCAATGCCACCCAGACGGAGCGCGCGGTAGCGTCGCTTTACGCGTTGTCTGGCAGCTACGATCGGATCGGAGGTAACAGGGTCCGCCGCGGTCCATTCTACCGTCCCACAAATGCGCTCGGAGAGCTGTCCAAGGAACAGCTTTCGAAGGCGTTGGGGATTGAGGCTCGTCCCATCGGTCCACCGTCGACGGGATGGATTACTGCTCGAGACATGTACCGCGCGATCACGGATGGCGAGCCTTACAAGGTCAGAGCGCTCATGGCGTTCGGCACTAACCTCACAGTTTCCCAAGCTGATACCGCTATGGCGGAAGAGGCCTTGAAAAACCTGGAGTTCCACGTTCATTGCGACCTATTTGTAACGCCCGCGGCACGCTACGCCGATATATTCTTACCTGTGAACTCGCCTTGGGAACATGAAGGCATCAGGTTCGGATTCGAGATAAACGACGACGCCGCCTCGCTGGTCCAGATGCGTCCACGGATGGTGACGCCGCGTGGCGAATCCCGCTCCGATAACGAGATTGTCTTTGATCTCGCGACCCGCCTGGGAATGGACGAAGATTTCTTCGGCGGCGATTTGCATGCCGCTTGGGACTACATGCTTGAGCCGCTTGGCGCGTCCGTAGACACTTTGAAAAACACTTCCGGCGGAATCCGTTGCGAGATAGATGCGCGAGAGCAGAAGTATCTTGAACCTCACCACGACGGCAGCGGTCGGGTTCGAGGCTTCGACACGGAGACACGCCGCGTCGAATTTTACTCTGAACTACTTCATCGCCACGGCCAACCTGGGGTTCCAACCTACGTGCCGCCGTCAGAAAACGAGATTGTGGAGCGCGCTGGAAAAGGCAGAAGGTTTCCTCTGATCCTGAGTTCCGCGAAGAATGGCTACTACTGCCACAGCCAGCACCGCGGCCTCGCCTCACTCAGGAAAAAGGCCCCCGATCCGATCGCGGAAATTAGCCCTGGACTAGCGGATAGCAGGGACGTCAGGAACGGCGATTGGATCAGGATATCCACACGAAATGGGAGCGCACGCTTCGTGGCGAAGGTCACCCCAAAACTCGCAGACGACGTCGTCGTGGCTGAGTTCGGCTGGTGGCAATCCTGCCCGGAGTTGGGCCGCGGTTCGTTTTCGACAACGGGTCCGGAAAGCAGCAACGCCAACAGCCTGATATCGGCCGACGCAATCGATCCCGTCAGCGGTTCCATTCCGCATCGCTCGTTCCGATGCAACATCGAGCTTGATCCCTTGACCGAGACTCGGCAACGCGGGTGGCGCGACTTCATGAATTTTCGGGTAGTCGCCGTAAAGGCGGAGGCCGAGGGCGTCCGTTCGGTCGCCTTCGAAGCGGAAGATAGCCGCCAACTCCCGGACTTCCTTCCAGGTCAGCACCTCCAGGTCCGCCTCACCGATGGTTCGAGGGTCGATAGAGCATATTCGCTCACGGGCGCGGCGATCGTCGACGGAAGACAACGGTATAGCATCGCGGTCCGCCATCAAAAGACGATTGGTAGCGAGGGCACCCAGTACCAAGGGCGGATGTCTACCTATATCAACCACCATCTCAGAGTTGGCGAGGTTGTCGAACTCAAAGCTCCGTCCGGAAACTTCGTTATCCCGAGACATTCTCTACAACCCTTGATCCTGCTGGCAGGCGGGATCGGCATAACGCCGTTCATAAGTCTGCTGGAATCGCTAGACGACGACAGCGACACCGAAATCTGGCTCTTCTACGGAAACTTGAACAGCGGCACCCACGCCTTTCGAGAGCGCATCAAGTGGCACGCGCGCCGCCTGAAGAACCTCAAAGTGATCGATCACTACGACAGCCCCCTACCCGAGGACGTTCAAGGGGTGGATTACGACAGCAACGAGCGGATCAGCGCCGACGCAGTCCCAGACCACCTGATCGAGCGTAGGCCGCGGGTCTACATGTGCGGGCCACCGGGGATGATGAACGCGTTTGCCGACGGTCTCGCCGCCCGTGGGGTCTTCAAATTTGACATCTTCCGCGAAATCTTCAGGTCGCCACCAGGTCCGGTCGTCGATGACGGTCGAAAGCATGCGGTGACCTTCTCGCAGTCCCAGGAACCTCCGGTTTTCTGGTCGGCTGCTGATGGCCCTCTACTCGACTTCGCAACGCGGCTGGGCCTAACGCTCCCGAACGGATGTCGGGTGGGACAATGTGAAAGCTGCGCGGTGAGAATTGTTTCAGGGACGGTGCGCCACCTGCACGGAAGCGAACCAGACGACCCTGGGACCTGCCTGACTTGCCAGGCTGTCCCTCTGAGCGATCTTGTGCTCGACGCCTGAACTCCGCCATCGTGCGGCATTAATCAAAAACAAAGGGAACACCTATGACGACAGGACCAATATCGATCTCCGAGCGAGATCTTTCTTCGCTTTTGCCCATGAACAAACTCGTCGAGGCTCTGCGAACGTCATTCAAAGACGGATGCCATGCACCTCCTCGAGAACACCATGAGATTGACGTCGCCTCAGGGGAAAACGCGACACTGCTTCTTATGCCTGCTTGGTCGAAGCAGGGGCCACGACGGTATCTCGGCGTCAAGCAGGTCAACGTCTTCCCAGGAAACGCGCGGATTTCAAAGCCTGCTCTGACATCGATCTACAATCTGTTCGACGGTGACACTGGCGAACACCTTGCATCGATGGATGGCAACACGATAACAGGACGGAGAACCGTTGCCGTTTCCGCACTTGCCGCCAGCTATTTGTCGAGGCCGGATGCGACCACACTTACCGTAGTCGGTTCGGGCCGTATCGCGAGCCTCATTCCTTATGCTTACAAAGCAGTGCGCGATATCCAGCACGTCAAGATCTGGGACATCGACCCGGCTAGTGCCGAACGCCTACGCTTAAAGCTGACAGACGATGGTTTCGGTTGCGAGATCGTAGAATCCCTGGAAGAGGCTGTGAATTCGGCCGACATCGTGTCAGCCGCGACGTTGTCGAGAACACCGCTTGTTCTTGGAAAATGGCTGCATCCCGGAACACATGTCGATCTCATTGGCGCGTTCACAGCAGACATGCGCGAAAGCGACGACGAATGTATCGCTAGGGCGGACGTCTATGTCGACACGATGGAGGCTTTTCACGAGGCCGGTGACTTGATCCAGCCACAACGAAGCAACGCCATAGACCGCGACCACGTGAAAGGCACCCTGGCCGACATCGTATCAGGTCGCCTCCCCGGCAGACAGTCTCGAGATGCGGTCACTGTTTTCAAAGCGGTTGGTACCGCGCTTGCCGATCTTTCGGCGGCAAGTTTAGCGTACGAGGGCAGTTCGAAACAATTTAAATCCTCCTCTAGGAAGGTTTAAAGACGTAAAGGACAGCACGTCGTCTGGTCGGGCGCGAACCGGTTTGGTTTCCTTATTCTCGGCGGCGCGCTCGGGCGACTGGTCGGCCTCGTCTTCCCCGGCGATCCCAGTTTTTGGGTGTTGGTTCCATTTCGCCTTGTCGGTGAAACGATTCCGCCTTCAGGATGCGTTGTCGCCGTCGCCGACAATTTCAACACGCTGACCACGGCTTACCCCTACAAGGAGGCCTAAACCATCGAGCGCGCCGTCGCACATGTCTTTAGCCGTGCCGGCACGCAATTCGACCCTCACTGTGTGGACGCCTTCGAGCAGGCGCCACCTTCCATCCTCGCGATCAGGCTGGCGAACATCGATGATCCATCCATTCATTTTTCGGCGCGAAGTGGATCAAGAAGGATCGTGTCTGCAGCATGAGGTCTTGACAAGGATCTAAACCGCCGCCCTTACAATTCGCTCCCTGAGCGTGGACACATATGCTTCCTCCGTAGAAGCATTTCACGGGAACAGCGATGAGTGCCGACCGACAAAGTCCAGTAAGCGCGCACATCGACAGAAGGATCACTTCGGTTCAAATCGCTTGAGCAATTGCCTCAGTTGATCATTCTGAAGCCGGAGCTTCACTGCCAGTTGGGACCGCAGCTCCCTGATCTCGCCGTCCAGTGCCTGCACGGGATTTGCCTCGATTGGCCCAGGCCGATCCGCCAAAGCAATGTCCAGCTCCGCATCCCTGGTGTGCCACGGCACCTTCGCCCTGGTTTTTCGGCGGATCGTTGGGAACGCCTTGCGCTTCGGATCTCGACGCTCGGCGCCCACGGTGCCAATAGTACGATCCGGGGTCAAAGCGGGGTCTTCTCCGGCCGGCGTCCCGTCAGCGACCTCTGCCGCGATTGTCGGCGATGGCTCCTGACGATCGCCTGTTTCGATCTTGCCAGCTAGCGATGCGGCCGATGATCCTTGCCCAGGTGCGGGCTCGCCTTCGTTCGCTGTTTCAGAGGGGTTGGAACGAGTTCCGGGCCTCTCAGCATCGTTGAGAACCTCGATGGGGTTGGCCTGGTCAACATAACGCTGATTAGCCGTCTTGCCCCGAGACAGCAATCCGGTGAGAAGTTTCCAAGGCGACTTTACCATCGCTTCTCAACTCCCATCTTGTCGTACGCTCCGGTAACCCGCCGGGAAACGGAGATGTCCGTTGCAGCGGCCGAGCACCATCGCGCTGAAGCGAAAGGCCGACCTGGCAGCAACCAATCCTCCGACATCACCTCAGTCAAGGCCGAGGCGTTTGCGAAGATCCGCGTTCTCCGTGCGGAGCTTTTCCGCAAGCAGCTTCCGCAGTCGCTGATTTTCCTGCTCGAGCTGAAGCAGATCCTCCATTTCCTCACCGGCAGCCGTGACAGGCGAGACAGCCTGCTGGGCGGGTTCGACAACCTCTCCGGCAGCAACCTTGGCTTTGCGTCCGCCTCGGCGAGCTGATGGCTTCATCTCGGTTGCGACGCTCTTGCTACCCCTCTTCGCCCGAGCTTTCTTGACGGTCGGGGCTTCAACCGAAGCATCCGAAGTTGCAATTTCCGACGCTGCGTTCTTGGCACGCGGGCCACGCTTCCTGGGCTCCGGCATCTTCGGCAGAGCGGTTTCGACTTCGGTGGACGTCGGTTCGGGCACGTTTGTTTCGTCAGACATTTGTTCCTCCGGAAAAAAGTTTGATGTTGGCGATTGCTGAATAGCTGCTGTCAACGCGGGTGCGCGCTGTGGCCGGTCTACGGCTGCATCTGAGCCTGCGGGAGATGCGCCAGCCCCGGGTGCCTGTAAGTTGCCATCGTGCTCGGCGAATTGGCGCAAATCGACCGTTCCCCAGATCGAATTGGATTGCGGAACGGGTTTTCGACGCGCACCCTTGTACTCAACGACAAAGTTCTTTTGTGGCTTTTTCAAATGTTCGAGGCTCCAGGTGCGCTCATCTCTTCATGCGCAGAGAAATTGTCGCGCATAAAAACGCAAAGTTCGGTCCTGCACAAGATGGGGCTGCCGGAGACGTGACGGGCGTGACGGAAGCCATGGTCCCGGGAAATGGCCCCCGGGAAATGGCTACCCGCGGCGGCCCCGCGTAGGCTATTCAGGAGACTCGGAAAAGGGGCATCGCCGCCTTCATCTAGGCCACTATTGCTGCAGAAAGGCTCGCTGAGACGAAAAGGCGGTTGTCAAGCAGGAATTGGAAAGTGAGCGACTCGTTCATCTGATGCCGGACGCTCATCGGCTAGTGAAATTAGCCTACTGTGTCGTGGCCGCACGGAGGACCCATCGCCGGTCAGCACATGGTTCATGACTGTGTCGTGGTGCGGGAACTAATCTTGGCCGGTCACCGACCCAGCTCACATCTCCGGCAACCTTTAAACAGGAATGCAGACTCTCTCGGCCCGCTTGGTGTCATTGCGAGCCTGGAAACGTTGGCCGCTGCGCCCAAACACTACCGTCGACCGTCTTTCGGTAGCCGATGTCATACACCGTGCGCATGTAGCTCCCGTTCAGCGGGTCGGTCATGGAATAGGGCACCTGCTCATCGATCGCCGCGATATTGAGATCAATGGCGGATCTCCGTCCATAGTTGTAAAGGGCGATCAACCCTTGCTTCGTCTGTGACTTGAGGAGGATCGCGTATGCTCGTGCCATGATTGGCAACGCCCGTTCAGGTGACATCGAAAACTCCGGAATGAGCGCGTTGTTGATGATCACATAGATATGGAGGTTCTCGTTGCCTGCTTGACCCGATGCGACGAACAGATGTTCGGGCAATGTCAGAAACTGCGACGAGCTGCCTCCGTCAGAGTGCAGTTCACGAATCTGCCTGCCATCCACTATCGCCCGGATAGAAACCGGCGGAAAGATGCCGGGAACGCTTGCTGATGCGATTAGTATTTGGCGCACAAGAGCGAGAGCATCCTGGCTGTCGCTATCCGCGATGGCGCCTATGTTCCAGACGACGGCCCGCTGCGTGTCGAGGTTTGTGGTCATGACCAGGAGACGGCGTCCCGCTTGATGTTCGCGCGCGATTTGGCGCAGGATTTCATCCGTAATGTTGTCTTCGACCATCTTTCGAAGAGCATCCCCCTGAAGGAGGCTTGCTGAGAGGACGCCAAGCCCTCTCCAGTTGATGTCGACAAGACTACGAGCTTCATTGGAAAGATAGAGGCGCCTCAGCCGCGCATCATAGGCGGGCCCCAGGAATGCGAACGGCGCAATCAGGGCCCCTGTGCTCACACCGGTTACCACCTCGAACTGTGGTCGGCTGCCGAGTTCGCTCCAGGCGGAGAGAATTCCTACAGAAAACGCGCCTCCAGCGCCACCGCCCGATATGGCGAGCATAGACGGCTTTTGTTTACCGATAACCGGGCGCCAGGAGGCGTGCACTGACTCCGGGGGCCGCGGATCATCCAAATGAGCCCTTATATTTCCGAAGCCGACGATTTGTGCCCGCCCGGCTTGCGATGCGGTGTATACCGGGCGAGCGGGTGCCGTACACCCGCTGAGGAAAAAGAGAAGACATAGCGCAATGACATTTGCGCTAAACCCGCAGGAACTCGGCATGGAGCGCATCGTCACGCTTCAGCGCCGCCCTGACGCGGAAGCCGGGCCGCCGCTATGAGTGCGCCGACGATTGCCACGGCTACTGCAATGGCAATCCATAAGCTATAGAGCGCGTATCCAAGGATGAACCCACCGAGGACCGGTGCGATAATATCTGTTACTGCGAGCAGGGACTGGGCGGCACCCAGAACCACGCCCTGCCGCTCGGACGGCACATGGGTAGAAAGAGCTGCGAGATATGTCGGCTTTGCAAGAGCATCGCCGGTACTGATACACAGAACCGCGATGACCAGCACGGGTATACGGTTAGCGACACCGGCGGTGATGAACCCCAAGCAAATCAGAAGGAATATCAGGAGGATCAGATCACGTTCGGTAAGGTGTTTGCCGAGCCAGCCGAGTAGGAACACCTGGGCAAAGACATTGACCGCACCATCCAACATGATGAGGTAGCTCAATTCCTTCGCGCCGAAAGCATGACCATGCCATTGAAAGGTCTCCGCAAGGAAGACCGGCATTTGCGAAATGTATGTCCCGTAGGCGAAGAAGTGGCATAGCATGACGATGACGAGAGCACGAACGACAGGCGACGCTGCGATCGCGCGGAGCGATATGTGCCCATCGTGCGGCCGCTCTTTTCCAGTCTTTGTTGGACGCCCTCCATCCAAGCAAAGAGATGTAACGACAATGGACGTGGCTACCAACCCAAGCGCGGCGAGGACGGGAATTGTCAGCGACATCTCGGATAGGAAACCTGAAAGCCCTGCGCCAACGATGCCGCCGAGGCCCGCACCGCCCATGAGTATCCCCATGGCACGTCTGCGGTTTGAGGCATCGGTGTGATCTGCAATATAGGCCGCAGTGACAGAGATGTTGCCTCCGGTAAGTCCGAAGAGTGCCCGAGCGATAAGGATGAACGCAACGCTCGGCGCGATTGCAAGTAGCGCAAGGCTCGCCGCTGCAACGCACTGGCTCGTCAGCAGGACATTCCTCCGGCCGAAGCGATCCGAGAGCTGCCCAAGAGCAGGGGCAGAGGCGAATTGGCCGACTGCCTCGGCGGCGATAACTATGCCCAGAACAAGCGGTGTGCCGCCCATTGCCCGGACATGAAAGGGCAGAACCGGCAAAACGGAAGCGGTGCCGGCGGTGTTCGCGCAGACGATTGCAAAGACCGGAAGGATGATCCGCCAATCGAGCGGCTTGGATGGACTGATGTCGAATTGCGGTTTGGTCGTCATATTCCATCCCCCCCTATACGGCCTCGCCTGACGGCAAGCCCACGCGTTCGAGATAGGCTTCCAGTTGCGCCACGCCTTCCGCGTCAAAAGCCAGAATCGCACCGACATACCCGTCTGGTCTGATGAGGACGCACTCATCCGCCTCCAATCCGTACGCGGCTCGGATATGACCGAACGCATCGAGCACGTCGCCGCGCTGGCCGAGGCGGTGGATATGCAATCCCGGCCGCGATGCCACGCTCCATTCTCCGTTTACGAGCAGCGTCCAATGCGGCCCGATGAACAAGCTGAAGAGCCGCGAAGGCTGCCCTCCTGCCCCCTTAATGGGCGCGTCCGGTGCGCGATCGCCCGCCTGCAGACCGCTGTTGCGGCTTGCTGCGCGCAAGGCGAGAGGCGATTGCGGATATCCGATGTCGAGCTGCTGCACCTCGCGCCCGCGACGGATCTCGCCATGCTTTCCCGCTTCGAGCAGTCGACTTGACAGACCCAGAACCTCCTCCGCCACAGGACGGCGCTCGGCCTGGTAGGTGTCGAGAAGTTCATCGCCGGCTCCACAAAGCGCGGCCGCGAGCTTCCAGCCGAGATTGTAGGCATCTTGAACGCTGGTATTGAGTCCCTGACCGCCGGTGGGCGGGTGGATATGAGCAGCGTCGCCCACCAAGAATACGCGATCGACCCTGTATCTGTCGGCTAGTCGGGCGTTCATAGCGTAGGCCGATGCCCAACTGACGTCGTGGACCTTCACCTCGTTGCGGCCCGTCCGCTCGACGATCAGCTTTTCCAAACCATTTGCTGAAAGGTCCGGGTCCCCATCCGCAGAGACCGGCGCCTGTATCTGGAACAGATCGGTACCCATGAGCGGGCAGATGGCAACCATCCGCTGCATGTCACCGGTGTTGAACTGCCACCAAACATCACGGCTTAGGCCGGTCAGGCCAACGTCAGCGACAATCGCGCGCACGCCCAGGGTTTTGCCGGGGAACGCGATACCAAGTGCGTGTCTTACGAAGCTGCGACCTCCGTCCGCGCCGATCAGATGGCGTACGCGAACCGTCTCCGCTCCGCCTGAACCAGAAAGACGCGCCGTAACTCCGTCGCCATCGTGCTCGAAGCCCGTCAACTCGCTTCCGAACTCAACCCGCCCACCCAGCTCCGCCAGCCGGTCCCGCATGATTTTCTCAGTCAGAAACTGCGGGATCATCAGCGGAATATGATACGGCTCCGCGGGTGTCGCCTGAGCCCGCTCCCCAAAATCTTTCTCCATGAAGCTGCCGTCGTCGCGATACTCGCGCATCCTTGGGTAAACGCCCCCCGCCGCGACGACCTTATCCAGGATACCGAGATCCTCGAAGACCTCTTGCGTCCTTGGCTGAATGCCTTTGCCTCGCGAGCCCGGGAACGGTTCGCGCGTCTTGTCGATCAGGCGGAAAGAGACCCCTCGCCGCGCCAGTTCTATTGCTAGCGTAAGGCCAGCCGCTCCCGCGCCGCAGATGAGCACATCTGCTTCGAATTCGTTTGTCATGTCGTTCTCCATGTGTGTATTATGCACATAATAGGAGAAGCGCTATGCCGTCAAGGAATAATGTGCAAATTACACATATTAGCAAAAAGGTCCGTGAACTGCACGGTTCGCTAATCGATATCGTCACGCTCATGAACCGACCCCAACGTGACGAGGCGCTCGTTCGGGAGGCAGGAATCGCCCTAGATCGAGCTCTATTCCCGCTCCTTGTCGGGATCGAGCGGCGCGGTCCGATCGGCATTGTGGAATTGGCGGCCGGCGTCGGGCGGGACTACACCACGGTTAGTCGCCAGGTCGCGAAGTTGGAGAGCCTCGGGCTTGCCGAACGCAGGCAAAGCCCGGCTGACCGTCGCGTAAATGAAGTTGTTGTCACGGCGAAGGGCAAGGCGATGACCGACAAGATCGATGTTGCACGAGAAAGGATCGCCCTTGGTGTTTTTGCGAATTGGGAGCCGGCGGAAATCGACGATCTTGTTCGGTTGATGCGAAAGTTCGCGGATGCGATGGGGAAGGAGGCTGGGAAGTCGGACGCTGAGTAGCTATCAAGCCGACAGCCATCCGAGCCTGTGCAAGCTCTTACATCTCCTCCTCTACGACGTAGCGCCCCCCACAGGTCACGGTTTCCGCGGATTCGATGCTCGGTCTTGCTCAAAACTTTTTCGACCGTTGGTTTCTGGCCGCATATAGCTCTTGATGAGATACGAACTTACGACCCATGACTCCCCACAACATGTAAGGCGTTGAATCTTTAAGCCGTCGGCATAGCCACGATTATGGAAACTAAGAGAAATCATACCATTCGGCGTTCACTAAGGAAGGTAGCTCCCCCACCCATAACTTGATAACTCGCCTTGGGCCCGAGGACATGAAAATGTCCGGCATCAGTCATCCTCCACGAACACCTGATCGCGCTTGGAACGTATCGACGGTAGGAGCGCTAGGAATACGCAGACCAGACCCATACCGAGCAGCGACGCCGCGATAGGGTTTGTGATGAACACCGTCGCGTCGCCGCGCGAGATGATCATCGCTCGACGGAGATGCTCCTCGAGCAGAGGGCCAAGAACGAAGCCCAAGAGAAGCGGTGCTGGTTCGCAGCCCACACGGATCAGGACATAGCCGAGTATGCCGGAGATGATGATCGCATAGACGTCAAACGGATTGTTGTTGATCGAATAGCATCCGATCGAGGCAAAAATCACGATGGCCGGGAACAGCATACGGTAGGGGATGGTCAGCATCTTCACCCACAGGCCGATCAGCGGCAGGTTGAGGATGACGAGCAGCAAATTGCCGATCCACATCGAAGCAATGATACCCCAGAACAGCGCCGGCTGGCTCGTAATGACGTCCGGTCCGGGCGTGATCCCCTGCAGGATGAAGGCGCCGACGATGAGTGCCATGACCGGATGGGCCGGAATGCCGAGGGTGAGCAACGGAATAAAGGATGTCTGTGCCGCGGCGTTGTTGGCGCTTTCAGGGCCCGCCACGCCCTCGATCGCACCGTGACCGAACTCTGACGGATTTTTCGACAGGTTCTTTTCGGCCGAGTAGCTGGCGAAGGACGCCAGTACGTGGCCGCCGCCCGGCAATACGCCGAGAAGCGAGCCAAGCGCCGTTCCCCGCAGGACAGGGCCGATAATCCGCCGAAAATCATCTTTCGTCAGCCAAAGGTTCGTGACGTGCTTTACCCCGACTTCGCGCGTGTGTTCAGCCTGAAGGTTGCGGAAGATTTCGGAGACCCCGAAGATGCCGACGGCAATCGAGACGAAGTTGATCCCCTGTGACAATTCCAGGCGACCAAATGTGAAGCGCTCCTCGCCCGTATAGATGTCCTGGCCTACCGTCCCAAGGAGCAAGCCGATTACGATCATGCCCAGCGCCTTCAGCACTGAACCGTGAGCGAGCGAGATCGAAACGAGAAGCCCGAGAACGATCAGGGCAAAATATTCCGGTGCACCAAATTCAAGCGCGATAGAAGCAAGCGGCGGAGCGGCGATTGCCAACAATAAGGTTGCGGCGCAGCCCGCGAAGAACGATCCGAGCGCTGCAGTTGCCAATGCTTGACCAGCGCGCCCCTTTCGGGCCATCTGATAGCCATCGATCGCAGTCACGGCGGAAGAGCTCTCCCCGGGCAGGTTAATGAGGATTGCCGTCGTGGACCCACCGTATTGGGCGCCGTAATAGATGCCCGACAGCATGATCAGCGACGTGACCGGCGAGAAGGTGAAAGTGATCGGCAAGAGCATTGCGATCGTCGCCGTCGGCCCGATACCTGGTAGAACGCCAACAAGTGTTCCGAGCAGCACTCCAACAAAACACCAGACGATGTTTATCGGCGTGAGGGCCGTTTCAAAGCCGAGGGCAAGATTCGAGACAAGATCCATCATGGCTGGCACCTCAAAGTCCGAAGACCGGCCCGAAAGCCGGGATGGAAATTGCCAACCCCACTTTAAAGACCAGATAGCAAAGAGTGGCGATGACGGCGGCCATCATAGCCGCCGATACCAGCGAGTTTCGGCGAGACGCGAGCGCTGTCATGAACGTGCAAAGAAGGACGACGGGTACGAGTCCAAGATCCCGGGCTCCGGCTGCAAAGATGGCAAGTGCGAGACAGATGAGGACGATTCCACGCCAGGCAACGGCACCATCGTTTGGCTCCGGTTCACTGCGCAAACCATCGAGGCAGATGACGCTGCCCAGTGCGGCCAAGACGAACGCTAGAACGACCGGAAAAAAGCCCGGCCCCATCTGTGTCGCGGTCCCGAACTCATACCGCAGACCCTGCGCAGCGAATGCGGCTGCGATAGCAATGAATATGCCACCGGCAATCAGGTTTCTCCGGGTGTGCTTTTCGAGTGTAGCCATGGTCTCCTCCCTCTGGCCTCCTCTGACGGTTCCTCCCGTTCAGATGATATTGGACCCTGCGATTGCGTTGCATACGGCATCGGTGACCTGTTTGGTGTTGGCGGTGCCCCCGACATCAGGGGTCAGGATGCCTGCTTCGGTCACGCGCTCGACGGCACTCATCAGCCGCGCCGCGGCCTCGCGTTCGCCGAGATGCTCAAGCATCTGCGCCGCCGTCCAGAAGGTGGCGATCGGGTTGGCGATGCCCTTGCCGGTGATGTCGAAGGCCGAGCCGTGGATCGGTTCGAACATCGACGGGAAGCGACGCTCCGGATCGATGTTGGCGGTCGGCGCGACGCCGAGCGAGCCGGCCAGCGCACCGGCCAGATCCGACAGGATGTCGGCATGCAGATTGGTCGCCACGATCGTATCCAACGTATCCGGCTTCAGCGTCATGCGCACTGTCATCGCATCGACAAGCATCTTGTCCCAGGTGACGTCCGGGAATTCCTTCGACACCTCCGCGGCGATCTCGTCCCACATCACCATGCCATGGCGCTGGGCGTTCGACTTGGTGACGACGGTCAGCAGTTTGCGTGGACGCTCCTGGGCCAACTTGAAGGCGTAGCGCATGATGCGGGTGACGCCGACGCGGGTGAAGATCGCCACTTCCGTGCCGACCTCTTCCGGCAGGCCCCTATGGGCGCGGCCGCCATGGCCGGAATACTCGCCTTCGGAATTCTCCCGCACGATCACCCAGTCGAGATCGCCTGGGCCGCAATTGCGCAAGGGCGGCGTGATGCCGGGCAGGATCTTCGTCGGGCGCACATTGGCGTATTGGTCGAACCCCTGGCAGATCGGCAGGCGCAGGCCCCAGAGCGTGATATGGTCGGGAACGTCCGGGGCGCCGACTGCTCCGAAAAAGATCGCGTCGAACTTCTTCAGATTCTCCAGCCCGTCGGCGGGCATCATTACGCCATGTTTCTTGTAATAGTCCGAACCCCAGTCGAAGGTCTCGGAGTGGATCCTGAAGTCACCGCTTCGCTGTTCCAGCGCCTCCAGAACCTGAAGACCCGCCGCTATCACCTCAGGGCCAATCCCATCCGCGGGGATCGCTGCAATCTTGTATTCACGCATGGGAAGCTCCTATTGGAGGATATCGCGCTCAGCATCAAGCGCCGGGTTCATGGCTCGTTGTCATGACGAGTGACGGGTCGGCGGCGCATTGCCAGCCGCCGACCCAACTGAGCTTACTTGCCGCTCTCGTTGATCAGCTTCGTCAGTCGCTCGACTTCAGACACGAACTTCTGGTCAAGTGCCGCCGGTGTCGCTAGGTCTTCCGAAACTGGTGCGGTTCCAAGGCTTGCAAAACGCTCGATCACGACCGGATCCTTGAGTGCGGCGCGGAGCGCGTCTGCGAGCTTGTTGCGGATGGCTTCAGGCGTTTCCTTGGGCGCCCAGAGCGCATGCCAGGCGCTGAGTTCGAACCCTTGCAGGCCGCTCTCCGCGACGGTCGGAAGATCCGGCAGAACGCCGATCCGCGCTTTCGTCGTGATCGCATAGGGATGAACTTCGCCGGCCTTGATCTGGGTCATCGTATTGGTCGTCTGGTCGCAGGCGAGATCGATGCGGCCGCCGATGAGATCGGTCATCGCGGGACCCATGCCCTTGTAAGGTACCAGTGTGATCTTGGTGTCGAGGGCATCCTGCAGCAACCTGCCGCAGAGATCGGAAACGGCACCCGTGCCGGCGGTCCCGAAGGTGACGGCAGGCCCGTTCGCCTTCACATATGAAACGAGATCGGTGAACGTCTTCGGCTCGAAGTCCTTCCTGCCGACGACCGTCATCGGGACCTCGGTAATCAGCCCGACGCTCGAAAAGTCTTCGATCGGCTTGTAGGTCAGGTTCGGGTAAAGTGCAGCGAAGGTTGCTACGCCGATATGGTAGAGCAGCAACCGGTAGCCATCGGGGTCGGCCTGCGCCACTGTTGCGGCACCAAGAGAGCCGCCGGCGCCGCCCATGTTTTCGATCAGCACCTGCTGGCCAAGGGTCTTGGACATCGACTGTGCCACCAGGCGCGCCACGGTATCACTCGGTCCACCTGCGGCTGCAGGCACCACGATTGTGATGGGTCGATCAGGATAATTCTCCTGCGCCAGCACCATATGGCTGGACATGGCAAACAGGACACCTGTGAGGGACAACAGTACCTTTTTCATCGCGCTTCCTCCCTGAGATCGCGAAGGATGCCTCCACATCCTTTTCCATGCTAGCTTGCATGCAAGTTTACATTTATTTATGCGCGCCGGTTTGTCAAGCTCCGAGAGAGCGGCTATAACGAGCCTTGACACAGCGACAGGCAGTTCATGATCAAGACGATCGACATTCCCGGAGCCGCGCCACGCGATCCGGCCACAGAACAGAATTCAGCAAACTCCGACATTAACGGTTCGGGTAGGGTTTCTGCCGCCTATCTAGCCATCAAGGATGCGATACGCTCCAACGCCTTTCCCCCCGGGTATCAAGCCGCGGAAATTGAAATTGCACGTCAGCTCGGCATGAGCCGAACCCCGGTGCACGAAGCCATGGCGCGACTGCAGGAAGACGGACTGGTCCGGATACTTCCCAAGAAGGGCATCATCATCTGCGCCCTGTCTCCCGCGGATATCGAAGAGATCTACGAAGTCATCACCGCGCTCGAGGGTGCAGCGGCGGCACGGCTCGCCCGATTGCCGATAGAGGAACGCGCACCGGTCATCCAGCTTCTGAAGGCCGCCACGAAGCGGATGATTGAGGCATTGGCGGACAATGACCTTCCACGATGGGCTGTCGCCGATGAGGATTTTCATCACACCCTCGTAACTGAGAGCGGAAACAGCCGCCTCATGCGGATGGCGGGGACCGTCGCCGATCAATTGCATCGCGCCCGCATGTTCACCCTCAACCTACGGCCCTTGCCGCTGCACTCGGCCGGTGAGCATCGGGAAATCATAGAGGCAATCGAGCAGGGTGATGGGGATGCTGCAAGCCGCGCCGCACGGCTGCACCGCAAACACGCGCATGACGCACTCATCCCCCTTATCGCTCGATACAATCTACGCAACCTCTAGGTTGTCGGTTGCGGCGATCTGCACAACGCGGAGATTGTTGGTGCTGCCCCTTTGCGCGAATGGAAATCCCGCCACGATGACAATGTGATCGGAGGGACTTGCCAGCTTTGCTTCCTTCACCGCCTGTTGCGCATGAAGCAGCGACGCCTCATAGGTGTGGACATCTTGTGATCGCACGCCGACCACCCCCCAGAACATGTTGAGCCGGCGCGCGACTTGTTCGGACGGAGTGAGCGCCAGAATTGGCAATGCCGGTCTAGCACGCGAGATTCTGGCCGCGGTTGTTCCGCTCGATGTATAGGCCACCACAACCGGCGATCCCAGGGCCACGGCAACGTTGGCGGCCGCAGTGGCAACCGCATGCGGCGGTGATTGAGCGACATCGGGCTCCGTTGCCTCAAGGATCGGCCGGTAGTGCTTGTGCTTCTCCGTCTTCTCGATGATCCGGTTCATCATTTCGACCGCCTCCACCGGAAAGGCGCCTGTTGCGGACTCAGCCGAAAGCATGACCGCATCCGCCCCATCATAGATGGCACCAGCAACGTCCGAGGCCTCAGCACGCGTCGGCGTTGGCGAACTGACCATCGAGTCGAGCATCTGTGTGGCAACAATCACCGGCTTGGCCGCTAGGCGGCATGCGCGGATGATTTCCTTCTGTTTACCCGGCACATCCTCCGGCGGGATCTCGACGCCGAGATCGCCTCGCGCAACCATGATGCCGTCCGAAAGCCTAACAATATCGTCGATGTCATCGAAGGCAGACGGTTTCTCGATTTTAGCAATGAGGCCAGCCCTGTCTCCAACGAGGGACCGGGCTTCCATCATGTCGCGTGCACGCTGGACAAAAGAAAGCGCGACCCAATCGACGCCAAGCTCGAGCCCGAATTCCAGGTCCTCACGATCTTTCACCGTGAGCGGGGAAATGTCGAGGATAGCGCCGGGCACGTTGACACCCTTGCGGTTCGACAAGGCGCCTCCATTGAGGACCTCGCAAACAAGCCGCCCGTCCACCTCCTCCATGATCCGGACTTTTATTCTACCGTCGTCGATCAGGAGGTCCATCCCGGGCACCGCCACCTCGAAGATTTCCTGATGTGGTAGCGGAATGTCGTTCATTCCGTCGCCACCCTCGCGGCCAAGGATAAATCCGATGGTGGATCCACGTGCGAGATCGAGCCTGCCATGTGCCAGAACTCCGATCCGGATCTTCGGACCCTGAAGATCCTGCAGCACGGCGATAGCAGCATCATGCTCCTGCTCGAGAGTTCGGATGTTCCTGTAGACTTCCGCGTGATCGGCCCGGGCACCATGGCTGAAATTCAAGCGAAACGTATCGACACCGGCGAGAAACAGCGAGCGAAGCATGTCGGGCGAACTTGACGCCGGTCCGACCGTCGCGACGATCTTCGATCGCCGGTTGTTGCGTATGAACATGTTCAAACCTAACCTATGAGAATTGCGCGGATGTCGTTGACGTTCGTGAGCGTTGGGCCTGTGACCACCAGGTCGCCGATGGCCTTGAAGGCCGTGTAACTATCGTGGGCAGACAAGGTCGCCCGTGGATCGATACCAGCATCACGCATTCGGATAAGACTGTCCGGCGCGACCAGCGCCCCCGCAGCATCCTCGACACCGTCGATACCATCGGTGTCACCGGCGATGGCCCAGATGCCGGAAGCTCCCTTGAGGGCAACAGCAAGGCTGAGAAGGAATTCCGTATTTCTTCCACCTCGCCCCTCGGTCATGGCACCAAGGGAAACGGTACCCTCACCACCGGACAGGATGACGGCAGGTGCTGCTACAGGCAGGCCCTTCTCGCGGGCGGAGAGTGCGATGCCTGCCATGACACGCCCCATTTCGCGAGCCTCACCTTCCAGGGCATCTCCGAGGATCAGTGGACGCAAACCGGCTTCCAGCGCGGCCGCGGCGGCCGCATCGAGCGCTATCGAGGGGGCAGCAACCAGCCGAATCTTGCCTGCAACCTCCCCTGCCTTCGGTGTCTCGTTTCCTTGCGCCAGCACTGCGCGCGCAGAATCGGGCAGGACAATGCCGTAGCGGGCGACGATGGCTGCTGCGTCTGCCAAAGTGGTAGGATCCGCGACCGTTGGACCCGAGGCAATCTCCGATGGATCGTCACCCGGCACGTCGGAGATGACCAGTGTCACCAGTTTTGCCGGCAGTGCTGCGCGGGCCAGATGTCCTCCCTTGATAGTGGAAAGATGCTTGCGGACGGTATTCATCTCGGAGATGGTGGCACCGCTGGCAAGCAGCGCCTGATTGACCGCTCGTTTGTCGGCCAAAGTCATCTTGCCCGCAGGCGAGACAAGTAATGACGAACCGCCGCCGGAGATGAGAGCCACCACGAGATCGTCCGGACTAAGGCCCTGGAGGGCGGCGAAAATCTTCTCTGCAGCCTTGATGCTCATCTCATCCGGGACGGGGTGGGAGGCCTCCAGGATTTCGATGCGCCCCGCCGGAACGGCGTGGCCGTAGCGAGTGACCACGATGCCCGAGAGATCGACATCGGGCCAGGCGGCGTCGACCGCGGCCGCCATAGCAGCCGACGCCTTGCCCGCTCCCACCACAACGCAGCGACCTCTGGGACGCTCTGGGAGGTTGTTGACAACAGCTATTTTCGGATCCGCGCTGGCAACGGCTGCGTCGAAAATTCGACGCAGCACCTGGCGAGCGGACACATCGTTCCAGGTCATTCTGCAGCGGCCATCTTCAAGATATTGGACCCTGCGATTGCGTTGCATACGGCATCGGTGACCTGTTTGGTGTTGGCGGTGCCCCCGACATCAGGGGTCAGGATGCCTGCTTCGGTCACGCGCTCGACGGCACTCATCAGCCGCGCCGCGGCCTCGCGTTCGCCGAGATGCTCAAGCATCTGCGCCGCCGTCCAGAAGGTGGCGATCGGGTTGGCGATGCCCTTGCCGGTGATGTCGAAGGCCGAGCCGTGGATCGGTTCGAACATCGACGGGAAGCGACGCTCCGGATCGATGTTGGCGGTCGGCGCGACGCCGAGCGAGCCGGCCAGCGCACCGGCCAGATCCGACAGGATGTCGGCATGCAGATTGGTCGCCACGATCGTATCCAACGTATCCGGCTTCAGCGTCATGCGCACTGTCATCGCATCGACAAGCATCTTGTCCCAGGTGACGTCCGGGAATTCCTTCGACACCTCCGCGGCGATCTCGTCCCACATCACCATGCCATGGCGCTGGGCGTTCGACTTGGTGACGACGGTCAGCAGTTTGCGTGGACGCTCCTGGGCCAACTTGAAGGCGTAGCGCATGATGCGGGTGACGCCGACGCGGGTGAAGATCGCCACTTCCGTGCCGACCTCTTCCGGCAGGCCCCTATGGGCGCGGCCGCCATGGCCGGAATACTCGCCTTCGGAATTCTCCCGCACGATCACCCAGTCGAGATCGCCTGGGCCGCAATTGCGCAAGGGCGGCGTGATGCCGGGCAGGATCTTCGTCGGGCGCACATTGGCGTATTGGTCGAACCCCTGGCAGATCGGCAGGCGCAGGCCCCAGAGCGTGATATGGTCGGGAACGTCCGGGGCGCCGACTGCTCCGAAAAAGATCGCGTCGAACTTCTTCAGATTCTCCAGCCCGTCGGCGGGCATCATTACGCCATGTTTCTTGTAATAGTCCGAACCCCAGTCGAAGGTCTCGGAGTGGATCCTGAAGTCACCGCTTCGCTGTTCCAGCGCCTCCAGAACCTGAAGACCCGCCGCTATCACCTCAGGGCCAATCCCATCCGCGGGGATCGCTGCAATCTTGTATTCACGCATGTCTTTTCTCCACTTTGAGATTTAACGATGTTGGACCGGGGCGACTTTGCCCCCGTTTTCCGGTGCGGTGCGCGACAACACGAGCGTCACGATCGCGGATACGACCAGCAGACCGGCGACGAAGTAGAGCCCGCCCGCAAAGCTGCCCGTAGTGTCCTTGATCCAGCCGATTATCGAGGGGCCGACGAAGCCGCCCAGGTTACCGACCGAGTTGATGGTAGCGATACCGGCTGCAGCCGCTGGTCCAGACAGGAAGAGCGTGGGCATGCTCCAGAGCGGCGGCTTCGAGCAGCTAATGCCGATATTAACCAGCGTCAGCGCAATAAGGACGGTCAAGACGCTTGTCGCACCCGTGGCAAAGGCAAGCCCGACTGCCGCAAGCAGACAAGCGCCGACCACATGCCAGGTCCGTTCACCGGTCTTGTCGGAATGACGTGCCCAGAGAACCATTGCAACAACTGCGAAGATGCCCGGTACCGCGTTGATGAAGCCGACCTGAAGGGATGACAGGCCGAACTCCTTGATGATCTGCGGCGCCCAGATGCCAAGGGTGTAAAGACCGGCGGACGTGCCGAAATAGACAAGGGCGAGTGCGATGACCCGGATGTCGGCGAGCCCTGCCAGGATGCTGTGGCTGGCCTTGCCCTTTGCGGCCTGCTCTGCGTTCATAGTCTTAACAAGCCAGTTGCGCTCATCTTCCGAGAGCCACTTGGCTTTTTCCGGACGGTCGGTCAGGTAAAAGAGGACGACGACGCCGAGGATGACCGCAGGAGCGGCTTCAATCAGGAACATCCATTGCCAGCCTGCAAGACCGAGGAATCCATGCATCTCCATAAGCGCTCCGGAGATCGGCGAACCGAGCACGGTCGACAGCGGGGCTGCGGCCATGAAAATCGCGGTCACTGCCGCACGTCGACGAGCCGGGAACCAGAAGCTCAGGTAGAGGATAATCCCGGGAAAAAAGCCTGCCTCGGCGACGCCGAGCAGGAAGCGCAAAGCATAGAAACTGGTTGTTCCCTGCACAAAGGCCATAAGGCCGGAAACGATCCCCCAGGTGATCATGACGCGGGCAATCCAGATGCGCGCACCGACTTTGTTGAGAATGAGGTTGGACGGAACTTCGAACAGGAAGTAGCCGACGAAAAAGATGCCTGCTCCGATACCGAAGACGGTCGACGAAAAACCGAGGTCTTGATTCATGGTCAATGCGGCGAAACCGATATTCACCCGGTCCAGGAATGCTACAAAATAAAGCAGCATAATAAATGGCACGATGCGCAGAGTGATTTTGCGCAGAACGCGCGTCTCCAGGTCGCTGTTCATAGCGAACTCCTCCCAATGATCCGTTGGGCGCACCTCCTGCGCCTTTGGGGAGGACGTTAATTCGTACTTTTCTCCCAAGCGACAATGCTTCAATTATATAATTAAATGATATAAGGGCATGTCATGGAACTGGAACAATTAAAATGCTTCGTCGCTGCGGCCGAAGAACTGCATTTCGGTAGGGCTGCGCAGAAAATGGGAATGCTACCTGCATCGCTGGGACGGCATTTAAGACTGTTGGAGGAGTCGCTCGGCACTCGCCTCATGTCTCGGACAACCCGAAGTGTCGCCCTGACCGAAGATGGAGTCGCCCTGCTAGAGGAGGTGAGGCCCCTTCTTCATCGTCTCCAGACACTTGCGGAAGAGTTTCGATCAAGGAAAACTCAGCAGGCGACCGTGCTCCGCATAGGTGCAATAGACAGCGCTGCAGCAGGTCTTATACCGCCGCTGCTGCATGATTTTCGGGAGCGATGCCCCGGGATCATCACGCAACTTGTCGAAGACAAATCGATACGTCTCATTCCAAAACTGATTGCCGGGCGTTTGGATATCGTCTTCATTCGACCTCGAGACGGACTGAACCGGAACCTGGATATTCGCACCCTCACGCAGGAAACACCCGTTATTGCACTGCCTATCACGCATCCGCTCGCGACCCGCGAGCGGATCTCCGTCGATGAACTGCGCGACGAGCCCCTCATCGTTCCAGAGCGTCGCTCTCGCCCGCACAGCTATGACCTGACCATGAAACTTTTCGAGGACGCCGGACTACACCCGCGCATCGCCCAGATTGCTGACGAGAAACAAACGATTATCAACCTCGTTGCGGCAGGTATCGGATCTGCCATCGTCCCCCGCTGGACCGCGAAACTCGCGGTATCCGGGGTGACCTTCGTTCCCCTCATGACGGTTGGCGGCATTTCACTCCGGAAACTGCCTCTTGCCGCAGCCTGGGCAAGAGCTGTTCGTGATCCCGGACGCGACCAGTTGCTGGAACTTCTCGACACAAATATCGACCGATATGCCGAGCAGGCGTAGGATCCCGCCCCTCCGTACCATCTGCCTCTACCCGATACCGATAGAGAGGCGGGCGCCAACATCTGGTTCCTCTTCGCCTTGAGATCCCATCAGGGGTGAGTAGCGGCCTGCACAGTGGCAGAGTGAGGTCGCTAGAAAACTCTCTGGAGGCCAATCATGCCGATAACAGCAGATCGAACTCAAGCACAGACCGCTACCCCCGTTGATCTTGGCGCAATTTTCGTCTCGTTGGAATTGAGCAAATCGACGTGGCTTGTAACGGCTTTGTCGCCGGGAAGCGAGAAGATGTCCCGCCATACCGTCGCAGGAGGCGACACCGCTGGATTATTCTCGTGTTTTGCCGCACTTCGCCAAAAAGCCCAGCGGCGTCAGGAGAAGCAGTACCCGCTGGTGGTGATCCAGGAGGCTGGACTTGATGGCTTTTGGCTAGGACGGGTACTAAGCAAGGAAACCTGGATTGAGAGCCACATTGTAGAGGCCGCGTCCATTGCCATGCCCCGCCGCCATCGCCGGGCAAAAACGGATCGCATCGACGGCGAAACGCTGATCCGGGCCTTGATGGCTTGGAAACGTGGCGAGCCGCGTGCGTGCTCAATGGTCAAGCTCCTCACACCTGAGGAGGACGATAATCGTCGGATCGGACGGGAGCGAAAGACACTGGTTGCCGAACGTGTCTTCCACGTCAATCGCATCAAGGGGCTACTCTTCACGCAAGGAATACGAGAATACGAACCTCTAAATCGCGACCGTCGGCAACGTCTGGACGAGCTGCGAACAGGAGATGGCCGTCCGCTTGCAAAGCATTTGAAAGCGGAAATCTGTAGAGAGCTTGATCGCCTCGAATTGTTGCTCACCCAAATCAAGGCCGTAGAAGCAGAACGAGATGCTTTGATCGTCCACGAGACGCCGGAAACGCCGGTGGGCGCGACCGCTCTTTTGGGCATAAGAGGAATTGGTCCGGAGTTTGCTACGATACTCTACACGGAAGGTCTGTTCCGACACTTCGACAATCGACGGCAAATCGCCTCCTACGCTGGCCTCGCCCCCTCCCCTTGGCAAAGCGGCAATGTCAATCGCGAACAAGGGGTCTCGAAGGCGGGAAATCCGCGACTGCGAGCGACAATGGTCGAGCTCGCCTGGCTATGGTTGCGGCATCAACCGAGTTCGGCACTGACCTGCTGGTTTAAGGAGCGTATCGCTCGCAACGGCGGCCGTCTGAAGAAGCCGATGATTGTGGCTTTGGCCCGCAAGCTGCTCGTTGCACTCTGGAAATATGTGAGCTCCGGCGTTGTGATCGAAGGTGCAATCATGAAAGCCGCCTGACACGCGAAACGGCTGCGAAAGCAAATTCTAATCCTCAGGGTGTGATCAGCCCTGTCGGATCCAGGTGAACGGACCGGGATTCCTTTTGGCTTAAACCGCCGGTCTTGAGATTGGTCCCGTTCTCCTGAGCCCGCGCCCGCGAAAGCGGGAAATTGGTGCCTGCCGCCAAGAGCGGCGACCGGATGTGAGGTTGTACAGGCGCGAGAACGGGCCGGTAATTGCTATGGGCTCAGACCATGGATCCACCTAAAACGGAGAAACTCGATGCCACTCGAATGACCAATTGACAAAAATCCTGATGTGAAAGGAATCGAACCAACACTCAATTCTCACGTCTCTCAAACGCCTGAAAGCACTTGATAATTTATTCGACGTAGAGGACCACACATATTCAGCTGCGGCCTGTGCAATACCGATCGACGATCACCTGATCCAAGTTAAAGTCCATCTCGGCCCGAGACCCGCTGTTCGCGAGCGAGCTCGGCGTCTACTTACTCAATAGCTTCTATCAGGTCATAACCGAAAATATGCTCGGCAAGGATATCTGTCGTCTCGTACGGCTCGCCGATCCCATTGACCCTCCCGACCTCGGCAATCAAATGAAGGTTCTTTCGCGGGCGCGATGCAATCACATATAGGAGCTTCTTGGCGCTATCTAGCGCGTTAGGATCAGCGAAATGCGGAACCATGCCTTCGAGCAGCGCAAATGCTATCACCGAATCGAATTCAGCCCCTTTGACACCGTGAATGGTTGATATCGTGATTCCGGAGCGTGCCGCGAACACGCGCCTGAACATCGCAATGTTGGATACCGCTTGCACACCGGCGTTTTCCAGCCGTTCGATTTGGATTCTCGAACGTTCGAAAAATGCCGTGCGATGATCATCGAGCGACGGAAATAGCGCAATGTCGATCCCGAGCGACAGCAGCAGCTCGTCAAAAAACAGCTCTAGGTATTCGAGGCCATCATCGACCAGGATCTGAATTTGATTGCAGTGGCGCAAAAGATCCCGTCGAGAGGTTTTCGACGTGTCGATGCCTACAGACCGAAAATGCTCCAGAACCTCGCCAGCCCAGCGCATCCTTCGAACGAACATTTGTGGCTCTGGCCGAGTTAATGCAAGCCGAGATATCTTGAACCAGATATTTTCTTGGTCTCGCGAAAATGGCGCCATGCCCGGGCCGTCAAAATTGTATTCGGGCAGCGCCGCCACGAGGCGTCGAGTTATCGCCGCCAGTTGCACCCATTGCGGTCCAACAACGCAGATCTCGTGCGGCGAAATTCCAAGCGTTTCGACATTATGGCGAATGAGCCGCACGATCTCATCATCCAGCTCTTGGTGATTGATCTCCTGGTCGAAGGAAATGAAGCTTCCGTAGTCGCGGTCTTTGCCGACAGCCTCAATGGCCGCAGGCACGACACAGTAGTTCGAGAAATAGCCGACGATCCTTTCGGAGGAGCGGTAATTGTTCGACAGGCTTTTCTCTGCGAGATCGATGCCAGCGCGCGCAGCAAATTCTGGCCGAGTCATCGCATAGCCGCCCAAGGAACCGTATATTGCCTGGTTGGGATCCCCGACGATAAACGTTCTCGTGTTTCCGGCCGATCCCCTTAGAATGGCGGCAACAATTGCGTATTGGATCTCTTTGGTGTCCTGATATTCGTCAACGAGGATATAGCGGAATAGAGATCCAAGCAGCACGGGAATCGTGGGATTGCTGGCGATCAAGTCGTGCGCGCAGCTCAAGATCATCTCAAAGTCCAGTTGCCGGTGTTCCTGAAGCCGATCCCAATAGCGTTGCAGGACGGCTGTTGCTGCTGCTCGGCGGTTCGGATTTGCTCCCTCAAGCTCGAAACCAGTCGTCGTGAAATAATACCGACAATCCAGCGGGCGGACAAAATTCGGAGATTGCTGGCAGAGTTCCGTCAGGATGTCATCGGTTTCATGCTGGTCAATCACCCGGAACCCTTTGGCAAGACGATCATGATAGATAGCATACGGTCTAATGATCCAGTCGAGACAAAACGAATGTATCGTGCCGATCCAGAGTCGATCGGTCGACACCCCAAGCTTCTCGATACGTTCAGCAATCTCTTCGGCGGCACGATGCGTGTAGGTAATGGCGACCACCCAGTGGCGTTCGCTTTCCAGCTTCGACAGTTCGAGGGCGATCTTGTACGTCAGAGCTCTCGTCTTCCCACTCCCCGGGCATGCAGCAAGGAAAACGCTCCCGTCATGAAGGACGGCATCAGTCTGCTCATCATTGAGGTCGCCATTTTGCCATACGAAAACCATCAGGCATGTCCCATGACATCGATGATGACGTCGCCGGCGACCGCAGCGATCAATGCTTCCCGGAGCGGCTCTATCGCCAGCTCGCCAGCGCGGAATGATCTTACCTGCTCCCTGAGCTGCGCAAGCTGTGCGTCGCCGATCACCGCGGGATCCTGGTGAAATTTCAGGCGGTGCTCGATCATATTTGCGAGAACAGCGCGACCGATCGGTCGATGGGCGGAAAAGATCGCTTCGACCAGATAGTCCGGGATGCGCGTCGAGGAGGATACCTGCTTGGCCATCTGGATTGCGAGCCAACCCTTCCCGGCATAATCCGCCATGGCAAGGATTCGACGGCCAAACACTGCCGGATCGTTGGATCTCAACTCCGCAGTTGCAGCAACTATGGTCGGATTGTCCTTATAGACCGCGTTCAAGACTGAAACAGCAAGTTCCCAGTTTCCCGCCGCCACGAAGTCGACTTCGAACGTTCTCGGAGCATAATGGACGGACACCCAGTCGTTGCCGTCCTTGAACGCCGTCAGTCTTGCCCGCCGGGCGACCCCGGCCGCCTGGGCTCCGATTGCTTTTTCTTTCGCGCCCTTCAGCGCCTTCGTATCGTCCTCGGCGGGCTCCGTATTGAAGAACGTCGCGTCAAGGTCGGTGACGATGGCGCATCGTCTTCTTATTCTAAGGTCGTGGAAAAGCACCGCGACATTCTCGAATCCGGTGCTGCGGATGTTGATCAGGCTGACGCCCAGTTCATCGAGGCTCACCCCGAGAACTTCTTTGACGAGGACAGGCACGAGGATTTCTTCCGCATCGCCTTCAACAAGGATGACACTTTTAGCGAAAAGGAGATTGCTTCTAACCGCGTCGAGATACCGTTGGATGCTTCTGATCTCCGGCTCATCAAGTCCCGCACTCGGCCGGAAAGCCTCGCAGCGTGAGCCACTGCGCCCTAGGATATTAACGTTTTCAACGTTGCTGACTTCTGAGATCTGGGTCGAGTGGGTGGAATAAATTACCTGGGTATCGGGGTAGCTAAGGCGGTCAAACAGAGTTTTCTGGATGTGCGTGTGGATATGAGCCTCGGGCTCCTCGATCAACAGAAAGTTTGCGCACGCCTGCTTCGCTTTCTGGTATTTAAACTCGAGGAGCTTCAGCGTCAGGTAGATCAGGTTGGCACCACCGAGGCTCAACTCGTTGATGGCTCCCTCATAGTCGTCGTCCGTTTCGCCGACGAACAGCTTCAATGATTGGAACAGCCGGTCGGCTTCGTGGGGGACCGCCGACCTCACCGCCAAGCTCGCAGGCGAATATGTTTCTCCCGCTGCATCGCGGATCGTTTGCCGTATATCGGCT
This sequence comes from Rhizobium sp. O111, assembly GCF_055616315.1. Classification (NCBI taxonomy): domain Bacteria; kingdom Pseudomonadati; phylum Pseudomonadota; class Alphaproteobacteria; order Hyphomicrobiales; family Rhizobiaceae; genus Rhizobium; species Rhizobium sp. O111. Next base: position 32,160 of record NZ_JBSHXL010000004.1, on the reverse strand, counting down.
CTGATTTCGCCAACATCGGGAAGCGCTTCGATCTCGGTATTAAGCGCTTTGACGCGCTCGGTGATCGGCGCCAATGCAGCGGGGTCAATTTCGCCACTCTTGCTGCGCAAAAGCGTCAGCAATGGATTGGTCCGCTGCCCCTGGAACTCGCTGACGACATCACGCAACGCTTGGACAAAAGTGAAGCAGACCTCCTTGCTCACGGACATGATCCCTGGAACCCGACCGCCGAGGCTCGCGGGTTGAAGCTCCTCGGGAAACTGCACTGTGGCAAAATCGCCAACCAACGCCTGATAGACGGCTGGATCGGAGAAATCAGCAGTGCTTTTACCGGTGAAGACCGTCTCGTAATCGTCAAGCGTGATCGTGTTTAAGATCCCCGCGAGGCCGGCATGATCTCCCTCAGCAAGTTGGCTGAGAAGCGTGCGCGTCGCGGCGTTAGGTCGGAAAATCAAATTATAAGTGGCTCTCGCGACGGCGTCGTTTTCGATGACGCCGGTGCCATGGAGGAAAAGGGCCTGGATTGCTTCCTCCTGGGACACCTCCGCAAACTCAATGCTAATGATGATCCAATGCCCCCGCCAATTGCCGAGGCCGCGGTGAAAGTCACCCTCTTCAAGCCGGTACGCCCAGCGGAGGAAATCATCGTCGAGCATCAGCCGCATTGCGCGGAACAGGTTCGTCTTTCCCGAACCGTTCTCGCCGATGATCGTATTAATGCCCTTGTTGAAATGAAAGTTTGCCCGCTCGAAATTTCGATAGTTTACCAATTGAACGCGGGAGATATGCATCGTGGATCCTTCGAGACTCGTGGTCTCGCGAATATACCCGCAAAAAGAGAGAAGAACATCGTTCCACGACTGTAGCGGCGGTCTATCCCACAGGCATAGTTGTTACCGGCACAGAGCGATTTGCCGCGGGTTTTAAGTCCGCCTCAGCAGAAATACGGCGAGGCTGCACGCAACACTGACAACGAGCTCTGCCTCGGCGGCCGTCGCGTCTCGGCCTTCCTGCACATGACGTCCATTCTGTGAGGCGTAACCCCATAACTTATGGACCGCATCCCCCAAAGGCGGAGTCAGGGCCAGACTATTGATAATCTGGTCGAGATTCTGATTGGGGGCGTTTGTCATGTCTCGAGCGACGCATTCGAGCGCAGCCATCGAATGCTGAATGGCGCCTGTGCGGTCTGGATCCGGACGACGTGAGATATCCTTCAGCGCCTCACGGATTTCGCCGGCCGCCGTGTACCTACCGCTCTGCGCAAAAGCTTCGACCGCCTGCTCAGTCGCAATCGCGAAAGTCGGATCACCACGAAACACTATTCCATCCGGATCTTTGAGCTCCCAACCGATCCCTTTCTCGCGGAACACCCTGTTCAAATCATCCTCGAAGCGCCGCTGTTCGTCTGGGCGGTATTCGAAGTTGCGCCAAAGTGCTTCAGCGATGTCATAGACCTTGTACCAGTCGCACCCTCTCAACAAGCCGAGGACTTCATCCCAGATGTTTGGGTATTCGCTCCAGTTGCGAGGATCTGGAACCTCGAGCAATATATCGCATACGATGGTCCGGATCGCGGTCGGGCTTAGTCCGCAGCTTCGCGCGATGCTCGCGACCTGGAACCGCAGAAAGTCGGGAGCATCCTCGCGGATCGTGATTTCCGGTTCCGGGCCACGATAACCATGTCTATCGGAAAAGGATCGATTCATTTCTTGCGCCTCACCTACGCTCTTTCGTCAAACGTAATTCTTCATTTTGCGTGCATGAAAGCAACCGAATCTGCCTATCTTCGAGTGACTCGTGAAACCAGGTGCGATCATGCAAGGAAATGTCACCTTTGACCCACTCGCTTTTGCCGAGCCCGTCGAAAAGCCTGAGATCACCGAGATTCTCGATTTGGAGAGCGGGGAATTCTTTGAAACCACAGCTTTTATCTCTCAAAAGCGCTATGACCGGTTGGTCGCGGAGCGCGTTTCGATCCGGGAAAATCTAGCGGACAAGCCGCTTTTCGCATGCGGGCTTTGCGCGACGCCAGTCTATCTGGTTGCCTCTCGCGAGAAGCGTTTCTTTTTTCGCCACTGCCGGGAGGATGGTTCTTGCCCGTCGATCACCCGTTCGGCATTGAGCCGCGATGAGATCCGGGCGCTCAAATATGATGGCCAGCGAGAAAGTGTCGCTCATCGAAAGATCAAGGAACGGCTCCTGCGCAGTCTTGCAGCCGACCCCTCGAACAGCGAAATCCTCTCTGAAAGGCAGTGGCGCTCTGCCCGAGACCCCGGCAGCCGACGTCAGCCCGATGTGCAGGCTCTTACCACCTTTGGCCGGGTGGCTTTCGAGGCGCAGCTGTCGACGACCTTCCTCGACGTGGTAGCAGGACGTCGCACATTCTACCGCAGTGAAGGCGCATTGCTCATTTGGATTATGGCAGGATTTGACCCCGATTATCGGCGCATGACGACGGACGACCTGCTGTTCTCCAATAACTCCAACATTCTCGTTGTCGATGAAGAGACAGCGGCTTTGTCCGAGAGTAGCGGCATATTCTACCTCCGTGCGCATTACCGCGTCCCGGAACTGGTATCGGGCGTCATCAGAGATGACTGGGCAACTCAGATCGTCGCCTTCCGCGATTTGAGAATAGATCTGGAATCACAGTCAGCCTGGGCCTTCGACTACGACGGCCAGTCTCAGTTGCTCCTCGAAAACGCAAGGATCGAGCTCGAAACGCGGGATCGCGACCTGCGTGAAAGGATTTGCGCATTTTGGTTGGCGCGCAATCAGCACACTCCCGACCCACTGTCCGCTGAGGAAACGTGGCGGAGCCTGGTCGCAGAACTCTCGGCCCGCGGCGTTACACCTCCAACGAACGACAGACACGACCGCGCCGTTACTGGTCTGATGAACGGCGTCCTAAGCGCACGCGAAAAGCGCCCGGTCGGTTGGGACTTCAAACACCTCATCGAGGTCGCGCACCGCATTTGCGACGGATATCCGGAACACGCGCTCGCGATGGGATTTGCCCTCAAGGAATATGGATGCGAGGAATTGATCAAAGCCCAGGACAAGAGCGGAAAGTGGGAAAAGCGCGCCCGCACGATCCGGGAGAACATCCGCGCAGGTGATCAACGCTATCTACCCGATGAAGATACGCTACCATTTCTCACGTTCGTATTTCCTGAGATCGGCAGCAAAATCGAAAAGTTCCTGTCGTCTCGTCTCGCCCAGTCCAAGCTCTGAGGTACTAGCGTCGATTCCCCATGCGATTCAGCCTCTCAGAATTTCCGGTGCGAACGCGGGGTGTCGAAATTCGTGCCGAACGGCCAGAAGGTGCGAGCGTGTGTGGGACCGCCATCGCTGTCATCAATCACGGTCCCGACCTCAGTCACGCGGCATCATCGTCGAAATAATAGGAGTCATCGACGCTGCCACCTGTATCGAATTCAGCCTCTCGATAGGCCACGCGTCCAGCCACGAGGTCGAACGTCACGTAGGTTGTGAAGTTGATCTTGTCGCCTGAAAACACCCTGTCTTGATCCTGCTCGCCCTCGGCAGTACCTGTAAGCATCACTGTGAGGCCTTCGTCATTCGATGATACGTCTACTTCATCGATATAAAAGCCATCGAAGTACGCATTCGTCGTCGCCATCTCCCCCGAGAGCTCGTCAAGGATCGTAAGCGGATTTTCGTAAGCGTATGTACTGACTTCCTCACCGATGTTTCTGTTGCTCCAGATCTTACCCGAGAAATGCCCCGCTTCGACAAGAAACGCTGAAATCTGCGATGCAAGTTCGTCTGAGGTTGGCAGGTCATCGGGAATTCCCTGCAGTTCAGCAATTCTCTGGTCCATAACCGCGAGCGCCGGCATCAGGAGTTCAGCTTCTTCGAGCGAAGTAAGCGGATATTTCCCTTCCGCGCGAAGTGCTGCCGCAGTTCCGTATCCGAAATAGGCGGCAACAATTTCGTGGGCGTGTCCCGCGACAAGTTTGTTCCCCGTCAACGCGCGGTATTTCGCACGCAGGGCGTCAACGCATTCTTTGTGGATAGACATGACAAATCCAATTCACTCCGGCGTCTGATACGGTGAACACAAGCGCTTCATGTCACCTTGCGCCGGCAGATTGGTTGCCGTTTAGGTGAGGACTGGTATCTCTAAATTGCCGCCTTTAGGGTCGCTTGCAGCCCTGGCGATCGGCTCCGAAAGGGAGGATATCTGATTCCACCGGATTTGGAAGTCAGGCGAATTGCCTCAGGAAGAAATTCTGGGCCGGCCCATGAGAATGAACCTCTTGCCGAATGAAAGGCGCACGGTAGCGAATCATAATGGCCGCGTTCATTCTAATTCCACCGCATCTCGCCGAGCCTGAAATGGGAGGAGCTTATGGAGATTTACTGCAGGGGAACGGCTCAAATTAGGCATGGTGAAACTGGCGAAATCTACGAAATCGAAAGCGACGAGCTGGATTGGGACGCAGTCGGTGGTGATGAACGGCAGATGGGATCGGAAATCCACTATGAAGCTGTCATCGATCATCCGGAACTTGGAGAGCTAAGCTGGGGTCTGTGGGAGTATCCCATCGGTATCGAGAATTACCATATCACCAATGCAGGACCGCACGAGGTCATACGGGATTTCGATTATGGGCTGGAGCACGGTGAGCCGGAACCTGACGAATGGGTCGATTACTCTGTTCCGGATGATCCGCTCACAGTTTTCATGAGCTCCTACCATCATACAGGCGACCTGCTCGCGGACTATGGAGGCGACAGTGGCGGTCACTTGGTCAATCGGATGATCTTTTCGCATCAGATCACTGCGATGGAAGCCTATCTGGCCGACCGGCTGATAAATCAAGTCGAGCGCGACCCGGAGGCTTTCAGGCGGCTGCTTGGGCAAGACGAGGAGCTGGCGAAGGAGAAATTCACACTCGCCGAAATTTCGAGAGATCCGGCTCTGGTTGGTAAACGGGTCCGCAAATATCTCCGGTCGATTCAGTATCACAATCTCGCCAAAGTCGACGTTCTCTACAACATCGCGCTAGGGGTCCGCATCCTGAACCTGATCACAGACAAGCCACGCCTTTTCAAGGCGGTGCTGCTTCGACATGACTGTGTCCATCGCAATGGTTTTGACAAGGAAGGAACCGAACTGCGCATCTTTACCAAGGTATTCGTTCAGGAAACCGCCGATCTGATCAAAACCTTCATAGAGAATATAGAACGGTCCCTACGGGACGATTGAATGCCGCTAGATCAGCTAGGTCCGCATGAAACGCCGGAGTTTCTGGCGAAGAATTGGCAAAGTCATTGGCTCATCAAATCGAATCTCGACAAGTTGGACCGCATTTTGTTCACAGAGACTTCTCTTCAAGGCATCGCGCTCCATGTTCCGTTTCAGCGCCATTTCTCCTCCGAATGCAGCAATGGCTCTGTAGTGCTGCTCACCATGGTGTTCCAGAGCAAGGCCGATGGCGGGCAGATACACGTCTAATCGTTGGCGCCCCAGCCATGGGGGCGACGCCTCCCTTAGGATAACTTGGTCGGGAAATAGCTTTTTCAGCAGACTGTACATTTCCGCCTCCCTCACCCATCGGCTAAGACCAAGAGTGTACTGGACTTCGGAACGCGCAGTGGGCTTGTCCATTCCAGGCATCAACATCAGCTGGACACCTCGATTTACCCCGATTTCCTGCATTGACGGGGTGATCTGAGCCTACCGCCGCTCTCGGTGGTGATATTTGAACTGTCTGTATTGGCATTCCCGCCCCTTGCGGGGTGGCCGTCGTCATGCGGCGGCATGGCGACCTTCGTGGAAGACGTATCGGAGCATGTTGTAGGCGATATTGGCCATGCCAATCTTCACCTTGGCCCTTCCAATCCCGATGGTCCTGATGAAGAGCTTCATCTTATCCTTCTGCCTTGCAAAGACATGCTCGACAGCGGACCTGATCTTGGATCGTCGCCCGTTGGCCCGCGACGTCGTTTCCGGCATTGGCTTGCCCTTCGGCTTTCGCTGATGAATGTCCGACTTCAGGCCATTCCTTACCAGCCACTCCTCGTTCGTCTTGGATCGGTAGGCGCTGTCGGCCCAGACCGTTGAGGCGCTATTGTCCTTGGTCACGACATTCCGGAGTTGGGCACCGTCATGGGCGCTCGCACTTGTCACCGTCCATCCCCGTATGAAGCCATGTGCCCGGTCGATGCCCGCGTGATTTTTGTAACCAAACATCGGAATGGCGATGTCATGGGTCTTCGTTGGCGCTGATGTCGGCGTTTCCCTCGGCTGCTTCGCCTTGGAATACTTCACCGTCCAACGCGCATCGCGATCCTTCTGGGCAAGCTTGGCGGGCTTCTCCTTCCAGTCCTGCGGTATCTCACCGGCTTTGATCGCGTCTTTCTCTTCCTGATTATTGCGCTGCCTCGGAGCCTGGATGATTGTCGCATCGACGATCTGCCCGCCCTTGGCCAGATACCCGGACCGCGACAGATGTTTGTCGAAGCGAGCGAACAGATTATCGATGGCACCGGCTCGCACGAGACTTTCGCGAAACAGCCAGATCGTCTTGGCGTCCGGCACCTTGTCGGAAAGGCCGAGCCCCAGGAACCGCATAAACGAAAGCCGGTCCTGGATGACGAACTCGGCCTGGTCGTCGGAGAGATTATAGAGCGCCTGGAGCACCAGGATCTTGAACATCAGCACCGCCGGAAACGGCGGACGCCCGCCTTTTGATCCATCCGATCGCTTCAGCGCCTTGGCCAGCGGCTTCGCGAACACAGGCCACGGGATGATGGCATTCAGCTTCTCGAGCGGATCGCCCACGGCGCTCAGCCGTTCATAACGCTCGTCCAGATCAAAGAAACCAGGCTGCCCCCGCATCATCTGCTCCCGCCAAATCGCGCATGTCGGATTGAATCACGATTTGCCGAAAAGGGGGAGGTTTTTAGAGGGGTCCAGCTGATCGATATACGGCGCGATAAACTCCCCAATATCATCACCGTAGAGATCAGCAGCAGCCTCCGGTCCCGAGCGACGGGCGATACACAGGTGGCATATTTCGTCGATGTAGGTCGCATCCGACAACAATCGAACAACCTGATAGGTCCATGCGCCTGAATGAGACGCAATCCGCATAGCCTCTGATATCATTTTGCCATGGGCCGGGCGTGCGCATGAACAGAAACAACGCTCCCCGGTAATCAAATGGTCAAATGCAACAAACTCAAAGCCCTCGATCCCGAACTCATAGCCTTGCGTACGCGGCCCAGGTCGAGGGTTCGCGACCAGCGGCTGCTCAAGGGGGATCGCCTCCATCATTTTCTTGGTTTCAAGAAACATGCTGGGCGGAATCGTCACGTGGTTCAGACGCAGGATGTGGTTTGTTTGCGTTTTTAGCTGCTTCGACCAAAGTCGATGGACATCAGCCCCGCAGGGCCATAATTTATGGGACTGAGTTGCAAACCCTGCGTGTCAATCTCAACGACGTCAACCATGGTCTCTTTGGTTGTGGAAAAGGCCAGCTCGACATACCAGGTTTCGTATCCGATGTCCGCAAGCCGCGCCAAGGATGCACAGCGCTCCTTGAAATACATCGAGTGAAGCTTCACCGAGGGGATCTTCCGGAGCTCTAAAGTTGCTTGCTGCCGAAGATTTTCGACGAGAATTTGTGTCATCAGCTGTTCGACGGCATCTACCGGCCTCACTCCCACGGTAGCGGTCCTGAGAGCCAACGCTTCGCCAAATTCTCTCTCGGAAAAACCGAAGGAAAGCCGGCCACTCCTCACGTAACTGCCTCGATTGCAGGGGTAATTGCAGATTCGGAAGACGTCGACCTTCTAAATCTCATTCGAGACCTCGATGTCTTGGTTCAAGACCGCGCTTTCAACGAAGTTTCCAAGCGCACGAGCTGTCGAGTCATAGATCGACTTCTCTCCATCAGCGCTCGAAAGCGTGAGTACGAAAGCCACTTCTTGCGGCCCAGCCTGACTGTGATGCGTCCACCCAAATTGGTAGAGGTCGCGCATGTAAACGCGCGCATATAGCCGCATATGCGACCCGGAAAAGCCTAGCCCACTGCTTTTGGTAAAATCCCGGCAATGCCTTCTGATCGGTTGCCATTTTCGCAGCTCTTCACGAGCGTCGTTCTCCGGCAGTGTCGATTCCTTCATTGAACCAAGAAGGGAGGGCCATTTCTTTGGCCCAGTAGGGTACATCAAAGATGTCTCCAACCGAGAGGCGAAATAATTCGCGCCGCCGAACGGCGAAACGAGGGGTCGCAGCACGGCGGTCAGGCTGGCGCGCCCAAACAACTTTCCATCTCGCACCAGCTCGGGAGGGATGGGAATATCGTTCCAGTAGTATGCGGTTCCCGGCTCGAGTTGTGCCCGCCACGCAAGCGTGACGCTGCCAGGCGCGCAGGTCCAAGGAAGGTGCCCTTGATACGGCGTTCCCCAACCGAGGTTGGGATCGTGCTCGCTGCGTTCCGCTGAATTGATGAGGAGAGCCTTAACCAGATCCGGCGTTGGTTCACGTAAGCTATCGAAAGTGTGGGCTGCCAAAGACGATACCAACGGCGTTGCGTAACTGCTTCCCGTATCGACAACTCCACCCAGCATCCTGAGATTTGAAAACCACGATAAGTCCGGTTTCATCATCCCATCGGGGCCAGGACCGGGCAGGCAGGCAGGGCAACGGTCGCCCGGCGTTCCATCTGGGAGCGCCTGACGGCCACCGACAACAATTGCCGCTTCACAATCAGCTGGCGGGTTGGGTCGAGAATTATTGTCCGGGCTGACATTTCCAACGGAGATCACAGGGAGAAAGCCCGCCGATCTCGCCAGGAGGCTGATTTCGTGCCCAAGAACGCTCACTTCTGAGGGGTCTAAGCCGATGCCATCTTGATTGGCGGAAATATTCCAGACGCGTGCCTCTGGATAAAGACGTGCAACCTCCGTCAGGTAGTCAACCAACTCACGCTCATCGAAACGACGGTTTGCGTTCTTATGGGGGACCGCCTGAACCGATCCAATGCGGCAGTTCAGCTCCGGCAACAATCGATTATTATTCCAGGCGTGGCCATGGACAACGAGTGAGCTGATACAGTTGCCATGAAGCTTATCAGCTTGGGCATTCGTCACGAAAGGCGTTGCCTTGAAGGCTTCAGCTGCGCTGTAACTTTTCGCATGCAGTCCCCCGTCCACGACAACGACGACGGGTGCGTTTTGATCGATTACCGGCGCAGGAGGCTCAGCTCCTTCGCCAGGGGCCGCCACTCTGATGGGCCGCACAGGATCGATTCGATAGGAAGCACCGGAGGCGATTAGCTGCCGCAATCCTTCTTTGTTCGGAATACGAACCGTGGCTCGGCCGACGCCGGTGTTTCGGTAATCCCGCATGGCCCTTGCTATGCTGGATTGTCGCGGCGTCGTTAAAGCGCGCGGTTCTTCCGCTTGCTCTGATGTGCCTAGCGTCAACCGTACACTCGTGAAAGTCGGCAATACCAACCTCTCATTGGCAAAGCCCTGAATACGCTCCAGGACCTCTACCTTGGCATCACGATCACGAAAAGGAGCAAGCCAGACCACGAACAAACGTCCATCGTCATCCTCCGGCGCGGAATTCCAGAGCTCATTGACTGACCGGCCGCGCAATCGACTTTTCGCATCAAATCGCTCCAGTGACGAAACTCGCGATATGTCTGCTTGCACCGCATAGCCGACCGGACGTTGGATCGCGTCGAGAAGGCGAGGCAACTGTTTGATGTCGGCCTCGATCAAATAACCGCTTGGAAGGGGTGCAACCAGCCTGCAGCCGTGACGCTGGGAGAAGAGGTCGTCTGGTGTGTGTGTCGGAGCGAGGGAATCTTCGGTAAACATACGAACTACGAGGTGAGTTAGCCCCGAATATGTCGGCAACTCCGCGCGGTGCTCATAGATATCGCGTGTTTCGCTCGCAAGAACTTCCTGCTGTCGGCCGAGGCGCTCCGTGACGATACTTTCAATGCCCTTGCCGCGCCCTGTAGGACTCCGGAGCGCCGGGTCCATTTGAAGGCTCAAAACAGGATAGAGAAGGGGCTGGTCTCGAACTTCCGCCATGCTATGCCTCCCCATCCTGTTGCTTCAAATATGCATAAATGGCTTGCCGTGACACACCAAGGATGCGGGCGGTATCCGCGCCCGCAATACCGTGTTTCTCCTTCAATGCTATCGCCACCTGCCGCTTTTGCTCGGCGTCCAATGGCTGCCGTTGGACAGGGGCGGTCCGCCCTGAGCTGGGCTCTAACAGAGCCGCAATGACGGCTCCAAAATCGATGTCACGCGAATCATGGACCGCATGACGCCGTGCTGACAAGCTCATCGTTTCGATATCGGCCCCCGATAGTCCTTCGGACACTGTAGCAAACAGTTCGGCGCGACCATCTTCATCTTTATCCTCAAAGAGAAAATGCCGCCAAAGATCGGCACGGACGCTTTCCTCCGGAAGCCCAAGATCTATCTTGTAGGGGAATCTTCTCCAGATCGCAGGATCGAGAAGGTGAGCATGATTTGTTGCAGCAACCACGATCGAACTCGGGTCCAGCCCATCAAGCGCTTGAATGACGGTATTGACCACACGCTTGAGCTCGCCCAGCTCGTGTCGATCATCCCGCAATTTTGCAACAGCATCCATTTCATCAAGAAATAGAACAGCGTTCCGCGCCGGTACGAAATCAAAAACCGAGCGAATATTTTTTGCCGTATCGCCGAGCAGCGAGGATATCACGGAGTCGAGCCGGACGACGTAGAGGGGTCGTGACAACTGTGCAGCGATGTGCCCGGCAAGAAGAGACTTACCTGTTCCGGGCGGGCCGGAGAGCAGAAGCCCTAGTCGCGACGCCAATCCTTTGGCACTCAAGTCATCAATGCGACGGGCATCCGCGATGAAATCGCTGAACACGCGCCAACCGCTTTCATTTAGGAAAATAGGTGTATCGGGCCAAGTCTGCTCTTCGACAAGCGGCAACCGGGATTTCGAGTCGACAGGCAGGGACTCCATGTAACCGGACGCCTTCAAAGGCACCCCCCTCTTCCGAACCAGCGCCTTGAGTTCCTTGGCAATGGAGGTCTCACCATTCTTGTCGAGGTCTCGCGCGAGCGCATTCGCGGCTCTGCGTACGCGCGTGTAGTCAGCGGATAACGCCGCATCGGCTAACTCCAGCACATTTTTCATCTCAATGGTCATGATCACTCCATGCGTAAAATATATACCCCAGTCCGTAAACCACATTAGCCATATTGACAATTAAATTTTAATTAATGTAAAGTCGATTGGCACTCAAGAAAAAGGAATCTGATGCAATGACAAAGAAAAATCAGCATGTGGTTCCCCACAACGGCGAATGGGCCGTGCGGGGCGCTGGAAATGAGCGAGTGACCTCCACGCATGGAACGCAGGCCGACGCGGCTGCTGCTGCTCGCAAGATTGCGATCAACCAGCAGAGCGAAGTGGTCATCCACCGTCCCAACGGTCAAATCCGGGACAAGGATTCCTACGGTCGCGACCCGTTCCCGCCACGTGGTTAAAACCTGAGGCCGCCTGGAGTGAGGCGGCCTCTTCATCAAAGGAGAGAAGAAATGCAGTTTGAAGGCGCATTAGTTCGCGAGCAGGGCGTCACATTCGCCGTCGTCATTGTTAAGCCGCACGTTCTCAACAGCGGCCCTCAAGCCGATGAGGTTGCTTATAGCTTCCAGCCAGCATTCCCCGGCGTGCCGATTGTTCTCATGGCGCAAAACAGCCGGGGCGTCCCGACATATCGTGGTCGACGTGATCTCGTTAATTTTCTGTCGCGGGTGCCTATGCAGGCGATACCCTGGAAGCGCTACACCCTGAACTGATCGGGAAGACTACCTAGATGCTCAAGACCGATACCCGTCAGGCAAACTGGCGACGAGCCAATCCGACAAAGTATGAGGCTCACCTCATCGTGCAGCGTGCCTTAAAGGTGGGCGAACTGAGGAAGAACACGTGTGAGGTCTGCGGCAACGCAGCCGTCGATGCCCATCACGATCAATATGATGAGCCTTTGAAAGTCCGGTGGCTATGTCGTCGCCATCACACGAGGCTTCACCATTACGGCGAGGACCTGTTTCCCATCCGGACTTCGTGTTAGCGCTCATCAGAGAGGTGCGCAGAAGAAAACGTGAGCCTACGAAGCCAGGGCTACGGGAAAACAGCGTCACAGACGGCGGCAGAAGAACTTATCCGACTAGATAATCCCCCATGCCCGAAACCTCCCCCTCCCCGTCATCTCCCGCAACCCCAGCTCCATAACAATTCTGCGCGCCGCCTGCGGCGTCACCTCGAGCGTCTTCGCCACCATTTTTGCCGACACCAATGGTTTGGCCATCACCAACTCAACCAGCTCCGGCAGTTTTGAAGACGTCCGGCGCCCGTCCAGCTTTCGCTCCATCAGTGTTCGAGCCAGCGCCAGGCGATCATGTTCCTTCATCCCGATCTCGGCGGCCGCAATCAGCCCGTCGGCAATGGCCAGCAGCCGAACCTCTCGACTGCGATGCCGGCGCCGATCAACCGGGATGGTTTTCAGGCCGAGATTTATCGCCACCAGGTGAGCGCCCGTGGCAATGCCACCCTGGCGCAGGATCGAGGCTGCGAGGTGCCGGCCGAGCCAAGGCGCGTGCTGCAGAACCTCGATCGTGTTCCAGGCATCGAGGGCGACCACGGCCTGCAGCACCGGCGGCAGATTTTCGGCCTGGCGCAGCACGGTGCGCCATTCCTCCAGCCGCGCGTCCTCGTCCCAGTCGAGATCATAGACAAGTGGGTCACGATCCCGCACCCGACTTGTTGGCGCGGCCGCGCTCTTCAACACGGCTTCCGAGCGCGCCAACACCGCATCGATGGCGGCCAGCTCGGCGTCGAGGACGCTGGCGTCGTCGCTGTCCTCGCCCTCCCCGGCTTCCGTCGCATCAACAGGCACCGCGGCGTCTTTGCTCTCGGTGGCGCTGTCATCCAGAGATGCTGCAGGCCACGCCTGCCCCGCCAAAACGTTGTGCCTGCGCAGGCTGCGGAGGCCGTCGGGGCTGAGCGCCCAGCCGGGCGGCTGCGCGGCGATACGCCGGCGGGTACGCAGGACGTCGCGGGCGATGGTCAGTTCGTGGGTCGGGGTGCGGATGTCGCGAGTGGCGTCGTGGAGAACGAGATCCTCGAGATGGACGAGCTCGCCGTCGATCCACAGCGAGGCGCAGGCGTCGGCGAAGTCTTGCCTCTCGAGGAAGCCAGCGCCGGCGGGCGAGCGAGAAATCCGCTCGTCGAGACGGGTGAGCGCAATGCCGGTGTCGCTTTTACTTTGGAATTTCAAACGGCAAAACGTCATACGTTTGTTAGAGTTAGCGCGCAAAAATAGCCCAGATTTTCGCTAACGACTTCGACGGGGCAGCGCATGCCAAAGCCACTTCAAAATCGTGGAGCCGGCCCTTTTCCTTCCGAGGAAGACTGGTTGAAGGCGCGGAGAACCGCCCGCGAACTCGATCGTGTCTTGGATGCTGGACGAGCCAAGAAAGACGCGATTGCCAGGGCAGCGGCTGAACTTCAGCTAACATCCCGACAAATCTATAATCTCCTTGCCCGGTATCGGGTTGAGCGAACGATAACAGCATTATTGCCTCGGCTGCCTTCCGAGCGGCGCAAGCGGCTATCGGAGAAGGCAGAGGAGATCATCCAAACAACATTGCGCGAGCAGTGGATGACACTTGAAGCGCCGCCTCTTGCGCCGGTTGTTGCCGAGATCCGCGCCCGATGTCAGGAAGCCGGCGTCGTTATCCCTTCCTACGTCACGATTTCCCGGCGAATCCCGTCATTATTCTCCGTGGAAGAGATCGCCAAAAAACGGTCGGCCAATCCTAAGCATCTCATGCGGCTCAAGCCGCGGCCGGGTTATATCCACGCACCGCACCCGCTTGATGTCTGCCAGATCGACCATACTCCGACCGACATAAATTTCGTGGAGGTGGTCAACAACGGCGGCGTATTCATCGGTCGACCGTATCTGACGATCGTCATCGATGTTGCGACCCGCGCCATTCTTGGCTTCTGCCTTACCCTAGAAAAGCCCTCTGTCTTGTCTGTTGCGCTTTGTCTGGCACACGCGATCTGCCGGAAAGACGAATGGCTTACCGCTCGGTCGATACACCATGCATGGCCAATGTTCGGCCGTCCGAAGCTTCTGCTCACCGACTCGGCCAAGGAATTCAAGGGAAATGCTTTTCAGCATGGTTGCGACGACTACGGGATTCGTATTCGCCATCGCGACCGCGGTAGAGTTCATCAAGGCGGCGTTGTCGAGCGGCTTTTGGGCAAGCTCAATGGGGTGCTGTCCACATATCCCGGTTCGTCAGGAAGTTCTGTGGCCGATCGCGACGAATATCCGTCACATCAGCGCGCTTGCCTGAGCTTCTCTGAATTGGAACGCTGCCTGGCGTTGGCAATCCTTGATCATAATAGACAGGAGAATTCCAAAACGCTGAAAGTGCCGGCCGCAGAATGGCTACGCGGTAGCGGGGGGTCGCCCGAACACGAGGACGAGCCGCAACGAGTACTTCTGTCATTCCTGCCCAGCGCTGGCCGACAACTTTCACCACAGGGATTGAGCATGTTCGCATTGCATTACTATTGCTCCTGGCTCGGGTCTTTCGTTCCAGAACGCGACCGGCTCGGTAAGCTTGAGGTTCGATACGATCCCCGTGATATCAGCCATATCTATGTTCGTGATCCAGATACCCGATCGTTTCGACCCGTCGGACGCCGCGATGGCCGCATTGAACCGGTGACCTTGTGGGAGCATGATGCGGAACGCGCTCAATTGCGCGCTATCAACCAGCGCTCAAGCATAGAAAAAGTGGCTCTACGCCGTGAGATATCTGCCATCGCTGATGCTGCCAAGCTCTCCAAACGGGAGCGTCGGGACGCGGTTCGTAGAGCGCATGCCACGGCAGCTAAAAAGCCCTACGCCTCAATCGCTCCAGGCGAAGCACCGGCCAACCGGGCTCACCCCAAGAGACAGAAGAATCGTCTGCCGGTGGAAGACTGGTAAGCGGCATGTCTGATCATTTATTTGACCACGTACGTCCCATTCTCGACCTCGGAGATGACGAACGCGTAGCCTATATGCGGGCGCCGAGGTGGATTGGCCATCAAATCGCGAAGGACACCCAACAACGACTGGCTGACTTGCTGGCCCGACCTGTGTCACTGCGGACCCAAGGGCTAATGCTCATAGGCCCCTATGCAAATGGGAAGACCATGATCGCGGAGCGGTTCGCGGTGGAGCACCTTCGGGCATCGCCGAACCAACGAGTTTGGATTGTTCAGACACGTGAAGGAGCAGGACTTGGCCATTTCTATGGCAGTATTCTTCAGGCGTTTCATGCGCCTGGTGGCGATATATGGAATGTTAGCCGGAAGGCGGAGCAGTTGGATCACCTGCTGGAGAGCATCAAACCCAGGGTGTTGATATTTGACGAGTTCCACAATGCTCTACGGGGACGGTCCCGCGACGTCGAAGGGGTGTTTGCCTTTCTCCGCCGGATCGGCCGGCAGTATGATATCTCGCCTGTCCTCATCGGCGAAGTCGCCATCTACGATTTTGTCAACGCGACTAGCGAGATGGCAACTCGCTTTGACCTCGTTGCAATCCCGAGGTGGCAATATGACGAAAGCTACCTGACCCTCCTCGACAGCCTCGAAGCGGCTTTGCCTCTCGCGAAGGCCTCCGATCTATCGGATGAAACATTGGCTCAACGAATTTTCAGCCTATCGGAAGGTTTGATCGGAGAGATTGTCTCCGTTGTGACCAAAGCTGCCGTGGGGGCGCTTCGTTCTGGAGCGGAACGCATTACCAAAACCGGTATCGATGAGCTTGGCTACACCCCCATTTCGCATCGGCGCAATGCGGCGTTGCGCAGGTGTTTGATATGACCCGCATAGAAATCGACGCACCACTCATCGACATCCAAGAGCGCTACCTGGATACAATTTCCACACGGTGGCCCATCACTTTCATGCCACAGCCAGACGAGCTATTGTCGAGCTGGCTACACAGGCTTGCCTATGCCAACGGTGTACCAGGGCGCTCTTTCGCCCGAGTACTGGGGCTCACACCTGGAATGTGGTCCGCCAGGCTTGATCTAAAGCTTTCCATCACCTTGGCAAAACAGCTGCAGACGTATGCGGATATCACACCTGAACAGCTAACCGCTATGACACTGCCGGACAATCAAACAAGGCAGCTTTTTTTACCCCTCCGAAACCTTCACCGACGGCAGGGGTCGACATGGCTACAATTCTGCCCGCGATGCCTGGCTACTGATGCGCACCCATACTTTCGGCGAGAGTGGCGGCTGGCAACACGACTTACCTGCGAAAAGCATAGCAACAGGTTGCGAGATCGATGCACCTCCTGCAATCAGCCCGTGGCAGCCTTTGATCAGAGCGAACTCAAACCGCACCACTATTGTGCCCGGTGTGGTCACGACTTCCGTCGTGCCTCGACCATCTACCTATGCCCGGCGGTGATAAAGCTTGACCAATGCATCCATGAAATCTTTGGCAGCGGTTTCATTGCCGGATCCCCGATCGACAATCTGCTCGTCCGGCGGTTAATGGACATCCCTCAATTGACCGGCGTCCATCAGCGAAAGTTGTTGACTGGTTTGTCCGCGTCATTTCGTGCACGATGCTACGAGCAACTTGTATGCCACCCATACGAAGACGGCACAGTCAGGCGGCATGTTCATGGGGTTGGTCGGGCTCTCGGATCGCCAATCGCGAAAGATGGTGGCAATAATGTCCTAATCCGACTGCTCACGGATGCGCTCGCCCGTCAACCGGGGCGGTCGGCGGTTGGCGGTAGCCGACCATTTGTCGATCTTTCGCACTTCCTTGCAACCGCTCAGCAAATGAGACGGGTTTCGGTGACGTCGCCGTTGTGCAGGAGAGATGCAACCGCGATCGTCCGTTGCCAATGTTGAAAATTCACTTCAAAGCCTGTGCCTCGGGAGCATCTTTGAAACGGGCGATGGAATCGATCTCGGCAATTTTCTGGAATTCACGAAGATATTCCAGATGATCTTTTTGAAATCAACGGCTGAACATTGTCAGGAATTTTGGCGACGTACTCGCGCGCGAACGAGATGTAGACGTCGAGCTTGAAGCCTTCCGCCTAACCGTTTCGACAAGATTAGGCGGAAGCTGCGTCAATAGAGTGGGGATACAGGTATCAGTTCAGATTTTTAAAACTCTTCCCAGCTATCGACCTTCGCAGCGGTGTTGCCACGCACGGCGTTAGAAACGCGTGCCATCAGACGTCTTGCCGGAGACGGCGCAGACGCTCTATCCATTTCTCTGCGAGGACCGGTGGCTGCATGGGTTGAACCAATCTCGAAACTGGCGATCAGTTGGAATAGTGCCTCCGCTTCCCTGGCCAGCGAATGGCTTGCCGCCGTCGATTCCTCGACCATGGCGGCATTCTGCTGAGTGCCCTGGTCCATGGTGTTGACGGCAGTGTTGATTTCCCGCAGTCCCGTCGCCTGCTCCTTAGCGCCTTCGACAATCGCCGTGACATTGGTGCTGACACCCTGAACTTGCGCGACGATCTGTTCCAGAGCTTTGCCGGTTTCCGTCACCAGTTCGACGCCATTCTTGACCTGTACTCCCGATTTGCCAATCAGCGCCTTGATCTCTTTTGCAGCTTTTGCAGAACGCTGCGCGAGTTCGCGCACTTCCTGTGCAACGACGGCAAAGCCTTTGCCCGCCTCGCCCGCCCTGGCGGCTTCTACGCCGGCATTCAGTGCAAGTAGATTGGTCTGGAAGGCGATCTCGTCGATGACACCGATGATGTTGGAAATCTCATTCGACGAAGTCTCGATCTCGTGCATCGCGGTGACAGCTCTGCTGACCACCGCACCTGAGTGCTCCGCCGATTGGCGCGTCTGCTGGACCATGTTGCCGGCCTCTTCGGCACGCCTGCTTGAGTCGGTGACCGTCGTCGTGATCTGCTCCAGTGCCGCTGCTGTTTGCTCGACCGATGCTGCCTGTTGTTCCGTCCGCTTCGAGAGATCGTCGGCCGCCGCACGGATCTGATTGGACCCGGCTGCAATTGCCTGGGCATTCTGGCCGACGCGCCGCATGGCGTCTTCGAGCTTTGCGACGGCATCATTGAAGTCGAGACGGACCTGATCAAGCCGGTCTGCAAAGGTTTCGGTAATCCTGTAGTTCAACTTGCCTTCAGAGAGACGGCCTAGCGCACTGCCGATGCTATCGACTGCAAAGCGAACTTCCGACGCCTCCTGTGCCTGCAGGCGTTCACGGTCAGCACGCTCCTGCTCGGAAAGCGAACGGTTGGCTGCGGCTTCCTGTTCAAGCCGAACCCTATCACGTGCGTTATCGCGGAAAACACCGACCGTGGACGCCATGGTACCAATTTCGTCAGAGCGTCCTTCGCCATAAATGGTGACGTCGAGATTGCCCTTTGCTAGGGCGTCCATCGCGCCAGTAATGGCGTTTACAGGACGGATAACGCCGGCAATGACAGTCCAGATCGAAAAGGTGGAAACGGCGGCAGCCATTGCTATCAGCGCTATCATCAAGGTTGTCAGCATAGACTTCAGGGCATTGCCTTCCGCCAGCTTTTCCTTGGCAACACGGATCTGTACCTCGACTAGCTTGGCTATATCTCCACCCAGAGGATCGATTGCCGGATAAAGTTCTTTGTCTGCGAAGCTGGCGAGCGCAGAAGCATCTTTCGACGTGAGGATACCGAGAAGCTTTTGGACGTGGACGTCTGCCTTCCGGCGCGCTTCTTCGAAGTGATCGGCAAGCTCCTTTTCTTCACTTGTCAGGGTGGTACCTGTGTACGCCTTCCAATGATCGTTCACATCAGTCAGTGCGGACTGAACATTCGCTGTCCCCTGCATCGGCGACAGGACCCCGGAACGGGTCTTGTGAACGGTATCGACAATGTTGACCGCATAGCGATCACCGATGATTTTCAAATGTTCCATCGGTTCGACGCGATCAACCACGATGGAGTCAGCAATTTTCGCTTCTTCTTCCATCGCGTAGAAGGAAAAGGCAGCAATCATCATAATTGTAGCGGTGAGCACCGAGATGCAGGCAAGCAGTTTCACACGGATAGTCATTACATCCTCAACCAGGCAATAGAGACGCACGTCTCTGGATAATTCGGCAACTGTTCGGGGCTGTCTGGCAGAATGATGCTTCGCTGAGGATCCCCATCCTCAACTCGCCGAGGATTGGACAATCATGGGCGCACCCGTTAAATCTAGGGTCAATCTGTTTATGAATTATAAATAACTTGATAGAATAGCCTAAAAATTAGCCATCGCGAGTAAATATCCGCCATTCAAGTTAAAGTTGAAGCCGAAAGATGAGCTATGCGCAAACATGCCGGACTAGCATTATTGGGTTTGAGCATAGCCACCACGGCCATAGCGGCGGACGGAGCAAAAGCACCAGGAGTGTCGGTCAATCCCAACGAGCCGGCTTGCCTGAAGGTGCCTGCGGCCGATATGGAGCAGTTCGTTGGCGCTCCGGCACGTGTCCGGGAAACGAACAACGGTCTTTGTTCCTGGGAGGGCAGCAGATCGGGTACTTATGTAAAGGTCATGTATTTCAAGGGCGAAAGCCTTGGTATCCCCGCTGGAGCGGAGCGGGCTTATTTCGATCAGGGTATCGAAATCATGAAGGCCGAAAACAAGCCGGGGGAACTCGTGGAGATTCCTGCGTTAGGAGATAGTGCCTGGGGGTTGAAGATCACCGAAAATCCTATGAATTTTTACTCGGTGTACACGTTCAAGGGCAAAGACAGCATCACCATCATGTCCAATGGCGTCGGTTACGACGCGACCGTCAAGATTGCGCAGCTTGCGGCGTCGCGTATGTGAGATCTCTTTATTCGACTATCGGTCGGTTGATGGCGGTGGAACTCTGTATTAATACTGACGGCGCCGATCAAGCTGCGTCACGAAACAACGTGGCGATCAGAATGTTGTGGACGGGTTTGCCCGTAGACTAGGGATAACCGGCGGCAAGCCGCAACCGACCAATTGCCTACATGTCACAGTCATCTGGACAGCTTAACAACACAACAGTGTGTTACCGACACCACGTCACCCATGACAGCTCAGCTCCGAACGGATGCTCTCAGTGTCAAGTTAAGTGCAGCGGAGAATTAAGTATCTACAGCCGGCTTGTTAATCGTCATCGTCACCGTAGCCAATATCGGCTTTTGCATCATTACCAGCCTTTGCCACAGTTCGCCTGCTCAGAAGCCCTGCATCCTCCAGTGCCTCGATATTTGGAAGATCACGAAGAGTTTCAAATCCGAATACGGACAAAAACAGTTTTGTTGTTACATATGTATACGGCGCACCGGGTGTCGGGCTCCTAGGCCCCGAAACGATAAAGCCGGCATCCCGCAGCCCGGCGATCGTGTCACGGCTAATCTCTCTGCCAAAAATCTCCGACAGCTCTGCCCGGGTGGCGGGTTGAAAGTATCCGATGGCAGTCACGACCATCGCCTCGGTTTCAGAAAGCGACGCCGCTATGGACTGTGTCGGGGCGGTCGAGACGCGGATAGTCTCGGCGAACCGCGGTCGGGTGCGGTGCTGCCATCCGCCAGCCACCGACACCAGCTCGTAGGGACGGTCCTGCAACTCCTCGACAAGATCGTCAATCACCAGGTCGATGCTGCAGTCTGAACCAACCACCCGCGCAAGAAACTCACGGCTCACCGGCTCAGTTGAGGCAAAAATAACCGCTTCAACCCGCAGCATCCACTCCCGCCAGCGCAGCTCAGGCGGCAGATCCTCCAACTCGCGATCATACAGGACGTCTTGCTGCCGATTTCGTGATGGTCGCCTTACGGATTTGGCTGCTGGAGACTTGCTCATTGTCACAACCCAAATATTCGGAATGACGGACGACCTGATAGCTCGTGGACCGCGTCAAAACTCTCCAATCGATCGAACAGACGAGTGGCTGCCCAGCGTGACAGATGACTACCCGGCGCAGATGCCGAAACAGCGTCCTCGCTGAGGAGCTTTTGAATAACCGCATTGGCCCCCTTGGTCCGCACCTTCGGCGCTGCAGCTATCAACCGTGCCGCGCGGCGATCAATGTCGGTACCCGAACGTAACGCCGCCTCCACGCCCGCGACCACTGCCAGGCAGATCGCCCTCGAATAAGCAGGCTCGCCCGGCCGCACACGTCCTCTACCGCCGATCGTGCGGAATGCAGGCCCAAAACGCTCGGGCAGCAGCAGCGGCACAGGTTTGGGCCATTTCAGTTTTTGCGCCAACACCATATCGGCGAGACCCAACGCCAGAACTTCCGCATCGGCACGGGCGGTGCAAATTGTTGCTATCAGATCCGCCGCGACGAAAGGCGGCGCGCGTGCGGACTGGATCGCGAAATCGACCTCATCCGGGATCGAAGCAAGGGCGTCATCCCATCGAAGCTGCAAAAGATCGGCAAGTTCCTTCACGACAAGTGACCCAATCGGGCCGGAACGGCGCACAAGCAATCGTGTGGCGAGAAATATCTTTCCGGCAGGACCTGGATCGTCACCTGCACCAGTGAGCAATACCGCATCGCGAATGGCACTTTCTTCCTCAGCGCGACCAACCATTTTTGCCGCAACCTCAGCCGATTTCAGGGCGAGGCGGTCGCGCCAGCAGCCGAGCCATGGCAGGTCTGCTCGGATCAAATCATCTATTGATTTCAGAGCGATACCGGCAGCAAAGGCAGCGCTTGCTTCATCCGTTTCCCGACGGCGGGCCAGCGCCCAAACGGGCAGGCTGGGCAACCAAACATGAGGGGTCGATAGTGCGGGCGTCGGAAAATCCATGCAGGGATCATAACCGGACTGTGCGGTTTAGGCCAGATAATTGATTTAAAACGCACAGCATGTCGGCATAATATTATGTCCGATAATCTTGCATTATCGGACGTCTTGCTCTTTATATAGAGAATGGCCCAAATCATCGAGCAGAACACCGAAATTGACGTCGAGGAGACCTCAGCGCCGTCTCTCAGCACAGCCTCGGGCGGCGATGTTTCCGCGCCAGAGGTGTCAGGTGAAAGTCCCCTCCCCTCCCTCGCTGCTCAGGATCAGACGCCCGCCCATCTTGCAAGCCTTGCTGATCGCGCCCGGGGTTATGTTGAAGCGGCCAGTTCCGCAAATACGCGCAAGGCTTATGCCTCCGACTGGAAGCATTTTGCTGCTTGGTGCCGGCGGTCCAATCTTGCTCCGCTCCCTCCGAATCCACAAACCGTCGGGCTATACATCACAGCCTGTGCTTCCGGCACGGTTGACCGAAGCACCAAGGCCAACTCTGTCTCGACCATTGAGCGACGCCTCTCCTCCCTCAGTTGGAACTATGCCCAGCGCGGTCTCTCGCTCGATCGCAAAGACAGGCATATCGCAACCGTAATGGCCGGCATACGCAACAGCCACGCCAAGCCACCTGTCCAAAAGGAAGCGGTCATGGCTGAGGATATCATAGCCATGGTCGAGACGCTCGATCGCGGCTCCCTGCGCGGCCTGCGCGATCGGGCAATGTTGCTCATCGGCTTTGCTGGCGGCCTTCGGCGCTCCGAGATCGTCGGCCTCGACCTGAAGGCCGACCAGACTGAGGACGGTCGCGGTTGGATCGAGATCCTCGACAAGGGCATGCTTATTACGCTGCGCGGCAAAACCGGATGGCGAGAAGTCGAGGTCGGTCGCGGCTCGGCCGATACGACCTGCCCGGTCGCCGCAATCGAGACCTGGATCAAGTTCGCCAAGCTGGCTCATGGCCCTCTGTTTCGCCGTGTGACAGGGCAAGGGAAGGCAGTCGGGTCAGAGCGGCTGAACGACAAGGAAGTCGCTCGGCTTGTGAAAAGGTCCGCGATGGCCGCAGGCGTTCGAGGGGATCTCAGCGAACTTGAACGCGCCTTCAAGTTTTCAGGCCATTCCCTTCGCGCGGGCTTGGCCTCTTCCGCTGAAGTCGACGAGCGTTACGTCCAGAAACAGCTCGGTCATGCGTCGGCAGAGATGACCCGCAGATATCAGCGGCGGCGGGATCGCTTCCGCGTGAATCTGACCAAGGCATCAGGGCTTTAGGTGAGCCCTCCCCTACTCCGGAGTGAAATCGTAAGGGGATATTTCGGTGCCGAATTTCTCGCTTAGCGCTTCGATTGAAATCGGAAGCTAAAAGCCACAGCCGGCGTCGAAAGCCGGCTGCATCAGGGCACTCATGCTGATTTTCGTGAGATCGTAAGCCATTGAATTTATGGTAAATGATTTGCTAAAGGAACTCTATTTAAATATTACGGTTCGCCACATGGTATGATTATCGGTTGGCATTCTAACCATCGATAAGTAACCCTTATCAAAAGTGATGCGTACAGCCTGCTTGTACGCCTTGCCAATTGAGCTATAATAGCGGTCATCTCAGCTTTCGGAGGCCGTCCATGCCGCAGTCGACCTACAAGATCAGCGAGGCGCGCAAGAATTTCGCCGAGGTGCTCGAACGCGCCAATCAGGGCGAGGAAATCATCATCATGCGCGGCAACGAAATCTATGCCCGGATCGGCCCCGCCGATGGCGGCAAGCGACCGTTTGGCCTGTTGCGTCATCGCCAACTTCCCGACGACCTGTTCGACGACGTCGATGCCGAACAGGCGGCGATCGACGCCGGCGACTTCACCGAAGAAACCGGCATCTGGCAGGGCGAGTCCAGCGATCCTAAGAACCGCTCATGAAAGTGCTGCTCGACAGCCATGCCGTCTACTGGTGGACGATCGGCAGCGATCGGCTCTCGGCGACCGCCCGTTCGCTGATCGAGGACAAGGCCAACACGATCCTCGTCAGCGCCGTCTCCTTCTACGAACTCGACAACAAGATGCGGCTGAAGAAGCTCGACCTGAAACCGCAGGAACTGCGCGCCGCGGTGACCGCCAGCGGCCTGCAGACTCTTGCCATCAGCGATCTGCATGCCGAACTCGCCGCTGCCTTCGATTGGGAGCATCGCGACCCCTGGGACCGGATTCTGGCGGCCCAGGCGCGGCTCGAGCATTGCGCTTTCGTCTCCACCGATCTGGTATTCGATGCAGTGCTGCACGAACGTGTCTGGTAGAGGACGTTGAACATGAAACTCCTGGTTGAGATTGACGAGGCCTCGGCACGGCTCGAGGAATTGATTGACCTGGCGGCAGGTCAGGATGAGATCCTGATCTGCCGCCACAGGCGGCCGATTGCTGCGCTGACATCGATTGCCGCCGGGGAAGGGACGATGGACGAGGTCCTGAGGCTGGCTGCCGAGGGACGCGCCACCGTGCCCGCTGATGCGACCTCCAACCACGATGATCTCCATGACGACCACGGCCTGCCCCGATGAACGTCGTCAATCGCTGCACTCACGGACGAGGAAGAGGGTGCCATGGATGACCGGGTGAGATTTGCGCTCGAAAAGCTCCTGAACGTCGCCCACGAGGACACCGGCCAAGGCCGGCGCGTCGCCAACTTCCTGCTTGCCTGGTGGAACGCCGACGTGCATGGCGGTTTCGATCTCACCGATCTTGCCAATGTCGATCCGCACATTGGTGCGGACATGGCGACGATCTTCACCTTTCTCGCCCGCGAGGAGGACATCGTCTACCCGTATGACTACCGGAGCGAGATCGAGCAGATCATCGCGCGGTGGCGGCCACAGAAGGAGCAGGCCTAATGGTCGCGCGGCCGGGTCAGCCGGCGGTGCCGCCGGCGGTCGAGCGCCGCGCAGAACAGCTCGATACGATCGCCGCGGTGCTGCCGATCGACCGGCGCGACAAGCTCGCCGAGTTATTGACCGACCAGGATGTCGAGACACTGCGGCATCTCGTCAACGAAGGCATGGGCGAAAACACGCTGCGCGCGCTGACCTCCGATCTTGCCTATCTGGAAGCCTGGTCGTTAGCCGCAACCGGATCTCCCCTGCCCTGGCCGGCGCCGGAGGCGCTGCTGCTGAAATTCGTGGTGCATCATCTTTGGAATCCGCGCCAGCGCGAGACCGATCCCGAGCACGGCATGCCGGCCGACGTCGAGCACGCGTTGCGGGATGGCGGCTTCCTCAGGTCCACCGGCCCGCATGCGCCGGACACGGTGCGGCGGCGGCTCGCGAACTGGTCGACGCTAACGAGATGGCGCGGCGCTCAAGGTGCTTTCGCCTCCCCTGCCCTGAAGTCGGCCGTTCGCCTCGCCGTCCGTGCCGTGCCGCGACAACGCCTTCGTAAGAGCGCCAAGGCGGTGACCGGCGACGTGCTGGCGAAGCTGCTGGCAACCTGCGGCGAACACAGTCTCCGCGATCTGCGCGATCGGGCGATCCTCATGGTCGCCTTCGCATCCGGCGGTCGTCGCCGCAGCGAAGTCGCCGGCCTCCGAAGAGAACAATTGACGATCGAAGCCCCGGTTGAGGCTGAGGATGGAAGCCTCCTCCCCTCTTTGTCGATTCACCTCGGTCGGACCAAGACCTCCGGCGCCGATCAGGACGAAGTCGTCTATTTGACCGGCCGACCGGTAGTCGCCCTGAACGCCTGGCTGGCGGCCGGCAAAATCGAAAGTGGCAGCGTGTTTCGGGCGATCGACCGCTGGGGCAATGTCAGCCGCCGGGCGCTCGATCCGAAGGCCGTCAACGACATCGTCAAGCAGCGGGTAAGGATGGCCGGGCTGGAGCCGGCGGAGTTTTCGGCGCACGGGCTGCGATCCGGGTACCTCACGGAGGCTGCGAACCGAGGCATTCCCCTACCCGAAGCGATGGAGCAGTCGCGGCATCGATCGGTCCAGCAGGCGTCGAGCTACTATAACAGTGCGGTACGGCGAAGTGGCAAGGCCGCCCGGATGCTCTGAAGACCGCGCTGGACGAAATTGAAGAGGATGGCGGATAGGGTATTCATCGGAGGGCTTGATTCGGATCCTCTACGTAGCGTAGCCCTTCCTCACACTCGAAACGTGCCGTCCAGGACATCAAATGGCCTCCTCAAACTTGCAACGGCTTGGACTGGCGAACCAAAGGCCCGTCGCTGAGAAGGTTGCCATCCTCGTCGGACCCAACGGCTCCGGCAAAAGCCGCTTTCTTCGCGAACTCGCGATCCAGATCCGTGGTGATCGGGATCTGGCAATCATTTCCAACACCGCCCATGATCGCTTTTCCGGCTTGCGTGGATTGAAGCGCATCACGGCCGGCAGAGGCAGCAGGTCTCCAAAGAGCATCGTCAAGCGCGCGATCGGAAGGACCATCGACCAACCGGACTCACGATTTTACCAGATCGGCGCGATCCTCGAATACTGCGGTTATCGGCCACGGTTCGGGTTCCTCGTCGATTCGGACCCGTACACGGCATATCTAGACCCAGCAGATTTCCTGTTCGATCCAAACGACTACGACGCAGTCGTCGCATTCTTGCGTCGGCATAACCCTGCCGAAATTCTCTGGATTCACCAAGGGGAATCGGCGTTGTCGTTTTCATTGGGTCGAGAATTCGGAGCTATCCTCCGAAGCGAGGATAGCCTTCGACGGCTTGGACGCATTCGCGGAATCCAGGTCTTTCTCGAAAGGCACGATGGCGAAGTCATTGAGCTACTGAATGCCAGTTCGGGTGAACTCGCACTGATTTCCTCCCTCGTGTTCTTGATCAGCTCCATCGGCCAGGAACCGGTTATCCTGATTGACGAGCCAGAGAACAGCCTACATCCCCGCTGGCAGCGGGAGTATCTCGAGAAGATCGTCGCGGCAGTCTTTTACCGCAACGCCACGATCGTCGTCGCGACCCACGCGCCTTTGATCGTCGTTGGTGCTCTTGGAGCCTTGCCCGATATTGTCTCTGTGTTTCAAGTTCAAGATGGCGAACCGTCCGTACTCGATCTGCAGGAGGCCAAGGACTCAGCAGCGAACGTGGAAGGCGTCCTTTGGCGCGCTTTTGATGTGATCACGCCAGCAAGCCATTTCGTGAGCGAGGAGATGGTAGGTGTCGTTGCGCGGGTAGAACGCGGTGAAATTACCCGCGACAGCGCGATTGCGCTCGTCAACGATATGGCGATCAAGAGCTTCGACGAAAAACAGCGGAAGTTTTTCAAAGCGGTTGAAGACTTGATGGAGTAGGTCGATGCACAGCGGCGCGGGGACAACAAGAGCGATGGTTGACCGCTATTTGCCGGCGCTTGACGATTTTCAGCTGAGTGTGGAGGAAGCTGCGGCGGTCGGGAAGGCCTTGGAAATAGAGAAGCCCTGGGACTGGAAGTCCGAGGACCAGAACGAACTGCAGGCGCTCAAAAGCGCGAAGGACAAGATCCTCGCCTATCACCTCGCGCGCCATGGCGGAAATTGCTGTTATTGCCGCCTGAACCTAAATGGTGCGGGCCCGTACATGACCGATCGCGAGCACATCCTTCCCAAGGGAAAGCCGGTCTACAAACCATTCAGCTATGCGATCTGGAATCTCGCGGCCGCGTGCAAGCGGTGCAACATGCAGTTCAAGCGTAGCGGAGACGGCTTTGTCGTAGACGCGGACGATTCAACCAAGTTTCAAGACAGCAATAACTATCGCTTTGTGCACCCAAATTTCGACGCCTACAGCGAGCACCTGATACGGCTCGAAGCGCAGGTTGACACCAAGAACATCGTTGTGTTCGTGAAGACGGCCGGGAGTGAGAAGGCAATCTACACCCATGACTTCTTCGCCTTGCATGAACTGCAGGTCGATAGTTTCGACAAAGCGCAGGGTCTTGAAGGGGAAAGCCCCGAGACGGACCTTGCTGCCAAGGTTCGTAGGCTTGCCAAGCAATTCGATCAGTAGCGGAATTTGGGTTGCATGGACCGCTTCACGTGGCTGGCTTTTCGCGGAAGTACGTGATCCGCGGATCATGAGATAAGAAACTCTCTTTCCAGAATCACGTTCGAAAAACGATTGTTTTTCAGTTGTTTAAGGCTGTGGTCAGCTGACCACTAAAAAAGATGCCCTCGGCGCCCTGTGCCCTGAGGGGCACGGCTGTGAGGCTGACTTCTTCAGGAAGCATCATCACCGCCCCCCATACCGCTGTCATCGCTGAAGGCGAAAGGGGCGCCATCGTCGCCTGGCAAGGGCAGATGGATCTACGAAACCTTTCAACAGCGGCGCCCTATTGGAGCGGCGCAGCCATCCCTGAACTCGGCCCAAGAGGTCGCGGACAGCCGCATGCGTTCCACCGCCGATCTCCGGCCAGATCGCACCGCCGGGTGCGCCGTCGAGCCCTTCCCGGCGCCGTGGTCCTCTCAATCCGCTGCTTCCAATTGGGCGCGCCGCCCCCTGTTCTCAACACAGCACACGCGTCCCACAGCCCCCAACCCAGAGAGCTGGAACGACCCTGCCCCCATAACATACGTTCATTTTCAGCTGCTTAGGACTGTGGTCAGCTGACCACCAAGAAAATTGCCCAGATGCTTTCTTGGCCGCTCCACCCGCATCTAATTTTCGAGTTCGGGCTCATTGAAACCTACCCAGCTTGCAAACTCCCCTGCCCGTTGGCCCTCAACAACGCCATTATCATAGGACCAAGCGAAAACTCTCCTCGTTCCGTGCGCCTTGTCAGATCCCGCAGATAGCCGCCAGCCGAGTTGATGAAGTTTGCGCGCTCCAGGATGCAAGCGACAGCCGCGGCCGCATTTTCCGGCCCCATGGCATCGCAGGCTTCCTGATAGGCCGAGGGGCTCACCTTCAGCATCGATCGAACGACTACCGCCGCTGACATCAAGTCTCGCCAGTTTCCGATTGCGCCACCCGGCCCGTAGTCCGATATCGTCGGGCATGCCTTCAACACCACACCCAACGGGAACGCCTTAAGCGGCTCGCTCTTCGGCCGGCGGATTTCGCTCGGCTTCGCTCCCTGCTCTTTTCGAGAGCTAGGTTCAAGTTCACGGATGGATTCGGGATTTGAATTCTGTATGTGCTGCTCATTGTGAGCATCATTGGTGCTATTATTTTCGGAATTTTCGTGAAATTCCAGCCGATTGACTATCTCCTCGCGCAGCATCTCCATTTCTTCAAGGATCGTCGTTACATCGGTGAGCGTCGGAGCGCGCGGGATTCTGCCCACAAGCGCTACATAGATGTCCTCGATCGCTTTCCAGTCGCCTTCGGCGCCTTCCTCCATCGCGGCCGTAATTAGCTTGCGGACATCGCGTCGGCAGATCGTCAGGCTCTCCTTGGCCTTCCTGAACGCCGCTCTGTTGGCCATCACCTGCTGCGCCTTCATCGCCAACTCTTCGGACCGTGCCAAGAGCGGCGACAGATCGAAACCGAAGGCGCTCTCGATGCGTCCCTCGCCGTCCTTACGGGCGTAGCGCTTTCCATTGGCGCTATCCTTGCGGACGATTAGGCCTGCTTCCACCAGGATGGCGATATGTCTGCGCAAAGTCGCGCCCGCCATCGCATGCGCTCGTAAAGCAAGCTGAGCATTCGAGGGGAAGACAATCAGTTGGGCGTCTTGGCGCAACTCATTCTCAGGATAAAAGCTCAAAAGCGCGTCAAGAACCGCGAGGCTATTGGACTGAATCCCGAGTAGTTCCATGGCGGCGGAGGCGTCTCTGAAGACTTTCCACTTATCCGCTGCCTTGCCTTGTTTGATATCGGCCGAAGCCGACTGGCGCCGCACGAGCGCAAGCGTCATCGGCCGCCGCCCGAATGGCGTCGTCACACTTCCTGTCTGCATCGTCTTTCACCTTTCAGCAGGCAAAAGAAATCAGCTCACCAAAACGGCGCCAAAGACTCTTGACGAAGATTCGAGGAAATGCGATTCTGTTCGTGCTAAAGAGACAGAAGGGCTTCCACGACGGCAACGTTGAGGGGGCTCTTTTCTTTTGCGGGTTAGTCTCCCTGTTTCTGTGGATGCTTTGCACGGTGTGCCTGATAAAGCGCCGGCAAATGTTCGAGTACGAAGGCGGCAAAGTCTGGCGTGGCTTTCCTGTCGATCGTAATCTCCAGCTTGCTCTTGCTCTGTGTCACCTGCGCAAGTCTGTCGCCATCGGGGGTCGACATGACGTCCGGAAGCCCGCGCGCGATGCGACGCGGCTTGAGATGGCCTATCAGCGCCTTGAAGCGGTCTGCCGATGGCAGCGTCTGCACCTCTGCTGAGGCCGCAAATTTGATCGCGTCCGACGGCGAAGCTGCCTTCTCGACCAGTTCTGCCAGTTGTTGCCAGCTGGGTCGTCCAACTCCTGGAGCGGCCCCAATGGCATCGATCAGTTCGGAGGGGAGGGCGTCGACAAGAAGGAGCATCTTCGACAGATTGCTTTTATCGATCGACATTGCGGCAATGACGATCTCTCGCGAGAACTGCTTATTCAGTCGATGCGCGAAGCGCGCCTTTTCGATGAAGGTGAGATCCTCACGCTCATTGTTCTCCTGGCCCTGCGCGACGACGAGTTGCTCGTCCGTCAGGTCACGAACGATTGCCTTTACAGGAAGGCCAAGATCTAGAACCGCGCGCAGTCGGCGGTGGCCAAAGGCCACCTGATATCGGCCTGGCTGGTCGGGATGAGGTCTCACCAGGATCGGGACCTGCTGCCCTTGCTCGCGGATTGAATCAAGGAGTCCGTCGATGTCCCCCTGCATGCGATCCCGCACAAAGGAGGGCTCGATGGACGAAGCGTCCAGTTCCACCACGGCGTGGCCCTCAGCAAGCCGCCGCTCAATCTCCTCCGCGCGGCCAAGTCGATCGTTCTGCTCGCGTAGCGCGTTGCCAATGTTTGCGGTCAGCTTCGTTGACGGGTCGCGCTCCTTTCTCACCACCCCGAGAAGCGGCATGGAGCGGCTCTTTGCCGTCCGGCTCTCTGCTGCGGGCGTTTCGGGTGCGTCTGTCGAGACCCCGAGGATGTGCTTGCGGCTCATGTCGGTCTACCCCATGCTTTTTTAATCAGGCCTTCGATTTCGTCGTTGACCGCGTTCATGGCTTCCAAGGCTCGATCATAGGTCGAGCGCGTGAACTGGCTGCGCTCGACTTCGAAAAGGGTTTGGTTGGTCAGGCCGGCGTCCGAAACCGCTGTCGTCTTAAGCATCGGGAAATTGAGAACATTTTCACCAAAGATCGACCGAAGATAACCTACCATCTGGTTTTGCGGTCCATCGCTTGGTTCGAAACGCGTTATCAGGTAGCGCATCCAATTGAACTTGAACTCGGCCCCGGCGTTCTCAATTTCGCGTAGCAGGTTCGATGTCATGGCCAGGAACTGGTTCATGGACATCACGTCCAGCATCTGCGGATGCACAGTGACCAAGATGGAGGTTGCCGCCGTCAATGCCGACAGCGTGAGGTAGCCTAGCTGGGGAGGACAATCGATAACGACAACGTCATAGTTATCCGCGATGTCTTCGATGACTTGACTGATCCGACCGTAGAAGAGCGTATCGCCTTCCTTTCGCTTCATCAGCGCACGCGGCGTGTCGTGCTCGAATTCCATCAGTTCGAGATTACCGGGGATGAGGTGGAGATCGGGAATATAGGTCCCTCGGACCACTTGCTCGACCGGTACCTGCTCCTCATCGTACCTGATGGCGCCGTAGAGAGTTTCGTTCGGACCCACGTCTGTTTCTGGCTGACTACCGAAGAGGGCGGAAAGGCTTGCCTGAGGATCGAGATCGATTGCCAGAATCCGGTACCCGCGCATGGCCAGATACTGTGCGAGATGCGCGGCGGTGGTCGTCTTACCCGACCCGCCTTTAAAATTCATCACTGAAATAACCTGAAGCTGCTCACCGTCTCGGCGATGCGGCAGGTAGCGTCTGTTCCCGCGGCCGACCTGGTCCATGTGCTTGCGGATTGCATGGATGTCTTCGATCGAGAAAGTCCGCCGACCACCTGGGCTCATGGTCAAGTTCAGCTCTGGCATTTCCGAAGCAGTCTGCCTTAAATAAGACTCACCGACGCCAAGCAGCTTGGACGCCTCGGATGGCGCAAATGTTCGAATTCCCTTCTCGGAGGTCGGAGGGAAGACCTTGAGATGATGTGCTTGAAGTTGGCTGGAGAGGGCGTCTGCATGACGCTCCATCAATGCGGTCAACCCTTCAAATACGGGCGCTGTTTTCGCGGCGGTCTTCGCCAT
>NZ_JBSHXL010000003.1:0-1149091 GCF_055616315.1 Rhizobium sp. O111 | reverse complement strand
GAGCGGCAGCCCTTGCTTCCTTGCCCTGAGGTCCCACAAGGCGGTATCGACGGCGGCGAGCGCCAAGGCAGTTATCGCGCCAATCGTCGTCGCGTGGGTGGAAAATTCCATCTTGCGCCAGATCGCCTCGATGCAGTCGGCATCCTCCCCGATCAGAAGCGGAACGAGGTGATCCCATAAGAGCCGCATGATCGATGACCCGCCGGTGCCAATCGTGTAGCTGTAGCCGATGCCGGTCGCGCCGTCGGCGTCGGTGATTGTGACGATCGGCGTTTCCTGACTGACGAAGCTCTGTATGGCGTCGGTTCGCTTGACCTTCGGTGCCAGGTCAACCATGCGGATTTCAATTTTCTCGATACGTGCCATGACTTGTGCTTACCCTCGGATTGCCAGGCTCTTGCCGCTGTCCGCGTCGAACAGATGTGCCTGTGAAAGATCAAAGCTCATCTTGATTTGCTCGCCGGAAGCCAGGGTCCGGGGATTGAGCATGCGCGCCACCCACTCGCGACCGGCGAATTCGACGAAGACAAGCGTCTCGTTTCCAAGCGGCTCGGTGATGGTGACGGGGAGACTAGCTTCGTGAACTTCCGCCGCGTTTCCCGAAACCAGACCGTGACCGGTCGGGAATAGATCGTCCGGGCGCAGGCCGAGTGTCACCTTCCCGCCTTGCGTGACCGCGTTCTTGAACTTTTCGGGCAATGGCAGACGGTCGCCATTGGCAAAGACGACATGGTCGTCATCGATCGTGCCATCCAGGATGTTCATCGGCGGAGAGCCGATAAAGCCGGCGACGAAACGCGACGCGGGGCGCTTGAACACGTCGTCGGGCGTCCCGACCTGTTCGATAAGGCCGTCACGCATGATGACGATCCGGTCGGCGAGCGTCATCGCCTCGACCTGGTCGTGGGTGACATAGATGACCGTCGCCTGCACCTTGGCGTGCAACTTCTTGATTTCGGTGCGCATCTGCGTGCGCAGTTTCGCGTCGAGGTTCGACAGCGGCTCGTCGAACAGGAAGACGTCGGGATTTCGCACGATGGCCCGGCCCATGGCGACGCGCTGGCGCTGGCCACCCGACAGCTGCGCGGGGCGCCTGTCCATCAGGGCCTCGAGGCTGAGGATCGCGGCGGCCTCGTTGACGCGCTGATCGATTTCCGGCTGCGCCACCTTGGCGATCTTCAGCGAAAAGCCCATGTTCTCGCGCACGCTCATATGCGGATAGAGCGCGTAGGACTGGAAGACCATCGAGATGTTGCGGTCACGCGGCGGCAGATCATTGACGAGGCGACCGCCGATTTCGATGTCACCACCTGAAATCGGCTCGAGGCCGGCCACCATGCGCAGCGTCGTTGACTTGCCGCATCCAGATGGACCGACGAGCGCGACGAATTCCTTGTCGGCGATATCAAGATCGATACCGTGGACGATTTCGAGCGCGCCGTAGCGCTTGACGAGTTTCTTGAGGGAGACCTGAGCCATGGGATATCAACCTTTGACCGCGCCGAATGTCAGGCCGGATACGAGATGCTTTTGGATGATGAAGGTGAGCGCCAGCGCCGGAACGATCATCACCACCGCCAGGGCGCACATGCCGCGCCAGTCGATCGTGAACTCGGCGGTATAGTCGAGGAGACCGACCGGCAAGGTTTTCGAGTTCACCGACCGTGTCAGCTGAGAGGCAAGGGCATATTCGTTCCAGCAGGTGAGGAAGGCAAAGATGCCGGCTGACGCGATACCGGGACCTGCCAGCGGAAACTCAACCTTCCAGAAGGCCTGCCAGCGCGTGCATCCGTCGATTTGCGCGGCTTCGGCGAGGTCCTTGGGAACCTGACGGAAGAAGCCGTCGATCAGCCAGATGGTGAACGGCACATTGAGGGCCACATAGGTCAGGATGAGCCCGAAATGCGTATCGATGATGCCAATGCGCGAGTAGAGGATGAAGAGCGGGAGCGAAAGGGCAATCCCTGGGACCGAGCGCGTCAGCATCAGGCCGAGAAACGTCGAGGACTTGCCCGCGAACTTGAAGCGCGCGAACGCGTAGCCGCCGGACATACCGATCGCGAGCGCGACAACCGTCGAGGTAATCGAGATGATCAGCGAGTTGCGGAAGTAATCCCAGATTGGAATCCCGCCCTTGCCGATGCCGGAGAACATCGCTCGGTAGGCATCGAGCGACAGTTCATTCGGGATCCAGACGGGAGGCTTGGCCATGATTTCGACCGGGGGTCGCAGCGAGCTGAGCACGATCCAAAAGCCCGGCAGGCAGATGACAAGCATCGCCAGGAACAGACCGATCAAATAAAGGACACGGCCGATACGTCGACGAAGGCGTTGTTGGCTATTGCTATCCATGACTACCACTCCGCGCCGATCTGGGTGCGGGCAAGGGCCAGCTTCCGAAAGAAATAGACGGTGAAGGCGATCGACAAGATGATCGAGACGTAGGCCATGGCGTTTGCAAGCCCCATCTGAGCATCGGCGTAGGCGGTGCGTCCGACCAGCGTCCACAAGAGCTCGGTTCGCCGTGCCGGGCCGCCATCCGTCATGATCTTGACGATGTCATAGGCACGCGCGACGTCGAGTGAGCGGATCGTCATGGCGATGAAGGCAAAGGGCATTAGAAATGGCCAGATGACGTAGCGAAACGTCTGCCAGGGCGTGCACCCGTCGACGCGGGCGGCTTCCACGGGTTCTTGCGGCATGGCCAGGAGACCGGACAGGATGAGGATCGCGAAGACCGCGGTGGATGACCAGACCTCGGCGACAACGATCGAAAAAAGCGCGAGGTTGCCGTCAATCAACCACGGGATCGCGGTGTCGGTCAGTCCTAGCGCCTGAAGCGCGTTGTTGATCAGGCCGACATTGTCATTGAACATGAACTTGAACTGGAAGCCGACGAGCACCGGGGAAAACATCATCGGAAACATCATGAGCGTGCGCAGCAAGCGCTGGCCCATGGTTGCCCGGTTGACGAGAAGCGCCAGCCCAAGGCCGAGCAGCATTTCCAGATTGAGCGCGATCGTCAGCAGCACCACGGTGCGAACGAACGCCGCGAGAAAGACCGGATCGGTCAGGATGCGGACGTAGTTGCGCAGGCCGACGAAGACGAAGAGCGTCTGCGGTCGGGTCAGGCGAAACGGCGTGAAACTTGAATAAAGAGACAGTAAGAGGGGCACCAGGACCACGGCCGCCAGAACAATGATGGCCGGCAGGAGCAGGAAAACGGGTGTCGGAATTTTTTTGAACATCGAACGACCTGTCCACGCCATATCGGGCGCCTGGACTGCGAGAGGGAGCCTTGGAAAGCTCCGTTCCTCCAAAATGGGGCCCGCACCCATTCGCGAACGCGGGACCCTCCACGACGGGATTAAAGCGCGCCGGCGTCCTTGAGGATGTTGGTCGCCTTGTCGGCCGCGGCGTCGAGAGCCTCCTTGGAGGTCTTGTCGCCGAGGATCGCCGACTGCAGTTCCGGATAGACCGCGTTGGAGATCTCGATCCATTCAGGCGTGCGCGGGACCGGGAAGGCATGTTTCATGGCTTCCTGGAAGGCGCCAAGAGCTTCCTTCTTGTAAGGATTGCTCGCGGCCTGTTGAATATCCCACTCCCAGACCGCCTTGCGGGTCGGCAAGGTCCCCGTCGCGGCCTCGATCTTCTGGGAATCCTCGTTGGTGAGGAACCAGACGAGCGACGCGGCCGCGTCCTTGTGCCCGCAGGCTTCGGTGACCGAGAAGCCGTGGTGACCGGACCAACCAGTCCGCTTGCCGGACGAGCCGGCGGGCTGAACGATGACGCCGACATTGCCGGCGATCTTGGAGTTCTTCGAATCGTTGAAGTAGGAGGCCCAGCCAGGCCAGTCGAGATCAAGAGCGACGGTACCCGACGCGAAGCCGGCACCGAGGTCATCCCAGAGGTAATTGGTGGTTCCGACCGGCACCGCCTTGGCCTTGTACATGTTCACGAACCAGTCGAGAGCGCGTACACCGGCTTCGGAGTTGAAGGTCGGCTTTCCGTCCTTGTCGAGGTATTCACCGCCCTCGGCGACCAGCATTTCGAAGAAGCGACCATTGATCGCCTCTTCCTTGCCGGGGAACTGCGTGCCGAAGAAATTCGGGGGGTTGGAAAAGAAGATCGCCTGATCGGACACCTGCTTCCAGGTATCCGGAGGGGCCAGGTCGTAGCCAAATTTTTCCTTGAAGGCCTTCTTCTTGGCCTCGTCGGTGTAGAGGCTCTTTTGGTAGTACATCGCCGACACATCGAACTGCGCGCGCGGCAACATCACCAGCTTGTCATCGATCGTTGACGCCGAGATGGTCGAATCGACGAACTTGGCGATTTCCTCGGCGGGAAGAAGCGGCTTCAAGTCGGCATAGAGGCCTTCATAGATGGGCGCGAAGGACGAGTGGTTCGAGCCAACGCACCACTTGATGTCGCCCGAGGCCAGGTCCGATTTCATTTCCTTGTCGAGCTCGAAGTAGTTCTTCTTCGACAGCACGTTGACCTTGGCACCCGTCGCCTTCTCCCATTCGGCGATACGCGCGTAGAGCGGCTCATACTGCTGGCCGCCGATCAGCTTGGCATCGATCGTCACGCCTTCGAACTTGCCCGGCAATTCGGCCGCGCCGGCGACGGACGCCAACAGTGAAATCCCAGCCGCGAGGCTGGCAACCGACTTTCTCATATTCCTCTCCTCCACAACGGCGATC
Source organism: Rhizobium sp. O111 (assembly GCF_055616315.1). Classification (NCBI taxonomy): domain Bacteria; kingdom Pseudomonadati; phylum Pseudomonadota; class Alphaproteobacteria; order Hyphomicrobiales; family Rhizobiaceae; genus Rhizobium; species Rhizobium sp. O111. Next base: position 1,144,388 of record NZ_JBSHXL010000003.1, on the reverse strand, counting down.
CGTTCACGAACAGCCGGCTCCTCACATATGAGTTTTATTTTCATATACAAACGGCAATAAAGCGCGTGCGTCAAGCGGAACTTTCCCTTCTCCAAACCGCGATCTGCGTATATGCAAATCTTATTCATAGGAGACCGTACATGGAAAACGATGACGCAGACCGTTACCGCGCACCGGCGCTCGACAAGGGTCTCGACATTTTGGAACTATTGGCGAGCGTCGAGGACGGGCTGTCACAGACGGAGATCGCCAAACGGCTCGACCGCAGCGCGAACGAATTTTATCGCATGCTCGATCGACTGGTGCGTCGCGGCTATGTCGCCAAGCTCGAGGGCGACCGCTTCGCGCTGACGCTCAAGCTCTTTGGCCTTTCACAGTTGCATGCACCGACCAGGCGTCTCGCCTCCTTCGCGACGCCCCTCATGCGTGAGCTCGCCCAAAAGACCCGCCAGGCCAACCATCTCGCGGTCTTTGATCGCGGTAACGCCGTTGTCATCGCGCAGCAGGAAGCGCCTGACTATTGGGGGATCTCGATCAGGGTCGGCTCGCATGTGAACCTCTTCGACACCGGCTCCGGCCATGTGCTTCTGGCGTTCAGGGATAAAGACGAGCGCGAGCTGATGATCTCCGAGCACGTGCGAAGCCGTGACGACATCGATCTCTCCGAGGATTTTTATGAGCGCCTCGACCAGATACGAGCGCAGGGTTACGAGATGATGCCGAGCGCCCAGACGGCCGGTGTCTACAACCTCTCCGCGCCCGTGCTCGGGGCCGATGGGACATGCATGGCGGCGCTCACCTGCCCCTATATCGCATTGGTCAACGCGCCCGGGGCCCCGGATATCACGCGCACGATCGCGCACCTGCAAAAAACCGCCAAGCAGCTTTCTATCCTGGTCGGATCAGACGAGATCGCGAAATCGCAGCCGTCTTCATAAATGAATCTTTTATTCCGAGTTGGGTAGGCGCGACCGCGCGCGCATTGAAGCCCATCCGTATTGATCGCTAATGATCCGCGGTCCGGGAAGCAAGGAGAAGAAATCAGGCGGACCTGCGGTTCGGGCTGAGCCCTAATCATTCCAATCGCGGTAGTGACGGCGATCCCAATCGCGCGCCCGCCGATCGGCTTCACGATGATAGCGGTCCCGATGGTATTGACGCTCGGCGCGCTCAGGGTTTTTGGTGCATCGCCACGGCTCGCGGTGGCAGACGTTCGCGTCACCGCCAAGCAAGCTGTCCTGCCCCTTGCCGTTCACATCAAAGGCGAATGCGGGAGCTGCGATCAGCAACGACAGGCCGAAGGCCGCAATATGGTTTTTCATCAAATACATCTTTCATCCGCGTTGCTAAGTGGGCGTATTCACTCACTCGCCCCGCATCACCGGAATAACTGGTTTCGAGACCAACTGTTCCATCGCAGGCAACAGGTAGCCTCGCATCGAGCGGCAGAAGCAAAGACTGGGACACGGCATGTTAGACATGCGACCGCGTCTGCGGAACTGCCGAAAGGCACGGACTTGGCACGCGGAGTGCAGGCGCGAACCATCAGATTGTCTTGCTGACGTGGCGTTCACGCCCATAGACCGAAACCAGCGCGACGATGATGACACCGAGCGCTGCCTGCACCGCTGACGGTTGGAAGCCTAGACCGATGAGAAGCGTGTTGATTTCCGTCAGCACCAATGCCCCGGCGATTGTTCCGAGATAGCTTCCCTGCCCGCCGATCAACGCCGCACCACCGACAACCACGGCCGCGATCGTCTGGAAAAGATAGGGCTGGCCTACATCGCCGTAGGCCGACCCCGTAAATCCGAGCAACAAGACGCCGGTCACCGCCGAAAACAAGGCACTGATGGCGAAGGTCACGGCCCACATGCCGACAGGATTGATCAAGGCCAGCGGCGCGGCGCCAGGGTTGCTGCCAAGGGCGTAAAGCCTGCGGCCATACGGCGTGCGAGCAAGTATCAACGCGACGATCGCGGCGAGGACGGCCACGCACGGGACCACCCACGGCAAAGGCAACGGCCCAGCACTTCCCCCGATCGAGACGAAGTCAGAAATCGCCCGCGGCGCCGACCCCGACGGAAAGCCGGCTGTCCAAAACAAGACAGCACCCTGGACCACCATGCCAGTTCCGAGCGTCACGATCAGCGGATGGATGTTCAGACTACGGGATACATAGCCGTTGAATGCGCCAATCAGTAAGGCGATCAGCGCGACGATCAGGCAGACGATCGCGAAATTCCATTGCTGCCCATAGAGTTGGGCCGCCACCACGTTCGCAAAGCCGATCACGAAAGGTATCGACAGATCGATGCCGCCAAGGATGACGACAAGGGTCTGGCCGATGCATGCAATCGCCAGCAGCGATGCGAGCACGAGCAGCGCGCGGATCGCGAAAGGCTGCGAATAACCGGGAATGAGTATCGTGCCGATCACGTGCAGCAGGATGACGATCGCAAAGGCGCCGATTGCCCGGCCAGTCGTGCCCCTCAAGAGTTTGGTCGTCATCATCGGGCGCGCGCTCCCTTGGCGCTCTTTTCCTGAAGCGCGGTCAGCACGACGGCGGCAACCAGGATCGCGCCATATGCGATTTGAAGGACGTAGGTTGAGACATTGAAGGCGGTCAGCGCGCTTTGCAGCAAGAAGATATCGATCGCACCGATCGCCGCTCCGGCGAGGCCGCCGCGCCCACCGGCAAGGCTGACGCCGCCAAGAGCGACCGATGCGATGGCAATCAAGGTATAACTGGCGCCGATGTTCGGGTCCGCCGACCCGATCAGTGCAGTCAGCATCAGGCCAGCGATCGCGGCGAAGAGACCGGTGATCAGGTAGGCAATGAACCGAACTTTCGTGACCGGCACCCCGGCGGTGTAGGCGGCGCGATCGTCGCTGCCAACCGCCATCAAGAGGTCGTAGTAAGGAAGCTTCTTGATAAGCAGCCAGCAAAGCGCGACGGATGCAAGGGGCAGGATCGACCAGCTCGCCGACATTGCCTTCAACCAACCAGGGGCTGGACCGACAGGCGACGGCACGATTGTCAGCGTCACCCCGCCGAGCACCAGATAGGTGCCAAGCGTCGCGACGATGGGCTGGATGCGCACGACGGTCGCCAGAAAGCCGTTGATGGCCCCGATCGCAAGACCCGCGAGGAGTGCCGCGGGTATCACGACGGCGGGCGATGATATGCCCATTGTGAGAAAGAGCACCTGGATGACGATCGCGTTGACGAAACCCATGGCCGGTCCAACGGAAATATCGATGCCGCCTCGCCCGGCGAGGATCACGGGCGCCGATGCCAGCGAAGCGCCGATCAGCGGCGCCGCGAGCCCGATCAGTGTTCCCCAATTGGCTGGAGCGAAACGGGTCGGATTGAGGATCAGGTTCAATGCCAGCAGCAGAACGAAGAGAACGCCCGCGAAACCGGCGTTCCTGACGAGATCGGCAAGACCAAAAAAGCGGGCGCCCATATCAAGCGGCCTTTCCAAACATCGCCGAGATAACGTTCCCGGCCGTCATTTCAGCACCGGCCATCTCGGCCGAGATTTCATGCTCGCGAAACACCAGCAACCGACCACAAAGAAGGAGGATCTCCTCTATCTCACTCGACAGGATCACCAATGTCATGCCGTCCGCCGCGAGCTCACGAAAGACGCCGTAGAGCACGTGGCGGGTGGCGACATCGACACCCCGGGTCGGATCGTTCAGGAGGAGTACGTCGGGGCGAAGCGCCAGGGCTCGCGCGAGCAGTACCTTCTGCTGATTGCCGCCCGACAGCGTGGTGATCGGGGCGTCGAGATCCGGAACCTTGATCGAAAGCTTCTGGCGATAGGCCTCGAAGCGCTCGCGACGCTTGGCCGCTGTAATCAACCCGGCTGGTGCGTCCTTCCAAACGGTGGAGATCGCGAAATTGTCGAGCACGGACATGGATGGGAAGATCCCGGTCGCCCGCCGATCGCGGGGCAAATAGGCTATCCCGTTGGCGACGGCCTGGCGAAAACCTCGCAGCGGCCTGCCTTGGCCTTGGCGCGAGACAGAGACCTGTCCACTTGCCGGCGTCACGAGACCCGCGAGTGCCTCCAGGAATATCTGCTGCCCATGGCCGTCCAGTCCCGCGAGACCGACGATTTCGCCAGCCTTGAACGTCTGGACTATTGGCCGGGCGCCGTCTTTCAGGGTGAGATTGTCGACAGTCAAACGGAGATCAGACATGGCTCAACTCCTCGGCCATGCGTGGGGCCATCGCGGCGAGAAGTTCTTCCGATGAGGATATGCCGGCCTCCTCGGTGCGAACGACACGCCCGCCCCTGAGGATCGATATCCTGTCGGAGAGCGCCTTGACCTCGTCCATCCTGTGAGTGATGAAGATCAGCAGGCTTCCGGCATCAGCCAGCTCCCGCATCAGGCGAAAGACGGATTGGCGGTCGCCAAAATCAAGGGCGGCCGTCACCTCGTCGAGGATCAGGACGCGTGGGCGCCGCACGACCGCGCGCGCCAGGACGACGAGCTGCTGGGCGGCGAGAGGAAGCGATCCGGCCGGCGCGTCAAGCGGAATGTCCGTGACGGCAAAGCGGCTGAGCGCGTTGGCGGCGGTCTCGCGCCGGCTGTCGCGCGCCACGCCGCGCGTCCACAAGCCATCGAGCCCAAGCAGGATATTGTCGGTCACGTTTCGATCAGGCGCGATCAGGATTTCCTGAAACACAGTGGCGAAACCCGCGCGTTGGAAGCCGGCTGGGTTACTGGCGGCGAAGCGCGCGCCGTCAAGCCTGACGACGCCTTCATCCTGGGCAACGATGCCCGAGAGGATCTTGACGAGCGTGCTCTTGCCCGAGCCGTTTTCGCCGAGGATCGTATGTATGGTTCCGGCACGAAACGAGACCGTCGCATCTGATAGGGCGACAGTCTCTCCGTATCGTTTTGATAGGCCTTCGATTTCTAGCATGTATCCGATCCGGGGTGGCCGCGGTCATGGACCGCGGCCCGTCAATCACTTGGCGCAGGCGTCGGGCGTCTTGGCGTAGTCCCATCCCGGCGTTGGCTTGGCGCCATCGAAATAGGCGTTGAGCAAATCCTCCGGCATCGGATCCGTCGGCGGCACGGGGAAGATCGACACCGCATCGGGCGTCATGCAGTCCTTGTACCAGTTGGGCAGATCGGCATTGTGGACGGCCGGGATGGGGATCATCAGCGTGTTCAGCTTCGGCTTTTGCCCGTCCAGCATGCGCACGCCCACTCTAAAGAGCGTCTGCGCGGTCCAGTGCGGCAACAATGCATGGCCATCGAACTTGTACTTGTCGGGGTTGGCCTTCCAGTATCCGAGCGCGTCGCCTGTGAGGGATCCGGTGATGAGTGGTGCCGGGCGGCCGGCCTGCGCGAATGCCTCGGCGACGACGCGGCTTTCGCTGCCCGTCGTCCACACAGCATCGACCGGCGCCGGATTGGTGGCGATCGCCTGGAGCACGACCGTCTTCGTGACGTTTGCCGTCCAGTTGCCGTTCACCGAGCGAGCAACCTTCAGGTTCTTGTCCTCGGCGAGAGCATTGTCGGCACCCTGACGTTCCTGAGCGACAATCGGATGACCGGCGATCCCCTCCACCATCAGCAGGTTACCGCCCTTGGGAAGCGCCTGGTTGATGGCTGTCACCATGTCATAGCCCCAGCGGGCATAGTTGGAATCGACATTGATCGCGTTTTGGCTCGTCACCGAGCCGGCCGCGGTGACGAAGGGGATTTTTGCCGCGGCCGCCGCGTCCACCGCGTCGTCGAGAGCGGTCGCGGAGCCCGGGATCGAGGTGATGATCGAGCAACCCTTGTCGACGAAGGCGCGGATCTGGTTGATCTGCTGGCTGACGTCGTTGTTGGAATCGGAGACCTCGAAGTTGGAGACGCTGCCATCGGCGATCAACCCGTCGACGAGACGTTTCAGCTCCTTGGTGACGGTGACGCGCCAGGGATTTCCCTGGTAGGATTCCGAATGGCACCATTTCCAGGGCTTCGCCGGCGGCGTCCAGTTGCCCCAGGCCGATGGACCCACTTTTTGTGGCGCGCCCTCATATTGCGCCTTCAAGAGATCGGGCAGGCCCGACACGACTGTGCTCACATCACTTTGCGCCATGGCTGGCACGCCCAAAGCCGCCAGGCTCGCGCCCGCCAGCAAACTGCAGATGCTCTTTCTCATTTCACTCCTCCTTATGGCGCCCGGTTCCTCCCGCGCCCAATTTCAAAAGCTGTTGGCAAACATCCTGTTGAGATCGGCGACCACCCGCGGTGCCGCTTCTCCATCCTTGAGGCCCGTATTGATGCGGTCGGATGCCTGCTGCTGGAAGGCCATATAGCCGTTGTGCCGCGGCCGCACCCAGGCGCCATCCAGGGTGGCGCGGGTCGCGCGATAAAACTCCGAAGCGTTCCGGTTGACGTCATCGTCCTCCCAGGCGGCGGAATGGCCGGGCTGCCCACCGGCGCTCGCATATAGTCCACGCTGGATTGGGCCGCTCGCGATCCAATAGGCGAAATCGATTGCCTCCTTCGGGTTCCTGGAGAAGGCCGAAACCGCGATACCGGTACCGCCGAGCGCCGATCCAATCGGGCCATGGCTGCCCGCGGTGGGGATATCGGCAAACCGCACCAACCGGTCGCGGAAGCCTGGGATCGAATAGCTGACATATCCATAGATAAGGGGCGCGCAGACGATGCGGCTGTCGGCCGAGGACATCCGCTCGAGGACAGCGATCGGATCCATCTCGAAACAGGCGGGATCGACGAGCGATGCGATCTCGCGCATCATCTCGAAGGTCTCGGCGCCAGCCGCGGGCTCGATCAAGTGGCCGGGGTCGACACGACAGGGGTGTCCGCGATTGGCTGAGAGCGTGTAAAACGTCATCAGCGTGTGTGGCGGGCGAAGCGGCAGCAAGACCCGCCCTTCACTTGCGAGCGAGATGACCTCCGCCCAGGTGGCGGCGGGCTTGGCCAATTCGTCCGGCCGGTATGCCTGGACCTGCGTCGCCGCGTCGATCGGAAAGCCCCACTGGCGGCCATTGGCATTGTAGCTCGGGTAGGACGCACCGACGCTGCCGGCCGCGAGCGCTTTCCGCTCATCGGCGCGCTCCTTCAAATCGAGTGGCAGCAGGCATTTCTCATGGGTGATCTGTCCAACATGGGGATGATCGATGACGATCAGGTCGTAGGCGCGAGCCAACTCTTCGACAGGATAGGCCTCGAAGTCCTGCAGGGACCGCTTTTCCCAGTGTACGGCAATGCCTGTCTCCGCCTCGAAGAGTTCGGAGCAGGCGACCATTGGATCGTAGCCACGCGGATGGCTCCATGTCATGCCCTTCAACGTCACCTTGCTCATAGTCCAAACTCCTCGCGGATCGCCGCGCTATGTTCGCCGATGCGGGGCGCCGCGCGATCGAATTTCGGGCGGGCACCATCGACGCGAAGGGGTGAGCGTGTGGTGAGGATCGACACGTCATCGTCACGGGTGACGGTTTGCAGCATGTCGAGGGACTTGAAGCCGTCGCTTTCCATGAGCTCGTGCCAGTTCAAGACCTTGGCGCACCAGATATCGGCCGGCTCCAGGATGGCCAGCCATTCGTCGATCGTGCGGGTCACGATCTTATTGGCGATGAGCTCCTTGATCCGGTCACGATCACGGAACCAGCTCGAGGGATCGTCACGATATGGATCGAGCTCAGGCATGCCAAGGAGATCGGCGAGCTTTGGTATCGGGGTCATGGCGATCGAGAGGTAGCCGTCGCTGGCGGCATAGACGCCGTAGGGCGCGGAAAGATAGGCGTGCGCGCTGCGAAAATTGGATCGCCTTGGCAGACGCTTGCCGTCGTTGAGATGGGTGGTCAGCACCTCGAACTGGAAGTCGACCAGTGCCTCCATCAAGCTTGTCTCGACGAGACTTCCCTTGCCCGTCACGCCCCGGCGCACGAGTGCCGCCAAAATGCCCTGACAAGCGGCGGCACCCGCCAACATGTCGCCAATCGCCAGGCCGAAGGGAACAGGACCCTGATCCTCGTCACCATTGAGCCACATGACGCCTGAGCGCGATTGCGCAAGCAGATCCTGGCCTGGTCGCTTGACCCACGGACCCTCGTCGCCATAGCCGCTGATCGATGCGTAGACGAGACGCGGGTTGAGCGCCTTGACTGCTTCATAGTGAAGACCGAGCCTCTCGATGACGCCAGGCCGGAAATTCTGGATAACCACATCCGCGCTCTGAAGCAATGTCCTTAATGCCTTCAGATCACTCTCGTTTTTAAGGTCGATCGCCAGGCTTTCCTTTGCGCGGTTGATGGCGTGGAAGATCGTCGAGTCACCGCCGATTTCCGTGTCGCTGAGATAAAGACGCCGCGACAGGTCACCGCCATCGGGACGCTCGATCTTGATCACCCGGGCGCCAAGATCCATCAGCCGGAGCGAGCAATATGGGCCGGACAGGAACTGGCTCATGTCGACGACCACGAGGCCGCTGAGGGGGAGATCATTCGATTGCGTCATTGCAGATTACTTTTCCGTCTTGCCGGCGAAATCGGCCGGGTTCTTGTACTTCACGGTTTGGAGGTGCTCGCAGTAGAGAACGAGCTCGCCCTCGCCCTTGAAGACTTCATAGCTTGCCCTGATCAGGCCGAGTTCCTGGTAGCGAGGTCGTTTGTCGAGGTTGGTACGGATCGTGTAGATCGTGTCGCCGATGAAGACCGGCTTGATGAAGCGCAGCCTGTCATAGCCATATGAAAAAGCATTGACGCAGTTGGTCGCGACCAGGCCAAGCCCAGCGGAAAAGACGAAGGCGCCGGCGACGAGGCGCCGACCGAACACGCCGTCGCTTTCAGCAAACATCTGATCCTGCACGTAGGGATGAATGTCGGTCACCAGCACATTGAAGAGATGGCTATCGCTCTCGCCAATCGTGCGGCGCAACGAGCGGATCTTCTGTCCCTCGGGCCAGTCCTCGTAAAACCAGTTTTCGGCGTTCCACACCGGCAGATCGGCATGCTCCCGCGGCATGTCGGATGGATGCGTGGACGAAATCCCGACGGTCGGCTCCTGGCCCACAACGATGCCCTCCCCGGCAGCGAAATTTCTTATGTGAATATCACTTTCACATATGCATCGCCTTTGCAAGTCCATTCGATTATGCGATCAAGGAGACGAAGCATGGACGGAACGGGAGGCCGGATATGAGCGAAGCCTATTTTCTTTTCATCGGATCCTGTAACCGCAAGACGCCCTACTTCGCGTCGGCGAACGGCGCTGGCATTAGCGTCTATCGGTTCGAGGAGGAGACACTGGAGGCAACGAAAGTCACCGAATATGCCGAGATCGACAATCCGACCTTCCTCTCGGTGAGCTCGTATGGAAACGCGGTCCATGCCAATTCCGAGATCTTCGGCTGGCGGGAGGGACTTGTCACCGCCCTATCGTTCGACAAAACGTCCGGCGCCCTTACCTATCTCAACATGCAGCCATCACGCGGCAGTATCACCGCTCACAATGTCGTCTCGCGCGACGGCAAAAAGCTGATGGTCGTGAATTACGGCATGGGTGACGGCGGGCCCGACCAATCCCTGGTGGCATTTCCATTCACAGACGAAGATGGTCTTCATCCCCCTAGCGCATCCATACGTCAGATCGGCCAAGGACCCGACACTACCCGGCAGGAACGCAGCCACGCCCACAGTGTCGTGGAGATCAGCGACAATCTATTCGTGGTGGCCGATCTCGGCTGCGACACACTGACAAGCTATCGCTTGGAGGGCGATCAACTCCTCCATCTCTCGCAAACGCAGTGTGAGCCAGGCGCTGGACCGCGACACACGGCCCTTCACCCGAACGGGCGTTTTCTGTATGTGCTGAATGAACTTAACTCGACTTGCTCAAGTTTTGCCGTGGATGCCCGATCAGGGGCGCTGACACCGATCAGCTCGATGAAAGCACTTCCGGAAACCCACGGAAACCATTGTTCCGATATCCAAATCTCGCCCGACGGTCGTTTTCTTTACGGCGGAAATCGTGGCCATGACAGCATTTCGGTGTTCAAGACGCTCGACAATGGCGAAGTCGAACTCCTCTCAAGCGTGCCCTGCGGCGGCAAGACACCTCGAAACCTCGCGCTTTCTCCGTCTGGTCGTCATCTGTTTTGCGCCAATCAAGATTCCGACCGGATTTCAGTGTTCGAACGAGATGCCAAGACGGGCCTACTGCGCGGTACCGGAGCCTCCATCGAAACCGGCACGCCAACCTGTATCAAGACCTCGGCAGCCTGACACGGATCAAAGTCACGCTTAATCACGACCCACATCTCAAACCCAGATGCCCTGATTGAATAGGTCACGGGGATCTGCTCAGCGCCGAACCCGGCGGCCAAACCGAAGCAGTCCGCGTCGCAGAGCTTCAGCTCCTTGCCTTTGACATGGGCATGCGCCCCATCCTTCACGGCAACGCGTGTCTGGACTCCGTGCCGACGCCGGGTTCGGGCGTGACGCACGCTTTCCTCGCGCACGGCCTGGTCTAGCCAACATGGCGCTTGGACAGCCCTCCGACATCCCTTGCCTCCTCGCGGACAATTTAAACGGAGCTATTCTCAAGATTCCTGCTTATAGGTTGCATTTGGCCTTGATCGTGTTCGCACGTTTAGGTAGGCACGTGCTACGAATTGAAATGGCAGATCAGCATAAGAATGAACTTACTCTACAAGTGCCTCGATTTTTTCAGTGCATCGAAGTCAAAGTACCGAAATCACCTTGTCCCCTTCCCAAGCCAAGCCGGCAGAGCCTTGCCCCAAGCGGTGGCGGGCACGATCGTGGCGTTTTACACCAAGAATTCCCTATATGAGTTCGAAGCGAGACGAATGGTGTCGTCGGCAAGGCGCCTCGGTCTCTCGGTCGAGACGACTGCAGTCGACAGTGCCGGCAGCTGGGTCCGAAACGCATCGCTGAAAGCGGCATTTCTTCTGGAGGCTCGTCGGCAGCATCGCGGACCGCTCCTCTATGTCGACGTTGATGCCGTCTTCCACCGCAACCCTTGGCCACGGCTATCGCGGTATGAGTGCGACATCGCTCTATACCGGGAGAACGGCCGATTGCTCTCGGGGACGATATTATTGAACGACACTCCCCAGACGCTGCACCTCTTGGAAGAGTGGAAGAAAAGGTCCGACACCAACCCCGAGATCTGGGACCAAGTCGTTCTTCAGGAGATCCTCGATCAGAATCAGGCTCTTAAGACCGGTGTCTATAGCGTTGAAGCACTTCCCGCCACTTTCTGTTGGATCTTCGACCGACTTTCAAACGTTAGGGACGACCACGTTTTTATTGAGCATCTCCAAGCGAGCCGACAAGCAAAGGGTACGGAAAAAAGGGGACGGAACAAAAGCCTGGAGCGTCGAGCGGCGCGGGTTGAGACCATCGAAAAAATACTCGCCGTCGAAGACGCTGGCTAAGCCAGTTGCCTTTCGGCCCTACGCTTTCAACGTCAAGGAGGCATGTTGAAGGCCTCGAACAGCCCGGACAAATTCTTATGTTTGCAAGTTTCACAGCTGAGGACGGGAACAGCGCGGTCTCTGTCCACATCAACCCGGAGTACGTCGCCTCGGTCCTGGAAATACAATCTGATAGAACGAAAATCACGCTGTCCGGCGGCACGGATCATATCGTGGCACATCCACTCGACGTTGTCGTGCGTCGCCTGCAGGAAGCTCTGGGACCGGTCGCGATATAGAGCGAGACTTAAGCCCTGGTATCAAAAACGCGCTCTGATCGATGCTACACAAGCCGAGCTAGTCCCGGCGTGCTAGCTTGACGTCGGCCTTCGCACTAATGTACGTCTGGCGCATCTCCTTGTTGCGACAAAGTTCTCTTTCCCTGACGCTCTGTCGCAAGGAAAGCGGCTCACGCCGCCTCCCCTTCGTCGCTATCGTCGATGGTGATGCGGGGCTGCAGGTGATGCAGGTAGTCAACCGCGCGCTGCGCATGGGCCGCGGCTTGAAAGATGGCGCGCTTGTCGCCACGAAGCACGTGCAGCCATCCGTCGATGTAGCTTGCATGGTCGGGTCTCGGTTCGAGCTCGGGCGCGATGCCGAGATCGGCGCAGAGAAACGCGCTGCCAAGTTCGGCGATAAGCTCTTCACGGGCACGTTCCGTGCGGTCCTTGCCGTAGCGGGATAGATCGCGGTCCAGACGAGCGGGCGTCGAGGTCCAGTGCGTCTTATGCCGATATCGGCATAAGACGCATAATGCCGACTGCGGGATTATGCCGATCAGGGCGGTGATGCGCCGCAGTTCTCAAGGAACCAGGCGCATCTCAGTCGGCATAATCGGATCAGTTTTCTTTCGACGGTGTCGGGATGGGATCATCTCGACAGTCGTGTACCGGCTGAAGAATTACGACAGCCTTCAACAGGGTGCCTCCTGAAGCGGATCCGAGCTAGATCTGGCTAAATTGTACGATCGTTAAACGATAATATCGATCTGCAAGCCAATATGCAGAAGCCATGGGATCATGTGGTGCGCCTTAACCAGAAGGAGCACCACATGAAGTCTATTATCGAGACCACCGCCAGCGCCCAGCTATCCTCCTCAGTCGTTGAGGAGTTTTGTAACCGCCTCCGCGATGAGCAATACTCACATACTACGATCACTGCCTACCGCCAGGTCGTCCGGCAGCTCGGCAATGCCATCGCTGTAACCGGTCTTGAATGGCAGGCGCTGACGCCGGAAGCCTCTGTGATACTGGTCAAGCCGGCCGCGAAAAATGCCGCCTATCGCCTGAAAAAGTTTGTCCGCTTCCTTGCTGAAAAAGGCATCGCAGCGCCTCCTCCCGTGCCGAGCGAGGCAGAACTCGCCCGCAACGCGCTTCGTGGTGAGTTCGAGGTATATCTGCGGACGCAGAGGGGGATGAGCGAGCATACAATCCGACATGCCTCCTACATGGCGAGACGCTTTCTTGCCTTCAGGTTCGGAAACACCCAGGACCGCCCCGGCGAAATCGCCGTTAAAGACATCTCCGACTTTCTCGCGGAAATTCTGGATCGTACATCACCGTTCCGCGACAAAACAGTCTCAACTCACCTACGCTCGTTCTTCGGCTTTCTCTTCCAGACGGGGAGGACGCGGACGAACCTCTCAAAAGTGGTCCCGCGCGTTGCCATCCGTCACGGCACCAGACTTCCTCGCCACTTTAAGCAGGAGGATGTCGAGGCGGTGCTCGAAAACGTTCGCAAAGTGAAAGGGAGTCCGAAGCGGGACTACGCGATGCTTTTGCTGATGGCACGGTATGGGTTGCGGGCGCCAGAGGTGATTGCGATACAAATCGAGGATATCGATTGGCGAACTGCTGAAATCCTTGTTCGAGGCAAAGGGCACTTGCACGACAGACTTCCGCTTCTGCCGGACGTCGGGGAAGCTCTAGCGGACTACCTTCAATCGGAGCGTCGAGCCCAGACCCGTGATCTCTTTGTATCGGCTCGGCCACCTCACAGGCCGTTCAAGGACTCACAGCGGCTGAACCATCTTCTGCGAGGCGCCTATGGCAGATTGGGTCTAAAGCCGCCGGCGCCCTATATCGGTTCACACATCCTTCGCCATAGCCTCGCGACAAACTTGCTGGAAAAGGGTGCGCCCCTGAATGAAATTGCCGACACGCTGCGGCATAGATCCCGGACGACGACGCTCAAATACGCCAGACTTGATGTCGAGGGGCTGCGAACGATCGCAAGGCCATGGCCCACGGCGGAGGACGCCGCATGAGCACCTTGTCGGCACAACTGGACAACTATCTCAAAATCCGTCGCGGTCTCGGGTTTGCTCTCCGGACGGATGAACGGATCCTGCGCAGATTCACCGAGTTCGTCATATCGGAAGGCTCGGAACTACTCCAGCGCGATCATTTTGCGCGATGGATGAAACACTTCGGCAAGGCCGGCCAATATACGTGGTCTCGGCGGCTCGGGATCATAAGGCTCTTTGCGGCCTGGCTGCATGCTAACGACAGTCGGAATGAGATTCCGCCGGCAAATTTTATTCCTCAACGGAAGCGCCGACCGAAGCCCTTCATCTACACGTCAGCCGAAATTGGCCAAATCCTTGATCAGGCGGCAAGACTTCCCTCAGCAAACGGTATCCGACGGCTGACATACGCCACCCTCTTTGGCCTGATCGCCGTTACGGGCCTCCGCATCAGTGAGGCTTTGGCGCTTGATTGCAGCGATATCGACTTCGACAATGATGTGCTGACCGTCCACAACGGCAAATCCGGCAAGCAACGGATTGTGCCCTTTAGCGAAAGCGCCTCACTCAAGCTCCGCATATACGCTCGAGAACGCGATCGGCTTTCCGAGGGGCAGCCTGTTCCTTTCTTCGTGGACGATCATGGCCGAAGGATCAGCGCTTGCGCGGCTCGGTACAACTTTGCCTCGGTCTGCCAGGCAGTCGGCTTACGGCAGCCTCAAAGATACCAGCGACATGGGGTCGGCCCGCGGATCCATGATCTACGGCACACGTTCGCAGTTCAGACGATGATCGACTGGTATCGTCAGGGCTTGGATCCCAATCAGGAGATCATCAAGCTCACCACGATACTGGGTCATGAAAGTATCTCTCATACATACTGGTATATCGAGGCGATCCCGGAACTGCTCGAGCTGGCGTCCAGCAGGGCAGAGCTCTCCCTGGAGCGGGAGGCGCGCCAATGAGCCCCTCGCGCCTTCCCAGTCTGATCCAGCGCTTTTTTACCGAGCGACTGACCGAACAAGTCAACGCAAGCCCGAACACGATCGCGGGCTATAGGGACACGTTCCGGCTCCTCCTGATGTTTGCCAGTTCGCAATTAGGCAGACCACCAACAAAGCTGGCGGTCGAAGACATAGATGCCACGTTGGTCGGGTCGTTCCTCAACTACGTCGAGGCCGAAAGAGGCAATTCCGCTCGCAGCCGAAATACGCGGCTGGCCGCCATACGCTCCTTCTTCCGCTTTGTGGCCATGTTGGAGCCGGATCTCCTTCGGCATTGCCAGAAGATCCTGGACATGCCGAATAAACGGTACGTGAAGCGAAGCATCGACTTCCTGGACAGAACGGAAATCGATGCGATCATTGCCGCACCCGATCGATCGACTTGGGCGGGTCGACGAGACCACACGCTTCTCGTTCTGGCGCTTCAGACCGGCCTACGAGCATCAGAGCTCATCTCCCTACGGCGATCAGAAATTGTTCTCGGAACCGGAGCGCATATCCGGTGCCAGGGAAAAGGACGAAAGGAACGCAGCACGCCACTCCGACGCCATACGGCGAAGCTGCTGCAAACTTGGATAAATGAATGCCGTAGCGATACAGGCGACATCGTGTTCCCGACGATCCGTGGGACACGCATGAGCAGAGATGCCTTGGAACGCTTGATCAGCCGGCACACCCTGACTGCTGCGAGATCGTGCCCGTCATTGACGGAGAAGCGGGTCAGCCCGCATGTCCTTCGCCACAGCACCGCAATGGAATTGCTCTATCACGGTGTTGACCAGACGGTAATCGCGCTGTGGCTCGGCCATGAGTCCGTGGAGACAACGCAAATCTATGTCCATGCGGACTTGCGCCTGAAGGAAAAGGCGCTGGCTCGGATGGTTGCTCCGGAAGCAAAACCCGCTCGTTACCAGCCAAGCGACAAACTTCTCGCATTCCTGGAAACGCTCTGATTATGCCGACTGAGATGCGCCTGGTTCCTTGAGAACTGCGGCGCATCACCGCCCTGATCGGCATAATCCCGCAGTCGGCATTATGCGTCATTTCGTGGCTGAGGACGGCGACATAGCTAGCCTCATCGACGAAACTGTCGAGAAGTGGCATCTGGATGTAGTCCTTGGCGGCGGCATAGTATGCGGACGAACCGCCATGGCGGATGAGCGCTCCGGTATTGGCGAGGAAACGCCCGGCCCTCCCGATGCGATCAAATGGATCGGAGAGATCGACATTTGCCTGATGATGCCCGTCGAGCCCCTTGATCTGGTCGGTGTTGAAGACGGTGTAGGCCTTGATGAAGGGAATGGTGCGTTCGACGTCATCGCCTTTTTCGACTGTCTCGGCGCGGATGATTGAACTGGCGAAGACGACGGTCGTGCCGGTCTCGCCCTTGCGGACGGCGGCTCCCAGTTCCAGGTCGGGTAGCGGGGCAGCGTCGCCGCTGCCCCGCCCCCTCAGAACCGTGCTTGCGAGTTTCCCCGCACACGGCTCAAGCAAACCGCTTGCGATCCCGTACACTCCTCTCCGCAGCAAGAGCCTGGAGATGGCAGTAGAGGTGCATGAGGCGCTGATTATCGAGCGTGCGTTTCCCACCAAGGCGAGGTGCCGTGATGTGGTGAACGCACAGGGCCTCGTCGTTGTGCAGGGTCTCACCGCAGCGGAAGCACATGCCTCCTTGTTCTTTGGCGAGAGCCTGTTGCCGACCGGAAAGCTCGGCATGCTGACGCGATCTTCGCCGCACCCAATAGTCTCGGAGGGCTGGATCATCTGGCGATGCGCCCCCTTTCACAAGGATATGTCGAACGATCGGGGTCCACGCAAACTTGATGAGACGACCGCCGTCTCCGGCAGCATCGCCGAAGACCCAGTAGTCCATTCTCTTGGGGTGTAACTTACCCCAGTATTTGCGCGTGACCCAGTACCATGGCTTTTGCGGATGTGTCTTCCGCGCCCAACGGACCTCTTTGCCAAAGATCCAGCTGTCGAGTTGGGCGAATAGCCGTTTCGATACCACGCTCCGGTAATAATTGCTCCAGCCTCGAATGATCGGGTTTAGCCGAGTAAGGACGGTGACTATGTTCTGACCGTCCAGTCCTCGCCATTCCCGTATCATCCTGGCTTTCAGCGATTTCACCGATTTCCGGGAAGGCTTGATCAACAGCTTCCAGCCCCATCGGGTTTCCGGACTCCGATATTGGCGGATGTTGAAGCCGAGGAAGTCGAACCCATCGGATAGATGCACTATCCGCGTCTTCTCGTCTGAGAGGACAAGGCCCCGCGCTGCCAGCCAGGCGGATAGTTCCACCCGAGCCTGACACGCATCTTCTTCGCTATCGCAGAAGACGACAAAATCGTCTGCGTAGCGGATCAAACACCGCTTGCCGACATTGTCGCCGCGGGTGATGTATTTCACACCAACCGCGGCCTCCATGCCGTGCAGGGCGATGTTGGCGAGCAGAGGACTGATCACGCCACCTTGCGGCGTACCACTATCGCTGTCGTGAAAGACCCCGCGCTCCATGTACCCCGCTTTCAGCCACTGACGAATGAGCTCCTTTGCAGGGAACCCTTCGATGGCGTTGAGCAGGAATTCATGGTCGATGTTATCGAACGCCCCTTTGATGTCAGCATCGAGAACCCATCGGCGGCGGCGCACTGGTGCGGCGACATTGTAGATTCTCGCTATGGCATCGTGGCATCCCCGTCCCGGCCTGAACCCATAGCTGCAAGGCTCGAAGCGTGCCTCCCAGAAGGGTTCGAGCGCGTTTTTCACCCGCGCCTGCAAAGCTCGGTCACGGATGGTTGGGATTCCAAGGGGGCGCAGTTTCCCGCCTGCCTTCGGAATATACACCCTACGCGCTGGCGCTGCTCGCCACGGCTGAACCGACATGAGGCTGTCGGCCAACTCGTTGCGAGCCTCGACGGTCGTCGTGACGATGCCGTCTACGCCAGCAGTGTATTTTCCCTTGTTCTCCTGAGTGACCTGTCGCACGCTTTTCAGCGTGTTTGAGTAACTCCGAAGCATCAGGTTCTGTAAAGAACGCACCTTGGCAAGGTCGTTCTCACGGGACGCCCGGAAGATGCGCTGTCTCAGATTGCGGACGCGCCGATTGACTTGCCGCCAGTTGACGGCATTCCAGTCGGTCTGTCCCTTGGTTCCGTTTGCAGAAGAATTCCGCACCTAACTTTTCCCTCGGTTAGCAATCATCACAACGTCTTCGGGCGGTTCACCAAACCCACGTCAGCAGCCTTTCGGCTTGAGCATTGCTCTATCCGGCAGGTTATGGATTCCCTTGATCTTTCGATCTGCCGGCATTCGCTTCTTGGGTCTTCCTGTTCCCGCTGGGCATTCAGCTTCCCTTGCGGTCGGCCTACCGGCGTTGCCACCGGTTCCCATCGGGGTTTCCGTGTTCCACATGAAGGAGATGCGGTCGGGGCGGGCGCTCTCAGTACGCCGGGGCGCGGTGTTCGCGGTGGGGCCAAGCTCACCCCAGTTCGCATTTGCCCAGCTCGGCCGTGTCAACCAACGGTTACGGCCTTACTACCTCACGGCGCGTTTCGATGAGAATTCACTCGCGTTCGCCCTTCCGACCTTCGCCTCGCCCGACAAAATGCGTTGGCTGCATTTCCATCTTGGGCTTTCATTCCCGCTTCACACCACGCCGTTACCGACGTCGCATGGGGAATGTGGCGACAGAGTTGAACACTACTCATGGACCCATGGGGTCACTCCTTTCATGCGACTTTCACGTCGCACTGCCTGACGATAGGTCATCCAGGTCGAGGAGGAGAAGCCTCGGGCGATTGCCTCGGACCAGAGGAGAAGGACGTTGATGCCGGAATAAGGCTCGCCATTGTGGCGAAGTGGACGGGTGACGGTCGCTGATGGCGAGGCGCTGTGCCATGGCTGGATCCAGGGACGCACGCCGCGGTCGAGTTCGGCGATGATCTTGTCGGTGATGCGGCTATAAATATCGGATCTGTGGTTGCTGTGCTCTCTTGTCATGTCGGCCTCCGTTCGGGGTCGCGACCATCGCGACCTGCCACGGCGGTCCGAAAGCCAGGCTAGAAGCGTCGGCTGGCACCCGTAGGGCCGGAACGAAGAGCAGGACGGCAAGGCCGTTGCGGCCGGCGCGAGCCTGGCAGGACAAAGCCGGGGCAGGACGTGGTGATGCTGGCCTCGAAATGGCGGTGACGGGCGGGAGCAACGCCCGCCGCGACTGATTATCCTCGGCGCACCATCGACTTGGCGATCTCGACAATATCGTCTCGCGACGCCGTCGGATCCTCTTTCGACCAGGCAATGCCAAGCCCGATCTTGAAGTCGATCCCCCTCACCTTCTTGAGCACGAAGCTGCGGTTGGGGATATCGGTCGTCCACTCCGGTGCGAAGCCGATGCCAAGACCGGCGGAGACGAGAGAGACCAGCGAATAGGTGTCGTCGCAGCTGTAGGCGACGTTCTTAGTCAGATCGTATTCCTCGAACCTCTCATTGAAATACCGCTCGGTGTAGGAGAGGTTCTGCCGATTGAAGGCAATGATCTTCTGATCGCGGAGGTCCTCGATCGAGATCTCGTTCAGTGAAGCCAGAGGATTGCTCTCCGCAACCGCCAGCAGATAGCGTTCATGGGCAACGGAGAAGAAACGCAGCGATCCGATGTTCTCGACCGGCCTGATGAAGCCGAGGTTCAATTGTCCGGTCTCCAGTCCGCGTATAATGTCCCCTGTGTTGCCTGAAGCAATGTGAATGCGGACGTCGGGAAACTTGCGGGCGATCTTGCCGAGGAACAGGGGCAGCATGCCCATGGTGGCTGGATAGACGGTACCGATCTTGATCTGGCGGATGCGACTGCCGCCGGCGGCCCGCGTCAGCTCGGTCGTCAGTTCCATCTCGCTGAGGATGCGAACAGCACGATCGTAGAAGGTCTCCCCTGCCCTCGTCAGCTCGACCCGACGAGTGGAGCGAATGAACAGCGGACATCCGAGCTCCCTCTCCAGCGCCATGACATGGTTGCTGAGCGCTGGCTGGGCGATGTTCATCTTGATCGCGGCCCGCCCGAAGTGAAGCTCCTCGGCGACCGCTCGAAAAAGGGAAAGCTGGCGTAGTTCCATCTGAAGGTACCATTAAGACGTTCGACACGGTGAAACAATCGGTCGCCGCTAGCTGACCGACACACAAATATGAAATTGCTCACAGGAACAGGTGTTCAGCGCTGGAAGAATCAGCGCAATTTGCCTACGCGTGTAGTCGTACGACCTGCAGGACGCCGGGTCAAGTGTTTTCACTACGTGTGTAGTTATTTTTTGGTGGTTGATGGCAAATTTAACTCCAGAGGCAAACCGTGCAGCGCGAGCGATGCTGAAATGGTCCGTGCGCGAGCTTGCAAAAAATGCCGGTATTGCCTTCTCGACAGTTCATCGTTTTGAATCTACCGGCAGCGCCACCGAATCTACGAAGGAGAAGATAAAAGCTGCTTATGCCTCCTTTGGAGTTGAGATCACCAACGGGGACTACACCGGCGTCCGCCTACGGCTTTCATCCAACAGCGAGCAGTAACCTTGCGGCGTTCCGCAGTTTAACGACCGGCACGTGATAGCCGGCATTTTGAAGCGACTTCGGACCGATTCACCTTGAAGATGTCTCTGACCGCCACGACCGCACCCCTATCAGTTGTTTGTTCGTAGGCGAAGGCGTCTGTACAGTCATGATCAACAGCTGCGTTCATTAGCTCGCATCGCGCGCCAGCGGGAGGGCAATCGAGACGGAGGCCGCGTATGACGTTCCTCAGCGGCTTAACTACGATCGACGCATCTATCGATGCTTAGTGCCGTCCGATAGGTACCGACCTGACCCGGTGCCAACCGAATTACGGCAGCGTCGCCGAAAGATACCGGAAAAGGTGGCTTGCCAGAAGCAGGACAAGCCTGGTCCCTTATTGCGGCAAAACGGAATAGCAAGAAGCTATCACGTCAGTTCGCTGGTTTATTGTCAGCGAAATATGGTCGAAAGGCCACTTCGAAAGACCGAGGCAGCTTAGAGGGATTGTAACGAAATATGAGAAGGAGACTGCCTCAAAGCCCTTACACTAATTGCAACCGTATCTGCATGAAGGTCGTAGAGAGTCTAATCCCACCTAGGGTGAGCCTGATTTCGCACCGCGCAATTTACGCATACGTCGCAGCTGTATTCGTCTCGTAACGGCCGGCGTGAATGCACGTGCACACTTCAGTGGATTTGACCTGCTTGCCGGGGTGGTGTATGGCCCTGCCGATCGTGGGACCCAGAACAATCTGAACGCCATCCAGCGTGCCTCCAGGGCAAAACATTCTCGAAAGAAGCAGGATCAATGACCATTTTAGTCACCGGCGGCGCAGGCTTTATCGGCAGTAATTTTGTTCTCGATTGGATGGCCAGCAGCGATGAAGTCGTATTGAATGTAGACAAGCTAACTTACGCAGGAAATCTAAGCAATCTGCGCGGCATCGTCGATAATTCGCGCCATATTTTCGTAAAAGGTGATATCGGAGATGCGTCGCTGATGTCGAGATTGCTGTCGGATTACAGGCCGAGAGCAATCTTGAATTTTGCAGCAGAGTCGCACGTTGATCGGTCTATCCACGGACCATCTGATTTTATAGAGACCAATATTGTTGGTACGTTTCGACTACTAGAAGCTGCTCGCAATTATTGGAGCGCGTTGCCAGATACTGAAAAGTTAGCATTTCGTCTGCTTCATGTGTCCACCGACGAAGTGTATGGTTCACTTGAGAAAGGCGCTCCTGCGTTTCGCGAGGACACCCGATACGAGCCCAACAGTCCCTATTCAGCGAGTAAAGCGGCGTCAGACCATTTGGTCCGTGCGTATCATCACACTTACGGGCTCCCGGTGTTGACTACGAATTGCTCCAATAATTATGGTCCTTTTCACTTTCCGGAGAAGTTAATACCCCTGTGTATTCTCAACGCCCTCTCGGGAAAGCAGCTTCCAATCTATGGTGACGGCCAGCAGATTCGGGATTGGCTTTTCGTAAAAGATCACTGCGCTGCAATTCGTCGCGTTCTCGAATCCGGTGTTACGGGCGAGACATACAACATCGGTGGGTGGAACGAGAAGACCAATTTGGAGGTGGTGCAGGCGCTGTGCACTATACTCAATGAGCTGAAGCCGCTTGGGGATCGTCGCTCCTATGCCGATCAGATTGCGTTCGTACAGGACCGACCTGGACATGATCGCCGATACGCAATCGACGCGACGAAGATATCGAAACAGCTGGGATGGAAACCTTCAGAAACGTTTGAATCAGGGTTGCGTAAGACGGTTAAATGGTATCTTGACCATCAAGAATGGGTTAATGACGTATCCAGTGGCGCATACCGAAGCTGGATAAAGGCGCAGTATGAAGGGGAGCGTCGATCATGAGTCGCAAAGGTATAATACTCGCTGGCGGATCAGGGACTAGACTCTATCCAGCGACAACCGCCGTTAGCAAGCAATTGCTACCCGTCTACGACAAACCAATGATTTATTACCCGTTAACTACACTAATGCTAGCCGGCATAAATGACATACTGGTTATATCGACGCCCCAGGATACGCCACGCTTTGAACAGTTGCTTGGAAGCGGTGCGCAGTGGGGAATAAATCTGCGCTATGCGGTCCAGCCTTCGCCGGATGGCTTGGCGCAAGCGTTTCTGATCGGCAAGTCGTTCATCGGAAATGACCCTTCCTGTTTAGTGCTGGGTGACAACATATTTTATGGTCATAACCTTTCCAACTTGTTGTCTAGTGCATCGTCGCGGCAGGATGGAGCAACGGTTTTCGCCTATCGCGTGACGGACCCAGAACGTTATGGAGTCGTTGAATTTACCGCCTCAGGTAAGGCTGTGAGCTTAGAAGAAAAGCCCAGTTCGCCCAAATCAAACCATGCGGTAACTGGATTGTATTTCTATGATCAGAAGGTTGTCGACTACGCTGGATCCTTGCGGCCATCTGTGCGAGGTGAACTTGAAATAACCGACATCAACCGACTTTACTTGGAAGAAGGCAAGCTTGAAGTCGAAATAATGTCACGCGGATATGCTTGGCTCGATACCGGAACCCACGAATCCCTATTGGAGGCAAGCCAATTCATCGCGACTCTCGAGCACCGTCAAGGACTTAAGGTTGCATGCCCGGAAGAGGTCGCGTTTAAAAGTTCTTGGATTGATCGCGAACAGCTCTTAAGACTTGCCGCACCACTGGCTCGAAACGCCTATGGTCGATATCTCTTGAATATTGCTGAAGAGAAGCTACCGTCTTGATGGCCAGAACGCAAAATCTTTTGATTGAGGCTTATCGTAGCCGAAACGTCATACGCCAATTGATCGCTCAACAACTCATTTTGCGATATAGAAGGACTTTGCTAGGATATCTTTGGACGCTAGTTAGCCCACTTCTAATGATGTCAGTGATGGCCGCTGTCTTTTCGGGACTGTTGAAATCAGACTTGAAGGATTTCGTAGTGTTTCTATTCGCTGCGATGATACCCTGGAATTTTTTTAGCGCCGTCGTCAGTCAGTCCGGGGGTTGTTTCATCAATAATGAGGGTCTCATTAAGAAAATATACATACCAAAGTTGGTTTTCCCGATCAGTCTTGCGCTAGCACTACTCGTCGATAGCCTTCTTTCATTCGTGGCACTGTTTGTTATAATTGTAGCCATAGGTGCTAAAATATCGATCGCGCTTCCCTTTGTGGTGGTGGGCTACATCCTTGTTTTCCTTTTTTCTTTTGGTGTCGGCCTCATAATGTCTGTCGCGACCGTTTTTTTTCGCGACCTGCAATACGTGACGGTTATTGCAATGCAAGGACTGTTTTTCTTGTCACCCATTCTTTACAAGCCCGAGGCGCTCGCCGGTGGCAGCGTAGGGTGGCTCGTTTCGTTGAATCCGATAGTACCATTTATCGAACTGTTTCGAATGCCACTCTACTACGGGAGCGTGCCAGCCGCTGACGTTTTGGTCCAGGCGTGCGTGTTCGCTTTGAGCTCCACCTTGCTGGGCTTGATTGTGTTCATGCGCAATGAGAAACAAATAGTATTCAGGCTGTAACAGATATGTCGTACATCAATGTCAGCGACCTCTCGATCAGATTTCGAGTCTACCATGACAGGTCTCCATCGCTAAAGGACTACTTTGCGAGTCTGCTACAAAAGAGACAAGCGAAATCGTATTCAGATTTTGCGGCAGTCAACGATGTGACGTTTTCGATTGTAGCAGGAGACCGTGTCGGTATCGTCGGACATAATGGCGCGGGGAAGAGCACCCTGCTGAAAGCGCTGTGTCGAATTTACGAGCCTTCAAGTGGGACGTTGAACGTAAATGGCAAGATCGCACCACTTCTCGAGATTGGAGCGGGATTCCATCCTGAATTTACGGGCCGTGAGAATATTTTCTTAAATGGTGCCATACTTGGCTACAATCGAGAAAGTTTGGAAGAGATATCGCCGGAGGTCATCGCTTTCTCGGAGCTGGAGGACTTTATCGATACGCCAGTGAAATATTATTCCACGGGGATGTACATGCGTTTAGCGTTTTCTCTGGCTACTGCGATGCATCCGGACATATTGGTACTCGACGAAATATTCGCGGGCGGCGACGCTGCATTTATGGCGAAAGCACGAGCCAGAATGACAACCATGATCGACAAAGCAAACATCATGATCATGGTCTCGCACGACCACAAGCTGGTTGAGACGCTTTGCAACCGTGTTTTGTGGGTAGACCACGGCCGGCTGGTAGCGGATGGATCGCCAAAAGAGATCGTTGCACAATATCTTGACAGCCAAAAGCTGGCGTCGAGCTCGTAGTGTAGATTTTCAGATCGGCTCACGATATTATCTCGAATGGAAATTTTGATGCCTAAAGGTGAGCTTCAAATAATATCCGTATCACCTCATCCGGCAAAACTGCGGTCAATGAGGACGTCGTTTCACTGGTTAGTAAAATGGTATCGTCGCTTCATTAAGCCCATCGCTCCCTTGCGTGCCGCAGCGCTTTTTTCGTGGAAATACGCATTACCACTGTATCTATCGATGGTATCGAGTTGGAGTTCCGACCCTGAGGTTCGAAAGTGGCGGCGCCTTGTGCCAAATCACTCATATAAGGACAGCCGTTGTGATGAGATCGATGCAAAGCTCGCAGAAGCTGCCTATGTGCAGACCAGAGCGCCAATCGTCGTCCCTAATGAATATCAGAGCTACATAACTTCTCAAGATGGCTACTTGGCGCCAGAAGTTTGTACCCGTCTATTGATGAATGCTAGGATCAATGGTGGATCCAACTTAATTGAATGTGGTGATACAGTCGTTTGTCACGACCTTTTCGATCTCCAGCGAGACTACACCAGCGAAGAATTACACGGTCGTCTACTAGTGTCGGCGGCTTCTTCGCGTGTCAGGTGGCTACATCGAGATGATGAACCGGTAGCTATTGATGTGGCCGCATCGTTTGTGGATGCATGTGCCCCGAATTATGCTCACTGGCTGACCGAAGTCCTACCACGCTTAGCTCTCTATTGTGCGCAAACGAAGTTCGAGGCCGTCCCCATCATCATAAATGCGGGCCTCCACGCAAATATTCTTGAATCGCTGTCCTATTTCGTTACATCCGATCGTAAGATAATCGCTCTGTCTACGGGGCGGGCATTGGAGGTAAGAGAGCTACATGCGACCTCCGTTGCAGGGTATGTCCCGTTTGGCAAGCGCAAGCGAAGGGGAGCTACGCTCCTAGGGCATTCCCAAGGACAGTTTAATCCAAATGCTCTTGAACATTTAAGAGCCGTGCTGTTGCCGGAAGTTCTGTCTGGACCTGCGGGCACAGTCCCCGAGAAATTCTACATCCGTCGAAATTCAGGCAGTCGCCGAGTTACTAATGCCGCCGAACTAGAGGCTGCTTTAGTAACGGGCGGCTACACCATAGTCGAACCAGAGAAATTAAGTTTTATTGAGCAAGTCCGTTTATTTGCGAACGCCAAAACGATTGTTGGTTCTTCGGGCGCAGCGCTCGCGAACATCGTCTTCGCCCCGAAATCGGCCAAAATTTACGTGCTGATCGGAAGGTTTCAAGACACCAGTTTTTGGTATTGGCAAAATATCGCGTCTGCTGTAGGTGGGACTGTCAATTACGTTTTTGGCGAGATAGAGGGAGATGCAGGGGAGGAAATACATGCCGATTTTGAGATCGACGTTCCTCTGCTGCTGAAGGCAATCGCTGGGGAGTAGCCGCTGGAACGGGAAGTCAAAGCTCCTGAGGTATGATGAAATAGAGTGGGTTGGTCTTTTTTAGCGTCCTATATGTGTGCTTGACAGATAATCTTTGCGTACAGGACCGAAGATCAAACCTTTCATACGCATTAACGCCCCTTTTGCGCCTTCCGTCGAAAATGCGAGGGCGAGCGATCATAGGAATCCATAAATGCAACTGGATAAGTGTAAGATTGTGGATTTGCCGCGGATCAATGATCCTCGTGGGAACCTTACGTTTGTCGAAGGAGGCAGACACGTCCCTTTCGATATTAAACGGGTCTACTATTTATACGATGTACCAGGCGGAGCGGAGCGAGGCGGTCATGCCCATAAAGGACTGCACCAAATGATAATTGCGATGTCGGGATCATTCGACATCCACCTTGACGACGGCTTCACCAAGAAGACGTTCCATATGAACCGGAGCTACCACGGCCTCTATGTTTGCCCAATGATCTGGCGCGAGATAGACAATTTTTCCTCTGGAGCTGTATGTATGGTCATGGCTTCTGCATACTATGATGAGCTTGACTATTACCGAAACTACGCCGCATTCGAAGCGGATGCTAAAGAAGCAACTGTGCCATGAAAATACCATTTCTCGACATCGCAAAAATCCATCACCCTATCCGTGCATCGCTAAATGCGGCATATGAACGCACCGTCGACTCCGCATGGTTTATCGCCGGCGCGGAGTTGAGTGCGTTCGAGGCTGAGTTCGCCCAATATTCGCAGGTTAAACATTGCGTCGGGGTCGGCAACGGTCTTGATGCACTCGAGCTGTTGCTGCGGGCCTACGGCATTGGTCCTGGTGACGAAGTAATTGTCCCCTCAAATACATTTGTCGCGACATGGCTAGCCGTAACGCATTGCGGCGCGTCGCCGGTGCCGGTGGAGCCCGACGTTCGAACCCACAATATTGACCCCTCGAAGATCGCCGACGCCATCACATCTAGGACGCGCGCAATAATGCCCGTGCACCTTTACGGTCAGCCGGCCGACATGGATCCAATCAACGCATTGGCTGCGGAATATGGTTTGATTGTGATCGAAGATGCCGCACAGGCTCAGGGGGCGCTCTACAAGAATCAGCGAGTGGGTTCGTTGGGACATGCCGCTGGCACAAGCTTCTATCCTGGAAAAAATCTTGGCGCACTGGGCGACGGCGGAGCAGTCTTAACTAACGATGATGATATCGCGGCCAAGGTTCGTGAACTTCGTAACTATGGCTCGATGGTTAAGTATAGGCATGATACTATCGGCTATAATAGCAGGCTTGATGAACTACAGGCAGCATTTCTTCGCGTAAAGCTCGGGAAGCTGGACGAATGGAACGAAGACAGACGTCGGATTGCCAATTGGTATACCGAAAAGCTGAGAGCCGCTAACGTAATCTTACCTGCACTGTTGGACGAGATCGCTCCGGTCTGGCATCTCTATGTGATTCGAAGCGAAGCACGAGATGCATTGCAAGCGCATTTAGCTCAGCTTGGAGTTGGCACCGTGATTCACTATCCTATCCCTTCACATAAGCAGGGATGCTACGCGGAGTATTCGAAGTTCGTGCTTCCTGTAGCGGACTTACTTGCATCGCAAGTGCTGAGCTTGCCGATGTACCCGGGTTTGACAGAGCAAGAAGTTGAGTATGTCGCTGATGCAGTTTTGAAATTCAGGTGACGTTGCTCACGGTCATACGGCGCCAAGGGGGTAAGAGCACCTTGCCCCGATCAGAAGCACGTCTAAGATCGTTAATAGATCACCTATATCTACCGCTGCACCCGTCGTAGGCCGAGTGCAGCTTTGGCGTATAATAGTACCAGAGGTGCTCCGTCCGTGTTTGGTCACTACCGCAACTTTGCAGATCTGTCTGCGCGCATTGATGCACAAATCAGGGAGCGTCGATTTGATGCCGCATTGCATCTAATTGAGGATTTTGTTGATGCGGTAATTTCTGAACCGATGCTTGTATCCCAAGTCTATGGATCAGAAGAATTAGATCAAAGATGCCGAAAACTTGGTCTGATATCCTATGATCAGCTCACAGCAACTTCACAGCCGCAGAGCACATCATCGACAGATAGCCCGTGCAACGTCTATGTTGTATCCAAGCTACAAACATCCGGTGGGCATACGAAGGTCATTAAGGATTTTATCGCGGCTAGACCCGACGAGCAGCATGCGATCTTATCGACTGAGCTCGCCGGGGTTTCAGAACTTGATACCGTCAATTCGAGCTTTTCGAATGGAACGCTTGCTCATTTTCAGGCAGCGCCAGGCGGCAACCATTGGGAACGGCTCTCTTGGTTACAAGCCACGCTACTGAAGATGAAGCCGAAGCATGTCTATCTTTTCAATCACCACCAAGATAGCGTCGCCGTAGCGGCCGTAGTTCCCGAAATGCGGATACCTACAACCTTCTATCATCATGGTGACCACCACCTGTGTCTGGGTGTGTTCCTCCGGGACATTGAGCACATTGATCCTCATCCCATGGGCTACTGCAATTGCAAGAACGTGCTCAAGATCCAGAACACATTCGTCCCGCTCGTCGCCGAAGATCGTCGCTCTATCAGAGCTTGGTTTATGGAAGACGGCTATTTGACAACCTGCACTGCTGCGCGTTTGAACAAGGTCGAGATACCGTATTACGTGAATTATCTCGATGTGGTGCCCGAACTTCTGAAGGAAGGTGGGGGACGGCACATCCATATCGGCCGACTTACCCCGTGGGCACTCTACCGCCTTCGCCGAAGGTTGCGCAAACTCGGGGTAGAGGAAACTAGGTTCGTATACATTCCTTGGGTGCCGAGCGTGTGGGACGCGCTTGTGGAGCATAAAGTCGATTTGTATGTGGCATCCTTTCCATATGGCGGTGGCTTAACATTAATCGAAGCCATGGGCGCCGGTATTCCGGTGGCGCTGCATCGGCACATGTATTCCCGCATTCTGAGCGGTCTCAGTCTCGGCTACGGATCTGCTTTCAGCTGGCACCGGAAAGAAGATCTAATTGAACACTGTAAGAATCTCAATCGCGACGCCCTAGCTGCAGAGTCGAAACAGTCAAGGAAGCACTATGAGCTATTCCACCGCACCGAGGTTCTCAAGGAGGTACTCAACAAGGAAGGCGTTTCCTTATTGGAGCCTTCGACGGAGGCTGATGATCTCGTCCAAGCTGACACGGACGAATTGGCTCAATGGTTCCTCAACAACAAGACCTTCGCTACCATATTCTACCAGCGAGTTTTCAGAGTCTTGAAAAAAATAAGGCGGTGCACAATCCGCGCAAATAAATCCGTATTTCAACGGTTGAAAGTGTTCGGTAAATGAAGCTGCATGAAGTCGACGGCCTTTTGGCCGGTATGTTTGTTTTGAAACCAACAATTTATACAGATGAACGTGGCTCTTTTTTCGAAAGCTGGAACAAGCGGGAATTCTCGCGACTGACTAATGTTGATTTGGATTTTGTCCAGGACAACTCATCTTTGTCCTGCTGCGGTGTGTTACGTGGACTTCACTATCAGATCGTGGCGCCTCAGGGAAAGTTGGTAAGTGCGGTTACGGGAGCAATATATGATGTCGCCGTTGACCTACGACGCTCATCTCCGACATTCGGGCAATGGTTTGGAATCGAACTAAGTGACGAGAACAAGTTACAGTTATGGATTCCACCAGGGTTTGCACATGGTTTTTTAGTCCGCTCGTCTTTCGCTCAGGTAAACTACAAGACGACGGATTATTACTTCCCTGAACATGAGCGGTGCATATCGTGGGCCGATCCGAGCTTAGGTATCCAGTGGGGGCAACAACGCGCTCCAATATTGTCTAGCAAAGACAGCGTTGGTACCAGCTTCGATCGCGCGGATTTCTACAAATGAAAATTCTCCTCATCGGCGCATCCGGTCAGCTTGGCTGGCAACTTTGGAGTTCTCTGGGTCGGCTCGGTGAAGTCATAGCACCTACACGAGACGTTTTTGATCTGTCGCAGCCGGAATTATTTGGGGCTGTGGTAAGGGCGGAGCGTCCTGATTTGATCATAAATGCTGCAGCGTATACGGCCGTGGACGCTGCTGAAACCAACTCCGACTTGGCGTTAGCACTCAATTCGGAGGCACCACGACATTTGGCGGTATTGGCTACCGAAGTTGGAGCTCTACTTGTTCATTTCTCGACTGACTATGTATTTGATGGCAACAAAAAAGGTGCTTACACCGAAATTGATCCAACAGGGCCGCTTAATGTCTACGGCGCCAGTAAGCTTGAAGGAGAGCGCGCGATAAGAAATTTTTGCGAGCATCACCTCATTTTTCGCACCTCCTGGATTTATAGTCGACGTGGAAGAAATTTTCTACTAACGATGGAGCGGTTGCTCTTAGAAAACAGTGACGTTTGCGTAGTGTCCGACCAGATCGGCGCGCCGACCAGTGCAGATGTTCTCGCGGTAGCGACGACAAGATCTATTGAGCACATATTCTTCAAGCGCAAGTGCCCCGATCTGATGGGGATTTGGGGTACATACAATCTTACCTGTTCTGGTGAGACTTCTTGGCATGGCTTCGCAGAAGCGATAAGAGACAAGATAGGGCGAACGGGAATGGTAGACGTGCGGCCGGTCTCGACGAAGGAATATAAGGTTGACGCGCGTCGGCCCCAAAACTCCAGGCTCTCTAACGATAAGTTTAATCGTGCGTTTGGCTTTAGCATGCCAACTTGGCAATCAGCGTTAGAGAGCTTTTATCAAGAACGTGCAAGTGCAGGATGAGCGGTGATGCTAAGCGTGACTCGACAAGGTTCTAGAGAGAGGAAGGTCACTGTCTCGGTTGTAAGTCACGGTCACGGGCAGATGATAGTACCGTTGATTGAGAAGCTGCTCGGTTTTCCTGAGATAGGCGCCGTCATAGTCACCCACAACATTTCCGAAGAAATCGATCTTCCTGATGACCCTCGACTTCTAAGGCGGTGGAACAGAATTCCTAAAGGCTTTGGGCAAAACCACAACGATGCGTTTCGCCTCTGCGTCGACGATTTTTTTTGCGTGCTTAATCCCGATATCGAGTTCATCGAAAACCCTTTCCCAGCTCTAGTCTCAGAGCTTGTAGCATCTGGATGTGCTATGATCGCTCCTAAGGTCGTGGACAAGACGGGATGTACCGAGGACAGCGCCAGGCACTTTCCGACCGTGACGGGGATTGTTAAAAAGGTCTTGGGTGTTTCTGACGACCGGCACATTGAGTTGGCTGCGGTAAACCCGTTCCATCCCGAATGTGTAGCAGGAATGTTTATGCTGTTCAGATACGAGCGCTTCGGAGAGCTCAATGGCTTCGACACCCGATACTTTCTCTATTACGAGGATATGGATATATGTGCTCGCATTTGGAAAGCGGGTGCTTCAGTCGTCTTACTTACACACGTCGTAGTCGTGCACGACGCGCAACGTAAAAGTCACAGGTCATTCAAATTTCTACGGTGGCATATTTTTAGTATGCTACTTTTCTTTCGTCTTCACATGTGGAGACTACCTCATGTGGGAACTGTATATCAGTCATCCAATAGCGGATGACCGTTTAGCCAGTCCCCGCTACGATCCGAAGCAACTTACTTTTCTCAACTTCGAAAGCGGCCTTAGTCAGCCGCATGTGTTGATCGTCACCCGAAATGTGAGTTTTGATAGCACCCATTCGTTCGTGGAATTTAATGACTCGCGTGTTATCAATACGCACATCGAAATGGCTTTGGACGAAATTTAACTTCTCAAATGCAATTTCATATACGAGCAAAGCTGACTCGACTGCGGCAAGCCGCGGCTTGTTCTGGTCGAGTATCCAACTACCCCAACAGAACGACGTTCCTTGAAAATCATAGAGCCGAACGGTGCCGCAAGGGCAGCCATCGCTGATGCGCTTTATGAGGAAGTAGAATTCTTCGCCCTTTTCCTCACGCGTGACATAGCCATCTATCCAGTCCCCTTGGCTCGCAGCCGAAGAGGGTGGCGCCGACAGATGGCGATTGTAATTTGGATTTGTCCGAAGCGAGAATATGTAGTCCTGATCCTCCCTCCGCACAGGCGAAAAAGTAATAGTGCCTAATTTCAATCCGTCGAACCATTTAGGTGATGACAACTTATCGTTCCCTTTCTCGTTCAGCTTAGGAGACCTATGCGTTGCCTTCTGCGCCGTACACGCTCCCGAACGAGCCTCTAACTGCAATAAGTGTGCTCGCTTACTACGTCATTGGCAAGTTCGGCAAGTGCAGAGAGCGAGGATAAGAAAAAACTCAACCAGAGTAGTAGTTGATCAGCTCGACTAGCCTTTCTGGCGAGGTGGAGCTTGGTGGAAGCATACTCGACTCGTGGGACAACTTGGCTAATATTTCAGCTCCAACCTCTGCGCTGTTTCTGAAGTTGTAAATGTGCTCATCACGTACAGCCCTGATACGTTCTACCCACTCTTCAGCTGTTGCTGAGAACGCGGCGATTATGCCGTCTCCTAGCCGATCGACACTTTCGACAACAACCCCAACTCGGTACCTCAGGCTATCCTCCACAGTTGGAATGCCGATTTCCAACAACTCTGCGGAGTTGACCTTGCGTGGTGCGTCGATGAAAACAACTGGCCGCTCAGTGGCGAACGCATACTCGAGAGCCACCCCAGACCAGTCCGAAATCATGATATCAGCACGCCAAAAAGAGTCGAATGCCTCGTTTGGGTTTTCTATGGTAATCAGACCATCGGATTGAGCCGCGACAGAGCGAAGTTTATCCATCGTGTCCGTATCCCGATCGTAGAGATGCGGGTGGGGACGGATGATCACCTCATGACCGAGCGCCAGGATTGAACGACACAGCTCCTCCCCGTGTAGCGTTAGAAGGTTAGTGGGGTGCCAAGATGGCGCGACGAGAATGGTTTTCCTAGTACCATGCGCTTTTGACTTTGCAGCGTAGGTGGCAGCCAGATCGTCTAGCTTTGGGTACCCGACCTTGAAAACGGTCGCGGCGGGCAAACCTCTTGCCATCTTGATGGCTTTCACTTCTTCTACATGGTGCGGGCCGCACGCGAGGAAGTGGGTGTAGGTGTCAAAGGCATCGTCACCATAGACGGCGTGCATGCTAACAAGCGAATGGTAGCTATGAATGACGCTCATATCTGATCTAACGGCACTGGGATGGAGATGAGAAGCCGGCGTAACGAGGTACGGTATCCGCAACCAATTCAGCGCAAAAGGCATCCACCTCCTGTCGAGCAGAAAAACGTGGACGTTCCTCGATGCTGCCTTGTCGCGATGTGCCGGGTGGTCCCCGTCTAAGACAAGCAAGATGACCGGTTTGGTTTGCGCTAGTTTTTCGATGATTTCTTTCGAAAAATGATAATGAGAGGGGAAGGCATCAAGAAAGCAAATGCGGGCGCCTGCATCGCCAAGTCTGTTGATTTGGTCCATTTGCCGATTAAACCGAGCAAGCAAGCGCCTCTGCTTGATCCGCTTACCCAGCTCGCGAATGGATATTTGGCCAAGCTTAAATCTTACGTTCAAATCAGACTGCCTTCCGTATAGCAATGCACCGTCCAACAACTGCATCTTCGGCCCTGTACTTCGCAAAGCCCTTTCCTTCGATTTGGTAACTGATATCGAAGCCCGCATTGGTCACGCGGCCGCAGAGATCACTGTGCTTCAGATAACGACGGAAATGCTGCCCGAACTCCTTCTCGACATGCTCATCTTCTGAGCAGCGATACTCTAGGGCGATTACAGATCCGACATCCACCAATTCTCTCGCGATGGAAAAGAAATTTTCCTCATCCTTGTCGGTGATAGCGTGCAAAAAGAAGCGAGCGTAAAGCAATGCTTTTCCGGTGGTCGGATGATCTCTATCAACAATATTGGCCATGTCATCGCCAAGCGCAAACTGTTTGAAACGCAGATTTTTGTATTGATTCCGCTTGTTACAAAGCTCGATCGCGCTTTCGGAGGCGTCCAACGCGGTGACATCTAGACCATATGAGGCGAAGAACTGGGCGTCCCTACCATTGCCACAGCCAAACTCAAAAACGCGGGAAGCATCGGGAGCCTCGCCAATTGCAAATGCAGCGAACTGCGAAGGATATAGGGGAGAGTTGAGCTTTTTGCCGCTGTAGAAACTATCCCAGTAGCCAATTCGTTCGAGGTTCAACTCTTCACTCCAATTCTCAAATAATAAAATCCGCTGGCAGGGTGCGTGTCCCTCCTAGCAATAATACGGGGCTTCATCAATCTCCCTGCGGGCCTGCTGGATCGCTCATTCGCCTCTCTCTGACAAATTGCCTTTGACGGAAAAGAGGTTCTACAACATATCAAATCATCGGAGACCATCATGAACCGAGCAAATTCCTTCGCTGTGGCGCGCACGTCGTTGTGCGGCGGCTCGCTCAGCTGGTCCCAGGTCAAGGGTATGGAGGCGCAGCTTGATGCATCGTCGGGCCTGGCCATCGACAAGATAGCCTACGTCCTCGCGACAGCCTTCCGGGAACTGCCGAGACCGTGCAACCCATTGCCGAGTATCGGACGGGCAAGGGCCGAAAGCACGGCGTGCCCGGACGAAACCGGGGGCTGGACGGCAAGGATTTGCGGCTCGCTGAATCTGCTCGTCTTCATCAAAATCTGCTCGATCATAAAGCCCGAGAAATTCTACTTTTGAAGCCCGTTAATTTGCCGGGGATTACCGGTTTAGCCGAAGACGTTGCCCGTTCCCTTCAAGATACCGGGATCTGGGCATCACGCAATTCGTGCTATCCGATACGCCCACCCCGTGGGGATCAGACGACAGGGCAGCCAATTGCTACCGCTTCCGCGCGGTTGAAGCTTTCGTCAAAAATCAGCCTTCAATGAACGTGCGTCGGGGTTACGCTTCCAGTATCTCCCTCTTTTCCGGCATCCCGGCCACAAAATCTCTTAAGGCCGGCGGCAACCTGTTTCCTACGGCGGCGTAGGAGCCTCACGGCGAATACTGCCACAGGAAAATTCGGAAATATCATGCGCCGCTGTAAGCGGCTCTGGAGCCGATAATGCCACGGCTTATTGCTTCGGCTTGTAACCGGCTTCCCACGGAGCGGGCCGCTTGGCCAGTTCAACCATCTCGGCAACAGGAGCTGTCGGTAGGGACAAGATACCCATGAAATCCGCAAAGCTTTCCGGGCTCATACGGATGAGCCCCTGATCCAGAATGACTTCTTCCGCGGCGCGCACAGCGGCCTCCCGCACGAAATCCGTTCGTGAGCGTCCCCGCAGGCTTGCCGCGCGATCGATCATCGCGACGTCTGCTGCAGGCATGCGCATCGAGATGGGGTATTCCTTGCGTCCGACATTGGCGGCCATGGCTTGTCTTCTTCACGAGGAAAAATAGCGACTCGTGGCGCAAAATGCCAATACGATAGTATCAACAGGTTCACACCCGCGCTGCCAGCGGGTCGCAAGTAAAGATGGTTGCGCGGGCAAGATCGAAGCTGCGGCCTTTAGGTATGAGAAACCGCGACCGCGTTGGATATAGAGACAGGCGCTCGCATCCGAAGTCGGGGCAAGATCCTCGACATTCCTCATCCCGCACTTCACAAGCGTCTGGGCGTACGGCAATTTCAGAGGCAATTGAAAGGTCTGAACCGCGTCCGCGCAATGAGATCTACGGAAATAGCACGCCGCCGAAGTCACCGTAACTGGAAGCCATCGAAGATCTGGTCGGGGACGTTGTTAGTCGCCACGTTGAACGATGTCTTGGTGGATCGCACACGCGGGTCTCGGAGAACCGATCATTGATCTGGTCAAGACCTCGGCGACCGACCTCGACGGAACCGGGTAACCGGGTGGCGGGCGAGCTTGAAGCGGAGGCACCACGCGCGGCGCCTCCGCCACCCTATCACCCCTACGCGGCCTGCTTTTCGCCTTCGATCTGGATCGGGGCGACAGACGCCTCGCCGCCGATGGCGATCTTGCGCGGCTTCATGGCCTCGGGGATTTCACGCTTCAACTCGATGCTGAGCAGTCCATTCTTGAGGCTTGCGTTCTCGACGCGAACATGGTCGGCAAGTTCGAAGCGGCGCTCGAACGCGCGGGCCGCAATGCCGCGATGCAGGTATTCACCCGTGTTCGGTTCCTCGGCCTTCTGCGCCTTCACGACGAGCACGTTGCGCTCCTGCGTGATATCGAGATCGTCTTCACCAAAGCCGGCGACCGCCATCTGGATGCGATAGCCGTCTTCCGAGGTCTTGACGATGTCATAGGGCGGCCAGGTCTCGACGGCCTGCAGCCGCTGGGAGTTGGCGAGCAGGTTGAAGACGCGGTCGAAGCCGATGCTGGACCGGAAAAGGGGTGCGAAGTCGAATTCGTTTCTCATGACCAAATCCTCCGTAAAGCGAGTTGGAAAAGACGCGGAAACCAGCGTCCACGCCACTTGTCGGCCCCTCCTTGGCGACCGACGCGAAATGATCTGGTTTTGCGTTTTTGTGGTTTCAAGAGCGGTGTTCAAATTTTTTTCGCAAGCTCCGCTCGTACATCTTGAACACCGGAAACGGACGAACAATCTCATCTGGTACCTCAAGATTTTCACACCATTGCTGAAGGTTTTCAGGAGACAAGAAATTGACGATCGAAAGGAACCAATTCGGGAACTCGTCCGGCCGCGACGCCATCTCCGCGGGGCGAATTTTTCAAAGGCGGCAGCGCTACGACCACCCACGCGACGTGCTCGCAACGGCGCTCGACCATGAGGAAAAGCGGGCGATCCTGGCCTCGTGGGCCTCCGACCTATTCGCTGTCGACTCGCGTCCACACTTGAGGAAACCTCCGGGCTTCCTTCGTCCCATTCGCTGCCAGGACATCCTCAACGCGCTGCGCAGTCTCGACGAAGGTGAAGACCTTGCTGGAGGCGAAACCCTCAGTGGGCGATCACGGCCGAGGAGAAGATCATGATCACGAGGAGCAAGGAGCTTCCCCCTCTCAGTGACGTTGAAGCATGCCAAGCCGGCGGGCAGATGATGGTTGCCTCGCGCTACGCCGAATGCCTGCACCGGCTGGCGAGACAGGCGAGTTATCTCAATCTTGGAGAGCTTGCAAAGAGGTTGACCGATGTGGCTGACCTCATCGAGGAAATGGCCGACGACTTCGTCGTGGACAAGCGTGGCGGGATCATGCTCCGGAAGGCCAGCGGGCTGATCGGCACGGTGGAGGCGGCGGTGGGCAGAGCGGCACGGCGGGC
The DNA here is from genome assembly GCF_055616315.1 of Rhizobium sp. O111. Lineage (NCBI taxonomy): Bacteria > Pseudomonadati > Pseudomonadota > Alphaproteobacteria > Hyphomicrobiales > Rhizobiaceae > Rhizobium > Rhizobium sp. O111. Next base: position 1,107,154 of record NZ_JBSHXL010000003.1, on the reverse strand, counting down.
GACGCTTCACTGAGTTCCGTGGATGTTCAGGTCGTGCCGAGATCCAATCCGGGTCCGAGCACGCCAGACTGCCTCATCCGCCACCGAAGGGCGGGGTCGATCCATGTGTCGAAAAACATCAGTCCCGTGAGACCGCCAAGATGGTCGAGAGGAGCCGAGCGGTTATCGCGAGGATAATGCTGGAGCGAGCTTGAAATTCTCGAGGCCCCGACCATTTATGGCGTCGCATCCGCGCAGTGCTAGGGAACAAACCATGACATTTCAATTGAATAGGACATTTGGCTCCGAGGAGCTCAAGGTAATCGAAGCGGTGCTTGGTGGCTGGTGCGGCGAGCATCAGGTTGACCCGACGTCGGCGGACGGCGTCCTTGCTGGCGCGGTGCTTGTCAGTCTTTTTCAGGCCGGAAACATCACTATCCCAGAGCTGGAAAAGGCGGCACGGAAGCACAAATGGCTGTCTGAGTTCCGTTGACGCGCGTCGCTCATCCGCGAGGACATGTTGCGAGCAAGACCGTGGCAACGGCATCGCAAGTACAATTTGCACGCCGCACAGTGTTATTGCTCGCCTTATCCAATGAGTTTTCGCGACAACGAACCCTCGTTTCAGACATTCGAGCCATTAGTCGTGGCGACATCCGGCCAGGCGGTTCGTCAGATCCGCGCGCGTTGAAAACGCAGCTCGCGGTCCACGCCAAAAGCGCAATACCACTGAAAGCCCCTCCCAAGATGCAGATTCCGAGCCAGCCGTACCGCGCGTGGATCGCGGTAGCGGTGATCGCACCGACAGCGCTGCCGACCGAGTAGAAGACCATGTAGCCGCCAATCATGCGACCGCTCTTTCGCGGATGCAGGCTCACGACGACGCTGAGATTGCTCACATGGACAGCCTGCACCGCCAGGTCGAGCAGGAACACGCCCATAAACAATATTATGACTGAGCTGGGCAGGAAAGCGATCAGGCCCCAGGATGCCAGCAGGAGTGCCAGGGAAATCCCGGTCGTCCATCGACCATGGCCTCTATCGGCAAGTCTTCCGGCGCACGTCGCTCCAATCGCCCCCGCCAGTCCGACCAATCCAAAAAGACCTATCAAGGTATGGGAGTAGAAAAATGGCGGAGCGCTGAGCGGAAGCACCAACGCGGTCCAGAATGTGCTGAAGGATGCGAAGATCAGTAGCGCGAGCACGCCACGAAACAGCAGGGCCGGCTCACGCAGAAACGTGTGCGGAACCGAAAGGAGAGCGTTGAGATATGTTTCAGGATGGCGTTCGACCTCTTGTCGTGGCAGCGCCCTGACCAGGATACCGACCATCGCGATCGTGAGCAGCGCGGAAGTCAAATAGACCGTCCGCCATCCACCGTGGTCGGCAATGGTGCCGGCAACGGACCGCGCGGCGAGGATGCCGGTGACGACGCCGCTGGTGACCGTGCCGACCACGCCGCCGCGTTGAGTTGGCGTCGCCAACGCCGCGGCATGTGCAACGAGCGTCTGGACGAGAACCGCCAACAATCCTCCCGCCCCCATACCGGCAAGCAGTGTCGTTCTCGCTCCAGCCGTCGCGACGACGACAAGACCGATGCTGGAAGGCGAAATGCCGAGGTCGTTCGACATCAGATCAAGCAGGGGTTGGGCGTAATAGATATTGGCCACGCTCATGCCTGCCGCAGCCGCGACCAACAGCGTTTGCGCTCTCGATAGGCCTCGGGCCACGCCCCTATTCGCGGCATCCGCGGTATTTTCGCTCATCGGCGGCTCCTCGTGATCTCAACTCGGTCCGATGTTGAAACCACTTGCCTCACGTCAAATCTAGTTCTAAGATAGAACCAGATTAGAAATCGGAGGTCCGTACCAATGGTGAAACGGGTTAGCCTTTGGAATGCCGGCTGCCCTGTTGCGCGATCTCTTGATGCAATTGGCGACTGGTGGTCGCTTCTGATCATTCGCGACGCATTCGATGGCATTCGGCGTTTTGGCGAGTTCCAGAACGGGCTGGGCATAAGCAAGGGGGTATTGTCGACCCGATTGCGCGACCTTACGAAGCGAGGAATTTTCGAGACCGTGCCTGCCTCGGATGGTACCGCGTACCGCGAATACATCCTCACGGAAAAAGGGCGCGGTCTGTTCCCGGTTATCGTTGCGCTGCGCCAATGGGGTGAAGATCACCTGTTCGCCGAAGGGGAGGCTCGTTCATCGCTGGTGGACAGACAAGGACATGCGCCAGTCGCTCGGCTTGAGGTGCGGGCCGCCGATGGTCGCTCCCTTCACTGGAGAGACACTCAAGTGATAGGCTGATGGCTCTCGATGCGACCATCATCCGCGACGGCCGTTCCAATGAAGATAACACGGGTCCCTTGATTTAAGTCTTCCCGCCTCCCTTTCCGGGAGCGCCCGGCTTTCCACCGGCACCACCTGACCCGCCCTTCCCAGGATTTTGACCCTTACCAGGCTTACCTGGTTTCCCTGGCGCACCAGGCAATCCAGCCTTTGGAACTTCCGTCATATTCATGCTCCTCTACATCGGAAATTAGACCTCGGGGATGAGAATTTGGCGACAAACGGCGTTTGGCGTTGTTGGACCAATCGCCTTTTGCCGTCGCGTTGATCGATCGGCCCCAAGATCAGTGTAGCGACGTGATCGCGAATTCATGAATCGTGCCTTCGGGTCGACGTAGCGCGAATTCACTGAGCAACCTGAGGGCTTTTTCAACAACGTCGTCGCCACGAAGTGGGTCTGCCGCCACCTCTTCACAGCATCCTGCTAGTCGAACACTGAGTGCCAGCAGCGACTGGCAAACTGGATCGCAATCACGCTCAGCGACACGTGCGGAAATCTGTAGCCTATGAGCAAGTGCCCTGAGGATGGCCGTCCTCTCTTCGACAGACATACTCTCGAACGGTGGTGGGGTAGTCATAAAATTCTCCCACGCGTATTTTCGGGTACTGATCAGGCGTGCTTTTCCGGCCCACGCCGCAAATCACTCATCGAGTAAACCTTGGTGTGGACGCGTTCACCGGCGGGCACACCGCTAATTGCAAACTTATGCAGCCTGCTTTGTGCTGGTGGAGGATTGGAGATTTTCGCGTATGTCGTGACGGCTTGAAGACCAAAAATCGTTGGCGCGACATAGTTGCTCGAACTGGCACTCATCATAGGTACTCCTACCTTTAGGCAAGAGCACATGGAATCTCCCAATCGGCTCTGCCCGGAAGAATAGGCCGACAGCGAACCTTACGCTCTATTATGCTAATCGCCTAATCTTTAATGAGCCATTCGACATGATGAGTTCTAGGCGTCTCGGTGTCGGTTCAAGCCGCAATTGAACCGCCCCGGAAAAGTCCCCCTGAACTTCATCGAATACTCGCGATCTCAATAGGTCTTCCCCGGTTGGGAGATGCCGACGCTCATGGGGGATGTTACCGCCACGCAGTTTCAAGGAATTGCGGAAGCTTTCCTCGCGAATGACCGCGGTGGCGCTTCTGGGCCATGGCTGTAGTCGGCCGATACTGGCGAAAACCGAGGCCCAAAGCGGTCGCTCGGTCCACGCCCTCCTGGCTCGATGCGCAGCACGGGCCGGAAACGGCGATAATGCGTTAGAACTGTTCTCGGCATGTCGTGAGCCGTCAAAACACTATTGACATCGATGTCGTCGCGGATAATCAATTCAAAGCTTCAATGAATGTTGAATTATGGATGAACGTCAAGTCCTCACGTTGTTCGCGGCATTGTCGCAGGAGACCCGTCTAAGGGTCGTTCGCACCCTAGTTGTTGCCGGCCCCGAGGGCATGGCGGCAGGCACGATCGCGCGGAAAATGGGCGTCTCCCCGCGAACATTTCCTTCCATCTCAAGGAGCTTGAGCGCTCCGGATTGATCGCTAGGAGGCGGGTATCCCGCTTGATCGTCTACAACGCCAACTACGATGCGCTGTCGGGATTGGTGACCTTTCTCCTGCATGATTGCTGCGCTGGTCATCCTCGCGTCCCCGAAGTTTCCGAAGCCGAGCAGGCTTGCCGCGGCGCTGAAACGTCGGAAGCGGACCGGGATGCCTGAAGCCAGGAACGCGATTTCTCTCGCGACGATATCCGCCCTTGGCCTCACACAGATCATCGGCTACGGGACGCTCTACTATTCGTTCTCCATTCTTGCGCCCGCCATGGCCAAGGATTTGGGCATCTCGCTGGAGCAGGTGTTCGGTGTCTTTTCCGCTTCGCTTCTGGTGGGCGGGCTTTCGGCTCCGGTCATTGGGAGGCAAATGGACAGGATCGGTGCGGCGACCGTTCTGACCGTCGGCTCGCTGCTCTGCGCCCTGACGCTGGCGCTCTGTTCTTGGTCGCCATCCGTCGCCGTGTTCGCGCTCGCCATCGTCCTGCTGGAGATATCCTCGGGGATGGTCCAGTATCAAGCGGCTTTCGCGGCGCTCGTGGAAAGCGATCCGAAGACGGCTCCCCGAAGCATCACCTATCTGACGCTCATTGGCGGCTTCGCCTCCACGATCTTTTGGCCGATCTCAGCCGCTTTGATGGGCTACTTGTCGTGGCGGGAGATCTATCTGGCATTCGCGGCGCTCAATCTGCTCGTGTGCATGCCACTGCATTTCTGGATAATGCGGAAGGGAAAGGCGGCGAACGCCAACCGAGCAACTCGCGAACGCGCGCGGGTAATCGGAGCGATCCCACCGGAAGGACGGCGCGGCGCGATGATTGTCGTGTCCACCGCTTTCGCGCTCCTGGGCTTCACGCTGACATCCATTTTGGCGCACATGGTTCCCATGCTCGGCAATCTCGGTCTCGGCACTGCCGCGGTCGTGATCGGATCCGTATTCGGTCCGGCACAGGTTCTGAGCCGCCTGATCAACATGATCTTCGGCACGCGCCTGTCGCCGCCCGTGCTCGCCGTCATCTCCGCTGCGCTCATGGTGATCGGTATCGTCATCCTGGGCCTGAGCGGAAGCTGGCTGCCCGGCGCCGTGGCGTTTGCCATATGCCTCGGCCTGGGATCGGGGATCAATTCCATCGCGCAAGGCAGCCTGCCGCTCCATCTGTTCGGCAGCGATGGCTATGGCGTGATCACGGGCAAGATGGCGGCGGCGCGGCTCGCACTGGGAGCCGCAGCCCCTTTTGTCTTCGCGATGGAGATGGAGCAGTTCGGGATCGGCGTCTCCCTATTCGCCACCGCAGCTCTTGGAACCGTTGGCATGGCCGCCTTTGTCGGCGTGGCCATGGCGACGAAACGGAGCCTCCTCGCCTCTGGCTAAATTCAGATCGACTTCAACCGCACGCGCTGTTCTAGCTTGGCCGCGTCTTCCTTCCGTTCGCTATAGCGGTCGGTGAGATAGGACGAGGCGTCGCGGGTCAGCAGCGTGAACTTCACCAGTTCCTCGCAGACGTCGACAACCCGGTCGTAATAGGACGATGGCTTCATCCGCCCGTCAGCGTCGAATTCCTGATAGGCCTTGGCAACCGAGGACTGGTTGGGGATCGTGATCATCCGCATCCACCGTCCGAGGATGCGGAGCTGGCCAACGGCGTTAAACGATTGCGAGCCGCCCGACACCTGCATCACCGCGAGCGTCTTCCCCTGTGTGGGCCGCACGGAGCCGACAGCAAGCGGAATCCAGTCGATCTGGGACTTCATCACGCCAGTCATCGCCCCGTGGCGCTCCGGGCTGACCCACACCTGACCCTCGGACCATTCGGACAGCTCCCGGAGTTCCTGAACCTTGCGATGGCTGGCGGGCGCGTCGTCGGGCAAGGGGAGCCCCTTGGGATCGAAGACCCGGACCTCGCATCCGAGATGTTCCAGCAGGCGGCGGGACTCGTTGGCGAGCATCCGACTGTAGGAGACCTCCCGGATCGATCCATACAGGATCAGGATACGTGGCTTGTGGGTCGAGAAGGGCGGACGAAGGGCATCGAGATCGGGTTGGCGCAGATGTCGCTCTTCAAGCGCTGGGAATGCTTCAGACAATCCGTTTTCCTTTCTCGTCGAGAACCTTCTCGCCGTCTTCCTTGACGAACGCTCCCTTGTGAGTGTCCGGCAAGATATCGAGGACGGCCTCGGACGGACGGCTCAAGCGGGTGCCGATGGGCGTGATAACGAACGGACGGTTGATCAGGATCGGATCCTTGAGCATGGCGTCAAGCAACTGATCGTCGGTTAGGTCCGGATTGTCGAGGCCGAGTTCCTCGTAGGGTGTTCCCTTCTCCCGGATCGCCTCGCGTACCGTCAGACCAGCGTCTGCGATCATCCTCGCGAGTTCTGATCGGGATGGCGGCGTCTTGAGGTATTCTATTACGTCCGGCTCAATGCCAGCATTTCGGATCAATTCGAGCGTGTTGCGCGACGTCCCGCAGGCGGGATTGTGGTAGATCGTGACATCCATGATCATGTCCTTTCGGTGGCCGTATTTCAATCGTCGCCATGGCCAACTCGCGCCCGTATCCTCGCGATCTGAATTCCGGGAGGATCACCATGGAGCGGAGAAGGAAATCCGGTCCACATTCCTCCAGCCCCGAGTAGCCGATCAGCACGCCGTCACGATCCCGGCATTCGAAGTATTGCCGTCCCGGATCGGCGAGGTCGTCAACTGGAAGTCCAGCGGCAACGAGGGCCATCCTGAGGTCGATCTCCGCGGGGATAGGCCGAAGCGTCAGTTCACGCATGTCCCCGGTCCTCCCGGCGCGCGGCACGGCGTCAGATCGGCGATCAGTGGCGCGCAAAGCTCCGCGCTTCCACCGCAGCAGTCCTTGAGTAGGAAAAGGGTTAGGGCGCGAAAGCCCTCGAGATCCGCCCGATAGATAATGGAGCGGCTCTGTCTCTCGCTCTTCACGATTCCGGCTCGTGACATGGTAGCGAGATGCGCCGACATCGTATTTTGCGGCACGTCCATTATGCGTGCGAGTTCACCAGCCGGAATGCCATCCGGCTCGGATTTGACAAGCAGGCGGAAGGTTTCGAGCCTTGTGGTCTGCGCGAGGGCGGCTAGCGCCGCGATAGCATTCTTTGATTCCATATATCCAGAATAATAGATATATGGCTTTAGTCAAGCCATCGCATACATTCGATGACCCCTTGCGGCGCCATGTGGCCGTCAATTTTCAGCGATGGCTCCAGAAAGGTCGACCGCCCCTTTTGAGCGGGCGCGGGCGGCCGCGCTTGTTTCCCGCGCGGCTTCACTTCCAAGCAATTCACCTCCGTTGCGCGGGAGTATCGGTTTTGAGCTGCCTAGGATCGGGTCGATCTTGCTGTCGCCATCAGATCGGCTACCATGGCCGGGTCGCTTGGGAGTTTCTGAATACGCTTGAGTGACAGGCGAAGGGTTCGTTCCCCCAAAGCTCCGAAGCCCTTCGCCTCCCCCTTCAGCCGTCGATGCCGGGCGGAGCGGATTACGCCTGACACAGCCGAGGGTCCGTCGCACCAAACGGGACCGAGTGTGCCGCCGTCGTCACGGTGATTGTCCGCTTGTGGGTCGCCTTCCCCTCCAGAGGCCGCGGGCCGGATGTGAACCGCCGAATTGAGTGCCCTGCGCCGCTCGCATCGTACAGCCACCGCTCGGTGACGAGCGGGCGCATCCTCACGCGCAAGGCGGAAAGCTCGATATCCAACTCCGGCCCCGCGAACCATCGGCGATAACCCCGCCGCACTCTCATTTCGATTGGCGGCTCTCGGTCGACTCCTCGGCCCACTTGTACTCGCGGGCAGCTTCGTCCTCGTTAACCCGGCCTGGCAACGCCAACGTGAAGGGACTTCGAGATCCAGTTTGATATCGGTGACGGAGAGCTCACTTGGCACGCCTTTGGCCGCGCGGCAGCTCCGCGGTCAGCCACACCATGGTCGCGGAGTGGGAGGACAGCCAGACGGGGCGCAAACGAAGGGAACCGCAAGCCCTTCAGCAATCAGCGTCTGCCCCACATCTTGACCATTCACCTTTAAAATTCCACAGCTTCGGCCGTAGTTACACTTGTTTGTTCCTTCGGTCCCCGGCTTGCACGAGCAGGCAACCTTGGTAACCGCGGAACGCCCGGAGGAAACGATCTCGACCAGCCGCTTGCTTGCTCGGATGCCAAGCTGACGTTCCGTTTCACACCGGGGTTCGAACTTTTCGGGTGTATTGAAGCCGACCAACCTTATCCGGGTGCCATCGTCCATTCTGATCGTGTCGCCGTCGGTAATGGAGAAGTCGCGCGAGAACGACGACGCCTCCTCTCCTGTTGACCTGTAGGTGAGAGCGTAAGTCTCCCAAACTTGGCGACTAAAAGAGGAGATGGCGATAACAACCATAATCGTCGCGAATATCAGAAACTTCTGTTCTCGGTGGCTGAGCCCCCAGTAGCGCGCCCGACGCGGTTTTGCTGATATTGGACTGCTATGGACCAATCGGAGGTCAGCATTTCCTCTAACCGACGTCAGTCTCTTGAGCGTAGCGAGCTGCTTTTCGCTGAACCGCGTTCGCGTTCCGTAGCGCTCTATCTTCACACGCATGTCCAAGAGGAAGTTTCGCTGCCACTGCGTTACACGCCGCTGCCGAAGAACATCATCAATCCGGCTCTGGAGATGTTTGATTTCGAACTCTGACAGCATACCGGCCTCCGCAAATCGCAGTCAGCATAGGTCGAGCAAGCTAAATTCGCGTATTCGATGGAATTACAATTTTAGCGAGCCCCCTAGATCGAGCGTTCGTGAGATCGCGGCGATCGCAAAAGCGACCTCCGGTGGTCCACCGGTTCTTACTCAATGGGGCGGCAAGTCGAGTGCCGCGGCAGAGCCTGGTTTCAAGCTTGCGCGCCTCCGGCGCCGTGCGTCACGCGGAGCGGTCTTGCGCCGGCTTCTTCTTCTGTCTGGCCCGCTTCAGCAGAGCGCTCCTCGGCGTTTGGGAGCGAGGGTTCGTCGATGAGCCGCTGGTGCTTTTTGAAAGAAGGTACGTGGGCATACCCGAAGACCGCAAACCGATCGGGTCGCAATTCGACGGCCATTTCGACCGTCTCCACGCATGACGCTACTGTCTGGAACGGTAGACCGTAGATAAGATCGAAGTTGACGCTTTCGGTACCGTTAGCGCGCAGCCCAAACACGGCTTTTTTTGTTTCATTGAAAGTCTGAACGCGATTGATCGCCTTCTGCACGATCGGATCGAAGCTCTGAACACCGAGACTTGCTCGGTTGACCCCATTGCGACCTAGCGCACCAATCATCTCCCCGGACAGCGTCCGTGGATCGATCTCAACCGCGATACTGGCGTCGGATCCGAAGCGAAACGCACCGCGCAGCTTTTCCATCAAAGTCGCAAACTCTTGGGGCCGCATGATGGTGGGCGTACCGCCGCCGAAGTGAACATTGCGAACGGGCAGCACATCCCTGGACGATCCCGTGACGAGCTCGATCTCGCGCATCTTTACGTCAAGGTAGTCGGGGATCGGTGCGTCTTGCTTGGTAATCGTCGTGTGACAACCGCAGTACCAGCACATGGACCTGCAAAAAGGTATGTGCAGATACAATGAGACAGGATCACTGACGTCAAGCTCACCAAGAGCCCGCGCATAGTCCGATGGACCGATGGTCGGCGCAAACGCCGGGGCAGTTGGGTAGCTCGTATGCCGGGGGAGCCGGGTGTCACCCTATTTTTTCATCAAGGCGTCTGACATTACCTAATCCTTGCGGTGGTCATGCCTCCTTATGCTCGCGGGAGCGGTTGGGTTCCTTGTCTTATGTCAATGAAGCTTGCTGGAGATTGTCGGAAACCTCATTCGTCTTTGTTAGCTATCAAAGTCCGGTTTCGCTCGCAGGTTTATGTTCCGCAAACATTGGACGAGCCGCCGTCCACCGACGAACGAAATCTCGGATCAAAAAGGATCCGGCCAAATGACCGACGCGGCAACGAATGCAGGGCAAGTCCACCACATCGATGTAAGGGCGTTGCCCCCAGCGGAGCGGCACCCGCGTATTTTTGGAACGCTCCACACGCTGACGCCTGGCGGAATGCTGCGACATGCTTGCGTGTAACTGAGTGTGAATGGAAGCGAGCGGTTCGTAACCGGTGTTCCGCTCCCACGTTGTCCTCGCCGCCCTAATCTGTGATCGCCTATCTATGGAGATGATCGCTGTTCCCGTTCGTCAGGCTCTATCCATTATTCTGCAAGGAGCCGTTTTTCGCCTTGCAATTGCGTCCAGCCTCCCCATTTAAGATTTAGTAGCAGCTTCGGAACGGGCGCTGCTTTTTAGAGCCGCAAAAAGCTCTAGCCCCAAGCGGGAGGACGCGATGTCTTCCATAGCAAGAAATTCCAGACACGAACGCGCAATGCGATCCCTCCGCGGCTTGAAATACGGGGATGTCGTCATGAAATCGATCCCGCTCATGGCTTTCGCATTTATTCTGTACGTCATACTGCAAGGCACGTTCTGGTAGCATCCGGATTGCAGTTACAGAAATTGCGTGGTTTCCGGTGAGCGTCGGTCCAATCGACCAATTGGGGTTCCTATGTCAGAACGCACAACAGAATCTGAGATTACCTTTTCTAGTCCTTTTGCCCTAAGCGCTCTAGTCGTGCCGCTCGATGCGGGCACCTACCGAGTGATAGTAGATGAAGAACTGATCGAAGGACTGTCATTCCCCGCTTACCGAAGAACTGCAACGCATATCGAAATACCGGCCCTTGGCGTCAGTATCGGGACAAGGCAATTGTTGCAGGTTCATCCGCTGGACTTGGAGTCGGCAATCAAGAAGGATGCCGAGGGTAAGGAATAGCGAGCGGCCCGTAACGGTACCTTATTTACAAAGGATTGCGGCGTTATGGTTTCTCGGGGTGGTCGACGGATAATGGTGGCCGCTTTGGCAATTGGGCTCGCTCTTGCGGTCCTTTATGGATTGAGCAGCCCGTACGATGCTCATGGAGAAACCAATGGCACAGGCCTCTGGATCTCGCGTGCGACAGGACAGGTCCCGGCCACCGCGACGTTCAAGTGACGGCCGCAACTGAGGAGAGCAGCAAATGACTGCGACGAAGGCTTCACAGTCTCGTTCGTCCAGATTGGCCAGGGTCTGGACAATAAGTGAGTTTGCCAAACGCTTCCGGCTTGACCCACTTGAAGAGAAACGGCTGCTGAAGCTGTTGGGGCCAACTGCGACAGAGCGCCAGCTTCTTCTCAACGCCGGAAGAAGGCCGCTGAACCCCGCCGGGGACCTTGGATGAAGAAGGCACAAACGTGCATGCGATGAATATCGCGTCGGCAACGTCATCCAAGCCGAGATGGACAGCAATGTCGCATGTGCTCTCAATACTTGCGTCACCTAAGTCTGAAGGATCAGAATCGATGTGCCCCACGCCCGAGGAACGAAAAACACTTAGACGCGTCCTCAAGCGGGCTGATTACGCTACTTCAGAGATGCAAGCGACCGAAGGTGATCGGCATTTGCAGGAGGTCGCTGTAATTCGTCGGATTGAGGCCGCAACAATCCCGACCGTCAATTATCCGGCCTCCAAACGGCACAGACTGAACGCGGACTCTGCGGCTGTTTCAGCTTGGGAAAATGAGGGAGGGTCTGTGCTCCGATCGAAGCCAAAAATGTCCGCAAGAAGGCTAAGCCGTTCACACGGAGTAAATTCCGATGAACCGATACGATAAGCCGAACTTCACGAAAGGATTCCCAAAATGTACAATGCCAAGCGCGATGGTTACGGGAACGGCGCAAACCTTGCCATTCCGTCCATGGGCGAGATCGAAGGCCGTATGACGGTACTGGAGGTTGTCGCAATGACCTCGTTGAGCCTCCTCATCAAAGATGGTGACAAACATGCAGCCCAACAGGCGCTGTCAGCCATTCGCCGTGCGATGCGGTTGAAATGCGGAGACATCAAGCTGTCATCCTTGGATGCCGATTCCGCGATTGCATATGCGCAGGAGCTTTTCGAGGCAACTTTCGAAAACATGGGCCGGGAAGCAACGAAAAAAAATGCACCTTCGAGCAAACGCCGAGGTTCGCGCCGTTCCATACCCGCGTTTCAGAGCTAGGAGGATCATAAATTGGGCGTTCGTGAAATGACTGAGCGCGAAAGTCGGGAGGTCGTTGCCCACCGAAATGTCGGGCATCTTGCCTGTGTCCACGATAACCGACCTTACGTCGTGCCTGTCCACTATGCGTTCGATGGGGAAAAGCTTTATGTCTTTTCCCTGGCGGGGCAAAAGGTAGATTGGATGCGGAGCAATCCGAACGCTTGCCTTCAGGTGGAGGAAAGCGGGGAACATCACCATTGGAGGAGCGTCCTCGTTCAAGGCACCTACGAGGAACTGCCGGACACTTCGGAACGGCACGACGAACGTCTTCACGCCTGGTCCCTCTTGCAAAAGCGGCCATTGTGGTGGGAGCCCGGCTCCTCCAAGCCCGGCACCGACTCGGAAGGTAAGGAAACTCCGATCTTCTTCAGTATCTCGATTGCTCAGATATCTGGCAGGGAATTGGTTGCGTCTTGAACGGCGCTAACGCCTTGAAGTCGCGGCAAGTTTGTACATCTGGAGGAGATCATGTCTGCAGAGACAGGGCGCGAGATATCTGCGCAGGAAATTTCGCTTGGTGCCAATCGATACCTCGGAAAGCCCTTCGAGCTGCTGACGCAGCGAGAGCAAGCGGTATTCCGGCGACTGGTTTTACGAAGGGCAATCACCCGCGATTCAAATCAGTCATTCGACGAGAAGCTTACCTCGGCTCAACGATTGGCAGACCAGGTAGCGAAATTCGGTGGTTCTTGGACATTCATTGCAATTTTCGCCGCTGCGCTCGCCATCTGGGTAACTGTCAATTTGATCGCAGCCTCGCACGCCTTTGATCCCTACCCGTTCATATTTTTGAACTTGATCCTCTCCATGCTGGCGGCTGTTCAAGCGCCCGTTATCATGATGAGCCAGAACCGGCACGCTGCAAAGGACCGTGTCGACGCATCCCATGACTACGAGGTCAATCTGAAAGCGGAAATCGAAATCATGGCCCTCCACGACAAGCTTGACGAGCTACGAAGCACTGAGGTCAAAGCTCTGGTCGCACAGCAACAAGAGCAAATCGCTATGCTGACCCGACTGGTGGTGGCATCAACGAAATAGGGGCCCCTCCTGGCTGCAAGAAAGACGCAGTTCGGCACATCGACATGCTGACAGACATGCGTACGAGGTTCTGGAGGCTAGTGGTAGGCGCGCCAATCTAGCATCGAGAGTGACCGTCTTCGGCAGAACGTTTCAGTTCGGCGAATTCGTCTTCCTGGTTTTGATGTTGGGACGCCCTGCTTGAGACCTCGTCGAACTGGGACTGACGGTGACTGGCAGTACATGATCGACAGCACCACGGTTCGCGGCCACTCTCAGGCTGCGGGCGCTAAAGGGGGACTCATAAGGAGGCTTTTGGTCGATCACGCGGCGGCTTTACGACAAAAATCCACGCCCGATCAGACGGTCAGGGACGCCCTCTTGGCTTCGTCCTGACGGGTGGAGAAGCTTCCGATTACAATGCCGTTCCAGCCCTGCTAGCGATGTCGGTGGGCAAACCGAAATTGTTTCTTGCCGACAAAGGATATGACGGCGATGTCCTTCGCGAGGAATTGCTGATCCATGGTATCCGACCCGGGATCCCGCCGAAGGCCAACCGAAAGAACCCGCCAGCCTGCGACTTCAAGGCCTACAAAGACCGAAACCGCATCGAGCGAATGTTCAACCGCCTCAAGCAGTTCCGGCGGATCGCAACCCGCTACGACAAAACCCGAAAATCATTCGAAGCCTTCCTGGTGTTGGCCTCAGTCAAACTCTGGTTGCCGTTCATTCACGTGATGGCTTTTTAGGTCGCTCTTTTTCCGCGCCCCAAAAAACAAGGCGGGCGTCCGGGGCTTCTTTGACAACACGAATTTCCATCTGATCCTGAAGTTCTCTGCGAAATCGCGAAGCGTTGCGGGCTTCCCATACGCCGATCAAGCACTCACGCGTAGCTTCGTTTTTGAAAACGACCGCGCCACCAAAGGCTGAAGACAATCCGCCTTCACCGACTACGCCACCGTTGCCATACACCGACATCACCGCTTCTAGCGGCGCGACACTGATCACGGTATCGCCAGAAGGGGCGAAACCTGCACTTCGGAAAAGAAAAATAGGACACGGAGAATTTGCCATTCGGTGAGCATAGCTCGCAGATGTTCGTTCGCAACCTCATCATGACTTCGTCAACAGGGCCGAAGAGATGGGACTGTTGTGTCGCGGACAGTGGGACTTTAGCAGCGTGATTGACGCTGGCAACGTATTGCCTCATCGAAGAATGCTCCCGAACGGATAGCATATTGCCTCACCAGAATGCTCCCTATGCCCTGCTGAGCTTTGGTAGTTGTTGATCTTCGCCAGGCTCGTTTCCGAATATCATTCTATGCGCGCGATCGCGACGCCAGCCTTTCACCCGTCGTTGCACCGTACGGATTAGTCCATCAGGATACTCGCCGGGATAAATGCTTTGAAGTCGCTCCAGAAGCTCCCGGCCGGTTCTCCATGGCTCAGCTTCAAACCAACTGTAAAGATCATTCGTGACGTTAACCAGCGGGTCAGGCCGCCGACGCTCGCGTTTTAGTTTTGGCTTTGCTTTCGCGGTCGGACGAACTTCGCCCTCCGTCCACGCGATACGCAGGCTTCGCAAAAAGCTCTCGATATCGGGAGCCTCGCTTGAGGGTGTTCCCTGATGCGCAATTTCGGCAAGCCGCTGTTGTCCTGCACGAATGTTGCGGAGGAGCGTCACAGGGTCGAGTTGCTCACTCATGCGCACCAAGGGGTCGCGTACCTCCACCGCCGTCCTTGCATCCGACAATAGCCGTTGATGTGGCGTCGCGGGAGAAGAGTAGAGCTTCTTGACCATCGCTCCATTTCGCTGCTTTTCGAGCAATTTAAACGACGGTTGAAAGAAGTTCACGAACAAGCGTACCGAACGATAAAGCTCCGCAAGTGTCGCTGCAGCTTCAACACCCTCATACCGATGATAGCCAACAATTCGGCGGACGACCGATCCGTTTTTCTGCTCCACATAAGCCTGATCATTTTTGCGATATGGCCGACAGCGCGTGAATTCGATATCTGAATGAACGCAATAGTCCCGGATGGTCTCGTTGATGAATACGCTATCGTTGTCCGTATCAAAGCCAAGCAGCGGGAACGGCATCAAGCGGCGAAGCTCGGTCAAAACTTCCGTCAAGAGCTTCTGTTCGCGAACAATCAGAGGCGCGCATTCGGTCCAACCGGTCGCAATATCCGTAAGGACAAGAGTATGAATAAAGCTGCCGCGTGCGTTGGGACCGGAGTGCGACACCAGATCGGCCTCGATGAAGCCAGGTGCGGGATCACCCCAGTCGGAGAACTTTCGAATTGGGATACTCCGCTTCAATGCCGATGAAGCAACGGAACGTCGGCGTCGACGGCCGCCTGCTGTTTCTCGCACGCTTTTCAATGCACGGTCGATGGTAGCCGCACTCATCTGTAGCAGAAGTGTGCGGACCTGATCGTCTAACTTCAAATGGCCATGTTGTTCCATCAATGAGATCAGAATTGGCAGCAAGGGTTTCAATCGCTTGCCACAGATGCGGTCGGAGGCTTCCCACAAAACAATAAGAGCCTGTCGGGTCGCCTCGTCATAAATCTGCGCCCGCGTTCGCGATTGCGGTTGCCTATCCGCCCCCCGCAATAAACGCATCGCGTGTTTGCGATGCATCCCACTAATCGAAACGAACTGATCGAGGATCCGCGATTTTTCCTCCCGCTTTCCGGCCACATAGCGCTTTGCCAGAGCAGCAACCAATTCCTTCTTCGTCGTCACGCTGATCAGCCTCATCTGATTTGCTCCGCACCCACAAATGCTGGGAGCAAATCAGATGAGGCAACGGCCAACAATCAGGGAACATTTCTAGTGAGGCAATGCGGCAAGCGGTCATTGCTCTTCTAATTGTCGCGGATCGTCAATCTGTGTAGCGGAATTCCACGTTGATCGTCGCGCGGCAGAGATGAGCGGCGGCATGTGAACCTCCTGTCCCAACCTTGGAAAACGAACCTTCCTTGGGATGGTTCCCGACTGATCTGGATCAATTACCAGCCAGCATGCAGATGCGAGAAAGCAAAGATCACGAGGAGTATTCCATGGAACCTTTAGCTTTTGCCTTTACAGCATTCGCGCTTCTCGTTCTTCCGGGGCCGACCAACACGGTTCTGGCACTGAGTTCAGATGAACTTGGAGCGGCGAGAGTGCTTCAACGCGTCGCGATTGTCGTGTTTGGGTACGTGGTAATCGCAGCTCCCATCGCCCTTTTTGGCTGCTCCCATTTTACAAGACCATCCTATCATCGAAAAAGCGGTAAAGTTAGTATCAGCAGGTTGGGTGCTTTACCTTGGATATCGCCTTTGGATCCACCAGCAGACTCCCACGACATGGATCGTCGGCCCGCGGAGACTTCTTGTCACGACACTCCTTAACCCCAAGTCGCTCGTCATGGTTCTCACTATGATCCCAGCGGCTAATGATGGGCGCTTCCCGCTGACCCTGGCGCTGCTTGTGATCGTTGTATCCGGCACATCGACTATCTGGCTCGCGTTGGGTCGGCTGATCATCGGGACTGGCGCCCGCCGAGCCGAGATCGCAAGGAGGTTGGGTTCATCGGTCCTCTGGGCGTTTTCCGCCGTCTTGGCGACCAGCGTATTGACGTGACTAGCGGCCAGACAGCGCCCGATTTGCGCTAGTCCGCCGGATTATGCAATTTGCGCTATATCAATGACCAAAGTTTCAATGCGACTAATGTAGCGGTCATTCCCATTTGGAGGACTCCTGATGATCGCAGACGACAGTGAACTGGTCGAGTATCTCTCCGCGCTCGCGAACGCCAGGCGAATCGCGGTACTCCGCGCGTTGGCGGCCGGGGAAACATCGGTCAGCAACTTGGCCGAGTGCATAGGGATAAGCCAGCCGGCGCTCTCGCAGCATCTCAACATCCTCAGACGTCATCAGCTCGTGAAGACACGTCGCGAGGCACAGACGATCTACTATTCGCTGTCGCATCACCGTAGTGAGAAAGCCCTGGCCCTTGTCAAGGACATCCTCTTCCCTTACGGCATTCAGATGTCCATGTTCGGGTTCTCCGACCTCGCTCCGGCCGCAGCGTAGCACCCGACACTGATCGATGTCCTGGGTGGTGCTTGGCTAGGGAGTAATAGAGCCGACCCCGCGGAGCCATCGCCCGAGATTTGATCCCAACGGGCACGGCGCGGCTTTCTGGTTTCATTGGCCACAAATTGGCTCCAACCCCGCGACGATCGAATTCGCGGGGTCGATCGCGTGAACCGTGTGCCCAAGCGTTACCTGTTTGGCGTCATCGATTTCGCATCACGATGCTCTTGCTCGGCGATCGTGACGTCCCGAGGGTTCGATTTCCTCAGGTTCAAGACGTGGCGCGCGACCATGAGAAGTAGACAGATCATTGTCGTCAAGGTCACCGCGAGATAACCCATCATCAGCCACCACAGCATTGGATCTCCTTTCGTCTGGTGCTGGCGGTAATCTAAAGCGACATGGGCCGACGGCCATCGGACGAAGGTCCTATATTGGCCGGGAGAACCTACTACCCGTTGGGCGTATGGCGGCAACATTAGTTGTCGTTGTCACCCGAGCCATGGCAGCGGTTTGGCTGGCTGCCGCGCGAAGCGATTGTGAAGCGTGGCGCCTTCGCGATCCTCGCCACGCGCGGCTCCCAGCCACTCGGGACCGCCTCAACGGAGATCCAAGCTTGGGTGGACGCGCCGCGTTGAAGCTCAGGGACGTTCCACCGCGAGCGGAACTGAAGGATTGGCGGAGTTCGTCATCAAGTCATGGCCGATTTATCGCGGCGGGACATGGCCCATGACCGGGCTCTGTCTGGCTACCACCATGCCACAAGGCCGAGAGGGATGGCCGACATCGGTCTTTGGTACGCTAGCGCGCACGGATCAATGTTGAAAATTGACGACTTTCAGGTGAACATGAAGCTGGCTTTCCGAGCCGCTTCGAACTCATGGGTTTGTTTTGCCCCGCCCAGCAAGCGGGGCTTTTTTCCGAGAAAAACGGAAGCGAGCCTCGTCGCGAGCAGCGATCCCCGGGGAGAAGCCGGAGACCGTGTCCATGGCTGACCGCATGGCGCCCGCCTCAGGAAGCGGCCGGCCAGTCATTGGATGGTTCTTCCGGTACATCTGGGTCGTCGGCGGGATCAGGGTCGCGATCGTAATGCGCCTTTATATTTGCGATTTCAGCCTCGACCATCGATAGCACCTCGGGTGCCTCGACGCCCGTGACGACGAACTCGTCGACCAGCTGCTCCAGCTTGAGCCGCAATTTCCCAGCCAGCTCGTTCATGGTAAGCCTCCTCTCATTTGCCATTTCAGCTCAACGTTGGAACGGGCAAATGGATGCATCGTCGCCAACCTGGTCCCCACTCGCGCCCCAACCGACGGTGAACGTCTCGACCTGAATCATCTTCTTCAAAAGCCGGGATAACCCGTTGAAAATGATTCGCTTCGGCAGGGAACGAATCACGCGCTCAATGCTTGAGTCGCCAATCAGGTGATTCGGAGTATGCGTCATGGCAGCTGGCCACCGTGCCCAGTGGAAGGGTTTCATCAAGTTCGGAGAGGTGTCGTTCGGTGTGGCCCTCTACACCGCGGCCTCCACGTCCGACCGCATCACGTTCAACACGATCAACAAGGCGTCGGGAAACCGGGTCAATCGCGTCTTCATCGACAGCGAGACCGAGGAGCTCGTGGCCAAGGAACAACAGACCAAGGGCTTCGAGATCGAAAATGGCCAATACATAGTCATCGACCCGGAGGAGGTGGCGGCGACCATTCCCGAAAGCAACAAGACGCTGGAAATCGAGGCCTTCATCCCCTGCTCCGACGTCGACGACGTCTATTTCGACAAGCCCTATTATCTGACCCCCGACAAGATGGGCGGAGAAGGCTTCGCGGCGCTGCGCGACGGCATGAAGAAGTCCAAGGTCGCGGCGATCGCGAGGACGATCCTCTTTCGACGGATGCGAACCGTCCTCATCCGGCCCCATGGTCGTGGGTTGATCGCGACGACGATGAATTACGATTACGAGGTCAGGTCCTCCAAAAAGGCGTTCGAGGAGATGCCCAGGATCAAGGTCGAGGGCGAGATGCTTGACCTTGCGAAACACATTATTGGCACGAAGAAGGGCACGTTTGATCCGGCGGCGTTCGAGGACCGCTACGAGGCGGCGCTGGCCGAGCTCGTCAAGGCCAAGCTCGAGGGACGATCGCTTCCAAAACCGAAAAAGGTCGCGGTCTCCAAGCCAAACGACCTGCTCGCCGCACTTCGCCAGAGCGCCGGTCTGTTGAAGGCGGCGGCGGACAAGCCCAAACGCACGGCCGCCAATGCCAATGCCAATGCTGGCGCGGGTCGTCAGCGCGCCACGCGCGGATCGGCGTCAAACGCCGGGGCGGCGAAATCCGCTTCCCATCGAAAGGCTAGTTGAGGACATCCATCATGGCTCAGAAGTACTATTGGAAGGGCTATCTCAAGCTTTCACTGGTCACCTGTCCGGTCGCGATGACGCCAGCGACGAGCGAGAGCGAGAAGGTTCGCTTTCATACCCTCAACAGGGAGACGGGTAATCGGGTTGTTTCACAATATGTCGATTCCGTCACCGGAAAACCGGTCAAGGACGAACACGAGGCCAAGGGGTATGCCCGTGGCGAGAACGACTATGTTATCCTGACGGACGATGACCTTGACGCTGTCGCGCTCGACACCGTCAAGACCATCGATATCGAGAAGTTCGTGCCGGCCAACAGCATCGAATGGATCTATCTGGAAAAACCGCACTACCTGATGCCAAACGACGCCGTGGGCAACGAGGCCTTCGCGGTCATTCGTGACGCCATGAAGGCGGACAAGGTCCTCGGCGTCTCGAGACTTGTCATCGGCCGGCGAGAACGCGCCGTCGTCCTGGAACCCCGCGACCAGGGGATTGTTCTTTGGACACTGCGTTTCGGTGACGAGGTTCGCCCCGAGGAAGGCTATTTCGAGGACATTGGCGAGGAAGCGGACCCCGACCTTGTTCCGTTGGTCCAGCAGCTGATCAAGAAGAAATCGGCCAAATGGTCGCCCGACATGGTGAGCGATCCCATACAGGAGGCCTTGCTGAAGCTCATCGCCGAAAAGAAGAAACTCCTGAAGCCCAGTAAGGCAACGAAGGGCAAGGCAGCCTCGGCGCCAGCGTCCAATGTCGTCAACATCATGGACGCGCTTCGAAAGAGCGTTAACGCTGAAATCAAGGGCCGAAAGGCCGGATAGCCGCGAAAGCGGCGCAAGCATGGAGAAGACAATGGAACGCGACAAGAATTTTTCGGACCGAACTCCATCGCGCGAGCAAGAACCCGTGCCGCAGGCTGGCGGGCATCAA
The DNA here is from genome assembly GCF_055616315.1 of Rhizobium sp. O111. Taxonomy (NCBI): domain Bacteria; kingdom Pseudomonadati; phylum Pseudomonadota; class Alphaproteobacteria; order Hyphomicrobiales; family Rhizobiaceae; genus Rhizobium; species Rhizobium sp. O111. Next base: position 1,086,709 of record NZ_JBSHXL010000003.1, on the reverse strand, counting down.
GGCGGAGCCGGGCGAGGCAAATCGGTGGAGGATGACACCGAGGTCGCCAAGGACACGAAGGAAGGAATGAAGGACGCGTCCGGAAAACTGCCTCGTGGCGATGTTTAGCCCGTCGCCGCGCGAAAATTTAGCCTAGCCAAGGGAAGCATTCATGGGACAGGACCTGCAAGAGCAAATCAGGATGCGCGCCTATCAAATCTGGATTGACGAGGGACAGCCAGAGGGCGCGGACTTGCGACACTGGCTTCAAGCCGCCGACGAGCTTGCCGGCGAGGACACGCACGAAACCTTCCAGGAACTGATCGACGAGGATGACCGCGAGGATGAGGTCAAGCGTCGCGATCCTCCAGCTGATCGACAGGCGACTTCATCCCCGGCGCCAGTCGTGGAGATCACCACCGGCCGGGAACCGGCCAGGAGAAAGGTTCGAAAAACCGAGGGACCTTGACTGGTTTCAAACCTTTGTCTTGGGGACGGCGTCCTGGTCGCCCCCAGGAGACCGATCATCGGTTTTCCTGGATCGAGAATATCGCGTGAAGCAGGGCAAGATGGCTCAGCCCCTGCGGAAGATTGCCCAATCCCTCGCCGGTCACCGGATCGATCTCCTCCGTGAGGATGCCGAAATTATTCCCGAGCTTCTCCAAGAGGGTTTTCAGCAAGGCCTCGGCGTGGTCCACCTTGCCCAGGAACGCGTACGCCTCCACCAGCCAGCAAGAACACGCGACGAAGGCGCCCTCTTGCCTGTCGGCGCCGGTAAAGCGGTACACCAAGGGACCCACGGCAAGATCGCGCTCGATCGCGACAAGGGTCTTAAAAAGTCTTCCGTCATGCTCGAAGCCAAACCGAGTGGTGAGCAAGAGCGAGGCGTCAAGCGTTTGGGATCCCGCGTGGCATGTATACGCCTGCAGTCTTTCCGACCAGCAATTCTCGTCCACCCAAGCCTTCACGCGTTCACTCTCGCGCTTCCACTTGTCCGCGTCTCCGGCGATGTGACCGTCTTGAGCGAGCTGCGCGGCCTTTGACAGGGCCAACCAACAGCCGATCTTGGAGAAGGTGTAATGCTGCTCGTCCTCTAGCTCCCAGATGCCGGAATCCTTGACTTTCCATCGTTCCATGCATTGATCGGCGAGCTTGGTCAGCAGCCTGGCGGCATCGGGACCGATGACATGCCCCATCCTGGCGAATAGCGAGGCGGTTTCGAGGATATCGCCATAACAGCTCAGTTGAACCTGCTCCTTGGCACGGTTGCCCGTCCTGACAGGGCGAGAGCCCTTGTAGCCTGGAACATCGATGATCCTCTCGTCGGGGACTTCGGCTCCATCCAAGGTGTAGACGACCTGGGGCCGGGGCCCGTCGTTGCCAAGGGTCCGGACGAGCCAGCCGAACGCGGCTATCGGTTCATCGAGAGAGCCGGCGCGCAGCAACGCCTTGATGGTATAGGCGGCGTCCCTGACCCAGGCGTAGCGATAATCATAATTCTTGTCGCCGCCAATTCGCTCGGGTAGTCCCGAGGTCGCGGCCGCGGCGATCGCTCCCGTCTTCGAGAACACGAGGAACTTCAAGGACAAGGCGCATCGCCTCAGGTCATCGGCGAAAGGCCCGTCATAGGTGAGCTGGCCCGCCCACCGACGCCATTCCCGGTCACTTGAATCGATACGGGCGTCAACGTCCGATAGGGTTGGGATAGCCAGCGGTGCTCTATCCGACACAAGAAGCGCAAGGCACGTCCGTTGGCCAGCGCGCGCCGTCCATCGAGCGATGGTGCGTGCATCCTCGTCCACGGTGATCTCGAGTTCCGGATCGTGGCGGAATGTAGTCACGAGATCGCCAATATAGCGAATGTCGGCATTCGGATGATTGACGCGGCGCGCTGGCCCGGCGGCGCGGACCGGTTCAAGACGTACTTCGAGGTCGACATGACCAGAAAGGCCTTCCACCCGACGCGCCAACTCGCACCAGGGCAGACGCCCGGCCACACCGCTGTTCAGCGATTCCGTGACACGCGCCGAGCCGGTCCTGGTGACGAAAACCGTCTCCAACACGTTGCTGCTTTCACGGTAGCGCCGCTCGATGCGGAAAGGCTCCGTTGGCGTGATCGAGAACCTGCCCCCGGACGCGTCATGCAGTCTGTTGAAGAGAGGCGGTGAGTCCATGTCGGGAGCGCACCACCAGTCGATTGATCCATCCGCTCCAACGAGCGCGACCGAGCGGCCGTCTCCAATGGCGGCGTAGTGCTCCAGCGGGAGAAAGTCGTCGGTTCGTCGAGGGGTCAGGGACGTCAGCATCAGGGCAGCGTGTTGCCGCCTGTCACGCCGAACACCTCGCCGGTGATGTAGCTCGATTCCTGCGAGGCGAGGAAGACGTAGATCGGCGCGCATTCGGCTGGCTGTCCGGGCCTCTTCATCGGGACTTCGCTTCCGAACTTCTCAATCACGTCCTGGGTCTGGCCACCCGACCTCTGAAGAGGCGTCCAGAAAGGTCCTGGGGCGACCACGTTGACCCGGATGCCGTTTGGCAAGACCTGTTTGGAGAGCGCCTTGGAAAACGCCACGATGGCGGATTTGGTCGGCGCATAGTCAAGGAGCGTTTCCGACGGCTGATAGGCCTGGATCGACGCGGTGTTGATGATCGTCGCGCCGGCCGGCAACAACGGCAAGGCGGCCTTGCAAATCCAAAAGAGCGCGTAGACGTTGGTCTTGAACGTCTCGTCGAATTGCTCCGTGGTCAAATCCTCGATGCTGTCGATCGCCTTCTGGCGTCCGGCGACGTTTGCAATCAGATCGAGGCCGCCGAGTTCGCGATGCGCCGTTGATACCAGCTCCTTGCAAAATTCCTCGCTTTTCAGATCACCGGGAATGGCCACGGCCTTTCGACCCTCGGCCTCTATCAGTTTAACGACGTCATCGGCGTCCGACTGTTCCTCGGGAAGATAGTCGATGACGACGTCGGCCCCTTCGCGCGCATAGGCAATGGCCGCGGCGCGACCTATACCGGAATCGCCGCCCGTGATGAGGGCCTTTCGGCCTTTCAGGCGGCCAAGACCCTTATAGCTCCGCTCACCGTGGTCGGGGACGGGCAGCATCTTTTTGGCGAGGCCCGGAACGGGCTGTGGCTGCTTCGCAAACTCGGGGCGCGGATACTGAGTAAGGGGATCTTGAATATCGAACTGGTTGGCGGAAGCCATGAGCGGACACTTTTCGTAATGGGACACACCTAGAATTTGCGTCGGCGAGGATGGTTCCGCCCGCCCCAAGGTATTCACGTGCGGTCTTGGGTCGGCCCGACACCGTCGTGCCCGCACGGGCGCCGCTGACGTGGACAATCCCGCTCGAGGGTCCGTCCGATAAACCGGGATATCGCGGCCGCCAGATCAACTGGATTTTCCTCAGCGACGTGGTGCCCACTCTCGATCCCGAAACCTTGGACGTTTTTCGCCCATCTTCGCCAGATCTCCAATGGATCACCGACGGTGTCGACCAAGTCGTCCTTCGTCGACCAGAGACATAGCAAGGGACAGTTTATCTTCCGGCCGGATGCACGGGCGTCCATCTCATCGCGTCTGTCCACGGTAAGCCCGGCTCGGTAATCCTCGATCATGCCATGGATGACACGCGGGTCGGATACCGCCGCGACGATGTCCTGGTAAGCGTCCTCGCCCATCAAGCTCGGCGACAGTTTGCCGTACCAAGCCAGCGGGTCGACGCTGATAGCTCTTTCCGGTTTGTCGGGTTGCGCGAAGAAGAACCAGTGATACCAATCTCGAGCAAAGCGCCAGTCCGTCCGCTCCAGGTGTTCGATAATGGGAACACCGTCGATCACCACGACATTTTCGAGTGCATCCCCGTGATCCATCGCCAAGCGAAACGCCACGTAGCTACCGCGGTCATGGCCGACGGCGGAAAAGCGTTCGTGGCCTAGGCTCCGCATCAGCGCCACGCAATCATTCGCCTTCGCGCGTTTGGCCGAATTGACGTGGTCGTCGGCATCCTCGGGCAAGAACGATTGTCCGAAGCCTCGAAGGTCCGGGCAGATAACCGTGAAATTCGGGGCAAGCATATCGGCGACCTGCCCCCACGTCATGTGCGTTCGAGGATGGCCGTGAAGCAGGAGAACGGGTGGCCCCGAGCCGCCGTGACGCACCCTCAGCTTGCCGGGGCCAACATCAATGAAATCAAGCGCGAATCCCTCGAACACCAAACTCCTCCAAGGTCCCCATTCCAAGATACAGGCCATCGGTTTCACGCGCCGAGGCGGTACGAACCTAAAAAGCCGCAACCTAACGTACGCTGTCTGTCGCGCCTCTTCGGCGTCCGCCGGTCAGCCTTGCCGCGCGGGACTAATCTAGCGTCAGCGTGGTGGCGTCGAGGCCTCCCGCGCCGCCCGAAGCTTTTCGGTCTTTCTTCGTCGCGCCTCGGCCTCGGCTTCGATCGCGGCCATGGCGGTCTCGTGCGTGGCTTGGAATTGTTCGCGTCGCTCCTGATTGGTGAAAGACTTTCTGGAGCGGTGATTGATCTCTTTATCGTCAGTCATCCGCGTTAACTTGTGAGGTCGCTAGCGTTCGGCAAGGAATTGGTATGGGACCGTACAAAGCGCACAAGGAACGCCCTAAAGCGCGTCGCGATCTTTCAGATTCGCTCGTTGCGCTTTAGGTCTTTCTTTTACCGCATGTCTTCATCGCAAAACCGCTTCACACTTTTGCGCGACATGCTCTAGACCCGCGCCAATGGTTCGTTACCTCTCTCGAGTGCTGGTCGTTTCCAGACCGCCGCTAACGGCTTCCAAATTTTCCGTGCCGCGACGCGGCATCCGCGCGTGGAGATGAAGGGGCCGCCGGGAGATCATGGTCACCGTTCCGCGATCAGGCGGCCCCCGCGTGCACGGACGCCGTGCCGGTGAGCATCAAACAACATTCCTGTCCCCTGGAGCAGTTTGATATGTGCGGCCCCCTTGGCTTGACGCGCTCGCCGCCGACCAAAGCGAGGTCCTCACTCCATCGCACTGGAACGCTTCGCCGGGACGGAGAGCCAGCGGAACAAGCATACCCCGCACCATCGTCCGCTGGCTGACAAGCCACGTACGCGCGAAGGCGGCAAGCCACCTATATGTGCGGCATGGTCGAGGGATATTCGATCGGCATGAAGCCGCGCCACCACTCGGCGGCTTTTCGCCTCCAGGCTTGGTCTTCAGCCAGCCCGCGTTGTTGGGGTGGACTGTCGATTTCAGCCGGAAACGAGCCGGTGGTGGCCGCCGAGCCACGGCTTCTCAGTCGAGGCCTTGCGGCCGGCCGCCGAACTGGACGAACTGGTCGGCGGACGCAGAAAGGCTTCACGGCATTTCTCGCGAGAAGCTTGCCGATGAAGGCGTCCCGATATCAATCGTTGTGCAGGAGATGATGGCCACGCTTTCGAATATGATCTCTTCGCGAGCTCGCCGTCATGGGATGGGAAATGGCTCGGCGTCCTGCTTCGGGCCGGAGGGGTTCCACGACATGCTCTTCGAGTCCGTAAGTCGGACGACCTCTTCGTCGAAGGTGCCTTGATGTTGACTGAAGACCGCGATGTTCGTGGCGTGGACGCGGCTGCGCTCGTCGCCAATGTCATCGCCCGGTCCGAGCCTGCCGTGCCTGCCCACCGCGCACTTCCGGACGCCGCACTGGAACTTGAGAGATTGCGCCTGGTACGGGAGGCTGTCGAGAGCTTGGCTACCGCGCAGTCTCACACCTGAAAGCCTAAAGGCAACCAGCCGGTTACCGGTGCATTTCGCCCAATACATGAACGCCTGTGTTCGGAGCGGGTAGAAATCCGCACAGAGAGCACCTATATCGAAAAGTATTACTTTTCATCGGAGGCATTCCATCATGACCATCAACGGCAGCCTGCTGATCGCGGGATCGGAAAGACGTGGTTCTAACGGCGAATTTACAGGTATCGAAGCGGCGACAGGAACCGCCCTGCCCGTTTCGTTCGGTGGAGCTTCGGCTGCCGACGTCGAGGAGGCCACCCGTCTCGCATGGGAAGCTTTCGACGTCTATCGCGAGACCGACCTTGAAACGCGGGCCGCCTTCCTGGAGGCGATCTCCACCGAGATCGAGGGCGTCGGCGAGGAGCTGGTCGAACGCGCCATGGCCGAGACGGGCCTTCCCCGCGGAAGGCTGGAGGGAGAGCGCGCCCGTACGACCGGCCAGCTCCGGCTGTTCGCCAAGGAAGTCCGCGAAGGCAGGTTCCAGGAACTTCGCTTCGATGCGGGCGATCCCTCGCGCAAGCCGGCGCCGAAACCCGACCTTCGTCTTCGCAACATCCCTGTCGGCCCCGTCGCGGTTTTCGGCGCCTCCAACTTCCCCCTCGCCTTCTCCGTGGCCGGCGGGGACACCGCCTCCGCTCTGGCCGCTGGCTGCCCTGTCGTGGTGAAGGCACACTCCGCGCATCCGGGCACCTCCGAGCTCGTCGGACGCGCAGTGCAACGCGCCGTGCTGAAGGCCGGCCTGCCTGCAGGTACGTTCGCTCTCCTGTTCGACACGGGCTTCGACATCGGGCAGCAGCTCGTCGCCGACCCGAAGATCCGCGCGGTCGGCTTCACCGGTTCGCGCAGAGGCGGAACGGCACTCATGGAGATCGCGTCCAAACGCAAGCAGCCGATCCCCGTCTATGCCGAGATGAGCAGCATCAATCCCGTCATCCTGTTTCCGGGTGCGCTGGAGAACCGCGCCGAGGAGATCGCGACGTCCTTCGTATCATCGCTTGCGCTAGGCGCCGGACAATTCTGCACGAACCCCGGCCTTATACTGGCTGTCGACAGCAACGGGCTAGAGGTCTTTATCACCAAGGCCAGCGAGCTTCTTCCGGAAACAGGAGCGCAGACCATGCTGACGCCGTCGATCGCCAAGGCGTTTCGTGAGGGCGTTGGCCGCCTCGAACAGCATTCCGAGGTGTCGATGCTCGCCAAGGGAAAGACCGGCGGGGACTACGACGGAGTGGCCGCGCTCTTCGAGACGTCGGCCGCCTCGCTCCTGGCACATCATGAACTGCAGGACGAAGTCTTCGGCGCGGCAGGGCTGGTGGTGCGCTGCAAGGACTTCGAAGAGCTGGAGCAAGTAATCGACGCCCTCGAGGGCCAGCTTACCGTCGCGTTGCATGTCGACGCCGGCGATCTCGACGACGCTCGCCGACTCGTCCCGAAACTTGAGATGCTCGCCGGCCGGCTGCTGGTGAACGGGTTCGGAACAGGGGTAGAGGTCTCGCACGCCATGGTTCATGGCGGCCCGTATCCGGCGACAGCCGATGGGCGATCCACCTCCGTCGGTACGCTTGCGATCTACCGGTTCCTGCGACCGGTGTCCTACCAGGACTTCCCGGAGGCGATCCGTCCGGCAGCGCTGCGGTAGCAATCGGCGCGCGGTGCGGGACAAAGTACCGCGGGAAACCTGCTAGAGCAGCCCTGCTCCCGGTCAGCCGGTTCGCCCGGAAACCGCATCCGCAAACATCGAAGCCATGAGCGCCGGCTTCATATGCATTAGCAGGAGGCCCGGCCTCTGCAGGTCGAACGACTTGTACGCCAGACCTCCTGTGAAGCCCATCGTTTCCAGATGGCCCTCGTTCCCCTTCAGCAAGGCTTCGTCGCCGATTCGACGCCCTTGAAACGAGCGGGATTGTAGGCGACCTCGAACGACGCTCCGGCCTCCTTTATATGCTGGGTCATCCCTGCCCTCCGGACGCAAGAAAGACGTCGGCACTTTCACCAGCACATTTGTCCCGTCCGGCGATGTTGACTTGTCCCACCCTTGCCGATGCGCAGTCTTGCGAGCCGTGTCGACTTTCCAACCCTGGCGAGCTGCCAGCTCGCGATGGGAAAACAGTGCGAACTCCATGATCTACTCCCGGCGTGATTGGACAGCCGGAGGATCGTCCCAGCGCATGCATGGGACAACTGCGGTGCGATCCCTGGGACGTTCCGGAAGGTTCGTCTCGCCTGACCGCGGCAAACAAAAAAGGCCGGGGCGAAATAGCGCCGACCTTTCGTTCGTCTTCCTATCCCTGCCAGTACATCCGTGGTCAAAGCCGGTAGACGGGGTATCGCGAGCGGCACTCTCTGAAGCGCATCAGCAATCCCGATGAACAAGTTGTAGTCTCGCAATCCGTCGATATCAAGGCGACGGTCCAACGGCATCGCGATTGGTCCGTCGCCGTTCCCTGGATTTCGCGGAACTCCTCGCGACACGCAACTCCTCGAGCGTCGGCTGCCACCACCCTCGAGCCCGCTCGTATCCTCCCGGTTCCGCGCGAGCCGGCCAGGTATGGACGAGTTCTTCCAACGTGGCGGCACGCCAGCCCGCCCAGACATACTCGTCGTCGGCGTCCGGATGGTGCTCGGCAACCTCTTCGGGGTCGACGAGTTCTCCGGTGATCTCCGTGATAACGACAATCCCGAAAGCGACTGTCGCCACAGGCCGAGCGAGCGGCGGGAGATCGTCGCTCGGCACAGGCAGTCGCTTCTTCCTGCGCTCGGACAGCCGCCGCTTGGTTTTCGCCTCCTCTTCGGTACCCTTGCGGGCCTCGGCACGTTTCCTGCGCTCCTCAGGCTCGGCTCGTTTCGCGGCCTCCTCGATTGCTTCCCATCGCTGCTGGAGGTCGTCGTAGGATGCGTACGGCACCTCCCAAACCTTATCGTCGCCGTCCCATCGGGCGAAAGCGATCTGCCGGAGCTCGTCGACGACCGTCCGCGAGAAGGGTGTCTTGATGCGGAAGCCGCGGTCGTAGACCTGCAGATAGGGGCTGAGGATGGGTTCAAACTGGTAGGCGTCGCGGCCGCGCTCCTCTTCGTAGGGCGCCCTTCGATCCGCTTCGGAGGCGAGCCATCGATCGATGCGCTTTCGAGCGGTCTTGCCGGGAACCGTCCAGGCCTGAAGACTGTCCGACCACCGGGCATTCGGAAAGGTCTCGCGAAAGCGCGCGACAGTCATCCGGTCAAAGGGGAAGGATACCTTCTCCCGCGGAGGGTCGGTGTCCTTGGTCTCTTCGTGGTTGTCTTCGGTCATAACAAGGAAACGGTCAGGTGATCGTCGGGTTTCGGTTAGGAAAGCGATTTCTGCAGGAAGGATAACGCCGTCCGAGCGCCGGTGCTAGAAATCGTATGTCCGACGCCGGGTTCGACATCGAGTTCAACTTTGAAGCCTGCCGCTCCAAGCCGCGCCGCCGCGAGCGTCGAGGCAGCCGCAGGAATCGTCGCGTCGGCCCGACCGTGTACGAGCAGGATCGGCGTGTCCTTGCTGGACGGCGAGATGGGCTGTGGCGGGAGAAGCCCCGCGAAGGACACGAGCGCGCCGACCTTCCATCGGCCGGAAGCGACCGCGTCGAGGGCTACTATCGCACCCTGTGAGACGCCAACGAAGGCGATCCTGTCGTGGCTTTCGGCGAAGCCCTCGCGCCGGACGACGTGGTCGATCAGTCCGTCGAATGCTTCTCGGGCAGCCATTACCCTCGCCGGATCAAGCGGGTTGCCTTCGGTCGAGAACCATTGGTGGCCGCGCCAGTGATGCACCGGAGCGTCCGGGGCAGCAAACCGGGTGTTCGGAAGACCAGCGCGCCAGGAAGAGGCCATCGGCATAAGCTGAGCGCCGGACGCGCCAAAACCATGCAGAAAGATGACAAGCGAACCATGGATCATTGAAACTCCTCGTTAAACACACAGAGGGCGCTCGACGTCTTCATGACGGAGCGCCCTCTTCACCGCGCGGCCGTGCAGGGCGACAATCATGTCGCGATACTCGGCCGAGCTTTTCGGTGGTGACCCTTAGATGTTAATGCGGGCCTTCGGTTTCAAGACAGCGTGTCGGCAGTCGTGCTCATCCAGGCACGGTGACGTTCCTCGTCCTGGTGCGCCTTCATGAAGAACGCCTTTGACTCAGGAATCGCGTCCTCGTGGCGCGACGCGCGCTCGTAAGCCGTGACCGTATCGTCTTCGTTCGTCTTCATTGCCTTCAGGATCGCGGAATCACCCATGAGGTCGGCGAGCGCGATCTTGCCGGTCGTTAGCATCTGCTTCATGTCGCCTTCGGTCGGGGCTTCGATACCGAGTTCGCGAGCCATCTCGGTCAACGTCGCGACGTGCCGCAGGTGGTCTTCCTTGAAGGCTGAAATCTGGCTTGCGAGTTCACGGCTATCGAGCCGCTCGATACAGGAATCGTATGCGGCGATCGCATCGTGCTCCAAGTAGAGCAGATTTTTGACAAGACCTTTGATGTCGTATTCGTTGCCAACCATCGTGACCATATCGTTCTCCTTGCTGGGTTTGAGGAGACCGGGGAACGAGATGCCTGCAGGGTTGTTCCGCCGCCGGGCGGACCGTCCTCTATCGTACATTCTGAGGATGACACGGCACACTTGGCCGGAACTTCGACGGTACACGCGGGTTTCAACCTAGACATTGCGTTCCAACCTCAACCCAAATTGGAGAGATGACATGACCCTCGAAGGGAAAAAGATCGCCGTTCTAATCGCGCCGCGCGGCACCGAGGAGCCCGAATTCAAGAAGCCCAAGGAAGCAGTCGAAGCCGCAGGCGGGACTGTGACGGTCGTCGGGATCGAGGCCGGCGAGGCCAAGACGAACAATGGCGATCTCGATCCCGGCGGCAGCTATGTCGTGGACAAGACCGTGCAGGATGTTTCGGCTGGCGACTTCGACGGACTGGTGATCCCCGGCGGGACCGTCGGCGCCGACAAGCTTCGGGCGGATGACGATATCGTTTCGTTCGTGCGTTCCTTTTTCGAGCAGGGAAAACCGGTCGGCGTGATCTGCCACGGCCCCTGGCTTCTGGTTCAGGCCGACGTTCTGAGGGGACGCACTGTCACGTCCTATTCTTCGATCCGGAAAGACATTGAGAATGCGGGCGCTACCTGGGTCGATGAGGAGGTCGTGACCGATCAGGGGCTGGTCACAAGCCGGAAACCCGATGACCTTCCAGCTTTCTGTGCGAAGATCGTCGAGGAATTTGGTGAAGGCAGACATCCGGAACAGGCACGCAGCGCCTGATGGAATATACAAGGAAGCGTCGGTTCCCCCCGGCGCTTCACGCCGCATCATGGGAGCGCATCGAGCACTCACTTTCTTAGTTCAGGAGTAGGTCACATGACAAAGATCACCTATCACGTTGCCGAGCATGACGGAGGTTTCGCGTATCGGCTCGGGGACGTATGGTCTGAGTCCTTTCTCGACCATGACGCCGCGCTTGCCGCGGCAAGATCGGCTGCCGAGCGGCAGCACCTGGAAGGCCGCGACGCCGAGATTTCTTATCAGCTCGCCAACGGACGCTGGCAGACGGAACATGCTTCTGGCGGAGACCGTCCGGAGACCGACGTCGTCGACGATGCGGCGGAGAAGTCGGCATGACCACGCTGGTAGGGTCTTGCTCTTGTGGTGATGTGAAGGTGGCGGTTCGCGGGTTGCCTCTGCGCATCGGCATCTGTCACTGCACGGACTGTCGTCAGGAGAGCGGATCAGCGTTTACGTTCTACGCAGTATGGCCAGCAAGCGAGTTCGAGACGACAGGTCAGACCCGCGAGTTTCGCGGACGATCTTTCTGCCCGAATTGCGGATCGCGGCTGTTTTCGGCCGATGAGCAGGAGGCCGAGATCAAGCTTGGCATTCTTTCCGACGCGCCGACGCCGCTGAAGCCGACATACGAACTCTGGGTGAAGCGCCGGGAATCATGGCTGGCTCCGATCGCAGGTGCCGAGCAGTTCGACGAAGATCGAACATGATCCGTTCATCGACCGGGGATCGGCCAACGCTTCCTCGCTTTATCACACCGAGGCTCGGACGCTACGTTTTCTAGCGTCCCCTCGGCATCTTGAAGGTGAAGCAGGTTCCTGTCTCATCCGAAGAGACGTCGATAGTGCCGCCGTGAGCCTTCGCAATTTCCAGCGCGATGTAGAGTCCGAGACCCAGCCCCTGCCCGCCGCGGGAGGCAGCGCCGCGCTTGAACGGCATGAACAGCCTTTCGAGGTCTTCCTCGGGGATTGCAGAACCTGAGTTGCGCACGCTGACTTCGATGCCGTCCGGGCCATGGCGCCCCGTGATGTGGACGGGATGATCTTCCAATCCGTGGGTGACCGCGTTTGACACGATGTTCGAGAACAACTGTGCGACCCGGAGACGGTCGACGACTGTCGGCTGCGGGAAGTCCAGTTCGAGACGAATTTCGCGGTCAGGATGCGCCGAACGGATCTCGTCGGCGACAACTTGCAGCGTCTCGACAAGGTCGGCTTCCGCCAAGTCAAGGGAGATTCCGCCGCCAAGACGCGCGCGTGCAAGGTCCATGATGTTGTCGACGAGTCCGGTCATCCGTGAAATGCTCGCCTTCATCAGGTTGAGGACGAGCGGGCTTCGCTCGGTCCAACCTTCCTTGAGAAGACGGTTCGTCCCAGCGTCGATCGCTGCGAGCGGATTGCGAAGGTCGTGCCCGAGCACTGCGATGAACTGCTCCCGGAGCTCCGAGAGTTCGCGCTCGCGCTCCAACGACGCCTCGGTTGTCCGGAGGCGGTCGCCAGCGTCCAGATGATGTGCGATCAATTCCGCAAAAAGCTTGAACGTTCCGATGACTTGCGGGTTGTCGACCTTCGCGGGATTCGGATCGATCGCACACAACGTGCCCCAGAAGGTGCCGCCCGCACGGATGATCGGCATGGAGATGTAGCTTCTCAAGCCGTAGATACGGGGCGTGTGATGATCCCTGTAGCGATCATCCGCGGACGCGTCATCGAAGACGATCGGCTGTCGGTGATCGCGGATTTCGTCGCAGAGCGTGCTCTCGATCGGCAACTCGTCACCAGCCTTCAGCCCGAAGCCCACATGATCGAGGGAGCTACAGGTGATCCACCGCGTCTCGGTGACCCGAGCGATGGCTGCGAAGCCCATCTTGGTCATTCGGAGCGCGACGTCGAGCATGGTGGGAACCGCCGCGATCCCGGCGATCGCCTCGATGTCGGCTCGATAGTCGCCCGGTACGGCATCTGGAGATAAAGAAGCCGGAGATCTGTCCAACTTCAACTTCCCTGTGAAGCCGATATTCTCAACGGCAGTCGCCGCTGCCTCGGCCAACGCCTCCAGCGTTTCGACTTCCCACCGCGTCGGCTCGTATGCCTGCGACCAGTATGCGCCGATCGCGCCGACGGGGTCTTCGCGACGGATAGGAGCCATTGCAACGGCCCGGACGAACGTGCCGTCATAGCGTTCGTGCGGGATACGGTCGTCCTGCCGGAGGTCGGGGACGACAACCGTCTGGCGGTTGATCATCGACCAGCCAGAAATGCATGCGGACGCTTGAAACTTCTCGCCCTTCCAGAGCGGTGCGATCGAGTCTTCCTCGACGTAGTGACAAAGGTCGCCCTCGCGCCGAACGACGGTTATCCCTTCGCATCCGACGAGAGACCGCGCGCTTGCGCGTATCATCGCGACCACCTCGTCGAGGGTGCGCGCACGTGAAATGGCGGAGGTCGCTTTCGTCAGATTGGCGAGCGGCGTCCTGAATTCGGTGGAATCGGCTATCAGCACCACCGCGGTCCTTTCGACTGCATGAGGATGCCCCCATATACGGTAGCGGACCTTCGCATACTCCGCGCCGATATAAAAGGTGGATGTGAACTTACGCGGAACATTAACCTGACTGCCTGGCCTGAGGGCTCGTCAGGCCGAAGGCAGGGTACGTGGCGTCGCCAGGAGAAAACGTCGGCAAAATCTTCAAAGGCCGCGGGGCGTATACGCTACGTCTTCCGCGAGCACCAGGCTCGCAGGAGGCAGACGGCCTTCGTCTCCACGAACCAGGGCGTCGATGTATGCAAGCGCGTTCTGCATCCCGTTCATCGTATATGGCTTCTCGATCGCGCCGAGAGCCCCAGCGAGATCCGGTGGCAACTTCTTGATGTTGCCGCTGACGAAGATGTGGGGAATCCCTTTTCCGGAAAGCATCCGCCCTACCTCGATGCCCGTGGGGCCATCCTGCAGGTGGATGTCGACAAACGCGAACACTGGGCCTCTTTCACAAACCATATCAGGAACCTGATCGCTGCTTGACGCCATTCCGACCACGGCATGCCCGGCGGCTTCGACTTCGCTCTCCAGCTCCATGGCGAGCAGCATCTCGTCTTCGACGATCATCACTTTCACTGCGGTGTGTCCTTGTCTACGAGAAGCGTGACGTCCACGACATTGCGCCGACCTTCCATCTTTTGTTCGATCGTTGCGCCAACCTGCCTGGCCGACGCCTCGAGCATGCGCCGCCCGAGTTCGGCGCTGCCGGGGTCTGGCTCCACCGGCTCCGACGTGTCCTCTACTCGGATGAGAAAGTGTCCGTTGAGCCTTCGCACGACGACATGGATTTCGCCACCGCCGTCGGCCAGCCCTCGTCGGACGGCGTCGCCTACCAGCTCGTTGACGATCAGCGACAAAGGCGTCGCCTTCACCGCGGGAACGAATACGGGCGACACGTCCATCGTCAGCCTGACGTCGTCGCGCTTTAGCGCTTCAAGGAGATCGGTCACGAGCTCCCGCGCGAAATCCCCGATGTCGAACCTTGCGACGTCGTTCGTGGTGAACAGCTTGCGCTGCACGGTGCTGATCGCCTCGATCCTGTTTAGGACCGAAAGAAGAGCCTGACGCTGCGCCTGGTCTTCGGTCAGCCGCACCTGCATATTCACGATCGAGGCAAGCGTCGCAAGGTTGTTCTTGACCCGATGGTCGACCTCGTGAACGAGAAGCGTCCTGGCCGCGAGCGACTCCTGAAGGTCGCCCGTCCGCTCGGCGACGGCCTCCTCGGCCTGATGTCGCGCGGCGGCAAGTTCCGCTTCCTTGCTCTTGATGTTCGTGAAGTCGGGCTGCGAGGCGAAGAAGTAGATGATGTCGCCGTCGTCGTCGCACACCGGACTGACGAACAGCGCGTTCCAAAATGTGCTGCCGTCCTTCCTGTAGTTGAGAATGTCGACCGAGATGTCCATCCCATTGGATACCGCCTCGCGGAGGCGGCGGACCGTGTCCCCGCTTGTCTCCGGCCCCTGGAGCAGCCGGCAGTTCTTCCCGACAAGCTCGTCGTTGGAATACCCCGTCAGTCTCTGGAAGGCCGTGTTGCAGAAGATGATCGGGTTGTCGTGCTGGTTCGGGTCGGTGACGATCATCGGGCATGCGCGTCGCCTTGAAGGCGGCCGCGAAGGGATCCTCTCGGACACGCGCCGCTGCGAGGCGCTTGCCCGCACGTCGAGTGTCGCTCTGACTGCCGTCATTATCTGGCATTATCGCCCCTTGTTGATCCTGAGCGGAATGACCGGCGGCCCGAATAGTTCCACTGACGGCGGCATTGCGCGTGGGTTCCATCAGACAGTTCCCCTCTCGCAACAACCCTCGAGCGGAGGTTGGCCCCGACCATACCCAACAGGGCGGCGAAGCCGTTGCGGGCCTCCGGCCGAGCCGCTAGGAAATACCGCAGGATACCAACCAGGGGATTTTCAGTGGCTTACGGTACGGTCAAGTTTTTCAACCAGGACAAGGGCTTTGGATTCATAACGCCAGACGAAGGCGGACAGGACGTGTTCGTCCATGTTAGCGCGGTCCAGGATTCGACGCTGCTCCGCGAAGGGCAGAAGGTGTCGTACGACGTGGGTCAGGATCGAAAGACCGGCAAGTCGAAAGCCGAGAACGTTCGTGGTGCCTGACGTAGATCGAGCGGAGTTTCCTGGATGAACATCAGGACGGCCACCAAGGATGACGTGGCGTCGATGAGCGCGATGCTCGAGACGCTTGTCGCGGCGGGCAGACGCAGGATGCCGGCGGACGAAGAGTATGTTCGGGATCATTACGTCGCCAATCCTCTTGGCATACGCTGCAGTCTCGCCGAAGACGAGGATGGTAGCCTTCTCGGTTTTCAGTCACTGATCCGAGCCGTCGAGGGCAACGCCTACGACACGCCGGTCGGCTGGGGGGCATTGGAACCCACGTGTCGCCGCACGCAGCTCGAACCGGCGTCGGCACCAGACTGTTCGCATCTAGCGAGCAGGCTGCGATAGAAGCAGGATTGTCGAAGATCGAGGCCTTCATCGGCAAGGACAACGCCGTGGCTCAGGCCTACTACGAGCGGATGGGTTTCGAGACCTATCGGCAGACGATGGCGGCGCTCCGCAAGGCCTGGGCGCGACGGGAAGGCTGAAGAACAAGCAGTCCGCGGTTTGGGAGGCGTCAACGCTTTCAATGAAGTGTCGGCCCGACGGCATACTGAGGATGTCTGAGATGGGACGTGTGATCGGGCCGACCGCCCGAACGGCGACGTCCTCGGCGAGCGCGATATCCGTATCGGCCAAATCGCCCGCAACGGATAGCAGGGCCGTGCCGACCGAACGCATCATCATTCCCAATGCGTCGTTGCCCTCGTCGTTCGCCCACGCGGCGTTTGTTTCGAGGGTGACGGCAAGCCGTTCAGGGACGGCCTGACGCTCCGCGGGTGGTAGTTCGTTGAACGACGGACCGATCTGCATCAGTGCTTCGCATGGTGGTCGCCGCGATCACCTTCGCCGCGCTTCGCTTCCGTCTTGGACTTGTGACGCTTGTCTGCGGACAAAGACCGGCCCACGTCGGTCGACTTCTTGAACTGTCCCTTCTCGTCGCGGCGCACGTAGCGCTGGTCGGTTCCGGTGTCGATGAGTTCGCGTTTTGACATGACTGTCTCCTTCTTCGGAACACCTGAAACGCGCGAGATTCCAAAAATGTTGCGCGCCGTCCGCGTGAGGACTGAAGTGCAGGATGTCAGCTCTCGATCCGGTAGACGGCGGCATTGTCCTGGACGTCGCGCAGCCCCTTGTAAGCCGCATGGCGGAGCTTCCCGTCGTGCGTCCATGCCCTGAATTCGATCTCAGCGACCAAAGTCGGCTGGCACCAGACGACGTTTTTCCGCCGACCCTCGTAAGCGACCGGCGCCTTCTTCGTTGCCAGCTTGTCGAGAAGGCCGCGCAGCTCCTGGGCGTCGCGTTCCTTGAATCCGGTTCCGACCGATCCGACGTAGCCGAGGTCGTGGCCGCTCCAGGCGGCGAGGAGAAGGCTGCCGATCCCGCCGCGCGCGGACGCCGACCGCTCGTAGCCGACGACCATGAAGCTCTCGGACTGGATACATTTGATCTTGTACCAGTCGCCGAGACGGCCTGATCGATAGGCACTGTCCCTGTCCTTTGCGATGATGCCTTCGAGACCGTGCACGCAGGCTGCTTCGAAGATGGCGTCGCCGTCCCCTTCGATCTCCTCGGAAAACTGTATCGCTTCCGGGGCGTCGGCCAGCAGGCTTTCCAGCAGATGGCGTCGGCTCGCAAGCTCCATGCCCCGGACGTCATGTCCATCGAAATAGAGGAGGTCGAACGCGACGAATATTGCCTCGCTCGACGACCGCTTTCCCCCGCGGCCGCCCAGGCTCTGCTGCAGCGCTCCGAAATCGGTCCGTCCTTCGGCGTCGTAGACCACCGCCTCCCCGTCGAGGATGGCGGTCGCCACCCCCAGTTCCTTCGCCGCGGCCGCGATGGCTGGAAATCGGTGCGTCCAGTCGTGCCCGCCGCGGGTCAGGATGCGAACCCGTTTTGGCTCAATGTGGATGGCCAGCCTGTAGCCGTCCAGCTTCACTTCATACAGATACCTGTCACGGCCGGGCGGCTTCGGACGGAGCTGCGCGAGGCAGGGCTCGACTCTCTCCGGCATCGCGTCGAAAGGCAGTTGCGGCTGCTTGGGATCGCGGGGCTTTCTCGCGCGGCTCCTGACTGGCGCGTCGTCGGCTAGAAGCGGCTGGGAGCATGGTCGGCGGCTACTCATGAGGACTACTTACACTGATCTAAGGAACACGTCGTACGAGCGGGAGATAGTGGTTTCGTCTGGCTTCAACTAACTGGGTGCAGCATGACCTCAGCCTGCTCCGTCCCGAGGCGGGGCTTCTTTTCTCAACCCGCGAGCTTCATTGCCGACATGTCGTCCGGCAGCACGTGCAGCCCTGCGACATGCGCGGCGTCTACGAATGCCGCGCGCGCCACCTCCGGATCGATATAAAATTCCAAGGCGTCGAGCGAGGTCGCGAGCGCGTGGTGGAACTCGGACGTCTGTTTTCCGCTGAGGGGCCAGCTCACGCTGAGCAGCAGGCCCGCAAGCTCGTCTACGGTATAGGCCTGGCGGTATCGCGCGAGACCGTCGATTTCGACATGGAGCGGGCGGATATGAACCTGGACGTGGGAGCTGTTCATGACGCGATACTCTCCTGACATTCAGCGAATCAAAGCGTGAACATCGATTCGGTTCCGTGACGAAAACGATCAGGGAAAAAGGCACTCCTCGCAGAGTGTCTCGGGACGTCAACTCTTCCAAGTTCGCGGGCAAGCCTATGCCGGAGGTGAACTCCCTTTGACCGTGACGACCGACATGATTTCAGAGTTCGTACGGGCGGCGAACCGTGTGGAGACGCTAGCCCCTGCCGACCGGCGTCTGCTTCTCGAAAAGGGAGTGTCAGCGTCCGGGGCGCTGAGGGGTCTGCTTGTAAAAACTGGAAAGGTCGCACCCGTCGACGACGCCGCTGAAAGAGTCATCCAGGACATCGCAAGCAACATCGAACAGATCGGATGAAACGGTGTAGAAGGCGATGCTCGCGCTTGCGGCGCAGATACGGACGATGAGGATCTTGAATCGAAAACCCACTTCCGCTTGAGGAGCCCTGCCACGCCTCCAGTGCGAACGCGCGAAGCGCATGAGGGCTGCCGCAGCTTTACGGCGCGGCAGCCTAGGTTGTTTCAAAGTCCTTTCGAGATCTGCAGAGGCTGCAGGACGATATCTGCAAGCGCCGCCTTTCCCACCTCGAACGCCTTCTGGTACTCGGCGTCTTCCACCATCTCACGGAAGGCGGTCCGCCGGGGATACTGCACTAGCAGCACCGCGTCCCACCCTTCCACCTGCCCCGTCGTCAGAACGTCGAGGCCGTCGCCACGGAATAGGATCCGTGCGCCAAAGCGGGCAAGAATGGGTTCGGCCAGTCTCAGGTATTGCAAATGCCGTTCACGGCCGCCATCTGGGACGAACCGTAGAAGGTTCAGCATCACGACAGGAGCGTCGTCCTCTTCAGCTAGGAACTTGGCAAAGACGTCGGGCGAAAACGCGGTCGCTCCGTCAGAAACTGTCAGGAACGAGCGCCGGTCTCGATCTTGCTCGCGCCAACGCCGCATAAGTACGGACCGGCGCTCTGGATACCGCTCCTCGAGGATCGACGCGGAGCGTACAAGTGAGCAGATTCCGCTTTCGAACTGCCAGATCTCGAAACTGGAGAAGGCAAAGCGCATCTGTCCCGCCACGCCCGAAAAAAGCGTTCGGTCGCCTCCTGCCCGGCACCTCGCTCATGCTTCACGAGGAGGAGCCTGGCCGTCGCGAAGCGGGCCATGGAATACGTGACGCCGTCTACCGGGAATGGGAGATTCACGGCACGAACCGGATTCCCAAGGAAGCGACGATGCGCGTCCCGCAGGAAGTGGCTGAGCGCCGTGGCGACGGTATTCGACAATCTGAAAGCCGAACACTATGGACGAATATCAGGCAGTCTCGGCCGTTATTACCGAGTCGATTAAGCTCAACCGCATCGCACCAGCCGATCCCGGCCAAGGAAAGCGTAACGCGCGTTACGTCCCATATTGGGCGGCCTGAATATCAGCCTGGTAGTAGCTGTACGCATTGATGGGGTACGAACCAACAACCTAGGAGATATCAGGCAAGTTTACGGGTAGTGTGCGGGAGGTTCTGCAAAAATCTATTGAGGATTTGAGCGGCCATGGCAGGCTGGTGATGTCTAACGTCACCAACTCCCTAGGAGCCCCACCATGACCAGGAGTGAGAATAAACCATCGATAGCCGCCGTCAAAGATTTGATGGGTGCAAACCACGACGCATTGCGCATGATTATGCAGGATCTGCTGCAAGAGATGCTGGAAGGCGAGATGACCGAGGCACTCGGTGCCGCAAAGAGTGAACGGGCCGAGGCTCGGATCGGCTATCGTTCCGGGCATTACAATCGAACGCTGATCACGCGAGTCGGCAAGCTGGAGCTGCGAGTGCCGCAGGACCGCGATGGGCGGTTTTCAACTGAGCTGTTTGAGCGCTATCAACGCTCCGAACAGGCGCTAGTAGCGTCGCTGGCGGAGATGTACGTTCAGGGCGTTTCGACCCGGAAGGTGAAGGCGATCACTGAAGAGCTATGCGGCCACAGCTTCTCAGCTTCGACGATATCCGCGATCAACAAGCGACTGGACGAGAGTTTGACGGCTTTTGCCGAACGGCGGCTGGACGAGCCGTTCGCCTATCTCATCATCGATGCGAAGTACGAGAAAGTCCGCCAGGCAGGTGTCGTTCGCTCGTGCGCCGTGCTTGTCGCGCTCGGAATCGATTGGGAAGGGCGTCGTCAGATCCTTGCAGTCGAGCTTGCCAACCGAGAGAGCCACTCGTCGTGGAAGGACTTCCTGCTCGGCCTCAAACAGCGCGGACTGCACGGTGTCGAATACATCGTTGCCGATGACCATGCCGGCTTGCGCGCCGCCGTTCGCGAGGTGCTGCCCGACGCATGGTTCCAGCGCTGCTATGTTCATTTCCTTCGCAACGCACTCGATCACCTGCCGCGCAAAGCAGACGACGATTGCCTCCAGGAACTGCGTTGGATCTATGATCGCCGGGAATTGTCAGAGGCCAAGAGCGATCTCGCTGCTTGGCTGAGAAAATGGTCACCGCGATACCCCAAACTCGCAAGCTGGGCGGAGGAGACCATCGAGGAGACATTCACCTTCTACAGGCTGCCTCGCCAGCACCACAAACACATGAAGTCCACAAACATGCTCGAGCGTTTCAACGAGGAGATCAAACGCAGGACGATCGTGCTGCGCATCTTTCCCAACGAGGACAGTTGCCTACGCCTCATCCGTTCGCTCGCAGTAGAGACCCACGAAAACTGGCTCGAGGCAAACCGCTATCTCAACATGAACGACTTGAAGGAGATGAAAAAAGCCGACCTGCGTCAAGCAGCCTGACCAGCAGGCCAAGCCGCTATTTGCAGGACTTGCCGTACACGACCAGTTTACGGAGGACTTGGCTGTCCAGACCAATAATCCGACACACGGCTTGACGCAGACCGTTAGTCAGCAATAACCTTGCGTCATTCACCAGGGGTGTCCCGTCAAGGGGCTGAGATTCTGCTATCGTGCGCAGTGACCCGTTGAACCTGATCCAGTTCATACTGGCGTAGGGACGGTGCAAGCGCTCGAAGGCCGGGATTCCCGCGTGGATTCCATGCCGGCGTCTTTTCATCATTCCGGCTGAGGACTGGGTCTCCAATCGAAAACTTGGAGCCTCAAACCATGAATATCGCCGCAAAGACCATCACCCCCACAGTCACCACCGGCCCGCTGCCGGCCTCCCGCAAGATCCATATCCCGGGCCAGATCCACCCGGATATCCGCGTTCCCATGCGCGAGATCAGCGTCCACCCGACCTCAGGCGAGCCGCCGGTCACGGTCTATGATTCGTCCGGCATCTACACCGTCGAAGGCGCCGACATCAGCATCGAGCGCGGCCTTCCCGCGCTCCGGCGCGACTGGGTTCTCGCCCGTGGCGACGTCGAGGCCTATGACGGCCGGCGGGTAAGGCCCGAGGATAACGGCTTTGCCAGCGGCGAGCGCCTGACACCCGAATTCCCGGGTAAGCGCCAGCCACTGCGCGCCACCGACGGCAAGGCCGTGACCCAGCTTGCCTATGCGCGTGGCGGTATCATCACGCCGGAGATGGAATTCATCGCCATCCGCGAAAATCTCGGCCGTGAGGCGAAGGCGGACGCGATGATCCGCGACGGCGAGAGCTTCGGCGCGCATATTCCCGATCACGTCACGCCTGAATTCGTGCGCCAGGAAGTGGCCGCCGGACGCGCCATCATTCCCGCCAACATCAACCACCCCGAAGCCGAGCCGATGATCATCGGCCGAAACTTCCTGGTGAAGATCAACGCCAATATCGGCAACTCCGCCGTCACCTCCTCGATGGCCGAAGAGGTCGAGAAGATGGTCTGGGCGGCGCGCTGGGGTGCCGATACCGTCATGGACCTCTCGACCGGCCGCAACATCCACAACATCCGCGAATGGATCATCCGCAACTCGCCGCTCCCCATCGGCACGGTGCCGCTCTACCAGGCGCTGGAAAAGGTCGAGGGCATCGCCGAGAACCTGACCTGGGAGGTCTATCGCGACACGCTGATCGAGCAGGCCGAACAGGGAGTCGACTACTTCACCATCCATGCCGGCGTGCGGCTCCAATACATCCCGCTGACGGTCAACCGCGTCACCGGCATCGTCTCGCGCGGCGGCTCGATCATGGCCAAGTGGTGTCTTCATCACCACCGCGAGAGCTTCCTCTACGAGCATTTCGAGGAAATCTGCGACATCTGCCGCGCCTATGACGTGTCCTTCTCGCTGGGCGACGGCCTGCGGCCCGGCTCGATCGCCGACGCCAACGATGCCGCGCAATTCGCGGAACTGGAAACACTGGGCGAACTGACGAAGATCGCCTGGGCCAAGGATTGCCAGGTCATGATCGAAGGCCCTGGCCATGTGCCGATGCACAAGATCAAGGAAAACATGGACAAGCAGTTGGCCGTCTGCGGCGAGGCGCCGTTCTATACGCTCGGGCCGCTGACGACCGATATCGCGCCGGGCTACGACCACATCACGTCCGGCATCGGTGCGGCGATGATCGGCTGGTTCGGCACGGCGATGCTCTGCTACGTCACGCCGAAGGAGCATCTCGGCCTGCCGGATCGCAACGACGTGAAGACCGGGGTCATCACCTACAAGATCGCCGCCCATGCCGCCGATCTCGCCAAGGGGCATCCGGCCGCCCAGCTGCGCGACGATGCGCTGTCGCGCGCCCGCTTCGAGTTCCGCTGGGAGGACCAGTTCAACCTGTCGCTCGACCCGGAAACGGCCCGCGGCTTCCACGACGAGACGCTGCCGAAGGAAGCGCACAAGGTCGCGCATTTTTGCTCCATGTGCGGCCCGAAATTCTGCTCGATGCGGATTTCCCACGATATCCGCGCCGAAGCGCAGAAGGAGGGACTGGACGCCATGGCGGCGAAATATCGCGACGGCGGCGATCTCTACATGGCCGTCGACGCCACCGCGCAACCGGGCAGCTGAGATGCGCGTCTTTGTCAAAGGGGCCGGCGTCGCCGGCCTCACCGTTGCCCGAGAACTCAGCGCGCGAGGCGCCGAGGTGACCGTCTTCGATCCGAACGCGGGCTTTTCGGCCGCCGCCTCCTGGCTCGCAGGCGGCATGCTGGCGCCTTGGTGCGAGCGCGAGAGCGCTGACGAGGCCGTGCTGCACGAAGGACAGGATGCGCCCGACCGTTGGGAGGCGATGCTGCCGCGCGAGGTCAAACGGAACGGCACATTGGTGCTGGCGCCCGCGCGCGACCATGCGGAGCTGAAGCGCTTCGCCGGCCGCACGACGGGGTATGAATGGCTCGACGAAGAGCGGATCGCGGCGCTCGAACCCAGCATGGCCGGTCGCTTCCGACAGGGCCTGTTCTTTCCGCGCGAAGCGCATCTCGATCCGCGCCGGGCGCTGACTGCCTTGCGCGACAAGCTGATCGCGCGCGGCGCCATCTTCGTCGAAACGATCCCCGAAAAGCAGGACTTCGACCATATCGTCGATTGCACCGGCGCGGCGCGCATCAACGAGACCGCTTCGCTGCGCGGCGTCCGCGGCGAGATGCTCTACCTCAGGACGGACGAGGTCACTCTCGACCGCCCGGTGCGGCTGCTGCACCCGCGTATGCCTGTCTATATCGTGCCGCGCGGCAACGGCTTGTTCATGGTCGGCGCGACGATGATCGAGACGGAATTCGCAGGTCCGATCACAGCCCGCTCGCTGATGGAACTGCTGAACGCCGCCTACGCGCTGCACCCCGCCTTCGCCGACGCGACGGTGGTGGAAACCGGCGCCGGCATCCGCCCCGCCTTTCCCGACAATTTCCCCCGCGTCGAGCAGCACGGAAATCTGATCTCGCTGAACGGCCTTTATCGCCACGGCTTTCTGCTCGCGCCCGCCATGGCGACGCGGGCGGCCGACCTTGTCTTCAACACCGATACCGCGGGAGGACACGCATCATGAAACTGATCGTCAACGGCGAAGCCAAGGAGATCGCCGCCGCCACGCTCGAGGAGTTGCTGGCGCTGATGGATTACGAAGGCGACTGGCTGGCGACCGCCGTCAATGGCGAACTCGTGCACCGCGAGGACCGGCCGGCCCATTTGCTGAACAATGACGACCGGATCGAGATCCTGTCGCCGATGCAGGGAGGTTGACCGATGCTTGAACTCCATGGAACGCATCTGCGCTCGCGCCTGCTCTTGGGCACCGCGCGCTACCCCTCGCCGTCGATAATGGCCGATGCCGTCAGCCGCTCCGGCACCGAGATCGTTACCGTCTCGCTTCGCCGCGAGACCGCTGGCGGCCGCCATGGCGGCGCCTTCTTCGAGACGATCCGCTCGCTGGGCGTCAAGGTGCTGCCCAACACCGCCGGCTGCCACGGCGTTTCCGAGGCGGTGCTGACGGCGAAGATGGCGCGCGAGCTGTTCGCCACCGACTGGATCAAGCTCGAGGTGATCGGCAACCACGACACGCTGCAGCCCGATGTCTTCGGCCTTGTCGAGGCGGCCCGCATTCTCGTTGGCGAAGGGTTTCGGGTCTTCCCCTACACGACCGACGACCTCGTCGTCGCCGAACGGCTGCTGGAGGCCGGCTGCCAGGTGCTGATGCCCTGGTGCGCGCCGATCGGCAGCGCCGCCGGCCCGCTTAACCCGACAGCTCTGAGATCGCTGCGCTCACATTTCCCAGATGTGCCGCTGATCGTCGATGCCGGCATCGGCCGTCCATCGCATGCCACAGCGGTCATGGAGCTTGGATTCGACGCCGTTCTGCTCAACACCGCGGTAGCGGGCGCCGGCGATCCGGTCCTGATGGCCGCTGCCTTCGCGGGCGCCATCGAAGCCGGCCGACAGGCGTTCGAGGCGAGCATGCTGGAGCCCCGCGACATGGCGGTGCCATCGACGCCGGTTATCGGACAGGCGGTGTTCGCATGATGCTCGATCCGTTCTACCTCATCGTCGACAGCGTCGACTGGATCTCACGGCTGGTGCCTCTTGGCGTCAAGCTGGTGCAGCTGCGCATCAAGGATCGCTCCGAGGCCGATCTGCGCCGAGAGATCCGCAGTGCTCGGGCGATCTGCGCGGAATACCGCTGCCAGCTGATCGTCAACGATTACTGGCAGCTGGCGATCGGGGAGGGCTGCGATTTCGTCCATCTCGGCCAAGAGGATCTGGAGACAGCCGACCTCGCCGCCATCCGCGCCGCCGATATCAAACTCGGCCTCTCCACCCATGACGAAACGGAACTGCGGACCGCGCTCGTTGCCCGGCCGGATTACATCGCGCTCGGCCCGGTCTACGCGACGATCCTCAAGCAGATGAGATGGGCGCCGCAGGGACTGCCGCGACTATGCGCCTGGAAATCGAAGATCGGCGACCTGCCATTGGTGGCGATCGGCGGGCTGAACATCGACCGCATCGACGGCGTCTTCGCTCACGGCGCCGACAGCGCCGCCGTGGTCACCGACATTACCCGCAATGCCGATCCCGTGGCCCGCACCCGACAATGGTTGGAGGTCACGAAGCCATGGCGCTAAGCCGAAGTTGAGATTGGACGGTTCTTGGCCAACGCCAATGACGGGATGTTCGCGCTTGGTGGTTTCTCCTATAGGATCGCGGAGCCATTCGAGTGATGAGGAGCGGAGCGCCGATTTGAAGACGAATAAGCCTCTAATCCTCACCGCGCGCGTTGCCGAGGTCGATCTCCAGCCATTCGATCTTCTCCGCGAAACGCATTTCCCGCCGGAGCAAAATTTTCTCCGCGCGCATCTGACAATGTTTCACCGGTTGCCGGGTGAATATGTTGAGCGCATCACCGGAAGTCTTCAGTCCGTCGCGGACCACCAAGGCCCATTTACAGCGAAAGTCACTGGCGTTCGCCACCTGGGAATGGGAGTTGCCTTCAGTATCGAAAGCCCCGAGCTGATATCGATCAGGGATGAACTGCGGAAAGTCTTTATCAACTGGCTGGGCTCTCAGGACATGCGGACGTGGCAACCGCACATTACCATACAAAACAAGGTGGCACCGGCGCGGGCGGACAAGCTATATCGTGAGCTCTCGGAGGGCTTCCAGATGCACGGCATCACCATCACGGGGCTTGTTCTATGGAGATACCTTGATGGTCCGTGGGCCGCCGAGTGGGCGACGATGTTCGACGCACGCCAGCATGCAAGCTAAACGCATGCGCGCCGGTTGCTCTCCTGATTGCTTGTTTCGCTTGTGATAACGCAGTCGCTGACATCTTGTGCTTGATGGACAGAGAAAGCGCGGGACGACAGCCATGCGGTAGCTTGCGTCGCGATGGCAAACCCGCGACGAACAACCCTTTTCTCGCAAATGCAGAAAATCTGGATATTCTGGAAACTTCAATCGGAGTTCGTTTCATGCGCCAGTTCACGACCGGTGACCTCAATAAGCAGGTCGGTGATGTGACGTCACAGATGCCGCCAGCCGGGAGCCGGTCGTCCTGACCAAGCATGGGAAGTCGCGCTTTGTCCTAATGAGCCACGATCATGACGAGCGTCGGCGCACGGGCGGCGATACGGGTAAAGTACATCGCGCGGCGGAAATGCCCTCGGAACATATAGACTTGCTTGAAGCGGAAATCGATCGTCTGGCGCGCGGCGAAGGTTACGGCGATGAGCCGTGAATTCCTTCCCGGATAAATCATCGCCTATCCGTATCTCTGGGGTAGCGGAGCGAGATCACGACGCAGGTCGGGCGCGACTGGGCGGCTCGGCGATATCATGATTGTACTCGTGACCATAACCCGGCAGCGCTTCAGGTCGCTCGAGCCGGCGCGGCGTGCTTCCGTATCGTGAACTTCAATGGCGCCACGATCCGACTCCAGTGGCTGCGTCGTAACAGCAAGAAGAGCAGGTGCGTGAGGCCGTCCTTGGCGTTCAAGCAGGCGTGGTTGGCAAGAGCAGGCTAATCGCCTCGAAAGGCACTGAGTCTACGGTCCGGTCATTCCCATCTAGCGCTCTTCTCCCATTGTCGCTTTGCGCTTCGCGCCACGAGCGAACTCAGCTCCTCGTTTCTTGATCAACCGTGTCCTATGACATTTTAATACCTTCGCGAGGCGCCGCGAATGGATCGCTTATGCGCTGAAGCCCATCTTCTCCGATGTCGTAACGTCGAATTGGAAACGAAGATGTATTTCGAGCTGAAGGACGCGACCGCCGACATTCTTGCGCGAAGCCGTCGCCACGATGAGCTTTGCGATCTGCCGCTGCAATTGATTGCGTCGGAAAGCGAGGCCTACGACATCCAGGCCGCCGCGCAGGATGCGCTGGGGTTCGAGAGGAAAGGCTATGCGATTGCTGGTTCGACGGAAAGGTCGCAAAGGACCCTCGGCCTGACATCACCTATCTACTCGGAAATCCCAGCCTCAAGCTTTCTTAACAACACCCGGGAGTTTCGACTACCTCCCGGCGCGATTGGTGTGCAATGCGAATTTGCCTTCACCCTGCTTCGACCCTACCCCGACGCGGGCGAACGCATTGATCTCGGCAGCGCACGCGATGCCATTCTCGCCTGCCGCCCGGCAATATGCCTTTTAGGGAGAAGAACCCGGAGAACATTTTGGGGCAACAATCCCGCGATCGCCGACTTCGGACTTCATGTCGCCACGTTGTGCGGTAACCACGTGCCAGCAGCATCTCTTGCGGAACTCGCCTCCATCGAGGTGACGACTTTCCTGTTCAGGGAGACCGTCGTCTCTGGCAAGGCTTCATCAATCATGGAGGATCCAGTTAATGCAGTTGTCTGGATCGCGCGCCAACTCGCCGCGAAAGGGCGTCAACTGGAGCCAACCGACGTCGTCACGACGGGCTCATGCACCACCATCCTGCAGGTTCTGGCCGGACAGCACGTCGCCGCGGACTTTGGTCCGCTCGGTCAGCTCGACTGCGTTTTCACATAATTACTCCCAGAAGGCTCAACAATGCCCCCACGCACACTCTTTGTCGCCGAAATCAAAAAGAAGCGGCCGATCGTGCAAAAGACGACAAGGCAGATCCCGCTAAACCACGCCGCTACTCGAGCGATTCAAAGCGACGCCGAGGCTCAATCCTGATGGTCAGCAGAAGCATTCCGCACGAGTATTTCGTGCTCGACGTTGCTGATCGCAGCGGACCGATTGTTGCCAGGCTTGGCGACCGCACCGTTCCTGAATCCGTTATAGATCGCCGTGGTCGGCGATACCATTTCGCCGGCGTTGCAAGACGTGACCCGCGCGGTCGTCTTGATGTGACGGCATTGCGGCAAGGCGAATGGATCGTCGCGCCGGACCTCATCTATCGCAGAGCATAGGCGCCAGGAGCAAACGGCTCCGTGAACATCAGAGAGGCCAATGATCGGTTGGGCTGACGGCAGTTGACCGATTGTCGGCCTCACCCCTTATTTAAGCAAGACGCACTTCGTTTAAAAAGGCGATAGACTTAAATAAGTACGCTTGATTAAAGCGAGCACATCGAATTCTTGAGCACTGAGCCCGAGTGATTTGCGTAGGGCATGAATGCGGCGATCACGCAGCGTTTGAACCGCTATGCCCGATACATCCATTCTTAACGCTCGCCCCCTATTGCCGCTCGCCCTCGGCATTGCCGTCGAGAGAAACATTTCATCACGCCACTTTCAGCGAAAGATATCTCAATTCTGCGAGCTATCGCACCGATTGTGTCCAGGCGGGTGCTGGAGAACATCCGGCCCTTCCTGGTCAGCTTAATTATCTACCGGAAATCTCCCCCGCTCATGAATGGCGTATCGACTGGACGACGATCGGTCAGGCCTGCGGGATTGAAGCCGATTTGACGGCAGAACTAAAAAAACAACTGCGGCCAGGCCTGGATGCAATCATCCGGTGGGTCGGTGTAGCACCAACGGTCGAAGAGAAACGGCCGCCAAAGCAGACAGTTCGTCCCGACAAGATAACGCCTGCAAAAAAGCAGCCTCCGCAACCTCAATCAGAAAGCCCCAACGTGCGACAACGGATGGCAACTTTGCCCCGTCCGCATCTGCGCCGCGTGGGCCGACGCCAAAACCGATCAGCCCTTTCCCGGAACCACTGTTCGAAGCGACAGAAGATCCGGCGAGCTCTCAGGATGCACTGGTTTATCATATGCGTCGGTTCGGCGACACTTATTGGCAGCTTTACCGCGCCGTTGTTCATCTGAATGAGAGCTTCGACAATAAGACGCTACTATCCTGGATCCAGGGCGAGCGCGTGCCCCGATCTGTAGCCAGTTTCAATATCCTCCGCCGCATCGAGCGACGCTATCGGCTTTCGGAGGGATATTTCAAAGAGAAGCTGCCGCACCAGGCGCGCTCGCTCTATGGTCACGATCTCGGTGACATCAGCCCGGCTGAGCGTCGAAGGATTTCGTTGCGCCTGCCCGAGGACTTCAACAGCCTGCCCTTTACCAAGCGCGAGGAGATCCTCGACTGGGTGCGCCGGGTAATCATTTCAGGCTCGACAGAGTATCGCCGCTATCAGGCGGCAGCCAGTAAGCAGCGTTATGCGATCCGCTTTCCCGGCGTCACCTATGGCGGCAGCTTTCTTTCCGCTCGATCGTTGGCCTCCGCTGCCGGTGCCAATCAGAACCTTGCGGCAGAACTTGATGATCCGGATCTGCTCTCCGGCGTTGTCGACGCGCCGCCGAGGCTTGCAATGGAAATGGCGGATCTCATCCGCTTCAAGACCTCGACGCTGACGGCTATTGGCTTTCAGCGTAATGCGGTCCGGGGTGAAGAAACGGCCTCCCAGAAGATCGAGCACCTGGGTCTGATGTTTGGTCCGCTGGCTGCCTCGCCAAATGGTGCCGTAAAGGGTTTCGGCGTGCCAGTCAGCCAGTTGAGCATCGGCCTTCTCGTCTTCCCCGGTGTTTGGTATCTACAGTGGCGCGAACAGCGGCGTGGTTTCTACACCAAATGCAAGAGGACATGTTGATGGTCGCCCAAGCCCTATCTCGCGCGGACGTCGGTCGGCTGGATCCGGCAGCACCCGGAACTCCTTCGGAATGTCAGGCCCATCGCCGGTCTGATCGAGCAGGAAGAAATCGATTTCGCAGCTCGCGACTGGCATGGCGCCTGCGATGCGTTTCATCGGCATTGCCGCTAACCGATTCAAGGAAATCCAACGCGTCATGCGTGTTCACCGCGACCCGTTTGAGCCGATCATGTGTGTCCTCGAGGCCGAGAGCCCGTTGGCGGAGTATCGGAAGATCACAGATGAGATCGTGAGACGCATGCCGGATGAAAGCCGATACTTGCGGCCAGCGGCCGAAGCCGTCAGGTCCTTCCTACTCCTTCACCTCGGCCCGCATCTCGGGCCAAGGCAGAAGAACCTTCGCCAACTTCGTGTCTGCCCGCGCGGACATTATCCGACATCAGAACGCCGGCTTGAAGACATGAAGTGCGGCGAGTTGCGCTGGAGCGATCGCGACCATGGGTGGGAGGTCCTAATCTTATCGGTCGCATTCAAAGACTCTGGCTCCTCCTTCTTCGCACAGAAGCCGTGCAAGCTGATCCTGGCCGACTTGCTATCTCTACAAATACCTCGACGCTTACAGCGACCGCCATCGTGGTGTTCTGCTCGGCGGAGCCAAAGATCCCGGAACCCTTTTCGTCAAGACGGTCAAGACCACCAGCCTTGATGCGGCCTACAACTCGACAACCTTCTACGAGGCTCGGCGGAGGATCATTCAACGCTATGGCATCTATAATCCCTATACCGGACGGGGTGCGATCAAGGGCTTTTTGCCGCTTGGACCCCATAACCTGCGCGACATTCTTGCGACGCATATTCTGAAGCAGACCGGATCCTACGAGCAGGCAAGGGACGCCATTCAGGACACGCCAGACGTCGTGCAACAGCACCATGGTCGCTTCCTGCCACAAGAAAAGGCCGCACTGGCGGCCAAGATCCTCAATCAGGTTTGGGAAGCTGCATAAAATCGAATGAGATGCTCGGCTTGGATGTCGGCTACACCCTACGTCCGAGCCGAGCTCGTCGTTTCGCTCTTGAAGGGACATCAACCGACGGCCCGTCGTTCATCGGAGATCAGATTTTTCCACTCGGACAGCTACTTTGCTGCCGGTAGCCGTCCACGACCATCCAGAGGACAAGTACGTTTCGAGATTTCGATTTTCGAGTAATAAAAATCTTCGAAAATACTTTATATATTTCTGGCACTTCAGTGACACTGACCCCGATCAGATGCCAAAATTTGCATGAAATTTGTAAAAAATTGCATTCACGACCATATGTCGTTATAGTGAGTGCAGGAGCTATCCCATGACGAAGTTACAGGAATTGAAAAAGCATCTGCGGTCCGGCAAGGTCTACCGTCGGCAGGATCTCGCCCAATGGTCGTCGTCTGTTGATCGGCATTTGCAGCAAATGCTGGCAGAAGGATACCTGACCAAGCTATCAACCGGCGTCTATCACCGGCCGAAGCAAACCGCGTTCGGCAAAGCCCCCGCCGAGGATGATGCGCTCGTCGAGGCTTTTCTGAAGGATGACCGTTACCTCGTCACCTCGCCCAATGCCTATAACAGCTTGGGTGTTGGCGTGACACAGCTCTATAACAAAACCGTCGTCTATAACCATAAGCGCCACGGCAACTTCATGCTGGGCGGTCGCGAGTTCGAGTTCCGAAAAAAGCCGGCCTTCCCCAAAATCCTGACCAAAGAATTCCTACTGGTCGATCTGGTCAACAATCTCGACCAGCTGGCCGAGGACCGCGATCACGTGCTGGCCCGCGTGAAGGAACGTGCCCTGCAAGACAATCCTACCGCTCTCACCCGTGCCGCCAAAGAATACGGTATGGTGCGCACGCGGAAATTCTTCAACACCCTCGCCGCGGATACGCATGCCAGCTGACTTCCTCCATAGGCACAAGGATTTTGCATCCCTGCTGCGCATCGTAGCGGACCAGATGAAGGTGCAGCCGGTGCTGGTCGAAAAAGACTACTGGATCATGCATTGCCTATACGGCCTGCAGCAGTGGAGATGGCATTCGAGCTGAAGGGAGGCACCTCGCTCTCGAAAGGATACCGCATCATCAACCGCTTCTCGGAGGATATCGATATCCGTATCGAACCGCCGAAAGCGATGGAGGTAAAAACCGGCCCCAATCACGACAAGGTGGCACATCGTGAAAGCCGGAAGGCTTTTTATGACTGGCTGGCCGAGACGATCACGATCGAGGGTTTCCAAAAGATCAAGCGCGATACCGAATTCGACAACGAGACGTACCGCAGTAGCGGCATCCGCCTCTACTACCGCGAGACGACCGGCACTAAAACGGATCTCAAGAATGGCGTGTTGCTCGAAGCCGGCTTCGACACGGTGGCTCCCAATATCGATAAGGATATCAGCTCCTGGGCCTATGATTACGCTGTATCGCGCGTCGAGCTGATCGATAATCGCGCACTGGCCGTTCCCTGCTACGAGCCCGGCTACACGCTGGTCGAGAAGCTCCAGACCATCTCCACTAAATATAGCAAGCAGCAGGAAACCGGCCAGTTCCCCGCCAATTTCCTCCGACATTATTACGACGTCTACTGCTTGCTAGACAACCGGACGTGCAAGCTTTCCTCGGCTCGGACGCGTATGGTGCCCACAAGCAGAAACGCTTTCCGAAGGCCGACAATCAGGACATCGGCAGCAATCCCGCGTTCAGCCTATCCGATCCGGAGACGTTCGGAGTCTACGAGCGCGCTTTCGAGCGGACGTCGGCCCTATATTATCATGGCCGGCCCACCCTGAAAGAGATCGTGGCCCGCATCACCTCCTACGTAGATCGTCTTTGACAAACACTGTCCCAGGTGGGCTGATCTTTAGTGGATCGCACTGCAAAACCAGTGAGTAGCAACTCACGTGCGTCTCCTCGCAATGCCGCCGACCGGTAAGTGATAATCCCGGACTCGCTCGTCGGTGGCGGCAATACCGCCCAAACGACGACACTACTAGCGATGAAACCGGCCCGCGCCCTCTGGCCTCGCCGTAACGTGGCATCGATGAGCTGCGGCAATCGGCAGATAAGAACTATGGGCGTCCGAATCGCGAAACAAGCTGGATATCTAATTTCCACATTGCGAGGTAAGCATAAACATGGAACATTTTGCAGGGAATATCGCCTCCAGCGTCCGGCTATTTTCTAGCCAGCCTCGCAGTTCAGGAAAGCGTCATCTCGATCATCGTGGGACGGAAGCCCGCAGCCCTGAACAGCGCCTGTCCCGCCGCGTTGCGATGGGCCGTCGACACAACACGTGTCACGGACGCAGACATGTGTCCTTCGACAGCGATACAGCAAAGAGCGGATTGCGTCGCCTCAACGGCCGGAATTTCCTCGACAACCGATGCCATCTGATCAGGAGTGCGGTCCGGTACGCCGATCTTGTATACCTGCAGCTACTTAGGCTGAAGTCCCTCTAAATACCGCAAGTTTGCCCACGTTTCGCAAGAACTTGCATGGTCCGGCTTATCCAGTGAGCGTGGAAAGCTATCATCGTCCACCTAGTCATAGGACGTTTCTCAGATCAGATACTCGCTATTCGCACTTTCGTCCGGGTTGCCGTAACCGGTTCCTTCTTGAAGGCCGTTGACATAATGAACTTGCCCCGGTCATCCGTGAGCGAGCTGTTGCAAGATCTAGAGGCGCATCTAGGCGGCTGCTGGCGCACCTCGTTAACATGGACGGCACAGTCGCAGGCTCACGGAGCCTTCCGAAAGGAAAGCTTCGGGCGAAGTCGGCTCTTTCCTTACCAACGAGATACTGATCCCGTCCCTTCTCGCGTTGGCGACGCGCAGGCCACGATAACTTCATCGCCGCCTGTACCCCAGCCGTCAAAGCACGCAATCTCGTTACCCTCCAACAGGCAGTTCCCGTAGCACCTTATCCAGAGTGATAGGCAGGTCGCGCACTCGGATGCCGGTCGCGTTGTAAACGGCGTTAGCAACGGCCGCCCCGACCCCGGTAATGCCTATCTCGCCAATACCGCGCGCACCCATCGGCGCCCACGGATCGGGTGTGTTGGTGTAGAGGATGTCGATCTTTGGGACATCCATCTGCACCGGCACATGATATTCGGCAAGCGATGCATTGACCACTCGGCCGGTCCTTTCGTCGAAATTGGTTTCCTCGGTGAGCGCCAGGCCGATGCCCATGACAATGCCGCCCTTGAACTGGCTGGTTGCCGTCGTGGCGTTCAGTATCTGGCCGGCGTCGAAGGAACCGAGAAAACGCGACACGCGGATTTCGCCCGTCAGGGCGCTGACCCTGACCTCACAGAACTGGGCGCCGTAAGAGTGCATGGAGAAGGCCTCCATCTCCGCCGGCGGCGGTGCCTCGGCCTGGCAGACCAGTTCATCGCGGCCGGAGCGGCTGAGAATGGACTTGTAGCTCTCGAACAGGCCAGGATCGTCGCGATGACCGAGACCACCATCGCGTGGCTCGACATCTGTGAGCGATAGGCCGGCGAGAGGCGAGTCGTTGCCGGCGAGCTTGATCAACTCCTCGACAAAGACTTCCGTCGCCGCGATCACCGCACCGCCGATCGATGCGGTCTGGGTCGATCCACCGGCAATCACCCCGCGCGGCAGGCTGCTGTCGCCATATTCGAAGGTGACGTCTTCCATCGGCACCCCGAGGCGGGCTGCGATATGCTGAGCCTGGGCCGTCGCCGTACCCATGCCCATGTCGTGCACCGCGGTCGAGACGGTTACGTGACCTTCCGACGTCAGCCTGATCTTTACCGCGCCACCGGGGAAGCGATGGTAGGGATAGGTCGCGGTGGCGCAGCCCATGCCGATCAGCCATTCGCCCTCGCGTTTCTGCCGCGGCGTCTGGCTGCGGTTCCGCCAGCCGAAACGCTCGGCGCCCTGTTCATAGGCTTCGATAAGGTAGCGTGACGAAAACGGCTTGCCGGTGGTCGGGTCCTTTTCCGGCTCGATCCGGCGACGCAATTCAATCGGGTCGAGGTCGAGTTTTTCCGCCAGCTCGTCGAGCGCACATTCGAGCGCGAATGTCCCGACCGACTCACCAGGTGCGCGCATGAAAGTGTTGGCGAGCATGTCGATGTCGGCGACATCCTGCGCGAGCTTGAATGTCTTGGCCGCGTAGAGATGGCGAGCCGGGAAGGTGAACTGTTCCGGGCAGGAATTGTGCGGTGTCATTGCCGCGGTGCCGGTATGGATGAGCGCATCGAGCGTGCCATCCGCCCGCGCACCGAGAGCCACACGCTGTTCCGTCACCGTGCGACCGCCAACGATCCGAAAGACGCCTTCCCGCGAGAGCATGATGCGCACCGGCCGCTCGGCGAGTTTCGAGGCCGCGATGGCGAGGATCTGGTGATCCCACAGACATTTGCCGCCGAAACCGCCACCGACATAGGGTGAGGTGACACGCACCTTGCCGGGTTCCAAGCCAAAAATATCGCCGAGTTGACCAGCGGTTAGATCAATCAACTGGCTGGCATCATGCAAGTGCAGCGCGTCGTCCTTCCAGGCCACCGTCGCCGCATGCAGTTCGATGGCATTGTGGTTGTGCCGAGGGGTCCGATAGGTCAGATCGACCTTGACCTCGGCATTTGCGAGCGCTTTTTCGGCATCGCCGATCTCCAGCACCGGCGGCTGACCAAGCAGCGTTTCCAACTGTCGCGGCGTTTGTTTCGCCTCATCGAACGAAGTCACGGCAGGCAGGCTTGCGTAGCTCGCCTTGATCAGCGAGGCCGCATGATCCGCCTGCTCCTGCGTTTCGGCCAGAACGAGGGCTATGGGCTGGCCATTCCAGTGGATCTCGTCATTCTGCATCACCGGCAGGTCGCTGGCGCCGGCAGCCGTCGGAGAAGACATCATCAACGACGGCGCCTTCATGCGCGGCGCATTGTGATAGGTCATGACGAGAATGACGCCCGGCGCCGCTTCCGCAGCCGCGGTCTGGAGTTCGGTGATGCGACCGCGCGCAATGCTGCTGAAGGCTAGTGCCGCATAGCTTATGTTTTCGTAGGCAAACTCGGCGGCAAAACGCGCCTTTCCCTGTACTTTCAAAGGACCATCGACCCGCGAGACAGGCTGCCCGAGAGCGCCATGTTTGCGCAGCATGGGATCGGGTGTAACGGCAGGCTGCCAGCGGCCGGGCCTATTGTTATCGGCTTCAGGTTGGACGCTCATACGTTGTCTCCCTTCAATTCGTCAAGCACGGCGACAATCGTGCGTTTCGCCAATTCGATCTTGAACCCATTTTCGCTGAGAGCGACGGCATCGGCGAGTTCGGCCTCGGCGGCGGCGCGGAAGCTTTCCGTGCCGGCTAGCTGTCCCTTCAGCGCGGCCTCCGCCTTGATGGCTCGCCATGGCTTGTGGGCAACGCCGCCGAGCCCGAGGCGAACATCACGCACCTTGCCCGCCTCGTCGATGTCGAGAGCGGCCGCGACAGATATGAGCGCGAAGGCGTAGCTGGCGCGGTCGCGAACCTTTCGGTAAGTCGAGCGGCGTGCAAAGCCGAGCGGCGGGATTTCGATCGCCGTGATCAGTTCATCAGTCTGCAATTCCGCCTCAATCTCGGGACGATCGCCCGGCAGCCGATGCAGTTCGGCCAGCGGCATGCTGCGGCCACCGGCCGGTCCCTGCAGATGAACCACCGCATCAAGCGCGACGAGAGCGACGCACATGTCGGAGGGATGAGTGGCGACACAGCTATCGGATGCACCGAGAATAGCGTGGTAGCGATTGAAGCCTTCAAGCGCGTCGCATCCTGCCTGTGGCAGGCGTTTGTTACAGCGCGCCGCGTTGTCGTAAAAATACCGACAGCGGGTGCGTTGCAGAATATTGCCGCCGACCGTCGCGACGTTGCGGATCTGCGCGCTTGCACCCGCCAGGATGGAGCGCGAAAGCAACGGGAAATCGGACCGAACCGCCAAATGCGCGGCGAGCGATGTGTTTTTCGCCGCAGCGCCGATCAGGAGGCTGCCGTCGGCACGCTGTTCGATATCGCCGGGAAGGTGTGTGACATCGACGAGCATCCCTGGCTGCTCGACCGTTTCGCGCATGAGATCAACGAGGTTCGTGCCGCCGCCCAGATATTTCGCGGCCGGACCGGCCTTCTTCAAAGCGATCGCGGAAACGGCGTCCGACGCCTGCTGATAGGAAAAGATATTCATGCCCGCACCCTTTCCTCGGTCGGAGCAGCCGTCTGGTGGGCCAACGCTTCTGAGATTGCTTCGACAATGCCGTTGTAGGCTCCGCATCGACACAGATTGCCGCTCATGCGCTCGCGGATTTCACGATCGTCGATCGGAGTATCAGCTACGGTGAGATCGCTGGTTACAGCGCTCGGAATATTCCGTTCGATCTCGCCCGCCATCCCGATGGCGGAACAGAGCTGGCCCGGTGTGCAATAGCCGCATTGAAAGCCATCATGTTCGATAAAGGCTTGCTGCATCGGGTGGAGATTGCCATTGACCGCAAGCCCTTCAACCGTGGTGATGCCGCGTCCCTGATACTGCACCGCCAGTGCAAGACAGGAATTGATGCGCTCGCCATCCACCAGCACGGTGCAGGCGCCGCATGCTCCTTGATCGCAACCCTTCTTGGTTCCCATCAAACCCAGATAATTGCGCATGAGATCGAGCAATGAGGTGCGGATGTCCGCCTCCACCTCGATATCCTCTCCATTGATGATAAAATGCATGAGACATCTCCTTTGACTGAAGAGCATTGGGGCTTGAAAAGCATTGGCGATGTTGAGCCGCAGAAACGAATCCGGATGAAGTTCGCTCAAGTCCCCATCAATACGGTTTGGCGACAAGCGGCGATATCCGCGACCACCGAAAGCGACAGCGAACGGGCGTCGCGGGCCCGGCCGAACAGGCCAATCGGCGCCTTGATCCGGTCGATCGCCTCCTGCGAATGTCCCTGTTCTCGAAGCCGCTCCATCCTCTTCTCGTGTGTTCGGCTGCTGCCCAAGGCGCCCAAATAGAACGGCTGGCCACGCAGGGCGGCTTCGAGGATCGGCATTTCAAGGTCCAGATCGTGCTGTAGAAGCGCAACGGCCGTGTCCGCGTCGATCAGCGTGTCGTCAGGTCGCTCGCCGGCGGCCGCATCATATTGAAGGACATCGTAACCTGCCGCCCGCGCTACCTTCGAGGCGATCTCGACCTCCAGCGTGCGGCCTGAAAGGAGGACTCGAACAGCCGGACGGTAAAATGTCAGGAACGCCTCACCATCCCAACCGGTGTCGGCTTTTCCGAAAACGAAGGAAAGCGATTGGTTGCTCGGACTATAAGCCAAGCCAACATCGCGCCGGCAGCCCAGCCCTTCGATCACATTTCGGATCGGTCGAATGTCTCGCACAACGTGAACGGCAACGGTAATCCCGCCTCCACACGGCAAGACAATATCGAAGAACGGGGAACCCTCGCCCAGCATGACGAACCGATCACATCCTTTGGATATCGCCTGCAAGGCTTCGGCAGCAACTGCCGCCTCGGTACAGCCGCCGGAGACGTAACCGC
This sequence comes from Rhizobium sp. O111, assembly GCF_055616315.1. Lineage (NCBI taxonomy): Bacteria > Pseudomonadati > Pseudomonadota > Alphaproteobacteria > Hyphomicrobiales > Rhizobiaceae > Rhizobium > Rhizobium sp. O111. Next base: position 1,047,965 of record NZ_JBSHXL010000003.1, on the reverse strand, counting down.
CGTACAAGCCGTCATCGGCCACCGCCATATGAGCGCCCAAAGCACGTGACGAACCGCCGCGAATTTCGACGAGCGTGCAGAACGCAACTTGTCGGCCGGCGAGCGTTGCCTTTACAGCAAAATCGAGAACCTCGACCGTAGAATCCGTCGAGAACGCTTTGGCCGGCGCGGGCGATATCTTCTCGCCGAAAGGTCGTTCGAATTGTGGCTGTCGATCGTTTAGCCTCTCAGGGAACGCCTTTCGACTTTCTGGGTTACGATCCCATCGGTGTGTCGATATCATAATCAAACGCTCCCACCGATCGCGGCGTGCGTAGCCTCAAACATCAAGAAGACCTGGAATTCGCGAACATCACAGGTTGACTTCGCGACCCGTGCCACCAGTTTGGACATGACATCCATCCCAATCCTCACTAGAAATTGGATGGCACCCCGACACAAACGGAGGAGCCTCCGTTTATAGGTAGTGGCTGACGAAGTTTCGTCAAGCCCTGTCGTGGGGTGGGAAATTGTTACCGAAAGAGGATGCATCGCAAGCGCAGGAACAGCCGCGGTTACGTGCTGACGCGCAGCGCAATCGCGCCAAACTGGTCGAGGTCGCGTCGAAAGCCTTTGCTGAACGCGGCACGGATGTTTCGCTTGAAGAGATTGCCCGGCAGGCGGGTGTCGGCATTGGTACGCTTTATCGACACTTTCCAACCCGCGAACATCTCGTCGAGATAGTCTATCGGCGCGAACTCGAATTGCTCGCTGGCGCCGCGGTCGAACTCTTGGCCGAAAAGGCACCCGATATCGCGCTCGATGAGTGGATGCACCGTTTCGTCAGCTACATGGCGGCAAAGCGCGGTATGGCCAGCAGCCTGAAGCTGCTGTTCACCTCAAACGCCGCTCTCTTTACGGAGGGAACGACGCGCGTGACAGCCGCCTTCGACAAGCTTCTTCGTGCGGCGATAGAGGCGGGCACGGTCAAGGACGATCTCGAGGCAAGCGACGTTCTCTACACGCTGTTCGGCATTTACTCGATCCCGGACACGCCCGACTGGCGCGAACGGGCACACAGGATCGTTCGCCTGATCATGGACGGGTTGCGAAAACATACTCCACGCAGTACCTAGCCGATGGGCCGCCTGGCGCTCCTTGATCGTCGTCGTCGCACGGACCGCCATTTGCTTTTGGCCTCGCTGCTCTACCTCCATCGACAGAGACAGTGGAGGAAGTGCCAGTGCGCAAGCCGATTATTCTATTTGCATTTGTCGTATTTACCCTACCCGCAACGGCAAGGGCGCAATCAAGCGAGCTCGAGGATACCTGTAAATCCGTTGCCAAGAGCTTTTTCATGACCGATCAGCTTGCCATCGGCACGGTCCAGTCCTTTCCCGAGTTGAAACCGCCTGGTGTCCGAATGTCCTACTCGACGCGCCAGGGTACGGCGCCGGCCGAGATGACCGATATTTTCGAATGCGAATTCGACAAGGCGGACAAACCGCACAACCTGGCGCGCTTCTGCGTATCCAGCACCTGCTATTCACCGACCGTCGACGACGGGGATCGCAAGCGCCGCTTCGAAGAGATGCGTGTCCTTCTCAGCCGCGCTGAAAAATAGGATCGCGCCGTGCTTGACCTGATGCCGATCACCCCCGGCTGGCCGGAGATCGCCCTTCGTATCGGGGCGACCCTGCTGGCCGGCATCTTGATTGGTGCGAACAGGGAACAAGGCGGTCACGCCGCCGGGCTGCGCACAACCACACTTGTCGGGCTCGCGGCCTGCATCCCGATGATCCAGGCTAACATGCTGTTGGCCACGAGCCAGGGCGTCAACGGCTCGATGGATATCCTGCGCTTTCCGCTCGGAATATTGACGGGCGTCGGTTTTATCGGCGGCGGCGCAATTCTGCGTCGCGGCGATATCGCGACCGGGGTGACGACCGCTGCAACGCTCTGGGTGATAACAGCGATCGGCCTCTGTTTCGGCGGCGGACAGATTGTCATAGGCGCGGCCGCCACGGTTCTCACCCTTCTCATTCTCGCGCCGCTGAGACACATTCAGCAATGGATGTCGTGCGAAGAGAAGAGCTCGGTGACCATCAAGGTGCCTAAGGGCTCACCCATACCTGACATCAGGGCCGCCCTCCCATCAGGTTCCACCGCCTGCTTCACCACTCTGCGGGAGATCGATGACGGCGACGCTCTGATGTTCGAAATCCGCTGGACATCCGGCCGTTCAGGTCGCGATGCGACCGCGATCGCCGATGGGTTGAGGGAGCGATTTTCGGTGATCGGGTTTGAAAATCGCTCGACTATCAACTGACTGACAGATCGAGCCTTCGGCATGCCCGCGAGGCAGTTAAAGAGGCAGTCATCGCCGCGGCGATCGAAGCGAAAGTGCTTGCCTGACGCTATTGCCTTGCCATGGCGCCATTCGAAACTCGCTAAATTCGCGATCGAGAATGTACCTTTCATGACCATCGCTGGCAAACCGTAGCTACTCGCACCAGTTATTCGCTGAACCACCCTTGGGTTGAGTGGCCGCTTACCGGCCTAACGAACTCGAAAGGTGCACAACACGATGAATTCTACGCAATTGAAGGTTGAACCCGGCATCTGGACGTGGTGCCCGGAAAGGAATGTTCTTTAAGCGGATACTGCCTTGGCCGACCTCATTGGTCTCGATGCCGATGAGACGCTGGTCGGGCTGCCCGTTACCTATGAACAGGCTGCCGAGCACTTCCATCGCGCGGCGGGGACCGTCAAAAGCCGCGTCAACCGCGCACGCCAGCGCATCGCCGACAAGTGCGGAGAGCTGGTTGCCTGGCCAATCGGGGCGCAGGCAAAGTCAAGGAGGTTACAGGCATGACTTTTTTTGGGAGGCTGCCTCTGTGGCGCGGTACGATACCAGGCTGATGGCGAACCCTTTCGTATAGGAATTTGTCATTGCGCGGACTGCCGCAAGGAAAGCGGATCTTCATTCACCTCCTTCGCCCATTGGCGTCGCGATCCGTTCACCTATTCCGGTGAGATATCGACATTTGCAGGTCGGAGCTTTTGCCCGCGCTGCGGAGGACGCCTTTTTTGCCTAAACGATGATGACGTCGAGATTCGTTTTGGATCGCTGGACAACGTCCCAAGCGAACTGACTCCCGAAATGGAAGTCTGGACGAAACGGCGAGAGAATTGGTTGCCGGCTATTCCTGGGACGGAACGAAATGAAGAGGATCCTCCCCTAAAACTGTGACCGTAGAGCCGGCAGCAGGCTCCCTGCCGCGGCGATGTGATGGCGAGCAGAGCTACCGCGAAGCGTTTGGCGTCGTTACCTGTGTTGGTATGCCGCCATGACCTAGGGGTTGGGGGCGCGATCATTCGCCTGCGGGGGGCGGCCACTACCATCGGCCGCGTTGTTGTCGAAGGCGCCGGGTCCCGATGGCTGAGAATTGATCGGATCCTGCTTGGTTGACGCCGTCGGGTTGGTGTCGGTGTCCTGACGCTCACCCCACATTTCGACGCCACCCCACGCAAGCAGCGCCAGAATGAGACTGCAGACCAGCACCATCAAGACTGGCCGGCCGTAGCTGCCCTGTCTGGCTTCAGTCGCGGTTTCGGTCACCTTTTCGCTCTGTCTGCTTTCAAATTGGGTCATTGCTGATCTCCTCGTTGCTCACAAACACAACGTCGGTCCGCGCAAAAGGTTTGCTGCGTATCGGAACAATCGGGTCTCGTGGACGATATCCCGCACACGAAAACGGGAGATCAGCCATGTCCGCGATGACTTTCGAAGACCTCGCATCCAAGATCAGGAAGATCGACTTCTGCATGCTATCGACCCAGAGCGGGTCGGGTAAGATTTCCAGCCGCCCGATGAGCAACAATGGCGACGTCGAATACGACGGCGATTCCTGGTTCTTCTCTTATGAGGACACTCGCAAGATCAGCGAGATCAACGGCATCGATGATGTCTCTCTCACCTTCACGGAGCCTCCGAGCCTTCTGGGCAAACCGGGCATCTTCATTGCGATCCAAGGGATGGCGTCGATCGTCAAGGATAAGGCATCCTTCGAAGCTCACTGGGTTTCGGGCCTCGACCGCTGGTTCCCTGAGGGCACCCAAACGCCCGGCCTCGTTCTGATAAAGGTGTCGGCATCGTCCGTGTATTATTGGGACGGTGAGCAGAACGGGCAGGTCGACATACCGCGCGGGTGAGCCAACCAGATACAGTTCCCAAGAGCCAAAGCGGGTCAAATTCCAGCAGTACACGGAACATTGGCGCACCATGCGAGTTGCCCGGATATCAATGGATGGAGGAAACCATGGCCAACATTTATAACGAAAACACAAGCGACGCCTCGCACGGCATCGCGAAAAGCACCCTCACCGCATTCTTTGACACCCGATCCGAAGCAGAAAGTGCTGTCGAGCGTCTCAGCGACGCAGGCGTCGCCAATGCCCGCCTCATGGCGGGCTATGAAGCTGATGCCGAGAAAACCAATGTCGCGGCAGACGATCGCGGCGGCTTCTTCGATGCGCTGAAGGACTGGTTCTTTCCTGACGAGGACCGCTCCATCTACGCGGAAGGCCTTCGCCGGGGTGGCTTCCTGGTATCGGCCTCGGTAGACGATGCGACATACGAAACAGCCCATGACATTCTGGACGAGCACGGCGCCATCGACATGGACGAGCGCGCTGACCTATGGAGAGAAGAAGGCTGGACAGCGAGGCAAGTCACGCCGGCCCCGAGCTTTACCGGCGAGCCAGGTCTCAATGAGGCAGGGGCAGCCACGCAAGCGGAAGGCGTAAACCAATACGCGCGCAGCACCCATGAAACCTCACCCCGCGTTCGCGCCTACGAACTGGATCAGGAGCTGCCCGACGACATTCGCGACGACGTTTTGCCCACGGGCCATCAACGCGACGTCGCTGAGGGTGAGAAGTCTCCCGAAGAGCGTGAAATGGGTGGGCTCCGGTTGGACCAGCCCATTCCTCGGGTCTGATCGAGGGAGTGGATCATGGACAAGGACAAGGACAAGAAGGCGCAACGCGAGATCGAGGAAACGGGCAGAAAGCCCGCGCAACCTCAGGATCACCCGGCCGCCGGTCCGCATGCACAAGATCATCTCACCGACGAGACGAAGACCCCAGGGACAGGTTCGTTGCCCGAAAAGGACGACGCCAGCGTCTCGCCGGGAAGTGGTTGAAAACTGATGCAGTGTCTGCGGGTCCCTGCCGGCGATCATAGGCGCGGCACTTTGGCGTTTTGTGGAAACACGGTGTGCCCGGCCCAGATGGCCGGACACACCAACTATTATGTCACGAGTGTAGCTCAATTAAAGCGAGTAACCGTCGACCCCCGTCGACCTTTACGCGTGACACCAGCGAGCATTTTCGTCCCTGCGACCTTGTCGTCCGAATTGTTCTGACAATTTGATAGTGCGTGCGTCAGAGCCGTGGCGCGTATCGACAGGCGGAGTTGATCGAACGAATGCAAAAAGCACAGATGTCCAACCGGATTCTGCGATCCTTGAGCGACCAGGATTTTAAGCTTCTGGCACCATATCTGGAAGAAGTTGAAATGCCTTCCCGATTTCCCATCGCTCGCCCTGACACCTTGCTGGAGTACGTCTACTTTCCAGATAGCGGTATCGGCGCCGTAATCAGCGTGCTCCCCGACGGGAAGAAGGCGGAGGCCGGCATGTTTGGCAGCGAGGGGTTTGTGCCGACATCGACGGTCATTGGCGACACGGTGGTGCCATACCTCATAGAAATGCAGGTTGCTGGCCGCGGATATCGTATCTCTGTGGACAGAATGCGCGAGGCGACTGAACGAAGCGCCACGCTTCAGATTCCCTTCATCAAGTTCATGCACGTTTTCGCCGTGCAGGTCTCTTACACCGCGCTCGCAAACGCCAAATTTCGCGTCGAGAAGCGGTTGGCCCGCTGGATCCTCATGTGTCACGACCGGGTGAAAGCGGACGTTCTTGAGATCACGCACGAATACATCGCCTTCCTCCTCGGTATCCGTCGACCGAGTGTGACGACAGCGCTTCACATTCTCGAAGGCCACAGACTTATTCGTTCGAACCGCGGAACGATCGTCGTCGTCAACCGCGGGGGTCTGGAGCGATTTGCGGCCGGTTGTTATGGGCTGCCTGAACGCGAGTTCGAGCGCTTGCTCGGCGCTGGCTCGAAGGATGAGCTTTAGAACCTCTCATAAGCGGCTGATGCCGTTCACTTTCCATGGAACCGCTGACCACCAGCATTCGTTTTGTCCGCTTATGGAGGACAGAATGCTTTTCTTTTTCAATGTTCGCTCAGACGAGAGTTTCGATGCCGACGACGAAGGGATCGACCTTCCATCGCTCGAAGCAGCGAGGCGGGAAGCAACGAAATCCGCGCGCGAGATGGTCGCCGAACTTATTTTGTATGATCAGCGTATCGACGGAATGCAATTTGAGATTACCGACGAAAAGGGAAACGTTCTCAGTACAGTTCCATTCCGAGACGTCATCAAATTTGACTAGGTCCCTTGCTGACCGACCGCTTCGTCATGCTTGATCAACGACATCGCCGTCGTTTTGAGGCCGAGCGGCCTCGCGCGCGGCCCGAAGGCGCTCTGTCTTCAGGCGCCGCGCTTCCGCCTCGGCCTTGGTTGCAGCCAGTGCGTTCTGCGACGTTGCTTCACGTCGTCTCTGCCGCTCCTCAGCGCTGATAGACTCGCGCCGGCGAAGCTGTGGGCTCTCTGCTTTTTGCATGCGGTTTAGAGTATAGCGTGAAGAGCGGAAGGCAATCGATCGTCTTCCAGCGTACGGAACGTCTCAATACGCGCCTCTCTTTTACCACCGCCGAACGAAAGGTTTCCATGCGGAACTGTTGCCACCCGCATGACCGGTCTGATCTGCCGCGCTAGAATCGTCCAATGAGGCGCCGATACTCTTCCTCAGGCCTGCCGTAGGAATCGCCGGCAAACTCCTCCAACCCACGCCTGTCGCGAATGGTGATGAGACCTCGTTCGGAGCGGATGAATTTCTCTCCCTCAAGGACGTGCAAAGCAGTCGTGACACTCGGTCGCCTGACACCGAGCATCAGGGAAATGAAATCATGGGTGAGCGCTATCTCGTCACCATCGACGCGGTCATGCGACATGAGAAGCCATCGGGCCAGTCGTATGTCGATCTGATAGTTGACGTTCGACAGCACCGTGTAAGAGATCTGCGATGCAAAAGTCTGGATGAACCTCGCAAGGAGGTTTGCGAAGTTGGGATAGGACGAGATTGCCTCGAGCGTTGCGCCCAACGTCATCCTGTAGCCCCAACCGGCGACCTGCATCAGCACCTCGTGGACACTCACAGTCCCGCCGACGCCCGCTGATGTCGGGGAAAATCCCTCGCGACCAAACATCCCGGCCTCCGCCTGGTTTCCATCCGACGACACGGTGATGACTGAACCGATACCGCTACACAGAAAATAGACGTGGTCGATGGGCCCGTTCGCGTTGACGATAACGTGACCCTGTCGAAGGTCGATCATTTCCAGACTGCCGAGGATAGCCTGAAATTCCGCATCAGGCAGACGAGCCAGTAGCCGGTTGTGCATGGTTGATTGGTCAGAGGCGAACATGAGACTTCAATTGTATCGGATGAGGCATGCGGAGCATTCCTCACACGCTGAAAAATGTCGGCTGTATAACATCCTGCCGTTCTTCATGTTCTTGGGTACGCTGGCAGACATTTCTACATCAGATGCATTGCGGGATGGCGTGGGTACCTTGTCCTTAGACAGACTTTGTCCCTCTCGCGGGAACTACTAACTTTTCTCCAAGTTGGGTCCAGGTAAGCAATCAAATGGAGGAAATCCCGATGCTCACGAAAATTCTCGCGGTCTCATTCCTGTCGATTGGCTTGGCGACATCCGCCATGGCCCAGTCATCCGGAGGATCGGGAAGTGGCGGTACCAGCTCTGGAGGCTCTGGCGCCTCAAGCGGCACCGGCACCGGCGCAACAAGCGGCACGGACGGTGCCGGCTCGAACAGTGGCAACGGCGGCAACGGTCAGAACACTGGCAATGGAATGAACAACGACACCAACATGAATGGCCAGAATTCCGGCGCATCCGGGGGCGACGCCAATGACTGCGCAAGACGCGGTGCTGGCGGAACGACCAATCCATCGAGCAACAACAATGCAACCGGCACCGACCCGGCAAATACCTGCAAGTAGTTGAGGCGGGTCGCCCGGCTGGTGACACGGCTACCAGGGCCCGCAGAAGCGGGCCCTGTGGTGTCCGATTATGCGCCTCAAGCAGCTAAGCTTGCTCGACCCCATTGGCAGGGTTGACCATCTCATTGATCTTCGATGCAAGCACTTCAACAGCGAAGGGCTTACCGATCATAGCCATGTTGGTCCCAAGGAAGCTTGCCTTGGTGGCGGCGTTTTCCGCATATCCTGTGACGAAGAGAACCGGCAGATCCGGCCTATGCTGACGCGCAACGTCGGCAAGCTGCCTGCCGTTCATCCCTGGCAGGCCGACATCCGACACCATAAGATCGATCCTCCCAGTTGCGGTCAGCGTACGAAGCGCGGCATCGGCGTCCTCGGCCTCAAGAACACGATAAGAGAGGTCCATGAGCACCTCGCAAATCAAAAGGCGGACAGCGTCGTCATCTTCGACGACGAGCACGGTCTGGCCGCTCCCCTCCGAAGGGCTTTCGGCATCACCTTGCTCTTCTTGCGTCTCAGCGCCCAATGCGGCCGGCAGATAAAGCTTGATCGACGTGCCTTGTCCGGGGGAACTGTCAATGCGAACCTGACCGCCCGACTGCTGCGTGAAGCCGTAAATCATTGACAAGCCCAAACCGGTGCCCTGCCCGATCGGCTTTGTCGTGAAAAAAGGATCGAATACCTTCTCCAAGATTTCCGGGGGCATCCCCACGCCGGTATCTTCTACGGCGATCATCACGTAGTTCCCCGCGTCAAGCCCACCGGCTTCCGATGCCGCGACCCGGCATTGCTCCGCGGTGATCGTAAGACGCCCGCCATCAGGCATGGCGTCGCGCGCGTTGATAGCAAGGTTCAGCAGAGCGCTTTCAAGCTGATTGGCGTCCGCCTTGGCATATCCCACGTCAGCCGTGACTTTCAGCTCTATTGCGATGGTTTCAGGAAGGGTTCGTTCCAGGAGTTCCTTCGTAGCGAGGAGCTGAGCTGCCACGTCAAGCGACGTTGCGTCGAGGGTCTGCCGGCGCGAGAAGGCAAGAAGTCTGGCAATGAGCGCGGCGGCCCTGTGTGCCGACTCCGTGGCGGCATCCATGAAGCGCCCAACTTCCTCAAAGCGACCGGAAGCGATGCGGCGCTTAGCGAGATTGATACCGCCGATAATACCGGTCAACATGTTGTTGAAGTCGTGTGCAATCCCGCCAGTCAACTGGCCGATTGCCTCCATCTTCTGCGCTTGACGAAGCGCTTCCTCGGCCCGGCTGCGCGCGGCCATTTCCTCTTCAAGTTCCGCGGTGCGCTGCACGACACGCGCCTCGAGATTTCGGTTGAGATCATCGAGCGCCTCGCGCTCCAGACGCAATGCAGCCTCCGACATAGTCAGTGCTTCCTGCGTCCGCTTGCGTTCACTGATGTCGATGGCCGTGCCGACGAACCGAACAGCCTTGCCGTCAACGAAAATTGTACCGCCTTTCGCCGCGATCCAGCGTTCGACACCGTCTTCTATTCCGATGGTCCGATAGTCGATCTCATACTCTCCGGAACCGCCGGGCCGCAGCGCATCCCTGACGGCTTGGTCTGACCTCTCGCGGTCATCAGGGTGTAGTCCGGCCAAGAACCCCGCTTCGTAGGAAACCTGCCGATCGGAGAGAATTCCGAACATCGCTCGGCAGCGTTTGTCCCATCTCAGCTCACCGGTGATGAGGTCGAAATCCCATGTTCCGACACCAGCGGCGCTGGTTGCAAGACGCAGCCGCGTTTCGCTCTCGTCTAGTTCCGCCAAGCGGTCACGCATCTGGAACTGCTTGGAGCGCAGCCGCATTGCGGACGCGACGGCGCTGAAAAGCGAGGCTCTACCGAGCGGCCGCTCCAGAACCACGCTATTGCTTGCGAGATCAAACAGCGCCAACTGAGACAGACGCCCGTTCGGCGCTCGGCTGGTACGAGGTGCCGCCAGAAGCACGAAAGGAACGTCAGACCACGAAGGCTGAGCGTCCAGCGCCGACTTGAGCTTATCGACATCCTTGACGAGGGCTTCTTCCGTGAGGAGGATTGCGCCAATACTTTCGTCGATCGCTTTGGCCACCTCGGCGATATCGAGACAGACGACAACGTCGTAGTTTTCTTGGCGTAGAAGCGTCGCGACGCTGTCGGCATCGCGCCCGAACGGAGCGCTGACGAGAATTCGGCGACCTTCTCGCAGTCGCTCAGCCATCACGTTCGCGATCTTCCATCAGCGGACCCCGCGCGCCCATGTATTCAGGTGTCCCCGTCAGAATTCCCCGGAATTGCGAAAGCGGCTCGCCAATCCTGATGCCGCCACTGTCAATGCGCAGTTCGCGAACGGTATCCTCATGCATGCCGCTGCGGTTCTTCAACACGGATATTGCCTTTCTGACACGCCCTTCCGCCTCGAAGAAACGAAGCAACACCACGGTATCAGCGATATAGGATACATTCAGGTTGGTCGACATGCTTCCAACGAGACCATTCTGCGGGTTGATCAGGAAAGTCACGACGCCTTTCTGGCTGAGATAGGAAAGCAGTTCGTGCATCTGCAAGATTAGATGCTGCTCTTGCGGCATGGCGGCCATGTAGCCGTTCAGGCTGTCGACCACCACCACCCGTGCGCCTCTCGCCTCCACCTCACCGCGGACGCGGGTCGCGAATTCGCCGGGGGAAATTTCCGCCGGGTCGATCTGCTCGACCACAAGCAGGCCACTATCGATATGGGGTTGCAGGTCGAGGCTGAACGCCTTGGCACGGGCAAGCAGCGTTCCGATCCGTTCGTCGAATTCATAAACAATACAGGGCTCGCCGCGCTCACAGGCTGCGAAGAGATATTGCAGGGCGATCGTGGTCTTGCCGCAGCCGGCCGGCCCCGTCAGAAGCGTGCTGGTTCCCCGTCGCGGACCACCGCCCAAAAGACGGTCCAGCTCGACCACGCCGCTCGCCGTCACTTCTCCGGAAAAACCCGCGTGATGGTTGGCGGCGATGAGGCGCGGATAGATTTCGAGCCCACCTTTCCTAATGGTGAAGTCGTGATATCCGGCGGTGAAATCGACGCCACGCAGCTTCTGCACCTGCATGCGGCGGCGGGCGGCGCCATAATCCAGCGTCAGCCGTTCGAGGGTGATGACACCATGACAGAGACTATGGAGATGAGCATCCCGCTCCTCGGCGTTGCCGGTCATGTCGTCAATCAGAAGGACCGTCGTGTCGCGTCCCGAGAAGAACTGCTTCAATGCAAGAACTTGCCGGCGATAACGCAACGGGTCCTGGGCCAACAGGCGCATCTCTGAAAGGCTATCGAACACAACCCGCTTCGGTTTGACCCGCTCAACCTCATCCTGGATCAGCCGGATCGTCTCGGTGAGTTCCATCTCCCATGGATGCAGAATGGACTGTTCTCGTCCTTCGCCAAATACGTCTGACGCGGAGTTGAATTCGAAAACGTCGAACTCCTTGATGTCCCACCCATGCGAGTTTGCAACGGCGGACAACTCCTCCTCCGTTTCAGAAAGCGTGATATAGAGCGCCCGCTCACCCTGACGGACGCCTTCTCGCAAGAATTGCAGCGCCAGCGTGGTCTTCCCCGACCCTGGCGCTCCTTCAACGAGGTAAAGGCGCCGCGACGGCAGTCCACCCTTCAGGATGATATCAAGGCCTTTGTTTCCGGAAGAAAGAGTTGGTGGCAAGGTGTGTTCCTGGAAGTTCGTCGCCAAGGGGCTTGTCCCTGGGAAATATGAAGGAAGCGGCGGAAGGCAAGGATAGCCGCACACACGTCGCGCCAGGCTTAAGCTGACGACGATTTAGAGAATGGCTGGCCGCGCGTATGCTCCACGAGTATAAGTGAGACGCAGTCGTCCGCCGAATTTTGTACGGTAGCGCACAGATGAACATTTGCAGTTGGAAGGCCGCCAAGCAGCGCCTCCTAAAGTCACCCGACGAAAATGAATGTCAGTTGACACCCGGCTTGGCCTCTTCCACCGCAGCCAAAAACTTGATTTGAGCGACATCGCCGTCGATGAGGCCTGCTACCGCGGCACGGCACGCGTTTCGAGCCTCGATAAATAACGCGCTGGTGCGCTCCGGCCAGCCATCCGTCAGATGGATCATGGCTTCGAAAGGGCCTGCTACAGTCTCCCGCTTACCCCATTCACGATGATAACTGGATTTCTCCACTTGGTGATCGGCATGTTTTCCTCCCTGCGGATGCAAGAAACATCGCTCCCCTCGGGGGGTCCAGCGCGCGCTGGTTCGGTCACCACCGTACAAACGTTACCCGGCATTAGTCAGGCTAAGCTTCGCTTGTGACCGACGACGGTCCCGAAATGTGGATTGCACAGGCCGGCCGGGCGGGGATCAAAAATAGGCCATGAAAAGGCCCGGCATTGAACCGAGCCAGCCTTCTCAATCGCGATGCTCGGGCATCGCCTTTAGCTGATCCTTCGTCCAGCTTGTCACCGCGTGAACATCGCCATCTTCGTCGCGCATCCAGTCGAGGTCCGAAAACGGCACGGCTACGGGCTTCGCACCGATCCCGAGAAAACCGCCGACATCGATAACGACCGAGTTCGTTCCGTGGATGTGATCCACGGAGCCGACCTTGTGGTCGTCAGCGCCATAGACGGTCGCTCCTTGAAGATTGTCCGCTGTCAGCTCGGCAGCGGAAAGGCGCACGTGATTCGTGTGATCCATTAGCATTCTCCTTAGCTACAAACCCTAACGTCGCCACCGCGGCTTTGTTCCTCGTGCTACCGCAGGCCCGGTGGCTTTGAGGCGAAATCGCAGCTTGGACAGGTCGGATGCTCGCCTGGCGTTTCGTTGCCCGCAGCGAGAAACCGGAAAAACCGCTGCGTTCACCATCCCTGTCGCGTCCGGTTGACACAAGCGCGATCTCCAAATGCAAACCTGGAGTTCGGAGACAGGTTCCATCACGACCAAAGTCGCCGACGGGGACCACAGTGGGAACTGTTGCCGCTCGCGTAGGTTTGCCTCCTGAACAGCCAAAGGAGGCGACCATGAGCGATGACCGCAGACCAGCACCCCCTTACCCCGAACAGCGCCAACAGCCGCCCGGCAGCACCTCACGGATGCAGCCCGTTCCCGACCACGGTGAGCGTTCCTACCGCGGTAACGGAAGGCTCGATGGAAAGGTCGCCCTAATCACGGGGGCGGATTCGGGTATCGGCAAGGCAGTTGCGATCGCGTTTGCCCGTGAGGGCGCCGATATTGTGATTTCCTTCCTTGACGAGATCGAGGACGCCGAGGATACGGCAAAGTGGGTCCGCGAAGCAGGTCGGCAGGCGGTCGTCGTCCCAGGCGATATCACGTCCGAAGATCACTGCAAGGATCTCGTCCAGCACACCGTGCGAGAACTTGGCGCCATCGACGTGCTTGTGAACAACGCCGCGTTTCAGCGGACCTATGCCGATATCGCAGACATCACCGACGGAGAATGGGATCGGACGTTCCGCACCAATATCTACGCGCCATTCTTCCTGTCGAAGGCCGCGATCCCTTACATGCGCTCAGGCAGTTCGATCATAAACACGACCTCAATCCAGTCTCGACAACCGTCGGCACACCTGCTTGCCTACGCGTCAACCAAGGGCGCCGTTTCAAATTTCACCGCCGGGCTAGCGGAAATGGTCGCCGAGAAAGGCATTCGGGTCAACGCCGTGGCGCCAGGGCCAATCTGGACGCCGCTCATCCCATCCACGATGCCACCGGAGAAGACCACCAAGTTCGGCGAGCAAACGCTGATCGGCCGCGCAGGTCAGCCGGCGGAATTGGCGGGCGCCTATGTGCTCCTGGCATCTGAGCTAGGGAGCTACATGACCGGAGCGGTCATTCCAGTGACCGGCGGCGAGATCATGATCTAGCATCAAGGGCACTTTGAGAATGACCAGCCAAGATGTGACCGGTCATTCCTCCCAGCCGAACACGCTGCGGCCACCGAAGCTCGCGCTATCTCGGAATTCGCCCGCGATGATCTCCTTGAGATCAGGCCCCGTGACATAACGCTCAAGCTGCCGCGCCTGGATATCCAGGCGTTGCAGGGCTGCAAGTTCCTCCTCGCGCCCAAGTCGCCCCTTCGCAACGGCTGATCTCATGACGCTGATGGTTTCGTCATAGACCTTCAGCGGCACCGGAAACGGGTGTCGGTCCTTACCGCCATGGGCGATCGAGAATCGCGCCGGATCGGAAAACCGACAGGGAGCTCCGTGGACCACTTCCGCCACCATCGCAAGCGCCCGGACCGTTCGCGCTCCCACGCCTGGGACCATCAGCAGCTCCTGAAAGTCGATCGGACCGCGATCCGCCGCTGCCGCCAGGCTGCCATGCAGCCGCTTCATGTTCACATCCGTCTCGCGGACATCGTGATGAGCGGGCATGACGAGGTGTGGCAGCGACAGTTGTGCCGGTTCCGGCGCAGGTACTGCCTCGACTTTGCGGGCGAGCGCGGACGCTTCCCGAACAATTCTATCCGGTCCGAGCGAAGCAAGGATATCCAGTTGTCCGACGCGAGAACGCTCCGCGCGCTTGTCGGCGAGATTGATGATATCGCCCTGCGTTCGCCCCTCGATCGCGCTGTGGGGAGAATCGATGAAGCTTTCCAGCCCCTCGGACAGCCAATGATACCGTCTCGCCTGGCGGGTCGCGTCGTTCATCCCTTGCTGCACGACAACCCACTTGCCGTCGTCGGCAACGATGAACCCATGCAGGTAGAGATCAAATCCGTCCTGAACCGCAGCGCTATCGACCTTCGCCACGAGGCGGCTGACATTGGCGAGCCCGGTGCCATCGAGACCCACGCGATGCCCGACATCAACAAGTTCGTCCGGCGTTTTTCGCGAATGGGAGCCGCGGCCACCGCAGACATGGAGCCCAAGCTCCCTGGCCCGCGGTTTCAAACCGCGTTTTAGCGACCCCAGCACACTGGTGGTGATACCGGAAGAGTGCCAGTCCATGCCCATGACGGATCCAAACGACTGGAACCAGAACGGGTGAGATAGTCGGCGCAAAAACTCATCACGGCCATAGTGGTGGATAATCGCCTCCGCGATAAGAACGCCAAGTTTGGTCATGCGCTCGCCCAGCCATGGAGGAACGCGTCCGCCGTGAAGCGGCAAGTCGGCGCTGCCTGATCGTTTTGACATCTCGACGATGTTTACGCTCGGCCGGCCGAAAACACAACCGATCGCCCGCAAACTGGCCGTCTTCTGATCTCGAACAACGATCGTGCGCTTTTCGGCCTCAGCCGGAAATAAATGCCGAGGACAGTCAGCGAATTGCTTGCCCCTGTTGTGACGCGTCGCCGCCTAATCCCTGGTTTCGCACCGGCGCATCGTAGCGGTTCACTGCGCGGTCACCCGCCAGATCGTGTTGCCGACGTCATCGGCGACCAATAACGCCCCCCTACCGTCAACGCCCACGCCGACCGGTCGACCTCGCGCCTGGTCTTGCTCGTTGAGGAACCCCGTAAGCACATCCTGCGGCAAACCATCAGGCTTTCCATCCTTGAACGGCACGAACACGACCTTGTAGCCGTTGAAAGCATGCCTGTTCCAACTGCCGTGCTCACCAACGAACGCGCCGCCTCGATAGGCCCCGGGCAGATTGTCGGCGGTATAGAATGTCATGCCGAGCGGGGCGACGTGCGAGCTCAACGCATAGTCCGGGACGATCGCCTTCGCGACCAGATCCGGACGCTGCGGCATCACGCGCGGATCGACATTCTGCCCGTAATAGCTATATGGCCAGCCATAGAAGCCGCCATCTTTAACCGAGGTCATGTAGTCGGGCACGAGGTTCGGGCCGAGCTCGTCCCGTTCATTCACAACCGTCCAGAGCGCTTTCGTCCGCGGCTCCAGGCTCAATCCGTTCGGATTGCGCAGGCCGGCAGCAAAAATCCGGTGGCGGCCCGATTGACGGTCGACCTCCCAGATCGCGGCTCGGTTCTTCTCCGCTTCGATGCCGTTTTCCGTGATGTTGCTGTTGGAGCCTACGCCGACATAAAGCAGACTACCGTCGTCGCTAGCCACGAGGCTCTTTGTCCAGTGATGGTCGATCGGGCCGCCCGGCAGCTCGGTCAGAACCGTACCGGGGTCGCTGATCTTGGTATCGCCCTCGCGGTAGGGGTAGCGGACAATTGCGTCAGTGTTGGCGACATAGAGATCGCCTCCGACCAGCGCCACGCCGAAAGGCGAACTCAGATGATCGAGAAACACCTCCCGCGTCTCAGCCACACCATCTCCATCGGCGTCGCGAAGTAACGTAATACGGTTGCTGGCCTCGCCTCCGCCACCACCTCCTGTCGCCAGGGATTGCACCCAGCCTACGATCAGGTCTTTGGGCCGTGTGATCGGCTCGCCCTTTGGCGCCGTGGATTCGACGGCCAGAATGTCGCCGTTTGGAAGCGTGTAGACGGAACGAGGATGTGAAAGCCCGGTGGCCAGAGCTTGGACCTTTAGCCCTGCCGCCGCCTTCGGCGTCTCGCCATCTTTCCAACCGACGACCTTCGCGACGTTCATCGGCGGCACGAGATATTCGGCCTGGGCCGGAAGTTTCGGGCTAGGGCCGATCTCCGTCGGCTCCGGCTCACTGTCACTGCACCCGGCTAGCGCCAATAGACCGGCGCTCGCGAACAGGCCGGCCGTGAATATGCGATATCGCTGAGACAGAAACTTCATTTTACCATCCTCCCGCAGCGAGGCGTCGGACGCGCGCGCCCAGAACCGCAACGATCAACACCAGCAAGACAGTCACCACAGAGAGTGCCAATCCCAGCGGCATCACTGATGTCCAGGCGTCACGGCTATGAACGAAGGAGTTGAAGATGGCGAGGCCAAACACGATGAGATTCCCGACACCATAGAGCCAACCCGCCGCAGTCCTCAGCGCAAGAAGACCCCGCGCCGCATCGATCAGCCCGGCCAGCAATCCGACGGCACCAAGCACGGCCCCGGCGAGCAGGAGCCACGCGGAGAAGTTGGTCCACATCATCTGCATCGTTCGCCAATAAGTGATATCGGTGAGAAGCGCGCCGATCAAACAGGCAGCGGCGAAATGTAGGGGGATTGAGCGGAAGGGTGATTTGAATGCCCGCAGCGCGGGCGCAGAGACGGTATAGGTCATGGGCATTTTCCAAAGAAACCGGCAACTAGTGAGAAAACTGACGATCTTAGTGATTGTTCCCGCCATGACTGCATTCGCAAAGCTTGAGAGCGTGGCGCCGCTATTCAATCGCCAGTTTAGTCGTTGACGCGATCATGCAGGACCGCGTTTGGCGCTTCATGTGAATGTCGCGCGCCGGATTACAGTTGCCTCTCTTGTTGTTGTGCCTGGATCCGCGCGGCCCGCAGCCGCGCGGTCTTGGCATCCCTGCGCCCACATTCTTCAGTGATCGTCTCGCGCGCAATTTCATCCGTCCGGACGCGCGCTTCGATCTTCTTTGCAAGGTTCGAAGTTGCCCGGCGCTTCACCGTGATATCTGTCATGTATTTATTCTCCCGTTCGGGCGGAGAACGCGGAAGACTATGAGATGTTACCGTCTGATAGCGTACAAAACAGCGCAACGGCCCTCGACACGATAAAGTGCTGGTTGTCCGAACGGAGATCTCGGTCAACGTATTGATTGGAGGGAGCCGCAGCAATGAAACTTGGAAACGTACTCGTTCTCGAAAACGAGCCGTTCATCGCGCTCGACATGGAAGACATGCTTAGAGGCTACGGCGCATCTTCCATCACTTCTTTTGACACCCAATCAGAGGCGTTAATATGGCTCGAGTCCAACAAGCCTCATGTCGCAGTTGTAGATCCAAGACTGAATGATGGCCTCTGCGTCGATGTTGTAGCAGCGCTGGCTGACGCGAACGTGCCCTTCGTCGTGTATTCCGGCGCCGAGGTCGATGACGATGCAAAGCACGCATTCGAAAAGGGTCTATGGCTTGGAAAGCCGGCTATTCCGGAAATGCTCAAGGAAACGTTGGCTCGCTTACTCGCCGCGGACTGAACGTGGAAGCGAGCAAATGCTCCGATCTGAACAACCCTTCGAGCTGGAGCGGCTGGTTAGCGCACATCCCATCTCTTCCCTTTCGTCGACCGAGCGCCAATTCCCCGGCGACATCCAGCCTTTCAGCGGAGACGTTTCAATGAATCATTCTGCCCTGCTGCTCACCGCAGCGAGCGTGTTTGGTTTTACGGTTCCTGTTCTTGCGCAAGATAGCAATTTCAATCTGACCTATCACGTGGAGCGCACACCGAAGGCAAAGTTGAGCATCGAGACCTGCGGGAGCACGATCGAGAAAACGGCGGAACAATCGGGGCTCGCATCCGATGTACAGACGCTCCCAGGGCAGCTCGTGGTCGTCCGAGGCGGTGATGAAGGCCGCGGCCCTTTCATCGCACAGTGCATCGAGGTTGAGAGCACGACTGTCAGCGTTGTCCAGGGGATCGACTATCAGGGACCGAAGGCTGCACTCGGTAAGTTTGCAGACCAGGCAAACGCCGCGGTCAAAGCCGCCGCGGAATAACCTACAGTATCGTCCTTATCCTCGTTGTAGGTGGCGAAAGACGAGAGATGGTTATATTACAATTTCCTGATATCGTGGCCTCATTGTGTGGGGAGTAGACGTGATGAAGAGTTTGGTTCCAGACGCATTTTACTGGGCACGGTCCGACAAACACACCGATGGCCGGACGACAATCGTACAGATGTCGACGATTTTCGGTGAGGATCCGGACTTCTGGACCTTGGCCGTCCTCGGCTCCGACCAACATCACATGATCAGTGATTTCGAGCTCATTGCGCTCGTCGAGCCGCTGGAGGGCTATTCGCTGCGTCACGCGGCGGAGTCACTTCAGCCGGACTCGTGGCAGCGCTGGTAAAAGAAAGCCCTCGCAGGAGAACGCGAGCTCGAATTTTATCCGTCCAAAGGGGTGACGGCAAACGCACGCTTGTTTTGTGCATGCGATTATATTCGAACCTGCTTAATAAAATGAAAGTTCCAAGGACGCCGACGATCGCTGCGGGACCGAGCGGGCGGCAGAGGTGGTGTTGAAACAATTCTTTCCCGCCCTCCTTGATGGACTTCTCGCCATCGTCACAGCACCGTCATAAATCAGGCGACATCTTGCGTTCGATTGCCGAGGCGTCGAAGAGGGCGTGGACGACAGCGATACGCCGGAGCCGGATGACCTGGGCGATCGACGCAAGAACCTTAAAAGCAGGCGCTTTCCGCATATTGTCCCGACCATAAACGGGACCGTGGTCGGTTATGCATATCTCGTGCTGTTCCGCAAACACCCTGCCTACCGCTATACCGTCAAGTATTCGATCTATGTGCATCATGACCACATCGGCAAGCGTCGGAAGCCAGCTCCTACGCGGTCTGACCGACGCCTGTGCCGCGGCAGGTTTCCGACAGATCATCGGTTACATCGACGCCGACAACGCGGCGTCGCTTGACCTGCACGAAAGGTTCAATTTCGTGCGCGTCGGCCTAATGCCAGCCGTCGTATATCGCTACGGCCGCTGGGCCGACAGTGTCATGGTGCAGCGTTCGCTGGGGACCGGTTCGACCACATCCCCTCGCCCGCCGCCTTTATCCACTCGCTGAAGGCTTGCGACCGGCTTGTTGCAAGGTGGCTGAACCGCCGACCTGCTGGTGTTGTGCTGGTCTCAAGACTGTCGGGGACCGCCGCGTGATCCGGATAAGTAGCACGGCCTGACGTAGCGTTCGGCTGATAGTTCAGCTCGCAGTGCAATCGCTTTCGGGCGAAAAGCCGCCGCGGCGTCCGGTTGTCGCGGCGGCCACATCCGCTTGCTACAAGAGGCGGACTGACATGCCTCCATCGACGATCATTGGACTGCCGGTCATGAGTTGGGATCGGTCCGATAAAAGGAAAAGCGCGGCTTGCGCGATCTCCAGGGCGGACGCCATTCTTTTCATTGGATGGATCGGCCTCTTGTTGAAGTGGCGAAGAAGCGCTAGGCGCTTAGGTTTTAGGGAGCCTCGCATGGCAACCACTACCTGCGGCGCAAGGAGGACACGTGAGTTCGATCTGTACACCTGAGGACGTCTATCACTTCTGGTTCAAGAAGTGCGGCCGCGACGACTGGTTCCGTGGCGCCACTGAGCTCGACGCTGAAATCAAAAGTCAGTTCCGCGACACCCATCTTGCGCTCGCAGCTGGTCCGAGCCCTGAATGGCGGGAAAACGCCGTAAACCATCTCGCGCTGATTGTCGTGCTCGATCAGTTTGCTCGCAACATCTACCGCGGAACAGCACTCGCATTCGCGACAGACGGCCTTGCCTTGGCCGAATCCGAGTTGGCGCTTAGGTCTGGCCACGACAAGTTTGTCTCGCCAGAGCTCCGCGTTTTCTTCTACATGCCGTTCGAACATGCGGAGGATATCGCGCATCAGGATCGCTCTGTTGCGCTTTTCACCGAACTGGGCGATGACGAGTACCTTGATTATGCGATCCGCCACCGAGAGGTGATCAGGTCATACGGCCGCTTCCCGCATCGAAATCGGTCACTTGGCCGACAGTCGACGGCCGCCGAGCTTGACTACTTGGCGCAGCCGGGAGCAGGATTTTGAAATCTGGCCATCTCATTGGAAGTCGGCATGAACCTAACCGAGCTCGATGAAGCCGCTTGGATCGATCTCGAACTTGCAGGCACGGATCCGAACTCCGGCCTCCGCCATGTGAACCTGTGCACGGTAGATTCCGACGGGCGTCCGCAGGCTCGCCTGGTCGTCCCGCGGTCTACGAATGGGCAAAAGCGCACGATCGAGATTCACACGGATACTCGATCGGACAAATGGCGCAAGATTGGCGCCAATCCCTCGGTAACGCTTTTGGCGTTTGACCCAGCGCGGGGCCAGCAACTTCGGTTACGTGGCACAGCGGAGCGCCATGGACCAGGGAGTCCGGTAGCAGCAGATGCGGGATCGTCTGTCGCCATGGACGCGGTCAACCTGCGCTGGCGGCCCACCGGGCGACCCGCCTACAGGTAAGAGGTCTGACGCAGCGAATGGTGGCGATGAAAGCGGAAAGGTCGTCTTCGGAGTCATAGTTTTCCGCGCTTCCGAACTCGATTGGTTCCAGTTAGAGCGTGGAGCCAATCGGCGAGCGATGTTTTCCTACGGATCCCGTGGTGAACTCCTGGATGCCCGAAAGATCAATCCCTAATTTGTCTGGAGCTCAGCGTAGGACCGCCCGCTCAACCAACGCTACGTCGCGGCAGGGGTGAACAAGGGTGACGCTTTTTCCTGCAGTCTTTACGCTGATCATCCGGATCTCGGTGAACTGTGACAAAGCGCCGAACTTGATCTTGGTGGACCCGGACTGTAGAGAAGGCGCTCGAATAACGCATGGACTACAGACTTTGACCATACGCTACCTATGGACCCTCGACCGCACTGGTCAGCAGTCCCGCAATGGCCTCGCGACTGAGAACGAGCTCCTCGATATTATCGGTAAAGAAGCCCTGCCCTGTGTCATGCCCGCCGATTGGCTCCTGGCGACGATGCAAATCGATATGGAAGGCAGCGGGCTTTCGATCCACGAGTCCAAGCACAATCCCCAGGACACGTGGAAGCTCGAACTAAAGCTGGCGGCGTAAAGCCGAGGGCTACACGGAAAGCCGGAGCATGAGAATGAGTGAACTGACCGTAGAAGATGCAACGAAGCGGATCTATGAATCGCTTCAGGCCGACAACGCCGACATCGACGAGCGCATCGCAGAGCTCAAGGCAGCGCTGACGCGTGCAAGCCAGAAAGATGCCGTGTTCGATCCCACCAAGCTCGTGCAAAGTAATCGGGAGGGTCGGAAACGGATGAAGGCTTATTTTCGCCAGCGTGGGGTCATTGTTAGGTTCTCGGATTGATCCAAGCTCCCAGCGACTAGGAATGCGCCAATCTGAAGGCTTTTGCTGCCAGCTTTTCGCCATTGCATCGACAGGCTGCTGATTTGATGAAACTGAACCGGGTGAGCGATGCTACTGGTGGCTGGCGCTATCTGACCTAACTTTGTCCGGATTTGGTTGGCACGGTGGAATACCCGCTCGCGCGGGTTAGACCCCATTCCAGGAGATGATGCAATGTTCACCCACGTCATGATTGGCAGCAACGACCTGGAGCAAGCGAGACGCTTTTACGACGCCACGTTCGCCGCACTGGGAGGCAAGCCGGGCGAGATGGATGCACGAGGCAGGCTGATCTACGCCCACGAGGGTGGTCGGCTGATGATCACGAAACCGATCGATGGCAATCCGGCAACTGCCGCCAACGGCGGGACCATCGGTATCGCCGCCACGAGCCCAGACCATGTTTTAAGTTGGCATTCCGCGGGCACGGCGAACGGTGGCACAGCAATCGAGAGTCCGCCCTCCGAGCGTCCGAACGGGGCGTTCGTTGCATATCTGCGCGATCCTGATGGAAATAAACTGACCGCGCGGTCTCAACCGACGAAGTAAGATGGCATCATCAGGATGGGCGACCACTTTTCGCCCTCCACCAGTACCGGTCACTGCTGCGTGTTCCGGCCACCACACCCGCCATCATTGTCCAGAGCCTACGCATGCCCATGAAACGTGGTGCCGCGAACAACTGCCAGACGTTAGTCACAAAGGACGGAATGATGAGCAACGACGCTGCTGCGAGCGGTGATAGCAGGCTCCCAAGTATCCCATTGCAACGGTTGGGAGGCGAATGCCGGTCACCCCTTTAACCGCTCCGGCGGCAAAGAACGTTGCGAAGAGGGCGAACAGGGTCGAGGTTGATAGGCCGGTCATAACCTCTCTCATAGGTTATGCGGCGGCATGCACAATGCGGCGTTCCCGTATCAAGCCTTCGCCTAGACCGAAGGCTAATCGCTTGTAGCATCCCTCGATGTGCTTTGACTTTACCGAAGTGCGTCTCTTTCTTGCCGTAGCAGATGCCGGAAGCATTACCCATGGAGCAGCCGATGTCGGTCTTTCTCTTGCTGCGGCCAGCGACCGTTTACGAGAAATGGAGGCGACGGGAAAGGTTCTCCTCTTGGAAAGAGGCCGCCGAGGTGTTGTGCTAACGGAAGCGGGCGAGGCACTTTCCCACCATGCCCGCGAAATACTCAACCAGGCCGCTTTGATGCGTGGGGAACTGAGCCTCGTTGCAAAGGGCATAAGGGCGACCATTCGTATTGTTGCCAACACGGCGGCTGTCGTTGATACGCTTCCAACACGGCTGTCACCATGGCTTGCGGCGCATTCTAAGGTCGACGTTGAGCTTCGCGAGCGCCAAAGCCATGAGATAGCACGCAGCGTCGCGGCAGGTTTTGCAGATATAAGCGTATTGTCGGACACGGCCACCAACGAGGAACTCCTTCTCAAGCCCTTCGCCGTGAGCAAGCTCGCTGTCGTCTCGGCCCAGGCACATTGGCTCGCGACCGCAAAGGAAGTTCGGTTCGCGCAGATCGGTGAAGAGTATTTCGTCGGCTTGGAGCGCGGCGCACTGCAAGATCATATCGATGCGCAGGCGAACAGGCTTGCGATAAAGCTGCGATACCGGATCAGGCCGCGGACACTCGAAAGCATATGCTCAGCGGAAGGCGCTGGCGTTGGTATTGCCATCGTTCCAGGGACCGTCGCCAGGAGGTGCACGCGCACATCAGGTCTCTCCGTAACGCCGCTGGCCGATACCTGGGCACGCCGGCATCTCTCGGTCTGCATCGCCGCGAGCCGCGGTGTCCCGCCGATTGTAAAAGACCTGTTCGACCATCTGGCGCGCGCATGATCCACGGCAGGTAAGGCCGAGGACCGACAAACCGCCGTGCGTAAGGTTGGTCCTTTCCGTGCGCGTGTGTAAGAATGTCATCAAGACCACTTTAACAACCACCTCGCGCCACTACCTTCACGATATCGATCAACTACATGCGACGGCGGAGTCTGGCGATGACCGAGTACAGTGCGGCGAAATCAGGATCGTTCAAGATCGGCGGAGACATGGAGGTGAACCGCTTGGGGTTTGGCGCCATGCGCGTGACCGGCCCCGGCATCTGGGGCCCTCCCGCAGACCATGGTGAAGCGATCCGAACGCTAAAGCGTCTCCCCTCGCTTGGGGTCAACTTCATCGACACCGCCGATTCATACGGGCCAGATGTTTCCGAATGGCTGATTAAGGAAGCGCTTCACCCTTATAACGATGGATCAATCGTCGCCACCAAGGGTGGCCTCACCCGTCACGGCCCGGATATCTGGCTGCCTGTCGGGCGTCCCGAATATCTAATTCAACAGGTACACAAGAGCCTTCGAAACCTGGGCGTTGAAAGGATTGATTTATGGCAATTGCACAGGATCGATTCAAGGGTACCAGCTAAAGAGCAGTTTGACGCCATCAAGTCGCTCATCGACTCTGGCCTAATCCGCCATGCGGGGCTGAGCGAGGTGTCGGTGGCTGATATCGAGGCTGCATCGAAGGTCTTTAAGGTGGCCACGGTGCAGAACAGGTACAACTTGGTGGATCGCACGAGCGAGGACGTCCTCGACTATTGCACGAAACACGGAATTGGCTTCATCCCGTGGTATCCACTGGCGGCCGGAGAATTGGCGAAGCCTGGATCTCTTCTGGATACGGTTGCAAAGCAACACAGCGTATCGCCAAGTCAAATCGCACTTGCATGGGTCCTGAAGCGTAGCCCGGTCATGCTACCGATTCCGGGCACCTCAAAAGTCAAACATCTGGAGGAGAACGTCCGCGCGGCGGACGTAACGCTGACCGACGATCAATTCAGGGCACTCGACGCCGAGGGCAAAAAAGCGTTCCAGAAGGCATAATTAAAGAAAGAACCGATGGTCGAGAAGATTTCCAAGCTTTCGCCAACAGCGCCATCAAATGCGACGCGGATCGATCAGAGCGTTTCTGTCGCCGAACCGGACATTGCATGGGTGGCCAACCGGCAGTCCGTGATCGACGCCGCATTCTGTGAGGCGAAGACTGACCGATTGGTCACCGGTGAGGATGATCGAGCATTTGACGGCGAGGAGGAAGCTCGCGGGGGACAAAGCCGAGGGCACGCTCAAGGTGAAACAGACCAAGGCGTCGAATTACTGTCGGGAGAAAGCAAGAGGATTGGTACGGGAAACCTTGATGATGAAGAGGTTGCGTTTGGCGGACATACGGGATTTGTGTGACGTCGAGGAACTTTAGCGTGACAACCTCGAGAGTGGTATCTCTCCAGGTCGGTACGCGGCGCGGAGCGCAACGCGAGGACACGCAACAAACGAAAGCATCACATGAGTCGATTTAGCGAAACAGAGAATGCTCTCATCGCAAGGCTTCGGGCACTCAAGGCGAAGCGCAAGGTAACGATCAGTTTGCTTGATATCAGCGACCCGCTTCGCGAGAGCGGGTTTACGCATGATGAAATCCTAGCGGTGTTGCGGGCAATCGAGCAGGACAAGGTTATTGCCTTCACAACCGCAAACCGGATCCGGATGCTGAAGGACCTGCCCTGATGTCGTGTGGCAGACCGTTCGAAACAGGGTAGCCGTACGCGGCCTCTTTTCCTTTTTGGCAAGTCTTAAATGCTGTGGTTCATCCGATCGAACCAATCGAACGTTCGAGCGTTCAGCGATATCATCACCTACAATGTTGAAAACAAAGTCGCTTCCGTCAGGATTGCTCGGTGACCTACCCCCAACTTCGCTCTGAAGACCCAGAACTGGCAACTGAATCGCGCAACGGTCTGCCGTCACTGGTGTTGGCTGCCCTTGGGGTCGTATACGGTGACATCGGGACAAGCCCCCTCTACGCGTTTCGCGAAGCACTTCACGCCACGGCGGGGTTGGGATCGCACCGGGAGAACGTGCTCGGCATTCTTTCACTCATCGTGTGGGACCTGACTATCGTCGTCACGGTTAAATACGTGATGTTCGTTCTTCGGGCTGACAATCGGGGCGAAGGGGGAACGCTGTCCCTGATGACGCTTGCCCGGCAGAGCTTCACCGACAGCCAGCGTGGATTCTCGTCTTGGGTGTCGCGGGAGCCTCCCTCTTCCTTGGCGACGCCATTATTACCCCAGCAATCTCGGTTCTGTCCGCCGTCGAAGGAATCCAGGTGGTCGCGCCCGGCCTGTCGGCATGGATCGTTCCGATCACCGTTACGATCATTGCCGTACTGTTTTCGTTCAACGTTTTGGGACAGGTGGTGTCGCGTCAGTATTCGGACCCGTCATGGCGGTATGGTTTCTGGTTCTTGGAATAAGCGGCGCCGTCCATATTCTCGATGATTTGGAGATTTTTAGCGCCATCAATCCACTTCACGGAGTTTTGTATGCATCGAACAATATCGGTCGCGCTATCGCCGTCCTAGGCGCGGTCTTCCTCGCTGTCACCGGCGCTGAGGCACTCTACGTCGACCTCGGCCATTTCGGCAGACGACCAATCGTGGTGGCGTGGTTCTCGCTCGTATTTCCATGCCTGCTTCTCAACTACTTCGGACAAGGCGCGTTCGTTCTCGCAAATCCTGGCATGACCGACCACCCATTCTTCGGCATGCATCCTGAATGGGCGCGTGTGCCAATCGTGTGTCTTGCAACCGCAGCAACGGTGATCGCGAGCCAGGCAGTCATTTCGGGGGCATATTCGCTTGTGCGTCAGGCAATGCACCTCAACTTACTGCCACGCCTGCAGATCCTGCACACTTCCGAGACGCACTCCGGGCAGATCTTCATGCCACAAGTGAACGCGTTCCTATTCGTGTTCGTTATCGCACTTGTTCTGTATTTCAGAAGCTCGAGCGGACTGTCTGCCGCATACGGCATCGCGGTTACGGGCGAGATGCTGATCACCAGCATCCTTTTGTTCGTGGTCATGAAACACATCTGGAGATGGACGACGCTCACCACCACGGCGATCATCGTGCCACTCTTCCTGATCGACGCCGGGTTCTTTGTGGCAAACATCGCCAAATTTCCGGAAGGCGGCTGGGTTCCGGTCACGGTTGCATGCACGATGGCCCTCATCATGCAAACATGGATGGCAGGCCGTCGACTACTGGCGTCTCGCACGCGTGCGGACGAGGTACCGCTGGAAGGGATCATACAAAGGCTGACGAAGAGGCCGCCGACGACTGTCCCCGGAACTGCCGTGTTCCTGACAAGCGACGTCGAGGGTGCACCGACCGCACTGCTGCACAGCCTCAAGCACTACAAGGTTCTTCACGAGCACAATGTCATTCTGAGCGTCGTGACCGCAACGGAGCCGTTCGTTCCTGACGACGAGAAGATATTCCTTGAAAGCTTCAGCCCACTGTTCAGCCGGTTGGTGATCACGTTCGGATATATGGAGACGCCCAACATCCCGCGCGCGCTTGTGCTGGTTCGCAAGCTTGGTCTGAAGTTCGACATCATGTCGACATCGTTCTTCCTGTCGCGCCGGACGATCCTCCCATCAAAGAAAGGCGGCATGCCTTTCTGGCAGGATCGCCTGTTCATCGTACTCGCCCAGAACGCAGGTAACGCTACCGATTATTTCGGCCTTCCAACAGGACGCGTGGTCGAGCTCGGCTTGCAAACCGTTATCTGATTTCTTGGGGTCGATCGTCGCAAAGCGTACTCCTATTCGCGTAACCTCAAAGACAATCGCTACGTGTAAACTGCGGAGGAAATTGTCGGTGAAGAAATGCGGCGAGTTATCAAGCGAGGGGTCGGAGCTCGAATTGGCCCGAAAAGTCTCGTCCGAAGCACACCAGGGGCAGGGCCCTCGGGGGCCGATCTTCCTGCTCCGCACACCTCGTGGGCGATCAATTCAGTTCGGGGTGTTGGCCCACGAGCTTTTCACGCTTCTGCCGAAGAAGTTGCATCTGCTCGGCCAACTCCGCCATCGCTTCATCGATCTTTTCAACGCTTTCCTCGATGTATAGATAATGCTCCGCAAGAAGCGCCCTTGCCTCTTTGCGGCTGGAAGCGTTCGGCGTATCTCCATAAAGGGGCCGATTGGCCGTCTCCTTCAGGAAAAAGGTCGTCAGAAGACCTGCGGCTGCGGCAATCATGAGATAGTACGCCGGCATATAGATGTTGTCGGTCGCTTCGACCAACCATGCCGCCACAGTGGGTGTGAGGCCGGCGACGATAATCGAGATATTGAAGGATATGGCGAGCGCGCTGTAACGAATTCGCGCAGGAAACAAGGCGGGCAAAGTTGCAGCCATGATGCCGACAAGGCAATTCAGACCGATCGCGAGGATTAACAGACCAAAGAAGATGCCGATCGTGTTGCCGCTCGCTATCAGATGAAATGCCGGCAACGACAAGGTGAGGATGATCAAGCTTCCAACCGCGAGAAACGGCCGACGGCCGATGCGGTCACTCAAAAATCCAACCAGCGGCTGCACGAATAACATTCCGACCATGACCGCGATGATGATTAAAGCGCCATGGTCCTCCGTATAGCCGAGGGTTTTCGCCAGATAGGTCGGCATATAGGTCAAGAGCATGTAATAGGTGACGTTAGTAACAAGCACCATGCCGATGCATATTGCCAGGGACCTCGGATGCCTCTGGATGATCTCCGCTATCGGGATCATGGGCCGCTCGGACAACGCCTGCTTATCTTCCTTCTCGGTCCGCTTCAGGCGTTCGGTGAAGGCCGGCGTCTCCTCGGCCGCATGCCGCAGATAAAGGCCGATGAGACCCAAGGGAGCAGCGAGAAAGAAAGGTAGGCGCCAACCCCAGGCGAGGAAATTTGCTTCGCTCATCGCCGCGGTCAGTACGACGACCAGTCCAGCGCCGAGAACAAATCCGGCGATCGAGCCAAAATCGAGCCAGCTTCCAAGAAAACCGCGCCTGCGATCAGGCGAATATTCCGCGACAAATATGGCGGCGCCGGTGTATTCACCGCCAACCGAAAACCCTTGGACAAGTTTGCACATGAGCAGCAGGATGGGGGCCCACAGGCCAATCATCGCATAACTCGGTATCAGGCCAATACAGAACGTGCTGACCGCCATAATGACGATCGTCAACGATAGAACCTTTTGCCGACCGAACTTGTCACCCATAGAGCCGAAAAACACGCCGCCCAATGGCCGCACGAGAAACGGTACGGAGAAGGTTGCGAGTGCGGCGACGGTCTGCACTGCTGGCGAAGCTTCGGGAAAAAATACCTTGCCAACCGTGGCTGCGACGAACCCATAGACGCCGAAATCGAACCATTCCATCGCATTGCCGAGGGCGGCCGCAGTGATCGCCTTCTTCAGCTTGGAGTCCTCGATGACAGTGACGTCGTTCAGTGTCAGCGTGTTGGTTTGCGTATCGCTCACGATGCCCCCATGTGCAAATTCACCTCAACCAAGAGGCGCGGGTAAATGCCTGAAACGCCTGAACGCTCCAAGCTGTTATCTAGGGCTTGTTTTTGCCGCTCCAAGCTGGCCGCCAGCCTGGCGAGCGAGCCATCTTGCCGGGAAGACGCAGTTGCGTGTCGCGTCCATCGCCAAGCAGTCTGACCTTCTCGAGGCGCCACGTCGCGCCGGCATAGTCGAGCTGACCAGATCCCTCCACGACATCGGTCTCGATCCGACGGCTGTAATCCTCGATGTTTCGCCATGCATTGATCACAATGGCGGCCGCGATCAGAAACGGCAGGCTTGCGAGCGAGAGTCACCATGTCCACTTCACGCGATCAGATGCCATCTTTACGGATCGCCAGTCTCGCTTGCGGGGCAGCATCATCCGGTTCGAGCGACACGCTGATCTCGTCCTTGAGCTGCGGATCATATTGTTTCGAGAGCACCAGCTTCATATAGCGTATCTCGTCCTCGGGGAGCTCGTAAACGAATAGACCTGTCATCGGCGGACCGGGCTGAACGACTTTCGCCGAAAGACTGTTTGGCGCATCCCCTGGGCGCACCGTCAATAGAGCAGTCGCGCTCTGATCGTGCCGGGTATCGCGCGCAGCGCCTGTAGAATTTCATCGGACGTCTCGGAAACGCCCTCAACCTCGATCACCACATAGCCCGTGTCGCCATGGGTCTGCAGGAACTCTGCAATTATATTGAGCCCGCGCGAAGAGAATATCTCGTTTAGCTTGATGAGCGTACCGGGGCGGTTTTCATGGACGTGGATGAAACGCGTGCCATTCGGGCGCTCGGGCAGCTGAACCTGAGGAAAATTGACCGCGCCCATCGTCGAGCCGACGTCGGAATATTCGACCAGCTTTCTGGAGACTTCGCGGCCGATGCGCTCCTGCGCCTCTTCGGTGGAGCCGCCGATATGGGGTGTCAATATGACGTTGCTCAAACCCTGAAGCGGCGATTCGAAGCGATCCTTGTTCGATGCCGGCTCCACGGGAAACACATCTACGGCAGCTCCGGCCAGATGCCCTTCCTTCAACACGGTCGCGAGCGCATCGAGATCGACGACAGTGCCGCGCGAATTGTTGATGAAGATCGCGCCCTTTTTCATGCGGCGCAGTTCGGCCTCGCCGATCATGTTTTGGGTCGATGCTGTCTCGGGAACGTGCATCGTCACATAGTCCGAGATTTCGAGGAGCTCGCCGAGCGACGCCATCGATTCCGAATTGCCCCGGCGCAACCGATCGGAAAGGTCGAAATAGCGCACCACCATCCCCATGCTTTCGGCAAGAGCACTGAGCTGCGAACCGATATTGCCGTAACCGACGATCCCTAGCGTTTTACCCCGCAGCTCGCGGCTGCCGACAGCGGATTTCTCCCATCCGCCCTGATGTGCGGACGCCGACCGCGGAAAGATCTGTCGGGCCAGCATGATGATCTCGCCGATCACAAGTTCCGCCACCGAGCGCGTGTTCGAGTAGGGTGCGTTGAAGACAGGTATCCCGCGGCGCCGCGCCGCCTCGAGATCGACCTGGTTTGTGCCGACCGAGAAGCAACCAACCGCAATCAGCTTTTTGGCGGATTGGAATATCTCGTCTGTCAGCTGCGTTCTTGAGCGAATACCAATGATATGCGCATCGGCGATGTGGCTCTTGAGATCCTTGTCATCGAGCGCCTTCGGCAGGTGAGTGAGATTCGTGTATCCAGACGCCGCAAAGTAATCCACGGCGCTTTGGTTAATGCCTTCGAGCAGAAGTACAGAAATACGGTCCCGGGAGAGAGAAAGCTGGCGAGTCATGATAGACCTTTTGTCTCCGATTAAATTTGCCAGCGTCGTTTCGAGCCGACCGTGGCGCCCTTCAACATGGCTTTGCGACCATCCGATAAGCAATGCAAGCGCAAAAGCCGTTACTCTCCCGCCCATCTCTCGATGCATGTTGGACGCCAAGTCGGCGACGCGAGGATCTTCAAACCCACTAATGCGTTGTTTCAGAAGAAAAAAGACCAGAATAAAACGGCCGTCAAGTTTTGCGTCAAGCTCTCAGGCCCTCTGGCGTGTCAGTCAACCGGGCACCGTCAGCCAGCGCGGCGTCCTTCCATCCCATTTACCTTCAAGAACGCCATCAGCATCGGTCCGAGCGAAAACTCACCGCGCTCCGACCGCTTCGCGTGGTCACGCAGATACCCGCCTGGCGAGTCGATCATATTCGATCTCCAAAATGCAGGCCATAGCCACCGCAGGGTTCTCCGGCCCCATCGCTCCGCACGCCTCCTCATAAGCAGACGAGCTAACCCAAGCATTGACCGGACGACCACCGCGGCTCCCATCAACTCGCGCCAATGGTCAATCCTGCCGCTGGGCCCGTAATCGATGATTTGAAGGCTAGCTTTGAGCACCATGCCTAGCGGAAACGCGTTGATCGGCTCAATGTTGCGCTGCGTTCTACCCTGCCCCGTCAAAGGGGCCGGCGTTGGCGGCCTCGCGGTGGTCCATGCGCTTGTCGCGCGCGGCGCCGAGATCACGGTCTTCGATCCGCACCCCGGCTTTTCGGCGGCCGCGTCATGGCTCGCCGGCGGCATGCTGGCGCCTTGGTGCGAGCGCGAGAGCGCCGACGAGGCGGTGCTGCGCGAGGGGCAGGATGCGCCCGACCGCTGGGAGGCGATGCTGCGCGGCGTGGTCAAACGCAACGGCACATTGAACGACCGCGCAGGGACAGAGGGACGAAAGTCACGCCCGACTTGCGTCGTGGTTACGACGCAGCCACCGCAGTCGGATCGTGGCGCCATTGAATTTCCCGATACGGCGGCACGCCGCGCCAGCTTGAGCGACCCGCAGCGCACCTGGGCGGATACGTCAATCACGCTTTTCGCAACCGGAGATATTGCTATTTCATGATCGTGATCTCGGAATAAACCCGACTCCAAACCCAAACAGGCGACCAATCTTCTCCAACGTCTCCAGTCTAGGATTCGCGGTCCCAGCTTCAATCTCGGCAACTTGCCGCCTAGTGAGGCTTAGCGATTTAGCGAATTCTTCTTGGGTCATGCCGATGCCCTTGCGGAGATCCCCGACTGCTTCGGGTAAAGGCAAATCGCCATTGCGCGCGCGCGCGGCCAATGTCCGGCGGTTTTCAAGAACTTGTTCTTTTGTTGGCTTCTTCCAGCGGGCCATATATCAGTTCGACCTCCGCGTCATGAGCAGGCCTCGAGAACGCTGTTTGTTATTTCGACGCAGCGCGTCATCGCTCGCTGCTGAATTTCGGGAGAAGCGCCCCCGTCCCTCGCAAGGTTCGGCGCCCGTCGCAGTTGTTCAGCGAAAGAGTAGAGTGCACTCGCCATACGTTTCTGCTCATCGGGAACGGCCATCACTCCTTTGCAGATCTTCTTCCAGTCAGGGAGGTGATCGACGCCTCCATCACGCATCATGGCCCATCGTGTCGAGCGAACGATTCCTTCCTTGGCCAGCCGCATGGGCGCGAAGTCAAACAATGGAGCAAGACGGATCGTGCCATCTTGATGTTTGCTTAGAGCCGAGTTCCGACCGTGATTATCAGGATTTCCGAGCGCCAGATTGGCGATATCGCGCTTCACATATTCGACGATGTCCGAGAATGGCTCGGCTGAATATTGGCGCAGCAGGTCGATATACGCCTCGTGTGTGCCAACATGGCCGAAATCCGCGACGCCGATCGCCGACACGAGGCTTTCCTGCCCCAGCCTGACGGTTCCGCCGCCTTCTCTTGTCTTCCGGTCGAAACGGGGAATGATCAGGACCCCTTCGGCATGGCTCGAAGGTTCGCTGACATGAAGACCGATCTCTTCAGCAATTCGCGAATAGATGGCTTCGCCCTCGAGGATCAGACGATCGACGGGGTCGCTGCTGCGTACCAGCTTGACGATGACGTGGCGCACGGCCTCGTCATCGGTCACGAAGCTATCAGGATAATAAAGACCATCATTCGCCTGGGTCATGGAGACCTTGGGCCATTCGCCTTGCAGTCCGCTTGAACCAGACGCAAGCATTGCAAAGCGATCAGCCACCTCCATGAAGCGATCCGACCGCTCGAGGATTTCCTCTTCCGTCACGCCTCGGCGCCGCACATTATATAGTCGTTCCCTTTCGGCCTCAGCCGCTTCCTTGATGCGGATATTGCCTATGCCGCCCGTCGCTGATCGCAGAAGCAGCGGGAGATCAGAAGCGCGCGAGCCTTCGGCGAGCCCTAGGTGCTCCGCAAGCTTTCGCCTTGCATGTCCTTGTGGCATGAGATCCAATAGAAACGGCGGCCAACTGCCACTAAATCGATTTTCGAGATCAACAGGATAGCGGATTGACAAGGCGCGATGGTCTCTGACCGTTTTTCCGGCCGCGAATTCCACCGACGCCACGGTAACGAAATAATCGAGATCGTAGTCGACGATCGACGCGCCCTTGAAGCCGGCCGTATCGTCCTTCAATTCGAGCGTCGCGGCGTGGTGCCACTCACGGTTAAAATGTGTTTGAAGCGTCAGCCGCATTAAATTGATCCTTCTAATGGGACGTTAATGTACTACGTAGAAAAGATAAACCCCATTTAATGGTTCATAACCGCGTCGGAGGCGGGACCTGGCGGCGCGGGGAGTAATCGAGCATGCCGAGGATGCCGACGGCCAGAAAAAAGGGTGCCGAGAGTTCAGGCGCTCGGCGGAGAACTCGGTTCGACGGTGTTGATTGCCCCTTCGGCCGATCGGAGCCTAAGCGCGGACACTGGCGATTGATGGCGATATCAAATAGGATTCGATCACGGAAGGCGCCAATATCGTCGAGGTTCCCAGCGAAGGCAGTCGTCCGACGACAGTTGGACTAGGAAAGACGCATTGCCAGACTACCCGACCACGCCAGATAATCGATACTTCATAGTGCGCGGCCGCCTATGGCGGCAGTGCAACCCCGCGCTCGACCAAGATACCCATGATCGTCTGGTGGCTCAGCTCATGGCGGCGCGGCGCGCCGTTCGCGATGCGACAGCGGGCAGTCGCGAGATGGCGGACGCCCGTGGCCGCGTCAACGATGCGAAGGTAGCGCTTGGCGAGCGGGGAACCCCGTGGTGGAACGACGGCGCTCCCGACTACAATCGCCATCTCGTCCGAAACACCCCGTACGCTGAGTGGTATGCCGACTTGCAGGAAGCGCTTCCATGAAAAGTATTCAACCCTTTGGCCCATCCTTCGGCGGTTCGCGGCCCCGCTGCAGGGCGGCGACAATCAAAGGCGTTGCCGCAATGACAATCCGGCCAAGCGGTACCTTGCGGATGACGCGAGTCGCCACGGCACTCCCGGCGATACCCGCGATCAATTTTCCCCATGGGAATGCCCCAGAGGTCTCCACGTTATCGGACTTCGTTGTACGCTTCGCCATGTCTATATCCTCAATGCGTTCCCGCGCTAGCAAGGCGTTTCGGGTGGAGTACGACCGACACTCAATGCCAATGCCAATGAGCTTAAACGGGCTGATTACGAGAAAAGTTCACATGACGATGCATTAACACATCCGCGGGAACCCTGTCCGTTCATTGCGCCACCGCCTCAACGAAGTCTCGAACCCTGTCCTGAGGCGGATCCTTATCAAGCGTTTTTCATCGTACCGCGCGATCGCCCATAGTCGCCTATACTCTCCTACCGTCGTTTTTCGTGCTCAAGGTTCGTATGGCCGAGCAGTACGAGAAACCTCGGTATCGTTTTCACGACGCCGCTCTCCTCGCATCGGATAGAGCCGCTTGCTTGACAGGAGACTGACCCTGCGCACCTTCCAGGAATTCCGGTGCGACTAACGTCGCAATGATGCGCAACACAATGGGGCATTCTGGAGCGAGAGCGCGAAGGCGAGCGCGGGGACAGCGACAATGCTCGTGGCGAAGAACGCTGGTCCATCAGCAGGGTCCGCGAAAAAACAATCGAGGCCAAGAACCTCGTAGGCGGGAGCCAATGACGACGGGCCATCGAAGAGATGGCCGCGTTGACACCGTGGGTAAGGCCCTCTGATGCCTGTCAGTGCGAGATCCTTCGTTTCGTCGAAATCGCTCGTCACACTCGCATTTTTTAGTTCATCTTAGCCTCAAACTGCTTCCGCCTTCGGCGGCAACACCGACGACACCACGCGAGAGCATGGTTGAAATCATTCAGACGATCATGCTTGCGGCCCCAAGCACGCATTTCATCGTGATGGCGCAGGCCGTGCTTTACAGAGGCGCGGGCTTTTCGGTCGTGTGGCCACAGTTCATGTGGCTCGCAGGGATCGCCGCGGCCCTGTTTACTCTCTTGCTAAGGGGCTTCCGCCGCTCTCTCAGGTGAGATGCCGGGCTTGAAGGGCGTCAACGTGCCCGGAGCGCCCTGCCAGTAGCCTGGGAGCAAAGCAAGGAGATTTGTGATGCTGACCGTGCGATCCATCGAGTCCCGATCCTATCATGCTCGGGCCGCGACCGAGAATATGGGAAGCCGCGAATTCGGTGCTGGATCGCGGCTTCAGCAGCCTGCCAGTCGTCGACAATGACGGCGCGCTGCTCGGCATCGGGTCTCAATTTCGAAGCACCTTGTGCTGATCCTTGTCGTCGTCTGGAGAAGCGCATGATGATGCGGCCGAGCCAAACGCCCGCCAAGCGCGTGATAAATGGACCCATGAGCCTTGCGTCGCCATTTCCCAATCCGACGGTGATCATGGACGCCGAGGCGCCCCCGGCCGCGACAGCCACGTTTCGCAGCGAGATTGTACACTAACGTACAGACTATTCTGTTTTGATATCAATCATTTGCGGATATTCCGGAATATGGCTTTCGAGCCGCTTCAATCATGGTTCAGCTCTTGCCCTGCCTAATCGCGGGCTAGCTTTCTTCTTGATGCTGTCTCATCAAAGCCAAGGGACATCGCTTGACCAAGACCGACTGGCCAAAAGAGCCGCTCACGACAACCGACCTGAAGATGTTGCACGGCGTTCTCATCGATTGGTGTCGCGACAATGACTGCGATCCGTCCAGCGATCGCGGAAGGCTAGCTGCCAAGGCGCTTGTGGGATGGCACGAATTCGGCATTCACGATGCGGCCGAGCTTACCAAGCTCATGCATGACGAGGTTATAATCGCGAAAACCTGATTTTATAGCGTCATCATCCAGACGGCCTCGCCACCGTTTTCGACGTTCTTGGGGCTCTTGATATCCCGGCCGCCAGCCCCAGCTTTCGTTCATGGGACATCTTCGATATCAAGTCAGTAAAAACCATTCCGATGTATACTGGTCGATTATCGACATCTTCACGGGTTGGGCCGCCGTCTATCACGGCGTCCGTCTGGATACCTTGGAACCGGACGAAGCGGATCGGATGGTGGATGTGATCAATCTCGCCGACCTCGCCAAACGCGGACAGCTTAGGCTTCTTCGATGATCTACTTCACGAGCGATACGCACTTGGCCGACCCTCGCGTACTGAGGATCGACCAAAGACCTTTTCCGGGAATGAAGGAGCATGACGCGGCCCTGATCGCAAACTGGAACGCGGTCGTTCGTCCGGATGATGAAGTCTGGCATCTCGGGGACTTCATGGGCAGGGGCGCGGGGGATTGCAACCATATGCTCCAGCGCCTAACCGGCATAAAGCACCTGATCATCGGCAACAACGATCCCGACACGGTGGTCGCCTGCGGAGGGTGGAAAACGGTGCAGCACTACAAAGAGCTCATCGTTGACGGCGTTCTGCTGGTGATGTGCCATTACCCCTTCCGCACCTGGAACCAGATGGGCAAGAAATCGATCAATCTCCACGGTCATTCACACGGCCGGCTCAAACCTTTGCCCCGTCAGTTTGATGTTGGGGTCGATGTTTTTGATCTCAAGCCTGTCACACTCAACGATATCCTATCATCGCGCTTGAAACGAGTGCCAGGATGACCAATGTTGGATGTACAAACCGGGGAGCTACCTTCCTAGCCAAGGTACTCCGCGATGGAGGCATTGCCCGACTTCTTGTGGCGGGTCGCAAGCGAAGGGCAAGGCGAAAGCGCGTAATATCAATGCAGCCTGTCCGTGGGAAAGCAAGATCGCGATCTTTCCAGTAGCGTCATCGAAAACGAGCCGGCATGGTCGCCTGCGGCTATCAGTGCCCGCTTGGCCGATGCATGTCCCTTGGCCTTTGCGACGAGTGCGTTCCATGCGCTGTCGCTGGACGCCGCCGCGCCCTGAACGGTCGCTGGGAGCCCTGCTGACGCGACAACCCCAAGCATGCTTTTTACTTCATCCACGTTCCGGCCTTTTCGGCGGGGAGCCTCATGCGAGGTACGACAAAGGTCAACAAGGCCGAGCGTCGCCAGGACGCGCGCTGTCACTGTCGCCTCCGGCATTAGCCAAGGGGCATGACGCGGGACAGGAACTGTGTAGCGCCCGAGCATCATTGTCCCGGTAGCGCTTTCTTCACCACGTTTGAACCGAGTTCAGTTAGACATGGTGCATGTTAAGTTTCCTGTCATGTCGGCTCGATATGCCTTTTCGCGAAGTCAGGCAGAGATTTTGAGATGACCCGTTATGAAGTCGATATGTCGAACGGCCGATGGGTGGTCATTGATCGCACTACGGGACTAGCTCTGCGAAATTCTTCCGATGAGAGGTTCACCCGGTTGGAAGCCCAGGCTCTTGCTGATTTCCGCAATGGCATCGGGACCTCGACGCCGGAGCGTGTCCACACACGCCTTCAATCCATCCGACTTGCGTGGAAAGCTGTCCTAGGCAGGCGTGGATAGCTCCAAGGTCATCGTGACGCCAAAGAATGCGAAGTCGCGAACGTGATCGAACCACTCGGCCGCTTGCGTGCTGGAGCTGATTGCGTTGCGGACGAGACCCCTTACGCCTCCTGGTCTGATGCCGTCCGATTTGGCGGGGACCCGTGGTTTGCACGTGCGGCTATCAGCAAGTTTCGTTGTTGGACGCACCCGTCGATTTCTCAACGTCCTTGGATGTGAGTTAACGTTGTTTGACGCCCCGGCACGATTTCTCCTGTTCATTGCGTTCTCGCCAGCTCTCGGCATGCTTGGCTACCTCCGGGAACAACTCCGTCTGCCGGCCTCGTCCTTACAACGACCGATTTCGACCCGATGGTTTCACCGCAATAGTCCTTGGCCCCCATCGACCCATATTGGTGATCCAGTGATGTGCCGCGCCTTGTCTGATGCCAGAAATGCTATGACGTCCGCCACATCAGAGCTTTTGCCTGGCCTGCCGCCGGTGATGGGAACTTGGCCGTCTGGCCAGATGACGGGGATCACTGTTTGATCCTCTTGTCGAAGGGCAGTGTTCGAGTCGATATTCGTTTCGATCTCGCCGGGGCACACCGCGTTGATACGGATGTGATGACGAGCAAGTTCGAGCGCCAATTGCTGCACCATCGCAACCTGACCCGCCTTGGTGGCGGTGTAGGCCGTCGCGCCGGGCGTCGTGAAGGTTCGGGTTCCGTTGATCGATGACACCACGATGATCGATCCGCCACCCGCCGCCTTCAGGAGAGGAACAGTCGCCCGGATTGTCAGGAAGGTGCCAGTGAGATTGGTGGAGATGGTCCTGTTCCATTCCTCCAATGTCAAATCATCGATGGGAGCCCACGCGCCGTTGATCCCGGCGTTCGCCACTACGACGTCGAGCCTGCCGTAACGGCGCGCCAGCTCGCTGACCGCCTCCTCCATTTGCCGTTGGTTCGCGATATCGGCATTCAAGACGTGAGCATCGCCATCGCTCTCGCTGATCTCGAGCATCGTGGCGTCAAGATCGTCCGGGCTGTGTCCAAGCAAGCCGACGCAATATCCTTCCGATGCAAGGCTTTGGGCCGAGGCTCTTCCGATGCCCGATCCCGCGCCTGTAACCAAGGCAACTCTCTTCATGTGACACCCGTCCAATGCTTGACGAAAACAAGACGATGATTAACCCGGTATCAGCGGATCCGGTTCCAAGTACGCTTCTGTACGGACGTTCGATGGTCGGGTACATGACGGAAAACGCCCACCGAAAGCGCCGCGCGGTTCATCCCACGACTTTCGCAAGCAGCTCTTCCGTGGAAGTCATCTCGACCTGCACGGAAAATCTCGCGCCGAGAAGCTCCAGTGTCGAATCGTGCGTGCTATCCGCCCCACTGCACACCGCGTCATGCGGAATCAGCACACGGTACCCGAGGTCGATCGCGCCGACCACGGTCGCGAGCACGCAAACGTCCGTCTCCCCTCCGGTGACGATAAGCGTATCGACGCCGTCCTGGACCAGAAGTTGATGAAGCCGTCCGTCAACCCAGGGGGAATACGTCCGCTTGTCAAAGATCCGCGCTGGCGGGACAAATCGAGCCAGGGCCGGTAAAAGGTCGACAAGCTCGCGCGGTAAGCGGTTAAGGGTCATCTGATCCCACTTTTCGTAATAGGTCTTCCATGCGCCCGGCATCTGGCTCGCGGAGCGCGGCGGGATGAAGCGGGTGAAGATGGTCCGTGCAGGTGTTCTCGCCGCCAATTCCTCGATTTGGCTGGATACCTCCGCCATCCATGGAACGTTCCACGCGGTCTCCTCGTCGAACATCCGCTGCATATCGATACATAGGTGAGCCCACCGTGGCATGATCGCCTCCATGTCGTGCCGCAGACCGCGAACCAGTGGCCTACGAACCAAATCCGAGTAAAGGGCCCATCGCCGTCAAGGAAACAAAGCCTACCGCGGCCAATCCCGTCGTGAGGTAATCACTCGATCGACCTGGCTCCGCGTTCCTGATTTCGCCCTTGTTCCCAAGACAGCGGAGAAGCCGGCAAACATCCAGCATAGTAGCGTTATGGATCCCAAGATGATGGCCCAGTGGAATGTCATGGCTGATATCGCTGTCATTAAAGAACCTTCGCCTGAACCGCTGCGTCCATGAAGCTTTCGCGTGCCAATTCCGCGCTTCCGTGCTCCATTAGAGCCTTGCGGCACCTGGACATCGCCAAGCTGAATTCCGCGCTGTCCTTCTATGGCCATTGGCTTTTTAGCGCTAGCAGGGCGGCATCGGGTCCGTTAATGCGTTGACGGCTACCGCCAGCCATCCGCACGTGAACCGGCACCGCCCACCTTATCTGAAAGTCGACATCAATAACCATGGGCATGAGGCACCTCTTTTTGAAACCGTATGTACAACCTCGACGACGGTTGCCGGTTCCCGAGGTGAGGGCTTGGTCCGCAACCGCACGATCGATCCTGATTTAGATTGTGTTCCACGACATTTTCGTCAGCGGCATCTCATGATTGGTGTAATGCCCCCATAAATATCCGGGGATATGCTATCTCCCGCGCCATCGCGGCTGACCCAACGGAGTGGGCATGTTCCCGCCGTCGCGGGCGACCAGGAGCGGTCGCACTCCGGCGGGCACGGGTTTTTTCGAGCCTTTGGACCGGCTCTTTCGGGTTTGATGTGCCGCCTCCCGTGTTCGTGGTGAGGCTCGTATGGAGTTGGTGACGTCGATATCACCAGCCTGCCATGGCCGCCGGATCCAAGCGAGATCCGCACCGCGCTCGAGATCCGCCGTCCGGCCCCAGGCAAATCGAGTTCGCGACCTTGGGCGTTCGGGCGGCTCAACCGCGCGAAACCGCTGGTATCATAAAGAAGCGGCCGTGGCTCGATCCAAACCAGACGGGGACCCGTCGGTGGTAAGAGCTATGGCGCTTTGTTGCCCAACAATCCCGCGAGTTGGACCGTGTTGCGAACGAGCATGTCGACTGCTGACGTCACAACCTCCGGGATCTCGTCGAGGTCCACGAAGTTCTTGCTGCCCATTGCTTCACCCACCCAATAGGCGACCGCGTTGGCGGGAATGGTGAAGCCCACGTCGTTGAGGGCCTGGAAAACCTCGGCGGAAACGTGATGGGCGCCGTCCTCGTTGCCGACGACGGCGACGGCCGCGACCCGGCCGTGGGAAATCATCCGCCCCTCGTCATCGGTTTCCTCGAGGAAGGCATCCATGCGCTCAAGAGCGCGCTTGGCGACCGAGGAGGGTTGCCCAAGCCAAATAGGTGTCCCAATTATCAAGATGTTGGCATCGAGAATCGCCTTTCTGATATCGGGCCATGCATCGCCTGGCCCTTCGTCTGATGTGACGCCTGGCTTGATGTCATGGTCGGCCAAGCGGATCGTTTCGACCTCGACATGCATTTCGCGCAATCCGCGCCCAATGAGGTCGAGCATTCGGTCGGTGGATGACGGCTCGCCTCCGCTAGATTTCAGGGTGCCGTTCAGAGCGATTGCCTTGAGTTTCATTGGGTCGTCTCCTTTGATGATCGCGGCGGTCCAAAAGCATAGGGTCCGCCTTTCTCCAGGGCTCTATGGTAAGCGGGACGGGCGTGGATACGTGCGAGCCAGTCTGTTGTTGCTCGATTGTCATCTCCGAGAAACCCACGGGCCCCCGCCGCCTCGAGGGGAAAGCTCATCATGATGTCGGCCGCGGTGAACGCGGTTCCAGCGAACCATTCGCGACCGCGGAGTTCCTGTTCGACGAAGTTCAGGTGCGTCTCGAGCATCGGACGTATGCGCTTCAACGCGAACCGTCCCAGAAGGGGAATTTTCGATGCGACGAGGCTGGTGAAGAGTATCGGCATCAGCGAACCTTCGGCATAATGGAGGTACTGGCGATATAGAACGGCTTCGCGGGGCGTCGCAGGCAAGCCTAGCTTGCCGTCCGCCGAGCCAACTAGGTGTTCGACGATCGCACCAGTCTCCACCAACACCTGGCGGCTGGCGGGGCTATCGAGATCCTCGACGATCGGCGACTTTCCGAGCGGATGAACCGCCCGCAATGCCTCGGGGGCGGACATATCCTTGTTTCGCTCGTAAAAGCGGATTGCGTAATCCAGTCCCAGCTCCTCCATGAGCCAAAGGATGCGCTGGGAGCGGCTATTGTTGAGATGATGGACAATAAACAGGTGAATTCTCCGCGGTCACGACCAGCAGGGAGAAGCTGGATAGCCGTCAATGGTTCCAATCGTCGCCAGGGCTTGGCAAGGTCGCGCGTTCGCCTTCGGACAACAGCAACACGGGTTCGAGCTTCAAATCGTCGCCGAACTGTCCAAGCAGCGGGTTCGTGTTCGAGAGCGGGTTTGTCGCCTTCGGGCGGCGTTTCCCATCCAGACCGCGCGAGCAGTGATCGGCTTCGCCTCGCCGCTTTGACCGTCCGCCCGCTGTCGCCGGCCCGCCCGATGCGCAAGGTATCGCTTTCCTCTCACAGCTTGCGGTCGGCGGTCTCGAACTAGGTGGATCG
Organism: Rhizobium sp. O111; assembly: GCF_055616315.1. NCBI lineage: Bacteria > Pseudomonadati > Pseudomonadota > Alphaproteobacteria > Hyphomicrobiales > Rhizobiaceae > Rhizobium > Rhizobium sp. O111. The sequence goes on along the minus strand of NZ_JBSHXL010000003.1, from coordinate 1,005,151 downwards.
GTTGTCGAGAACCTTGTCAGGGCGCCGAGAAGATCAGAACCAACGGGGGCGCCGAGGGCTTCTTGTTACAGGTCAGGATTGATTTCGGTTCGAACGAAGAGATCAACTCTGGGTGCTTGAGGAAGCAACTGAACGTGGATCAGGCTCTCATGGTTTGATGCCGCGGCGATCACGACCGGTCGCGATATCAACCAAGGAGGCGCGATTCGTGGTAGGTTTAAGCCGGTTTGCTTATTTCATGCCGGGAAATTCCAGAACATCCCGCCTGAAACCATCGCCCCCCCCAAAGTGATGGTTTCTGTTATCACTGTTGGTTTGGGTGAGCTCAAACCACATAGAAAGCGCGTACATTTGAACTACCGCAACCTTCCAACGCCCGACATGACCAAGGAAGCGGTCCTGTGACGTGACGGCCATCGGCCCCCAAACCGGTCTTGAAAGCGGCAACGACGCTTCCGTGTGAAGTACTCACGCCAGCCCGCTCACCTTTAGGCTCGCGGCGGTGGCAGCCATCAGGGCCACCACGATCCAAGGTGGGGCTCGCCAGACCAGCAGCAACAGAAAGCCCGTGATCGCCAGCGGGAAGTCAGTCTGAGTGAGCACGGCGCTTGCCCAGACTGGATGATGGAGAGCGGCGCCCAACACGCCTACGACAGCAGCATTCGCCCCCTCATCGCGGCTTGAGCTAGAGGAAAGCGATAGAGGCTGCCCCATGACGGGAGAACGCCCACCAACAATGTGGTGATGACCGACGAGATGGTCGAGGCCGGGTGCATTGCGCATTACGGCAAAGAGTTCATCGGCTGGACGGGTGAAGGCAAGGCATCGACGCGCCGGCTCATACGCAATCTGTTGGACGCCGCTCTGTCCTCTCCTATGGAGGGCGGGGAATGAACTTGATAAAACTCACCCCATCTGCACGTAGAGGGAGCGTTGACCGAAGGCATCAAATTGCTACGCGTGCACCCTTACCAAAGATAAATCTCCACAAAGCGATAAAAACTCCCACCATGCTGCGGCGCTTACGCAGACGACAAAGGCCGTGGCCGCGACAACAAGGATATTTGTTTGAATGTCCCCGGTCTCCGACGATCGAATGAAAAATTAGTGCTTGGTAGGCATTCGCGGAAATTCGGACTTCCGAAGTTTCTCTATCTCGCTTTCGATCAGGCCCCGAAGAAGTTTCCTCTTTTGGGGTTCAGTTTCAGTGAGCAAAATTTGGCGGAAGCGTTTGATGTTCTGAGTTGCGATCCAGGCATCCATAAAGCCGCTCGCTTTCTGTCGAGATCAAAGCGGCGATCAAGCGGCCTCCCTAGTCGCTCGTCGTTCAATCTCCCACTCACGAGGCGCTCGCCACCGGGGCAAGTCAAACGAATATTTATCATTAGTGGCTACCCATCGCCCGTTCAGAGGGCGATGCCTATTCGCGGCTCGTCGGGTGTCAGGGACCTTGACATGCCCCATACCGCCTGTCCAACAACGGCCACGGCCACGAGCTTCAGACCATGTAGCAGGCCCTGCCCAATCGGATTATCGAGGGCTGTCGCCGCCACAGCGAAGATGATCAGGATGATGGCGGAGGGAAGTGTGAATGCTGCCCACGCCGCGAGAGCGCCCAATGGGCCACCCCGCATAAGGCCAAGAGCAAAGCCGACCTGGCTTGCCGTTGGCCTCATTGCCGAGGGTCTTTACCGTAAGCTGGTGGCACGTGGTGACACCATTCCTAGTGACCTGGCTCCGATTGTCATTTTCGCTGGCGCGATGGCGATTATTTTCTTCGCGGTGGATTGGCCACCTCTCGCTCGCATCGTCTTGCTAGCCTACCTGTCCGCCTTCATCTTGTTCCGCTTGGCTCGAGTGTTCATGTCCATCGCCAAGGTCGCACCGCCCGTGCGGGCAAGATTGTCGGCCGTCATCGGACTTGTCTGCTTCGCGGCCGCCACTGAAGCAATTGGGGAACCCCTCGGGGTTCCGCCGCTCGTTACGGAGGCAATCAATTACTGTTTCTCCCTTATCGGCCTGATGTTGGCGATCGAGGCCCTTTGGGCCACTTCGCGGCGACCTCGGTCCTGGAAGGTTGCTATCGCGGGTTTCCTTGTGGTGCTATGGGTGATCTGGTGTGTCAACATGCGGGGGGTTTTCTGGATCGGCATCTATTTGCTTGCCTTACCGGCCGTCCTCAAGGGTTGGCCGCGCGGTGGCCTCTTTCACCGGCGATCCGAGGAGCTTTCGAGGTGTCTTGATTATCCGCGGCGCTCGTGCCGTCGTGATCTGTCTGGCCGTCGGCTGGCTGGCGCTGGTCTGGCGTCTCAATCCGGATACATTGGGTCGGCGCGATCCGGTGATCGTCTCACTGTTCTACGGTGGTCTGAAAAGTGTCTTGATCCTCGTCTGCGCCGATCTGCTCTGGCAACTGGCGAAAGGTTGGATCGACCGGACACTGCATGGCGCGACGGATGCGACCTCGCTCGCGCCGGCCGATGCGGCCCGCCGCGCCCGATTTCGCACCCTGCTTCCAATCCTTCGCAACGCGCTGGCTGTCATGGTCGGCGTCATGGCCTTTCTGATCGTTCTGGCACAACTCGGCGTTCAGATCGGACCGTTGATCGCGGGCGCGGGCATCTTCGGCGTCGCTATAGGCTTCGGCTCGCAGACCCTCGTCAAGGACGTGATTAGCGGCGTGTTCTACATGCTGGATGACGCCTTCCGCGTCGGGGAGTATATCCAAGCCAAGGATTACAAAGGCACTGTCGAGGGCTTCAGCCTGCGTTCGGTTCGCCTACGTCATCATCGCGGCCCGGTCTTCACGGTGCCATTCGGCGACCTCGGTGCCGTCGAGAACATGAGTCGTGACTGGGTGATCGACAAGTTCAGAATTACTGTCGGCTTCAACACCGATATCGAAAAGGCCCGAAAGCTGACCAAAAAGATCGGAGCGGAGCTGAAGGAAGACCCAGAGCTTGGCCCGCTCTTTATCGAGCCACTGAAGATGAAGGGTGTCGAGGAGTTCGCGGACTATGGAATAGTCCTGAGCTTTGCCATGACCACGGTGCCCGGCATGCAGACTTTCATCCGTCGCAAGGCCTACGCCAAGCTTCGCGAGGCGTTCCTGGCAAATGACATCGCTTTCGCCCAACCGACCGTACAGGTAGGCGGTGACGACAAGGAAGGCGGCGCGGCAGCGGCAGCGCAGGCGATCCGCGCACAACAGGCGGGCACAGCCACGACCGCGACGTGAGCGAAGCCCATGGCCTCAATCCCTCAAGGTGCGCGATTACCACCGCGTGATCAGCACAACATTGCTAAAGGCCACGGATGCGGCAGCCCGGTAGCGATCCTGCTCGATCAGTGCGATGAAGGTGTGAAAGACCAAAGCAAGCGCGCTTGCTTCCAAAACACAACAACACAACGACGAACGGCCGGGCGGCATTAGTAAGGATACCTCTCTAAATGGGCCTCTTTGCTCAAGCTGTCCTTCGGCGAGGTAGAGCCATTTAGTTCAATCCCGCGATTGCTCCATGGGCGGATTTCGTTAAAACCCTCTTGATCGAGTGCTCATCCGCCCACCTCGGTCTTGCCGGGCTTAGTACCAATGCGCGTCTGCTCCGCGCCTCGGCCCAGGGTCTCGATCCGTGCCGCTTTCTGCGGCGATGAGCCCGTGTGTTGGCGTTTGCGGCCCGAGTTTGGCCAATCTCCTTGGATTTTTTGCAGTGGCCGCAAGCGCTCAGTGAGTGCGTGCCGTAGTCGCCGGCTTACAACCCGATGGAAGCCACCCATCGACGCACGATCCGAGCGCAGTGTCTGCGTCGCCGACCTGTTGTCATTGCGGTCGAAGGAAGTTCCCCGCCATGGTGGTCCTTGGTAAACTGGCTCGCTCTTTTAAGTCCCGGATTCTAGAAAATGGCGATGAGCGCCATCCATTGCCTTGCCAGGATTACGCGAAACGGTGTTCAAGATTCGCTGCCAGTGACACGTGTTTTCCGTGCTGTCGCGGCGTGTTCGCGGAACACTCTCACCGCTTCGAGCGCCTCGTGGCTTAGCTTGGCCATGGCGGAGGATAAGTCGTGGATACCCGCCACCGCTTGAGCATGGCCCACCGACCCAGCGTTGACCAATCCCATGACGATCGAAGTCACCTGGAGCTGCGCTAACGTGAAGGCAGCGTGGATTTCGATAACAAGTTGTCGCGTCGCGTCAATGGCTGCAACGGAACTCGTGTCGAACGCATCCCGGTTATCGCTGGACATCTCGGTCAGTCTGGACATGCGCGATCTTTCTTACTGATGCGATCCGGGCCTTTGGTATGAATGCAATCGATACGTCGATGCCCACGACAACGTTTGGCGCGCGAGATGGTTTGAAAAATATCTCAAAGTTGCTCAGCGGTAGAGGTTGTGAACGACGAAGCGGAGACCCGGCTTATGCGTGATCCGGGATCATTTATTGAGGACTGGATGGCTTTCCAACAAAGTGCGATCCTCGTGCGCGGTTGCTTTGTCGCCAGCTTGGATGTCGACGGTGGCGGGAATTTCAAGGACCGCCTTGTTCGGTTGCCAAAATGCCACGACAACCGATGAAATCGGAGGGGCTCGATGCCACGACAACGATCATTCATTGCGGGGCTGTTTGTGTCCGCTAAAACTCGCTGGCGGGAAAAAATGGACCGGAAATGTTTCAACGATCGAATAGGCGGCAAATAGCCCGGACGTTCATCCAAGCGGCGACGACTTGCGCTGCGGCTTTATTGTTAACGGGCGTGGATGCGCGCGCCCAGTCCATCACTCAGGTCGCGCCTTTCTCACTCGTCGCGGCCGAGCTCGACTTGTTGGTGAGCGAGGATACGAGAGCGGCGAAGGTTGACGGTATAGGCTACTTTGTGATCGATGACCGTGGCGCCGTGGTGCGCGGGCCCGTCGTTACCGTGAAAGGGTCACCTGCTCCCGCTCGGCAAGCGTTCGAAAGAGATTTTCGTGCCGCTATCTTGAAGGCAGCTCCTTTCGATCCGCGCAAGGAGTTTGTCGGCAAAGTCCTTGTACTGCGCCTATCGACGTGCGGTTCTGGTGCGGACGCCTCTTGTGGCCATCCGCTCAAGTCAATACCACCGAAGCTGGTGCAAAGCTGGCTAGCGCGGCAATAGGAAGGTCTCGGCGGTCCATGGAGCGCTATCGCGTCCGTCAGCGCTGCGTCATCAGTACGCGCTGTCATTCGCTACTCCAAGCATCGGCGGCATGTCGGCCCGCTCTCATTTAACATGGTCTCTGCCCCACCGTGAACGGAATAGTTCGAGCTTCTCCCAATCACCGTGCCGCCAAAACCGTTTCGTGTCGGCTCCGTCACCCGAGGCCCCCGCTCAATCCAATTGATGACGCGCGATCCAGAGCCCTGCTCCGAGCCGAGTTCAACGGTCACCGTTCCAGTGTCATCCGACAGGGCGCCATATTTCGCGGCGTTCGTGGTGAGCTCGTGGATAATCAGCCCCAACGGAACACCCCCCCGCGGGAGGATATCGAGGCCCCCCCTTTATCTCGAACCGCGTTCGAAAGTGTTCAACAAAGGGCTTCAACTCGGCGACCATCAAGTCGCTCGGCCGGATGAATGTCCAAGAGCGGTCCGCAAGCACATTATGTGACGCCGCGAGAGCCTGGATATGACCGGCGGGCGCACGCCTGAAGCCTTCGACCGTGTCCTCTGTCGACGCGGTGCGGTTGGAGATCGAAACGACCAGCGCAAGTCTATTCTTCACACGGTGGCCTAGCTCCCGCATGAGGAGGAACTGCTGCCGTTCGGCTTTCTTGTGACGGGAAAGATCGACCAGCGTCGAGACCGCGCCCTTGGTTTCATTTCCGGCAACCCGAAACGGAGCGGCGCTGACCAGGAGCGGCTGCGAGTTACTCTCGTTCAAGGTGAATGCTTCGACGCCTTGGACGGAATGACCGGAGAGCGCGAGCGAAATGAAATCGTCGCTCTGCATCAATCCGGTGGCAGCCTTGAACTCGAGCTCGAACACGGCGCAAACTTCGAACCGACAGGATCACGTCGGCATAATGCCAGGGCGGCGGCATTCGCGTGTGACACGAACCCCGCCAGGTCAGTCACGATAACATGCTCCGCCGTGGAGGAAAGTATAGCCATGGCCGTGCGCTCCGCTTCCTGGGAGCGCTCGTCCTCTATGCGGTCGCCAATATCGTCGAAGGTCACCGCTATCGCATCCGAAATGCTAAGCGTGAGAATGCCCTCCTCGACAAGCTTTTGGGGAGTTTGTTCAAACCGGGCCAAGGGTTTTTGGCCGGAACCTTTATCATTGGTCCCTTGGGTTCCTTACGATCGTGTGGCGGCAAGCTCGCGCTGTTCGATCGAGCCTCACGAGATTGCTCCAAGGTCCGAACGACATAGTCGAGTTTCGATCTCGCTTTATGACACGGACAGGCGAGCCGCGCGGAGAAGAACCACTAGCCATCCTTGGTTAATTTAGTTTTAGAGCTCGGGAACCCAAGACGCTGTTTACGCGTTCCTTTTCGCATTGTGATAAGGAGTGACTCACCGCATGTCCACAGGCAACAAGGCTCGCCACCGCATGTACGGATTCGTAGCGATAATCTTCGCGGCGGGGATCGTGATCGCGGGTGGCTATATCATTTTGGCAAAGCCAGGCGAGAGTACGGACAAGCCAGTCTCCGAGGTCGTCAATCCAAGCAGATAGCGCGTGGGAGCAGTGTCCTGGGAGGATATTTATCACGCGCTCGACAGATGGCCTGGGCCTTGCCGCCGCGCGTAGCTTGGTCCGTGCTGGGCACGAGGTCGTTGTGCACGCCCGATCTCAACCTAGGGCCAACGTCGTTTCCAGCACCTTCCCAGACGGTCATCACGTCCCAGTCGATCTAAACCTTGGCGGTTGCGATCGAGAGATGTCAGCGGGCTTTAACGCGCGTGACCACTTGCGCAGCGCGGGAGGCGATCGGCCTTTGTCGATGGTCATTAGCACTCGATCTGGGCGGTGCATTCGTGTGTGACCGAGCATGATCTGGAAAGCATGGAGATTGCCGGTCTCCTTGTACACCGCGCTGCCTTCGTTTCCTCATCGAGTAGGTGACATAGCGCTTGGTTTTGGCCGGGCGCAAGCAAGGCATCCGAACACGATCGTCTCGAGGCAGTGGAGGCAAGTGGCTTCAAATCAATTCGCCTTGAAGCTCGAATATGAGTCCGGTTTGAGGGTATTGAACTCGCCCTTTGCCACTGAAATAGCTCGGAACAATGCGCGTGAGAAGACGTGATCCGAACCCGTCGCGCTCGGGCGCGGCCACCTTCGGTCCGCCAACTTCTTGCCAAACCAGATGAAGGCGGCCCTGCTCCACTGCCCAACGTAAACGAACCTGGCCCGTGGGTACCGATAGGCTTCCATACTTGGCGGCGTTCGTAGCCAATTCGTGCACGAGAAGAGCAAGGCCCAGTCCCTGCTGGGGTGAGATGGGCGCCAACGGTCCCTCCAACGAAATCCGGCTGTGATTGAGCTCCGCATGGGGTTGCAGGGCTCCCCGCAGGACAACACCGATGTCGGCTCCCGTGTCTGGACCGTGGACGAGGATATCCTGGGCGTTGGCCAGGGCTTGTATCCGTGACCGGATAGCAGTCACGACCTCGTCCGTGGATCCGGCCGATCGAGCACTCTGGCTGACGATAGCCTGGACAACGCTCATGGCGTTCTTGAGGCGGTGCGACATCTCCTGTTGCAGGACGCGCCGGACTTCGTCCGCGGCGAGTTGTTCAGATAGCTTTTCCTGGGTCGTTTCCAGCTCTCTGTTCAGCGTTTCCTGGAGAGACCGTTGCTCGACTTCAGACGTCAAGTCTCGGGCCACGCAATAAAGTAGACCCTTGGAGGGGACAGCATTCCATGACAAGGGACAGTACGTTCCGTCACGCTTTAGAAGCCGATTGGTAAAGGAGAGAACCGACGTCCCGCTCGCCAGGCGGTTTATTTCCGAGCTTGTTCTTAGGCGATCTTCGGGGTGCTCCAACCACTCGGAAGTGCGTCCGAGAAGGTCCGAGGGTTCCCAACCAAGTGTTTTTGTCCATGCGGGATTGACGCTCAACCATACACCCTCCGCGTCCGCGACCCCAAGCAGATCGATGCTCAGGCTCCAGATGCGGTCCTGGTCGTCCAGCCCCTTCTCCACTTGGAGCCGGAGCTCGTCATTCGCCTTTTTCAAAGCAGCTTCCGCGATGACCTGGCCCGTCGTTTCCTTCACGACAAGGAAAATGCCTTCGATTTCTCCGGTGTCGCCCCACATGGGACTGTGGCAGTGAGTGAAATATGCCGTCTGGCGTCCGCCGTAACGATCAGGCTGATACGCGGCGTTCTCGACGTAAAAGGGCTTACCACCCAGTACCTGCTGGAAAATCGGCCCTAGCGCGTCCCACATCTCCGACCACCACTCCTTGGCGGGCCTGCCAAGGTTGCCAGGGTGCTTGTTGCCAAGGCTGGGAGCGTAGGCGTCGTTGTAGAACGTAATCAGCTCTGGCCCCCAGTGGATCATCATCGGGAACTCCGAATTCAAGATCAACCGCACCGCCGTACGCAGACTTAAAGGCCACTTCTCGGGTGTGCCCAAACCCGTGTTCCGCCAGTTGATGGCTCTAAGTGCTGCTCCGCACGCTCCGCCATTTTCCAGGCAACCGAAAATAGTTGAATCCATTTATGAAACACTTGGCTCGACGTCTGATCAATATTCCCGTCGTTTATAGGCCCAAACATCCGTCTTAGTCGATGCCAACAGTTTGAAACCATCGTGTCCCATGAGATGGTGTGTGTGGCGACGGGTCGCTCAGCGGCAAAACCGATCATGTCGCGGAATATCCGCGTCCGGGATCTTCTCCACAAGCTCTCGTAGGTCAATTATGTCGTTGGTCATCGATGTATCCTTCGTATCTGGTTGAGTGTCAGCAACCCACCATACCAAAGAATATAGATGACCGCCCGCAAGGCCGCTCACTCGCCACGGCGCACTAAGGGCACGCTCGCGTTCTACCGTCCACCCGCACCACGAGAGGTAACATCAATGAAAGCCGCGGCCCAATGGGCGCGCCTTTGGGGCGGCTTCGTGTCGATGCTGGGACCGACCTCGAAAGGGCTCGCGGCTTGAGCTCACTGAGGGGTTTTCCATGCCGCGAGCTACACCCGCGACGCGTCCTCAATCCGCCAGCCGAAAAACCAAGCCTCCGCTCTCAGCCTCCAGCCTTCTACTTCCTTCCGCGAGCAGGCGTTTTCAAGGTGGGGAAGCACAGGATTTTCACACTCGGAAACGCCTAGTACTCTCGCATTGATCCCGCGTTGTTGCCAATCCATCATCGCTTCAACATCACAATTCATCAGATCCTCATGATCATGGCCGACGCCTCTTGGAGCGTTGCAACCCGCCAGACTTCTGCGAGCCCAATCTTGCACGGAGCTTGCGCATGCGTTCAAATCGCTGCGACTGCTCCTACCTTACCACACTCCAAGTCATTACGAATATTTGCGTTTGGGAAGTCATCGGTCGCTGGATCGATCCTTGGATCTGATCGCCTTTCACGGGTCATGCCACGCTTACCTCGGAAGTTGCCTCATGGTGGACTCGCGTTCAATGTCGGCATCTCGATAACAGGAATTACCCGGATGCTGTTCGGGTCGCGCCCTCTCGCGCCACGGAGGGCGGCCGACACAACCATCTTGCCAATTCCTCGTAAATCGCAACGTTCAGGCGAAATAAAGCAAGAAAAACAGGATCTTGCTAACATTCACCTTAATCGCCTGATAACATCCAACTGTTACTCCTCTCTCAGGAGGCGATGAGGCCTATCATCTTGGCATGAAGCCGCGCACCGCCGGTGGAGTCCATTCTCTTGATAAAGTATAACCGCGCCCAATTTGAGCTTCTGATTTGGTCTGGGCTATTTCTTGTTGTTTTCGGGTTGGCCCTGCGTTTCAACGGTCATGAAGCGCTTGACCATTTCTTTCAATCTCATGAGCAATACGATCTCGATGAAGTCTTCACGGCCATTAGCATAGCCGGCGCGCTTGGCCTTGTTTACTCCCTGATTAGAATGAAGGACCTGGCGCGTGAGATCGAGCGGCGGATCGCGGCGGAGAAGAACGTCGACTGGATTGCCTGCCACGACCCGCTGACCAATCTACCAAATCGACGGATGTTCGGCGCTCTTTCCGCGCGTCCCGCGCCTGGTGCCGTCATAGATCAATACGCGGTATTCAGTATCGATCTTGATGGCTTCAAGAAGATCAATGATCTTCTTGGACATGCCCATGGCGATGAGGCATTAAAGATTGTTGCTGAACGGTTATCCGCCATCTTCCCGGGTAATGACGTCTATCGAGTGGGAGGGGACGAATTCGCTGTTGTCATCAAGATTCAGGGAGATCAGGATCTCGTGGCCGTCGCGCGACATATCGTCGAGATCGTCAGCAAGCCCATCGTTACCAACGGAGCGACAGTGGACATGGGCGCCAGCGTTGGGCTCGCGCTCTATCCCGAGGACAGCGATGAATTCAAGACCGCCCTGCAATATGCGGACTGCGCCATGTATGCCGCCAAGAAAGCCGGCCGAAACAACGTGAGGACGTTCGCATCATCCATGCAGCAGGACTTGGTTGCGCGTGTACAGATGGAGGCCGCGCTAAAGAAAGCGCTTAACGATGGACGGATTCGCCCCCATTACCAGCCGCTCGTTGACTTGAAGACGCAGGAGATCGTCGGCTTCGAAGCGCTCGCCAGATGGGAGACGGAATCGGGCGCGTTCGTTTCTCCCAGTGACTTCATACCCGTTGCCGAGGACGCCGGCCTCATTATCCCGATCACCGACTACCTGTTCGAGACGGCATGTCGCGATGCCCTATCATGGCCGTCGCACATCACACTTTCATTCAACATTTCGCCCGTGCAATTGAGTGACCGGCTACTCGGCCTGCGTTTGTTGGATGTCATGAGAGAGGTCGGCCTTTCTCCCCATCGCGTCGAACTTGAAGTGACGGAGAGCGCGCTGATCCAGGATACGGAAACGGCGCGCGAGGTCCTCAGCGGCCTGACAGCCGCCGGGATCAAAATCGCCCTGGACGACTTTGGTACCGGGTTCTCGAGTCTTTCGCAGCTGTCCAACTACCAGTTCGATAAAATCAAGATCGACAAGAGTTTCGTGGCGACGTTCGAAACCAACGAGAAGCAAGAGAAGCTCGTCCGTGCGATCATTTCGCTGGGAACTGGCCTGAGCGTCAAGATTACGGCGGAAGGCATCGAAAAGCAGACGCAACTCCAAAGACTTCGGGAGCTAGGCTGCGATATTGGTCAAGGTTATCTTTTCGGCAGGCCCGCACCGATCGATCAGGTGACCGAGATTATCCGGCGGCGCCCCGCCGCGTCAGCATTTTCCCGGACAGAACCGGATGATGCGCCACGACACGGCGGACTGAATCAGGTGGCGCCTTGGTGGCAACCGGCACAAGCATCGGTTCCGTTCCTGGCCAAGCAAGGATAACGCGAGAGTGAGCATCAATCGGACACATATTGGGAGAAACGTGTATCGCACCTAGCGGAAGCCAGTGGCCCGGTGTGGTCGAGACTAGACGGAGAGCGTTCGGAGGCGTGCAGATCCAACCTTCGTTCCAATGTCGGTCGCGTCTCCAGCCAGACAGGTTGATGCCGTAGCCGTCGAGGCGGACGTGAGCGATCACGCGCAGGTCCAGCGGATCCGCGAGGTGGCAGCAACGACATTTGGGCGGGTCGACGTTTGAGTAGACAACGTCGGCGTGGGAGCCAACGGATACTCTTGGGATATCCCGGTGGAGGATCACGCCCGCCTCATCGACGTTATCTCAAGGGGCTGGTCCCTCATACGGCCCTGGAGGGGAAGTGACAAGTCAGCTGGAAGCAAGAGCTGGTTCGGTTTGTCTGAACAGATTGGGGCGTTTCGCTAAGTGGATTTCCGCCTCGATTATGCCGCCACTATCATTGGCGTCAGCGCGTTGAAGTAAGCCTGATCCGGCGTCTGCCGGTCAAGGGATGAATGTGGGCGTCGGGTATTGTAAAAGGTCAGATATCGACTGATGCCAGCGCGGGCCTCGGACACAGTTTTGTAGGCATGGAGATAGACCTCCTCGTATTTGACCGACCGCCAGAGCCGCTCGACGAAGACGTTGTCGCGCCACGCACCCTTGCCATCCATCGAGATTTCAATCCCGGCCTTCTTCAGGACCGCCGTGAAGTCGATGGAGGTGAACTGCGATCCCTGGTCGGTATTGAAGATGTCTGGCCTGCCATATCGGCAGAGAGCTTCCTCAACCGCCTCGATGCAAAAGGCCGTCTCCATTGTGATCGACAGCCGCCACGACAGAACCCGACGACTGAACCAATCGACGACGGCGCAGAGATAGACGAAGCCCCGCGCCATGGGGATGTAGCTGATATCCATTGCCCAGACCTGGTTGGGTCTGGTGACCACCAGCTTCCTGAGCAGATATGGATAGACCTTGTGACCAGGTACCGGTTTAGACGTGTTGGGTCGGCGGTAAATCGCCTCAATGCCCATCTTCTTCATCAGCGTCGCAACGTGAAGCCGCCCTGTCTGAAGCCCTTCCGCCTTCAAAAGCCCTTGCAACATCCGACTTCCGGCAAACGGGTAATCGAGATGCAGTTCATCGATCCGCCGCATCAAAGCCAGATCGCCGTCTGACACAGGGCGCGGCGAATCATAGAGGCTGCCACGGCTGAAGCCGAGAAGCCTCGCCTGGCGTACGACAGAGAGTTTGTGCTCGCGGTCGATCATTTCTTTCCGCCCAGCAATCCCGCCTTGCCGAGCGCACCGGATAAAAAATCATTCTCCAGTGTCAGCTCGCCGATCTTAGCATGCAGCGTTTTGACATCGACGGTCGGAGCCGCCGGTTCCGCTTTGGCGTCATCGCCGAAAACGCCTGTCGCCCCCTCAAGGAGCTGGTCTTTCCATTGCTTGATCTGATTGGTGTGCACGTCGAACTGCTGGGATAATTCAACCAGCGTCTGTTCACCCCGGATGGCGGCAAGCGCCACCTTCGCCTTGAAAGCCGGGCTATGGTTCCGGCGCGGTCGTCTCGTCATGGTATCTCCTGTTCCCGGCATCTAAGCCGAAGTCAGGCAGAAATTCCACTTATCCGTCCTGTCCAAATTTCCCGAGCCAGCTCTATCGAGTGCGTTGCGAAGGAAATGAACATAGCAGCGCTGGAACCATGCGTCGGGCAGCACCTCGCGAACGGCGGCGCGCAAGCCGGCATGGTCATCGGCAACGATGTATTCGACACCGTGCAGTCCGCGCTGTTTGAGGCCGAGCAGGAAGTCCTTCCACGACGAGTGGCTCTCTCGGTTGGCAAGCTCGACTGCAAGGATCTGACGACGCCCTTCCCAATCGATTCCGAGCGCGACAAGCACGGCGCACGAGCGAACGACACCTGCCTGGCGGACTTTCTCGTACTTCGCATCGATGATGAGATAGGCGAACGGCTCGTCCAGCCGCCGTTCGGCAAAAGCCGTCAAACTCTCGTCCAGTCGCTTGTTGATCGCGGATATCGTCGAAGCTGAGAAGCTGTGGCCGCATAGCTCTTCAGTGATCGCCTTCACCTTCCGGGTCGAAACGCCCTGAACGTACATCTCCGCCAGCGACGCTACTAGCGCCTGTTCGGAGCGTTGATAGCGCTCAAACAGCTCAGTTGAAAACCGCCCATCGCGGTCCTGCGGCACTCGCAGCTCCAGCTTGCCGACTCGCGTGATCAGCGTTCGATTGTAATGCCCGGAACGATAGCCGATCCGAGCCTCGGCCCGTTCACTCTTTGCGGCACCGAGTGCCTCGGTCATCTCGCCTTCCAGCATCTCTTGCAGCAGATCCTGCATAATCATGCGCAATGCGTCGTGGTTTGCACCCATCAAATCTTTGACGGCGGCTATCGATGGTTTATTCTCACTCCTGGTCATGGTGGGGCTCCTAGGGAGTTGGTGACGTTAGACATCACCAGCCTGCCATGGCCGCTCAAATCCTCAATAGATTTTTGCAGAACCTCCCGCACACTACCTTATTTTCTCGTGGTGAGCAGCTGAGAAGCGCGTCCCCTCCTCCCTGGTCCACAGATGGCGCTCAGTCTTGGAGGGTGTGACAGACAGGACACGAACATCTGCTGAACGGAACGGGGCCCTGCCCGAAAGGGGTAAGCCCAACTGACTTACGCCTCTGTAGCGTGGTTGCCGCTGGATCTGCTTTTCGTTTACGTGGCGTTGACATCAACGCCGGCCCAGCAAATGCCCGCCGTGAGCATGAAGCTCATGGCGGGCTTCGATCATTTGAGGGCATGATCGGCTATGACTTGGATGCCAGGCCACAACATTTGAAGACATGGCGTGGCGGTAATCATGGTTCGCGCGGACGGAAGTGTTTCACTTCAGACGGTCCCGACTCGGGGTTACGCAGGTTTTTTTCGTGGCACACTCCGGCTTTATTTTCCAGGACCATGGAACCTACGTCGTCCTGCCGCGTTAAAGTCGCACTCTAGATCAGCGCCATTGCCCCGCCATCGCGCGGGGCTCCTTTTTTCCCACACCTGGAACGGGGCCTCCCGAGACTCAACCGCACAGGGTGGAGGAGCCTTTGCTCGATCATCAGGGAACAAGTGCGGAGCATCATCGAAAGGGCAAGCGGACAGGCCGGTGTCGTGACTACGTGGTTGCCGCCGCCGCCGTCGCGATCTTGATGATCTGTCGTGGATGGCTGATTGGCTAGGTTCCATCCGACTAAACCCCCTCATCCATTTTCGCTCGAGGAGAGGGGCCAAGTAGCGGACGCAATGCTTGGCCGAACCGTACTCGATGGCGTCGGGTGAAAGCGACGTTGCCTCCCGACCGTCGACACGTGCCGATAAGGCGCTATCGGCGAACGGCGAGCCCCGCCAGCTTTAACCGACGTGGAAACGCGCGAGGTTCCGCACGGAAAGCTTCAAACAGAGTACAGCCGGACCACGCGATCGGCCCCGCCGCTTGAGCGTGTATTTCCTCGGATCAACCCAGAGGCAGAGGCCATTGACAAGTCAGCGATCGTATCGTTCGAGAAGTAGGCGCATATGAGTGTTCTGTGCATGCAGCTTTTCCGCCAAACGCTCCCGAAGCGCGTGTATTTCCGTATCGAGCGCGATGGCTTGATCAACAACGGCGACTTCATCGGAACGGCTGGCGTCATGGGAAACCGAAGCGACCTTGTTGGGTTTTTTTCCTGAATGGGCTGTCCGCTTCTCGGGCGCCTTGTTGTCCAAGTGGCCGGCGGCGCGCGAAGGGTTCGGCGCGAGTGGCGTCGACGATGCCTTGACCTCGACAGGGCGAGGCATCGGCTCTTCTTCGTGCTTGGACGAGACTTCGGTTTGCAAAGGCCGGATGCGGGGGCCGTCGTCCGTCGCGTGCCGCTCCTCCAATGGCGCTTGTGGTTCTTCCGCCGCGATATTGACACGGATCGAAACCGTGTTGGTATCGGCGCTTCTCGGGTCGGTCAGATTCGTCCGAGGCTTACTCTCACGGGGCTGTGCCTTCTCAGGTGCCTGAGCACCATTGTCCTCGGCTTTGTCGGGATGCCCGGGGGATCCGTCCGCCTTGCCGCGCGAGGCAAAGCCTTTCAATACCTGCCATGGCGATCGCATGGATAATACTCCCCGACTCGTTATCGTCGGGGTCATTGTACTAATCCAACGACCGGACTTGCAATGCAAGCCCGGTCTTTAGATGTGGGTGAACTGATTGTTGAACCCAGGGTGCCTGCTATCAGGACATACCGAGCTTTTTACGAAGATCGGCGTTCTCGGCGCGCAGTTTGTCCGACAGGGACTTACGCAGCTTTTGGTTTTCTTCCTCCAGCTTCAGCAGTTCCGAAAAGCCATCGGTGTTGGAGGTCGCGGCCGCCGTTCCGCGCGGCGCGCGCTTGGCCGGCTGGTTCTTCGCGACTGGGGTTGCCTTTTTCGCGGAAGCCGGCGTCTTGACCGCCGGCGCGGCAACAACCGTCTCGCTCGCGGGAGCACTGCTCTTGCGGGGCGCGCGGGTCTTTTTGACTGGGGCGCTCACCGACGAGCCAGAGACCGCTTCCGGTGCGGACTTTGGTTTGCGGGGCGCGCGGGTCTTCTTTTCCTTGGCCTTGGCGGGTGCATCTACGGATGCAATCTCGGCCGCGGGAGCAATGTTGGTTTCGTCAGCCATCGTATCAATCCTTGAGAACTATATAACCATTCGCGACAGTACTTAGTCTGGGACAGTATACACCCCATGTGGTTTACAACTTGTTGACAATGATTCGCTGAACGCGCCCACGCATGTCGCCATGCGGATTGATCCAAACGACATCCAGACTTGGTCGAGCGACCCGTGGACCGGCAACCGACCTCCTCGATGAACCCTCAGGTTCACGGAAGGTGTCGGCGGCTCTTCCTCATGGCTTGAGCGCGGGTTGATTTCAGGTGCGCATGATGTATCGATGTGGCTGCATCTCGCGCTACGGTTCAACTGGGTGAAACTATAGGGTAATATGATGCCAACAGGCACGGTTAAGTTCTTCAACGATGAGAAGGGCTTCGGCTTCATCACGCCCGACAATGGCGGCGCGGACGTTTTTGTCCATGTTTCCGCGCTTGTTCGCGGAGGCTCACTCGGCCAAGGCGAGAAGGTCGAATACGAAGACGGTCAGGATCGAAAGACCGGAAAATCGAAAGCGGAACGCGTTTCCGTTATCTAGGACTGGGGGTTGGCGCGAAAACCATTCTACAACCACCGGCTTCTCTCAGAGTCGGACTCGAAAAGAGTTCAATGGTAGCAATACCTTGCGAGCCGTCTGGTGATGAGGCGGATATGGGCGATCATGATCCATGCCTCGGCTGAAGCGATGGACTTTTCGACGTCCTTTGCCAATCTCCGGCACCTTCCAAGCCATGCGAAAGTTCGCTCGACAACCCAACGGCGTGGTAGCACTTGGAAGCCTTTGGTCTTGTCGCTGCGCTTGATGATTTCGACCGTGAACCGACCGACCTTCCTCAGCTTCCGTTTCAATTTGTCGCCCGCATAGCCACCGTCGGCGAAAACATGCAGCAACCATGGCCATCTGTGACAAATGGATTTCAGTAAATCGGGCGCGCCATCGCGGTCCTGGATATCGGCGCTGTGAACCATGAGACCGACCATCAGGCCGAGTGTGTCGACGACGATATGGCGCTTGCGGCCCTTGATCTTTTTGCCGGCGTCGTAACCTCGAATGCCGCCGCTTTCGGTGGTTTTGACACTTTGGCTGTCAATCACGCCTGCCGTAGGACTGGCCTCTTTGCCTTCCAGTTCGCGCGCCGCCATCACCAGATGGTGGTTGATGCGGGCCCAAAGCCCAATACCCCGCCACGCATAGAAGTATCGCTGAACCGTCGAGCACGGCGGAAAGTCCTTTGGCAGCATCCGCCATTGGCAGCCGGTCGAGGCGATATACAAAAGCGCATTCATGACCTCACGCAGCACCGTTGTCCGCGGTCGCCCAAGTCGACGGGGCGCAGGTAAGAGCGGCTCGACAATTCCCCATTCTTTATCCGTCATATCGCTTGCATAGCGTGCTGCTCGCCGGGCATATTGCCGACGGGTGGTTTCGGTCCAGGCCATCGTGAACTCCATCGAATCTTCGCAAATCCGAAGGAATCACAACCTGTTGAAATCACCCACTTCTTTTTGAGGCAGCCTCTCAGGCATTCGCAGGTACGCGGACTGTAGGGATCGGGGGCGAGCTCGGAGTCGCCTCCGTATCATGGTACCATCCTGGACATTCGAGCTTCGCGGCAAGTTTCTCTCTCCATTCTTCATCTCCCAGACACGCCACGCCGTGGTTTGACCGTCTCCCATGCCGAGCATCGGCGATATCATTACATTCGCTTTCAATCCCACCGCATGGACATCACGGTTGTTGAATGCGAACTTGTCGCGCCTCGCGATTCCCTGCTCGAGAACCGAGGCTATCCAGCCATGAGTGGCTAGTAGGCGGCATGCGATGGAAGCAAAAGGAATGATGGAAGAGTTGTCTGACGTATCAATGATCAACCGCGCGCTGAAGGTTATCTGCCGGGAGCTTGGGGTTGAGCGTGATCGAAAGTTGGTCCTTCAGATTGCCACTCTATTGGTCCGCCTTGTAAAAGAGGGCCACTCGCTTGATACCGATCACTTGATTTCCATCGCCAAAAGCCAGTTATCGGACATTACTGGCACATCTACATCCGAGCACCCCGCGTCATCCTAGAGCCGCTTTGAGGCGCGAATGCCGTGAAGCGACCAATTGAACGGCCGCCCTCGGGGCTCGGAAGTGAAGCACGCGGCATCGCTGGGTGTGCAAGTGCCACACCCTTATCGCGGTTCGATGGCTCGCGCGTTAAACCCGGGCCGCGCGCTTACCACCGTGCAATATTTCCAGTTGCGGAAATACGCGAAACAAAGCGCCTTACGCAACCCGTCTAAAGGGTCTGCTAAGTACCTCCCAGGCTTAAACAATCCGGCAATTTTTCATTGTCGTGAATGTCGCTTGAGCTGTCGAATTATCAACCCTTTTGGTCAGCAAGCACACATCCAAGAGCTAACATCAGGTTTCTATGAACTGCTCCGTAATGCCGAAAGGACGTCTATATCGGCTAACGGTCGTGTACGGCAAGTCCTGCAAATAGCGGCTTGGCCTGCTGGTCAGGCTGCTTGACGCAGGTCGGCTTTTTTCATCTCCTTCAAGTCGTTCATGTTGAGATAGCGGTTTGCCTCGAGCCAGTTTTCGTGGGTCTCTACTGCGAGCGAACGGATGAGGCGTAGGCAACTGTCCTCGTTGGGAAAGATGCGCAGCACGATCGTCCTGCGTTTGATCTCCTCGTTGAAACGCTCGAGCATGTTTGTGGACTTCATGTGTTTGTGGTGCTGGCGAGGCAGCCTGTAGAAGGTGAATGTCTCCTCGATGGTCTCCTCCGCCCAGCTTGCGAGTTTGGGGTATCGCGGTGACCATTTTCTCAGCCAAGCAGCGAGATCGCTCTTGGCCTCTGACAATTCCCGGCGATCATAGATCCAACGCAGTTCCTGGAGGCAATCGTCGTCTGCTTTGCGCGGCAGGTGATCGAGTGCGTTGCGAAGGAAATGAACATAGCAGCGCTGGAACCATGCGTCGGGCAGCACCTCGCGAACGGCGGCGCGCAAGCCGGCATGGTCATCGGCAACGATGTATTCGACACCGTGCAGTCCGCGCTGTTTGAGGCCGAGCAGGAAGTCCTTCCACGACGAGTGGCTCTCTCGGTTGGCAAGCTCGACTGCAAGGATCTGACGACGCCCTTCCCAATCGATTCCGAGCGCGACAAGCACGGCGCACGAGCGAACGACACCTGCCTGGCGGACTTTCTCGTACTTCGCATCGATGATGAGATAGGCGAACGGCTCGTCCAGCCGCCGTTCGGCAAAAGCCGTCAAACTCTCGTCCAGTCGCTTGTTGATCGCGGATATCGTCGAAGCTGAGAAGCTGTGGCCGCATAGCTCTTCAGTGATCGCCTTCACCTTCCGGGTCGAAACGCCCTGAACGTACATCTCCGCCAGCGACGCTACTAGCGCCTGTTCGGAGCGTTGATAGCGCTCAAACAGCTCAGTTGAAAACCGCCCATCGCGGTCCTGCGGCACTCGCAGCTCCAGCTTGCCGACTCGCGTGATCAGCGTTCGATTGTAATGCCCGGAACGATAGCCGATCCGAGCCTCGGCCCGTTCACTCTTTGCGGCACCGAGTGCCTCGGTCATCTCGCCTTCCAGCATCTCTTGCAGCAGATCCTGCATAATCATGCGCAATGCGTCGTGGTTTGCACCCATCAAATCTTTGACGGCGGCTATCGATGGTTTATTCTCACTCCTGGTCATGGTGGGGCTCCTAGGGAGTTGGTGACGTTAGACATCACCAGCCTGCCATGGCCGCTCAAATCCTCAATAGATTTTTGCAGAACCTCCCGCACACTACCCGGCTAACCCGGTAACCGTGAAACTTTTTATCCGTCGACGTGAGGTTGGCTAACCTGTTGGCCACATAAGTTCCAACTATCGCGACTGGGAGGGTGCGGCTAAGCCGTCGGATCGCCAGCTTTGGAGGCAAGCGTTCCTTTGCCGTCAGTGGGCCGCCCCCGCGGCTTCATCTGGTCGGGAAGCACCGCGCGGCGCTTCCCTCCAACAAACACTCGAAAGTCAAATTTCAGGGCAGCCTCGGGCGTTGGCGAACACGATACGGTCAGGGCCGCGGCGCGTCATACCTTCGATTATAATCCTGCGGGAATTCGCGCTAGCGATTCGAGCGCGTCGAAACCCTTCGTCACGCGCGGCATCCAAAGCCTCGTCGGGGCTGCACCCGCGCCCTCTGTCATAGCCGTCGCGGTACCGGTCAGGATATCGATCACGATCGCGTACATCGACGCCGCCAGGCCCGACACGCAGTTCCAAACCCTGGCCGGCGGCCGGCAAAACGGCAACCATTAAATCCGCCGCGATAATCGCCGCAGCAAAAGCGTACTTGGTAATCTTGATCATTCTCCATCCTCCAAACTACATTGACCATGAAACAGTGGAGCCGCCTGATTGTTCCCACGACAAAAGTCGCGTGAGTTGTTCGCGACGATTGCTGACCTCGGCAAGCGAAAAGCGCAAATGACGGCACGACTAAGCTCGGCGGCTGGATTTGTTTGAGAGCGTATGGGAACGCGGCCCATCGTCGAAGGATCGGCCGCGTGTATTGGAAGCCTCGATTGGAAAGCACGTCAAGCGCGCGGGTTACCCGTTGCCCACGACGATCTCCAAGGCGTTGATGACGGAACCAACCCCCACGATGGATCTGGCAACTTCAGTGGCCCGCTGCGCTTCGGCCAAACTCGACACAGCGCCCCGCAACGTGATCTCGCCGTTCATGTCGACAACCACGATGTCGGAAGGATCAAGGGACCCATCTTTTGAAAGGGCGTTTGCCACCTTCGTTTCCAAGCTTGCGTGGTTGGGCGATTCAAGATCGGACTCAGGTTTAAGTCCGTGGAAGTTCCGTTCACGCGTCACCATCTCTGTTCTCCTTGATCGATCCTGCCAGGCGACATTTAGCGTGCTTTCACCGTATGCCGCGTTGTTCGAGGAACCCGGACGAGCAGGATTTTGTTCCCGCGGTCTGATGAGAGCCAACATCGATCGGTGGCTTCGGTCAGATCCAGTCCTGGCTGGGGCGGAAGCTCAGTAATACCGGATCGATAAAAACGGTCGACCCAACTTTCTCGTCGGCACATAGTGAGATGAAGCGGTTTGCGCGCCGTCGGTCGGAGGAGGATGTCGCGACGCGCGCGATAGTGTAATCTTGGCGTCCAAAAAGTGGGTTTAGCTTCCCGTCTGGTGATCCTTCAGGCGGTCGAGCTCAGGCCCTAAACTTCTCTCGCGCTTACGGACTTCGTCGCATGCGCGCCGATTGCGTTGCTCTCGTTCGGGATGTGAGACCGCCGTCGGCTGAACGAAAGATGATGAGACGAGAGATCGGCTCCACCTATCTCGGACCGGCGGTGGGAAACAATTGGACGGTGTAACGCGACGGCCGCCGATCAAGAACTTTTTTTCGAAGCGCTGTCGGACGCCGGCGCGGCCGAACGTCTTATGGGATGGGCGATAAGAGGAATGGTCCCTTAAGCCGAGGAGGTCTAGATGAAGCAAGATGAAAATGCGGGTGACATCCAGATACAGACTCCGGTCGAACGTAGGGGAGACCGCGAGCTTGTCGCGAAACGAACCTTCAACGCGCCGCCGAATAAGGTGTTTAGAGCGTGGAGCCAGGCCAATATCTTCCAGCGTTGGTGGGTCCCTAGGTCGGCGACAGGCGTGCGGCTCGCATCTTGTCACATGGACGTCCGCACCGGCGGTGGCTATCGGCTCGAATTTAGCGCCGATCAGTCGGAAACGGTGGCCTTTCATGGCAAATATCTGGAGGTATCACCAAATGAGCGCATTGTTTGGACCAATGACGAAGGAGAAGCTGGCGCGGTCACGACCGTGAGCTTCGGGGACAACGGCGGGAAGACGCTTCTAACCTTCCAGGAAATCTATCCATCGCCCGAAGCGCTTGACGAAGCACTTGAGGGCAGCGCGGTCGCGTTGCCCGAGCAGTTTGACCAACTTGACGAATTGCTCGTTATCATGGACAGGTAGTGCAAATCGATCAGCGCTCGCGAGCGAGACGGCGGTGATCACTAGCGCGGGTCGTTGCGAGCGGGGAAACCGGGATTGGGCGAAGACGCCGACGATGGCGGACACTACTTGCCAGACCTCCACCTACCGGTCGCTCATGGCGCCTAGCCCGGCGCTAAGCGCCTGGCGCGGTCCGACCACGGAGGGTTCATCGGCGACAGGGCTACACGTATCGGGCGAGCAAATGTTGCAGCATCTGGTTTTCCCTGAAAAGCCGATCACGCTCCAGGTTAGCACCAGATCCGGCATGGCCTGATTTTCGAATAAAAGGACGGATAGGTGATGGCTCGCACGATCGATCCGGCGCTATCGGCGTCCGACCGCTGCTAGCGCCATCCGAGCGAAACCCGTCAACGGAAGCGACCGCCGCGAGGCGTCTGGACCTAACGGTGTCTTTTTCGGTGAGGGGTTTCGGGCGATATTCTGGTTGATCAGATTCCAAGATGCGATCTAGCTCGTGAATCCAGTCGATATATCTCTGTCGAAGAGGATGATCGGTTGGCATGTCGCGAACCTTCGCCTCGGCCAATCGTTTCCGGTCTCGGTTCAATGCGACGTCGAATCCCATGTGCCACCCTACGTTAACTTTGGAACATAGAGTGAACATATGGATCACGCAACGTGAATCCAGCGAATTAAGGCGTTGGGTTCTCGCATCTCGCCCGAGCCGGGCCGAACGAAAGCTCGGTGCGCGTCATGAAGCGATGCGCCTCCTGAACCCTTTGTCGGCCAGTTATCCCTGGGATGCCCGTTGAGATTAAGTTTTTCAGACAGGGAATCAGCATTTAACCGCTTACGCCGATGCGAACCGGGGGGCTAAGGGACGCCACGAGATCATCGAGCGCTCCGAGGACGGCTAGACTAAAGGCCTCGCCTGATTGTCTAGAGCAATCCCCTCAGGCGCTCTTTCCGCCAATCGCTTCACCCAATGTGTCCGCGACGTAGGCACCGCGCTCTCCCATCGGCAACGGTGGCCCCGTGGTCGTGTCCCTGGCCGTCTGGTGTTCAAGCTCCGCGTTGAGCTCGCCCCCGATGATCAGAATGACTATGGACAGCCAGGTCCAAACCAGGAAACCGATAAGCGCCCCCAAAGTCCCATAGGTTGCGTCATAGTTCGCGAAATGCCTCAGATAAAATGAGAAGCCAAGCGACATCGCGAACCAGCATACCGTCACCAGAACGGAGCCCCAACTGATCCACCGAAGTCGGGCCGGTTGGCGACTAGGGCCGAAACGATAGATGGCGGTTGTGGCGACCGCGACAATCATGAACAGGATCGGCCAGCGGACAATCAATGCCATCTGTTCCTCAAACCGGTCGAGCCAGACATAGGAGAGAAGTATGGGAATGATCGCGACGAGTCCAACCATGAGTGTCGCCGAGGCCATCGCGCAGATCGTGAACGCGAGGCCAATGAGGTTCAACCGAATGAGCCCTCGCTTTTCCTCTTCATCATAGGCGACGTTCATTGCGTCGAAAATCGCCAACGTGGCACTGTGAGTGCTCCACAGCGCAACCGCCAAGCCAATAGTAAAGGTAACTCCAAGAGTCGAATTGCGGCTAGCCGTTAAAGTGCCGATCCGCTCCGCGATAAGATCAAAGGCTCCAGGCGGCAGAACGCCCGCCAGCTGACGTAGATGATCCGCCATGGTCGAGGGATCGGCAACTAGTCCATAAAGCGCTACAAGCGCCGAGATCGCGGGAAAAAGACCGAGCAGGAGGTAGAATGTGACGCCGGCTGCGATTAGCGTCACCCTATCCTCCGTGATCTGATGAAAAACGCGCCACAAGACATCTTTTATTCCGTTGATCGGAATTGCCTCTGGCACCTTGGCGTCGCGCCCATGGAGATCAGCAACGACCGGGAGCGCTTGCATGCCTGGTTTGGTCTTTTTGCCCATCATAAGGGAAATACCGATGGCGGCCAGAAAAATTGCTTTTGTCACAACACCTCGTCGGCTCATTTCCTCACTCCGATCGACCACCGTTGATTGGAAAACGCTGGAGCTGTCGAAAAGATGCATGCCGGGTCGGGTCAACAAAGCTTTCGGTTTTGCGGGAGAACTCTTCGAGGCCTGCTGCCCGGCGTTAGATTCAGGTGACCACTTAAATAGCCTGTTTCATCGCCACTTCGAAGGCGAAGAGCCACGGTTAGGTGGGCCGAATGAGATTGCATACCCTTAAGCCCACGATGGCGGATGCGATCTCCGAGATTCGAGCAAGGGCACCCGTGGGGGCATAACCTTCAAGTACGATTATCCCACAGTCATCTGTAACCGTGATGTGAGCGTCCGCCAATTCCGACGCGTAGGCTAGGGCGGAAGATAGCCTTGACGATTGATCCGTGAGGGACGCGCGTGAACTTAAGAACTCGACGGATACGGATTGAAACATGACGATTTCCTTTGCGATAGGTAAACGTCATTCCCCGGTCTTTGTTCATCCGCCATTCATGTCATTCCCACGCCCGTTGGATATCATGTGCTTGTCAGTACAAACTCGCGAGGTGGCGAAACTTCATCTTGACTGGGGTTGACGAAAGCATTGCCGGGCCGCGCGTCTTGATGGATCACGGCTCGATAAAGGACGTTCGAGCCATGAACGATCGGACGACGAGCCTCGTTGACCAGGTAAAGTTTCACGAGCGTGCCAGCGGCGTCACCTACAAACGCGACTAAGCCTCGCACGGCGACCGCGCCTATGCGCAGGCGCGTCAATGGGATACCCACGGCCATGTCCATGAGCGAGGCGACATAGGAAAGCCGCCTCAAGCGGAGCAAATCGTCCGCGCCAATACTCCCTTCAAACCTCGATTGCTCCGGATTGCCCTCTTCCGATTTTGGATTTCCGCCAAGCCGCGCGGAAGTTTTCGCCATCTTGTGATGACTCCTTCAGACGTTCAGTCCGCGCGCATAAGGGAGCCTGGCGTCGCGCTGGGGATGGGCTCCGCGTCCGAATGGTTCCCCGGCGTCATCCGGCCACTTGGTGGCACCACGCCTTGCGTCTGACCAACGTCATCGAATGCCGTTAGCTGGACAATCATCTCCCTCGCGCGAAGAACCGCGTGGTCGCCGTCAAGGCCCCCGTCGCCGCCTGCCATCGTGACTGAAACCACTTCTCGGCCTTCTCCCCTGAATTCCACGGTCACCCTTCCATCCGCAGCGTTGCTGACGTGTGTATCGGATAAGCTGCATCGCGTTGCTCCTTTTGCCGTCAAGGAACAATACGGATTGTCGCAGTGAGTTCCGCGCGTATCCATTTCAGGTCTCCTCTCTCGAAGGTGTGGCGACGGTCCACCCGACCCAACCCACCGTTCCATGGCCTAACCCGCCCGGTATTTTTGACGAAAGGATGCGTTGGCATTTACGTCGGACCGGCGAGGAAGACCGCTCTGGTTTGTCATCGTTTCCACGCTCAAGCATGAGGGTCACCGGTGATCGCTTGCAACCAGGGTCAAGCGAAACGATTGCCGCGAACGTGGTGAACCAATCCGAAACTCCGGCGTTTGGAGAAAAACCAGGAGTTCAAAATGCTTTACGAAGGACCATTCCTCTCACAAACGCCGCCGGAAAGCCGCCATGCCATCGCCTTGGACGCGGCCAATGACGCGGTGTCGGAATTCGTGCGGTTCGTCCGCGACAATAGCATCGGTAACGACCTCGTTGACGAGATCGAACTTCCTATTCCTAAACCCGTCCTGATAGAGGCATTCACGCGCGTGATCGCGGCGGAAGATCGACCCGATATTCGGGCGTTGCTGGTCAAGGCGGGATTGACCTTAAGCCAGTATCACATTGGCCTCGGTGAAAGGATCAAGGTACGCCCGATACCTGCCGGTACGAGATGCCGGGCGTCCAATCCCCACCTCGCGCGGAAATTTGCCTGCGCCCTTCTCCTGACCGCGACCGAGCGGACGCGGCTGACTGAAATTTACCAAAACGCCGTGAAGCTCGCACGGCACTAATTGGGACCACCCGCCCAAATTGTCGAGCGCGAAGCCCCAAGGGCGGCCAATTGATGCTCGACGCAAAGCGACATGGAGCATAATTATCGGTTGCAATGGGTTCCCCGACCTCGTTGCTGGTCAGCATGAATAATGGGGTTTGGAAGGCTGTTCGGCATGTTCCCAACGATGGTCTCGACAAAACTGCTCACCGGCGCGGACAGGCCTTCTGGTTCTCGAAAGGGTTCCCTTGGCGACTTTTCATTGTGGTTTCCGGAAGTCCACGTGGTCATAAAGGAATCGTGTAGCATTTCACGCTCTCTTCAACTCCTTGAAGAGATGCGTCGACCTTAAGCTTAAGAAGAGCACTCCCAAATTGCTCTTACGCAATCGGCAAATGTGCTGCCCTTACCAAGTCAGCCTTGAGCCGCGCCGTCTCCAGTCCCAGTTCGATAAACGCGAGCGCATGTTTTGCCAGGGCGACGTTGTCATCCCATAGATTTCTCCAGATCGCGGTCTTCAGCGACAGGTCTTTGTCGACGATGGTCGTCGAAAACGATTCGAACGTGACAAAGTCGTTCCAACCAATCGCAACGAGAGCGTCGAATATCGAGGCAAAATCGATGTTACCGGTTCCCAGATAGCCGCGATGACTTTCCCCGATATGAACGTAACCGATCTTTTCCGCGGCGTTTCGGATTGCGAGGCCAACATCTGCCTCCTCGATACTCATATGAAACGTATCCAGGTGCAGGAAGACGTTTGATGCGCCGGTGTCGCGAATGTATTCCAAGCCCTGCGCCGCGGTATTGAGCATGTTGCTCTCGAACCGATTGACGATCTCAAGGTTCAGGGTCACGCCCGCGGCCTTTGCACGATCAGCCACTTTAGAAAGCGTACCAACGCTCTGGTTCCATCCCTTTCGAGACAGCGAGCGTTCTTGTTTCCCGTGAGCCGAGCTCAATATGCCTGCCAGCTTGGTGCCGCCAAGATCGCGGACGAGCGCCACGGCGCGATCGAGAATCGCTTCACCGTTGGCAACAATCGACGGATCGTCGCTGGAAATATCACCATCTGCGGGCAGCCCCATGCTTACCGCGACATCGAGGCCAAGTTCCCGAATGCGGGACGCAAGCCACTTAACATCGACCTGCTGTGGGTCTAGGTAGGAAAATTCCACCAGTTTGAAACCAAGCTCTTGGGACCGCGCGAGGGTCCTCTCGATCTCGTCTTTTGAAGACCCCGCACTCCAGACAAACGAGTGGACACCGATTTTGGACATGACATCAATTTCCTGATTTCATTGTAGAATGAGCCCCGCCGAAAGCCGGACGTTCCGGCGGGGCACCGTGAGGAGATCTTAACGAGCCGCGGTCCAGCCCTTGTAGTCCTTGATGTTGTCCGCCGTGATCAGCTGAGGATCGAGGAGGACGGTAGCCTCTGCTGGCTTCTTCCCGTTGAACAAGTCGACGGCCATCTTCAGCGAGTCGCCCGCCATAGTGTAAGGGTCCTGGGAAGCCGATGCCTTGATCATCGAGTTTCCGCTGGCAAGCGCCTTTTCGATATCCGGCGCGCCGTCAACGGCAGTGAAGAAGAACTCGTTCCGGTTCAGCTGCTTGGCAGCAAGTTCTGCACCGATCGCTGTCGGATCGTTGATCGCGAAGACAGCGTCGATCTTGTCAAACCGGGTCAGAAGGCCCTGCATGACAGCCAGGCCACCGTCGCGCGAACCCTGCGCGTTCTGGTCGTCTGAAAGGATCTTGATGTCTGGGCTCTGCGTCAGGACGTTCTTGCAACCCTGGACGCGGTCGATGATCGAAGACGATGCTGGGCCGTTGATGATGACGACGTCGCCTTTGCCCTTGAGCTGATCGACGATGTACTTGCAGGCCTCCTCGCCTGCCTTGATGTTGTTCGTCATTACGGTGACGTCAGCGCCGGGCGCCGAAACGTCGAATGCCGCGACGATCACACCTGCTGCCTGCGCCTTCTTTACAGCTGGCGCGATCGCCTTGGCGTCGACGGCGTTTAGCATGATGATGTCGACGCCAGCCGCA
This sequence comes from Rhizobium sp. O111, assembly GCF_055616315.1. Classification (NCBI taxonomy): domain Bacteria; kingdom Pseudomonadati; phylum Pseudomonadota; class Alphaproteobacteria; order Hyphomicrobiales; family Rhizobiaceae; genus Rhizobium; species Rhizobium sp. O111. The sequence continues at coordinate 976,883 of NZ_JBSHXL010000003.1, read as the reverse complement.
ACGAAGCTATCCATCTGCGAGACCTGCTTATTGAGGTCGTAGTCCGCTGAGACGGAAGTTACCTGGACATTCGGGTTGATTTCCTTGGCGCGGTCTTCGATGCCCTTGATCGTGGCGACGAAGAACGGGTTGCCGAGAAGACCGACCGAGATGCCGATTTTCTGAAGTTCCTTGGCAGAGGCGGGCATTGCAACGGCAGCCGCGAGCGCGGTACCGATGAGCAGTTTAGAAAACAGACGCATACTTTCCTCCATTTTGGCGCTCCCCGCGCCATTGCTCCGGTAATCCCGGTTTCTTGAGCCACACCTCATGTGCGGCTAAGCCCTTTCAGCCGATAGCGGTCGAGCGCCACGGCGACGATGATGACAAGTCCCTTGATGATGTATTGCCAGATGTCGGAGACCCCGACGAGGATGAGACCGTTGGACAGAACCGCGATAATCAGAGCCCCGATCAGCGTGCCCCATATCGAGCCGACACCACCGACGAAGCTGGTACCCCCAAGGATAACCGCTGCGATCGCGTCCAGTTCGTAAGCCTGACCGAGCTGCAGACCATTTGCCGCATAAAGACGGGCCGCGGACATCACTCCACCGACGCCCGAGAGAAGCCCAGACATCGAGTAGACGAAGAGTAGGACGAGTGGCACCTTGATGCCCGTCAACCGTGCGGCTTCGACGTTGCCGCCCACTGCGTAGATCCAAGTGCCTAGGACGGTCCGCTTCAGAATGAACCAGGAGATTACAATGGTGGCGAGCGCGATGATCGCGAGCCATGGGATTCCGAAAAGAGAGCCGTTGCCGATGAAATCAAACGGGAGGTCGGCGTTGAAGACCGTCGTGTCGTTGCCGAGTAATCGGGCTATGCCACGCATCGCCGTCAACGAGCCGAGCGTCACGATAAATGGTGGCAGCTTGAGGAACGAGATGATGACACCGTTGACCACGCCACATGCCAGCCCCACGCCGATCGCCGCCGGGATACCCAGCATCCCGACTTCGGGATAAAGCGAAACGATGACACCGACCATCGCGGAGGCCGCCAGGATCGAGCCGACCGACAAGTCGATACCGCCGGTCAAGATGACGAATGTCATGCCCGCGGCAAGCACCGTGTTGATCGAGGCCTGCTGGGTGACAATCGAAAGGTTGTTCACGCTGAGGAAACGGCCGCTCAAGAGATGAAAGCCGAGTGCCAGAATGACCAGCACCGGCAGCATCCCCAGCGCGGTCAATGTCGACCTGAATTTTGCCTTGCTGGCGTTTGCGTGATCGGTCGATGTTGAGGTCATGATGTAATCCCGTTGTCTATGGTTTCAGGCCTCAGGCTACCTTGGATGCCGATCCCGTGGAGAAGGCCATAACGGCCTCTTGGCTAATCGGGTGATCGGGCGATGCATGTACCTCGCCAGCGATTAGGCCTTCGCGCATGACAAGCACACGGTCGGCAATGCCGATGATCTCGGGCAGGTCGCTCGAAATCACCACGATGGCGATCCCGCTTTGCGCGAGTTCGTCGATAATCCGGTAGATTTCCGACTTGGCACCTACGTCGACGCCACGCGTCGGCTCATCAAAGATGATGACCCTGGGTTTGGTCTCGAGAAGACGCGCGATAAGAGCCTTCTGCTGGTTGCCACCCGATAACGCTCCGACGTTAATGCTTGCGCTCAGCGTACGAATGGAGAGTGACTTGATAGCCCGGGTGGCACGCTCCTTTGCAGCAGCGAAGTTCAGTATGCCTCCGCGACCCGCATCCTTGCCGATAACGCCGATGTTGATGTTCTCGTTAATCGTCAAATCGAGGAAGAGCCCAAGCCCCTTTCGATCCTCGGTCAGGTAAGCAATCCCGGCATCCATGGCGTCACGTGGTCCACCGATGGTTAGCTCTCGCCCGTCGAGGGTCACTGTTCCAGATGTCTTGTTGTCCGCTCCAAAAATAAGCCGCGCGAGCTCGGTTCGACCTGAGCCGACAAGGCCAGCGATACCCAAGACCTCGCCAGCCTTTGCATCGAAGGAGCAGCCATGCACGCGGCGACCATCGCCTATGTCCTTGACGGCCAAGACAGTCTTGGCCGCCTGTAGAGGTGCACGGTGTTCCTTTTTGTAGAAGGACGACAGATCGCGACCCACCATCATTGCCACGAGCTTTTCGGCGGACAAATCATTGCGATCAAGCGTGCCGACATACGCGCTATCGCGCAGCACGCTCACCCGGTCAGCTAGCGCGTAGATCTCTTCCATGCGATGGCTGATATAGATGATAGCAATCCCCCGCGCCTTCAGACCGGCGATTACCTCAAACAAGCGTTCGGTTTCCCTCGACGTCAGTGAGGTCGTCGGTTCATCCATCACGATGATCTTCGCGTTGGTCGTCAAAGCACGTGCGATCTCGACCATTTGGCGCTCACCCAAAGAGAGAGCGGCGACAAGTTGCGACGGCCCGAATGAGATGCCGAGTTGCTTGAGGATTGGCTCAACACGACTGCGGGCCTCAGCTTTATCCACGACACCATAGCGAGAAGGTTCGGTTCCGAGAAACATGTTCTGGGCAACGGTGAGGTTAGGGGCGAGCGACAATTCCTGATAGATTACCGAGATACCGTTTGCCTTGGCCTTAATCGGATCTCCTGCCACGATCGGCTTGCCATCCACGAGAACAGCGCCACCTGGATCAGCCGTATATGCGCCGGACAGGACCTTCATAAGCGTTGACTTCCCAGCGCCATTTTCCCCCATCAGAGCATGAACTTCTCCCGGGTAGACCGTGAGCGACACCTTGGTCAGAGCCTTGGTGCTCCCGAAAGTCTTGCTGATGTCGCGCATCTCAAGCACAGGAGCGCGATCCGTGTTCCCTCTAGTTGTCATGCGTGAAACTCCTTGCGTGGCCGCACCACCTCTGCCTCTTCGATCTCGATCAATGATCGCCAAGCTTTGCGATAGGCCTCAAGCCCGAAGAGGGGCATTGGTTCTGCCCGTGTCGTTTCGTTTCTGAATGGAAATTGCCCGACGGTTTCGAAGACGAGCGCGGCGGCCCCGAATGCGCTTCCCTCAGCGGTCGCGCTTGAGTAGACGTCCTGCGAGGGTCGGAGCTCAGCGAGAAGCTCGGCAAACAAACCTGTTTTCACCAGGCCGCCGTCAATGACGATCGAATTTTCCGACCTTATCAGATCGAGGCACAAGTCTGTCATCAAGGTGACGTAGAGAAGTGCGGCAGCTGCCCGCTCCTCACCCTCGACAAGCGGCCCTACGAAGCGGCCGTTGAACCTCTGCATCGGACCACCTGGGGCAAAAGACGGCAGACCGAAGACGCCCTTCGCAATCACTTGCGACAGTGCATCAACACTAACGGGCTTATTCCAACCGCCGCTCGCAAGCTCGTACTCTCTTCCGCCCATGAAACGGATTGTAGGGGCAGCTTTTCCATCGACGGTAACATTGGCCAGCATGTCACGATGCTCATCGAGGGCATCCAACGGGCAAGCCGCATTGAAGATGACGACCCATGTACCGGTTGACACGAGCGTGAAGTCGTCGAACCCAACCGAGCGATAATAGTAAAGCGCCGAATTGCTGTCGTGAACGCCATTATGGACTTGGACTTCGGCGCGGTTACCACCTTGGAGCGGGCTTCGCCAATTTCCGATAGCAGCACCCGCGCGTACAAACGCCGGCATCTTTTCTCGCCAGCCCTGACGATCTACCAAGCTACTAAAGTCCTCGTTCAGAGGTGCCCAGAGATGAGAGTGGCAACCGATGTAGGAGACTTCCGACACCTTGCCGCCGGAAAATTTCCAGGACCAGTATTGCGGATATGCCAGGATCGCGTCGGCCCTCCCCAGGCTTTCCGGCTTGGCCGCCTCCAACCAGAGAATGTGCCGGCCGTAGTTGAACCCGAGAGGGAGTTTGGGCGAGTAGGTCTCACTGAAAACTGGAGCCAACATATCGATGCGCTGCCTAAGCATCTCTGGTGGCTCTTGCTCATAGTCGAGGATCGGATGCGTCAGATGGTCATCTTGGACGAGCGCGAAGGTACAACCATGTCCTGAGAACATGACGTGCCCGACCGCGTGATCCTCGACAGCATTCAGGAGTGAGCTTGTCATCCATCCAAAAAGCGCTTCATCGTCGAGCACACGAATTCCGTCGCGCTCGATCCAGGCTGGCTTTGTCCTTAATTCCGCGAGGATCGATCCATCCGCGCCGAACACGAACAGCTTCGAGTTCGTCTTGCCTAAATCGAAGACAGCCACGGCGCTTCCAGACGTCATCCCTGCCCCCCGACCGCCGCGATCATGATGGTGATCCCCGCGTCTTCAAGCATTTTCGCGCCGGCATCCGACAAGCCGTCATCGGTGACGATCGTCCCAATACGCGAAAGCGGCAGGACAAGGTTGCGCGGCTGAATGGAAAGCTTCCGGCTATCCGCCAGCAAGACGATCTCGTCCGCGCAACTGCTCAGTTCACCGATCGCCTTGGTCAAAAGGGGATGCGACTCTAAGAGCCCTTCGCCGCTAATACCCTGCGTGCCGAGGAAGAAGCGGGAGGCGAAGAAGTCCGGCGCGCCAGCCGACGCATCGTGGATGATACCCGGCTCTCTATATAGAACGCCGCCAGCCAGGAGAAGGCTGCAAGTGCCATGCTCACCTAGATAGGCAGCAAGCGGCATGGAATTCGTATAGAGGCGGACATTGCGCCGGGCCAACTGCAGTCCCAACTGGTAGCATGTTGAACCCGCGTGAACGATGATCGAGTCTCCGTCCCGCACGAGGCTCGCAGCTTTCTCGGCAATAGCGCGCTTGGCATCAACCGCGATGTCGCGATTCTCATCGTATGGCCGTGCCGACAGGCGACCAGAAGCAGCCGACTCGTTCGCGGAGATACCACCGTATACTTTTCGGGCGACGCCGATTTCATCGAGCTTGTCGATGTCACGTCGGATCGTCGCCGGAGAAACACCGAGCCGCTCCTGCAGGTCGCGCACGGATGCGAACGGCCTCTCTTGAAGCATCTCCGTGATCAGGCGATGGCGATCGGAATCGTTCAACTATATGCCTCCACTGACGTTTCTCCCTAACGTCGATGACGAACTATAATCACACACCATCGGCCATCGCAACATATAAAGATGTAAAATCTTCACCGTTGACGATATTCGATCACATTTATATGGTTGCGCCAGAGTTCGCTCATCACTGGGCGACAATCGTCAGGAGGAGGCATTCATGGATCGACCAGACCTAAGGGAAACGAACGTGTTCAAGGGGTTCCTCCGGCTTTCCAGCGAGATCGGAAGCGACATCCTGAAGACCCAAGGCGCTGGTGGAAACACGTCGATAAAAGATGATGGTGTCATGTGGGTGAAGGCTTCTGGCACTTGGCTCGCCAAAGCCGAGGCCGAGGACATCATGGTTCCAGTGGTTGTGGACCAGCTCGTCTCTGCACTGCGCGACGGAGACCCGCGCGCGGAAAAATCAACGGATTTCATAGTAAGCGAGCTAAACTCGAGCGGGCTCAGGCCTTCCATCGAGACAAGCTTCCACGCAGCGCTCGAAAACCCCGTCGTTGCGCACTATCACTGTGTCAATGCCATCGCACTCGCAGTTCTTGAGAACCGCGACATTGAGTTGGCGCATCGGATGCGGACCGTTGCGGACCTCACATGGGTGACCATCCCCTACCGACGCCCCGGAACCCCGTTGGCGAGGGAAATCGAAAAGGCGGCTGCGTCTCGACCGGATGTCTTGATTCTGTTCAATCACGGGATCATCGTATGTGGTGACACCCTCGAGGAAGTTGCGGACAGGATTGAACGCGTTACGAAAGCACTGGCTCAAGGCACACGCGAGACGATCAGCCCCGATCTCGCTTCACTCGACGCTATTGCCGAAGGATCCGGATTCCATCCTGCGCGAGACCACGACAGTCATGCGGTCGCATTGTCCGAGGTCAACCGGGCAATCGCCCTGGGGGGATCCCTGTATCCCGACCATGTGATCTTCCTCGGAACCGAGATCGGCGTGCTGCAGGATGGCCAAAGCGCGGCAGATTTCCAAGCTGCCTTGCACAACGAGGGTCGGGACGTACCGAAGATGTTGATTGTCCCAGACAAAGGCGTTCTATTGTCGAGCTCATTGACCGCTGGCGGTGAAGTGATGGCACGCTGCTTGGCCGAGGTGGTTGGCCGCATCCCCAGTGAAAGCAATGTGGTCTACCTGTCCGAAAGCGATGAATACGAGCTGATGAACTGGGAGGCCGAGCAATATCGACAGGCGCTCGATCGTGAATCGGCGAGGCAAACAGCGTGACCAAGAATGCTGGATCAGCTGTCGCCATTGGAATTGATATCGGAACATCGGGCGCTCGCGCGGCCGCCATCGACATTGACGGCACTCCAGTAGCGTTTGCCGCCTCGCCGTTCAGGTCCAATGACGAACTGCGTGACCCTGCGGCTTGGTGGCGGCGAGTGAAAGAAGCGATGGAACAACTCGCCGCGACAATCGACCTTCATGGGGTCGAGGGCGTCGCCGTCGACGGGACGTCTGGAACGGTCTTGTCGCTAAACGCTTCGGGCGAAGCCACCGGATCAGTGCTGATGTACAACGAGCCGTGCCCCGATGCGGACGTCGTGGCCCGTATATCGCGACATGCGCCCGACGGCGCGACGGCCGTCGGCGCGAACTCAGGCTTGGCGCGCGCTATTTACCTGTCCCTTGACCGCGAGGTTGACGCCATCGTGCACCAGGCGGACTGGATCCTTATGAAGCTGGGATGCCCAGGACGGCCCAGTGATGAAAACAACGCGCTCAAATCAGGTTTTGATCTCGAAAGCCAGAAATGGCCGGCGTGGATCGAAGCGGCGGGCATGGACATCGCTAGCTTGCCCAGGGTTTACCGCGCCGGCGCGCGAATTGCCCAAGTATCAGGATATCTCAGTCAACTGGGTGTCCCCGCTTCGGCATGGTACCACGCGGGCACCACCGATGGATGTGCATCCTTCCTTGCCACGGGCGCTTCAGCCGTCGGGGATGCGGTCACCGCTCTTGGTTCGACGATCGTATTAAAGTTAGCGTCCGATCAACCGATCAATGCGCCAGAGTTCGGGGTCTATTCACACCGGGTGGGCAATTTCTGGCTGGTGGGCGGCGCATCGAACAGTGGTGGAAACGTGCTCCGTGCGTTGATAGGTGACGACCGGCTGACGGCCCTGACGACCGCGATTGACCCTAATCAGCCGCTAGGTTTGGGATATTACCCACTCCTTAGGCCGGGTGAGCGCTTTCCGATCAATGATCCGCACTATCTGCCGCGCCTTGAGCCGCGACCCGCGGACGACGCGGCGTTTTTCCAAGGTCTCCTGGAGGGAATGACCGAGATAGAGCGCCTGGGTTACGATCGCTTGCGTGAACTTGGTTCCCCCGCCCTAAGAACCCTACGCACGGTGGGCGGCGGCGCACAAAACCCGGCCTGGACGGCAATGAGAGCCCGGGCGATCGGGCTCGAGCCACTACCAGCGAAATCGGTTGAGGCCGCTGTGGGGATCGCTACCCTTGTTCTAGCCAACAGGGACCAGCATGTTTAACCCGACAGAAACCGACCTTGCGGCATTGACGCGGACGTACGACGTATTTCTGATTGATCAGTTTGGCGTCCTGCGCGACGACATCGGGCCTTATGAAGGGGCTGTCAAAGCATTGTCGTGGCTTGCCTCGCAAGGAAAGCGCGCGATCGTTCTTTCGAACTCCGGGCGGAGCGGAGATTACAACAGCGAGAGACTGGTCAGACTTGGCTTCGCGGCGGAAAGCTTCGAACGCTTCGTGACCTCCGGCGATGTCGCGTTTGACCTCCTCTCAAAAGAGGGATCAGGTGTCGCGAAATCCGCACGGTGTTTCACGGTTTCCAGCGGAGGAGACACCGACCTAGCGGATCGTCTCGGGCTTGCGTCCACCGGTGCCGCGCGCGGCGCTGATATCGTTATTATTTCGGGCAGCGAGGCCGAGCGGATCTCAATGGATGAGTATCGGAAGATGCTGCTCCCAGCCGCGGTGAACGGCATCCCATGCTTCTGCACCAATCCAGACATCCACAAGCTACATGAGGGCCGGATCGCGCCCGGAGCCGGGAGCATTGCAAAACTCTACGAGGAACTCGGCGGGAGCGTGCGCTGGGTTGGAAAGCCATTTCCCGAAATCTACGAGTATGCCCTCAAAGTAGCTGCAATAGATGAGCAGAACCGCGTTGTCTGTATCGGAGACAGCATTGAGCACGACATCCTTGGAGCGAACATCGCAGGTCTAGGCTCAGTCCTAGTGCGAACGGGTATCCTGGCTGGCCAGAGCGAAAACGAACTCGCGAGGATTGCTGAGCAGTCTAGCGCCTACCCAGACTTCCTTCTGGCGCGCTTTTCATTGTGAATGTTGAGATCGTAGGCACACCGAAACAGGCCCGGCCGCCCCCGAGGCACCTCGGTCGCTTTTACGTTGATTTTGAAGACATCGCTCGAGCGGCGCTTTCAAGCAGCCGGGCTAAAGAACGTCCGTCGACGCCGTCGGCTTGATTGAGCATCACAATCAGCGAACCTATGACTGCCTGCGACTTTGTGGACCGTGTGAACACATACTGGGAGCCACGAACGTCCACCAAGTGGTCGCAGTCTGTTCCTTCCTTTGACAACGACAGCCCACGATCCGCTTGAGCCGCCCACCGATCCCCTCTTCGGTTCCCGTGAACGCGGTCTCGATATGCCGACACCACCGCGCGTCGCATGTGGTTTCGGGCATAGCAAGCTTTAATGCGAATTGCCTGAGCATCCTAAAAACTGTCAGCGCCTGAATTTGGCGATCCTACGTCTGTATACTTGTGGGCTTGCGGTTCGCGGCGCATTCACTACCTAGGATCTTGAGCAAGAAAATCCAAATTGGTTGAGCGGCTTTCCTCAGTATCGTCCACCGCACCGTCAAACCCGACACGGGTCGATCGCAGTATCTCGCTCGCGGAACCGGATGTAGCATGGGTAGCTGAGAGACAATCCGCGATCACTGCCAGCTTGGAGCACAAGAACAACGAAGGTCGCCAACAAAACCTCGGGGATGAGGAACTACTTTCAGGCCATCTGTCTCATCCTTCACCTGAAGACCGAGCTCGAGAGGCCAAGCAGTCAGACAGTCATTTGTCAGGCCAAAGCGAGCGAATTGGCAAGGGGAACCTCAGTGAAAATGTTCCATTCGGCGAGCATCAAGGCTACGTCTGAAATAGCCCCCGCCGAATGACGCCCCCCCGATTTCCGGCGCGGGTGGAAGCTCAGCAAGCCCAACAATGCCCCCATCAAGGTCAGGCCGAGGGAACAACCATTCTTGTGTCATCGATAGGTGTCCAGCCTGACTCGGTGAGAAGCGGCGGCCGATGCCCGCCTTGACGCCGGTGGACGGACGAGCGCCCGGGGCGTATTGATGGTACCACGAGTGTTCTCGGGCACGACTATCGAACGCAATCCGAAACTCCCATATTCCCGCGAGCCGTGTCCGTATTTGGAACCCGGGGTATCATGCGACCAATGACGAGAACCAGAAGAGCCGCGAGCGCCAGGCACGCCGCGAGGAAGAACATGGGCGCGATAGTGCTGCCTGTCGAATCCTTGATCCACGGCACTACGTTTTGCGCGACGAAACCTCCAAGGTTGCCCACCGAGTTGATTGCCGCAAGACCCGCGGCGGCGCCAGCGCCCTTGAGAAAGCGTGATGGAAGGCTCCAAAAGACAGGCTGGCCAGCGAATATTCCCGCAGCAGCGATGCTCAAGAAGGTGAATTGCATGATATGGTTGGAGATAATGGCGGAGAGGACCAAGCAGATTGCTCCAATCGCCGCGGGAATGACGATATACGGCGTTTTGGCGGGAGCCTTATCCGCCCGCGCGGGGATCACGTAGAGCGCGATCCCGACAAGAACCCACGGGATGATGTTGAGAAAGCCGTTGGCCGTGTTGCTCACGCCGAAGCCCTTGACGATCGTGGGCAGCCAATAGCTTAGACCGTAGGCCGCGAGCGGAAACCCGATATAGCAAGCCGACATCAACAAAACGCGGGGGTTGATTAGGGCTTTAAAACCGTTGCCGGCGTTCGCTTCCATGCCCGAATTTTCCGAAGCCAATCGATCCTTCAGCCAGCCTTTTTCCTGAAGACTGAGGAACTTTGCCTGCTCTGGCCTATCAGAGAGGTAGAACAGGGTGACGAACCCGGCGATGACGGCGGGGATGCCGGTCGCGAGGAAAACCCACTGCCAGCCCGCGTGGCCATAAAGGCCGTCCAGATCAAGCAGCGCGCCGCCCAATGGTGCGCCTACCGCGTTTGCCACGGCTGAAAAGATCATGAACAACCCTACCATTCTCCCTCGATATGCTGACGGGTACCAAAGGGTCAGAAGGTACAGCACGCCCGGAAAGAAGCCGGCCTCGCATGCCCCGAGAAGGAAGCGTAGTATGTAAAACATGGTGGCGTTCTGCGTGTAGGCCAACGCGATGGTGACGAGACCCCACGAAATCAAAATCCTGGCAAACCACTTGCTCGCGCCAAACCGATCCAAGAGAAGGTTGCTAGGAACCTCGAAGATGAAATAGCCAATGAAAAACAGTGATGCGCCTAGGCCGTAGGCGTATTCGCTCATGCCTAGCGCATCAACCATTTCCAGCTTGGCGAAGCTCACGTTTTGACGATCGATGTAGGCGATCAGGTAGAGTAGGCCGAGAAACGGCATCATGCGCCAGGTAATTTTCGAGATCAGTTTTCTTTCGACAACCACAACGGTTCCTCCTCATGCCGGATGCAGTTGAGATAGGTCCGCCGACCCACCGATCAACCATGGGGAGAAAAGCTTTGTCACAACCGATTTTCAGGAACGCGCGGCCAACCCTGTCAAGCCATGGCACGTAACGATGGACAGGGCATTGTGAAGGGCAACGCTCGACCGATTATCCTCAGGCTTGCCGCACCACCACGCATCACGGGCAGATTGTCAGAATTTCGATGCAGGCGATCAGCCGGGTTTGGACGCTTCCAACGCCGGCCGAGCAGTCGTGTCTCTTGATACAACACTTGCTTGCCAAGAGCGCGACATCGCGCGTGGAGCCGAGTCGCCGAACGGCACGCGGCTTTCAGAATGCGGTCGGAGCATGCGTTGCCGATCGGCAATGGCGTCACGCCGACGTCTCTCTTCAACCAACGACTCGCGGCAACTGCCCCGGCTGCTTGCGCGTGCCAGTGTTGGTTTCATCAGGTGGCCCGCTGGAGAAATGACGCACCATGAGCCGAGCCAGCACCACATAATGATGGACATCTCGGTGGCGCAGCGTGGGTCCCCAGCGCTGCGCCCACGTCATCAGAAACTCTTCCGAAAGCCGAACGTCACAGCGTTGCTGCGGAAATCCGTGCTCGATGAGGTACCCGCTTGCGAAGTGAAATCAAAATTATCCGCGGCCGTGAACCTGTATCCAATGTCGAGGGTCGTGTTATCGAAAAGAGACACATCGGAAAATAGCCCGATAGCCTGCAGATTGATCCCGACACCCGCATCCAGGTGATAGGCGAATGCTGTGTCACTGTCGTCCATCAACGTTGCAACACCCGCTACTCCCTGCTTTCGAAGGTCGAGGTTCATGAAGCCGGCACCGCCGCCAACATACGGGGTGATGGCGCTTAAAGCTCCGTCCGCGGCCAGCGGAATATCAAGGTATCCATTCACGTAACCTTGGATCGAACGGGCATCGCCAAAAGAGTTGATGCCGCCGAGACCTACGCCAGCGATACTATGCTCGTCGACCGAAGCCGTGCCGTAGCCCAGTTCCAATTCCACGCGCGGCGAAACGAAACCGTATGCTCCAAAGTCATAGCCAGCGCGGAGGGCGCTATAGAAGCCGACATCATAATCAGTTTCGACAGTCGTGCCGCCGACACCAAAACTAGTATCATCCAGGAAGTTCACGGACGAGAGCGAACCAATGTAAAAACCGGATACCGACCGCGCAACAGCCGGTTGCTCAACGGGAGCCACCAGGTCCGCCGCAAGGAGCGAGGACGGGGAGGAAATAAGAGCGGTGAGAACAAGAGCTGAAATTTTCATTGCGAACCCAGACTTACGCGCCACGAGGAGTTCGTGGGCTTCAGGTTTCGCAAGTAGAGAAGATTTAGCGGCATTCCACCCACCCACGACGATAACGAAAGCAGCGTGACATAATAGCAACGCCGGGTTGCGCTTTCCACGACCACCCACCCCGATAGCCGCACGAACATTCTGACGAAGCCTAGCGCGGCCCGGCTTGGGTGGGCTAATGGCCAGCTGATTGGACGTTGAGAGGCGGATAATTGCGACTATTTCGACAATAACCGCGGACGCTTAGACGGGCGCTTTTGCCCCACCGGATACTTCGCAATGTTCTTACGCGAGAAAATTGGGCACCGCCGGGCGATCGCTTCAGGCCAATGGGTGACCAGGCGCATCGCTAGGGGCGCACCCGGTGAGTGCACGGTCCGTGAGGCAATTATCGACCGCCGCGGCCGGCGTCACCACTTCGCCGGCGCTGGACGCGGTCCGCCGGCGGCGCCTCGACATGACTTCATCGCGACAAGGTGAGCGCCCAGTCGCACCTGGCCTCTTCGATTCCAAAGAGTAAGTAGCATGATCCACCACACGTCTCGCGACCATGATTGATTTCAATCCTGTGGATTGCGTTCCCCACGTCGCGTAGACGGAGCGTCTGCCCTATATATCATCTTCCGCGGCCGCTAGCGTGTGCCGTTGCACGGATGATCCATATGCCAGGTAAGAAACAGAGCACTGATAGCCCAAGGAAGCGCCGATCGCTATTGGCGCAACTCGCCGACGAACCGGAAAAGCTTTTCACGGGCGCGTTCCGGCAGCAATATGGCGCCGTCTGTTTCCGTTACGTCGGCGTGACATCGAAGATCGAGGTTCTGATCATCTCGTCGCGGGATACGGGCCGTTGGGTTGTGCCCAAGGGCTGGCCAATGAAGAAGAAAAAGCCCCACGAGGCCGCCGCGATCGAGGCTTGGGAGGAAGCCGGGGTTCGGGGTACCGTCCGTAAAGCCGCGGTCGGACGCTACACTTACCTGAAATTCCTCGACGACGGTGATGTCGTTCCAACAATCGTTGACCTTTTCCAGATAGAGGTTACGGTTCAGCAAGACGAGTTCAAGGAGAAGGGACAACGTCGACTTGCTTGGGTCGAGCCGGACGAAGCCGCGCGACGCGTGCGCGAGTTGGAACTGAAATCTTTGCTCGTTGACTTTAAACCGAAGGGCAAGCGCCAGGGTACCTAACGCGGAATAATCGGGGTGAGCCACCTTCACGCCGAAGGACATACAGCGGGGGTAACCAGAGCAAAGCTTCAAAAACGAGACTGACACATGATGAGCCCCAGATCATCAGATTCACGGCTCAATTCTGGTTTGTTCATTGGTGAAGGCTGGCTCATGGTGGCGGCTCGGCGCGCCGGAATGGCGATAGCCTCTCGCATTCATCCGCCACGCCATCGAGAGGATCACCTCCGTGCATTAGACCTCGCGTGGCGGCTTTGACGGTGAGCCGCGACCGTGGAAGCTCTCCGCCGTGAAGCACAGCTGCTTCCGGCCGCCTCCCTCGACTACCATGGCTTCATTTTACCTGGGATGAGATGGCGGGGCGTGTCGTGATGGCTGCCTTAGCGAGATAGTGACGCACGGCCCGACCAAATCATCGACTGACATGACATTTTCGACTAACATGGAGTTGTAATTCGCTGAGAGACAGGTGAGAGGATATGCTTCGGGATCGTATTAATCACGTGGTGCATGGTCGAGCATTACTTGCAATGAGAATTCCCGAGATACGAGAAGTGCGTGGTACACAGCCTGGCTTCTCCGATCTTTTCGAAAACTACAGTCTTGCTGTCATTCATCTCAATGCCTTGACAGCACGTCACGCGCCGCGATCACAAATTGACGAATATAAGGAGCTGATCTCCAATATGGAGGAGGAAGCAGCATATTTTGTGAGAAACTACTCCCCAATGCATGGCAAGTTCGATTGGGCGGATTGACACAACGCATTTGCATGGTCCACTCCGATTTGCCGCGTCCGGGGGCTTTTAATGTGGCCGACCGTCTTGACCAGCATGGTCGAAGAGCAACCAGGAGCCGTTTGGTTCAACCCCTTCGACGCGCCTCGCTGCCTTGAGGGGGCCCCCGGTTAAAGGTCCTCTGGTCCAGTTCCTTGATACGCTCCCGCACCGCGCTGACTTCGACCTGATACACGTCGAAGATGACGGACGCGACATCGCCGTTGTCGACTCTTCAGATAAGTGTGGCGGTCCATGGATTGAAGGCTAACGGCTCCACGCACACCCGCCTCTTCCCGTGCTCCGCGGCCGCGGCCGCGCGGTCCCTCATTCGTCATCGGCCATCTCTTGGGAAAAACCGGGCCCACCTGTGGTCACAAGTGTTCGCTGAACCAATTGCATGAGCATACCTTCGGCGCGATTCGTCCAGGTTTACTCTCCATCATCCTTCTCGCCATGTTTCCCATGCAGGCTGTTCACCGGGGCGCTAGCCGCGACCTCCTGGTGCGCGATAAAGCTTCGCGTATGGATCGTGCCGTTGATGCCAAACACCCCGACGCGATGGTTTCAGGTCATGACAATCCGACAGGTGTCGCGACGCGACGCCCATGACGATCGAAGAAATGCACAGCGCTTGTTCCAGCTTGAAGGATCACTCGGCTGCCTATTGTCATCATTGAACGACCCGCCGTTCGGAAAATGATCTCCACGCCCCCGATGGTCGTGGCGTGGACATAGCTTTCCGCGCCGACGAGTTCGATGGCGCCAATGTCGACAGCCAGACCCAACATGGAACTCGATAGAGTGTCCGCGACGTTCAAGTCCTCGGGGCGAATTCCGATCGTCGACACGTTAGGCGCGAGCGATACCCCGGGGGCATCAACGGCGAGCGCTTCGGCGCTAATCAAATTCATCGCTGGCGAACCTATGAACGCCGCCACGAAGGTCGTGGCTGGCCGCTCGTAAAGTTCGATCGGCGTACCGACCTGCTCAATCTTCCCGCCGTTCAGCACGACCAGACGATCGGCGAGCGTCATGGCCTCCATCTGATCATGGGTCACGTACACGCTTGTCGTCGACAGCGTGCGCTGCAGCTTGCGGATCTCCACCCGCATCTGCACACGCAGCTTCGCATCGAGATTGGACAACGGCTCGTCGAACAGAAATGCCTTCGGCTCGCGCACGATTGCCCTGCCCATCGCGACGCGCTGCCTCTGGCCGCCCGACAGCTGGCGTGGCTTGCGCTCGAGCAGGGAACCAATCTCCAGCGAAGACGCCGCGGCAGCAATCCGTCGTTCGATCTCGGCCGCAGCCATTCCTCGGTTTTTCAGACCATAGGACATGTTCTGCCTGACGGTCATGTGCGGATAAAGCGCGTAGTTTTGAAAAACCATCGCGATATCCCGCTCGGATGGTTCCAAAGCGTTGACAACGCGCCCGTCGATCGCGATTTCTCCGGAGGAGATCGCTTCCAATCCCGCGATCATCCGCAGGAGCGTGGATTTCCCACATCCGGACGGTCCGACGAGGACCACCATCTCACCGTCGGCGATGTCGAGCGAGATTCCCTTTATCGCCTCGAAGCCACCTGCATATGTCTTGCGAACGTCCCTGATCGTGATGCTTGCCATTACTTCTCTGTCTCCACGAGGCCCTTCACGAACCAACGCTGCATCAAGACGACAACGAGGATCGGGGGAATGATTGCAAGAATTGCGGTGACCATGACGAGGTTCCAAGGCGTCGCCGCGTCGGCGAAATCGACCATTTTGCGCAGTCCGATGATGATCGTCGACATGCTCGCGTCGTTGGTCACAAGCAGCGGCCAGAGATACTGCGTCCAGCCGTAAATGAAGAGAATGACGAAAAGCGCCGCCAGGTTGGTGCGTGAAAGCGGAAGCAGGATATCGCGCATGAAACGGAACGGCCCTGCATTGTCGATACGGGCGGCCTCCACCAATTCGCCGGGTATCGTGAGGAAGAACTGCCGAAACAGGAACGTCGCAGTCGCCGATGCCATCAATGGAAGGGTCAGCCCCGCATAGGTGTCGATCATGCCCAGATCGACGATGACCTTGTATGTCGGCAGGATGCGGACCTCCACGGGCAACATCAGCGTCACGAAAATCATCCAGAAGAACACCATCCGCAGCGGAAAGCGGAAGAACACGATCGCGAACGCCGACAGGAAGGAAATGATAATCTTGCCGATGGCGATCAGGGCCGCGACGACAATCGTGTTGAACATCATCCGCTCGAGGCTGACTCCGACGACCCTCTCGACCCCACCGACCAGGGCGTCGCCGTAATTCTCCGCGAAATGGCCTTGCGGCAGCATGGTGATTGGTGGGCGCAGTATCTGCGCCGACGTCATCGTCGATGCGACGAACGTGTAGTAGATCGGGAAGGCTACAATGATGATCCCGAGCACGAGGATCAGATGGCCTGTGATACTTGCGATGGGGCGCCGGTCGATCATCTCAAACCTCAAGCGTAGTGGACGCGGCGTTCGACGAAGCGAAACTGCACGGCGGTCAGCGCAATCACGATGATCATCAAGACGACGGATTGGGCAGCGGACGAGCCGAGATCCAGATTGACGAAACCGTCGTTGTAGACCTTGTAGACCAATGTCTCGGTCGCCTTGGCAGGTCCTCCACCAGTCACGGCATGAATGATCCCGAACGTGTCGAAGAAGGCGTAGACCGTGTTGACGACGAGCAGAAAGAACGTGGTCGGCGCCAGCAGGGGAAACACGATCGTCCAGAACCGACGGCTCCCGCGCGCGCCATCGATGGATGCCGCTTCGATCAATGATTTCGGGATCGCCTGAAGGCCGGCGACGAAAAACAGGAAGTTGTAGCTAATCTGCTTCCATGCGGCCGCGACAATGACCAAGACCATGGCCTGCCCGCCGTTCAAGAGCGGATCCCAGGCAAATCCAGCCCGCCGCAGCATATAGGCGAAGCTTCCCATCGCCGGATTGAACATGAAGAGCCACAACATGCCCGCGACCGCGGGAGCCACGGCGTAAGGCCAGATCAACAGAGTGCGATAGAATGTCTGTCCCCGCCTTATACGATCGACGGCGGTTGCAAGCGTCAATGCCACGATCATCGCCAGCCCCGCGGTCGCCACACTGAACACGACTGTCACCTGAAGCGAATGAATGTAGCTTGGATCGCTCAGGATCCTGCGAAAGTTCGCCAGGCCGACAAATCCACTTTTTAGCCCGAACGGGTCTTCCCGCTGCATGGATTGATAAAGCGCCTGACTGGCCGGCCAGAAGAAAAACACGACCGTCAGAACGATCTGCGGCGCCAACAGAAAATACGGAAGGACTTTATTCGGGAAGACGACATTTTGCACGCGGAGACCCCCTTGAGCGAAGCGAGGTGATCATCCGCGCCCGTGAGCACGGATGATCAATAGATCAAGCTTACTGGGCGATCGCCTGCTGGATGGCCGCGTTGCCTCGCTCGACAGCCTTATCGAGAGCGGCCTTGGCATCCTGCTTGCCCGCGAGCATCGCTTCGAACTCCTCGTTCATGATGTCGCGAACCTGCGGCAGGTTGACGAGACGAACACCCTTGGAGTTCTCCGTCGGCACCTTGCCCATCATCTGCAGGATCGGGGTCTCGCGACCCGGGTTCTTCTCGTAGAAGCCTGACTTCTTCGTCTCCTCATAGGCAGCCATGGTCACAGGCATGTAGCCCGACACCTGATGAAGGCGCGCCTGGATCTTGGTCTGCGACAGGAAATGGAAGAACTCGGCGATACCCTTGTACTCGGCGTCGCTCTTGCCAGCGAAGACCCAAAGGCTTGCGCCGCCGGGAATGGTGTTTTGCGGGCGGCCCTCCCCCGGTTCGTAAGGCAATTGCCCAATTCCATAGTTCATGCCGCTTTTGACGATATCGCCCAGGCCGCCGGACGATTCCGTCAGGATAGCGCACTCGCCCGACGTGAAGAGTTGCTTGGCTTCAGACGTGCGACCGCCATAGCGAAACGTACCGTCCTTGGCGAGATCGGCGATATCCTGAAAGTGCTTGACGAAGTCAGGCGTGTTGAACGCGAGTTTGACGTCCGTACCCGCCAAGCCGTTTTCGTTGCTGCCGTAAGAGAGATTGTTCCATGCGGCAAAGTTCTCTGTCTGGATCCAGGTGAGCCAGGTCGACGTCAGACCGCAGGCAGCGCCGCTTGCCTTGATTTTCTTGGCGGCCTCGACGACCTCGGGCCACGTCTTTGGCGCGGCCTCTGGATCAAGTCCGGCCTTCTTGAACAGGTCCTTGTTGTAATAGAGAATCGGCGAGGAAGAGTTATAGGGGAACGACAGCATGGTGCCGTCCGGCTTGGAATAGTAGGCCGCGATACCCGGCAGATATTCGTCCTTGCTGAATTTGTACCCGCCCTTCTCGAGGACTTCGGCGACCGGCATGATGGCCCCTTCGGCGCCCATCATCACGCCGCTGCCCGCGTCGAAGACCTGAAGGATGGCCGGCGATTTCTTGGCGCGGAAGGCTGCGATGCCGGCGTTCAGTGCCTCGGGATAGGTGCCCTTGAACACCGGAACGATCTTGTAATCGGCCTGGCCCTCGTTGAATTCCTTGGCGAGCTGGTCGACGACCTCGTTGTTGGCGCCTGACATGGCATGCCACCACTGCAACTCCGTTGCGGCAAACGCACTGCCGGCAATCGTGCTTGAAAGAAGGGCCGCGGCAAAGCCGATCGCGATTGGATGACGAAACATATTTCCTCCCTTTGGGTCAATTCGCGCACATTGCGCCTGCGTGGCGCGGCCGACCTCCCCGTCAGCCACGCCGCACATCTGTCAAAGCCAGTAGCCGGCTTCAAATTGGTTTCCTGTCACAAATAACGCCGCGCGGCGATCTGTCCAGATATCGGCAATCGTGCGTTGTCAAATTCCGGCGATAGCGCGAAGATCCTCGACGGCACCGGGTGCTGCCGCAAGAACGGGCGCCCCCTTGGTCAACCGGTCTCCGTCGGTCGGGAATGGGTGGTACCAGCCGCCGGCCTCCTTCACGAGGCAATAACCGGCCAGGCAGTCCCAGGCATGCATGTAAGGTTCGTAATAGCCCACGAGACGGCCGGCAGCGACATAGGCAAGCATTAGCGCGCCAGATCCATTTCGAATGAAGTTGCCGCCGGCGGACAAGAGCTTCTCCACCATCGCGGCGACGAATGCCGGCGTGACATGGTTGTTGGCGCCGATGCCTGTCACGGAATTGCGGATGTTGCGTGAAGGATCAAGCGACAGCGATTGTCCGTCCAACGTGGCTCCGGATCCAGCAGCCGCGGAGTAAAGTTCGCCGTGGCATGGTGCGAAGATAACGCCGACGACCGGCACGTTATCCTGGAGAAGCGCGACCGAGATGCACCAGTTCGGCATGCCATTGACGAAAGGGCTCGTTCCATCGATCGGATCGACGACCCAGGTCAGGCCGGACGTGCCGGCTTCAAGTCCATATTCCTCCCCTAGGAAGCCGTCACCGGGATAGGTTTCGTGAACGGCGTCTCGAATGAGGTTTTCGACGTCCCTGTCAGCGATCGACACCACGTCCTGCGGATCCCGCTTGGTTTCGATGACCAGGCTTTCTCTTTTTTCGAAGTACCCGAATGCCAGGGCGCCAGCCTTCCTTGCGATAGCTTCCGCAAAGGCCCTGCGAGCATCGAGGCCCAATGAAGAATGCGATGTCATGTCAAACCCTCTTGCGATTTCTTATTTGCTTGGTGCGGTAATCAGCGCGATCCCGCGATCCTTCAGACTGATGGCGACTTCGGTCGTCGTATCGAAGGGTGAATCCGCCGTCCGGTCGATGACGAACAAGTTCCCCCTGCTGGTCGCGACTTCGTATTCGACATGATCGCCAAGATAGGCGGCATGCGTGATCCTGCCGGTGAAGGCACCCTTCGTGGGCGTGCGGTGCAACTGAATTGCATTGGGCCGGATGGCGAGTTCGGCCCTGCCAGCCAATGCGTTCCTGGCCGCGACGCGGTGTTTCAGCCCTTCGATGTCGATCAGTGCGATGCCGTTCTCGACACTTTCGACCTGACAGGCCAGCACATTGGCCTCACCCATGAAATCGGCGATGAAGGCGGAGGCGGGCGCATCGTAAAGGTCGCGTGGCGCGCCTTGTTGCGCGATCTCGCCATCCTTCATCACGATGATCTGGTCCGACACGGCAAGAGCCTCGTCCTGGTCATGCGTGACGTAAACCGCGGTGAAGCCCAGTCGCTGTTGCAGATCACGAATTTCGGTGCGCACCCTTCGACGCAAGCGTGCGTCGAGATTGGAGAGTGGCTCGTCGAGCAGCAGTACCTGCGGTTCCAGGACCAGGGCGCGCGCCACGGCAACGCGCTGCTGCTGGCCACCTGACAATTCGGCCGGCAGCCGCTCGCCCATGCCGTCGAGCCCGACGAGCTTCATCGCCTCCTTGGCGCGTTCGCGCGCTTCCTTGCGCTTGATGCCTGATGATTCCAGACCGTAGGCGACGTTGTCGAGCGATGTCATATGCGGAAAGAGCGCGTAGCTTTGAAACACCATCGAAACATCGCGCTCGTTTGCCGGCAGCATCGTGACGTCCTTGCCGCCGATTAGAATACGTCCAGACGAGGGGTGCTCTAGACCGGCAAGCATGCGCAGCGTCGTTGTCTTGCCGCATCCCGACGGACCGAGAAGCGTGACAAGCGTTCCCGGTTCGATGGTGAGCGACAGGTCGGGAATGGCCGTGAAGGCGCCAAATGTCTTTCTCACTCGTTCGAACGTGACGGAGCCGGGCACAGTCTTGCTCATGCGGTTTTCTCCTGATTGAGCGGCAGGGAGGGATTGGCTGTCGGGGCAGCGAGCGCCACACGGTTCTCACGGCGAAGTCGGCGTTCGCCGACCAGCAACTGGAAACCACCGATCACGGTGACCATCACGACGATAAGGGCGGACGAGTAGGCGATCGCAACGCCATATTCGCCGTTTTCGACGAGGCCGACGATATAGGCCGTCGACATGTTGTATTCGGCACTGACCAAGAAGATCACGGCGCTGATCGAGGTAATCGCCCGCACGAAGGAATAGACGAGGGCCGCGGTGATCGCCGGGCGCAGAAGCGGCAAGATCACCTTTCTGACGGTTCTGAAGCTGTTTGCACGCAAGGTCAGGGATGCCTCGTCGAGGCTCTTGTCGAGCTGGCTCATGGCCGCCACGCCGCCGCGCACACCGACTGGCATGTTACGGAAGACGAAGCACGCGACGAGGATAAGCGCAGTGCCCGTCATCTCCAGCGGCGGCAGGTTGAACGCCATGATATAGCTGATGCCGATCACGGTCCCCGGAATGGCAAAGCTCAGCATAAGCGCAAATTCGAAGACGCCACGACCGACGAATTTCTGGCGGACGATCAAATAAGCCGTCAGAAGGCCGACAGCGGCCGTCAATGGCGCGGAGATCAGCGCGATTTCCATGGTCGTCCAGAAGGAGTTCCAGGCAACACCCGTCCAGGCTATGCCGCCGTCCTCGCGCCAGCCGATGGAAAAAGCGCTCATGTAGTGCTGGAAGGTCAGGCTGTTATCCAGTCCCCAGGTTCGCACGAAGCCGCCGAAGAGGATCATCGCATAGACCACGACGGTGAAAAGCGCCCAAGGAATGACAATTGAATGAACGGCGATGGATAGGCCCCGCGGCAAGGCGGCGTTCGCTCCAGAATCGCCCTTACCAGTGACCGTTGCATAGCTTTTTCCCTGGAGCCAAAGTCGCTGGGCGAGGAAGGCCGTCATGGTGAAAGCCAAAAGGATCATCGCGAGTACGGCGGCGCGGGCGGGATCGTTTTGCGATCCGACGACGGCGAAGAAGATCTCCGTGGATAGGACACCGTGGCTGCCACCGAGAACCATTGGATTGCCGAAGTCCGCCATGCTTTCGATGAAGCTGATCAGAAAGGCATTGGCTAGACCGGGCTTCATCAACGGCAAGGAAACCCGCCAGAAGGTGCGCCAACGATCGGCTCTGAGCGTCTGCGACGCTTCTTCCATCGAAGGGCTGACACCTTCGACGACGCCAATCAGGACAAGGAACGAGATTGGCGTGAATGACAGGACCTGCGCGATCCAGATACCGGTCAGACCGTAGAGCCAACGGCCCGGCTCGATACCGAGCGCTGATGCTGCGAACTGCGTTACCACACCCGCGCGCCCGAACAGCAATGTCAGCGCCAGACCAACGACAAAAGGCGGCGTGATGATCGGCAGGATGGTCAACAGCCGCAGTCCCCGCTTGAAAGGGAACCGTGTGCGTGTTGCGACGAGCGCGAAGCAAAGACCAAGCAACGTCGCTCCGCTAGCCGTCATGATCGCGAGCCACAGCGTGCGCCAGGCCACGCCACAGCGCTCGCCCCCGACGACGCAGCCAAGGCTCCAAACCGACGAATCTTGAATAGTGTTGAAGAAGCCGCTGGGATCAAAAGAGCCGTCGACCGACTGGAAAGCGGCAATGAACATGCTTCCGACCGGATAGAAGACGAAAACCGCGACCAGAACCACCAGCATCGAGATTGCGCTGACCACAAACGCGTCGCCCTTCATGACGCCGCGATCGGCAAGACCGAACGAAAAGAACAGCACGAAAACAATGCCTACAACGACGGCTCCTGCCCCCATGGATGGCTGCCCGTCCGGCAAGGCGCCAAACACTGCTTCGCTGACCGCCCACGACCAGCCGGAAAAGGTGATCGCCAGCCCCTGAAGTGTGAGAAGCGCCAGTCCGGCGCCGCCGCAGACCGCCAGTAGAAGGCCGCGGCTTCGGGCACTGGCAACGAAGCGGAAGACACAACCAGCAATAAAGAGCAAGGCGACCAGGCCGAGCCACCAGCGTCCGAAGCTTGCAATCTCGATTACAGCCGGTGCGCTTGCCGCGTCCGAAAAATAGCCGGAAAGCCATTGGAAGCCAAAGAAACCGCTTTCGATGCGATACCAGGGCAAAAGCAGGAAGGCCACGCCACCCATGAGAATGGCGATATCGAGACGGCGATTACTAGAGATCATATCGGTTGTCCGCGGCGTTTCGTGACGGTCGGAAAGGCAGGAGCCTTCAGGCCCCTGCCCGTCATTCGATCAGTTGGCCTTGGCGCCGATTTCCTTGTCCCAGCGGGACAGAAGGGCCTTGCGAACGTCTGGATCGCCATACTTCTTGAAATCGTAGTCGATCAGCTTGATGTCTTCGAACCTAGGCGCCTCCTTCGGCACCTCGGCGGACTTGTTCGAAGGCAGCTGGAAGGACTTCGCGTCCTTCATGTGCGATTGAGCATCCGCGCTCAGCGCCCAATCATACCACTTCTTGGCATTTTCCAGGTTCTTGGCGCCCTTGACGATTGACATCGAGCCGATTTCGTAGCCCGTCCCCTCGCAAGGCGCGATCGCCTTGATC
This sequence comes from Rhizobium sp. O111, assembly GCF_055616315.1. Taxonomy (NCBI): domain Bacteria; kingdom Pseudomonadati; phylum Pseudomonadota; class Alphaproteobacteria; order Hyphomicrobiales; family Rhizobiaceae; genus Rhizobium; species Rhizobium sp. O111. Next base: position 953,350 of record NZ_JBSHXL010000003.1, on the reverse strand, counting down.
GGGAAGCCCTCGACGGTCTGAGCGACCGCGTCATGCATGAAGACGACTCCGATGGTGGACTCGCCGCGAGCCGCGGCCTTCACAGGCGCGGAGCCAGATTTGGTGTACTGGGAGATGTTGGCGTTGAGCTTCGCAAGATAGTCGAAGGCCTTGTCCTCGCCCATGATCTGAACAAGCGTCGCAAGCGTGTTATAGGACGTTCCCGACGAGTTCGGATTGGCGATCTGGATTTCGCCCTTGTACGAGGGATCGAGCAGATCAGCCCAGCATTTCGGCTCCTTCAACCCTTTCTTCTGCAAGATCTCGGTATTGTATCCCCAGCCCAGAGCACCGGCGTAGACACCGACAGTGCGGAAATTCGCACTTTCGGCCTGTTTCTTTGCCCAGTCCTGCAATTGGTCGAATAGCGGCGACTTGTATTCGAGTGTCAGCCCCTCGCTAGCCGCCTGCAGATGGGGGTCGCCCGTCCCGGCCCACCAAAGGTCGGTCTTGGGATTGCGCGCTTCCGCGCGGATCTTCGCATAGGTCTCGCCAGCCGAAAGGCGCACCATGTTCACCGAAATATCCGTCTGCTTTTCGAACAGACCCTTCATCAAGTCGCAGACCTGCTGGTCGGCGGAGCATATGACGTTGAGATTTCCAGCGGCATGGACGGGTAGGGCAAACAACGCGGCAGTTGCCGCTAGCGCGGCCGTGGCGAGCTTTATCGAATTCATGATTTCCTCCGTGTGAACGACGCCTCCACGTCGCCGCCTTTTGCAAGCGTGTGCAAAGCTTGCATATGGCGGAAAAGACTGTCAATGAATTTCTGACGATGAAGAGGGATTTTGCGATCGCGAGCGATTTTGCAAGCGCGTGCAGCATTGGAGGGGAGTATGGCGCCGAAGGACTTCATCAGCGCGCTGGAAGTAGCGCGACGCGCGGGCGTCTCAAGGTCCGCCGTGTCTCGGACGTTCACGCCAGGCGCGAGCGTCTCCGCGCAGACAAGAAAGAAGGTCACCGACGCGGCCGAGGCACTGGGGTATCACGTCAATGAGCTTGCTCGCGGACTGATGCGCAACCAGAGCGGAATTGTCTGCCTAATCGTGTCGGACGTTGCCACGCCATATCGATCGGCACTCCTGCGCGAGCTCACAGGCAAGCTCCAAAACGCGGGAAAGGTCGCGATGCTGATTAACACCGACCGTTCGGATGGCAGTGTGGATCGTGCTCTATCACAGGCGATCCGCTATCGCGCCGATGCGTCGATCATATTGTCGGGACTACCTGACGCGTCGATCGTCAGACTGTGCCTGAAGAATGGGCAGAGACTTGTTCTGATCAATCGCGATGATGACGAGCCAGGGCCGCTAAAGATAAATCTCGACGATTTTGAAGCTGGGGAGCGGATCGTCACCGCGTTTGCAAGGGCGGGCTGCAAGTCGCTTGCCTTTGCAAACTCCGATGCCGGGACACCAAGCCTGATGGGGCGTGAGCGCGGCTTCGTCGCGGCGGCCACGAGGCTCGGCCTCGAGGTTTCGGTCGAACGCCATGGCTGGACCGGTTACGAAGCGGGTCGTGTTCTGGCGCAACGATTTCTCACCCGGCCCCGCCGGCCGGATGCCGTCTTCTGCGCGACCGATCTTCTTGCTTGCGGCTTCATGGATGCCGCGCGTCATCAGTTTGGCATCTCTATTCCAGATCAGATTTGTATCGCGGGTTTCGACGACATCGAGCAGGCGTCGTGGCTGTCTTACGACCTAACGACATTCGCGCAACCAGTTGCCGAGATCGCCGCGAGGGCTGTTGCGTGGCTGTCGATCGGCGAGAATGGCAATGATAGCGGTCAGCATTCGGTCCGACTGACTGCTGAACTGGTTTGGAGGTCGTCGATCCGAGCGGGATGAGCTGGGCCGGCTTCCCGCGCCACTCGCCGCTAATGCTGCGCGGATCAAGCCGTATTCCACCATAGGACGTTCTCGCAGCCTCACCTCGGCTCTGACCAGTCTTGGAAAATCCCCGATGGCGAATTTTTGATCGCGGACGATGCGTGGATCGCGGCAGAAGCTTGAACGCCGCCGTGGTAGCCCATATCGACCTGCACGATACCGGGATCTTCGATCGTTCGCGGAACCCAGGTGATGCCGCCATCTGGTATGGCGAGCCAGGTAGCACCAGACAAAACGACCGGCTCGGACTACCTTGCGTGTCCGCGACGTTAGGACGAGCGACAAATCAAGGCGTGACGTCGGGCGGGCGTTTACTTGCTTCAGTTTCCGAGATTGCTTCGTTTACTTCCGTCTTGAAGTTCGTCATGAACCGGAGCGTGAAGAAGGTCATCGCGGAAAGTACGATCGCGATGTCGTAAGCGCCAAGACCCACGGCAGCGCCGATGGCTCCGGTCGCCCAAAGACTCGCGGCGGTTGCTGTTCCGCGAATACTTGCCCTGCCAACAAGAATTGCACCGCCGCCAATGAAGCCGACGCCGTTGATCAAACCCTCGACGATCCGCGCGGTGGCCTCGGGGTTGCCGTTTGTAACAGTTTCGGCGGCCTGGATGAAGCCGCAGGCGGCGATCGCGACAAGCGGAAATGTTCGAAGGCCAGCGCTTCGTTCGTTTCTTTCCCTGTCCCAAGCGATTGGGAGGGCCAGTAGATAAGCGACCAGGAGCACAAGCAGATGAGCGACCAGATCGAATCGTGAAAGGAAGGGGTCGAGCAGTGAGGCCAAAAAGCAATCTCCGATAATCAACGTAGACATGGCGGACATGTTCTTGGCGGCAAGGGCGGCAACTGGTTTCGCGTCGCGAAGACGTGAAAAATTCACAGCGCCTTTAAAAACCACAACGGCATGAACAAAGGGGCACGCTCCAGAATGCGGCGACCTGGATTCCATCGGCCACCTCTTGGCGGCCCTGTATCCGCCGGCCGGGGCACCATTTGGATCAAGGCGCGTTGCCAGGTTCGAGTTTTCACGTCGGCCTTGCCCCTACACCAGCGCGACTAGACCGAGTCGCAGAAGCGGGATAGCGACCTGATCTGATTGGGCGCTTACAATTCACAAGCGACCGGTACTTCGGCATGCTGACCCTCGGCAAGCAAGCGACGTACCGCAAACGAGTTTCACAACCTCGTCGATGACCTGAAGCGCGCAACGCCCCCACCCCGGACGACAAAATCTCTCTCTCAAGCCGAAGGGTCAGGGTTTCGGAATAGTGGAATGGTGTTTTCGATCCACGGTGAAGGTTCGAGCGACGAGCGAAATGGTTTTCGAGATCGCGCAACGCAAGGCGTCGGACGTGGATGCCGGGGCTCGAGATGGGTAAAAAGCCAGTCGAACCGTGATCAATCCTCGACTGTCCGACCCGTTGCCTTGCAATGCGCGGAGTGAGGGTGCCGTGTTGAGACGCAGTCCATATTGATGGAACCTCGGGCGGATAAAGCCGTTCTACATCTGAATTACGAAGTAACAAGCCGCAGCGCCGGATGATTTGCAAACCTTAGTAAAGCATGCACCCGGCCTGTCTGAACAAGGCGTACACTGCAATGACGAACAATTCCGACGACTTTGTCAGTTCGACATCCGACGTCGCTCGCGCGTACGGAGTGTCAGCGGCGCAAGCGGAGCGTCTTGTTAGCCGCTTCAGCCGTTCCTGGAGCGAGTTGGACATGCTTCTGACCGCCAATGGAAGGACAAGAAAGCACCGAGTCAGCGAGGTAGAGACGCCTTCCGCCAAAGCGCCCTACGGGATCGATTAGATCCTTTCCACCCGCCGTCTGGATCGTTTGCGGCTACGGTCCGTGCCTACTTGTTGAGAGCGTCCTTGAGGGCCTTGGCCGGTTGAAAGGCTAACTTCCGGGCGGCCGCGACCTTGATGGTCGCACCGGTTGAGGGATTGCGGGCTTCACGCTCAGGCGTATCCTTGACCTTGAACTTTCCAAATCCGGGAATTGATGTTTCGGCATTCGACGATGCCGCCTCGGTGATAGCGGCAAAGACAGATTCGACGATTGACTTGCCCTGAACCTTGGTCAATCCATGCGCTGCGGCAATCTTGTCGGCGATTTCATTGGTCGTGGTCATTTGTTGGTCCCTTTCTAAGAAAAGGAACCCTTCCACTTTGATCGAACCTTGTCATTCCATCGAAGTGTGAAAGCGCCCGGAATCCCTGCTTTTCCACAAGATCAGGACTGCGTTCCTGAAGTATCGCAAATGCGGCGAGGCGCAACGCCCGCGCCGGCCCAGTTCCCGTGGTATTTGCGTCAGGGGTCGCGAGGTAGGCCTGCTTCGAACCGAGAGGGGCCAAGCCCAACGCAGTGGATGGGCAGGCGATCGAGCTCTCTAGTGAACCGAGACTGTCGAGACTGTCGAGCCTGTCGCCCCTTTCCTTCGCCTCCTCGCCATTGTTCACAGTCGCGACAAGCGCGGCAGCAATGATTTTCAGGTGGCCAGCATCTCTGCCCACTGGCTGCGTACGCCCTCTCGTGCCACCATATAGGAGTTTGGCTGATCCGCGATCGCGCGGTGAGCAATAATCTCGTTCCGCCGCCTCCGCTAGCTGGCGACCGGGTTCTGATTGACACCGGACAACGCCCGGCCAGACCTTAACGGCGCGAGCAAGGTCAAAGAGCCCACACACACTCAGTTTTTTTCCCCTGCGGTCATGGACGTGCCATCCTTCCCTGGACCGAGAAAATGCCGCTTTGCTGGTCGCGAATGGACGGATCATCACGCAAACTGCAGCACATCCCGGTGACGACGTCGAAGAACTCCCGCGCCGAAGCCTTGAAATTTTTGTGACGTCGAGGCGCGTAACAGACAAGGAACAGCGCAATGACCATTCGACGGCGAACGTGATCGAGATCCGCCTCTCTCCAAATGAAGGATTTACCTTTTGCGGCTAAATTCTCAGTCAACCAATACGATATTTAGAATGATGGCCTTATGAACGGCGCGGCTTCCCTCCTGGTGGTGAACTTCATTATCGCTGCGTCGTTCGGTGCCGTGTTTTTTGTCGTGGCGGCGCAAAGCCGCTCGCGTCGACCAGCGCATTGGATTGGCGCCGGTTTCACGGTCGCTTCGCTGTCGGCGATCTGTGAACTGCTCGTCGCCTATGGCCTCATGCCGAAACTCTGGGCGCTTGGCGCCTTCTCGACGGTCTTGATCGGTATGGTCTTGCTTGGCATTGGGATCGGCGAACTTCATGGAAGGCGGCTACCTTCTTGGATCATTTGCGCGTTCGTGGTCGCGAGCGTCTTACTCGCTTATATCATCTTCGATCTTCCCCGCAGCACCCCATTACAAGCCTTCCTGTATCAAACCCCGTTCGCGATCGTGCTGCTGACGAGCGCGGTGTCGGTTGCACCATTTGGCAAACGCCCCCTTATCGACAGATTTCTTGGTGCTCTATTGTTGATCACAGGCCTGCACTTTTACGCCAAGGCATGGCTGGCGGTTATCGCGGGAGCAGGCACTTCGGCACGTGACTACATCCACACAGACTACGCACTTATCTCACAGAGCGCGACGGCGGTGCTCATCGTGGCGGTTGGTCTGACACTTCTTGCCACCCTTATCCTTGAAATCATGTCGGACCAGCGGGATGAATCAGACACCGACACGCTTTCGGGCCTTTCCAATAGAAGGAAGTTTGAACGGACGGTTCAATCCATTCTGGCGCATTCGCCTGATGGCAAGCATGCGATCATCCTGTGCGATCTTGATCACTTCAAGACCATAAACGACACCTTTGGTCATCATGTCGGTGACCTTGTTATCCGGGAATTTGGCAGAAAGCTGCTTCACCATTTACCGCTGCATGCAGCGGCCGGGCGCATTGGAGGCGAGGAATTCGCGGTCTTCGTTCCAAATACCGAAACCGATATCGCCGTGGGGCTCGCCCAGATACTGAGATCCGCCGCAATGACGCTGCCAGGCATGCCGGGTGCGTTGAAGGTCACCGCGAGTTTCGGCGTCTCTTCATTCACCTCTCCCGGCGACCTCGCAGAAGCCCACAGGAAAGCCGACACGGCACTTTACCAGGCAAAGAACGCCGGCAGGAACAAGGTAAAAATCGCGCGTGGTAGAGCGTGAAGCGGGACCACAGCCTTTCCTGGGCGCGGTAAGCCTTAGTGGGAAACATTGGCCTTGGTGTAAGGGTGACGCCACACCGTGCATGACTGGCAGCGAAATAGCCACAAGGCCCCTCGCACGCTGCCTGTTTCGACGGGGCTGGGGTGCAATGGTCGCGCCTAGCATCCCAACCGATTTCGTGAGAGTTCCACGTCGGCGCGGCCCGCGCGAGGTCCGACCTCCGGCAAAGTCAATAATGGTCCAACGCCATCATATCGCGGCAGTCCGGTTTCTAATCCACGGAGAATACATGATGCTACGCACGTTTCACGGCCGATAAGAGTAAGCTTCCGCATGCTCTTCGGTACCAAACCGCCGAAGCGAGGCAGCGTCTCCGTTAAGTGCAACTCAAAGGAGTTACTAAAATGAAACTAAATCTTTCGTCGGCAGTCATTCTTGTGAGTTCCGTCCTGATTGGTAATGCATTGGCGGCGGAAGCGGACATGTCCAAGCTCACCTGCAAGGAAGTCGGCTCCATGTCCGCGGCTAGGAAGATTGGGGCGGTCATGTGGATCAGCGGATACCTTCACGGGAAGCAGAACAATCCGGTGATAGATGGTGAAAAGGCGCACGCCAACGCGGTAAAGACTGTATCTTACTGCAAGACGAATGCCACCGCCTCAGTTGCTGACGCGATAAACTCGCTCGGTAAGTAAGACAGGTGGAACAAGGGCCGTTCCCCTACCAAAACACTGCATCGCCGCACGCCGCCCGCATCGCCAGACGGGCGCGCTGCACGGAAGTCATCATCTGACCAACGCCACTGCTCTTTTCATCCACTAAAACAGAAATGAATTAATCAGCATCAAAGACATCACCGTCAAACCAGCTACCTCTATTACCTATTGAGACAAAGGAGAACAGGGCAATGAACTTCAAGACGGTAATCTCCGTACTTGGCGTCGACGGCTGGGACAGGGATCTCAAGAACGCCACCGAGTTTTGCGATGCACAAGGGGCGCACCTGACCGCGTTGGTGATATGCATGGGGACTGTTCCAGCAATCGCCACCTATGAGGCGATATCCACCTCGTGGCTGGAAGGGCAACAAAGAGAGATAGATCGGCTGACCGAGGAAGCTCGGGCAATTCAGACGGCACTCGAGCGAAGCGGCGTCTCCTTTGACGTCCAAGAAATCTACACGGAGTTCGCGTGGGCCGACGAGGATATCGCCGAGCGCGCGCTCTACGCCGATATCGTTCTCGTCGGTGCACAGGCCGCCCTCAACGAGAGCCTAAGAAGTCGTATCATCGATGGCGCGTTGTTCCACTCTCCGACTCCCATCATAATCAACCCGCGAATGCAGACCGTGACGGTTAGTCCGAAATCAATTGTGTTAGCATGGGACTCGAGCGAGGAAGCGGCAAGGGCAACGCGCCAATCCCTTGAGTTCCTAAAGGAGTGCGACGCGGTTCATGTCACCTTGGTCGACCCTGTCGCGCGAAGCTGGGAAAATGGTGAAGAGCCCGGATCCGATGTAGCCACGTTTCTCAGCCGCCATGGCGTTAAGGTGGAAGTTGACTGCATTGCGAGCGGTGGACGTCGCGTTGACACGACATTGCGGCAACATGCGATAGATGTAGCGGCGGATATGGTTGTGATGGGGGCCTACAGCCACCCAAGACTTCAGCAGCGCCTCTTTGGCGGCATTACTCGTTCGATGTTACAAGACAGCAACGTTCCGCTCTTTCTTTCACGTTAGTTGACTCCCTATCCCGAGCGAGGCGCCATCATCGCGGAGCACGACTGTGATCCCCAATTTCATCTCCCATTGAATGTTCCCCCGGAGGTGAGTTCCGAAACAGTGATGGAGAGCGCGGTTCGGCTCGGACGACACCATGGCGCCTGCCTGGTCGCCAGCGTGCCAGCACGGCGATCATTTGGCCGCGGGACGCGCTTCAAGCACCGGGACAAGGCCGACATTCAGGTGGAACCGTTCGAACGCGAGGTGCTGGCGCGGCTGGTTAAACACTTGCGACGGTACGCGTCGAGCTTAAGCCTTGACCTGCGTCTTGTCTTCAAGGAAGCGGAGACCATGTCAGCAACGACGAAACTAGCGGAACTTGCGCGAGTTTACGATGTTACAATTCTCGAGAACATGGAGTAACAAGACCGGTCATGGAGCGACTCGTCCTCAACAGCGGGCGCCCTCTCCCACTGCTTCCAAATTGGTCGCTTGATGGTCGAGTTGATAACGTGGCGATAGCGCGCGACGGGGGTGCGACCGCCGCCCGAGCGTGGCGGCCGCTTCTCCTCCCATCCGGTCGGCATGCAAGGCAACCATCGTTAGAGTGCAGGACACAGCGGCGGCTGGCCACGAGCTATCCGTGTGCATGGTCGATTAGGCAAGGCGCGCGGGCCTCGATGTCGCGCTTGCGTCCGTGACATCTGACGGTGACCCTCGACTACACAAGAGACCGCGATCAAGCCGCGTTGCTACATTCTCATCGCGGGTGCCTTTCGGCACTCGCGATTGCGAGAGGCGTTTGTCGGTGGAGTAACGCGGGACGTGCTCGTCACGCTGCGACTGCCTACCTACTCTCTCACTGACACCACTTGCAGTCGGCCCCGAGAACGGCGTCGCATTGGCCATGAGTTCAACACCCCGACGCATTATCGGCGAGTAGTCCCGGCATCACCGGGGCTGCCCAATACAAAACGGTCACTTCATGGCCATGGCTTCACGGACGCGTTGCGTCGCTCGAATCTATTGCCCCCAGAACGATTGTATTTCCGTGAGAGTGACCTTGTTGTCCCTGTCGGCATCGACGATGTCGAACACCCTTTTATGCACCGCCGTCACTTCCTCGAATGAAAGAGCGCCGTCACCATTAGCATCGACGATCGCGAACATCAGCTTCATCATGTGGCGGCTGAGTGGACCGACATCATTCCGCCCGTCATCGTGGGGCGCGTCGCGCCGCACCCCATCATGCCGCCAGGCATCATATCGTCGTCCGGCATGGCCGCAAGATCTTGCCCGCCCGCCCCAATGTTGTTGTCGGAGGCGGGCGCGGATTGTTTGGGGCTCACCTGAGATATCAATGTCTGTGCCTGGACTTCTGAAAGACCGCTGACGGCGGCCACTACCGCGAGTGCAGCAACGCCAGAAATCCTAAGCTTGTTCATCTCCGTAGCCTCCTTCGAAATATCTTGCTCGGAGCACATGGCGCCGGGAAGTGGCCTGATCGCACACTAACGGAACCAGAATCTCATCTCCGCGCCATGGTGGCATTGAGCTGCATCAAACTAGGTCCAGACCGCTGCTCCTCATCGTTCGGCTTGTCACCAGTGGGAGCGCAAGCAATTTCATGGCATAATCGCGCCTCGGTTCAATCTCCTTCACAACGAGGTTTACCTCGCGTCATTTCGAGGTGAAGTTCATGAGGCTAAGTCATTCAGAATCGCATGTAGTTTCGCCTATCGGGTGGCTTCGCGATGTTGTCGGGACGAGGGCTGCCTCGCGTCCGCTCTTGACGGACCATGATCGACGTCGACGTTGTAGATCAATGGCGAGAGGTCATAGCGATGGAGGCACCGGAATGTAGCGAGCGGGGGCGACATGGAGGAATGACATGGGACCGGAAGCGGCGGCCCATGTTTGAGCGTCATCCGGTACCATCGAGGTACTCGCTGGCCCAATATATGAATCCTGCCCTTTAAAACTCGAGCGTTCTTCCCATCTCGTCTTGAGAGTTGGGGCATTTGGAGCTATCCGAATTTTCGATCATTCGTCGTTTAACCGCAAGACCAAGAGATTATGCCAGACAACGAACAGAGACGATCTGACGCGCAGGATGCAGGCGAACGGTTGGTGGCGCGACACGTGCGCGAGGATCCTTTCGCCGCGGCGTTCAAAGCCACACGAATGCCGATGATTGTCACGGACCCAAATCAGAATGACAATCCGATCATCTTCTGCAACACGGCCTTTGAAAAGCTAACCGGTTATTCCAGCCGCGAAGTTGTGGGGCGCAATTGTCGGTTTTTGCAAGGAGAAGAAACTAACAGCGAAACCGTGGGTCGTATACGCGATGCAATCGCCGCAGGTTCGGACATCGCGGTTGATATCTTGAACTACAAGAAGGATGGGACCTCGTTTTGGAACGCGCTTTTTCTGTCTCCAGTGCGTGATGACAAGGACAAGATCATCTATTTCTTCGCCTCTCAGCTAGACTTCACGAACGTCAAGAGCCGTGAGGCCGACCTAGCGGCTGCTCGCCACAGGGCGGAAGAAGAGGTCGCCAAACATACAGAGAAGCTGGAAGCCGCGCTGGCAGCAAAGACGCTGCTGGTGCATGAAGTGGACCATCGAGTTAAGAATAATCTTCTTACCATGGCCTCGATCGTGAAGTTGCAGGCTCGAAAGACTAAAAACGAGGTTCACAAACAGGTGCTAATGTCGGTGCTAAACCGGATTGAGGCCTTAAGCACGGTGCAGCGTAAGCTTTTCACGCTTGAGGATGTCTCTCGGTTCGACATCGCCGATGTCGCAAAAGAGATGGTAACGGATCTTGTTGGCGCCATCGGTCGGGAAGACATCCGACTAACGCTTGACCTTCACCCTGTTTACGTACCCGCCGTGAAAGCCACCCCCCTTTCCCTCATTGTGAACGAGTTGGTTGGGGACGCGATAAAACGAGGCCTGAGCGACGGCGGTGGCGACATCCATCTGGTGATTAAAAGACTGAACGGTCATTTCTTGATACGGGTGGAAGATACCTCCGTTCCGGTCGACGTTGATGACGAGGCCACTGAAATTGGTCGTATTTTGCTCGAGAACTCAGCAAAGCAAGTTGGCGCCAAGATCGAAAAGAGGATCGAAGGGCACCGAACGACAGTTGATGTCACATTACTGGTGGAAGCAGCGCGGGAGAATGATTTTTGAAAGTACTCATCGTTGAAGACGAAATGCTCCTGGCGATGGAGCTAGAGAGTGAAGTTGAACTGGCGGGCCATCACGTAACGGCAACCGCGATGTCAAGAAGCCAGGCACGGGAAGCTATGTCGAGGGAACGACCCGAATTCGCATTCGTCGACATTCAGCTTCAAGATGGCCCAACCGGGATAGATGTCGGGCGCGATTTGGCCGCCGAGGGCATCCCATTTGTTTTTGTGAGCGGTAACATCAAAAAGATTCCCGATGACTTCGTGGGAGCTCTAGGGGCCATCGAGAAGCCTTACACGGTCGCCGGAATGAAGAGCGCTATCGCTTACATTTCAGGGGTGATCGAGGGGCGGTCCGATCTTCCACTTCCCGCTAGTCTTGTGCTCGCCGAAGACGTCGAAATCATTCGCGGGGGGTATCGCGTATCATAGGACGTCATTGTCAATGCGCCGGCGGTTTGGGCTAGGCGGATGGACGCGCATGTGGAGCGCCATGCCTCCCAAATAGCGTTTGGCTGCTGCACTATCACGGTCGCAAACGGCCAGTTCCCCCAGTAGCGGATCTTCCGCTGACTGGGGGATATTAACGGTGCTGGCCTTTTTAATCCGCTTGGATGGCAATCTTCGCTCTAAAGCATTTCGCGGAGGCAACCGTCGTCCGCCTCGCGCGGCAGATCAAGCGCGTTGCGACGGCAGCGGACATAGCAGCGTTGGGACATTTGCTCTGTCGCACCTCGAGTAACTCGAAAGGTTCTGACGAGCGATCTGCAACTATTCTGGTGCATGCGCTAATATCGATCGGGGGCAGTTACAGCGCGCTAATCATGACATGCCAATACACTGCCATCATGCAGGCATCACCCGAGGCCTGGCACGAACCGATCGAACTCTGTGGCCAAGACCGCGTTCTCGGCGCTGGTTTTTTCTAACACACCGATTATTTTCGTAACAAAGCATGCTAGCTTATCACGACTTATCACGTCGTTTGCATCCTCGGGTCGGGGAGCAAAGCACTTGATCGAGCACATGGTGTGAAGCCCAGATGCTCGCCCATCGCCGCCTGCACCGCCGATGTTTTACATTTCAAACCTCGATCTAGCGGTGCGCGGATCTACCGATCACCAATCAGCCTCTCGAATTCATGCTCGGGAACGCCGTAACAACCACGGCTGAATCGCTCCAGTCCCTTACGGTTGACTACGGCGACGATGCCCCGGCTTGAACGGATCAGTCGCTCGCCCTCCAAGACATGAAGTGCGTTCGTCACGCTTGGACGACGCGTTGATAAGAGCATTGCAATATACTCATGAGTAATCTCCAGGGTGTCGTGACCGATCCTATCTTGACACATGAGAATCCATCTCGCGAGGCGCTGGTCGATTGTGAAACGTGCGTTGGCGAGAGCCGTAAACGCTACTTGCACAGCGAACACATGCATATACTTGACGAACGGGACATGCAGGCTTGCGCTCTTTAACATGAGTTCCGCTATCATACGAATTGGCATTCGATAACCGGCTCCTCCCACCTTCATTTCAATATCGTAAGGCACAAGGTTGTCACCAATTATGGTGGATGTGGGTACGAAGCCTTCCACGCCGAACATACCCGCCTCGGAAGTTTCTCCGTTTGGTGTTAAGCTCATCACTGCACCGATACCCGATTCAGGAAAATATAAATAATCAAGTGGTTGACCAGGCGAAGCAACCTTGAATCTATTGGGCATCGGCACGAGATCAAGGTGCGGAGCCACGAGGCTGAAGTCGTCGTCACTGAGCGCCTTGAGAATACGATTGCGCACGCCTGTTTTCTCTATCAACCTTGTCGCTCCTCAATCTTGTTTGGAGCGCTCACGCTGAGCTACTGACCAAAACACCATGAAATGTAGAGAGGCCCAAAGGCTGGTCAAGCAGAGTAACGGGAGGGAGCTCATAGCGCGAAACGTAATATGTTTTTCGAGCCACCCCGACCGCATTAATCTTGAGACTGGCAACTTGTGCATACAGATGTCGACTACAAGTCGGCGAAAGAACTGTTCGTCACGGCCAGCTTTTCGGGCTGCGCGCAAGGAAGCAGGCGATCTTTCACCAAAGCGGCAGTGACGGTCAATATGCCGCGACGAGCGACCAACAAATTTCGGTGATCTGTTGATGTGGGTTATTCAATATCAGAAAGTGTCCGGGAGTTTTACGATCTGGTGGTCGTCATGCTGTGAGACAAGCGTCATGGAGATGATTACATAGAGGTATTTCGTCTGAGGCGTTCGAAAAGCCTTGCTGCCTTCTTGATGTGGCAAGGCACCACTCATGACATGTCGTGGACGCCGTCCGCACACGAAGCTTGACCTTTCACGTGGTATCGCGAAAATGAGCCACCTCGAAGTGAAGCAAGAGCTGGGGACGCCACGACAATGGAGGGCTGCACGGTACTCCAGCACCATGCCCGCTTGAGACAGAACCATCAGGGGCGGCAGTGTCGTTCGAGGGAAGTAGGTGTCTTCCTGGAGCTACTGACCCCCTGCCGCCGTAATCGGTGCAACCCGACTGAAACTTTTAGGGTAATGCCGATCGTAGGGAGAGCGCGGGATCTAACCGAGCGACTTTCGGCGAGGCGGCGTCAGGCTACCTCGCCGATTTCCTCACTTGTCGCGTTTCATCGCGAGCGCGAACATCCTGGCTTGCCGCTCAGCGAAAGCGCGCGGGTTGGCAGGCTTGTCTCCGTCTAGAATGCGCGCTTCGTCAAGCAAAAGCCACGCGGCATCCTCGCGAAAGGCTTGATCTCGCATTGACGCGACATCCAAGATAAGCTCGCTCCGCGCGTTTATCTCCAATATTGGTTTCGACGCCGTTTGCAGCCTGCCGGCGCCTTGTAGGAGTTTTTCGAGTTGGCGATCCGGACCATTCTCCGGCGCGACAAGGCATACCGCGCTCTCGGTCAACCTACCTGAAACACGCACGTCTGCAACCTCCTCACCAAGAAGGCCTCGCGCGAAATCGATAAAGGCGGTCACCTCGGGAGACGATTGTTGGTCGCCCTCCCCGCTGTTTTCGCCGCTGGCGACGGCGTTGAGATCGGCAAGACCCTGAGTTACGGATTTAAAGGGCTTGCCTTCGAATTCCGCGACATTGGTCGGCCAAAAATTATCCACGCCGTCGGTTAGCAGTAAAACTTCTATACCCTTCGCCTGGAAACCCTCAAGGTGCGGCGAAGACCGCAACTGCTCCAAATTAGAGCCGCTGATGTAATAGATGGCGGACTGTCCTTCCCTCATCGCGCTCACATAATCGGCCAAGCCGCGCGTCGCCTCGTTCGACACGGTGCTTTGGAAGCGCGCCAGCTTGAGCAACTGCGAGCGCCGTTCGAAATCCTCATAGATGCCTTCCTTGATCGTCGCGCCAAAAAGATCCCAAAACTTGGAAAACCTATCGGCATCGCTCTCGGCCATCTTTTCCAGCGCGGAGAGGATTCGGCTCGTCACGCCCTTTTTTATGGCGGCAAGGACCGGGCTTTCCTGGATCATCTCGCGGGAGATGTTAAGTGGTAGATCCGGGGTATCGACGATACCACGAACGAACCGCAGGTAGCGCGGTACCAAATCGGCCTCATCGGTTATGAAGACGCGCTTCACATAGAGCTTTATCCGACCCTGTCGGTCTAGGTCGAAGAGGTCAAATGGCTGAGAGCCTGGGACAAAAACGAGCGTCGTATACTCGTACCGGCCTTCAGCGCGGAAATGCACGTTACTCAGTGGCTCGTCATACTGACCCGAAACGCCACGATAAAAATCGAGATAGTCCTGTTCGGATATGTCGCTTTTCTGCTTGGTCCAGAGCGCGGCGCCATCTGACAACTGTAATGGCTCGGCGCCATCCTTCTCGATTAGGCGGATAGGGACGGGGACATGTCCAGATTGATCACGGATAATCTTCTCGACCGTCCATTTGCTTGAATATTTCTTGGCTTCCTCCATGAGATGTAGCACGACACGCGTGCCGCGGGCTGGGGCTTGTCCAGGTTCGACCGTGACTATGTTATAGCGCCCCTTTCCATCTGATGACCATTTCGAGGCTTCGAACTCTCCGGCGCGGCGCGAGATCACATCGACCTGGTACGCGACCATGAACGATGAGTAGAAGCCAACTCCAAACTGGCCGATCAATTCCGCCTTTTCTCCAGCCTTGGCCGCTTCTAGTCGATCCATGAAAGATTTGGTTCCGGAACGCGCGATCGTGCCAAGCGCGTCGACCATCTCTTCACGGCTCATGCCGATGCCGTTGTCTTCGACAATAAGCGTCCGCGCTTCTTCATCGAGTTTCACGAGGATCCCCGGCTCGAGGCCATCGGACGAGAGCCGTGGATTGGAAATCGACTCGTAGCGCAGCTTTTCGCACGCATCCGCGGCGTTGGAAATCAGTTCCCGGAGGAATACATCCTTGTCCGAGTAAACCGAATGCACCATCATGTGCAGCAGTCGGCTAACATCGGCTTCAAAAGCGTGTTGCTCGGGCTGCGCTTCTTCAACTGTCGTCATCCATAACTCCATTCTAAACAGACCGCGGTGAGATGTCTTCTCCTGGAAGAGATTTCAAGCGCTCTCGACCTGGGGAGGAGCGTCAAGAGGTTAATCTTTCTGTTCGGGTCATGTGTGTCGCGCCAGTGGACCGTGGCGCGAAGGCCGCGAAAACTCGCTTTTCAACCGCCACCCGGTTGCATCCAGATCTAGATCCGAATTGAGATCCAAGTCCAACTCCAGCGCTGGGAAGGTCGCCAAGGCTGATCAAACCCAACTTGGGCCAGTCAATGACACGAAGGAGGCCGCGCCACCGTCCGAGCCATGGACGAGGCCATTGCCGTTGCGAAAAGTCGGACAATGGCGATGGCTTGACTTGGCTGGGTGGAAAAGGCCTCGACCGCGCGGACTATCAAGCCGGTACACGAGCCTTCCGAGCTAGATCGGTCCGGCGCGCGCATGAGCAAAAACACCGTGGAACCCACCACCAGACGTTTCAGGGCGTGTCTATTGGCGCGGTCACAACGGTGCGCAAACCTGGTTTATTGTCCTGTTCATCGATGGTTCCCTTAAGCTGATCCACGACGGCAGCGAGCATTCGCTTCCCAAATCCCGACCCGCCGCCCGACTTTTTCCCCGCGCCGTTGTCCATAACGATAAGTCGGAACATCCCGCGGTGTTGCTCGAGAATGACGGAAAGCCGGCCAGGTCGCCCTTCATAGGCGTGCTTCTGCGCGTTGATGACCAGTTCGGTCAGGACCAGACCGACATTCACGGCTCGATCGGTGGAGATCTGCACAGGCGCAAGTTCCAGGTCGAACTGGCGCGCCCAATCGTCGTCCATTGTCGTCTTCATTTCACTCACGAGATCTTCCAGATAGCGCGATAGGTCGATGACCTCGACGCTGTCGTCGCGGTAAAGGCGTCGGTGAACCAGAGCAACCGCGCTGAGCCGTCTGTCAGCTTCTTCAAGCTGGAGCCTGACGGCGTCATCCCCGGAGGTCTTGCCCTGCAATCGCAGAAACGCGGCCACCAGCTGGAGACTGTTTTGAACGCGGTGATTGACCTCCTTCAACAGGAAATCCTTCTGTCGCAGAAGGCTCTCGTTTTCGGCGATGGTCGTGGTCAGTTCGCGATTAAGCTCACGCACCCTCAAGTCGTTCCTGCGCTCGAGCATCAACCGGACGACCCGGCCCGCTGCCTCGACTTCGCCGTGCGACCACGGCCGCGCCTTATGGCGCACCTCCTCCGACCAAGCCTCGAATGACGCGCGCGGTGTGAGTGTGACACCCGGCTCCACGGGGACACCCTTATGGGGGTTGCCCGCCCATTCCAGCACTTCGAGATGTTCCGCGCGAAACCAGATCAGAATTGTCGGGATCTCGGTGGACATTGTCACCGCGAGAAGTCCGCTTGCGCGATCAGCGTAGGCTTCCGCTTCCGGCATCTTGGTCTTGAGGCTGGGCGTCGCGAAAGGCTGCAACGCGGCCGGCCTCCTGATAAAATCCGCTATGGCGCGTATATCGATATTGTCAGGGCATTTGCCGTAGGTAAATAGATCTTGCCCCTGAACGGCCGCGAACCCATCGGCACTTAGAAGGTTGGCGAGCTCGCGTCCGGACCGCGCGAAAAACTCGCTCAGCGAACCGTCAGTGCCGAGCTTGGACAAGACAGTCTCTTCCTGCGATCGAAAGCGCAACCGTTCCCGGTAGAGTTCGGCCTCCTCCTTGGAACGGATCTGCCGAGCGAGAGACCCGGCGATGGCAAGACAGGCGATCCGGACGTTGAGCGTGATTTCCTTGGGCTCGTGGTGGTGGCAGGCCACCAATCCCCAAAGGACGCCGTCCTTGACAATGGAAATCGACGCGGAGGCGGCGACACCCATGTTCTTCAGATATTGGATATGAACAGGCGACACACTACGAAGCGTGGAATCGCTAAGATCAAGTTCCCTCAAGTCCTCTCGGACGGAGCGAATCGGCGCGGGAATGTAAGAGACATCCGGAATGACGCGGACCTTGTTGCGAACATAGAGGGCCCTCGCCTGTTTGGGAATATCAGTTGCCGGGAAATGGTGGTTAAGGAAGCTTGAAGACCCGTCGTCAAGGCTTTCGCCAACAACCACGCCCGCATCGCCATCAATGAATTGGTAGATCATTACGCGACCATAACCTGTCAGGTCGCGAAACGTGGCCGCCGCCTGCCGGCACAGGCTTTCCACGGTCGGCGCGCGTTCAAATTGGCTTACCGCGGCATCCAGTCCGAAGAGGAAGGGTGCGCTGAGCGTTGGCTCCGGTTCGGCGGCGTCCATCTCAACAACCAAGCGTCCCGCTGATCGGTACGCGATGGCATTGAGGTAGCCACTGGCGCCCTCGACCCGTCCAAGGATGAGCGTGGCGTCTTCCTCGACGCGCGCGGCCTTCGCGACACAGTCGCCGCCGACAAGGTCAATCAATGCGCGTCCAGCCCAGTTTTCCGTTAAACGCCCCTCGATATCTCCAGCCGCGCCGATCACCTTGAGCTCGTTGTTGACAATGAGCATAATGCCATGTGGCTGGATCGAGCCAGGGATGTGGATTGGTTCTAGATCGCAGGACGTTATATCGGCATCGCTCGGCAGAGCATCGTTCAGCAAGATTGTGTTTCCGAATTTCTACCGCGCACGGAAGGCGTGAACCGACAAGGACACCGGAACTTTGCGATCACGTCTTAGCATTCGCTCGGCGCGACGTCCCTTTTTTTATCCCGGATTTTGAAATACGGGACCAAGTACACATTGCTCATCAAGCCACCTTATCCCACGCTGGGGTCCGAGAATGACCCTTGGGACGCAGCCTCGGAACCCAAGGCGCAAACCGTGGCTCCATTCGAAGATCTAGAATGTCGGAGTTCCGCCGTTTGGATGGTATATTCGTAAGCGCGAATTTCTGCACACCTTCTGAAGAGGGGTGCTCTGATGCATGAAGTGTCCACTAAAAACAGGTGGACACCTAATCATGGACGATACTCCTAAACTGCAGGTGCGGCTTGTTGGTCGCGACGGCCGCCGTCGATATGACCCGGCTTCTCGGAATCAACTAATCGCAGCGTGCTTAGAGCCTGGCGTTTCGGTCTCACGACTGGCGCGGGAACACGACGTGAATGCCAATCTTGTTCACAAGTGGATAAAGAAGGCCAAAGCGGAGCGGCCGTTGCCTTTGGTTCCCGCGTTTGTCCCGGTTCAGATTGCACCGGAATTGAACTCAGATGGCGGCGGTTTACCGAGCAAGAGTGTGCGATTGGGCAGGCCGTGTCCTGCGTCGAAGGTGAGTGCACTCTTGCCCAATGGGATCAGCCTTACCGTTGAGTGCGACGATGAGAGTGGCCTGATCGCAATCATAGGAGCGTTGAGCCATGTTCAGACTGGGCGCTGATCTGAAGGTCTACCTCCATCGGGAACCCATCGACTTCCGCGCGGGCATCAACAGCCTAGCGGTCCTTGTGCAAGAGGTGATGGAGCTAGACCCGTTTGCTCCATCAGTGTTTGCCTTCTGCAATCGCAGGCGTAACCGGGTGAAGCTCTTGTTCTTTGATCGGTCCGGGTTTGTTATGGTCCTGAAGAAACTAACGGAAGACCGGTTCAGGTGGCCCCGCCGGGAAACCGCGGTGGTGACGCTGACGACAGAGCAACTCCACTGGATCCTCGATGGCATCGATATCGATGCGATGATCCGCCATCCCGTGCGGCAGTATCAGATTGCTGGCTGAGGATGGCGAATTGAGATTGACGCGCAGGGGCGGTTCAGATTCAAGAATCTGATGACGCGCACCGGCGAACCGAGCATTGCAGAACTGATGGCGCAATTAGCAGCCAACGCTGCCGAAATCGCTGCGCTCAAAGCCGAGAAGGAAGCGCTCTCGCAGCGGGTCGTCAAGCTGGAAGAAGAACTGGCACTGGCAAAGCTCCATCGCTTTGCGCCCCGCAGTGAGAAGCACATTGATCGTCTCTTCAACGAGGCCGAAGAGGCTGCGGTCGAAGGTGGTCGCGAGGAAGACGATGTTGTCGAGCTTCCGGATACTGGCTTGCCTGCGGCCGAGGGCGTTACGGGCAAAAAGCGGGGACGCAGGCCTCTGCCGGCAGACCTGCCGCGCGAGCGTGTTGAATACGACCTTGCTGACGATCAGAAGGCTTGCCCGTGCTGCAAAAGCCCAATGCATCGCATGGGCGAAGCCGTTAGCGAGCAGCTCCATATCGAGGTCAAGGCAAAGGTCCTGCAAAATGTGCGGTTCAAGTACGCTTGCCGCCACTGCGATCGTACCGGGATCAACACGCCTGTGGTAATCGCACCGATGCCACCGCAACCCTTGCCGGGCAGCATCGCTACTGCTTCGACGCTGGCCTTCGCGCTCGTGCATAAATACGTCGACGGCACGCCGCTCTACCGCGTGGCGCAAACATTCGAGCGTGCTGGCGTTCCGATCAGCCGTGGCGCTCTTGCGCATTGGGTCATCGGCTCGAGCGAGAAGCATCTATACCGCATCTATGATGCTTTGAAGCTGCGACTACGATCGCAGTCTCTCATCCATGGCGATGAGACGACGGTTCAGGTGTTGAAGGAAAAAGACAAGGAAGCGACCAGCACGTCGTACATGTGGGCCTATCGCAGCAGCGAGGACAGTGACGAACCAATCGTGCTTCTCGACTACCAGCCCGGCCGCGGTCAAATCCACCCACAGACCTTTCTCGGTGACTACGACGGCATATTGGTGACCGACGGCTACACAGCCTGGCGCACATTGCATGGCGCAACCCATGTCGGATGCATGGCGCATTCACGGCGGCGCTTTGTCGAGGCCCTCAAAACCAGGAAGAATGGAGGCGGACCGCCGGAGCAGGCGCTCCGGTTCTTCGAGCAGCTCTATCGGATCGAAAAGCAGGCAAGAGACAAGACCCCAGATCCAGGGGAGACAAAGGCCGATTGCATTCGCCGTTTCCGCCAGCAACACAGCCTGCCTGTCCTGAACGCCCTAAAGGCGTGGCTCGACAATATCGCGCCAAAGATCGTGCCGGATACCAAGCTCGGCGATGCGGTGTCCTACACCCTGAACCAATGGGATTACCTGACGCGTTACACCAGCGACGGCAGGATGCCGATCGATAACAACATTCTGGAACGCGAGATTAGAGTTTTTGCCACCGGAAGAAAATCGTGGCTGTTCAGCGATACCGTCGATGGAGCCAAAGCCAGCGCCGTGATCTACAGTCTCATGCTGACCTGCCGCGCCTGCGGCGTCGATCCGCTCGCCTGGCTGCGCCATGTGCTCACCGAGTTGCCTCAGCGCAAGGAAACTGCTGGCATTGGCGACCTGCTGCCGTTCAACTTCTCCAGAAACTCAGCCGCCTAACTAGCCGCATGTCGCTCTCAATGTAAACGACCTGGCCCTAATACAGCCGTCAACGCGCATGGAAAATCGCGCTTACGTATATTCCCTGTGATCCAGAACAGAGCCGAGCCTCAGCCGATTTGCGTACCGCGGACCTGCAGTGTGGATTCCGATGATTTACCGGACGGCATTCCGATCAAAAACCGGACACGATTCCGAGAATTAACCGGACGCGATTCCGATTTGATACCGGACAGCTTTTCAACGTAGGCAGTGTCCCTGGGTCAGCAACCTTGGCATGTATTTCCTTTCGAACGTGAGGAGATGGCATGTCGAAGAGACGAAGGCTGACCATGAGACAAATCCGACATTTACTTCGACTGCGATCGGACGGTGTGAGCGTTCGCGACATTGCCGATCTGCTCGGTATCGCCCGCAGCACTGTACAGGACGGGATCGGGCGAGCTGCGACGGCAGGGCTGTCCTGGCCTTTGCCTGCCGATCTGACTGACGACGTCTTGGAAGGCAAACTTTTCGCCAGGCAAGGCACCAAGCAAGGGGTGCGGCGACTACCAGAGCCGGATTGGAGCGTCATTGCGATCGAGCTGAAGAAGCCCGGCGTGACCCTGACGATCCTGTGGGAGGAGTATCGGGCCGTCTATCCGGATGGCTACGGCTTCAGTCGGTTCTGCGACCTGTTCCGCGGCTTTGAACGGCGTCTGACGCCCACGATGCGGCAGGTCCACATTGCTGGCGACAAGGTGTTTGTCGATTATTCCGGCAAGAAGCTGCCTATCGTCGATCGTAAGACCGGCGAGATCCGCGAGGCGGAGATCTTTGTCGGCGTGCTTGGCGCATCGAGTTATGCCTTTGCAGAAGCCACCTGGACCCAGACCCTGCCGGACTGGATCGGCTCGCACGTTCGCATGTTCGCCTTCTTTGGTGGCGTGCCGCGCCTTATCGTTCCGGATAATTTGAAGTCCGGCGTCAACAAGGCGAGCTTCTACGATCCAGAGATCAACCAGAGCTTCGGCAGGATGGCGGCCCATTACGGCGTCGGCGTGCTTCCGGCGCGACCGAAGCGGCCGAAAGACAAGCCAAAAGTCGAGGCCGGCGTACGTTTCGCTCAGAGCTGCATCCTCGGCCGGCTGCGCAATCATACCTTTTTCTCACTGGAGGAAGCTAACGCCGCCATCCGGGATGCCGTCGAGCGGATCAACACGCACGTCATGAAGCGGTTGGGCCAAACCCGCCAGGAGATATTCGAGACCATGGAACGCCCAGCACTCGCGGCTCTCCCGGCAGAGGACTACGAGTACGCCGAATGGAAGCTGGCGCGGGTCTTGACCGACTACCACGTCGAGTTCGAGCGCTATTTCTACTCCGTACCTCATACGCTCATCCGCCAGCAGGTTGATGTCCGGGCCACGAGCCGTACGATCGAGGTCTTTTTCAAGGGCAAGAGGATTGCGACCCACCAACGCCGGTACGGCGGTTCTCGCTACGGAACCAATCCTGACCATATGCCTAGCTCGCACCGGCGCTATGCCGAATGGTCACCTGCAAGGTTCCAGCGCTGGGGTGCTTCCATTGGGCCTCAGACCGAGGGGCTGATCATAGCTATACTGGCCAGCCGTCCTCATCCCGAACAAGGCTTTCGAACCTGCCTTGGCGTGCTGAAGCTCTACCAGGCCATTCCTACGATGCAGGCCGAAGCAGTGTCCGCCCGTGCCGTCGAGATCGGCGGACTGACTTGCAAGAGCATCAGCGCGCTCATCAGCACCTATAAGGCACCACGATATTCCGCCGAACCTGCCGCTGTCGGCGAGCACGCCAATCTTCGCGGCAAAGCCTACTTTCATTAAGGAGACAATCAAGAATGCTGACCAATCCCACTTTAGACACGCTGCGGCAACTCGGCCTTTCCGGGATGGCTTCCGCCTTCCAGGAACTGGAGATTCAACCGGAGGCGAGAAGCCTCGAGCACGGCGAATGGCTCGCGATCCTGCTCGAACGGGAACAGACCTCGCGTCGCCAGAAGCGCTTCGAAGCCAGAGCCCGTGCCGCCAGGCTGCGCCATGACGCCCAGATCGAGAATACCGATTTCCGCGCAGCCCGTGGTCTCGATCGCAACCTCTTTCTCAAGCTTTCCAACTGCGACTGGATCAGACAGCGGCACTCCTTGCTACTGATCGGGCCGGCCGGCGTCGGCAAAAGTTGGTTGGCTTGCGCCCTCGGCCACAAGGCGTGCCGAGAAGATCTTGCCGTCGCCTATCACCGTGTACCACGGCTCTTTGGCGCGCTCGCCCTGGCACGAGGCGACGGTCGTTACGCAAAGATGCTCAAGAGCCTGGCCAAAACCGATCTTCTCATCCTGGACGATTGGGGGCCGGAGAAGCTCAGCGACGAGCAACGACGCGATCTTCTTGAGATTGTCGAGGATCGCTACGAGAAGCGCTCGACCATTGTTACCAGCCAAATCCCCGTGGACCACTGGTACGATATGATTGGAAATCCCACGATCGCAGACGCTGTTTTGGATCGCCTCGTTCACAACGCCTATCGCATCGAACTTTCTGGCGAAAGCCTCCGCAAACATCGAACACTGCATGCCGATGACACAACTCAGGCTTGACCATTCCAATATTCGCCGACAATGATCAACTCAGACCCAGGGACGCTCGGCGCATCCGGCTTCGCTTCACAGACGCGTCCGGTATAATGCTGGAATGAGCGTCCGGTTAAAGATCGGAATTCCTGTCCGGTTTCATTGGAATACGCACCTGCAGCTCCTCGACGCCCGGGAATCGCAGCGGATTTCCGGACTTTTGGGCGCGTGACGGCGGCCTCGACATCGACAATCAATGACCTGTGTTTGGTGAGGTTCGAAGAGATGTCTGGCTAAGGTTATCGCAAGGAGATGGCGCAAAAGTGCGCAGCGGCCTTGCGGCTCCGACATCTTGGAAAAACAAAGGCATAAAGCATGGCAAACGAATCCGAAGGATCGCGACACGCTTTAAGTTTGGGAATATGGTGTCCGCGAGCCGCGCGCAGCCAAAAGTCTCCATCCGTCCCGAGATCTTCTTCAACGGAAACCCGAAGCTGTCAGATACTGGCACTCCGTCTCGGTCAATACAGGGGTAAACAAGATTTCGACGTTGAGGCTGTTAAGGAGGTGCCACTTGGACAGCGGAGAGAGGAGCAATTAGCGTCCACTGAATGAAACCGCCATGCATGCTCCAAGCCGCCTGCCCGGAAAGAGCCGACGGCACGAGTTTGCGGAGTACGAGCGCGCCAAAACCGTTTCCCTGCATCAACAGCTCGGCGTATTCGACCGCCGACTCGGACCATTTTAACTCGAAACGTTGGCCGTTACCGTCCGTTGCGGGCAGTATGCTCCATGTCACCGAGGGGTGCTGGCTTTCAATCGCTCCGAAACGGATTGCGTTTATAGCCAGTTCATGAAGCGCCATGCCTATGTTTAGAACCGCGTTGGCGTCGAGTGTTATGTCCGGGCCAGAGACCTTCACCGTCTGGCTCATCTCGAACGTTTTGAGTTGGTGCGAAACAAGTTGGGCAAGACTTACGCCCGCCCAGTCGACCTGGGAAAGCAGATCGTGAGAGTGGGACAGCGCCATGATCCGCTCACGGATGCGTGCTTCGAATTCCTTTACCGATCCGGCACGCATCGCCGTTTGCCGGACTACCGCGAGCACCACCGCGTATTGGTTTTTAACTCGGTGGTTCACCTCGCGCATCAACAGGTGCAGCCGCCGTTCGCTTTCCTTTGTCTGCGAAATATCCCTGGCGATGCTTGACGAGCCTACAAGTTTCCCGGCTCGGCTTTTGATGGGTGAGATGGTGATCGATACTGGGATTCGCCTGCCGTCACGATGCCGGCGGGCAGTCTCGAAAGTCTCGATGCGTTCACCAAGCTTGAGTTGCTCAAGGATGCGTGCCTCTTCGTCGTGCTTATCGTCAGGAACAAGCAGGTATATCGACTGGCCGACGGCCTCCTGCTCTCGATAGCCGAACATTTGCTCGGCCGCCCTGTTCCAACTGACGATCATTCCTGCAAGATCCTTGCTGATGATCGCATCGAACGACGACTCGACGATGGCCGCAAGACGCTCTTCGGTATGTTTTTTCATGTCTGACGATGCAACTTTTACCGCTGGTGGCTGAGAATCTAGGCAGCTTGTGGTGAGATCAAGTCCAACAAGCTCGTGGCAGGTTGAATATCCATTCCAGGACGCCAGTCATAGCCTGACAAGGGATGGAAGCGGAATGAGGACCCGCAGTCGAAGCCCCTCCTTGGTCCAATCTCGTGAGATCCGCCCGCTTAGGCCTTGAAGCGCCGCCTTCTCGAGGGTCGATCCGAAGCCCTCCCGCTTTGGTTGCCCCTCCAGTCTCATCGCTCCTTCCTCTGACCAATTGATCGATAAGACCTCGCCCTGCGACTCTACCTCGATTTTCAGTTTGCCATCCGGGATCGAAAGCGCCCCATATTTGGCTGCATTGGTTGTGAGTTCATGCAGCAGCAGCGCAAGGGAGGTCAGCGCGCTGCCCGTCAGCGGAGCGTCCGCTCCTGATATCTCGATGCGAGAATCCTGGTCATGCTCATGTGGCGCCACGATCGCGCGAAGGAGCGCGTTCACCGTTGTCGCGATCTCGCTCCCGGCTCCGTCGAGCGCGAGATCCGGCAACGTCAGTTCGTGCGCTCGCGATAGTGCATGCAGTCGGGACCTGAGATCGGCCTCCAGTTCGGCAACGCTTCTCGCGGGCCGGGCACTCAAGGAGATCAATCCGGCGGTCACGCTGAACAGGTTTTTGATGCGATGATTGATTTCCCGCAGCAGCACGTCCTTATGGCCCGCCGCCGCCTTGAGCGCTTCAGCTTGCGATGCAAGCTCGTCACGTTGAGCCCTTAATTCGTCACGCTGAGCGGCTAACTGCTGACGTTGGCGGAACAACTCGTAAAAGACCTCCACCTTGCTGCGCAGGACATCCGGTTCGATCGGCTTTTGAATGAAGTCGACCGCGCCGGCCTCATAGCCACGGAAACGACGCTGTCCATCGGTGCTGCCAGCGGTCACGAAGATAATGGGGATGCGCCTGGTGCGTTCGTTGCCACGCATTAGCTCGGCGAGCTCGAAGCCGGTCAAGCCCGGCATCTGGACATCGACGAGGGCGAGGGCGACGTCGTGATGAAGAAGCATTTCCAATGCCTCATCGCCCGATCGAGCCTTCAGTAGAATCAGGTCTTCACGGCGGAGAAGCGCTTCGAGTGAAAGAAGGTTCTCCTCCAGATCGTCGACAAGCAGGAAAGGCACGGCGTCCATTATGTATTCAAACCTTTTTCAAATATTCCGCGATCGACGCAAGCGTCATAATGTGAGCTTCCGGACTTGCCTTGGCGGCCGCGTCCGGCATTAAAGCTGCATAAGCCGTGGCGGGATCCTGGATCAATCCGACGCCACCCGCCTCAACCACCGCCTTCAACCCCTGAGCGCCGTCGCTGTTGGCGCCAGATAGCACGATCGCGACTAGCCTTTCCCTATAGGCATCGGCGGCGGTCTCGAACAAAACATCGACGGACGGACGGGAGAAAAGGACCGGCTCATCGCTTGAAAGAGCGAATGTCTTATCGAGTTCAACGAGTAGATGATAGTCAGGGGGCGCGAAATAGATAGTGCCCGCGCAGATCGGCTCCTTGTCCTCCGCTTCCTTCACGGCCATATGGCATTTGACCGCGAACAGTTCGGCCAAGGCGCTTGGCCTGTCCGGCGGTATGTGGACAACAACGATAATCGGCATCGAGAAATTCGCGGGAAGCAAGGGAAGAATGGCCGAGAGTGCCTCCAGGGCCCCAGCCGATGCTCCAATCACCACGGCGTCAAAACGCCCCGCCATCACCCACCCCGCTTCTGGTAGAGTTTCTCTTCCCTGGAAAGTTCCTCGAAGGAGCCCGCGAGAGCCGAAAACCTCAGGCTTTCCTTCGCGCCCAGGCCTAGAAATCCCTTTCGCACCATGGAACCTTCAAACAGCCTTATGGCGCGGTCTTGCAGATCGCGGTCGAAGTAGATCAGGACATTGCGGCAAGAGATGAGATGCATTTCCGCGAAGACGGCATCGGTGACCAGGCTATGATCCGAGAAAACCACGTTGCGCCGCAAGCTTTTGTCAAAGGATGCTCTCCCATAGGCAGCCTGATAATAATCGGACAATGACGATTTACCGCCCGATTTTCGGTGGTTCTCCGTGAACAGTTGCACACGATCGAGAGCGTATACGCCAGCCTCGGCCACGGCGAGCGCCTCCGCGTTGATGTCCGTGGCGTAAAATAAGGTGCGCTCTTCCAGGCCTTCCTCGCGAAAAAGGATTACCATCGAATAGAGCTCCTCGCCGCCGCTGCATCCCGCGATCCAAACCTTCAGGGAAGGATACGTCTTCAAGTGCGGAACCACTTTTTCACGAATCGCCTTGAAGAAGCTGGGATCGCGAAACATCTCGCTGACCTGCACGGTCAGGTAGCCCAATAGCTTCGGAAGCAGTGATGGATCGTGCAAGATGCTTTCCTGCATCGCCGAGATCGTGGCAAACCCCAGGGCTTGGCGGGCTTGCCGCAGGCGACGCTTGACCGAGGCCATCGCGTAATTGCGAAAGTCATAATGATAGGTGAGAAACAGTGCCTCCAGAAGCAGCCGGATCTCGATATCCTCGACGTTTCTTGGGTTTTCCGCTTCCGTCATTTCGGCATCCAAACCCGTACCAGCGATAGCAATTTCTCCACGTCGAGGGGCTTGGCCATGTAGTCATTCGCTCCGGCTTCAATGCAGCGTTGCTGGTCGTCCGGCATCGCTTTCGCCGTCAGGGTCAGTATCGGCAGCTTTTTCCAGGCGGGATTTTCGCGAATCGCGCGGGTGGCCGTCAGCCCGTCCATCACGGGCATCATCACGTCCATTAGCACGAGGTCGATCATCGCCGCATCCGTTCGTGAGGCCTTCTCGAGCGCGGTGATCGCCTCCTGGCCATTGCGAGCTATTTCCACGATCGCGCCGCGGGGCTCGAGAATATTTGTCAAGGCGTAGACGTTGCGAACATCGTCCTCCACCACGAGGATACGACGACCCTCCAGGATAGCGTCGCGATTGCGCGCCTTGCGGATCATCTTTTGCTGTTCATGCGGCAACTCGGAGATCACCTGATGCAGGAATAGGCTGACCTCGTCGAGGAGACGTTCGGGCGACTTGGCGCCCTTGATGATGATTGACTTGGAATAACGTCGAAGTCGCTGCTCATCGTCCTGCGATAGGTCCCGTCCGGTGTAAACGATGACCGGCGGGAAGGCGTACGCGCTTTCCTGGCTCAAGGTCTCGAGAAGGGCGTAGCCCGAGGCGTCAGGTAACGATAGATCGAGAACCATGCAGTCGACCGTGCCATCCTTGAGGATCTGCAAGCATTCAGCGGCCGTTCCGACCGTCAGCGTTTCCACCCCGCGCGAGCCGAGAAGTTTCGCCACCGCCTCCCGCTGAACCGGATCGTCCTCGACGATCAGGATACGTCGTACGTCCTGTGCCAATTTTAGCTCGAGCTTCTCTAAAACCTCGACAAGCTGTTCGCGTTTGACCGGCTTGACCGCGTAGCCGACGGCGCCCAGGGATAATGCTGTTTCGCTGTGGTCCTCGGCGGAAATCATATGGATAGGCATATGGCGGGTCTCGACGTCGTGCTTGAGGCGATCAAGAACCGCCAGGCCGGATTGATCGGGCAAGCCGACGTCAAGGATGACCGCGTTCGGTCTGTATTCCTTCGCGAGCCTGAGCGCCTCTTCGGCGGTGCCGGCGACCAAGGCCTGGAAACCCATCTCGCGCGAGAGATCCCTGACGATTGCCGCGAAGGATGCATCGTCCTCAATCACAAGCAGAACGCGTCTTGCGCTATCGAGCGCGGCGCGGTCGTCATCGAGCGCGCGCGTTGCGTGTGACGGAGGTTGCGTCCTGGCCGCTGGCACGCCTTCGTTCACGGCGCCCGCGGCCATCGTTGTGTGGCGGGTCAACCCATCTCCCAAGGCAATCAGGGCCGCCGGATCATGGCTCCGCGGCACAGTGACCGTGAAGGTGCTGCCTTTATCAGGCTGGCTCACCAATTCGATCGAGCCACCGAGCAGCCGTACAAGCTGACGCGAGATTGAGAGGCCAAGACCCGTGCCACCATAACGGCGACTGATCGTACTATCAGCCTGATGGAACGCCTCGAATATGCGCTGCTGCTGATCAGGAGCGATGCCGATACCGGTGTCCGTTACAGCAAACGAAATTCCCCGCGCATCCTGCCCGGTGATCTTGAGAACGACGCTGCCTGACGGGGTGAACTTGATGGCGTTCGACAGCAGGTTCTTGAGTACCTGTTCCAGACGAAGCGGATCGGTCTCGATCGCCGCCGGGACATCCTGGGCAACTTCGATTACAAGATCGAGTTTCTTTTCAGCGGCCACGGGTTGGAAAACCTGCCTCAAATTGTTCGTGAGGCGCTCGATCACGACGGTCTCAGGCCTCATCTCCACGTGACCAGCCTCGATCTTCGATAAGTCGAGGATGTCATTGATCAAGTTTAGAAGGTCATTGCCCGATGACTGGATGGTCTGCGCATATTTCACTTGCTCAGCGGTCAGGTTCTCGTCCGGGTTGTCAGCGAGCAACTTCGCGAGGATCAATGACGAGTTGAGTGGCGTCCTGAGCTCGTGAGACATGTTGGCTAGGAAGTCGGACTTGTACTGGCTGGCCTGCTCGAGCTCTCTCGCCTTCAGCTCGACGGACGCGTTGACGCGCTCGAGATTGTCGCGCTGGAACTCGAGTTCCTGCGCCTGCTCTTCCAACTGCGAATTTGTCTGTTCCAGCTCGGCCTGCTGCTGCTCAAGGCGAGTCTGCGATTCTTTCAGCGCACGACCTTGCTCCTCGAGCTCTTCGTTCGATACGCGGAGCTCTTCGCTCTGGGTCTGCAGCTCTTCCGACTGGCGCTGAGTTTCCTCAAGCAGGTCTTGCAGCTCACTTCGGTAGGTGGCCGATCGCACGGCGATCGCGACCGCTTCGGACGCCCGTTCCAGAAGCGTTCGCACACGCGGGTCCATGGGACGCAAAAAGCCAATTTCGATGACGGAGTTAACCTGCCCGTCCACCGAGCCGGGAAAGATTGCGAGATGGCGAGGTTTATCCCTGCCAAGCGCCGAACCAAAAGCCAGATAGCCGTCGGGCACCTCTCCGAAGACCAACGGTTTCCCTTCCGCCGCGGCTTGGCCCAAAAGCCCTTCGCGTAACCGAAAATGGTCTGTAATGGCTGCATTGCCTGGTACGCCAAGGGCGGCGATGCGCTTGAATTTATCCCTGTCTATCGCAAACGCGGCACCAGCTATTCCCCCGACGTAACCTATCAAGAACTCCAGGATGCTGTTGCCTAGCTGATCGAGAGGCTGGTCGCCCATCATGGCGGTCGCCAGTCCAACTTGACCCGATTGCAACCAATCCTCGTGTCGACGCGCCAACGTCGCACGTCGTATCAGCGCGCCGATAACCAAGGTCAGCACCATGCCGACCAGGCCAGACAATATTGTGCTCGTCAGTGCCGTCCGCTGAGCGCCTTTCATATCCGCGATGCGCTGCAGGCGAACCTCTCCCTCACGCTGCGCCATGGCGGAGATCTGTGCCCGAATCGCGTCCATCGCGCTTTTACCGCGATCTGAGTTCACGGCCACCAGGGCCGCCTCCAATCCCTCTTTTCGCCGGACGTCGATCGTTTCCCTCAATTCGGCGAGCTTGGCGTCGACGTGCTGCTTGAGCGTCGCGAGCCGCTCCGACTGGCCAGAATTTTCTGCAGTTAACCGATCTATGTCTTGCAGCTTCGATGGTATCGCCCGCAGAGCGGAATCGAATGGTTCGAGATAGGCCTCGTTGGATGTCAGCAGAAAGCCGCGCTGCCCCGTCTCGGCGTCCTGGACTCGTGACAGTAATTCATCAAGCGCAACGATCGCGACATGCGTCTGCACGATGCGTTGATTGCTCGCCTCCAACGCCTGAAGATTGAGAAAGGCAACGAGACCGCTGATCAAGAAGAAGACGAGCGTGCCGGCCAGCCCGCTCGCGACCCCGGGATCGAGGCCCAAGGATCGATCCGACAATTGAGAGGCAGGCCTATTTTTCATCAGAATCTCGCAGCATGGAAGGCAGGTCAGGAACCCTTACTCGCGCGCCCCCTAATAGGCAATGACCACGCCGTTGTCGAACCAAGGAGCCGCGAATTTAGACCAGCGGGCGTCCCGGAGATTTCGCGGTCAAGGACGCCACGCTCGCGAGCACCGCACGGCCGCTAGTCGTCGCCATCGCCGCGCGGGCGCGCCCTTCGCAATGCCTCCCAGGGAGCGCCCTCCCCATTATCACGCGACAACCACCGATTCTCACGCCCCAGCTCCATCTCCCGGGAAGCTGAAGAACGCGGTTTCGTCACGATCAGATGACCGCGCCTCCGGCCCCGCGGCCCTGGCTCGATACCCAACTCGTTCTGCAGCCGTCACTTGGGCACTCCACCAAGCGTCGGCGTTACAAGGACAAGATCGACGCTCGCGAGTGTTAAACTCATGCATTTTTTAAGGTCGAGGAGATCCAAACGATCACCCTACACGTGTAAAGAAACAGCTTCTTGTCTCTAATCGGTTGGAAAAAGTAATGATACCCAGTGGTGATAAGTCGATCCATTCGCGGATAAATAGCAATTTAGGAAGACGCGTAAAGTCAGCCCGAAAATCACTGGGACTTAGCCAAACTCACTTGGCAAACGCCTTGGGCGTCTCGTTCCAGCAAATTGGCAAGTATGAAAGTGGTCAAAACACCATGTCCGTTCCCACGTTCTTGACAATCTGCCACGCTCTTCGCCTTAAGCCATCATCGCTGCTCGACGAATACTCGGACCGGGAAAAGTTCTAACGCGGAGTGACGTCCTGTCCTCCGCGCGTTTCGCGCCGTCAAGCCACGGACACACGGTAAGCGCTTGCTTGCGCGAAAAAGAATCATTTCGAAGAAACGATCAACTAATTCGCCCGCGCTTTGGTCTAGCTCATCAGAAGTTCCGAAATCTTGAGCGCGAACGCGTCCGCCGCGAACGGCTTCGTCAGCACGAGCATGCCGTCTTGCAAATGACCATGGTTTAGGACGGCGTTTTCCGCATACCCGGTGACGAACAGCACGCGCAGCTCTGGGCACTGGGCGCTGAACGCGGGCGGCGTCCGCGACGCTGGCGCCCGTTCATGCCGCTGGCAATCCCACATCCATGACAAGCAGGTCAATATCCGGCCGGGCGTCGAGCAGCTTCATCGCCGATGGCGCGTCGTCCGCTTCCAGAACCGCGTAGCTAAGTTCTTCAAGCATGTCGACCGCCACCATCCTTACGAGCGGTTCGTCGTCCACGCACAGGATTGTCTTTACATCCGGCGCCCACGGCGTTTCGACCGTTGAAACAAGGACATCTTCATGACGGGCATTATCATGATGTCGCGGGAGGTAGATGCAGACCCTCGAACCTTTGCCACTTTCCGAATAAATGCGGGCAGTCCTCCAGTAGACCATGGACAGGCCGAGCCCCGTCCCCTGACCGATTGGCTTGGTTGTGTAGAATGGGTCGAACGCTCGAGCGACAACGTCGGGTGTCGTACCAGTGCCCGTATCGCTCACGCAGAGCGAGACAAAGTGCCCAACCGCCAGACCGCGCGCCCTCGCCGCGCGATCGTCGAGCCAGCGGTTACCCGTTTCAATCGTCAACTTTCCGCCGTTCGTATGGCATCTCGTGCACAGATTGAGAAGCGCGTTCTCAAGCTGGCCCACGTCGAGGAATGTCGTCGCGTCTGCCGTCTTGAGAAGGCGAGTAGGCGCTGTGTCAAGCCCGCGGCCCGCTTTGACCGAGGCCTGGGCGCCGCTTAGGTAGCGATCAATGTCGTCGACGCGGCCTTGGGCTACCGTGTCCGCATTAGCTCAAGGCTGCCAGCAATGACGGCGAGTATGTTGTTGAAGTCGTGGGCGAGACCGCCCGTTAACTGGCCAACGGCCTCCATCTTCTGAGCTTGCCGTAGCGCTTCCTCGGCTTGCACCAAGGCTGCCGTGCGGTCTTCGACGCAGGCTTCGAGGGTGGCGTTGAGATCGCCGAGGCCTGATCGATGTCTCCATGCCGGGCGGTGGCTTGAGCGCGATCGGTGAAATTCTTCGGCGCAGCCCATCGACGAAGGTGTTGATGCTGACGGCGTCGGAGGAAATCGACACGCTGCTGGCAGCGCTTCAAAGGGGCGCGATGGGATATGTTCTGAAGGGCGTCGGCTCCAGGGGGCTAGCGGAGGCGATCAGGACCATCCTCAAGGGAACCCGCTATGTGTCTCCAGCCATGTCCGCGAAAGTGGTGGATGTCTCACTGGACAAGGAGCCGCCCAAGAACGCTTTGACTCCACGCGAACGCGAGGTGATGGACCTTGTGGGAGAGGGTCTCTCCAACAAGCATATCGGGCTGCGGCTTGATCTGCAGGAAAAGACCGTCAAGCATCACATGACGCAAATCCTGACGAAACTGGGCGTTTCGAACCGAACCGAGGCGGCGCTGCGCTGGCGTGGGAAGCGTTAGGGTCTACACGCTCTAGCGAACAAACCGGTTCAGCCGCCGAACATCGTTGGCGGTCGCCTGCCTGTCCACGATGGTGCGGCCTTTCGAATCGCGCATGATGTAGCGACCGCGCCGCAGCGTTTCGGTTATGCCATTGCCGTGGCGAACATCGACACTGCCATCTGAACTTTCCGTGGCCTTAACGCCCGAGGCTGATGATGCGGAGGGAGATGATGGCGACGAGCCGCCGCCCTTGCCGGAGCTGCCGCTCGCGCCCGCGCCCCCGTTGCCATTGCCGTTCCCGTTACCACCCGCGTTGCTGGAACTGTTGCCGGCGTTACCCGAGCTGTTTCCATTGCTGGAACCGTTGCCGCTCCCATTGCTGGAACCGTTTCCATTATTGCCGCCGTTGCCATTTCCGCCGCCATTGCCGTTGCCGTTATTGCCGTCCTTCGCATGCGCGGCATTCGTCGTCGGCGCCGGAAGCGGCCCGAAGCTCAGCGTCAGTGGCATCGCAGAGATAACAAG
The DNA here is from genome assembly GCF_055616315.1 of Rhizobium sp. O111. Lineage (NCBI taxonomy): Bacteria > Pseudomonadati > Pseudomonadota > Alphaproteobacteria > Hyphomicrobiales > Rhizobiaceae > Rhizobium > Rhizobium sp. O111. The sequence continues at coordinate 919,317 of NZ_JBSHXL010000003.1, read as the reverse complement.
GGCGACCGTCGCCCCGCATCCCAGTCTCAGCAGGCAGCGCCTTGAAAGCATGATTGCGCCCTTTCCAGCCTTATGCGCTTGTCTACGCAGATGACGGCGCATGGATCTGCGCTGCGCCGAATTTTTGCGTCGTTCATTTGACCTCTGGGCGATCGGTCCGCTGTTTGTGGCGAAATTCGACCACCTGCCGCATCTGCGCCAGGCGAAGCTCAAGCGCGGTCCGATCCATCGATGGGGCAAGCTTGGCAAGTTCATCGGCCAGAATGTCCATCTCCCGGAGGAAGAACAGAAGGTCGAAGCCACGTTCGAGTTCGGTGGCCGCGTCGTTGGCATCATGCGAACCGCTCCGTGACGACGCGGGCTCCGCCAAGATGATCTCGGCGACCGCAGCGTCGGCGTGCCTGGCTCGAATGTTTGTCACGATGTGCTCCTGTCAGTGCTGTTGCGGTTTGGACGTGGCATTTTCCACGCCGTCTTGTGCATTCTGTTGCCGCGCACGGCGGCTGCGCCACGCCGCGGCCTGGCGTAGGCCGTCGACAACGCTTGGGGCGCTCGGTGGTTTGACGACGACGTGTACGCCGTCCCGGTCGCCAACAAGATCAGGATTGCCCGTCAGATAGACGATGCCGACGTTGAAATGTTCGACCAGTTGCTTAGCGATCTCCGGCCCTGTCAGTCCATCGGCGAGGCGCACGTCCAGAATTGCGATATCCGCCTCAGGCGCCAGCTCCATCGCCTCGGCGGTGTTTCGGGCGATCCCCGCGATCTCGAAGCCTTCGGCCATCGCGATGTCTTCCACCATCAGCGCGAAAGCCGGCTCATCCTCGACAATCAGAACACGCATGATCGCTCCTAATGTATCGTCGGCGACAGGTGCCGGAGGTCGGTATCGGGTGCGTCAAAGATTCCAAGCTCGAACTTGCGCGCCCTGACACGGCCAAGCAGGTCTGTCCTGATGTTCGGCGGCTCGGGCAAGATGCGCGATAAAAGTACAATCCGCTCACCGTGGGCCCATCCATCGCGTACGGTTTGTGGCTCTGCCAAGTTTCGGTCGATGTTCTTGGCGGCGAAACCTAATCTTCCTATCGTCCCTAGGAAGCTAACCACAACGAACTGCCCAGCAACACGGGCTTTGGTCCAGGATGCGCCGATTATTCGATCGCCGCGACCGTCTGGGCTTCAGCCGGTGGCGTGCATTCCACGCGGGGCCCAGAGTAGGGCTGATATGTGTTGTCGTCCGCGCGATAGGATTTGTAGCGACTGGCGCACCATCTTGCCGTGTTCGCCGGGAGGGCCGCGACTGGCGACGTCGACGCCGGATCGCGGCTTTCAAATGGCGGCTGGCACACGCGGACCTGTCCCTCGAAGGTGCGATATGTGTTCGTCGTCGGGTCGAACGATCTGTAGCGCGATGAGCACCAATTCAGATGCGCTACCGACATTCCGGTCGATAGCGGCGATGTATCGGTGGGCGCCGACGCGGCGACCGCTAGTGGCTTCTTCGCAACCTCCCAGGTGTCCGCCATCGCATACGTCGAAAGTGCGGGGGGCAATCGTATATAAGTCTGGAGGGCCGGATAGACACGCGTGGGCTCGGTTGTCCAAAGATTGGCATCCATTAGACCGCTCAAGTCTTGTTGCGTGTTTTCCGCCATGCCGATCGAAGCAATCGACGCGGCAAGCGTGACCGTGCCCATGACGGTGACTATTCCAAACGCGACACTCGCGAGCCCGTTCATCGTCAGTATCCATTTTGTGCGAAGACATTTGCCAGCGTCATATCGGCGGCGGTGGTCGAATCGGCTTGAGCGGCAAGGCATTTGCCGCGCCGCCCAACCGAGTTCGATCAATTGATGACCTGAATAACCTTGCGGGACGAAGGTTCGATGATGACCCGCTCGTTGTTGACGATCGCGTAGCCGTACTTCGGATTTTCGGGCACCGGTGTGACCACGACCGTCTCTGGCAAGGCGTGGCCAACCACGACTTTTTCCCGCACAATCACGGGCTCCGCCGGTGCCGGCGCTTTGCGAACATAGGTAACGACCTTTGCGGGCGGCGGATCGATGATGGTGCCGACCACGGCGCCGGTGACGCCGCCCACGGCCGCACCGACGGGACCGCCGACGATGGCGCCGGTGACCGCTCCGCCAGCCGCGCCATTAACAGTGCCCGACTGCGCCACGGCGACGCCGGACATGAGGGTGATCGCCGCGATCGCGGTCGCTGTAAGTTTGAAAGACATGTTCATCTCCTTTTGGAAGCTTCGTCGCAGCCAGAAAACGGCTTTGCCTGCTGGTAGTTCCGTGGTCGGACCTAGGTCGGAGACATCTCAGACTAAGGTCTGAGGCGAGGTGTTGAAGTTCGATCTCGCTCAGGCCAACAGCGGCTCGTTTTGGGCGAGACAGCCCGCTATCGAGGGTATCGATACTTGAAATTTTGACGTCTCCACGAGCAAAGGCGAGCTCTTCGAGAGGACTGACGCTCGCAGCATTATCTGGTTCACGGGTGTTCTTTTTGTTTGATGCGACGCGAATGATATTCTTAGGCGGCACCGCCCTCGTTTCCCCACTCATTGCGAGGACTCCCATTATGGCGAGCCTTTCGTTTTAAGCGTAGGCACCAGTCTCGTGCGAGGTGTTGACCAAACCTCATCGAAAATTGCGTCAGCGGAAATGTTTGTCTGGCTTGGCTTGAAACGCCAACTTTCGCTCTCCTCGAGCCGCTTGCGACTGGCGACCAATATCATCGCGGCAAGGCTTACGATTTGTCGACAGCATCGGGCAGCCGCGTAATCGGGGATTCCAGCTAGGCCATTGATGAATGAGGCGGCGGCCTCGCCCGGCCACCGCATGCCATCAGGCAACATCCGGCAGCTCGCCGATCAGTTTGTCGAGTGTGATAGGGTAATGTCGGACCCGAACGCCGGTCGCGTTATGGATCGCGTTCGCGATAGCCGCCGAGACGCCACATAGACCGAGTTCACCCACTCCCTTGGCCTTCATCGGAGACGAATATGGGTCCGTCTCGTCCATGAAGATGACCTCCTGGTGAGGAATATCCGCGTGAACGGGTACCTCGTAGCCCGCGAGATCGTGATTAACGAAGAAGCCATGGCGAGTATCAACCGCAAGCTCTTCCGTCAATGCCCCGCCCGCGCCCATCGTCATCGCGCCTATAACTTGGCTGCGGGCGGTGATCGGATTAAGAATGCGGCCGGCCGCGCACACGGCCAGCATGCGGCGAATGCGCGTCTCACCAGTGGCGACATCAACGCCGACCTCCACGAAATGCCCGCCAAAGGTGGACTGCTGGTGGGTCTTGGTCAGGTCACCCCACTCAATCGTATCTTCGCCGACGATACCATCGGTTCCAGCGGCTTCTGCCAGCGCCACGATCCGGTTGCCCAATTTGACCTCACCATTCTCAAACACGGCGTCGGCCGAGTTGAATCCCAGTTTGCTGGCAATTGCCTCGCGAAGCTTGACGCAGGCCGCGTAAACTCCAGAAGTCGCGGAATTGGCACCGAACTGACCGCCCGATCCCGCCGACACTGGGAACCTGGAATCACCGAGCCGGACAGCGACTTTTTCGACGTTGACGCCCATCATTTCGGCGGCGGTCTGAGCGATGATCGTGTAACTGCCGGTGCCGATGTCGGTCATGTCCGTCTCGACCGTGACGACACCATCTTGATCGAGCTTGACCCGCGCCCCGGATGGCATGACGAGATTGTTGCGAAAAGCTGCCGCGACACCCATGCCAATCATCCAGTTTCCCTCGCGCCGTTTCGCTGGGCGCGTCCGCTTGTCCCAGCCGAACTTTTCGGCACCAAGTCTCAAACAGCCAATCAGATCGCGATGGGAGAACGGGCGGTCGGGATTTTCCGGATCGACCTGGGTATCGTTCTTGATCCGGAACTCGATTGGATCGATGGCGAGCTTCTCCGCCATTTCATCCATGGCGATTTCGAGCGCCATTAGACCGGGAGCTTCGCCGGGCGCACGCATGGCGTTTCCTTCCGGAAGATCAAGCGTGGCAAGCTTCATCCCCGTCATCCGGTTCTCACCAGCATAAAGCAGCCTCGTTTGCATGACAGCGGTTTCCGGACCACCGCCTGGAAGATCGCCTGACCAGCTCTCGTGCGCGATCGCCGTGATCCTCCCGTCTAGTTCGGCGCCAATGCGAATACGTTGGATCGTCGCCGGCCGGTGAGTCGTGTTATTCGGTATCATCGGTCGCGGAAGCGCCACCTTGACCGGTCGTCCAATTGACTTCGCGGCCAAGGCCGCGAGCACCGAGTCAGCACGAAGGAAAAGCTTGCCGCCAAAGCCACCACCGACAAATGGTGACATCAGGTGCACTTTCTCCTTCTCGACGCCAAGCGTCGTCGCGAGATCGGTACGCCACCAGTCGATCATTTGGCTTGACGTCCAGACCGTGACCTCATCACCGTCCCAAGCCGCGATCGACGCGGGGGGCTCCATCATGGAATGGGACTGATCCGGCGTGGTATATTCGGCGTCGAGCGTAACCTGGGCAGTACCAAAGGCTGCCTGGAAATCACCCGCGGCGCTCTCGGGTTCGGTCGAGGGATCCGGCGTCTTGGCATTTGCCATCTCGGCCCTTAGATCAAACGCACCCTTCTCAGGCGCGTAGTCAACCTTTATCAAGGCGGTCGCGGCGCGCGCCTGTTCGAATGTCTCGGCCACCACGACGGCGACCGCCTGGTGGTAGTGATTAATCTCCCTGCCACCGAAGAGCTTCGCGGTGTTCATCTTGCCCTTCCGCAGATCGCCGACCTCGAGTGTGGTGATGACCCCGAGCACGCCAGGCGCCTTTCTCGCGGCGGCGCTGTCGATGGATATGACCTGTCCCTTGGCGATGGCCGAACCAAGAGGGTAGCCATAGGCATATCGTAGCGCCGGGTCGTGCCATTCGTAGGCATACATGGCTCGGCCCGAGGTTTTTAGCTCGCCATCGATGCGGTGGATGGGCTTCCCAACGACTTTGAGTTGATCAATCGGATTAGTTGTTGCTGGTTTTTCGAACTGCATGACCTATTCCCTCGCCTCTGACAAAACGGCGCCAAGCGTGCGCTCGGTCAGGCCTATCTTGAATTTGTTTTGCTCTGTCGGGCGTGCATCGGCAAGAAGCGCCGCCGCCGTCGCGCGAGCACCCTTGTTTAGTTCGGCTTCCGCGGTCTCGACGCGCCACGGCTTGTGGGCGACGCCGCCCACCGCGACCCTGCCGCTACCATCGGGCTGGATAACGGCCGCGATCGATACCAGCGCGAACGCATAGGATGCGCGGTCTCGAACCTTTCGGTAGATGTGTTTGCCACCAATGGGCGGAGGCAAGGTTACACTCGTGATAAACTCGCCCCGCTCGAGGGTTGTCTCGAGATGCGGCGTATCGCCAGGTAAGCGATGAAAGTCGGCGATCGGAATGAAACGCTTCTCTCCGTTGGACTTGACGGTCTCCACGACCGCGTCCAGCACCCGCATCGCCACGGCCATGTCGCTAGGGTGGGTGGCGATACAGGCCTCGCTCCCACCGATCACTCCGAGCTGGCGGGTAATCCCGCCAATGGCGGAACAGCCGCTGCCCGGATCACGCTTATTGCAAGGCTGGTTGGGATCGTAGAAATAGGGACAGCGCGTGCGCTGAAGAAGGTTACCGGCTGTCGTCGCCTTGTTGCGCAGCTGCCCGGACGCCCCGGCCACGAGCGCGCGCGAAAGAAGTCCGTAGTCGCGGCGCACGGTCTGGTCAGCCGCGAGATCGGTATTGCGCACCAGGGCGCCGATGCGCAAGCCGCCATCCCGTGCTTTTTCGATCTTGTCGAGTCCAAGGCCATTAACATCAATGAGATGCGATGGCTTTTCTATCTCGAGCTTCATCAGATCGAGCAGATTGGTGCCACCGGCGATGAACTTCGCCTCTCGATTTTGCGCCGCCGCTCGCGCCGCGGCTTCGACGGACGATGCTCTCTCATAGGAAAACGCCCTCATGCCGGCACCCCCGCGACTTCCTTGATGGCGTCCAAGATATTGGAATAGGCTCCGCATCGACAGATGTTGCCGCTCATGCGTTCGCGGATCTCCGCGGATGTCACGGTTGCGTGGGCAATAAGATTTTCGGTGACATGGCTCGGGATGTCGGCGTCGATCTCCTGTAGTACCGCCACGGAAGAACAGATCTGTCCCGGGGTGCAGTAACCGCACTGAAATCCATCATGCTTGACGAACGCGGCTTGCATCGGGTGAAGATTGCCGGGCCGCCCGAGACCTTCGATGGTCGTGATCTTCTCTCCTTCATGCATGACCGCGAGTGTCAGGCAGGAATTGATGCGGCGGCCATTGACGATGACGGTGCAGGCGCCGCACTGGCCGTGATCGCAGCCTTTCTTCGTCCCAGTGAGATGGAGGTGCTCGCGCAGCGCATCGAGAAGGGTGGTCCGGTTATCCAACGTCAAATGCTTCGTTTCTCCGTTGACCTCAAAGACGACTTTCGTTTGTTCTTCCACGATTTCTCTCCTAATGTCGGCCGCGCATACACCCGTCGCGGCTCCGGCAATCGCCACCGTCGCGGCTGAGGACACAAGCAGCTCCCTGCGTGAAGGTTCCAATCGGATTGGTGATGGCATCTTTGGTTCCCAGCTAATTTTTCCGGCATTGGGCGGCTTCAACCCACGCCATTCTGTTTCAAATAGGGTCGAGGTCGAGCACGATAACCCGAAAGATTGGATGCGCCAGGCACCGGAATTCAAGAATGCGCTGAGGCTTGGCGATCCAAGTTATATAAGCCATGGAGCGCATGCTTGTTCCAAACGTCAGCGCAACGGCCTCGGAAAGCGATAGTGATGCTCGTTAAAGATATGGCCTGGTTGATAGCCGTGACGCTAGGACGATGGGCGGCGCCGGCACCAAAGCGCATTAAGTTCTGCTTTTTCGCAAATTCCCTGGAATAAAACTAATGTCCTGGAAACCCTGGCCCCCGGGAGAACGTTCCTACTTTCGGACCAGAAGTCTTGGCGAAGCTCGGTCTCAAAGACAGTCGCCCTAGGATCCCAATGCGCCCATCCGTGAAACTGGTCTCCCTCGCGACCGCCCTGCCCCCACACATCATTGATCAGCGAGACGCCGCAACCGCTGCGTACAAGGCCTTTTCGGCTCGATTTCGCGACTTCGAGCGGCTGGCAAACGTCTTCGAAAGCTCCGGTATACGTCGACGCTATGGCGTCCGCTCGATTGACTGGTATCTGGCCACGGCCGGATGGCCAGCCCGAAACGCCGCTTTTATCGAGGGTGCGAGCGCTCTTTTCGTTGAAGCGGCGAAGCGTGCCCTTGAAGCCGCTCGCCTTGCCGCGTCCGACGTCGATACGATCGTGACGGTATCCTCAACGGGAATCGCCACGCCCAGCCTGGAGGCTCGCGTCGCTAAAGAGATGGGATTTCGAGAAGACGTCGAGCGAGTACCTGTTTTTGGTCTCGGCTGCGCGGGGGGCGTTTCGGGTCTGTCGATCGCGGCCCGACTGGCGGCGTCGCGTCCAAATTCCGTGGTCCTTCTTGTCGCCGTGGAGACCTGCACGCTTGCGTTTAGGCTGGACAAGCTGACGAAGGCCAACATCGTCGCGACCGCCTTGTTCGGCGACGGTGCCGCCGCCTGCATAGTCAGGGCAGGCGACGCGGGCTTGGCTGAGATCGAAATGAGCGGCCAGCATACCTGGTGCGACACTCTCGACATCATGGGCTGGAGTGTCGATCCCGAAGGCTTGGGGGTTATTTTCGACCGCGCCATCCCGCCGTTCGCGGAAGAAAATCTTCGCCCCGCGATCGAAGGAATACTTTCAAGATCCAATCTATCAATCCGAGATGTGGATCGCTTCGCATGCCATCCCGGCGGTGCAAAGGTCATTGACGCGCTCGAGAGCGCCCTGATAGTCAATCGTGGCACACTCGACCATGAACGCAATGTTCTTTCGGAATTCGGAAACATGTCCTCTCCGACAGCCTTGTTCGTTCTCGATCGGCTTATTGCGTCCGCTCCTCCGCCACGCATACTGTTGACGGCGATGGGTCCAGGTTTCACCGTGAGCTGTGTCTCGCTAAGGACAACCGCATGATCTGGGCGTATGTGTTATTGTCGGCTGTCACCGCTGAGCGCGTGGGTGAGCTTTGGCTAGCGGGACGCAACACTCGAGCGTTGCTAAGGCGAGGTGGCCACGAGACTGGCAGGCAACATTATGGCTTGATCGTCGCGCTTCACGCCTCCTGGCTCACGGGCCTGTGGCTTTTATCATGGAATTCCACGGTGGATCTTGGCTGGCTGGCGGCGTTCGGTCTGCTGCAGGCTTTGCGGCTCTGGACCCTGCTGACGCTCGGCACGCGCTGGACAACCCGTATTATTGTTGTGCCCAGTGAGACGCTTGTGCGGACGGGCCCTTATCGCTTTACGCGCCATCCCAACTATGTTGTCGTGGTCGGCGAGATCGCCGTGCTTCCCTTATGCCTTGGCCAACCGGTTTACGCGGTTGTATTTTCCATCGCCAACGCGATTATACTCTTTGTACGCATCAAGACCGAGAACGCGGCGCTTTCAGGACCACCATATGATGCCCACCTCTGATCCTCCTCTAGGTCTCCGCGCTTCGCTTTTAGTCTGGATCGGGTTCGTGGCGATGTGCGCCGGTATGTTCATGGCCATCCTTGACGTCCAGGTCGTGGCGACGTCGCTCCCGACGATCCAATCCGCGCTTGAAATCAACCCGGACCGGATGAGCTGGATCCAGACCGCCTACCTGATCGCCGAGGTCGTCGCCATCTCGCTCACCGGCTACCTCACCCGGGTTTTGACCATGCGCTGGCTATTCGTGGGTTCAATGATCCTTTTCGTGATTGCTTCGGCGGGCTGCGCCGCGAGCGGCGAGTTCAGCGAGCTCGTTTGCTGGCGTGTCCTCCAGGGGTTCTCCGGTGGGACTTTGATCCCGTCAGTCTTTTCCGCGGTGTTCATCCTGTTTCCCAGCGAGCGACAGGCACTAGCGACAACGATTGCCGGCGTCCTCGCTGTTCTCGCGCCGACGGTTGGGCCGATAGCTGGTGGCTGGCTCACCGAAACCTACTCCTGGCATTGGCTTTTTCTGATCAACCTGGCACCGGGCACGCTCGCGGCCGCGGTGGCATCACGAACCCTACCACGCCATGTCGTCGATCATTCAGCACGTCAGGGGCTCGACTGGATATCCCTGCTGTTGATGGCGGGAGCTCTCGCCGCTTTGCAAATCGGGCTCAAGGAAGCGCCGACGAGTGGGTGGATCTCACTGTATGTGGTTGGCTGCCTCGGCTGCTCTTTTTTCGCCGGATCGCTTTTCACATGGCGTTGCACGATGCGATCACCACCGCTCGTCGAACTGGGTAACTTCCGAGACCGCAACTTTCTAGTTGGTTCGGTCCTAAGTTTCACTCTTGGCATAGGGCTGTTTGGATCCGTGTACCTGATGCCAGTCTTTCTGGCGTTTGTCCGGGGACACAACGCGTTTGAAATCGGCATGACGATGCTGGTCACGGGCGTTGCCCAACTCATCACGGCGCCGATTGCCGTTGCGTTGGAGAAGAAGACCGACCCGCGCGTCTTATCGGCGTGCGGCTTTGCGTTATTTTCCGTGGGAATTGCCATGAGCGCGTTTCAGGACCCACGATCTGATTATGATGCGATGTTCTGGCCGCAGGTCGTTCGCGGCGTGGCTATCATGTTTTGCCTTCTACCTCCCACCCGACTTGCACTTGGTGGGCTGCCGCCCCACCGGGTTCCAGATGCCAGCGGCCTCTTCAACCTCATGCGTAATCTCGGTGGCGCGATCGGGATCGCCTTGATCGACACCATCATCTACACCCGCACCGATGTCTTGGGCGAAAAGCTTTGGAAGGGCCTCGAGAGTGGCAACATGAAAACCGCCGCATTCATAGGGGCTCCAGCGGGCATCGTCAGTGCTCATCAGTCCGGCGCGTTTGATGCCGGCAAGACAGCGTTGCTTGATCCACTCGTCCAAACCGCGAGTTCCGTCGAAGCGATCAATGAAGCCTGGCTTCTCGTCGCAATAATGACGGCATGCGCGATCACCGCTCTTCCTTTCGCAAGGCATGTACCGCGCGGTGAGAGTGAAGACTAGCCGATCCGAGGACAATCATCACGCGCCTTTGCCGAGCCACGATGAAGCGGGCTGTTCGTGCAAGCGCGCGTGGATCGCGTTTCCTAAATGTGCATCTAAATAACATCGTGACTATCGAACCGTCAGCCAAGATCTCTCTTCGCAGTCACCCTTCATGGATATCCACGACAAGACGACAATGACAGCGAGTGCGACGAAAAGTTCCATCTCCATGGTTTCACCTTGCGCCACGGCCCTTGGGGGGACGCCTGAGTGGTAGAATATTCAATCTGTCTAAACACTTGGAAAGACACGCATCGCTTCGCCCGGAAAAACACGCATGGCTCCGCCCGCACCAACTCACGCAAATTCCTGGCCGCTGCGATTGTGCAGTTGCGCGACCGTGAGCAAGCGAAACGAGAAGCGGAGTTATCCCCGATTGCCCACCCTCATTTCACGATCGACCATTGGCTAAACTCCCAGACGCCGCGCGACAAAGATGTGCGAGACCACTTCGTCGATAGCTTCCGCAAAGCCGGCCTGCCGGAAAAAATGACAGCGGGGGCGTCAACGCCAATTCACCGCGAGCTCGCTTGCTGTCATAATTTGTCATCATCATAAATGTTCAAGGCATTCCACCAAAACTTCGACAATCCGGCATCCGCAAAATGTCGGCTCCCTCATGGTTAATGGCGGGGTCAACCCAATCCCATGGAGCGGCACGGGCGCGTTCGGCCTCACCGAGAACACGATAGGGTCCTTCCACGGGCTTGCCTCCGTATTGCGTGCGAGCCCGAGAAAGATCCTGAATAAGTTGGCCCTGGATGCGGAAGCGGCCACCGGGAGACGGCTGACGCCGGCGAGGTCGCATGGGTCCAGCCGACCCCGATCGCGAAGGTCGAGTTTCGCGCCCGAACGACAGACGAACGCTCGCCATGCGGGCCATGAGGTCACGAAAGCGGCGGGACGTGCCGAAGTCTTTCGCCTCTACTAGCGAACAGCGCAATATGCGCTAAGTTAGGTCCGGTTCTCTCGTGAGGGATGGTTATCGGATGTGCAATCTATACCGCATGGAAGATAGGGACTGGGTCAGCAAGTGGGCGCAGGACGTCGAGAGCCTGATCAACATCAGGCCGTCCTATCAGATGAATCCTAATCAGATGGGCCCGATCGTCCGCAACACCGCCCACGGGAAAAAGCAACTCGTCCATGCTCGCTGGGGGCTCCCCTCCCCGATCTTCGTCCAGAAACAGGCAGCGGAGACCCGCGCCGCGAAACTTCAGGCCAAGGGCCAGACCGTAGACATGGATGAGATCATTCGCATGGAGCCAGACCGCGGCGTCACCAATGTTCGCAAGCTCAACCTTCCACACTGGAAGCGCTGGTTTGGCATTGAGCATCGATGCCTCGTGCCCGTCACCAGCTTCGCCGAGCCGGATCCGGTAAGCCAAGAGGACGGGGGAAGCGTACCCAATGCGTGGTTTGCCCGTGATGAGGAAAAGTCTCTGATGTTTTTCGCAGGGATCCATGTGCCGCAGTGGAAGAGCGTTAGGAAGGTGAAGGACGGGCTGACGACAGATGATCTCTATGGCTTCCTCACCACCGATCCTAATGCGCTGGTGAAGCCCATTCACAAGAAGGCGATGCCGGTGCTTCTGCTCACGCGGGAGGAAACCGATGTCTGGATGAGGGCGCCATGGGACGAGGCGATGCACTTGGCTCGGCCGCTGCCGGACGAGGCACTGATCGTATCGTCTCGCGAGCCGTATGGCTCATCGATCGTTTCGAAAGATGGCGAACCGCTGCGGCAGGTGATGCTATCGTGACCGCGGCAATCGTGGATCGCGCTCGAGCTGTCCGACACGATTATTGGGCAATCCATCCCGGGAAATGAGAGTGCACTACTGATTGTCGGCGTCAGGGATAACGGGTAGCCGCCGCTTGGGAGTTAATACTTGCTCTTACGGATCCAACGGGGAGCACGTGTGCAAGTTATGTCCCCTATTCCTTTCCGACGATGAGATTGAAACAGTCACCTGCGCTGTGCGCGAGTGGTGCCACTTGAACCATTGCGATGTCGATAGCTCGCATGGTCGCCATTTGATGGCGATCGCGGTCGAACTCGTTCATGCCAAGCACGAAACCCTTTCCTGACTGTTGATCGAAGCGCTCTGCTCCGTTAGAGCCAGCCGCGATATCCGGCGACACGATCAGCTACTCAGAATTTGCCGCACCTACAACGGTCTCAGATTTGACTCTTACGACAAATGTTCATATTTTGTTCCTTCCAACAGGCAAGGATATGGACATGAGCTGGCGCAAACTCGACCCCGCGATATCGTCGATGCCGGAACCTAAATTTCTCGTGGCGGTCCATGATCATTTTCTGAAGCTGTTTCCGCCGCGGTATGACAGCGTCGACCGGCACGTTGCCGCCCTTTTCCGAAGCCGGGACGGGGAGCCACTCTATTATTTCTCGCCCGGCACCGCGGATCTGCTCACAGGATTCGGCGGATACCCCTTCGAGCCGTTCGATCGGCCCGACTCCGACGCGGTCACCTCGCAGATCGGACCGTCGCTTGCCGTCGATACCGCCTGGATTGAACTGCCCCATGAAGCTCGGCCCTATCCCGAGCTGGACCAGGAGCTCGACAAAGTCGAGGCAGGGTATTGGGGTAAACTCGTGGGATCGGGTGGAAAGCGCGGTTCGAATGGCAGCGGTCCTGTATGAGATCGCGCCGATGGATATCATGCCCGGTGCGACCGTCAGAAAGATCATCCATGTCGACATGGATGCCTTTTATGCGTCGGTGGAACAGCGCGATAATTTAGAACTGCGCGGCAAGCCGCTGGCGGTCGGCGGCGCTGCGGCGCGTGGTGTTGTCGCGGCAGCCAGCTATGAGGCCCGAAAATTCGGCGTTCATTCGGCGATGCCTTCGGTCACGGCCGCGCGCAAATGCCCAGATCTGATTTTTGTGACGCCGCGCTTCGAGGTCTATCGCGCGGTCTCGCAGCAGATCCGCGAGATCTTTGCCGAGTATACGCCATTGATCGAGCCGCTGTCGCTCGACGAGGCTTATCTCGACGTCACCGAAAACCTAAAGGACATGCCGATCGCCACCGAGATCGCGCGTGAGATCCGCGCCAAGATCAAGGCGGTCACCGGGCTGAATGCGTCAGCCGGCATCTCCTACAATAAATTCCTCGCCAAAATGGCCTCTGACCTCAACAAGCCCAACGGCCAGGCTGTCATCACGCCAAAGAACGGCCCCGCCTTTGTCGAGGCGCTGGCGGTGAAGAAATTCCACGGCGTTGGACCAGCCACCGCCGACAAGATGCACAGATTGGGCATTCAGACGGGAGGCGACCTCAAGGCCCAGTCGCTGCAATTTCTGACGCAACATTTCGGGAAAGCTGGTCCATACTTTTATGGCATCGCCCGCGGTATCGACGAGCGCCGCGTCAAGCCGGACAGGGTTCGCAAGTCGGTCGGCGCCGAGGACACGTTCGCACGGGACATTCATAGCTACGGGCCGGCGCTCGAAGGTATGCAGCCGCTGATTTCCAAGGTGTGGCGATATTGCGAAGCCAATACCATCCGGGCGAAAACCGTCACTCTCAAAGTTAAGTACGCGGACTTCACACAGATCACGCGGGCGAGGACCTGCGAGCGGCCGTTCCTATCGGCCGATGAGATCGAGGAGACCATCAGTTCACTGCTCCAGCCCGTCTTCCCGCCACCCAAGGGCGTGCGTTTGCTGGGCGTAACCCTGTCCTCGCTCCAACAGGCGGATGTCATTCACGCGGACCAATTGCGGTTCAGGCTCTGACGCGCCAATGCGCATGCGCCCCGGTCTTTCTGTTCGGGGATGGATGCCACGGCGCTGTAACCCGCGCGATCAATCGAGGTCGAGAACACGACAGTCAGTGCTGCATGGGATGGATTTCCCTAAAGGGGCGCTCGGAGAACCGCGGATAGAGCAAGGGCCGCGGACCATCATCGTTGTGGGCAGCGCAGACGCGCAATGGTCATACTCCTAATACCATGGCAACCTCGTTTAAGGGTAGAGATAGTAAGGAGTTTGGTTCCAGGCGCATTTTTTGGGCGCGTTCCGACAAGCACACCGATGGTCGCACGACGATCGTGAAATCTCGACGACTTTCGGTGAGGATCCGAACTTCTGGACCTTGGCGGTTATCGGCTCCGACCAACATCACATGATTAGTGATTTCGAGATCTTCGTGCTCGTCGAACCACTTGACGGCGTCCGGCTTCGTCACGCCGCGGAATAACGTCGGCTGCGTTTGTTGGTCGCGCCGGCTCGGCGGCATGGTCGCCGGCGTCGTTGCCTGAATCCCCAAAGTCTGGCGCGTCCGCCTGAGTTGCCGCGCTCTTGGCCGCATCGATCGCTCCCTTGGCGCGGCCATCGCGCAAGCATCGGCTCGGTCGAACCCGATGAGGCGGCGCGGCGCACGCGACTTAAGGCGGAAGTCACTGCTTGTTGATTTCAGCCGAAGGAGAACGCAAAAGTATCTGACAAGGGTAGACGACCAAACCATCGGCGCCGCTGGAAGGAATATTCGACGAGAGAGGCTAAAAATTCAGGTGCGCGTCAGCTCGTGCGGCAAATGCTTCATATGAACAAATGGAATTTTCGCATGAAGTCACACTCCTATTCAATTTTTCAACGCGTCCTTCACTGGACGGTTGCTCTTCTGGTTTTCTTCAACCTTCTATTTCCGGATGGGATGAACGCCTGGCATCGCTTGATCCGGCACGGCCAGACACCAACGGCCGCTGAAGTCTCCAGCGCCAACATTCATGCATATGCTGGAATTCTCATCCTGTTGCTTGCCATCATACGTCTCGTGGTGCGATGGCGGGCGGGCGTTCCGGCCAAGCCGGTCGGTCAATCAATGATGTCGCACCTGGCAGCCAAGATAGTCCACCTGCTGCTTTACGCGTTGATCTTCCTAATGCCAGTCTCGGGGATTGCGGCGTATTATTTTGGGGTTAATGCCGCTGGGTCGATCCACGCCGATTTAATGAAGGTCGTGCTTTGGGCCGTCGTTGCGGTCCATGTCCTCGGGGCACTTGTCCAGCACTTTTATTTCCGGACAGACGTTTTACGCCGGATGACAACCGGCTGAACTCGTAGCGTGGATCAGTCCAGCAACGTTCGCGATCCGCAGCGGAAAATGCAATGCAACAGCAAACCCGATGTTTCGTGGGTTCAGGTAGGCGTCAGTCCGCCCTCGTAGGTGTCCAAGCGCTGGGCTAACACTGAGGAGAAATAGCCGCATGTTGAACTACAAGAGCATACTCGGCGCAGTCGCCGTGCTTTGCGTCGCCGCGCCCTCTTTCGCTGCAACGACTGTGAAGGTCATTGAAGATGGTGAAGGCGGCGGCGCGATGTCGTTGACAGTCGATCAGCCAACCGTGAAGGCAGGTGACGTGGTATTCCAAGTACACAACGACGCGATGACCGAGGAACACGAGATGGTCCTAGTGAAGCTCAAGTCGATCAACCAAGAGGTAGCAGTCCAACAAGGCAAGCACCGGGTCGACGAGCATCAGCTAAAGAGCCTCGGTGAAGTGTCCGAGCTCAAGCCAGGTGCTGACGGATCGCTTAAGGCCAAACTCACGCCCGGTGCATATCTCCTGCTATGTAACATCAAGGGTCATTACGAGGCCGGAATGCACGCGACTTTGACAGCCGTCAAATGATCGGCCGAGACGGCGGCGCGAGCGCCGCCGTCTCGCCGAACGATCTGTGACTGTGGCAATATTTACGGCGTGCCGCATTCTCGGTTTAGCCAGCTGCCGCGCATGCAGACGATGATTGCCTCCATGAACTGCGTTGGATCCTTGATCGCCGGGAACTGTTAAAGAGCGACCTCGCGGCCTGGCTGAGGAAATGGTCGCCGCCCTACCCAAACTCACCAGCCGGGCGGTGGTACCGGCGATACGGAAAACGGTCTTGAGCGGATCGCCAATTATCTCGCCAAGCACAATGCGTTACGCGCCTTGTCATTTATTGCGAAGCCGCAGATCAGATGTGGGGATCTCATCGTAATCCAAACAGCTTCGCCCTCGCCCCGCCACGAGCGTCAATTCGTCGCCAAGTTGGTGGCGACAACCTGATCCTCCGCCGCATCGACGCCGACGGTCCTGCTAAAAGATCGCGGCAATGATCACCACGGCGCCCGCCAAAATGGTGATGGCCAATAACCCGGCGGCGAGCAGAAGGAACTCGACTGGCTCGTCCGCCAGAAGGTATCCTCTCTTCTGATGCTCCATGATCGCGCTCCCCACTCAATCGTGCGAATCAAATCCTCCAAGGAGATTAACTTCCGCTATCATTTAAGCAAGGTTGCGCATGACCTATGCGCGATGGTGCGCTGAACTGCTAGCGTCGGGTACAAGTTTGCCATGTCGTTGAGGACCAGTTGGCCAACGTCGCTGTCATGGGGCATTAACCCGATAAGTCGACCGAGCGCCAGATGCGCCGGCGACTCCCTAATACGCTCAAATCTCCGCTTTGCCTTGCCCGCCTTCACGAAGAGGGGTGAGTGCAGCGAGCGCCGACTGCTGTGTTTCAGAGACATGCCGACCTCACCCCAATCCGTTGCTGACATTTCAGGATCGCTTTGAGCTATACACCGATTTCGCTCCCGCTCAATTCGATCGAACAACCGCGGGATCTGCGTCCTCGGTCGGCTTTGTCGGCGTAAGCGTGGCTTTAATCTGATCAATCTTTCCCGCGGCCTCACCGACACCGAGAATAGACTTGGCCTTTTCGAGAGCGGCAGCGCTGACTTCGCCGGTTTTTGTCGCCGATGCCAGCGCATCTTTCAGGGCCTGGTCGCCGAGGATCGGGTCATCCTCGGACGGCTCGACACCGTTATCAAGTTCATATTGGGCATATGCCACGGCGTAGGCGGAAATGGCGGTCATTCGAGGGTCGGACGTGTGCAGATAGGCCTTGAAGCTGCGATTGAGTGAGTTCAAACCGGCAAGTTCCGCCGAAGCCTTGCGTTGTTTCGTGGTAACGGCAGGTGTTCGCTCCGCTTTCCTGGATTGCGACTGACCAACAGCTTCGCCTGACTTGCCTCTCGCGGCGTTGCCTTGCGACTGTGAATTACCATGCGTGGAGCTGCTGCCTTGGCTACCGCTATTGCCATGACCACCGCCACCATTGCCATTGCCGCCGCTTCCCCCTCCATTGCCACCACCGTTTCCGCCTTTCGCCATGGCCGCGATGTCGAAACCGGCGACGGCGAGGGGACTTGCGGCGAGGGCAAGAGACAGGGCGGCAATGGAAGCCAGGGTGGTGATGCGCATTGTGTCCTCCAAATCAAGCCGCCAACGCGACGGGATCGTTCAAGATGATCCCGAAGTTATCGGAAGATCGCCCACCCGACATCGGACGGAGGTCTGATACGGTTCAAATGAGAACGACAAGGGCCTTCGATGTTAACGAATGGCATCGCCGCCATGAGATTCTTGTGACGGATAATCCAATACGGAACAGAGTTCGCGTCATTTGCCTTTGCCCTTCACGGCGCCGCCACGTCGCACAGTCTGCCTGATCGACTTTAATCTTACGGTCGCCGGCACGCCGTGCAGGGACCCTGTCCCGCTTGCGCTAAGTTGGATACTAATATACTACTTATTTCCAAGCCAGCGGGAGGTGGCGACTGATGGAGAGAAATCTCGGGCCTATGTTTGTCGGCATGCGGCGTGCGACGCGATGAGCGAAGCTCGCAAGAAGCGCTCGCTCGCCGGCGTCACACATCTGTCGCATCAGCGCGCGGCTGCCCCGCGCGCTGCGACGCTCGTCTACAACGCGCTGCGCGACGACATCATCTCATTGCGCCGGAAGCCGATGGACCTCCTCAATGAGAAAGAACTGGAAGCGCAGTTCGGCGTCAGCCGCACGCCGATCCGCGAGGCGGTCCTGCGTCTTTCCGACGATGGCCTCGTCGATGTCTTTCCGCAATCCGGCACCTTCGTTTCGCGCATTCCACGTCGCGCGCTCTACGAGGCGATCCTAGTCCGCAAGGCGCTCGAGGATACGACCGTGTCAATCGCCGTCGAGAAGATCACACCGTCAGGTATCCGCGCGCTGGAGCGCAATCTGACTGACCTCATCGCTTGCGTGCGCGACGACGATGTCGCCGCGTTCCATGTCATCGACAACGATTTTCACAAGCTAATCAGCGATATCTCCGGCTTCCCCGGTATATGGGCGATCATCCAGCAAGTGAAGGTCCACTCCGATCGCTACCGCCTGCTGACCCTGCCGCAGGAAGGTCGTCTTGTCCGCGTCATCGAGGAGCATTCGGCGGTGATCGGCTGCATGAAGACGGGCGACAAGGCAGGTGCCGCCGCCGCCATGGGCTTTCATCTTGGCAAACTGCTCGGCGAAGTCGAGAAGGCCGAAATCTGGGATCCGAACTATTTCGTCGAGGATGCAAAATCTCCCTTGGAACCCACTGAAGAGAAGGGAAAAAATCAATGAAGATCGATGTCCGTCACGCTTCCCATCCAGAGGCCGTTCGCGGCTACGACACGGAAACGCTGCGCCGCCATTTCTTGCTCGAGACAGTCTTTGAAGGCGGCGAAATTCGTCTCACCTACTCTCACTATGACCGCATGATCATCGGCGGCGCAACGCCGCTAGATGAAGGCCTGACGCTCGGCGCGCCGAAGGAGATTGGTCAGGAAACCTTCCTCGCTGAACGCGAGCTCGGCGCGCTGAATATCGGCGGCACAGGCCGCGTTATCGTGGACGGCAATACGCATGAGCTTCAGAAATACGACTGCCTTTATGTCGGCAAGGGCGCCAGGGATGTCCGCTTCGAAAGCCTTGATGCCGCCAAGCCCGCCAAGTTCTATCTGGTCTCGACACCGGCGCATGAGGTTCATCCGACCGTGCTTCTGACCCGCGACAAGGCGCGCCATCTGACGCCCGGCGAAGCGACGACCGCTAACAAGCGTTCGATCTATCAGTTCATCCACCCGGAAGTCTGCCAGTCCTGCCAACTGACCATGGGCTTCACCATGATCGATGACGGCAGCGTCTGGAATACCATGCCGGCCCATACGCATGACCGGCGCATGGAAGCCTATCTCTATTTCGATCTGGAAGCCGACCAACGCGTCTTTCATTTCATGGGCGAGCCGCAGCAAACCCGCCATATGCTGGTTGCCAGCGAGCAGGCGATCATCTCGCCGCCCTGGTCGATCCACTCAGGTGCTGGCACCAAGAATTACAGCTTCATCTGGGCGATGGCCGGCGACAACAAGAGCTTTACCGACATGGACCATATCGCCATCGCGGATCTGAGGTAGGGCGATGAGCAATCCCTTCGATCTCTCGGGCCGCACCGCCATCGTTACCGGCGCCAATACCGGTATCGGTCAGGGCATCGCCATCGCGCTCGCCAAAGCGGGCGCTTCGATCGCTGCCGTCGGCCGCTCGTCGATGGAGGAAACTGAAGCGCTGGTCACCAAGACAGGTGTCCGCTTCCACGCGATCAAGGCGGATCTTGGCACAATCGCCCCGGTCAAAGATATCGTTGCAGAAACCATCTCGGTTTACGGTGGCCTCGACATTCTAATCAACAATGCCGGCATCATCCGCCGCGCCGATGCGATCGACTTTACCGAGGAGGATTGGGACGCGGTCATTGATACCAATCTGAAAACGGCATTCTTCCTGTCGCAGGCGGCGGGTCGGCACATGCTGGAAAAGGGTAGCGGCAAGATCATCAACATCGCCTCGCTCCTGTCGTTCCAAGGCGGCATCCGCATACCATCCTATACGGCATCGAAGAGCGGCCTCGCCGGGATCACCCGGCTGCTTGCCTGCGAATGGGCCGGAAAGGGTGTCAACGTCAACGCGATCGCGCCCGGATATTTCTCGACGAACAACACGACGGCGCTGCGCGAAGATCCGGACCGCAATGTCGCGATCCTGGCGCGCATTCCGGCCGGACGCTGGGGTTCGCCATCGGAGCTTGGCGGTACCGCCGTGTTCCTGGCATCGGCAGCATCCGACTACGTCCACGCTACCGTCATCCCCGTCGATGGCGGCTGGCTCGCACGATAAGGCATGAGCGCCGGCGTGATCCGCCGCGCACGGAGGAGTTATGCAGTATCAGTTCGATTTCGGGGCACTTGTGCCCTATTGGCAGGATTTCCTGACCGGCGCACTGACGACGATTGAGATCACACTCTTTTCGGTGATCATCGGAATGGGTATCGGCGTGGCATGCGCGATTGCCCGCCGCTCGAACTCGACCATCCTGCGCGGCATCGTCGGCGTCTATATCGAAACAGTGCGCAACACGCCGTTTATCGTGCAGATCTTCTTCATTTTTTTCGGCCTCTCGTCCATTGGTTTCCGCCTGCCGATCATCGCGGCGTCGGTCTTCGCGATGGTCATCAACGTCGGCGCCTACACCGCCGAGATCGTCCGCGCCGGGATGGACTCGGTCCATCCAAGCCAGATCGAGGCCGCCGAGGCGCTTGGCCTCTCGAAGCTCCAGATCTACCGCGACATCATCCTCCTGCCGGCGATCGAGCGCGTCTATCCGTCACTCTCCAGCCAGTTCATCTTGATGATGCTGTCGACGTCGATCTGCTCGCAGATCTCGGCCGAAGAACTGACGGGCGTTGCCAACAACATTCAGTCGAACACATTCCGATCGCTCGAAACCTATTTCGTCGTCGCGCTCCTCTATATCGCGATCACCTATCTGATGCGCGCCGCCTTCTTCGGGCTTGGCCTCATCGCATTCCCGCGCCGCCGCCGGCTCGGGCTTGGCGTGTGAGGTGACGATGCTCGGCGCATTCTCCACCAACCATCTCTTCTACCTGCTGGACGGCCTGCTCTGGACCGTCGTGCTTTCGGCGCTGGCCTTCGTGCTGGGTGGCGTTGCCGGCTTCTTCGTCATGCTGGCGCGCATCTCGCGCTTCCGCTGGTTGCGGCGCGCGGCGCTCGTCTACATCCAGATCGTCCAAGGTACGCCGCTGCTAATCCAGATGTTCCTGCTTTATTTTGGCCTCGGCGTCTTCGGCGTGGCGGTTCCGCCGCTCGTCGCTGCCGGCCTCGGCATGATGGTTTATTCGAGCTCCTATCTCGGCGAAATCTGGCGCGGCGCGGTGGAATCGATCGCCAAGACGCAGTTCGAGGCGGCCGAATGCCTGGGTCTCACCCGCTGGCAGGCGCTGTTCGACGTCATTCTTCCGCAGGCGCTGAAGATCGCGACGCCGCCAACGGTCGGCTTTCTCGTTCAGCTCGTCAAAAATACCTCGCTCGCATCCGTGGTCGGCTTCCTGGAGCTGACGCGCGCCGCGCAGGTCATCAACAACTCCCTGTTCCAGCCGTTCCTGGTCTTCGGCGTTGCAGCGCTCTTCTATTTCTGCGTCTGCTATCCATTGTCGGTCTGGAGCCGTTCGCTCGAGAGGAAACTCAATGCCGGCCGCCGTTAAACTCACCAATGTCGTCAAGCGTTTCGGCATCCTTGAGGTGCTGAAGGGCGTGTCCTTCGAAATTAATACCGGGGAGGTCGTGGCACTGATCGGCCAGTCCGGTTCCGGCAAGAGCACGGCGCTGCGCTGCATCAACCGCCTGGAGACGATCCAGGATGGCACGATCGAAGTCTGCGGCCACCACGTCGAGGACCCGAAGCTCGATCTGCGCGCGCTTCGTCGCGATATCGGCATGGTGTTCCAGAGCTACAACCTCTTCCCGCACATGACCGTGGCGCAAAACATCATGCTGGCGCTGCGCCGCGTGAAGAACATTCGCAAGGACGAAGCCTACGAGATCTCCAGGCAGGTTCTCGCCAAGGTCGGCCTAATGGAGAAGATCGACAACTACCCCGAACAGCTTTCCGGCGGCCAACAGCAGCGCGTGGCGATCGCCCGCTCACTCGCGATGCAGCCGAAGGTGATGCTCTTCGACGAAGTGACATCGGCGCTCGATCCGAAACTCACCGGTGAAGTGCTGCGCGTCATGGAAGATCTAGCCCGCGGCGGCATGACCATGATCGTCGTCACCCACGAGATGGGCTTCGCCAAGCGCGCCGCCAATCGCGTCATCTACATGCATACCGGCAAGGTCTGGGAGACCGGAGGGGCAGACATCCTTTCCAATCCGCAGACGCCGGAGCTGAGGGAGTTCATGGCTGAAGAGCTGTGAGCTGAGGAGGAGGACCTGCGTGAAACCGCAGGGTCGGACAAACGAGAGAGGAGACTCAAATGCCGACGAGAATGATTTCGAAACTGGCACTTATTGCCGGAGCTGGCCTGCTGGCCTTTGCATCGGTCGCCAATGCCGACGTGCTTGACAACATCAAGAAGGCCGGGAAGGTTCGCATCGCCGTGGCAATGGGCATTCCGGAATATTCCTTTGTCGACGAAAACCTGAAGCCGACGGGCTCGGATGTCGAAACCGCCAAGCTGATCGCCAAGGATCTCGGCGTCGAGCTGGAGCTGGTGGAAATAACCAACGCCGCCCGCGTTCCCTCGGTCCAGACAGGCAAGGCCGACATGGTCGTCTCGTCGCTCGGCATCACCGAAGAGCGTAAGAAGGCGATCGACTATTCGGTTCCCTACGCGACGCTCGCTCTCGTCGTTGCCGGTCCGGCTGATGAAGCGATCAAGGACTATGCCGATCTCGACGGCAAGCGCATCGGCGTGACCCGTGCAACCACCAACGACCAGGACATCACCGCCAAGGCCAAGGGCGCCGATATCGTCCGCTTCGAGGACGATGCGACGCTGATCACTTCCGTCGTCTCTGGCCAGGTCGATATACTGTCCAGCCAGTCGGCGGTCATCAACGGCATCAACAAGAAGATGACCGCAAATCCGCTGCAGGTAAAATTTACCCAGAAGGAAACTAATCTGGGCATCGGTATCCCCAAGGGCGAGACAGCCTTGAAAGGTTGGCTCGACCAGTGGGTTAAGACCAACTTCGACAACAAGGTACTGCGTGACATCTACCGCAAGTACCACAATGCCGAACTGCCCGACGATCTGACCTCGCGTCAGTGATGGAAGGAAAAATCCTGGGGTCGAAAGGCCCCAGCGAATTTCCGGAAGGTGAAATTAGCCCAGCTCCGATGCTGAGAATCTATATCGCTAGCTGAGACTTCTGTGGCTCTTGAACATGGGGTAATCGCGGGTCGGTTTCCCCAAAGGCATTGCCTCAGCAATATCTGACATGGTTGGTTGCCCCCGGTAAGATGGAAATACGGGCTCACGATTGGAACCGGGCCCGGCTGAAACCCTCAACAAGACTGATGCCAATGATGCGGATGGCCTAGCGCAGTTGGCAGAAGCCGGATTTTACAAAGTCGTGCGAGTAAAGACTTTCGACAACATGGTGACGCGCACACTGGTGGCAGCGCGTAGCCAGCTCTTAAGCATTTCCAAGCAGCTCAGCAACCAAATACGTGGCCTCTTAAAAACGTTTGGTCTCATCGTACCCAAAGGGAAAGGCGGGGCATTTGATGCTAATGTGAGAGCGCTGCTAGATGGAAATAGCGGCCTGGCAGCTGTGATATTGCCCCTGCTCGAAGCATGGCGCGACATACGTAAGCGCGCATCCAATCTTGATCACCAATTGCTCGTAGCTTCCAGACAGAGCCGGGCTAAGAAGCTCCTGATGACGATTCCAGGCGTTGGTGCCGTCACGGCCGTCTCGTACATTGCCGCGATCGAAGATCCCGAAAACCTCCCCACCTCGCGCTCAGTCGGCGCTTTGCTAGGGCTGACGACGCGGCGCTATCAGTCTGGCGAAATAGATTATGGTGGCCATATCTCGCGACGCGGTGACAGTCGGCTGCGAGGATTACTCTACGAGGCAGCAACCGTTCTCTTAACAACAACCACTGCTAGGACCGAATGCAGTCTAAAGACCTGGGGGCTGATGCTGCGTGAGCGGCTGGGCTTCAAACGTGCCGCGGTTGCTTTTGCGCGAAAACTTGCCGTCATAATGCATAGCATGCTCAAGGCCGGGGAAGCGTTCAATCCATTGGGCGGCGCAGCGGCTTAACCGAAGCGCCGGCCTACCTGCCTCAGCACCTCAATCCGACTGGGATGCTGGGCGTCCCTGCTGTGGACGTGGGTTAGGTCATTCCGTCGATTCCGTCGCAGCTCATTGAGACTGCGTCTTGAACATAGGAAGACCTGCCCTGCGAAAACCCATCTTGCGGCGACTGCATGTCGACCGCGGAGACAACCGTGCTCCCAGCACCGGACGAATTTGCAGGGATGAAAGATGTCGAAAGAAAATCTAGGAAAGATGTCGCGCTAGCAACACGGCAATGACGTACCTCGTTTAAAATCTGCTTGACCCGATGCAAGCGATTAGACAACGGAATCGAACACCCGTTTACTTAGATAATTACCTCGGTAGAATTCATTAAATTAGGAACGGAACAGAGCCTTTCAGTCAGCACAGTGTCGTAGATGCGTCTCCCTCGATCACTTTTCTACGGCTGCAATCCGGCGCAACGCGCGGTATTTCGAATATGCGTTTCCATCTCATTGCGCGCCAAATCTCCGTCATTGGCCTTTAGAGCTGCGATAATGCGGCGGTGTTCCGCAATTGATTGTCGCATTCGTTCCGGATCCGTGA
The DNA here is from genome assembly GCF_055616315.1 of Rhizobium sp. O111. Lineage (NCBI taxonomy): Bacteria > Pseudomonadati > Pseudomonadota > Alphaproteobacteria > Hyphomicrobiales > Rhizobiaceae > Rhizobium > Rhizobium sp. O111. Next base: position 894,510 of record NZ_JBSHXL010000003.1, on the reverse strand, counting down.
TGGGGATAGGCTGACGCTGCGTTTCCGTAACCTGATCGCGCACCGTCTGGTAAAGTGCCTTCAGCATGGTGTTGGCGCAGGCGGACACGATGATGCCGTGAAACTCCAGATCGGCATCAACATTGGCGAGCAGGTCCTGATTAGCCCAGCACTCCTCCATGGTCTTGGTTGCCTTTTCCATCATATCGAGCTGTGCCTGGGACAGTCGCCCAGCGGAAAGGCGGGCGATCTCACCCTCTAGCAGGATACGGGTCTGGAAAACATCAAAAACAGAATAACTTTCGGAATAACGCCACGGCGCCATGTTGCCCGTTTGGCCGACAGTCCCATCACCGGCGGCCACGAATGTCCCTCTCCCAGCTTCCGTTTTAAGCAAGCCCAATGTCTCGAGCGTTAATAGTGCCTCGCGTAACGATGCTCGGCTAATACCGAATCTCTGGGAGAACTCACGTTGAGAAGGGACTTTTTCGCCTGCTTTCAATTCTCCAGACTGGATCATGGCCTGGATTTCGCGGGCAACCGATTGTGGTAAAAGCGTTTTATTCAGCATCCGATCCTTGCTCCCTGAAACCTACACTGCCTCTTTCGATACATTTTTCAAATGGGATCTTGCAAAGGATTAAAGCGCGTGCTTGTCTGGTCATACTGGTCTGACCAGTTAGACCAACGTAGATTGGCTTGAATCATAAAACAAGGGGTTCTCAAATGCTTCACGTTTCACGCATGAAAAGTACATTTCTAGCCGGACTGATATCGGCGCTCGGCGTCTTCAGCGTCCATGCTGCTGATCTGACGGTCGGTGCCAACATTGGTAACGTGCCATGGGAGTTTCAAGATGCCAGCGGGAAAACCGTTGGTTTCGAAGTCGATCTCGTCAACGAAATCGCAAAGCGCCTTGGCAAGTCGGTGGAGTTCGTCAACACGCCGTTCAACGGGCTCTTTCCCGCTGTTCAGTCCGGCCGTATTAATATGGCGATTTCATCGATTACCATCACTGAAAAGCGCTTGGCGTCGGTTAGCTTCGCCCAGCCATACTACGATAGCGATCAGTCTCTGACCGTGACAGCAGCTTCCGGCATCACCGGCCTGAAGGACATGAGTGGCAAGGTCGTTGGCGTAGACACCGGATCGACGGGCGATATGTGGGCGGAAGCCCATAAGGGTGATTACAAGCTTGGCGAAATCCGCAAGTTCGAAGGATTGCAGCCCGCCATGCTCGATCTCGTTGCCGGCCGTGTCGATGGCTATATCTCCGACATTCCGGCACTGCTCTACTACGCCAAGGACAAGCCGGAGCTAAAGGTCGTCGAGCGTATTCCGACAGGCGAAAAATACTCGATCATGTTCAACAAGGGCGATCCGTTGGCCGCAGAGGTCAACGCGGTTATCACCAAGCTGAAGGGCGAGGGCTTCATCGCCAAGTTGCATGAAACTTGGTTCGGCGCGAAGGCCGAGGACACGACCTCGACCGTTGCCGTACTTGATATGCCCAAGGCCAAGTAGGCTTACACCGCGTCTGGCGGGACTACTCGTGTCCCGCCAGATTGCCAAGGGAGCCTGTCCGGCATGAACCTCATAAATACCTTCTTCAACGTTCCCGTATTTCTCAACAGCTTGCCGCAATTGCTTTGGGGACTTGTTGTCACCATTCAGATCGGTATTGCCAGCATCCTTTGCGGTCTGGTCGGCGGTCTATTTCTGGCGGTGGCACGTCTTTATGCGCCGGCCACTTTCACGCCGCTGATCCGTATCTACATCGACATCTTCCGGTCGATCCCTTTGCTGGTGCTGTTGATCATTATCTATTACGCCCTCCCATTCGTCGGGATCCGGCTGTCGCCATTCTTCTCTGCTGTGACCGCGCTATCCTTGGTCTCTGCCGCCTATACCGCGGAAATCTTTCGCGCTGGCATCGAGGCTGTTCCCCACGGTCAATTTGAAGCATCCGCAGCCCTTGGCCTCTCCAACCGCAACACGATGGTGGATATCATTCTTCCGCAGGCCATCCGGATCGTCATTCCACCGCTTACCAACAACTGCATCAATGTCATGAAGGACACCGCCCTTGCATCGGTCGTCGCCATGCCGGACTTGTTAAAACAGGCAACCCAAGCGCAGGCGCTCAACGCCAACCCGACGCCGCTGATCGGTGCGGCCCTAATCTACATCGCCCTGCTCTGGCCAATGGTCGCCCTGGTGGCGCGGCTTGAAAGACATTTCAATCGGGGGAAACGCTGATGGAAAAGACCACACCCCCACTGATTTCGATCCGCGGGCTGACTAAAGCGTATGGGCTATTTACCGTTCTGCATGGCATTGACCTCGATGTGGCAGAAGGCGAAGTCGTCTGCGTTATCGGCCCTTCCGGTTCCGGCAAATCCACGCTCATTCGCTGCATCAATCATCTGGAAGCCTTTCAGCCAGATAGCAGCATCACCGTAGATGGTATTCGCGTTGCGCCCGGCCCGGCCCTAGCCAAGGTGCGTGCCGAAGTCGGCATGGTGTTCCAGTCGTTCAATCTGTTTCCGCACATGACCGTTCTGAGAAACGTCATGATCGCTCCCATGAGGGTTCGAAAGACACCAGAGGCGGAAGCCGAACGCAAGGCGCGCGAGCTTTTGGCCCGCGTCGGGATTTCTGAGCAGGCAGGGAAATTTCCAGGTCAACTCTCAGGCGGTCAGCAGCAGCGTGTGGCCATCGCCCGGGCGCTGGCCATGGAGCCACGAGTTCTGCTGTTTGACGAGCCAACATCGGCTCTCGATCCGGAAATGGTCGGCGAAGTGCTGGATGTCATGCGCAAACTGGCCGGCACCGGAGTGACCATGGTGATTGTCACACACGAGATGGGTTTTGCCCGTCAGGTGGCAGACCGCGTCATCTTCATGGATGGCGGGCGCCTCGTCGAGGCAGGCACACCTTCAGACATCTTCGACAATCCAAAAGAGGCAAGGACGCGTGGCTTCCTTCGCGCCGTCCTCAATCACTGAGACCATTCGGGAGACACTAGGAATGACCACCTCATCACCGCTCGACCTCGACTACGTGCGCAGCCAGTTCCCAGGCCTAAACCGCGGCTGGACCTATTTTGACAATGCCGGCGGATCTCAGATCCTTAAAGGCGCACTGGATCGCATCAATAAATTTCTGATCGAAAAGAACGTGCAGATCGGCGGGTCCTACGCCGTATCGCAGGCGGCCGCCGAAGCGCTCTACGAAGCGCGGACTGCAGCAATGCACCTGGTCAACGCTTCGTATCCGGAAGAGATCGTCTTCGGCAATTCCACCACAGCGTTGCTGCAGAACCTTGCCCGCGCGATGCAGAGCCAGCTTTCGTCAGGCGACGAGATCGTCGTCACGGTCAGCGATCACGAATCGAATATCGGCCCCTGGGACCGGCTGAAAGAGGCGGGCATCACGCTGAAGATCTGGCCGCTCAACAAAGACACGTTGATGCTCGATCTCGCGGACCTGGCGCTGCTGATGAGCGATCGCACCAAGCTCGTCTGCGTCACACACGTTTCCAACATCCTTGGATCGATCAATCCGATCCGCGAGATCGCCGATTTCGTGCATGCGCGTGGCGCAAAAATTTGCGTCGATGCCGTGGCATTTGCCCCGCACCGTGCCGTTGACGTACAGGCCCTAGACGCCGATTATTACGTCTTCAGCCTCTACAAGACTTATGGCCCACATTACGCGCTGATGTATGGCAAACATGACCTGCTGCTCGAACTCGACACGCTATACCATTATTTCTACGGCAAGGACAAAGTGCCAGGCAAGCTGGAGCCGGGCAATCCCAACTATGAACTGGCATATTCCACATGCGGCATCGTTGATTATCTAGCCGCACTCGGCGAACAGGCAGGCGAGACCGGACCGGTGCGCCAGAAAATAGAGGCAGCCTTTGCGGCAATCACCGCACAGGAAAATCTTCTGACGGAAAGGCTCCTGGGCTACCTACGATCTCGAAACGATTGCCGGATTGTTGGCCAGGCCAACCAGGACGAGAAGCGCGTGCCTACAATTGCCTTCCGCTTCGATGGCCGTGAGGCCGGCGAGTTGTGCAAAGCAATGGACGGCGAAAACATCGCCATGCGTTTCGGGGATTTCCATTCGAAACGGCTTGCCGAATATCTTGAGCTGACCGACCATGGCGGCATGCTGAGGGTGTCCATGGTTCATTACAATACGCTGGAAGAGGTCGATCGCTTCACGGCAGCACTTGACCGTATTCTGGCTGGAGATGCGGGATTTGCGAAAGCAAGCTGAGCTGTGAACGACAAGGAGGACAGGGAATGATGCGTTTCGATACGGTGATCAGGCACGGAACCGTGGTGACGGCAAGCGACACGTTCGTCAGCGATGTCGGCATCAAGGATGGTCGTATCGTTGCACTTGCCGCTGACCTGACCGATGCCGACGAGATGATAGACGCCACGGGACTCTTCGTGATGCCCGGCGGTATCGACAGCCATGTCCATCTTGACCAGCCCTCCGGCGATGGCATCGTCATGGCCGATGACTTCGACAGCGGCACCCGCTCCGCCGCCATTGGCGGCAACAGCACAGTTTTGGCCTTCTGCATGCAGGAAAAGGGACAGTCGCTTCGGGAGGCATTGAAGGTCTATCATGCCAAGGCAGAAGGGAAATGCCACGTAGACGTTGCCTTTCATCTGGTCATCACCGATCCGACTCCAGAAGTCCTCGGCCAGGAACTACCAGCATTGGTGCAGGACGGCTATACCTCGTTGAAAGTCTTCATGACCTATGAAGGCCTGCGGTTGCGCGACGACGAAATTCTTGCGACGCTGGATGCGGCACGCCGCACCGGCGCTCTCGTCATGGTTCACTGCGAGAACGAGGATGCGATCCGCTACCTGATCGGCCGGCATGAGGAAGAGGGCAAGTTCGCGCCGAAGTTCCACGCCACGACGCGGCCCGTTGCCGCCGAGCGAGAAGCCACCCACCGGGCACTTTCGCTTGCCGAAATCGTGGATGTGCCGGTCGTGATCGTCCACGTTTCGAACCGCGAGGCGATGGAGGAAATACGCCGCGCCCGCCAGCGCGGCCAGAAAATTGTTGGCGAAACCTGCCCGCAATATCTGATGTTGACCGCCGGCGATCTGGATCAGAACGAGATGGAGGGCGCCAAATATGTCTGCTCTCCACCGCCGCGTGACAAAGCGAGCCAGGATGCCTGCTGGGAGGGGTTGGAACAGGGCGTGTTCGATCTTTTTTCGTCCGATCATTGCCCTTTCCGTTTCGATGACCCCGAAGGAAAATTGAATGAGAAAGGCAAGCGGCATTTCCGTTGGATTCCGAACGGCATTCCCGGGGTTGCCACACGCTTGCCGATTCTTTTCTCTGAAGGTGTCATGAAGGGCCGGATCGACATCAACCAGTTCGTTGCGGTGACCTCGACCAACCATGCCAAGCTTTATGGTATTTATCCGCGCAAAGGCACGATTGCCATCGGTGCCGATGCCGACATTGCGTTATGGGATCCGGACAAAAGAGTCACTGTGACAAATGATATCCTGCAGCACGGCGCCGACTATACACCTTATGAAGGGCAGGAGGTGCGTGGCTGGCCAGTGCAACTGCTCTTGGGTGGCCAGACGATCGTGAAGGATGGGCTTCTAGCCCAGCAGAAGAGACGCGGCAACTACCTCCAGAGAAATCGATCTTCCCTCGTGTCGAAAGGCAAGTACCCCAGCTAGATAAAGCGTCGAAAAGTCCAAACCCGCTCACCGATTGGAAGCCCGGCTCAGCCACGCGCGTTCTATTTTAGGCTTTTGATAGGATCAGAACTACTTGCGTACCAAATGTTAAACTTCGTCCACCGCACCACGCTGGATCGCTCGCCCAATCTTCATGCCCGTGACGAATTCTTATGACGAACACGTTGTCATCTTCGATTATCCGAAACACGATCAGGTGCGCTTTGAAGGATGAATTCTGACCGGCGACTTAATCTCGAAACTCTCGCGAGCAATCCGTGGATTATCGGCGATCAAATCAAGTAAATCGAAAGGTTCATTGTTGTAGCGACCGTGCCTGCGGTGTTCCGAATATGCGCAAACCTTGCTCGGCGATCGCGACGACGTCCTCTTCCGCCTCGACAGATAACGTATATCTCATGATTTATTGGCACGAGCTTCAGCCTCAGCAAACAAGTCATGCTTCGATCGCACTCCAACGCCGCTCTCGAGCCCGGCGTCTACGAAACTCCGCATCGCTGCGACCTTGTCATTCCGGACCTGGTCACGGCGGATCAAATCACGCACGTAATCGCTAACGTTTGAATACCGTCCTGTGCGAGTTTGTGCCTCGACGCAGTCCCTGATCGGATCCGGTAGGGATACGTTCATTATTGCCATCGGTACACTCCATCTACGTCCACTGTGAACCCATTTGACAAAGATTGTCAAAGGTCCGGCAGTCGGCCTCATAGTGATCGCGGCAACTGCTTGTGGAATGCCAGTGGCGCCCGGAAGCGGGTTCTTGAAGTGTTGGTGAAGGCGGAACCGTTTGCCCACCTATTTTCATGAACTGAGAGGCAGGGGATCGGTGCCCTAGCTTGGAATTATATCGATAGCTTAACCCACGGCCACGCTTGCGGCCAGTCACCTCATCAACGAAGCCCAATCGCTCCAGATCTGCAAGTGCAGCGTTGACCGTAGGTGCGGACAGACCTGTTATCTGAACAACCTGGTTGGCCGTGTGAAAAGGATTCTGTTGGAAAAGCTCGTGAATGCGAAGGGCCGAACCTGCTCTATCGCTCTCGACCGTGATCCGTGTCGGATGAAAGCCGTTACCCACGGCCAGCGGCCGAAGCCGTCAGGTCCTTCATGTTCCTCCAACCTGGCCTCCATCTCGGGCTTCGACATAAGAACCTTTGCCAAATTCGTGTCTGCCGCCGTGGAAACTACCCGACGTCAGAACGCCGGGTTGAAGATATGAGGTGCGGCGAGCAGCGCTGGAGTGATCGCGACCATGGGCGGGAGGTCTTTGCCCCCTCGGTCGCATTCAAAAACTCCGGCTCGTTCTTCGGGCGGAAACCATTTCGGCTGATCCTGCCAGATCTGCTCGATCTCTACGAATACCTTGATGCCCATATCGACCGTCATCGCGGTGTGCTCCTTGGAGGAGCCAAGGATCCCGGAACGCTTTTCGTCAAGACGGTGATCCTAGCCATGCGCCGAGATCGCGGGCGCGATCGAAGCTGCTGGCGTTTCCTATTGCAGCAACCAAAGCCGTGGCATTCAACACTCCAATACCCGGAATGGCTGTTAGCCGACGCCTTGCAAGATCATCTCGTGCGAGCGCCAAGAACTCAGAATTGAGCGCTGCCGTTTTGGCATCGAGCATATTCCACTCGCTTCGCAGTTCGACGATCAACTGGTGAATTCGCGCTGACAGACTGCTCTCCTGTTAGCGTGGAAGAGCGTCCAGCGCACTCTCGAATTTGCAACGGCCAGCAGAGAAGATCCGGCCCGCTCCAAAAGGATGGCGCGGTTCTGATTGATCAGCGTCGTTCTTTGAACACGACCGAACTCTGTGCAAGGACTGGATATCGAGTTGCTCTTTGCTTTTGAGATCGACGAACCGCATTGCCGGACGCGACGCAGCTTCGGCAATACCCTCCGCATCCCGATCGTCGTTCTTCTGCGCTTTCACATATAGTCGAACGTACTCTGAGACATCAGCCGAACCTCGTGCCCTTGAGCCACGAAGAGCCGACCAAGGTAGTGAGCGCCGCAACATACTTCCATAGCAATGACACACGTTGGCGTCTTGCTGTTAAAACTCAATTAGCGTCTGCCGCCGTATCGTTCGACGTACGATGATTGCACCGTGGTCGTCGACACCGACAACGCTGCAGCTATCCTTGCCGATGTCAGCACCCAAAATTGAAATCGTCATGGGTCGGCTCCTCTTCCTTCAATGACGGACCATCCTACTCCATGTCCTCTGAAGGGGGCCATCCCATAATCAACACCATTGCGACTAGCGAGTTTGGGAAGAGCGATCTCATCTTGTCAGCAGGAGGTGTACCACGGAGATCGCTGGTACCGGATAAACGCGGCCGCAATAGCAGAAAACGTGGATACGGTCTGTCTACTGTGTCCGCATTACCTTCCGAAGGTGTGGTAGGAGCGCCACGCGATAAGAGAGTAGCTCGACAAAATCTTCGTCGCGATAGGAACTCAGATTGTGGAAAAATGATCCGCACGCCAGGGATCGACGTAATTCAACCGTGATGAAAGATAAGTCGTTGAGGCTTAGGAACGTGTCTTTTGCTCAGGCCTAGAGGTGGCAAGACGATGGATCGAACCTATTTCACAGGTGTCTCGCGGCCGCTGGCCACAAGTGAGCCAAACCTTGTGTTGCTTATTGTCGATGATGACATCACCTTCGCGAGAAGGCTTGGCATGGCTTTTCGAGAGCGCGGACTGGCTGTGGAAATATCCACGACCATCGAGGAAGCTGAGGTCGCCATCAGGCTTCGTCAATTCGATATAGTTATCACTGACCTGCGTATCGGAACGGGTAGCGGCCTAGAACTCGTGGAACTAACGAGTGAGATTTCTCCAACAACAAAATTGCTCGTCCTCACTGGATACGGGGATGTTCGGGCAGTGGTGTCGGCGGTCAAACGCGGGGCCACAGAGTTTCTGAGCAAGCCCGCCGATGCCGATGAGATCTTGGAAGTACTAGGCATAAAGATCGAAGGAGACAGGTCCGCAGATCAATTCATCAAGTCCGCAGACCTGGTGCGATGGGAACATATCAATACGGTCTTCGACCAGACTGGCCGTAATATATCAGCGACAGCGCGACTGCTCCAGATGCATCGGCGCACGTTGCAAAGATTGCTGGCCCGTGGGCCTCCGGGCAGCTGAATTATCGATCAGTTACGCCATATTTGTTTTTTTGATCTGCCGACAAAATGCGGCGCATCAACTGCGTCCTACTCGAAATCATTTGAAGGCGGGACAGGCTCCCCGCCCCAGGAGCTGTCGCGGGCCGTATAAACGTGCGCAGGGGTTGGCGGCACGTCCGCCGACCCCTTTTTTAATGGAGATGGTGGTTGAAGTATGAGGATGACATGACAGTTTTCCACGATCCGGTCACAAGGTCTGTGATCGTCGTTTTCCGCGGGAAAACGATCATATTGAGAGGGCCGTTTCAAGATGGTCGAAGCGGAATTGCTGCCGGTGAAGAGTTGTGCAAAGAACTCGGATGGCAGTCAAATGAGCGACCTGAAAGCTCGGGATTAACGCAACCCGAATAGTCTATAAAACAAATGCCGAGCCGCTAAGGCGGCCCGGCATCTCTCATCACATTTTCGGCAAAAGAACCTTGTCGATGACGTGAATGACGCCATTCGATTGCTTCACGTCTGCGATCGTCACCGTTGCCGTTCCGCCTGCCTCGTCGGTCAACATGATCTTACCCATGCTTTCCCTGGCTTTCAGAACGCAGCCGCCGACGGTTTTGATATCATGCTCGCCACCATCGTCTTTGATCATCTTGGCAACGGTACTGGCCATTGCGTCGGCCGCAACGACATGGCAGGTGAGGATTTTCGTGAGCTTATCCTTGTTTTCAGGCTTCAAAAGCGTGTCAACGGTGCCTTTTGGAAGTGCTTCGAACGCTTCATTTGTCGGCGCAAACACCGTAAACGGCCCTTTGCCCTCAAGCGTGGAGACGAGACCAGCAGCTTTCACCGCAGCCACGAGCGTAGTATGATCTCTTGAATTGGCGGCATTTTCTACGATGTTCTTGTTTTCATACATGGCCGCACCACCGACACTCGGGTTTGCGGCATATGCACTGAAGCTACCTGTGGCGGTGGCGGCAATGGCAACGGCCGAAACTATCATAAGCTTTCTCATAGTCGTCTCCTCTCAATGCCGGCCTTCTGGCTCGGTACTGATTGTACGAACGACCATGGCGCCGGTTCAAAATTCTCTCCACGACACCGAAGAATTTGGTGCTTCAATGTATCACGAATTCGTAAGAACGCTCGAACGTGGACGATATCCGTCAGATGCCAATCAATGGCTGTATCATCCGCAACAATCTACTTTTGAAGCGCAGCAGCGAGGCATATGCAGTTCTTGCCGGCGTCGACCCTAGGCTGATGCATCAGCGTGTCGTCCGCATCTCGACATCACCGCGCGAAAATGTCGAAACCGCGTCGCTGACGCTGCCTTCAAGGACAAGTGTCAATTCCATGCCGCGGTGCGAATGCTCCGGAACTGGCTGACCAGCAGGTACTTTTAGCAGCCGTACAGTTGTCGTGTTGTCGCCGGTCGGTATCAACATCCGCGCTGCCCCGCGACCGAGTTCGCACAACTTCAGCCCGCCGGCGGCCTCGATGTATCCATTGAGGGGCTTGGGATAGGGTTTTATCCTGTCGAGGATTCTTTTTTATAGGCAGGACGTTTTCTATCTCTCCAGCATCGATCCTTGCCTTGAGGCTCTGCCAGCTCTGCGACACGTCAGTTTCATCGGGAAGCTCGCAGTCTAAATGGCCGCCGACACTCTCCAGGATGCCGAGCTTTGATCGACAGGCTGGGTAATAGCGAGATGAGTTGCTACAGCTACACTCCAGCGCTCTGTTAGATCGTGCCCCACCGAGCGGTGTGACTCGGTGGTAGCGCAGCCTCTCGCGAGCGCGCCCCCAATTGCGCTGTAGCGAGTGAGGGGCTGTGCGGGCGGCCATCAGTGTTTTCCGCTAGGGTCGAGTTGTTCAAGACACAACCTGACGGAAAGATCACTGATGACCACTGACATGATGAACGTGCGTTCGCTCGTTGAGAAGAGCGCGGATGCGGATTTGTTGCGCGAGATGATCGGCTTTGCCGCTGAATGGCTGATGGAACTGGAGGCCGGCTCAGCTACGGGTGCAGGTTTCGGGGAAAAGAACCCTATGCGGCTTGCGCAGCGCAATGGCTATCGTGACCGCGATTGGGAAACGCGAGCTGGTGCAGTCAGGCTTCGCATTCCGAAGCTGCGCGAAGGTAGCTACTTTCCGAGCTTCCTCGAACCGCGCCGCATGGCGGAGAAAGCTCTGACGGCTGTTATCCAAGAGGCGTACATTCAAGGAATATCGACACGGTCGGTCGATGATCTGGTCAAAGCCATGGGGATGAGCGGCATCTCCAAAAGCCATGTGAGCCGGTTTCGCGCCAGCGAGAGATGGTGGAAGCGGATTATGGCGGCCTTTGTGTTCGCAGTTTTTGTGTTCACGCGCGGACATACATTGGCATGCCGCTGCACCTCTGGAACGAAACTGGCAAGCCTGACCGCTTTCATCGTGCATCGATACGCGAGCATCGATCGTGACTGACTGTTTTACGGCTCGATCGCGTTCGTTAAGTGGCGCCAACGTGTTGAGTATCTTGGCGGGGCAGTGACAGGTCGTTTTGATTGCAACGGTAGATACTTCAGCAAAACCACGAGGGCTGTTCAAGAATCGATCGGAACCCTCTCAATATTTGAGGCGTGAGTTCGACACGTCAATACGGTGCCGGACCGGCAGCGAAAGCAGCCAGGTCAAGGCGGTAGCGGGATCGGCACGTGTGCATCAATTGCCGACGGCGCTTACGCCCTTTAGCGCCTTTGCGAGGCTCAATCCGCTCATGTACGCGGCCTCAACGCGTCCAGCGATACACCAGTCGCCGCAAGCCGCAAGCTGTGTTTGCTTATCCCACAGAAACGGCTCACGAGCGGGAGTTTCGACGTCAGCGTACCGCCACTTGTGGAGGACAGTAGTTTTGGCTTCCGCCAATTCGATCCGCATAAAGCGCTGTAAGCCTGTCATCATTTCCGCGTGGACGATATCGACGGGCAAGTCGATATTGGAATCGGCCCAGGCGGAATTGGCGTTGACCACGACCGATGCTGGGCCTGTGCGGCCTGGCTTCGTTTGGTTAAAAGCAATCCATCCGATGATGGGATCAGAAACGTGAGCGCCCGAGAAAGGAACGATGGTGTTGGCATCCCGTGTGATCATCAATGTGAAGCATGCGTGCATTCTGACATTATTTATAATCTGATGATGTGCGAACATCGATGGGAGCAGAGCCGCGGTTTGGGCAGCTGGCGCGGTCACGATGATCCAATCGAACGGCCCCTCCAAAACATCCCCGGCGCGGATGTGCCAACGAGCGGGCTCCCCAATAATTTCGTCTACTCTCAGACCCAGCCGGATGTCGAGGCCGGCGGATATCCATTTCGGCAGGGCGGTCATGGAAGGAACCGCGACGTATCGCGTCGAACTGGGAAAGACGCGCCGGACAGGGTTGCCTTCCGCCAACGAAACAACATCGCCCATCCACGGCTTAACGAGACCGATGCTACAAGCCTCATTCACGAGGTTGCCGAACTCCTCATCCCTCACCGTGAAATATTGTGCTCCGTGGTCGAATGCGACATCCCCGATCCGACGCGTTGCCATCCGACCGCCGACGCCTTTGCTTTTTTCAAAAATTGTTACGTCGGCAACTTTCGCAAGCGACTTCGCAACCGTGAGGCCTGCCATGCCTGCCCCGACAATCCCAACTCTCAATTTGGCTGCCACACATAACCTCCACTTTAAATGCCCGCCCTTCCATTTTGCGCTTGTGATCCACGCTGCACCGACAATCTGCGCTATAGCCTGCGCATGTGTCCCTGCGCTATCAGATTTTCAACCAAGCTGCGCTCGGTATCGAACGGATGACCATCCCATCCTTGATGTGAGAAACCAGCGAGTAAAACCTGATCGTCAGGAGCGGAGATCTCACCAATGACATAGGCGATGGCGAGCAATCCCGAGCTCGGAACCACATAGCTGACAGGCGTGAAAGCCTGAAGCTCCAAATCGACGAGTTCGTGATATCGGCGCGGTATCACCGCGAAGCGTTTGTTTGTTTCACCGGCGAAGCTGGCGAACTGTTCCGTGTAGTCGTCACAGAAGTCGTCGAGCGAAGGGTGTTGGATCGCAAGCAGCGGCTTTAGCTCGACGAATTTCGAAATATCGCGAACGCACCATATCGTTGCGGCTCTTTTGACGGCAGGATTGTTGCGCCAGGTCGTTGACCCGATCATCACTGCCGCTGGGCGACCGGTGTTGCACACGGCAACAATATCGGTTCGAACGCCGCCCTCGCCGACCGACCGGCAGTCATTAAACCTGATGACGAGATCACAGCTATCTATGGCGCTCGCGTCATCGTTCGAAAATGTGCCGTTGCCAACAATCGCGATGGTTTTCGCCATTGATCTCCGCTCCGTAGGACGAAGTGTCTACGACACTCTCACGCAACAGATCAAAAATTTGGTGTCCGCGTCCGCTGGATTTGATCCGGCCACAGACGCTGATCGTACCATCGGAGCAAAAAAACAGATGAGAAGTTACAATGGACGCAATCGTTGGCGAGACCGATTTTCGAGCCACCTCAGAAATGCCGACACGGGAGGAAGCCGAGGCCGCGGTGCGGACCTTGATCCGCTGGGCCGGCGACGATCCCTCGAGAGAGGGTCTTATCGATACGCCGAGGCGCGTGGCCAAGGCCTACGGTGAGCTCTTTTCCGGCTACGACACAGCCCCTGCAGACATCCTGGCGAAAACCTTTTCCGACGTTGCGGGATACAGTGACATGGTGATTGTCAAGGATATCGAATTCCATTCTCATTGCGAGCATCACATGGTGCCCTTTCACGGCGTTGCCCACATTGCCTATTTCCCGGATGGCGGCGTGCTTGGACTGTCAAAAATGGCTCGCCTTGTCGATCTCTTCGCACGCCGGCTGCAGACGCAAGAAACGATGACATCTCAGATTGCCAAGGCGCTGGACGAAAGTCTGCTGCCCAGAGGCGTGGCTGTCATGGTCGAAGCCGAGCACATGTGCATGGCGATGCGCGGCATTCGAAAACAGGGTGCTAGAACCATAACGACTACGTTTACCGGGCAATTCGAAAGTTCGGTAGCGGACCAGTCGCGCTTTATGCTGCTCGTCCGCGGCTGAGCTACTGTCCCGATTCTTACCATGAACAGGAGCATCGCATGGCCGACACATTGATGAAATCTCTCGATGCGGGATACTCGGCTCTTGTTATCGGGGCAACCGGCGGCATCGGGTCGGCGATTTCGGGCTGCCTCGCATCGGACCGAAACTGTTCAAAACTTGTTCAACTTTCGCGAAGCATTGACGGAATAAACATCACGAACGAGGAGACGATCCGCCTTGCGGCGGATGGATTGAAGTCAACGGCTTTCGACATGATCATCTGTGCCACCGGTGCACTGACAATCAATGGCATAGGCCCCGAGAAGTCTATCCGGCAAGTGTCGCAACAAGCCATGCTCGACCAGTTCGCCGTCAATGCCGTCGGACCCGCACTGATACTGAAATACTTCGTACCGCTGCTTGCCAGGAAAAAGCGAGTGATCTTCGCGTTCCTGTCGGCGCGTGTTGGTTCGATTGGCGACAATCGGCTCGGTGGATGGATTTCCTATCGATCGTCGAAAGCGGCGCTCAACCAGATCGTTCACACTGCCGCAATCGAGGTCACCAGGATAAATAAGGAATCGGTCGTCGTTGCAGTTCATCCGGGCAGTGTCATGACATCCTTGTCGGATCCGTTCTCCGCCGGCCATGAGAGATCAGAGCCAGAAAGCGCGGCTTCTGCAATACTCCAGGTGCTCGACAGTCTTCAGCCCGTCAACAGCGGCGGATTCTTCGCTTATGACGGCAAACCAATCGTATGGTAACGCTAAGTGACATCGGGAAGCATGGTTCGGATCTAGCATCCGAGAATTGGGGCGACTTTGGCTCGGCTTCGTAGCGATGCGGCAATTGGCGGTGCGATCGGCTTTGGGCAGCTGTTGGTGACCCCGAAACTATCTACGAGGGACAATCAGCCTTAATACAGACTGAGCGAAAAAAGCCAGTCAATGGATGGCAGGTACAACCACATCCTGACTGGATTTTCGTGCGCGAGACCAGCGTCGATGAAGTGTTCTGGAATGAGAAAACTAGATGAGGTATTAACGCCCCATGGTCGGTTGTTCGAACGGCTATATAGATGCCCGAAAAAATTACGACAATACTTTGACCACGGTATTCGTTATCGCGTTTAACGGCGATGGGGAACTTCTATGTATACGCCGCGCGCGCGCTCCGGGCGTAGGTCTGTTGGGACTGCCAGGCGGATACCAGATGCGCGGAGAAACATGGCAGGAAGCCGGAGGAAGGGAAGTGCTTGAAGAGACCGGCTGTGTTATCGAAGCGACAAGTTTGCGACTAATATCACTTTCCACCGATCGCTATCACAACAACCTGATCATTGCTCGCACCGATGAGCCTGCAGAGATCACGACCTCGCATGATGATGAAAGCTTGGCCGTTCTGTTCCTGCGCTCGGCTGGCGCACGACAGGAATGGGCACACCCAGACCTTTACGACGCAGCGGCGTCATCCTTGGTGGCAATCGAGACCCCTTGAGGCCAGGATCCAGCCCCGTGCCCAACTCATGCATTCTTCGTGATCAAGTACGGACCGAACGACGGTAGACCGCATACAACCGCAATAGCTTCATAGGAAAAATAAGAGGAACAAATGCTAAAAGTTGCACCGAATGCGCTCCCGGATGAAAATGGGTTCTTTGGCAATTTTGGGGGTCGGTTCGTTTCGGAGACACTGATGCCTTTGCTTCTTTCCGTCACCGAGGAGTGGCAGGCGGCCAAAACGAGTCAAGACTTCTGGGACGAGCTGGAGGACCTGTCGCGACATTATGTTGGCAGACCGAGCCCGCTCTACTTTGCCGAAAGATTGACCGAGCGGCTACAAGGCGCGCGCATTTACCTGAAACGCGATGAACTGAACCACACTGGCTCTCATAAAATAAATAACTGCCTCGGCCAGATTCTCATTGCACTGCGCATGGGCAAAAAGCGCATTATTGCCGAGACGGGCGCTGGTCAGCACGGCGTGGCCACGGCAACGATGGCAGCACGTTTCGGCCTTGAGTGCATCATATACATGGGTGCGACAGATATCGCCCGTCAGGCGCCAAACGTCTTCCGCATGAAGCTCTTAGGCGCTGAGGTTCGCGCCGTCACCTCAGGCAATGGCACGTTGAAGGATGCCATGAACGAAGCCTTACGGGATTGGGTGTCAAACATCGAGGACACCTACTATCTGATCGGAACTGCAGCCGGCCCTCACCCCTACCCCGAGATGGTCAGGACCTTGCAATCCGTGATTGGTAGGGAAACCCGAAAGCAGATCCTGGAGTACGAAGGGCGGCTGCCCGATCTGCTGGTCGCAGCCGTCGGTGGCGGCTCGAACGCAATCGGCTTGTTCTACCCGTTTCTGGGAGATAACGGCGTTTCCCTGCGCGGCGTAGAACCGGCGGGCAAAGGGCTCGATACGAGGGAACATTGTGCATCTTTGACGAAAGGCTCGCCCGGAGTTCTCCACGGCAATCGCACCTATCTTCTGCAGGATGGCGACGGACAGATCATGGAGGGTCATTCGATCTCCGCCGGCCTTGATTATCCAGGTGTCGGGCCTGAGCATTCGTGGCTCAGGGACGAGGGCCGCGTGACCTACGCATCAGCGACTGATGTCGAAGCACTTGAGGCGTTTCAACTCCTGTCGACGGTGGAAGGCATCATTCCTGCGCTGGAGCCAGCGCATGCCATTGCTGAAGTCATGAAGATAGCACCAACCATGGACCGCGATGCCTTGATGATCGTCAATCTCTGCGGCCGCGGCGATAAGGACATCTTTACGGTATCAACGCTTTTGACGCTTGAGTAGGTTGGCAAGCGGAGTGCCGGGCGTCTTCCCATCAGGCGTACTGAACAGGCCGTGAACAGCCTAGAAATCGGATTACAGACCGCGAATTTCGGTTTACCGACAGGGTTCGCCATGCAGAGATCGCGGCCTCCAGGATCGATGAACCGCAAAACCGGTCCCACGAACAGCATGACGATGTTGAAGCCTACCACCCAGATGAACATGGTCTCTAGTTTCCGGGTCAGCGGTTGATGCCGGGGTCGAGGTGGCGTGTCGCGGCGTGCCCTATATTCGTAAAGATCCAGAAACACCGGCACCCTCCATATCGAAGCCTTGACATCTTACGGTGAAATCTGTCCGTCAGCCAAGGACAGTTGGTCGCCCCCAAACAGCGGCCACGGCCCTGCCGAGACGTGCTGGTCTGCCCTTAAGTCCGAAAAGAAAAGCGAAGTCAGGCCTAGCGTAAAAGCAACTTTTGCGTCGAAATGCACTCATGACGAAGGCTGCGGTCTCCACAGAAATAGGACAAGCGGTGATGCCGAAGATGATCAAGAAATCGGAATTGCCAACCAAAACCTGCGCAACCTGCGGATTGCCCTTCGCGTGGAGACGAAAGTGGGCGAAAAACTGGAACGATGTCAAATTCTGTTCTGACCGCTGCCGTCAGGACAAAAACATGCCGAAGGGCAACTAATCAATCCAGACGTCAGCTCACCAAGACGCTCTTCAAAGCCGCAATGCTATCGAGAATCAGTCCTAAACTTGACAGCATGCGGGCTCAAAGAGCTATGCCCCTTCCGAATGCCGGACCTAAATGTTTGATCCGCACTCTAAGTTTCTACGTATTTAGAGCATCTCAGCTGCTGGGAACTCAATTGGATTGCCGGATCTCAAAATTGGATCGAAATGCGTTCCCTCTCACACGCGAGGCGGCACTCAGCCGAATGGAAGGGTTTTTGCCCCTGGCCGGTGAGGCATACGCGCGCAAGCGCAACGTCGATCTCGGCGCGAACAGCCATGTGCATGTCTCGCGCCTATCGGCGGCACTGCGGCGTCGACTGATCAGTGAAGAGGAGTTGCTTGCCGCGGTCGTGGCGGAGCATGGCCCGGATGTCGCCGAAAAGTTTATTAGCGAGGTGTTTTGGCGCAGCTACTGGAAAGGCTGGCTTGAGCAACGACCAGGCGTTTGGGCTGGTTACAAAGAGGCAGTCGAGCGCGAGAAGCAACGACTTGAAGGCGATAGGGGTTTGGCAAGCCGCTACACCGATGCCTGCGACGGGCGCACGGGGATCGACTGCTTTGATGCGTGGTCGCAAGAGTTGCAAGCCACAGAATATCTCCACAACTGGGCGCGAATGCAGTTTGCCTCGATCTGGATTTTCACCCTCGGTTTGCCGTGGGAGCTTGGAGCTGACTTCATGCTGGAGCGTCTGGTCGACGGCGATCAGGCCTCCAATACGCTGTCATGGCGCTGGGTCGCGGGACTGCATACGAGTGGCAAACCTTACCTCGCGAATGCCGACCGCGTACAAGCGACGACCGGCGGCCGGTTCGCGCCGATTGGTCTCGCAACTCGTGCCCTTATTCCACTTGACAATGTTTCCATCCCCGATGCTTCGCCGCCGAGACTGTTTGCCTTACCGGACCCTTCTTGCCCGACGACCCTGTTGCTGACCGTCGAAGATCTGTCGTTGGAAACCTTGGCGGGAATCAATGCCCTGGATATTCAAGAGATTGCAGTGATGCCAGGGGAAACCGACGCGGACTGGTTGTCACTAGGCGACGCCCTGGTGCGAGCACGACTTCGTTGGCCCAATGCCGCGGTGATAGACTGGGTTGATATAACATCCTGGTCTGACGTTAAGGCATCAGGAAGGGTGCAAATCGTCACCGGCTTTGCTGCGGTGGGGCCAACAGCGGATCGGCTTGAGAAGCTAAAAACAGAATTGGCAGCGCAAGGTATAGCTCTTGCCGAGCACCTGCGGGACTGGGATCGGCGCACCTGGCCACACTGTCGAAAGGGTTTCTTTCACCTTCGGGAAAAGATTCCAAGCCTTCTCAATCGGAGGGGTCGCCGAGTATGACCGAACGCGTGACCGTCTGGTTTGATAGCAACTGCCCGCTGTGCCGCCGCGAAATCGCTTTGATACGACGTCTCGATCGCCGTGGAGCGATCCGTTTCCTCGATGCCTGTGACCCTGCGACCGCATGCCCCTTAAACCGAGCGGACATTTTGGCTCGGTTCCATGCAGAGGAGGCCGGCACGCTGCTGTCGGGTGCTGCAGCTTTTGCTGCAATGTGGCGCGCCATTCCGGCGCTACGCCCGCTTGGCCTGATCGCCGGTTGGCCCCCCGTCACGCCGCTGTTCGAAACAGCCTATCTCGGTTTCCTGCGTCACCGGCCCCGTCTTCAGAGGATGCTTCAATGAACGACCGTACCCGTCCCGTCCCGCAGGGCCGGCTCACTCGGCTCGCTGGCCTTGGAAAACTTGCCGGTGGTATTGCCGCTGGCGTCCTTGGCGAAGGCCTGGAAAGACTGGCACGGGGAGACCGGCCGCATTTGTCGGACTTGCTTTTGACCCCAACAAATGCCCGCAGGGTGACCGATCAGCTCTCAAGGATGCGCGGGGCCGCCATGAAACTCGGGCAGATGCTGTCGCTCGATGCCGGCGACCTGTTACCTGCTGAGTTAACCGTGATACTTTCCCAGTTGCGGGACGCGGCCCATATGATGCCATCAAGCCAGTTGCAGAAGACGCTGAATTCGGCTTGGGGTGCCGACTGGAGGCGACATTTCGCCGAATTCGATATCACACCCATTGCCGCGGCATCGATCGGTCAAGTCCATCGCGGCGTTCTCACGTCTGGGCGGCAGGTCGCGGTCAAAGTCCAATATCCAGGAGTTTCGGCTAGTATCGACGCCGATATCGACAATGTCGCCACGCTACTACGGATGTCAGGCCTGCTTCCACGAGGTCTCGATGTGGCCCCGCTTTTGGCTGAGGCAAAGCGTCAGCTCCACGACGAGGCGGATTATCTGCGCGAAGCAGAGCAAATGGGTCGTTTTGGGCATTTGCTGGCGGGAGATAGCCGTTTTGTCGTTCCCGAACCCATCGAAGCCCTGCTTCGCCCGACGATCCTGCCGATGGATTTTCTGGTGAGCGTTCCGATCGAGACGTTGGTAAGCGCCCCAGCCACCGAAGGAAGAGGTGCAACGGAAGCTCTTTTTGATCTCGTATTGAAAGAGTTGTTCGAATTCGGTCTGATGCAGACGGATCCGAACTTTGCCAATTATAGATGGCAACCAGACAGCGGACGGATTGTGCTTCTCGATTTCGGAGCAACACGGCAAGTACCAGCTCAAACCGTCGAACACTATCGTGGCCTTCTGCGTGCCGGGTTGGCGGGAGATAGGACAGCTGTCCGAGAAGCGCTTGTTTCGATGGGCTTTGTCTCAAAGGCGCAGGCTTCCAGGCACGCCCCCGCACTCGACGCGGTCATCAGAACTGGTCTGCGTCACTTGAACGCAAGCCGTGATGGATTATTTGACTTTGCGGATCGACAGTTTGTCGGAACGGTTCGCGACCAGGCCGCACCTCTCATCGCCGATCGCTCGAGCTGGGGGCTGCCGCCGCCTGACAAACTCTTCATCCAAAGGAAGATCAGCGGCATGGTGCTTCTGCTGACGCGGCTAGAGGCTCGAATGAATATAATGGACCGTCTCGCGGCCTATACTTGATGCATTACGAGCACAGCTGTCGAGCAATGCTGATCGTTCACTTTGGTGCGAAAAACGCGTGGCCGAGCAAAGAGTAAGCCAAACGCCCCTCGCATTGTCTAGCAATCCCCGCTCCACGATTGAATCATCGTAGCACTAGAGAAGATCATGCACCCATCGTCATCGAGACCTTAGCATCCGGCCGTCCCGAACGAGAACCATAGTGATTGCAGATTCGAGGAGTTTGCGTTTGGCAAAACTGATATTGATCCTGGGCGACCAGCTTTGTCCGCAGATTTCGTCGCTGGATGGCGCGAACAAGAATCAGGACGTCGTCCTGATGTGCGAGGTGATGGCCGAGGCGGCCTATGTCGGCCACCACAAGAAGAAGATCGCCTTCATTTTTTCGGCCATGCGCCATTTCGCCGATGAGCTGCGGGAGGCAGGGTTTGCGGTCCGCTATACCAAAATCGACGACGCCGACAATGGGGGCTCTTTCACAAGCGAGCTGAAG
Source organism: Rhizobium sp. O111 (assembly GCF_055616315.1). NCBI lineage: Bacteria > Pseudomonadati > Pseudomonadota > Alphaproteobacteria > Hyphomicrobiales > Rhizobiaceae > Rhizobium > Rhizobium sp. O111. Next base: position 873,474 of record NZ_JBSHXL010000003.1, on the reverse strand, counting down.
CGAGCCATCGAGAGTGTGACGCCGGAAGCGATATGTGTCACCGAACCTGGCGAATGGCGGGTGCTCGAGGAGATGAAGCGGTGGTCAAAAAGCCTTGGCATGCCAGTCGAGATTCGTCCCGACAGCCGCTTTATCTGCTCTCACGAAGAATTCGAGACCTGGGCTGCGGGTCGGAAATCGTTGACGATGGAATTCTTCTATCGCGACATGCGACGCAGGACCGGCCTCTTGATGGAAGGCGAAGCGCCGGTCGGTGGCCGCTGGAATTTCGACGCGGAAAACCGCAAGTCGGCCGAGCCTGACCTATTGCGACCGCGCCATCGCCGTTTTGAAGCCGACGAGATCACGACCGAGGTCCTCGCGACCGTTGCGAAGCTGTTTCCGGACAATTTCGGCAAGCTTGAGCGCTTTGGTTTTGCCGTCACACGGGCGGAAGCAAAAGAGGTTCTGGACGGTTTTATCGCCGATTTCCTGGCCAACTTCGGCGAAACGCAGGACGCGATGTTGCAGGATGATCCATTCCTCAATCACTCGCTCCTGTCCTTCTACATCAATATCGGCTTCCTCGACGCGTTTGCCGTCTGTCGCGCCGCAGAGCGAGCCTATTTCGACGGAGCCGCGCCGCTCAACGCCGTCGAGGGCTTCATCCGCCAGATCATCGGCTGGCGCGAATATATGCGGGGCGTCTACTGGCATGCAGGGCCAGGCTACGCAGAGAGCAATTTCTTCGACAACGACAGTCCCCTACCCTCCTTCTACTGGTCCGGCAAAACCGACATGAACTGCCTGGCGACGGTCATCAACGAGACGATCGAGAATGCCTACGCCCACCATATCCAGCGTTTGATGATCACCGGCAATTTCGCGCTGCTTGCTGGGATCGATCCAAAGGCCGTGCATCGCTGGTATCTCGAAGTTTACGCCGATGCCTATGAATGGGTCGAGCTGCCGAATGTCGTCGGCATGAGCCAGTTTGCCGACGGTGGATTTCTCGGGACTAAGCCCTATGCGGCAAGTGGAAACTACATCAACCGGATGTCCAACTATTGCGTGACCTGCCGCTTCGACCCCAAAAAGCGCATTGGCGAGGATGCGTGTCCATTCAACGCACTCTATTGGGATTTCCTCGCGCGCAATCGCAGCAAGTTACGGTCAAACCGCCGGCTGGCGCAGCCCTATGCCACCTGGGACCGGATGGATAGGGCGGTTCAGAACGAGCTACGGCAACAAGCCAGAATATTCCTGGCCAATCTCAAGTAAAATTGCCATCCACTTATAATGGAATAACGCAATGACCGCACACCCGACGCAGCCTGACAGAATCTTCGAAAGCAACCATCGCTGCTACGGCTATCGCAGACTGCAGGCGCCACTGGCAAGGTAGAGCGTGACAATCTCGGAAAAGGTTGTGCAGCGATTGATGAAACAGGAGAGTTTGGTCATCGCCAGACCGCGGCGACTGCGTTTTGGCTCGCATATGGAGGAAGTTAGTCCTGCGCCGGAGAACCTGATCAACCGGGAAAAACGGAACAGTTTTATCCTGGCGACTGGAGAACCATCACGATCAAGAAGTTTGCCCGCGAGGTTGATGCCTACATCCGATGGTACAATGAAAAGTGCATCAAGTTATCATTGGGATCACTCAGTCCCATCGAGTATCGCAGAAGTCTTGGCCTCAGCGTCCAGATCAGTCCAAGTTTTTATCCGCATCCCCACCGGAGATGCCCAGAGCGCGACATGGTGATCGGATAAAACAGCACCCAGGACATCAGCTCATAGAGCAGCTGTTCGAGCGACTTCGGCGGTTTCATGAAGTCCAAATTTTCTCCCCCTTTGCTTTCTGCCCTAACGTCCTTCTCTTATCAGCGAGAGGTGGTGATGTCTCGGCTGTCTTTCGTTCGGCGCACGCCATGCACCGAAGCGGCAGCCCCGCAGTACGCTGCGACAATCTGCCCATCGAGCGGACTTGAAGCATAAACATTATACGTTATATTAAAATGTATATGAGATCAGATTACGGAGCCAGCCATGCCTGTCATCAAGATTTGCGAGAAGCTCTCGGTCTCGCCACAGCCGAGCGTCGACGATATCAGGTCCCTGCGTGACCAGGGATTTGCGACGCTTATCAACAACCGTCCCGACGCCGAGGACGCCGCCCAGCCGGGAACGGAGGCCGAACGCCAGGCGGCCGAACATTGCGGCCTCTCCTATTTCTTCGTTCCCGTCACGCTCGGCACCATTACCGAAGCGGACGTGCGATCGTTCCAGAAGGCGCTCGACGCGTCCGACGGCCGGGTGTTCGCCCATTGCAAGTCCGGCACGAGATCCCTCAGCCTGTATCTGATCGGCGAGGTTCTGGACGGGCGGATGGCTGCCGAAGACGTCATCGAGTTCGGCCGTGCCCACGGCTTCGACACGAGCGCCGCCGCGGCCTGGCTCAAGCAGCACGCGGCACGCCGCCCGCAAGTGAAGGGCTTCTTCGACAAGCGCACCTGGAGTGTCCAGTATGTCGTGTCCGATCCCGATACCCGCAAGTGCGCCATCATCGATCCGGTGCTGGATTTCGACGAAAAGGCCGGAGCCACAGCGACCATCAATGCCGACGCGATCCTCGACTATATCAGGGAGAATGATCTGACGGTCGAGTGGATCCTCGACACCCACCCGCATGCCGACCATTTCTCCGCGGCCCAGTATCTGAAGGAGAAGACCGGTGCCAGAACCGCGATCGGCGAACGCGTCGTGGATGTGCAGCGGCTGTGGAAGGGGATCTACAACTGGCCAGAGCTCGTCACCGACGGCTCGCAATGGGACCGGCTCTTCGCTCACGGCGAGACATTCAAGGTCGGCTGCATCGACGCCAAGGTGATGTTCTCGCCAGGCCATACGCTTGCCTCGATCACCTATGTGGTCGGCGACGCGGCCTTCGTCCATGACACGCTGTTCATGCCCGACAGCGGCACGGCGCGCGCCGACTTTCCGGGTGGCGACGCCCGCATCCTTTGGACGTCGATCCAGGACATCCTCACCCTGCCGGACGAGACCCGCATCTTCACCGGACACGACTACCAGCGAGGCGGCCGTGCTCCGCGCTGGGAGAGCACTGTCGCCGAGCAGAAGAAGTCCAACGGGCATCTTGCTGGCGTGAGCGAAGACCAGTTCGTCGCGCTGCGGACGAAACGTGACAAGACGCTGCCGATGCCGAAGCTGATCCTGCACGCCCTGCAGGTGAATATTCGCGGCGGACGTTTGCCGGAGCCTGAAGCCAATGGCAAGCGCTACCTCAAGTTTCCGCTCGACGCATTGCAGGGAGCCGCATGGGAATGAGTCCCGTATCGAAAGCTGTAGCGAAGGCAGGCCTCTCCCTTGCCGAGATGGCAGGCCGGGCCGGAGAGGTTGCCGATCTCCTGAAGACGTTGTCCCACCAGGCGCGGCTGACGATCGTGTGCACGCTGGTCGAGGGCGAGTTCTCGGTCAGCGAACTCGAGGAAAAACTCGACTTCCATCAGCCGCATCTTTCTCAATATCTGACGGTGCTGCGGAACTCGGGCATTGTCGAAACCCGGCGGGAGGGAAAGCAGATATTCTACCGCCTGACGGAAGAGAAGGCGGCCCGGCTCGTCGGCGCCCTCTACGATATCTTCTGTGCGGAGGAAGAGACATGACCCCCTATCTCCAGTCTTTGGCAGGCGGCATGCTGATTGGCGCATCCGCGGCCATGCTCCTGCTTTTGAACGGCCGGATTGCCGGCATTAGCGGCATCGTCGGGCGTCTGGCGCAAGGCGTCGGACTGATCACCAATCTCGCCTTCGTGCTTGGCCTCCTGATCGGGCCGTTGGCGTACCTGCTGGCATTCGGCGGGTGGCCGATCGTCGAGATCACCGCAACCTGGCCGCTGATCATCGTTGCCGGGCTTCTCGTTGGCTTCGGCTCGCGCATGGGCTCTGGTTGCACCAGCGGGCACGGCGTTCTCGGGCTTGCCCGCCTGTCGCCGAGATCCGTGGTGGCCGTCGCCACATTCCTGGCGGCCGGCGTGATGGCCGTCGCAGTTCTTCGAGGACTTGGATTATGAGCAGAAACAGCTACCAATTCGGCGCCGCCGTTGCCTCAGGCATCGTCTTCGGCATCGGCTTGTCGCTCTCCGGCATGCTGAACCCTGTTCGAGTCCAGGGCTTCCTCGACGTCTTCGGCAACTGGGATCCAAGTCTTGCCTTCGTGCTCGGCGGCGCCGTCGCCGTCGCCTTCGTCGGCGTGCAGGTGATGAAGCGGATGCGGCACCCGGCCTTCGACGACAGCTTCCATTTGCCCACGAACCGAAAGATCGACGCGCCGCTTGTCATTGGTTCGGCGCTCTTCGGTCTCGGCTGGGGGATTGGCGGCTTCTGCCCCGGTCCTGCTGTCGCCTCCCTGTCGGTTGGCATACCCCAGACGGTCCTTTTCGTCTTGGCCATGCTGATCGGCATGACCCTTTACGACCGGGTCTGGAGCACAAGGACATGACTGGTTCCGTCTTTGCGGCCGTCGGTTCCGGCGGGATCGTCGGCTTCATGCTCGGCCTTCTAGGCGGTGGCGGGTCGATCCTGGCGACCCCGCTCCTCCTCTACGTCGTCGGCGTCGCCCAGCCGCATGTCGCGATCGGGACCGGCGCGCTGGCGGTCTCGGTGAACGCCTTCGCCAACTTCGCGAGCCACGCCATCAAGGGGCACGTCTGGTGGCGGTGCGCAGCCGTCTTCTCCGCGCTAGGCGTCCTCGGCGCGCTTGCCGGCTCCAGCCTCGGAAAGGCGATGGACGGAGACCGGCTGATCTTCCTGTTCGGCATACTGATGGTCGTGGTCGGCGCTCTTATGCTCAAGCCCAGGAAGCCGACACCAGTCGAAAATCGGCCGGTCGATCTCAGGATGTGCCTTGTCACTGCGGCCGTGGCGCTTGCCGCGGGAGCGGCTTCCGGCTTCTTCGGGATCGGCGGGGGGTTCCTGATCGTCCCAGGTCTGATGCTTGCCACCGGCATGCCGATGATTAACGCGATCGGCACGTCGCTCCTCTCAGTCGGCGCGTTCGGGCTGGCAACCGCGCTGAACTATGCAGCGTCCGGGCTGGTGGACTGGTGGCTAGCAGCCGAGTTCATCGGTGGAGGCGTTGTTGGCGGCCTGCTTGGCATGATGCTCGCGACGCGGCTGAGCGCCTACAAAAACGTCCTCAACCGCTTGTTCGGGGCGCTCATATTCATCGTCGCCGGCTATATCTTCTACCGGAGCGGGGGCGCCACGTCCTCTTGAGGTCAGCCCTGCCAGGCGCCGGGTATGGTTGGCCTGAACATTCATCACCCAACGTTGTGATCTAATGGACCGAGATGTGAAGTCACGATGTCGTTTCCGGAACAGAGGTGGCGGCATCAAGTTTGAGGTCATCAACAATGAAGTCGTCATGACCTTCCTTGGTCTCGAAGCCGAAATGCTGGGCGCGGCTGCAGTTCGCGTTCACCAATGTTGAAACGCTCGACCAGCTGCCTTGCGATCTCCGACCCTGTCAGCCCATCGGCGAGGCGCACGTCCAGAATGGCGATATCGGCCTCGGGAGCCAACTCCAGAGATCGGGATCCCTCAGATCGCGCAAGTCCTGCTCCGTGGTCTCCGCCATGCCGATGGAGGCCAATTCCGCTGCGACCGTAACCGTGCCCACGACCGTGGCTATTCCAAACGCAGCGCTTGCGAGGCCGTGGATGTTCGCCCGCCGCAACTCGGCGGCGGCGGTCCAATCGGGTCAGGCGGCACGGGCAGTTGCCGGGCCGCCAACCGGGCTCGATCAATTGATGACATGGATCACCTTGCGGGCCGAAGGTTCGATAATGACCCGCTCGTTGTTGACGATCGCGTAGCCATATCTCGGGTTCTCGGGAACCGGCGTGACCACGACAGCTCTGGCAAGGCATGACCGACGACGACCTTTTCCTGCACGACGACAGGCGCTGCCGGAGCCGGCGCTTCGCGAACATAAGTAACAACCTTTGCCGGCGGCGGCAGCGCCGGACAAACGGCTGTAATTGCTGCAGGCTCCGATGGCGCAGCCACGTAGGTGGCGCTGGAAGTAATGATGGCGAAAAAGAAATGTACTTATAGTGATTGATCGCAACTCCATTACGAGGTCACGTTCCAACTGCCAGAAGTGCGGTGGTACGCTCAAAGAGCTCCTGCGCCGCCTGTGGCTTCCCAAAGAGATAGCCTTGCCCCGTTTCGCATCCGAGCCATTGCAGGGTTTCGACCTCAGACTTGCCCTCGATCCCCTCCGCGACGACGGCGAGCTTCAGCCCATGCGCCAGCGAAACAACAGCTTTGACAATTTCCAGAGCACCACCATCGGCGTTCATGACCCGAACGAAAGACTGGTCGATTTTCAGCTTATCCAAAGGAAGCGAAGCCAGGTAACTCATTGACGAGTAGCCCGTGCCGAAATCGTCAAGTGCTATGGAAATTCCCACACCTCTCAATCTGCGCATTTTCTCGATAGTTGGTCCGCCTTGCTCCAAAAATGTGGACTCGGTCAACTCGAGGCAGAGACGCGACGCGGCCAAACCGGAAGCGGCTATTGCTTCCTGAACACTCGCCTCAACGTCGGACCTTGCGAACTGAATAGGAGACACGTTGACTGCCACCGAGATGTCGCCTGGCCAATTGGCTGCCTCTGTGCATGCTTCCATCAGTGTCCAGCGCCCCATTTCGCATATAAGCCCGGTGGACTCCGCGATCGGGATGAATTCGAGAGGCGAGATAAGACCGAATTCCGGATGCTGCCACCTGATAAGAGCCTCAGCGCCGATCAGCCGGCCACTGGCGAGTTCGATTTGTGGCTGGTACAGCAAGAAGAATTGGCTTTGTACGAGCGCCTCTCGCATGTCAGCTTCCAGACGCCGCGCTCGCGCTTGGCGAACGGCCGAAGCGGGATCATATTGCGCCCACTGGCGGCCAGGCACAGAGCGTACCAAATCCAGTGCGGACTCGGCCTCCCTGACGCGGCTTTCAGCACTGGCATCGGCGTTCTGCGCAATACCAACCCGAATACCGACAGGTACCGAGGTGAACCCGACGGCGATTGGATCCGTAAACAGATCAAGAAGCCTAGAAGCGACACGTTCCGCCTCTTCAAGGTCCGGGGAACTCAAAGCGACTGCGAAAATATCTCCTGCCAATCTGGCAATGAGGATCTCGCCCAACTCTGAACGCAGGTGGGTGGCTATAGCCCTCAGCACGTCGTCGCCGGTATCCCGACCAAGGGTCGCGCAGACGCCAGAAAATCGCTCGACGTCAAGCACCGCGATTTGGCGGGCCTCCTTGGACACATCAAGGCGGGCTGCGAACTCGCGACGATTGAGAAGCCCAGTGAGCTCATCGTGTTCGGCTAGGTATCGCAGCCGTTCATGATATAGTCGACGAGCTGTCACGTCTCTTAAAATGAGGCAGCCAGCAAAACCGTCATCATGTTGAGTAGCGTCAGTTCGCTCGTTCGGTGAGATCGTTGTGACGACCTCGAGATGAACGGTCTTCGCACCGACCTGCGTCGAGAACTCCATGGTCGTCGAATGAATTTTCGAAGGGTCGGCGCAATGTTTCGCGATGAGCACCTGCACGGCTTCGACAACTGTAGGATCGGCATGGCTGAAAAGATCGTTACCGACCTTTGTATTGAATAGCTGCTTGGCAGACTGGCTCGCTTCGATAATTTTGAGACGACCGTCGAACGCAATGACACCGTCGGAACTGTCTTGAATGATCCGTTCCATCAACCGGCGGGTATTTTTCCTCTCGACGTTTGCGACGACAAGGAGCATTTGCCCGAAATCAAGCCGTTCATTGAGAAACATCAGAAAAGAAAGCGACAGGATCAACCACGGGACGGCGGTTCCAATGATGAAACCGAACTCCTTCTGAAGAAGAAACGCGACGATTTCGATCAGCAACCCCAAAGATCCCGTAAGAATTGCCAAGCTTGCGATGCCGATCGAGCGCCAGGTCAGAGCGACCACAATCAGCACCGCGGAAAAAAACAACTCAAGGGGTAGTTGGTTGAAGGTGCGAAGGTCCCTATTCTGCAACAAGGTTTCGGCTGCAAGAACATGGATCATTGGACCAGCCAACACGCTATAAATTGGAACGGGGAAGATGTCCTTCAGTTCAGTGGCCGAGGCTCCAACAACAATCGATCTCCCTCTCAGCGCATCGGCGCCCACATGACCGTTGAGCACGTCGGACAAAGCGAACGTCGGAACGGTATCCGGACGTATTGAAAAATCAATCAAAGACGTCCCGGTATGCCTGTCTGATTTCGCCAAAGAAGCCGCAGCGGATTGCGTGGAGACGGCATCAGATTCCTCTCCAAGCGAGAAGCGACGAACATTGCCATCCAGATCCAATGCAACATTTGCGAACACTGGCCATGACTTCTCGGCCAGCAAGCCAATCGGCTTGGTGATAGTGGTTTTAAAACCCGTAGCTGTGACTTGCTGGCGAAAAACTGGGAGAAGGACACTTCCACCAGCTCGGTCGAGACCTGCGGCAAGCTTATCATCCTCAGACTTCTGTGAAGGTGTGCTGAAGTCGACGTCGATGAAAATGTCACCAGCACCAGCAGCGGAAATCCGGTCGATCAGCTCGGCGTATACGCCACGTGGCCAAGGCCAGATACCTATAGCGTCCAAGCTCTTTTTATCGATGGCTATGAACGCGAGCGCCCCGGTGGCACTGCGGGGAGCCATTTGAAATCGCTTCGCGACGAAGTTGTCGTTCCAATTCTGCACCACAAACATACCGGGCGCGACCAACGGCAATGCTATCATGCTGGCAATTAGAGCAAGTCGAAGGACAACAGACCCAGATCTACCGCCTAGCGACCTCCAGAGAGCCTTGGATTTGGCAATCACTTGTTGTTGCCCCTGCCGCCGTTACCATTTCCACTGTTTCCGTTTCCGGTTGCACCCCCATTACCATTGCCGTTCCCGTTATTCCCGTTTCCATTTCCTCCACCACCACTGTTGCCGTTACCACCGTTACCATTGCCGCCGCCGCTGCCGTTCCCGCTTGCGCCACCGTTGCCGTTTCCATTCCCGTTATTTCCTTTGCCGTTTCCACCACTGTTGTGGCCGCTGTTGCCATTTCCACTGGTGTTGCCGCCGGAACCGCCAGCGTTTCCATTACTGCCACCTTCTCCACTTGCGTTGCTGCTTTTGCTATCAGACGCTCCTTTACCTGCGGAAGCGCGGCCGACGGTTACCGGTCCTCCGCTCGGCTTCACTTGCCCGATTGCAGGAATGCGCGCAGCCGAACGCGGAACACTAATAATGGATGGTTCTACTTGGCCCGACACTGTCATTCCTTGATTGCGATCAACAGCCGCTTTCTGACGGGGACCGATGTTGGACCGCTGTCCGCTCGCAAATGAGGTAACTTCAACCAGTCCCCGATCCACTGAAACGGATGCCTTGGTCCTGCCGACCGTCACGTGAAAGATGGTTCCCTTCACGACGGCGGCGAGAAACGGCGTCTGAACAGTCGTATGAGGCTGGCTTCTCCTTTCGATCTCGAGGTCAATCGAACCAACCTGCTGAAGGATCTCAGTCTTGCGGGCGAAGAAGCCAGACGTTGTGATGGAAGCGAGTGTGTCTGGTTGCAATGAGATTGCTTCGACGCCTCGCGTAAGCTGCAGTCGCCCGCGAGGCCCAGTCGAGAGCCATGCCTTGTTTGGAACTACATCTCCAACATGGACGTCGGACCAGGTCGATTGATCGACCGTTACCTTAACCTGACTTGTGGTCTTAACGACAACCCAGTCATCGCTGGCAGCCTGGGCTGGACCGGAAAAGAAAACAACCACCAGAAAAACCCAACGAAAAACAAACGACATGCACTGCCCCCTAGATTGATAATGGTATAAGGGCACGCTTCAGTTAAGAATGATTATAGAGAAGCAGCAATAGCCCTCGTCCGCTGGCGTACAGAACCGGTCGCTGCCGCAACCGTGGCGGCGTTGACCTACAACCGTTGCCAGGCGAGAAACTGATAGTCGTGCACCTTGAAATAGACTGCATTTGAGTTAGTTGCCTCGCAATTCTTGGGGGCACGTTTGACGATTGATGAATTGATTGACCTACAGGAGGCGGTTGGGAGAGCTCGGTTGTTAGGCCTACCCATGCATGACAATCCCTATGTTCGTCCACAGCAGCTAGCTAAGTCAGATCCCGATTTGGTTGGAGACCGCGCGATCAGGCACGATGCTTGGAAGTTCGGTTGGGAAGTGGAAGATGCAGCCTTAAGGATACACATCTCACGTCGTTTCAACGAGGATGCCGACGATTACGCCGATGCGCATTCGTTTCGGGCCAGGAAAGGGGCAGCGCTTGCATTTGCATGCAGCAACGCCTTCCCCCCCAGGTCACGCGCTTTGCGGCGGGCTTCTCCGAGACCTTTCACGGCGAGCTCTGGCGGATCTATCCGCTGTCGATCCCAAATAAACGGTCACGATTGAGGTCACCGAAAAGATCGATCTCAGACAAGGTCTTGTCGAGAATATCCCCCCCTCAATCTCGCCTTTCCGCCTCTCGTTCTCGTGCCAGTCATCGCCATCATCATCTGGGCTTGCGATCAAAAACGGCCTTGGAAGTATCAGGGGACTGGTTTCGCAGATCAGGACAATGACGTCGGACGATCTATCGATTATCGCCACCAGGACGTTGCTGCGGGATCTCACCCCGCTTGTGCACCCACTCAACAATCTCCTGCGCAAGCTCGGCCGCTCGCTGACCATGGAGCGGCGTTTCTCCGATCTTGCCGCCCATCGGCTCCGTAGGCCACAGGCCGGCATCAAGCTGCTGCTGCAGCATCGTCGCTCCATAAATCGAGGCGCACTGCACCCATCGCATCCGTGAATGTCAGCTCGGTTTTCCTGTCCTATCCGGCGGCATAAAGGCCCATGTTTTGGCCGAGGACGTCGCCCGCCCACAACGTCACGAGACTATAAATAGCGAGGAGCGAAGGTGTCGTGCGAAGGATAGCGTTACCTCTCCACTGGCGCTGCGTCTCCACACCCAGATGAGCGCGTGTTTCTGCGAAGGTCACCTCGATTTGCCAGCGACGGACAAAGTAGGCAATGATTTGGCTTGGCTCGAGATCGGTGTCGGTGCTCATGAGCGCTTGAGGTGCGCGGCGGCCTAATTCGAGATGCGCTTGCCAACATGATTCCTCTCGGCCGTGTGGGCAGACCTGATCAGGTGGCGCGGCAGCCCTCTTCCTTGCCAGCGACGAGAGCAGTTTCACGACAGGTGCGGAACTAGCGGTCGACTGGGGGTATGGCTCAGGTCTGATCCAATATTAAAAGTGTGGAGCAGGCTGGCCAAGTTGTCACTTACTAATGTAGGCTGCCAGTTCATCGGGGGTTGCGTTGGGAAAAGTCTGCTTCAAGTATTCCAGGAATGCCGAGACACGGGCGCTGAGCAGTCGCCGCGATGGATAAAGCGCCCATAGAGCGATCTCCGAACCCTCGACATCTCCCCAATGTTGCAAAGTCCCGTCTGCCAGATCGTGGTCTACCAGCGAGATCGGCAGACGTGCAGCGCCAACGCCGGCTCGCACAGCATCCCGAACCATAATGAGGGACGAAAGCGAGAGGACCGGTTCGATCCTTATCTTTGCAGGGCCCTTAGACGTCATGAAGTTCCAGGTCTCAGGACTGCTGGATCCACGCACGACGGCCGGGGCCGGTAGTTCGCCGCGAGGGCGGGTAAGATCAGGGCTCGCCACAACGACCAGCCGGTCACGCAGGAAAGCTCGACCGACAAGAGTTTCGTCCGGATCTGGATTAACCCGGATCACCAAGTCATATCCCTCCTCGATCATGTCGACGGCCCGGTCTTCCGCGGTGATCTCCAACCGCACCTCCGGATGTCTTAACGCAAAGCCCGCGGCAATCTTGCCCATGGCAGTTTGCGACAGAAGAAGCGGCGCACTGATCCGCAATCGGCCGCGCGGCGTCTCAGCGCCCGAAGCAATCGCTGCCGCCGTTTCGTCCACTTCGGTCAGCAGCGCGGCTGTTCGCTCGTAAAGAGCCCGCCCTTCCTCGGTAAGCTTGAGGTTACGCGCGCCACGTTCGAACAAACGTAGTGACAGGGAAGCCTCTAGCTCGGTTACGCGCCGCGACAGTGTCGCCTTAGGCCGGCCGGTGGCCCGCGCAGCTCTCCCGAACCCTCCATGGCGGGCAACCAGGTTAAAGTCAGCAAGAGCAATCAGGTCCATTGTCGTTCCATCTGTGAGACGGCAAGTCTAAAATATCGGACTATCGAGCCATCAGTGAACCATCCATATTCGGCGTGTCAAGCATCCAAACCCGGAGATTCTTCCATGACCGTTCTCGTTACCGGCGCCACGGGTAATATTGGCAGCCAAGTCATCCAGCACCTTGTCAATCACGGCGCTGAAGTTCGCGCCCTCGTCCGCCATCCCTCCAAGGCAAATTTCCCTGCAGGCGTTGACGTCGTGAAAGGTGACTTCCTCGACGTCGACTCGCTGCACAGCGCCTTTGACGGAGTTTCCACCCTGTTCTTGCTCAACGCTGTAGCACCGGACGAATTCACCCAGGCTCTGATCGCGCTTAATGTGGCTCGCGCAGCTGGCATTGAACGCATCGTCTATCTGTCGGTCATTCACCCCGATGTTTACGTGAACGTGCCGCACTTTGCCGGCAAGTTCGGCGTCGAGCGGATGATCGAGCAGATGAGCCTTCATGCCACCATCCTACGCCCGGCCTACTTCATCCAAAACGATCTGACGATCAAGGACGTCATCACAGGCCACGGCGTCTACCCGATGCCCGTCGGCGACAAGGGACTCGCCATGATTGATGCGCGAGATATCGCGGAGATCGCCGCCCTTGAGCTGTTGCGTCGCGAGCATGCCGCACAGCCACTCCCGTTCACGCGGATCAATCTGGTCGGGCCCGCGGCGCTTACCGGAACGGAAATCGCCGCCATCTGGACGGACGTAATTGGCCGTCACATCCACTACGGCGGCGATGATACCGCGGCATTCGAGCAGAACCTCAAGCAGTTCATGCCAGCCTGGATGGCTTACGACATGCGCATGATGGGCGAGCGCTTCCTGACTGACGGAATGCTGCCTGAGGACGGTGATGTCGAGCGCCTGACGACGCTCCTCGGCCGTCCACTCCGTTCTTATCGCGCCTTTGCCTCGGAGACCACGGCCTCTCTCTGAGGAAGGCCGTCCCACATCTCGAACGAGGAACATCATCATGATTTATTCGACCGCAACCGTTACGGTGAACCCCGAAGGCGAAACAAAACTTACCCAGGAGCAGGTCTGGAAGGGCCTGGAGCTGAAGGTGCGCGATGCGCGCCTGTTTCTCCCGCCCGGTCTCTGCACACGCTGCGATGTCGTGGAAACGGCTTACTGAAGCTTGGATTCCACTGCTATCTCGGTTTGCGCGACAACCAGCCTGGCGGCCCGGAAGAGCGGGCCGAGCAGGCGCAGTTCGACAGCGACGAGGGCTGCAGATCGGCGCTGCTGTCGACGCTGAAGCGGGCGCGCGAACTGCTCGCAGAAGGCAAGCTCTGATCACGCACTGGCCTTCAAGCGGATCCTGCGTTATGCAGACTCCGCCCGTGTCGTGAACGAGGCCCGGCAGCACAAGGACGAAACCGCCAAGGTTGCGTCGATGGTGCGTGAAAATGTCATCGCTCAGCTCGCCAACATCCAGCCCCACCCGTCGGTACGGTTCGCCCTCGCAGAAGGGCGCGTCACCCTCCATGGCTGGATTTACGACATCGCGAGCGGGCTTATCGAAGCTTTCGATGGCAGCAGGGGCGCCTTCGTTTCCCTTGCGGACAATCCCGAGGTCCAAGCCATCAAATATCAAGCCAGGCGCGTTGCAACGATGTAGTTTCTAGGGCGGAAACTGTCTCATGCCCTAATTCAACCCATACATGCCGGCGCCGATCACTCGTCCATCGGGAACGCAAAACCAGCTTTCACTCGATCCATCACGACCATGGTCTTGAACCCTTTGATATCGTGGTTCTCATAGAAGAACCTGCGCGTGAAGGCTTCGTAGTCCTCCATGTCCTTCGCCGTTATCACCAAGATGAAATCGGCATCGCCCGTCACGTAATAGCCGATCATCACTTCTCGGGTGGCGCGGATCGCCGCCTTGAAACGATCAACGATATCGGCCCGTTCGCGCTCAAGCGAGACAAGGACGATCATTGTAATCCCACGACCGGCCGCCTTGGGTGAGACGATCGATACGTCCGCCTCGATCACCCCTTCCTCACGCAATCGCTTCAGACGGCGCTGACAAGCCGTCGGCGAGAGATTGATGATCTTTGCCAACTCTTCCGAGGTCAAGCGGTTGTTCTTCTGGACGGCATCGAGGAGTGCCCTGTCGGCTCGATCAAGCGTTAGCATGCGGAAATCCTGCGATCAGCACCAATATAAGCATGATTCCTGCATCCGGGCTGACATCAATGCAGGCAATCGATCATGGCGAGAGGTTAGTCTCTTTGTAAACATCTTATTGGAGCTTCGCATGAAAGGCCTTGCCAATACCGCGCTGAAAAACCTGAAACGACCCGATCTGATCGAACGCCGGGCCTTTCTGAACGGCGCGTGGGCTGCGCGTGGAGAGACCCTGTACGTCATTGATCCGGCAACCGGTGAGCAGTTCGCAGAAGTCGCGGCTTGCTCGCTCGAAGATGCCGATGCCGCCGTCGATGCTGCGAGAAACGCCTTTGTCGACTGGCGTGACAAACTCCCCGTTGCACGCGGTCGGATCCTACGCACGTGGGGCGGGCTGATGCGCGACAACGCCCAGGATCTCGCCATTATCATGACGACCGAACAGGGCAAGCCGCTGGCGGAGTCACTCGGCGAAATTTCCTATGCCGCAAGTTTCCTCGAATGGTTTGCCGGCGAAGCCGAGCGTGCCTATGGCGAAACGTTTCCGAGCCACCTGCCAGGCAGCCGGCTTTCGGTCCAGATGCAGCCGATTGGCGTTACCGTGGCGATCACGCCATGGAACTTTCCCTGCGCCATGATCACGCGCAAGGCGGGCGCCGCGCTGGCGGCTGGCTGCACCATGATCGTCAAGCCTGCTCCCGAAACGCCGCTTTCAGCGCTCGCCTTGGCAAAACTTGCCCAAGAGGCTGGAATGCCGGCCGGCGTCTTTCAGGTTATCACAGGCGAAGCCGCGCCGCTTGCCCGCCGCCTGCTGGAACACACGGATGTGCGGGCGTTTTCCTTCACCGGTTCGACGGAAGTCGGGCGCATCCTGCTCAGCCAGTCGTCGGCCACCGTGAAGAAAGCCTCGTTGGAACTTGGCGGCCATGCACCCTTCATCCTGTTTGACGACGCCGAATTTTCCAAGGCCGTAAAGGGCTGTATCGGCGCCAAATTCGCCACGTCGGGACAGGATTGCCTCGCCGCCAACAGGATATACGTCCAGCGCGGCAACCACGATCGGTTTGTGGATGCCTTTGCGAAGGCGACCCGAGAGCTTAAGGTCGGCCACGGTCTTGAACCCGCCACCAAGATCGGGCCGATGACGCGGCTGACTGTTGCAGAGAAATGCCGTCAGCAGATCGCCCAGGCGCTCTCGGCCGGTGCACGTCTCGTGTGCGGCGGGCAGGACAGTCCACTCGGTGGCAATTTCGTAATGCCAACCGTGCTTGCCGACGTCACGGACGAAATGCTGATTGCCCGCGAGGAGACCTTCGGCCCGGTCGCAGCCATACTGCCGTTCGATGACGAGGAGGAGGTACTCTCCCGTGCCAACGCCACCGAAATGGGGCTGGCGGCCTATCTCTACACCAACGATCTTGGCAGGGCGATGCGCCTCACCGATCGACTTGAATACGGCATGATTGCCGTCAACACGCCGATATTCACCGGCGCCCCGATACCCTTCGGTGGCTGGAAGCAATCCGGCCTTGGTCGCGAAGGCTCGCGCCACGGCCTCCTAGAATATCTCGAAGCAAAATATGTCTGCTTCGGCAATCTCGCCGCATGAAAGGACCCGCCGTTATGACCACCAACGTTAACCAGATCGCCACGATGGACCGCAACTCGGTCCTGCATCCCTTCACGCAGCTCAAGGATTTCGCAAGCGGCAAGCTCGGCGATCCGACGATCGTCGAAACCGGCAAGGGCATCCGGATCCAGGATGCCAACGGCACGCAGCTGATCGACGGTTTCGCCGGCCTCTACTGCGTCAATGTCGGCTATGGCCGCACCGAGGTCGCCGAAGCCATCTCGCGCCAAGCCTATCGCCTCGCCTATTACCATACTTACGCCGCTCACACGACGGATGAGCTCGCGATCCTCTCCGATAGACTGGTGAGAATGGCGCCGGGCAAGATGAGCAAGGTTTTCTACGGCATGTCGGGTTCCGATGCCAACGAAACGCAGGCAAAGCTTGTCTGGTACTACAACAACCTGCGCGGTAAACCGAACAAGAAGAAGATCATCTCCCGCGAACGCGGCTATCACGGTTGCAGCGTGGTTTCCGGCTCGATGACCGGCATGAGTTTTTACCATGACCACATGGACCTACCGCGTGCGGGCTTTCTCCACACCGGCGTGCCGCATCACTATTGGGGCGCGGAAGCCGGCGAGACGGAAGTCGAATTTTCCAAGCGCCGTGCCGATGAGCTCGAAGCCTTGATCCTGCGCGAAGATCCCGACACGATCGGTGCCTTCATCGCCGAGCCGGTGCTTGGCACCGGCGGCATCACTCCCCCGCCGCAGGGCTATTGGGACGAAGTGCAGAAGGTCCTGCGGAAATACGATATCCTGCTGATCGCAGACGAAGTCATCACCGGTTTTGGGCGAACCGGGTCAATGTTCGGATCACAGCACTACGGTATCGAACCCGATCTGATCACCATCGCCAAAGGCCTCACCTCGGCCTACTTCCCGCTATCGGGGGCCATCGTCGGCGAGAAGGTCTACAAGGTGATGGAAGAAGGGGCCGACCGCGTCGGCGCTTTCTCGCATGGTTACACCTATTCCGGCCATCCGATTGGCGCAGCAGCGGCCAATGCCGTTCTCGACATCGTGGAGAAAGAGGATCTACCGGGCAATGCGCGCACGGTCGGCACCTATTTCCAAGCGCAACTAAAGGCCAGATTCGCTCAACTTCCGATCGTCGGTGAAGTCCGCGGTGTCGGCTTGATGGGGGCCATCGAATTTGTGGCCGACCGGGAAAAGAAAATACGTTTTGCACCCGGCCTTACTGTTGGCGCGCGAATCTCGAAGGCCGCGCGCAGTCGCGGGCTCATTGCCCGTGCCATGCCGCATGGCGACATCTTGGGTTTCGCACCACCGCTTGTCACGACCAAAGAAGAAGTCGATGAGATCGTTGCCATCGCCGAATCCGCCGTCCGCTCCGTCATGGACGAATTGGTTCATGCAGGCGAGACGATCTGAGGAAAGCATGATTGCCGGCGAGACGAACTTCGCCCGGCAACAGCGTCTTTGGATTATTCCCCAGGCAATGGCGGCTCGCGATGCATAAGGCTTCAATTTTCTAGAGGGAGCATGCATAATGTCATGAAATTATCGCCTCAAAAACGAGACAATTCATGCGCCGCCAAGCCAATCCCTTCGCTACCGATCCGACTCCCGCGACAAAACCGGTTATCTGGCGGCCGAGCGTGGCGAAGCAGAAGGGCGAGACGAAGCACGCGGCTCTGACCGAACGGATCATCGCCGATATCGATTCCGGCATTCTCAAACCAATGGATCGGATGCCGACGCATCGCGATCTGGCGCGCGAACTCGGCCTTTCCGTGCAGACCGTCAGCCTCTCTTACAAGGAGGCGGAAAGGCTCGGCTATCTCAGCGGCGAAATCGGCCGCGGGACCTTCGTCAGGGCGCGCGTGACGGACCGCGCGGGCCGGATGATGCTCGACCACAGCCAGAACGAGATACTCGACCTTTCAATCATCCGCGCCGTCTATCTCGATGCGCATGAGGACGCTTCGCGCGAGATTTTTCGCGAGCTTGCCGAGAGCGATATCGCGAGCTTCATGCGCCCTTGCCGGCCGATCGCTGGGCTCGACCGGCATCGCGAAACCGCACGGCTCTGGCTGCAGCCGATGGGTGTCAGCGCCGGCGTCGAGCGCATTATCGTGACAAACGGGGCGGCGCACAGCATCTTTCTCGCACTGAGCTGCGTCATCCGCTCCGGCGATGTCGTGCTGTGCGAAAACCTCACCGATCACGGCATCATAGGGCTCTCCAATATCCTCGGCTTCAGCCTGAAAGGATTGCCGACCGATGCCGAGGGTATTTTGCCCGACGCGCTGGAAGCCGCCTGCGCCGTGGGAAGCGTGAGGGCGCTGGTGCTCATTCCCACGCTCAACAACCCGACCAGCCATGTCGCCGGTACCGAGCGCCGGCGCGCGATCGCCGAAATCGCGCAACGATACAGCATCTTCGTCATCGAGGATGAGGTTTACAGACCGATGATGGAGGAGGATCTGCCCTCGATCACCGAGCTGCTGCCCGATCTCGGTTTCTTCGCCACAAGCTTCACCAAGACCGTGCTGACCGGCCTGCGGGTCGGCTACCTCGTCGTCCCGCCGGCCTATTCCATCCGCGCCGCCTCAATCCTACGTGTATCCAGCTGGAGCGGCACTTATCTGACCGCCGAGATCGCCACGCGCTGGGTCGAGAATGGCACGGCCCAGGAATTGCTGGCGATACAGCGCGATGAGGCGCGCGCGCGCCAAGGCATCGCCGCCGAGATCCTCGGCGACCATTTCGCCTCCAGCCACCCGCTTTCGCTCTGCGCCTGGCTGAAAGTGCCGCAACACTGGACCGAAGACGGCCTAGTGCGCTCGCTAGCCAACCAGAATGTCGCGGTCACGCCGTCGGAGCCTTTCATCGCCGGCCCCGGCCATGGCGGCGGCATCCGAATTTGTCTCGGCGGGCGAATGAGCCACACGACCCTCCGGAAAGCGCTAACAACGGTGCGCCGGGTCTTCGAGCAATTACCGCCCGTCTACGACGTCGGTTCCATCGGGTGATGTCCGGTTCAGTACAATCATTGAATCATTACAATATAATAATTGACATGATTTTACTTCGCTCTCAACATGACAATCATGAGGAGCGAGCCTAGATCAATAGAGAACGAGACGCTGCCAGTCAGCCTGGCTGAGATCTCGCGCGCTGCCGATCGCATCCGTGGCCGAGTGACACGCACGCCACTTGTTCACTCCGCTTCTCTCTCCAGGCGGGCTCGCCAGCCCGTTCATCTGAAGCTCGAGACCCACCAGCCGATCGGCGCCTTTAAGCTGCGCGGCGCGACGAATGCCGTTCTCGCGCTCAACCCTGCGGCCCGCGCGCGCGGCCTTGTCACCGCTTCGACCGGCAATCACGGCCGCGCCGTCGCCTATGCGGCACGCGCGCTCGGTATCCCCGCAACAGTCTGCATGTCATCGCTGGTACCGGCCAACAAGGTCGATGCCATCAGGGCGCTCGGCGCCGAAATCCTTATCGTCGGCGTGTCGCAGGATGATGCGCAAGATGAGGTCGAGCGGCTGGTCGAAAGCCGCGGCCTGACGCCGATCCCGCCGTTTGATCATGCTGATGTCGTTGCTGGTCAGGGCACGATCGGCCTCGAAATCGTCGAGGACCTGCCCGATCTCGCAACCGTGCTTATCCCCCTTTCCGGCGGCGGATTGGCGGGCGGCATCGCAGTCGCGGTCAAAGCGCTTAAGCCGCGGGCGCGGATCATCGGCATATCGATGGAACGTGGCGCGGCGATGCACGCATCAATCGCCGCCAGCAGGCCCGTTGCGGTGCGCGAGGAGGAAACGCTGGCGGATTCGCTTGGTGGCGGCATCGGCCTTTCGAACCGGGTGACCTTCCCGCTCTGCCGCGATCTGCTCGACGACATCGTCCTGCTGACCGAAGACGAGATCGCCGCAGGCATTCGCCACGCTTCGCGCGAAGAGGGCGAGATCGTCGAGGGCGCCGGAGCGGTCGGCATTGCCGCCATTCTCGCAGGCAAAGTCGAACTCACCGGCCCCACTGTCGTCGTCCTCTCGGGTAGCAATATCGACGCCAGGGTTCACCGGGATATCATCGAGGGAGGTGCTACATGAGCCGCATTCGCATCCTGACGGAACGGGACCTGCGCGCCGTCGTCAGCCTTGATATCTCGGCCATCAACTACATCGAGCAGGCCTTCCTGGCGCTCGCGACGCAGCCGGTCGCGATGCCGCCGATCCTGCGGCTCGACATTCCCGAATTCCGTGGTGAAGTCGACGTCAAGATGGCCTATGTGCCGGGTTTTGATTGCTTCGCGATCAAGGTCAGCCCCGGTTTCTTCGACAACCCCAAGCTCGGTCTGCCGAGCCTCAACGGGTTGATGATCCTGTTCAGCGTTAACACGGGCTTGGTTGAAGCCCTGCTTCTCGACAACGGTTACCTCACTGACGTGCGCACCGCCGCAGCCGGTGCGGTCGCCGCCCGGCATCTGTCGCGCGAGGACGCCTCAGTCGCCACGATCTTCGGTGCCGGCATGCAGGCGCGGCTGCAGCTCCAGGCGCTGATGCTGGTGCGCCCGATCAAATCAGCGCGCATCTGGGCGCGTGATCAAGCCAAGGCGGCGAAGCTCGCGGCCGAATGCGCGAGGCAATTCGGCATCGCCGTTGCCGCCCTCCCCGATCCGCGCGAGGCGACACGCGGCAGCGACATCGTCGTCACCACCACACCGACCGAAAAGCCCATCCTGATGGCCGATTGGCTGGAACCCGGCCAGCATCTGACGGCGATGGGTTCGGATTCCGAACACAAGAACGAGATTGATCCCGCCGTCTTCGTCCGCGCCACCTACATTGCCGACCGCCTGTCGCAGACCCGCATCGTTGGCGAGTTGCACCACGCGATCGAGGCGGGCTCCGCGACGCCACAACAGCAATTCGCCGAGCTCGGTGCGGTTATCGCCGGCACGGCGAAGGGCCGCGTCAGCGCCGGGGACATAACCTTTGCCGACCTGACCGGGACCGGCGTTCAGGACACCGCGATCGCCAATCTGGCCGTAAGTCGTGCAGCAGCGGCGGGCAGCGGTCAGGCAATCGAGAACAAGAGAGAAATGGGAGATGCCGCATGAGCGTGACGCTGAACTTTACGCGTGAGGAATATGCCGAGCGCCTGTCCAAAACCCGTCACGCCATGGAAAAGGCCGGGATCGATCTGCTCGTCGTCACCGACCCGTCCAACATGCACTGGCTCACCGGCTACGATGGCTGGTCCTTCTATGTGCATCAATGCGTGCTGGTGCCGCCATCCGGCGAGCCGATCTGGTATGGCCGCAAGCAGGATGCCAACGGCGCCAGGCGCACCGCTTACCTGAACCACGACAATATCATCGGCTACCCGGACAACTATGTGCAATCGACCGAGCGACACCCGATGGATTTGCTCTCGCAGATCTTCGACGAGCACAAATGGTCGGGGCTCACCTTCGGCGTCGAGATGGACAACTACTACTTCTCGGCGGCAGCCTACGCCTCGCTGCAGAAGAACCTGCCGAATGCCCGCTTCAAGGACGCAGCCGGCCTCGTGAACTGGCAGCGTGCTGTCAAGAGCCCGACCGAACTCGACTATATGCGCAAGGCCGGCAGGATCGTCGAACTGATGCACAAGCGCATCGTCGATGTCGTCGAACCCGGCATGCGCAAATGCGATCTCGTCGCCGAAATCTATGACGCGGGCATCAGGGGAACGCCGGATTTCGGCGGCGACTATCCGGCAATCGTGCCGCTTCTTCCGTCGGGCGCCGATGCTTCCGCGCCCCACCTCACCTGGGACGACAAACCGATGCGCATCGGCGAGGGCACGTTCTTCGAGATCGCCGGCGCCTACAAGCGTTATCACTGCCCGCTGTCGCGCACCGTCTTTCTCGGCAAGCCGACGAAAGCCTTTCTCGATGCCGAAAAGGCGACCCTCGAAGGCATGGAAGCCGGTCTTGCCGCGGCCAAACCGGGCAACAGGTGCGAGGACATCGCCAACGCCTTCTTTGCGGTGCTTAAGAAATACGGGATCATCAAGGACAACCGCACCGGTTACCCGATCGGGCTCTCCTATCCACCGGACTGGGGCGAGCGCACCATGAGCCTGCGCCCCGGCGACCGGACGGAACTGAAGACCGGCATGACCTTCCACTTCATGACCGGTCTCTGGCTTGAGGATATGGGGCTGGAGATCACCGAGAGCATCGCGATCACAGAAACCGGCGTCGAATGCCTGTCGAATGTGCCTCGACAGCTTTTCGTGAAGGGGTGATGCAATGCTGACCAGCGCCGCGCTCCGTCCCTCGCCGATCAACCCTTCCGTCGATTTCGACGCCGAGGGTGTGCAGCACGGACATCTGCGCCTGCCCTATAGCCGCGATGACAGCGCCTGGGGCTCGGTGATGATCCCGATATGCGTCATTGCCAATGGCGAAGGCCCGACCGCGCTCCTGACCGGGGCCAATCACGGCGACGAGTATGAGGGGCCGGCGGCACTCTTCGAACTGGCACAGACGCTTGATCCCGCCGAGATTAACGGACGCGTCATCATCGTCCCGGCGCTCAATTATCCCGCGTTTCGTGCTGGAACCCGGACCTCGCCGATCGATCGGGGAAACCTGAACCGCAGCTTTCCGGGCCGTCCGGATGGCACGGTGACGGAGAAGATCGCCGACTACGTCACGCGCCATGTGATACCACTCACCGATATCGTGCTCGACTTCCATTCCGGCGGCAGGACACTGGATTTCCTGCCCTATGCAGCGGCCCACGAGCTACCGGACAAAGACCAGGAAGCGCGCTGCTTCGACGCCGTCGCCGCCTTCGCGGCACCGTTTTCGATGAAGATGCTGGAGATCGATGCTGTCGGCATGCTCGATACGACCGTCGAGGAAATGGGCAAGGTCTTCGTCACCACCGAACTCGGCGGTGCCGGGACGGCCACGGCGCGGTCGATCGAGATTGCCCGCAAGGGCAGCCTCAACTTGCTGCGGCATGCCGGGATTCTTTCGGGTGAACCGAATGCCGCGCCCACTCGTTGGTTGGATATGCCATCGAGCGACTGCTTCACCTTTGCGCAGGATGAGGGACTGATCGCCTTCGCCGCCGATCTCGGCGACCCGGTCAGGAGAGGCGAGGTCATCGCCCGCGTCTACCCTGTCGGCAAAACCGGCATTGCGCCAATCGAGTACCGCGCCGCGATGGATGGCGTGCTCGCGGCTCGCCACGTACCCGGCCTGATCAAGGCCGGCGACTGCCTTTCCGTGATCGCGACGTTCACGGAGGATACCTAACCCAAGAGACCCCGCGAGATCCGAAAACGGACAGCAAAACCCTAACCAGAGGAGAATTCGCATGCCAATCAAGACAATCGCCGGCCTTTCCGCCCTTGCACTGATGATGGGCGTAACGTCTGCCAGCGCACTGACACTCGAGGAGGTCAAGCAGCAGGGTTACATCCGCGCCGCGACCGCCAATGAAGTGCCCTATTCCTACATGCAGCCCGACGGCACCTCTGCCGGCATCGGTCCCAATGTCGCTAGCGCGGTGCTGAAATCCATGGGGATCGAGGAGATCAACTGGACGGTGACGCCGTTCGGCACGCTGATCCCGGGCCTCAAGGCAAAGCGTTTCGACTTTGCCGCGGCCGAGCAGAACATCTCGCCGGAGCGCTGCAAGCAGGTCGCCTTCACGGAGCCGAACTCGTCCTATGGCGAAGGCCTGCTCGTTAAGAAGGGCAATCCGAAGGGCTTGAAGACCTATGCCGACATCGCCAAGGACCAGTCGCTGACGGTGGCCGTAGTCTCCGGTGCCAACAATGTCGACTTCCTGCGCGCCGTCGGTGTCAAGGATGAGCAGATCGTCTTCATTCCGGCCAATGCCGATGCTATCCCGACCGTTCAGAGCCGCACCGACGCCTATGCCGCGACCGAATTGACTGTCGCGGCGCTCGCCAAGGGCCAGGCCCAGGTCGAGCAGGTCGCGCCGTTCACGGACCCGATCGTCAAGGATGCGCCGGTTCGCAATTATGGTGGCTTTGCCTTCCGCCCGGAAGACAAGGAACTGCGCGACGCCTTCAACGCCGCCCTCGTCAAGTTCCGCACGACGGATGAGTACAAGGCGATCCTCACCAAATACGGCCTGTCCGAACAGAGTATCGCTGCTGCCGCCGACAAGAAGGTCGATGACCTCTGCGCCGGCAAGTAACGGCAGAAGGCGCCCGATCCCATCGGTCGGGCGCCGCTCCTAACGATCAGGAGACTTCCGTATGAACTGGACAGCCTACCTGCCGATGCTCTGGCATGGCGCATTCATCACGATGACGATCACGCTGGCGTCCATTGCCGTCGGCGCGATGCTCGCTTTTATCTTCGGCATCCTGCGCGTCGAGGGAGGACCGATCCTCTCGGCTGTCGCGCTGTGTTACACAGAGGTGTTCCGCGGGACCTCGCTCTTCGTTCAGCTTTTCTGGTTTTACTACGCGCTGCCGCTCGTCGGCCTGAGCTTCGATCCGATCACCACCGGCATCTTGGTGCTGGCGGCCCACGCCGGCGGATATGGCGCCGAAATCGTGCGCGGGGCGCTGTCATCCGTTTCCGTGCAGCAGCTGGAGGCCGCCCGCGCCTTGAATTTCAGCCGCTTCCAGACGCTGTTTCGCATCTCGCTGCCGCAGGCGATCGTGGAGATGATGCCGGCCTTCGGCAATCTGGCGATCGAGACCCTCAAGCTCTCCTCGCTCGTGTCGCTGATATCGATTGCCGATCTCACTTTCGCGGCCCAGTCGATCCGCAACATCACGCTGGATAGCGCGAGCATCTATTCGATCACGCTCCTCTGCTACTTCGCCATGTCGCTGGTGCTGACGGTGGCGATCCGGCTGATCGAGCGTTTCGTGCGGCGAGGACATGCCTTCCCGCAGATGCCCCGTTCGTGAGGATATGACCACATGATGTATGGATACGAATGGGATACGACGACCTGGCTCACCTATACAAGCTCGATCCTGCCGATCATCCTGATCGGCTTGACCGTGACGTTGAAGGCAGCGGCGGCAGGCTTTGCCATCGCGCTCGTGCTCGGCCTCGTCTTCGCGCTGCTGCGCCGCAGCCGCTTGATCGCGATCTCCTGGACCACCGCCTTCGTCGTTGAGTTCCTGCGCGACACGCCGCTTCTGGTGCAGCTGTTCTTTCTCTATTACGTGCTGCCCGACTTCGGCGTCGTGCTTCCGGCCTTCCTGACGGGCGCCATCGCCCTTGGCCTGCAATATGCCGCCTACACATCCGAGGTCTATCGCGGCGGCATCGAGGCCGTGGCCCGCGGCCAGTGGGAAGCGGCAACGGCGCTCAATCTGAGCCGCATGCAGGCCTACCGCGACATTATCATTCCGCAGGCCATCCCGCGGATCGTCCCCGCCATGGGCAATTATCTCGTCGCGATGATCAAGGAAACGCCGGTCCTTTCCGTTGTCACCGTCATGGAAATGATGGGCCTTGCCAACATGATCGGCGAACGCACCTTCGAATATCTCGTGCCGCTGACGCTTGTCGGCCTGATCTTCCTCCTCCTGACGCTGATCTGCTCGGCCGGTCTCCACCGGCTGCAGAAAGCTCTTCCGAAAGCAGGAATCCCCTTGCGATGACTGAGAACAACAATCCGCCCATCATCGAATTTTCCAACGTCGCCAAGCGCTTCGGCCACCTGACGGTGCTCGACGACTTCAATTTCATTGTCCGGAAGGGCGAAAAGGTGACGCTGATCGGACCGTCCGGGTCGGGAAAATCGACCGTCCTGCGCATCCTGATGACGCTCGAACCGTTTCAGGATGGGAAGCTGACGTTACAGAACATGTCTTATCATGAACCGAACGGCAAAGGCCCTTTCAAGGCCACGGAAAGCCATCTGCGCCAGATCCGCAACCATGTTGGGATGGTGTTCCAGAGCTTCAACCTTTTCCCCCACATGACAGTCCTGCGCAATGTCGTCGAGGCGCCGCTGCGGGTGCTCGGTATTGCCCGCGCAGAAGCGGAGGCGCGGGCGCTACAACTTCTTGACATGGTGGGTCTTGCCGACAAGAAGGACTTTTATCCCTCGCAGCTCTCCGGCGGTCAGCAGCAGCGCGTGGCGATCGCCCGTGCGCTGGCGATGCGCCCGCGGGTGCTTCTCTTCGATGAGCCGACATCGGCGCTCGATCCGCAACTCGTTGGCGAAGTGCTCTCGGTGATCCGCGGCCTTGCCCATGAGCACGACCTAACGATGCTGCTCGTCACCCATGAAATGCGTTTTGCTCGGGAAGTTTCGGATCGGGTCTGCTTTTTCGACAAGGGCCGGATCTGCGAACAGGGAGCGCCCGAGGAGATATTCGGCGCGCCCCAAAGGGAGCGGACGCGCGAATTTCTGTCATCGGTTCTAGGATAACACGGAAACCCAACGGGCGGAGGGCAGAAGCGAATTTTCGGCATGACAACCTAACTTGTCTGCCTGACAATGTCCCGTTGAAGATGACTAGTTACCGCGCAGCCCAAGGCAATTATCAGACGTCTGTGCACAGGCAGATGATGGCCGGCGCTGTCGGGAGAACAGGCTCATCGTTCTTGATTTCATCAGACCGACTGAGATTCCGTCAGGTGCCAATCAGATCCTATCGGCAATCGGAGTGAGGAACGAGAAGCTGTTCGCTGCGTCATGTTGAGTTGTAGATCGAAGCGGTGGACACGGACGAGCGAGTAATTTGCACCTGACCGCTTCTACATGCCGGAAGGGGGCGCGGCGGTGGGTATCAACTAGGGAGATCGTAAATGACATCTATGTCACCCGGTTCGACGCCAGCGCTCCTTCGGCATCGATAGATGAGGGGAGCATCTTGTGGTGTTCTGGCAACATGTCGGCTTTTGATAATCTCATGTGCCAGTCAACCGACCGAAATGAAGGCGCAAAGCGGCCGTGGCGACGCCAGCCTTCACCCGTACCGGTTATGAACCGTCAACGCTACGCGCGCCATCCTCTAAGCAACAAAATTTTGCCCACGTACTGTGGCGTCACATCAAGACGATCAGGCCCTACATGAGCCTGACCACGACCTTTCCCTTAGCGCGCCCGGTTTCCAGATAGGCGAGAGCCTCTTTCGCCTGATCGAAAGGAAAGACCTTGTCGATGACCGGGCGGATGCTGCCAGAATCGATGATGCCACCAATTTGCGCGAGTTGATCGCCGTCGGGACGAACGAACAGGAAGGAGTAGCGAACATCACGCTTCTTCGCGAGGCGCAGGATCTTCCAGCTCATGAGGCTGAAGAGGAAGCGCAGCACGCCATTGAGGTTTCGCGCGCGGGCAAACGCGGCATCAAGCGGACCGATCAGAGAAACAATTATGCTGTTAGGCTTCAGGATTTGTAGCGACTTCTCGATGCCGTCGCCACGGATGGTCCCGAGCACCATGTCGTAGCCGCGCAGGACCGTTTCGAATTCCTCAGTCTTGTAATCGACCACCTCGTCTGCGCCGAGGCTTTTCACGAGGTCAATATTGCCCGTGCTGGTCGTCGTGCCGACCTTGGCACCGATATATTTGGCAAGCTGAATGGCAAAGGTGCCGATCCCACCCGATCCTGCCGGAATGAAGACTTTCTGCCCGGATTTCAGTACTGCCCGCTCCTTGAACGCCTGCCAGGATGTCAGGCCCACCATCGGGATCGACGCGGCTTCGACAAAATCAAGGTTGATCGGCTTTAACGCAGCAAAGCGCTCAGGAACAGCAACGAATTCAGCCAGTGTTCCGCGGCCAAGATCAAAGACACTGGCAAAGACGGCATCGCCGACTTTGAAACGCGTCACGTGGCGTCCCACCTCCGTCACGACGCCGGCGACATCACTGCCCATCGTGGCCGGCAAATCGAACTTGAGCACCGGTTTGAACGTGCCCTTTGGGATCATGTTGTCGATAGGGTTCAGCCCGACGGCATGAACCTGGAGAAGAATTTCGTCCGGGCCGATCGCCGGACGCGGTAAATCGGTATATTCGGGCTGCGTGGATTTGCCGTAGCGTCTGAAGGTAAGAGCTTTCATAGTTTTCTGCCTTGAGGAGAGTGTTTTCGCCATCTGAAGGGGCGTGCCGATCAGGCCGCCAGGAAAGCTTTCGCTTCGTTCAGGAAGGCATCATGATGCTGAAAAATACCGCCGTTCGCAGCGTCGGGGTAAAGGACGAGTTTGGCTTGCTGAATGCGTCCTGTAATGTCGATCGAATTCTTGCTCGGCACCATGATGCCATGGTCACCATTGACGACCAGAACAGGCCGCCGAACTGTCTCAAGCGATGCGCGCGCTGGAGGCCCCAAGCCTTGATGGCCTTCATCTGGCGCAGCATCGGACCGAAGCCGACTGTCTTGTCGCGGTCGTTCTTTCGCTCGCCTAGGCGCTGCACGAAGGTGACAGAAAGATCTTGGGGTCCCGGAACGTGGCAAGGCCCTTGAAGATCAGTGGCCAGGATACGGCGCCGACCCTTGCAACGCCCGTTCCACCCGCAGGCCAGGTTCCAGCCAGAATGACGCGCCGCACAAGCTCTGACGCGTCGAAGAGAATCTGCTGGCTGACGAAGCCGCCATGGGAAAAGGCGATCATCTCACGCGACATCTCCTGGATCGTCAGCGGCGCCTTGCCGCCCGACGTTGCGATACCGCGATAATCGAGCGCATCGACCGGGCGATCGGCCGGCAGTCCTTCCACAAGGCGTGGGTCGCGATTGTCGAGGTTCGCAGCCCAGTGATTGAGCAACACGACCGGCGTGCCCGTTTCAGGGGGGACAGCCTTGGCGGGACCGAGCCCGCGATAGGCAAACCGCGTACCGAGCGCCTGGAGATATTCGGTCGGGACAGTGTTCCAGTCGGACATGAGGTTGTAATTGGTCATGCTGGGATATCCTTGGATACTGCGTGATCGCTCTGGCGCAGCGGACAGTTTGGAGAGTGGCGTCTCGGTAGGCGGGCGGCAGCCCAAACGGAACGCCGCCCGCCTGGCATCAGTCGGTCAGTGTCGGATAGTCGGTGTAGCCCTTGGCTCCGCCGCCATAGAGCGTGGTAAAATCCACATCATTCAGCGCAGCGCTGGCTTTCAACCGCTCCACCAGATCAGGATTGGCGATGAACATCCGGCCAAATGCGAACAGGTCGCCCTCACCGTGTGCGAGTTGCAGCTCGGCAAGCGTCAGGTCCAGACCATTGTTGACCATGAAGGTTCGGCCAAAGCGTTGGCGCAAGGCGGTATAATCAAAGGGAGCCGCGTCGCGCGCACCGCCCGTTGCTCCTTCAACGATGTGGACATAGGCGATGCCCAGTTTGTCCAACTGTTCGACAGCATAATTAAACTGTGATTGCTCGTGGTCCGAAATCACGATGCCGCTCGCAGGCGAGACAGGAGACAGGCGAACGCCAGTCCGATCAGCGCCGATCTGCTTTGACACGGCCTCGGTCACCTCAAGCAGCAGGCGGGCGCGATTCTCGATGGAACCGCCATAAGCGTCGGTCCGGGTGTTCGCCGTCTCGCGCAAGAACTGATCGAGCAGATAGCCGTTGGCACCATGCACCTCAACGCCGTCGAAGCCTGCTTCGATCGCATTGGCGGCGGCCTGCCGGAAGGAATCGATAATGCCGGGAATCTCATTCGTCTCAAGGGCGCGCGGCTCCGATACATCCGCAAAGCCATTATTGACGAATGTCTTGGTTTCCGCACGAATGGCCGACGGAGCGACAGGAGCCTTACCGCCGAGCAGGTCCACGTGGCTGACGCGGCCGACATGCCAAAGCTGGACGAAGATGCGCCCACCTTTGGCATGCACGGCGTCCGTCACCGTGCGCCATCCAGCGATCTGTTCCGACGTATAGAGGCCAGGAGTATCCTGGTAGCCCTGCGCCTGTTCCGAGACCTGGGTCGCCTCGGTGATAATTAGGCCCGCACCCGCGCGCTGGGAATAGTATTCCGCCGCAAGCGGGCCAGGCACCAAGCCGGCACCCGCACGATTACGGGTCAGCGGCGCCATCACGATGCGATTGGGAAGCGTGAGAGCACCAAGCTCGTACGGTTCGAAGAGAGACTTGTCAGTCATAGGGTCGTCGCTTTCTATTATACCATGAAACATTGAAGCGATTGCAGCCAATCAGGCCTTCGTCCGATAGCGGGCGGCGGCATGGGATTGAGCAACATTCGGGAGCATGGCCTGACGCGCGGCCTGAAATGCGTCCCATTGATCGGCATCGGGCAGCGGCGGAATGGTGACCGGCTCGCGACGGTCGAACCCGACAAGGGCTGCATCGACCAGTTCGCCAACTTCCATCACACCATGCATGGTGTTGACGTCCGCACCGGCATGTTCCCAGATTTCAGTGCGCGTGGCCGCGGGAAGTACAGCCTGGACGTAGACGCCCTTGGGCCCAAGTTCGATGCTCAGGCCTTGGGACAGGAACAGAATAAATGCCTTGGTTGCGCCATAGACGGTCATCGCAAATTCCGGTGCAACACCGACGACCGAGCCGATGTTGATGATCGCACCATTGCCGGCCTCAGCGAAACGCAATGCAACGGAGCTGGCAAGCCGGAGAGGCGCCGTGGTGTTGAGTGTCACCAGCCGGGTGACCTCATCAATGGACTGATCAAGGAAGCGGCCGCCGAGGGCGGTACCGGCATTGTTGACGAGGATGCCAATGCTGCTGTCGTCACGCAGCCGGGCTTCGACCACGGCAAGGTCTGTCGGCGCGGTCAGATCGGCCTGGATGATGTCGACGTTTACCCCCGCTTCGCCGCGCAGGCGGGTGGCCAAGGCCTCCATGCGATCGGTATTGCGCGCGACAAGGACAAGATCGTGGCCGCGCCGGGCGAAGCGGTCGGCGTAAGTCGCGCCGATCCCAGAGGAAGCTCCGGTGATGAGAACGGAAGGACTGTCAGGCATGGTATTGCTCTCTTCTCTGTTGAAACCTATAATCATGATGATCGTCACGTTTAGCTAAATATGATGATCATCATGATTATGTCAATAGCCACCGGAGATATCTGATGAAGGTCAGTCGCGAGCAGATGATCGAGAACCGGGTCCGCATTCTGGACGTGGCGAGCGAATTGTTCCGGCAAAAAGGATTTGACGCCGTCAGCGTGTCTGAGGTGATGAAGGCCGCTGGGATGACCCATGGCGCATTCTACGGACATTTCCGTTCCAAGGACGAGCTTATTGCTGCAACGATCGCGCACGCCCTCTCGGGCGATGACAGCGGCACTCCCGATTTTCGGGCCTATCTGGAAGACTATCTCGCGCCGAAGCATCGCAATAACCCGGCGAGAGGCTGCCCGACGGCAGGATTGGCGGCGGATATCCGCCATCAGACACCGGCGGCTCGCGCCGCCATGTCCGACGGGCTTCGGACACAAATCGAACGCATGGCGAGAGCTCTTCCTGACATCGATGCGTCGGCACGGCGGCGCGCGGCCATCGGAACATGGGCTGCGATGGTGGGGGCAGTGATCCTTGCCCGCGCGATCGACGACGACACGCTTTCGGATGAAGTCATGGAAGAGACGCGGGCCTGGATCGAGGCTGGGTTACCTTCTTCCGCGAATGAATAGTTGGCTGAGCGCATACTGGCACCTTCGGGAGCGCAAGCGCGGCGGTCAGACCTCCACACCGCTTCCAATGTCAGGCGGTGCGCCCAGGGCTGAAGCACCACCTTTCCAGTGGTCTGGCGACCTTCAAGCAGGCGGTGCGCTTCAGCGGCCCGCGACAATGGGAGTACCGTGCCGACCTGGATCTTGACCTGACCGCTCGCCACGAAGCCAATCAGTTCACCAATGGCCGCCATTAGCAAGTCAGCATTTGCCAGATCGGCACCAATGTAGAAGCCGACCACGCTATGGTTTATCGACGTAAGCCGCCAGGGGGTCAACCAGCGCGGTCTTTCCACTGGACCGGCCGGGAACAATCATGAGGCCGAACGATGCCATTGCATCAAGTGCCTGGTTCAGGGTGTCGCCCTCCGCCGTCTCGATTACGATGTTGACGCCTCGCCCATCGCTGATCCGGCGAACATCGTCAGCCTAGTCTGGCTTGGTATAATCGACCGAGACATCCGCACCCAGTGCTTCGGCCTTCGCGCGCTTCTGCAATTTCCCTCGAGAAGGCCGTAACCGCAGCACCACGATCTTGCATCGCGACTAACTGATCAATCCGCTGCATGAACGCAGCGTATTGCCCCTGGAGGGCGACCATCAACCCACGCATCACCACGTCGAACGGGGCTTGCCACGTAACACGAAAGACATCATCGACAGCGTAAGATTGATGAAGGGCTCGTCCGTCGTGAGCTTCGCGTGTGCATCCGCAAGGGCTTTCCATGCGCGTGCAACGTCTCCGTCCGCTGCAGGCCAAGACGCAGGACGATCTTTCCTTGTGGCTCAATCGCGGCTGTAATTGATTGATGACCTGCTGAACTACGACGTCTGCGTACCCCAGTTGTTAAAGGCTAGCTTTGGCCTTTTCGAGCCTTTCACGTTCCCCTGCCGAAGCTGTAACAGCTACATCCATCGGAACTTCAAGGGTCAGCTGAATAATCGACTCCAACTCGCGCAACGCATGAGCGGCAATGGGGCTAGAAACGCGAAGAGGCGGCGCTCCTGCAGCCAGACGGCAAAAATCGACTAGCGATCCGAGGTTCGTTTGCCGAAAAGGCGCCTAATTAGAGCCGTCGTGTCTTGCTGCTCTGGTGCAAGATCAAAGGGCTGGTCAAGCTCGTTCATTTTTCGTTTCTGTGAATTGATAGGTGATCGGCGCCAAAATGAATATGCGGCCAAACGAGAAAGCCGCCACCATCCAGTGGAAATCGAGCGGTTGTCTTCAGCCCTCGGAGACAAAGGGCTATCGGTGACCGCTTGGCGCCACGTCCTTTAGAAGGTAGCGATCAGAGCGAACAGCCGGCGGCAGAGATAGCCGACGTGAACACGGCTCGCGATGGGTTTTCGTGGCCGCAGAACGTACCATGCCGTCGGGAGGCATATCAGGGGAATCGCGCCAATGCCGCCCCATACACCTTCATCGAGGCTGTCGCGGGCGTGGCCACGCACCTCCTCTCTCGGTCGCTGAAATAGCTCATCTAGCCGACAGCCTTCGGAAATCGCATAACGAGATCGGAGATGTCGCGCTGGCGGCGAATGCGATCATCGCGTGATGCTTCGTCTTCGCCCAGCGCGAATTTCGAGACTGCTACCGGGCCAGTTTTGAGATAGCCTTCAGTCTTCCCGTCCTCGGCGAGATGGCGTGCCATCAAGCCCAACACCTCACGAACGACATCTTTGTGCTTGCCTTCAAGGGCCGCGCGAAACGCCGCTGCTGCCGCGTCAAGGCCGCCTTCGTAGTATGTCAGGCAGTAGATTAGATCGTGAGCGTCCTTGCGTTCATCCCGCTGCTCCACTGCATAGGCCTTTAGACAGGTGAAGGCGACGAGATCCGCGCGGTGAAGCGTACCGGTCGCAACTCCATTGTCGCCCATGAGCTCCGCAGTAATTTCCTTCGTCTCGTGGTGGTCGAAGACGATGCCGGAGTGGGGTATATTCAGCGCCTAGACATTGCCATCTGTCGGCAACACCATGACCTTGCCGCCCGACTTTTCAGGGTCATCGGCGAGCAGTTCGAGAATGACCTTGGTTTTCGCGTCAGCCTTGATCTCCCAGCGCCAGGAATCGGGTTTACCCGCGCTGTTAGTTCCGCGCTCGAAACCGAGCTTCTTAAAATTATCTTCAAGCGTGTGATAGGCGTCGGTATCCGCTAGCATGTGGAGCTGTATGACGACATCGACATCGCCGGTACCTGCGTGTGCGGGAATCTCCGGCGGCTTCTTCTCGATCAGATAACGCGGCGTGAGCCCGCCAATCAAGAAGATCGAGTCACGCCATGGCCGAGGTCCCCGTATAAGCGTGATCAGGACTCGTTCACAGTCCTCCGATGGGAAGAATTCGGCGGTGACGGCTTGCTGCGTTGACCCCACCATGACGTCCCCGCGTAAAACGTGGAGGTGATTGGCAGTGATGTTCTCATATAGAAACCGGTCCCAAGCTCCTGGGTGCCTGTGAGATCAATGCCTAGCTTCCCGGAACTCAGCCCGGCGCTTTCGGTAGCGCGACGGTCGCCGACAGGCCTCCTCCGGACCGGGTCTTGAGCGTGACGCGGCCGCCATAAAGCTTCGAAACCTCATTGGCTATCGACAAGCCAAACCCGTCTCCCGGTACAGTCTCATCTAGGCGCACACCTGCCTTCCCAACTTCAGTGATGTCCTCCCTTTCGATGCCAGGACCATCATCCTCGATGACAATAGCAATCTCGCCGTTTTCGGCCTTGCCAAGGATCCAGACAGACGATCTCGCCCACTTGAATGCATTGTCAACAATTGCTCCAACGATCTCGTCAACGTCCTCCGGCGCACACGCAACGCTCAGAGTCTGCTCCACGTCGATCGTGATCGCGAGCTTCCTGTCCACGTAGAGCTTTTGCATCATGGCTACGATATCATCGATATTCTGGCGGAGCTGAGTGGTGGGAGCCAAGCCCGCTGCCGACACTCCTGCTCTGGCTCTCCCCAGGTGGTGCTTGATCTGACGGTCGATCCGGTCCACCTGTAGCCGTGCCTCGCCAGTCGGGTCGGCGTTATCGTTCAGTGCGAGGTAGAGACTTGCTACAGGTGTCTTTAGGCCATGTGCCATGTTCGCGAACTGAAGCCTCGTCTCCGCGAGCCGCTTTTGGTTCTGATCGACCAAACGATTGATTTCCCCGACGAGTGGCCGCAGCTCTTCCGCCTGGGGCTGATCGAGCCCTCTTGCCTGGCCGGAGGAAACGTCGGCAACCTTCTCGGCCAGTGTTCTGAGCGGCGCGAGACCGTAACGCACCTGAAGCAGGATACCAGCGATAAGAAGACCTCCAAGGACAAACATCGCCGGAACGAGAAGCAACAGCGATCGCATAATTGGCCTGACAAGAGCCGAGCGCGGCGCGGTGGCAATGATCTCGACCTGCTCTCCGTCTGCGAACGACTGCGAGGTGAGGAAATGCAGCGCTTGCCCTCGGTTGTCC
This sequence comes from Rhizobium sp. O111, assembly GCF_055616315.1. Classification (NCBI taxonomy): domain Bacteria; kingdom Pseudomonadati; phylum Pseudomonadota; class Alphaproteobacteria; order Hyphomicrobiales; family Rhizobiaceae; genus Rhizobium; species Rhizobium sp. O111. The sequence continues at coordinate 838,310 of NZ_JBSHXL010000003.1, read as the reverse complement.
CGCCCGTCTCCAGCGCGTGGGGTTGCAGTCAACAGGCTCCGCCATTCGAATGGTTTAGGAGGGTTCGACAGGCTTGCTCCGGCAAGGGAACGAGATGTCACCCGCTGTCCAGCAGCAGTCACCTGCCAATACCACCCGGAGCCGGGGCGATCGAATGGAGGGCCGTCGAGATTGCCGTCAACGCCAAGCGAACCGTCTACGCCGATCTTCATGGCGTTCCTGACAGCTTCGATTTGGACACTTAGCCGCTGGTCGACCTGATCCCTCACTACATTGGCAACGATCAGCCCAAGGACAGCGGACGCAACAACCAACGCTGCAGTGGCATAGACCAGGGAGAAGGCGATGAGACGCCCCGCGATCGTTGTTGGCGTTCGTATCCGCGACGAAATCATTTCGCGCCTGCCGTCAGCATGTAGCCACGTCCACGTTCCGTCTCGATCCTGTCGGTGCCAATCTTCCGTCGAAGCCGCGCAATGATGACTTCGATCGAGTTGGAATCAACCTCGGCGTCGCCCTCGTATACCCGTTCAATCAGTTCTCTCCGGTCAACGATGACCTCCTTGCGGAGCATCAGGCAAGAAAGCACCCTCCACTCGAACGCGGTCAGCTTCAACGGTAGTCCTGCGAGCTCGAATGTTCCGAGTTGGGCATCGAACGATAAGTCGCCGCAGGTGATGACGGACGCCGCATGGCCTGCCGAGCGTCGAACGAGCGCGCGCAGTCGAAGGACGAGTTCCTCGATCCGGAACGGCTTCGTCAGGAAATCGTCCGCCCCTGCCTTGAACGCCGCCACCTTGTCCGGCCAGCCGTCACGGGCTGTCAGCACGAGCACAGGGAGTGTACGCCCGGCATCGCGCCACGATTTCAAAACCGTGACCCCGTCAATCTTCGGAAGGCCAAGATCCAAGACGGACGCGTCGAATATTTCCGTGAGCCCGGCATGCTCTCCGTCTTCGCCGTTTCGGGCCACATCAACGACGAAGTTCTCCAATCGCAGGCTGGCTGCAATTCGGTGGGAAAGATCAGCATCATCCTCGACAAGAAGTATTCTCATAGGCACCCGAGTGTTCTGTGTGATCTGACTATGAACTAGGGCGCACTCGCTTAACTGAAACTGAACCGCGCCATTCAGTCTGTGTGTGGACCGACGGTCGTATCGTCAGCCTGTCGAAACCAACAGGAGACACCGCGATGTCCATCGAAGACAACACTCCGGAAGCTCACCCCGACCACAAGCCCCGCCCCCGCAAACGGCCTACGAAACACTTTGCCGCGTTCGCCATCTCGGCTTTCGCCGTCCTGGCAGTCGGCGCGGCAGGCGGTGCAACAGCGATGAAACTCACCAGACCAAGCATCGAAATGGCGCCACTTGCCCCCGTCGTAATCACCAGCCTCAAAGATGGTCGCAGCATCGTAACGATCAAGGGCAATGTTGCAGAAGTCTATGGCAACAAGTTCATCGTGCAGGACGACAGCGGCCGAGCGCTGATCGAGACCGGACCTGCCGGGGATGATGGGAAGCTCGTCGCGGTCGGCGAACCCGTCAGCGTCCAGGGCAGGTTTGAAGACGGATTTGTACACGCGAGCTATATCGTGCATGGAGATGGGAAGACCGACGCGCTACGCCCCCCGCCCGGCCCTCGGCCGCATGGTGGCCCCATGGAAGAGGCCTTGCGTCATATGAAGCCGTAGTCGGCTCTCGTGCTCAGCACTGCCTTAATTAACAAGTTTGGGGGAGCCGGAGAGGACGTTTCTTTCAACGTGGTCTCCAGCTTCCACATTGAGGGCCGTTAGCCTGTCAATCGTTGTCTCTGGTAGGCCGTCGCCTTCCTACAGTCACATGGCGGGACCGAACGCTGACGCGCTCGATAAATTGCATCGGTGGCTCAGGTCTAAGGGAGTAGCGCGTATGATTGAAACTAAAGTCGATGGCGCGCGTTACTCGGCAACTTTCACGGAGAAGCGGGCATGATCAAGCATCTGGTTCAACCGCTTGCCGCGACGGGCAAGCTCACCTCTGCCCAGTCGGACGACTATTTCGCGAATTCGCTTTGACGCTCCTCTCCACACTCCCATCCGCTGGTCTCGGAGCTTTGCTCGCTCTGAATGTGGCGGGGTTTGATTTTGGGCTGGTTGCGATGATTGGAGTCATTCTGCTGATCGGGATCGTCAAAAAGAATGGCATCATGCTCGTTGATTATCCCATACAGTCCGAGCGGGATGACTTTAGGAGTGAGGAGGCAATTGTCCAAGCGGCGGAAATGCGTTTTCGACCGATCCTCATGACCACGATGGCGGCCCTGCTTGGGGGGCTGCCGCTTGCCATTGGGCATGGAGCGGGATCTGAACTGAGGCAGCCGCTCGGATACGCAATTGTCGGCGGCCTGCTGGTCAGCCAATTGCTTACCCTTTATACGACCCCGGTCATTTACCTCTTGCTTGACGGCCTCCGCCGAACGAACAAGCCCCACCCCGACCAGACCCCCGTCCAGAAAGCGGCCTGAAACTCGAATCGGAAACAAGATGAACCCATCGGTCTATACGTTTGCAATCGCGGCCGCGACGGCAGCTGGTGTCGTCGTGCGCCCTTTCCGGCTTCCCGAGGCGATATGGGCTGTCGCAGGCGCAGGCTTGATCCTTGCGCTTGGAATTCTTACGCCTGAGGAGGTTTGGACGGGCGTCACGAAGGGGACCGACGTCTATCTTTTCCTGATCGGGATGATGTTGCTCTCAGAACTTGCGCGCAAGGAAGGCCTGTTCGGTTGGGTTGCGGCTATCGCCACTTCTTGCGCGGACGGTTCTCCAAAAAAGCTGTTCTTCCTAGTTTACGGAGTTGGCATCATCGTCACAGCGCTGTTGTCTAATGACGCGACGGCGGTAGTGCTGACGCCCGCAGTGTACGCCGCCTGCCGTGCGGCCAAGGTCGACAACCCTCTCCCCTATCTGCTGATCTGCGCGTTTATCGCCAACGCCGCAAGCTTCGTCTTGCCGATCTCGAATCCGGCGAACCTGGTTATTTTCGCCGGCGGCGAGATGCCATCGCTGGGTCGCTGGATGACAACGTTCCTTGCGCCTTCGATCGGAGCGATCATCACGACATTTGTGGCCCTTTACCTTACCCAGCGTAAGGCGCTCTCTTGCGAGACGTTGGCCATCGACATTCCCCGCCCCGATCTTTCGCTACCGGCTCTCGTCGCCGGCGCAGGGCTGGTCATTACCGCCATCGTCCTTCTGGGGGCGTCCTGCGCCCATCTGGACTTGGGCATTCCCACCTTCATTGCCGGCACAATCACAACGCTGATTGTTCTTTCCGTTGTCCGGCAAAGTCCAATTCACATCATCCGTGAGATTAGTTGGAGTGTTATACCACTGGTCGCGGGTCTGTTTGTTGTCGTGGAGGCCATCAACCAGACAGGCGTAACAGCGATGCTCGCACAGACGTTACAAACCCTGAGTGCTCATTCCGAAACACGAGCAATTGCAGTCGCAGGGGTTAGCGTGGCGTTGTTATCGAATGTCGTCAACAACCTTCCCGCGGGGCTGTTCGCCGGTAGTGCCGTTGGCCTAGCGCACGTTTCCGATCGGGTGGCGGGCGCGGTTCTCATCGGCGTTGATCTCGGACCCAACCTTTCGGTAACGGGATCCCTTGCGACAATTTTGTGGCTGGCGGCTCTCAGACGCGAAGGGGTCCACGTGAGCGCGCTGTCATTCCTGAAAATCGGATGCGTCGTGATGGCGCCGGCTCTGATCGTCGCCTTGGCTCTACTCTAGCGAAGGTTTCGCGACACGTAACAACAGAGCCGGTTGCTTGAAGTTTTCTGCACGAATGCAGCATGTGACTACTCATGAGGTGGAGTGCGTAGCGCCGGGACAAGCCATCGCTTTCTTGGGAAGAAACCTTTCCAGCAGATTGAATGGAATCGAACCGCCGGCCCTTAACTGGCTTGATTAGCCCTCTCTTTTTTATGTCATTGCGCGACATAGGACTCTATTATGGAACTCACGGCTGGAGAAGGCTTAGCGTTTCCGCGTTTTTCTGAATCGAACGCGATTCAAATCAGTTTTCTTCTGATTCATTGATGCTGGCTGGATGGAGGCAAGCATCCAATGACCGCACCGATATCGAATGATCCTCGCGAGCGCGTTGTTGCCGCCGTAGTGAGTGGCGAAAGCGTTCGTTCAGTGGCGACGCGGTTTGAAATTGCCGTGTCTTAATGGTCCCAGCGCCATCGTGCGACCGGATCGGTTCGTCCCGGCAAGGTGGGCGGCCACCGCAAGCGGATAATCGAACCGCATCGTGATATCATTGTGCAACGGCTCGCCGAAAACCCGCACCTTACGGTGCATGGCCCGAAGGCGGAGTTGTCCGAGCGGGGTATTTCCGTCTCGCACAATACGATTTGGGAATTCCTTCCCAGCGAAGGGCTGCGCTCCCAAAAAAGCGCTGTTCGCCCTTGAGCAGGCGCGTGCCGACGTCGCTCGCAGAAGACAGCGGTGGAAGGCCCTGCAAAATCATCTCGATCCCGAACGGCTGGTCTTCATTGACGAGACCTGGATCAAGACCAACATGTCGCCGATCAGGGGCTGGGGTCCAAAAGGCAAGCGACTGCGGCATTTGCACCGCATGGCCACTGGCGCACGCTGACATTCCTGGGCGCCTTGAGAAACGATCGGCTGACAGCACCCTGTGTCTTCGAAGGACCGATGAACGGCCAGTGCTTCCGCGCCTATGTCGAACAGCAGCTGGTGCCGGTGCTCAAGCCAGGCGACATCGTCGTAATGGACAATCTCCGCAGCCACAAGTCGGCAACCATCCGTCAGTTGATCAAAGCTGCAGTTGCGCGGCTCTGGTTCTGCCGCCCTATTCGCCGGACCTCAATCCGATCGAACAGGCCTTCTCCAAGATCAAACACTGGATGAGAAATGCACAAAAGCGCACCATCGACGACACATGGCGCCATATCGGCAGGCTGGTCGAAACCATCCAGCCCGCCGAATGCCAGAACTACCTAGAAAATGCAGGATATGGTTCCGTTAAATTCGGCCTCGCAGGGGGGCCAGAAGAAGACGATTTCGATCGCTGGCGCACTTCGAGCCGGTGTCATCAATACGCTCATTACCGACAAGTTCACCGCTGCGAGATTGATCGAGCTCTGACGTGTTGCAAACGGCAAGCTCCGTGCCAGCAATTCGGCCTGAATAACGAACTCGAGATGCCACGAGGCGCGATCGACTGACCTGCAGGTCGAAAAGCGGCTTGCCTACGAAAACTCACGCAAAAGGAAAGGCCAGGAGGAAAACCTCCCGGCTTTGCGGGCTAACATGCCCGCAGCAACACAATGCAGTTAACTGAAAACGATACCGCCATCGACGTTCAACGTCTGTCCGGTGACGAAGGCGGCATCGTCGGAGGCGAAGAAGGCGACGGCGCCGACGACATCCTCGGGGTCGCCGATGCGGCGCATGGCGGTCTTATCCTGCCAGCTCTTCTTGACCGTGGGGTCATCCAGATTGACGCGGCCCATGTCGGTCAAAATGATCCCGGGGCAAACGCAGTTCGCCGTGATGCCATCGACACCGACTTCTTGCGCCAGCACCCGCGTGAAACCCATGACAGCGGCCTTGGAGGCCGAATAATGCGCCTGCGACGGCGCGCCGTGCTTGCCGCCGATCGAGGCGATGTTGACGATGCGGCCGTATTTGCGCGCCTTCATTATCGGCAGCACGGACTGGACGACGAGGAAGGTGCCCTTGGCATTCACATCCATGACGCTGTCCCAGTATTCCTCCTTCAGCCCGTCGACATCACCGGCGATCAGGATGCCGGCATTGTTGACGACAGCGTCGAGATGGTCGAAAGCGACGGCGATCGTCCTCGACATGGCTTCGACCTCGCCCTTGTTGCTGACATCGGCAAAGACTGTTACCGCGCGACGGCCGAGCGCCTCGATCTCCGCGGCAACGCTTGCCAGAACGTCTTTCTGCCGTTCGATATCGTTGACCGCGACATCATAGCCGCGCTTGGCGAGCCCAACCGCGATGGCGCGGCCGATGCCGCGGCTTGCGCCGGTCACGAGGGCAGTGCGAATCTTATCGGTCATATCAGATCTCCGGCTCACATTGCGGTGTAGCCGCCATCGATCGTCAGCACCGTACCGGTGATGTAGCTCGATGCATCGGCGGCGAGGAAAAGAACGGCGTTGGCGATTTCACGGGGCTCGCCGAGGCGGCCCATCGGCGTCATGCGCATCCAGGTCTCGAACCATTCGGAATTGCTGCGGCCGCGCAACGTCAGTTCCGTGCCGACATATCCGGGCGCCACCGCATTGACGCGCACGCCGCGTTTCGCCCATTCGACGGCGAGCGATTTGGTCAGAAGATTCACGCCGGCCTTGGCGGCATTGTAGGATACCTGGGGCTGCGGCGTGACCGTGACTTCGCCGCAGATCGAGGAAATGTTGACCATCGCGCCGCGGCCGGCCTCGACCATGCCCCGCCCGAAGGCCTGGGCGCAGATGAAGACGCCGCCGAGATCGATATCCATGACGGATTTCCAGTCGTCGAGGCTCATCTCGGTCGCCGGCGCGTTACGAACGATGCCGGCATTGTTCACGAGAACGTCCACCGGCCCATGGGCGGCGTGGATCGTTTCGACGGCATTCGCAACGGCTGCCGCGTCGGTAACATCAAGCAAAACGCAAGAGGCAGCGCCGCCCGCTCCGATGATCGCGGCGGCAACCACCTCACCCTCAGCCACATCACGGTCGGCAATCACAACCTTGGCGCCGGCTTGCGCGAGGCGCTCTGCGATCGCCCGGCCGATGCCGCGCGCCGCGCCGGTGACGACGGCGAGCTTTCCGTCCAGTCTGAAATCGGCGTCGCTCATGCAGATTGCCCCTTGTTCTCGCTCACCGATTTCAGCGCCGGATAGAGCGCACGGTATTGCTGATAGATCTCGTTATAGAGGCCGACCTCACGTGTGCGCGGCTCGATGCGTTTTCCGGACCGGACCATGGCGGCGATACCGTCGTCGATCGTGGCGAAATGCCCGGCGCCGTGCGCGGCAAGGACGGCGGAACCGATGGAGGGAGCGTCGCGGGAGGCCGGAACGCAGACCGGAAGACCGGCCGTATCGGCATGGATCTGCAACCACAAATCCGATGCGCCGGCCCCGCCACCAATGGTGATCTCGGTGCCGCGATAGCCTGCGTCCGCCATTGCATCAAGGATTGCGCGCGTGCCGAAGCCGATGCCTTCCATGATGGCGCGCATGATGTGCTGCGGCTCATGGGCGAGCGTCAGGCCGACAATCGCGCCGCGCGAGAGCGGATCGGTGTAAGGCGTGCGGTTGCCTTGAAAATGATCCTGGACCAGAAGCCCGTCGCATCCGGGCTCCAGTGCCGCGGCCTTGCGGTTGAGCTCGTCGAGATCCATTGTCCCGTTCATCATGCGGCCGAGCCAGGCGATGATCGAACCGGTGGAGGTCTGGCCTCCTTCGATGATGTACCGATCCGGATAGACACAGTCACGATAGGTGCCCCAGACGCCCGGCGCGTGAACCGCCTTTTCGGTGACGCCGAACTGCAGATGCGACGAGCCCGTGATCAGCGCCAGCTGGCCGGGCTTGGCGACGCCAAGGCCGATCATCCCGATCAGCGCATCGGCGCCGCCCTGCACGAGCTTGACCCTGGTCGAGAGCCCGAGCTCCGCGGCGGCCTTGGCGGAGAGATTGCCGACCACGCCGCCCGGCGGCACCACGCGCTGCGGCCATTTTTCGAGGAGGGCGGACATCCCAAGTTTTTCGACCAGCGAGGCGGCCCAGCCGCCGCGGTCGGTGGCGTAGTGCCAGCGCAGGGTAACGTTGTTCAGACTGGCGGTGCGTTCGCCCGTCAGCCGCAGGGTCATGAAGTCCTGATATTCGCAGATCGTATGCGCGGCCTCGAAGATATGCGGCTCATTGCGGGCGATCCACAGCGCCTTCGGGATCATCCATTCGGCCGAGACCGGACCGCGCCCGCCACCATTGGCGATCAGTGCCGCATCCCCGGTGGCCAGCACCGCATCCGCCTCGGCATTGGCGCGCACATCCATCCAGATGATCGCCGGCCGCAACGCCTTTCCGTCGCGATCGAGCGCCACAACCGTACAACTGGTTGTCGCGAGCGTCACCGCCTCTATCGCCGCGGCATCGACGCCGGATTGCGAAATCACCTGACGCGACGCCTTGACGAAGGCCGTCCACCAATCCTCCGGGTCCTGCTCGGCGCGCGCGCCGGCAGAGAATTTTGTTTCGTACGGAACGGCAATGCTGGCAAGGCAAGTGCCGGAAAGGTCGTAGACGCGTGCCCGAAGACTTTCGGTGCCGCCGTCCGCGGTGAGAAAGTAAGCCATTCTGTCTCCTCCCGCGCCGGCCCTCCCGGCTGGCGCGTCATAGCGCTACTGCAGCGCGCGCATGATTTCCATTGCTTTCGCGCCGTACATTACGGCCGGACCGCCACCCATCTCGATCGCCACGTCGAGCGCCTCGATGAGTTCGTTTTCCTTCGCGCCGTGCTTCATGGCCGCGTCGATGTGGTAGAGAATGCAATCCTCGCATCCCTTCGACACCGCAATCGCGACCGCCATCAGTTCCTTCTGGGCCGAGCTGAAACTTCCGGCGCTGGCGGCAACCTTGCTCACTCTTGAGAAGCCGCCGAAAAGCTCGGGGCTTGCCTTGGCGAGCGTTGCGATGCGCCGCTGGGCGTCTTTCACCTTTTCCTTGATGTCGGTCATGCCTTGGTCCCTCGCGACAGGAGAATTTCGAGCACTTCCTTGGTCTGATCCCACTGCGGCATGTGGCCGGAACGGGCGAGCAGATGCACCGCGACGCGCGGCGGCAGCGAAAGAACTTGCTTCCAGGGGATGATCCGGTCTTCGAGACCGAAGAGCACGCGCACCGGCAGCTCCGCCGATAGTCTCTCAATCGCCGCGAGACTGTCGACCTTCTGCCCGGACGGGCCCGCGATCGCCTCAGCCAGCGAGACGAGCCGTCCCTTCGAAAGCGAGGCGGCCAGACCATTCAAGGCCGCCTCCGACAGATCGACGCCGTGCACCGAGAGACGCCGTAGGAGATGCGCGACTTCGCCGCCCGTTTTCGCCGACGCCATTCCATGAACGAAGTGCCCGTCGATATCTGAGCCGAGACCGGCCGGTGCGATCAGCGAGATCGATGCGACTTTCCCGGGCGCTGCCGTTGCGAGGCCGAGTGCGGCGACGGCGCCGAGCGAATGGGCGACGATCTCCACCTTCGAAAGCTTGAGTGCATCGAGGAAGGCCGGAAGATCGGCGGAGAGATCCGTGGCCGCGTTGGCGACGCTGTTGGTCAGCCCGTGGCCGGGAAGATCCACCACGATGACACGTCGCCCTGCCCGCTTGAGGCCGGCAGCAACCGCGGCCCAAGTAGTCCTGTCGCCGGCAAACCCGTGAACCAGAAGGATCGGGTTGCCCTCGCCCTTGCCGCTGTCGAGATAGGCCAGGCAGCCGCACGCGAGTGTCGCGAATTGAACGTCGGCAGGTGACGCGGCAGGCGCAATGCCGCCTTCGACAACAGCCAGAACATCAGCCTTTTCGATTCGACCGCGACGGCCGGTGCCGACAAGCGTTTCGACATTAAGACCGTGCCGTCTGGCAAGACGACGGGCAAGCGGTGTTGCGCGCACGCGGCCATCGGACCGCGTAACACCCGGTTTCCTGACGGGGGGCGCATTCGTCACCGCTTGCCCGTGGGTGGGGCCAGCTGGTCGAGCGGCGGCCTCATCAACGGCAATCGACTCGCCCGGGACCTCGATGCGGGCGATCGGGTCGCCCACGGTCACCATCTCGCCATCATCGCGCAGGATCGAGACGAGTCGGCCATCCGTCAGCGCCGGAAACTCGGCGATCGTCTTGTCGGTCTCGATCTCGATGATCGCTTCGCCGCGAGCAAAGCTGTCACCCGGCGCCTTCAGCCACTTCACGACGCGGCCCTCTTCCATGGTTTCGCCGAGACGCGGCATGGCAAGGTCGGTTTCCGTGAAGGCGGCCGCGGGTGTTTCCATGGCGGATGCAGCCGCGGCTTCATCCGCCGGCATGGCCTCCGCACCCTCGTCGGCCGTCCAGTCCGGGCCGGTGCCGATATCGATCCTGGCAAGCGGCTTGCCGACCTCGATGACATCGCCGATCGAGACCAGAATCTCCTCCAGACGGCCATCGCCGAGGGCGGGAAACTCCGCGATCGTCTTGTCGGTCTCGATCTCGATGATCGAATCACCGCGCTGGAAGCTGTCGCCGGGCTTCACCAGCCAGCCGACGACCTTGCCCTCGTCCATGGTTTCCCCGAGCCGGGGCATCTTGAGAACCCGGATCGTCATGACAACATGCGCTCCGCGATATCGGCGATGCTGCGCGGCGACGGTACGCTGCCGGATTCGAGTTCCTGCGACACCGAGATCGGAATGTCCTCGCCGGCCACGCGCACGACGGGCTGCTCCAGGAAATCGAAGCATTCTTCCGAAATGCGTGCGGCCAGTTCCGCCGCGACACCCGATGTCATCACGCCCTCGGAGACCACCATCGCCTTGCCGACGCGCTCGACATGCTCGCGCACGGTATCGAAATCGAGCGGATTGAGGGTTCTGAGATCGATGACCGTGACCTCGATCCCCTTCTTCGCCAGCGCATCGGCCGCTTCCAGTGCATAGAAGACCTGACGCGAATAGGTGATGATGACGAGGTCGTCACCGGTGCGGCGTACGGCCGCCTTGCCCCATGGTAGGGCCTCGGCCTCGAAATCGACCTCTTCCTTGCGGGTGTAGAGCGACTTGTGCTCAATGAAAACGACTGGGTCGGGCTTGGTGAGGCTCTGGCGCAGCAGATGATAGGCATCGGCCGCGGTCGCAGGCATGGCGAGCCGCAATCCCGGCGTATGCATGACCCAGGCCTCAAGGCTCTGCGAATGCTGCGCGCCTGCGGAACGGCCGGTGCCACCCTGGGTGCGCAGCACCATGGGCACACCAATCTGGCCGCCGAACATGTAGCGGATCTTTGCAGCCTGGTTGGCCAGCTGATCCATGGTCATGCCGAGGAAGTCGATATACATCAGCTCGGCAACGGGCCGCAGGCCGGTCATCGCGGCACCCACGGCCGCGCCGATGATGGCAGGTTCGGAGATCGGCGTGTCGATCAGCCGCTCCGGTCCATGTGTCTTGATCAAGTCCTTGGTGACACCATAAGCGCCGCCATAACGTCCGACCTCTTCACCGATGACGACGATGGTCTCGTCTTCGGTCATCGCGTCGTCCAGCGCCTTGCGCAGCGCATCTCTGTAGGTGGTCGAGGTCATCATGCATCATCCCTGGCAAGAACACGGTCGATCCGGACGCTAACGGGTTCCGGCTCCGGCTCGCCGACCGCATAGACGTCTCGGAACATGGAGGTGAGTGGAGGCGCCTTGGATTCGACCGTGAAGTCGATCGTCGCGTCCATTTCGGCGACAATCTCCTTGTCCATCGCGTCGAGCACGCTTTCCGTTTCGAGTTTCTGGGCGATCAGCTTCTCACGGGCAAACAGCACCGGATCTTTCTTGCGCCCCTCGATCTCCTCGGCCTCGGCGCGGTATGGGCTCTTGTCCATGCGCGCATGGCCGAAGAACCTGTAGACCTCGACCGAGAGGAAACCGGGCTTGCCGGCGCGGGCGTCGTCCATGAGCCCGCGGGCCGCCGCCTCGACTTCTTCCACATCATGGCCGTTGACCACGGCGCCATTGAGACCGAAGGCCTTGGCGCGCTCGTCGAACCGGCTGCTTTTCGTTGCCTGATCGATCCGCGTACCCATTCCGTATTGGTTGTTGACGCAGACAAAGAACACCGGAAGCCCCCAGAGGGCGGCCATGTTCATGCTCTCGTAGAGGATGCCCTGTTGCATGGCGCCGTCGCCGAAGAATGCAACCGAAACGGAGTTCTGCTTGAGATGCTTGCTTGACAGGCCGGCACCGACGACGGCAGGGATGCCGCCACCGACGATGGCATTGGCGCCAAGATGGCCAAGCGCCATGTCGGCGATATGCATGGAACCGCCCTTACCCTTGCAGTAGCCAGTCTCCTTGCCGCCGATTTCGGCCATCATCTGCTTGGGGTCGGCGCCGCGAGCCAGAAAGATACCGTGCCCGCGGTGATGCGTGGTGAAGGTATCCTGCGGCTGCATGGCGGCACAGACACCGGCCGCGCTCGATTCCTCACCGATCGACAGATGAAGCATGGAGCCGGCCGACTGGCCGCGAATGAAGAGCTCCCCGACACGCTCCTCGAAGGTGCGGATGCGCCGCATGACGCGATAGAGATCGACGAGCTGGCTGTTGCGCTTCGGCTGTGCGTCGGATGTCGGTGTGGAACCGCCGGCCGCGGCCTTCAGCTGATTTTGATCCTGAGACACAATATGATCCTTTTAGAAAAAGCGGATTTCGCCACGCAGCACCGCAAGGGCCACCGCCGCGATCATCACGACACCGCGAACGATGTTCTGGAGGTAGAAGGGTGCGCCCAGCAGGTTGAGACCGTTGTCGAGCATCCCGATGATGATCACGCCGATGATCGTGCCTTCGACGGACGCCCTGCCCGGACGGAAACAAGTCATGCCGATGAAGACAGCCGTCAGCGCGTCCATGAGGTATGGTTCACCCGCGCCCGGCTGGCCGGTGCCGAGGCGTGCGGTCAGCATCACGCCGGCGACAGAGGCACCTGTCGCGGAGATCATCAGAGCGATCTGGCGGCAGCGATTGACGTTGATGCCCGAGAGGCGCGCGGCAACGATGTTGGTTCCGGTCGCAACCGTGGCGCGTCCGTAGCGGGTCTTGTTGATCAGCGTATGGACGACGATGACGACGATGATCGCGATCAGCACCGGCACGGGCAGGAACCCAAGGATGCGGCCGGTCGACAGGTAGTAGAAAGAGTCCGGCATCTGGGCGTAGATGGAGTCGCCGCCGCTATAGGCGTAGTTGATGCCGAGCGCGATGGGTCCCATCCCGAGCGTCGCGATCAGCGAGGGTATGCGCAGTTTTGTCACCAGGAAACCGTTGACGATACCGATGATAAGACCTGCCAGGATCGATAGCGGGATCGCCACGACAACCGGCTGGTTGTTCAAGACGAGCAGGCCCGCGATGAGCATGGAGGACAAACCGGCGACCTGTCCGACCGACAAGTCGAACTCGCCGCTGACGACAGCGACGGTGAGCGCGCTCGCGACGACGGTCAATGCCGAGATCTGGATGAGGACGTTGCTCAGATTGTTGGCGCTGAGAAAGCGTGGACTAAAGATAGAAAAGACGACGAAGATCACCAGCGCGGCGAAGACGGTGCCGTAGCGGCTTGCGAAGTCGATCCAGTTTATCGGGCGTGGCCCCTGAACCTTGATAGAGCTCTCTCTCACTGTCGTCTGTCCTTCAATTGGTTTTCAAGAGCAGGGCCTCTTCGGTCATTTCCGCCGCCGGGAAATGATCACGAAGCGTGCTGTCCGAGATGCAATAGATGCGATCGCAGATGGCGATCAGTTCGGTGAATTCGGCGCTGGTGACGATCACCGTGCCGCCGCGCCTGGCGAGACGTCCGATCAGATCGTAGAACTCCGCCTTGGCGCCGACGTCGACGCCCTCGGTCGGATTGTCGAGCAGGAAGATCTGGTTCTTCAGGCTGGCCTCGCTCAGGCCCGGCCGCGACAGCCAGCGCGCGAAAGAAACCTTCTGCTGGTTGCCGCCCGACAGTTCCTGGACCTTCTGGCCCTGTCCGGCGCATTTGATCGCCAGCGCCGAGATGAGCTCGCCGGCCCGTGCCTTCGCCATCCGGCTGGACATGAAACCTCGCGACGACAGCCCGGCCAACGATGCGGACGAAAGATTTTCCTCGACCGTCAGCGCACCGAACATCGCCGTGTTGATACGATCGGCGGGCACGGAGTAGATGCCGCTCACGACCGCGTCACCCACGGTTCTCGGCAGCCCGGTCTTATCGAAGAGCTTGACGCTCCCCGTCTCGGCCGGACGACGGGCGCCGGCAAGACACTGAAGAAACTCGGTTTGCCCTGCCCCGATCAGCCCGGCGATGCCGACAACTTCGCCGCGGTTCGCCTCGAAGTGACCGACATGCAGATTGGCGACCTTGAGGCTATCAACGGAAATGACGGTGTCGCCGGCAACGGCGGAAGAAGCGCGCTTTTCCCGCACGACGCTACGGCCGATCATCATCTGTACGATGTCCTCGCGCGTCAGATTTTCATCGACGACGCCCTGATGAACCAACCGTCCGTCCTTGAGAACGACGACGCTGTCGCAGTGCTCGAGAACTTCCTGAAGGTGGTGCGAGATGAAGATCACGCCGATATTCTTCGCCCGCAGTTGATCAATGAAGGCGAACAGTCGCTTGCTTTCGCCGAGCGTCAGCGTCGCAGTCGGCTCATCGAGGATCAGGATGCGCGGGTTCGTCGCCAGCGCTTTCAGGATATCGACGATCTTCTGCTCGCCGGGGCCCAGGTCTCCGCATTCCACATCGATATCGATATCGACGTCGAAAGCCCGCCATAGCGCTTCCGCGCGCCGGCGAAGCTCGCGCTTGTCGATCAGGCCGAAGCGTGTCGGCTCACGGCCGAGCTCAATGTTCTGAGCGCCGGTCAGGCGCGAGATCGTCATGTTGTGCTGGTGCGCGACGGACACGCCGGAAGCGACCGCATCGCGCACGGTCCTGTAGGATTGCTTCTGTCCGTCGATATAGATCGCGCCCCGGTCGGCCGGATGCGCACCGCAGATCACCTTGATCAGCGTCGACTTGCCAGCGCCGTTGGCACCGACCAGCGCCAGGACTTCGCCGCCTTTCAGCGAGAGGCTGACATTTTGCAATACCTGCACACCGCCGAAAGCCTTCGAAACGGCTTCGACCCGCAAAAGTTCTTCACTCATGGTACGTCGCTTTTATTGATCCAAGGCTGGAACAGGGGCCGGCAGCCGAGGCTGCCGGCCGGCTTGGGAGGTCAGCCTTTCATGCCCTTGAGCACGCGGTCCTGGTACAGGTAGTAGAGGTCGGTTGCCGACCAGGGCTGGTCGTCCTTGCCGGGGACGTTGACTTCGCTGACGAGCAGCGGGGTCGGGAACTCGACGATCGGAACCGGAACGAGTTTCTTGGCATCGCCGCCCTTGCCGACGATCTCGTTGACGAGCCAGCCGCAATAGGCGCCCCAGAGTTCGAAAGCTTGGGCGCTGGTGGCCTTCTGCGGCCACTTGGCGCCGCCATCGCGCATTCTCTGAAGCGCGGTCGGATGGCCATCGGCGCCGACGACGAAGATCTTGTCCTGCAGGCCCTTGGCAACGATCGCCTCGGAGGCGGCCATCGCCGGTTCATCCCATGGGCACCAGATGCAATCGAGCTCGTCCCCGTAGCGGGTCAGCCAGTCGTTGACGATGTTCTGGGTCTTTTCATAGAAGCCGTCATACTGGATGACGCGGGAGTCGACCTGTTCGATCCAGCTGTTTTCCGACAGCAAAACCTCGAGAACCTTGCCGCGCTTGCGCGTGCCGTGGTGGAAGTTGGCGATGATCGAGGCGATCTTGGCCTTGCTCTTGCCAGCGCCAAGCAGGCGGTCGGCCATATACTGCGACGGCGCGCCGCCGAGAATATAGTTGTTGCTGGTCAGGTCGGCGATCGCCGGGTCCTGCCATCCAGAATCGATGCTGAAGAAGGGGATTCCCGAGGTCTTGACGGTGTCGAGGGCGGCATGGGCCGCCGTCAGCGTCGCGAAGAGGACGATGATGGCATCGACCTTGGCGGTCACGGCATCCTGGATTTGCGAGACAAGCTTGCCGGGATCGCCCTTGGCATCCGTCAGGTTCATCTTCCAGGTCTTGTCGACGCCCATCCCCTTCATCCAGGTCTGCATACCTTCCCAGGCGCGCTGATCGGACTGGGCGGACATCTGCTGGCCGATGACGGCGATATTGAGCGGCTTGTCGGCCGCGAATGCCGGCGTCGAGCCGAGCAGGAATTCAGCCATATTGGGCATGGTGGCGGCAGCGGCGGCGACGCCGCCGGCACGTCCGCCCCACTTGAGAAGGTCACGGCGCGATACGCCCCCGACCGTCGGCGATTGATCGTCAGTCTCAGTCATCAAATCCTCCCAGATAACTCACTTGCTCCTTCAAGCATGATCATTTGTTCAGTCGCTGCACAAAAAGTCAAATAAAAAATACTTTTGATCAGCGAATGAACAAATGATAGACCGGTCCACAGAGAAGGATGCACGCTATGATCGAACGGGACCAAAGCGAAAACGACGTCATGGTGAGAGCTGCCTGGCTCTATTATGTCGCTGAAAAAACACAGAATGAGATCGCCTCGATCTTGGGGCTTTCGCGCGTGAAAGTCGCAAGACTGATCGCGGATGCGCGGACAAGCGGCATTGTGACGATCGACATCGATCATCGTCTTTCCGCGCAATCGGAGCTCGAGGAGCGCATCAGAACCAAATTCGATCTGAAGTTCTGTTACATCACACCGCCATCCGACGATGAAGACGCCGGGGGTGAATCGCGCGACGTTCAGGAGGCGGTCGCCCGTCGAGGGGTCGGCATGGTCGCGGCGAGATTTCTGCGCACGGTTTTGATGCAGGAGCAGTCGAAGGAGACGGTCATCGGCCTCGCCTGGGGCCGGACCATCAGCGCGATGGCCGACGCATTCCTGCCCGTCAATACACCCGATGTGCAGTTCGTTTCCCTGCTTGGTTCATTGACGCGATCTGCCTCGGCCAATCCGTTCGATGTCGTGCAAAAGATCGCCTCGAAGACCGGCGGCCAGGCGAAATATCTTCCCGTACCCTTCATCGCCGACAGTGAGGAGGACAGGGAAGTCTTCATCCAGCAAAGGGTTGTCCAGGATATCATCAGGACAGCGATGCGCGCGCAGGCATGCTTCATCAGCGTCGGCGAATGCGATTCGGGGTCGTTCCTATCGCGCTATGGCTATCTGTCGAAGGAGGACCTTGCCGCGCTCAACGAACTCGGCGCGGTGGGCGACACGCTTGGCCTGTTCTTCGACGAAAACGGAAACTACATCGATTCCCAAATCTGCCGGCGCACGCTTGCAATTAACCTCTCGGATCTCTCGCACAGCGATATTATCCTGCTGTCGGCGGGCATCGCAAAGGTCCATGCGACCCATGCGATCTTGAAAGCTGGATTCATCACTGGCTTGGTGATTGATGCGGAGAGTGCCAAGCAACTCGGCCAGCTCTTATAAACCTCATTTGTCATGGCGGCTCGGGGGAGAACTCAATGCCTGAGCCTAGAAAACAATGCCTTGGAACAGCGTCTCTGAATTGATGCGATATGAACAGACAACACCAAAACTATGCCGGCTCCTGCTTGTCGCATCAATTTCCAGCTTCAACCTGAACTCTGTAAAGAGACGAGCACTCCAGCCTGCTTCAATAAGGCCGGTCAGATCGCAAAAGAGCCCGAAGAGGGGCGCTCAACAGGCTCCAAAAAGCTCAGTGTTCTGGTCCCAGGAGAGAACCGGCACCGGGCAATTACTACTTGCTCATATATTCCAGCCAAGAGCGAATCTAATTGCTCTGCCTGGTCCCCCCACACCTGGTTCGTCATTCGCCTGCCCCAAGGCCTGACTTCCCGCCAGCGCCCCCAGCGCCGCCTTTGCCCGGCCTGTTACCTATGCCGGGCCTCCCGGCTTTGGCATCTTGTCCCGATATTCCGTTCTTCGCAGATTTCGTCATCATATCCTCCACGGTAGATGTCTGCTCCGACGCTAGCGGGTGAGTGCGAGTGCCGTCCAAGTCCCATTTCAAAGTAGTATCCGACGAGGAAAGAGCCCTGCGGCGCCGCTATCTCGCGGCCTGGTTATTGCGGCCCGCAGATACGAAAATTGGGCAAGGCCGAGATATTGGTGACCCTCGACTTTTAGCGTGACGGCCTCTCAAGAGTTGCGAAATTTCGTCAGCCGTCTTCCGTCCACGTTTCGCTGGAAAGGTCAGTGAATCCGTCGCTCTGCCAGTGGTGTGATGCCTTGCACCGCGTACCGATGCATGCCCGAGAAGTAAAAGCTATGTTGCCGGGTCTTTGGCCTATCGAAATTTCGGTGCAACGCGTCGGAAAGTTGAGCTGGCTCACGGAAACCTTGGTGGAAGAGCCTGATTATCAGCCTCGCCGCAATACGGAGCTCATTATCAGGCGATACCGAAATATCGCCCCTGTAGCCGTAGCCATAAAGCACAGCTTTCAGCATGCTGAGGTCTTTGACTGCAAGATTGGTGGTGTCAATCGCGGAAGACATATCGTCCTCCTTTCGGTCAGGGCGAAGCGGATGGGCTTCAATCGACAGCGCCCGTTCAATGGCTGCCGAGACCGGCAACTTGCGCTTAATCTTGAACGATAGCAAATGAATTAGTCGAAGGACAATTAACAAGCATACCGCACAGTTGGCGAAGAGATTCTCCCCCGCTATCCTTGATGTCTCCACCATCCAGAAGTTCGTCGGCTGGGTAGAGACAAAACCACCAGACTTCTAGGATGAGGCAGAAGAGCGCGGTCGCCGTCGCTGAAGATCGGGCATGAGTCTCATTTCGGCTGAGAACGTCGCGCGACGCACTCGTACCAATCGCGTGCTGCCCTTTGGCCGGCAGATCTCGCCCTCAAACGTTAGGCTTGTCTCGCCTTGCGATTTGCGTAGCGCCTGTCTCGTTCGGCTCTACAAGCGGCTTCATCCTCGATCAATCGAGCGACACGATTATGCTCAGCCGCTGCGTGTGCTCGGATCTCGGCCGTGGCAGCTTCAAGCGCAGCCGCCTGCTTCGGCCACCTTGGCATCGAGCAGCGCAAGCTCTTCCTGCTTGACGCGGTCTCGTTCAGCGCGGCGGGCATCGCGCGCTTCCACGACGACGATGCGCTGGGCTTGCCTTACCGCCTTCAGTGGCTCCGCCGCTGTCTTGGCTGCCTGATAGGCTTTGAGCAGAGATGCCTTGCATTACCAGCTGCGGATCGTCGATCCGCGAGTTCGTTTTGTCTGCCATTTTTCAAAAGGGGACCCTAACGTTTGGGGGAACAATCAGCGCAGAAGGCTGCGCTTGGCGAGCAAGGCGGACGCTGCGGCAGCCTGGTCGGCGAACTCTTTGGCCTGCCTCGCCTCCCGCAATCTATGCGTCTTGGCCTCACGAGACCGGGTCATCGCTTCAAGCTCGTCCATCGCGTTATTTTTGCCGAAAAACGGCGTTTGAATGTTACCGAAGGCGATCTCCGCCGTCTGGCGTGATTTACTATAGTGTTGTGTCATTGAAGAATCCTAACTGGCCTACCGTGTGAACCACAAAAAACGCCAGGCAGAGTGCCTGGCCCACGATCGAAAACGCGCTCCCAGCAGTGCCAGTACATCCGTGGTCAAAGGGAAGCAGATATCGATCAAGCTGCCTGCAAGTTGCAGCCGGACATCTTGCCTGGCTTCATGTCGCGCTCAAGCTCGTAGCCAAGCTTCTTGCCTTCAGCGATTTCTCGCATACCGGCGCTCGACAGCGGAAATATGGACAAAGGCGTCAGCGCCGCCATTGTCAGGCTCGATGAAACCAAAACCCTTGGTGGAATTGAACCATTTTACAGTGCCTTTGGTCATGATGAACCCTTTCAAAGCAACGTTGACATATCGCAGCGCAGACGGCGTTGCGAGTGGTAAAACCGATGTTCTGAAGAGGGAAGTTCGTCCAAGACGCGGTTGCTAGGGCGCAATAAGCAAAGCTCAGAAAGCAAAAGATCGTTGAGACAGAAGTAGGACGGAAGAGGCGGAATGTCAACTTTTAGTTTTTCACGGAACGCTGACTAGCGAATAAGTTGTGACTTTATGGGTCGCATCTCGTATGAAAAAAGTTTAAATAACGCTTTTAACTCAATGGTCTGAGCGAGGATGCAGGTTCAAAAGCGCGGTCCAAGCTTTGCCGGACGGGAATTGTCTCGTTTCGGAAGCGAGTTGGCGAAAGCAGCGGCCTCGCCGGAATATGGAAAATCATCGCCGACCTGATCACTTCCTTCGTAAACCCTAAAGGTTGGGCCATCGATCTCGACGATCTTGTAACCGTTGACGTATTCGAATTTCGGTGTTTTCCAACTCATGCGGCGCAATTCCTCGATAAACCAGTACAACACATTCGATGTGTAACACCCCTGTTTAGCACGAATGGGACCTCGAACCAGGCTTTTGCATTGCGCTTGGCTTGCCGCTGAAGACGTTAGGTGAGTTGTGCTCCGCGAGAGCGGCGTCTGACGAATTACCGCGAAAGGACCAAGAGCTGCGGTCCTGAAGCAGCAAGCTAAATCCAAAATAAAGGGCCGCTAAAAGCGGGGCCGACAATCGGCTTGCCCAACATCAAGCTCACGTTTTATCGATGATGCTCTTGACGGCATCTTTCGCATGGCCTTTGGCCTGCTGCGCATCGCCCTTGGCTTCCTGGGCGGCGCCTTTTGCTGCCATGCTGCGAGTGTCAGTGGCATCGCCTACCCCCTGCTTCGATTTGCCAGCGATCTCATTGGCCTTGCCAAATATTTTGTCGGATGTCGAACCCATGCTTGTATTCTCCTGTTCGACGGAATCGCACGGCCTTCAAGTCGCTACCCGGTCACACGCCGGGGAAGTCCATCCCTGGCCGCTTAACGAACCGCTCAAGTGTCAAACTCTTCCCATCCGGCGTTCCGGACCGCCTCGCCGAGGCTTTGCTTCTCCAACCTTCCATTAGCCAACGGTGAGGAGCAGACGAGAGGCGACGTCTACATTGCAAGGTGGCTTTCCTTGAGCCGCAACGTGACCATGACGCCGCTTTCCGTCCAGTTGTAGGCAATCGAGCCACCCAGCTGCCCTCTCACCGTTCGGTCTAACAGTTTGCTGCCGTATCCCTCCGCGGCGCTCGGTGCAGTCACCTTTGGACCGTCCTGCTCCGTCCAGACAATTTCCACACCATAATCCATCTTGCTTCCGGAGATATCGAGCAGCCCAACGTCGTCCGATAATGCGCCGTATTTGAGCGAGTTGGTCGCCAGCTCGTGCACGACAAGGGCGAGGCCGGTCGCAGCTTTTTGGCCGAGCCCCATCCGCGGCACGGCAACGCGAACGCGTCCGGCAAAAGCACCGACATCGTCGTACGGCGCGAGGATGACCGTGAAGAGATCGCCCAGCAGAGCAGCACTCCCCTGACCGTTCGGCAAGGGGCGCACCAGATCGTGAGCACGGCCTAGCGCTGTCAGGCGCTGCGTCAATTGTTGCACCATCTCCTCCTTAGTCTCGGTCGATCGTGACGTGATTGCGGTCAAGCCGGATGCCAGCGCAAGAAGGTTTTTGACGCGGTGGCTCATCTCGCCGGCGAGAAGCTCATGGCCCTCTTCTGCCTGCTTACGCCCAGTGACATCAAGGAAGATCCCGGTCATTTTCTTGGTTGCTGCATCGCCTTCGTTACCCTGACCGCGAGCCGATATCCAACGGACCTCCTCAGAATTGGTCAGAATGCGAAAATCGATCTCGAAGGGGCCGTCAATCGCCCTGGCTGCAACAAATGCAGCCCTGACGCGATCCCTGTCCGCGGGATGGACTTTCGCGGATAGATGCTCGAAATCTAGGTTCTTTTCAACGGGGATGTCCCACAGGTCATAGGCTTTAGCATCCATGACGAAAGTGTCGTCTTCGACCATCCAGGTCCAGAGCGCCACCCCCGCCGATTTGATCGCCTTTCGAAGCTCGTCGGCATTCCATTCGAATTGAGTGGGACCTCGACCGTCCATCAGTACCTCCGTTGTCGGCCTCGCAACGTTCTTTACACAATGCTTGATCTAGGGGGCTTTTGCGCCTTTCCAATAATTCGCCGGCGCACAAACAATGACGTAGCAGAGAAAAAGTCCAGAACTCCAGCCGCTGCTTTGGGTTTCGCAGTCAGATGTACCGGAGGAGTTCATGCGAACAGTTCTTGTGGTCGAAGACGAACCGCTCATTCGACTTATGCTCATCGATGCGCTCGAGGGCGCAGGGTTTTCCGTCATTGAGGCAGGCACGGCGGATGAAGCGCTCGACATCATCAGCGATCAGACGATCCATCTGCTGTTCACCGATATCCAGACGCCAGGGAAACTGTCGGGTCTCGATCTCGCGCATGTTGTCGCCGACCGGTTCCCACAAGCTGGCATCCTGATTGCTTCGGGGCGCCTGACGCTAACCGATATAGAGCTGCCGCCGTCCGCGGAATTCTTTAACAAGCCGTATGATCTCGACAAGGTCATCAGCCGTTTGAGCGAGCTTTAACCTCCGGCATCGCGGAACGAATAGCGCCTGCGGGGGTTGAGCAAGGTACAGACCTGGCTCTTGAGCTGACCGCCTCAGCTTACCGCCAGCGCTGGCTCAAGTAACCGCTCCCTCGCTTTAACGAAGGCCAATACCTATGCGTGAAACCAAACAATTTTCGATGAGCGCCAACGGCGATCGGTGGGCTCTGGACACCACCGACGGAGAGACTGTCGTCGTCCACAACGGTAACGAGCCGTCGGGTGGGCATCAAACGCGCATACCTCTTGCGGTCTTTCTCGAGCAAAGTGTTGGCAAACCCGAACATGCCGCACTCCTTCAGGTCCTTGGACAATCCCGGGAGCAAGTCGAACAACAGCTGCAGCCCGATGAGATAGAGACGCCGTCACACAGGACAGCAGCGACGTACCTTCGGCTCGGTGGCCGGCGTCTTGCAAAAGTTGACGACAATATCGTTAGCGTCCGGGCCTGGGGGGATGACCCGGCCGAGGCCGAGGCATTTTGGCAAACCCAGGTCGAACCCTTGGATCACAGGAAGCGGCAGGAAGTTTTCTTGCATCTCCCCTCGATCAGCGACCAATAAACCACGAGGCTGTCGTGACTGATGAGAAAAAATCAAGGAAGCGATGCTTAGAGAGGGGACACGGACAATGCCGACCGTGCTCGCGAATATCTCAAGAACCGGGCCGAAAAGGGCACGGAGAACGCGATGAGAGATGATCAGTCAAAGGGTTCGAATTATCATCCCGAGCAAGACCCCGCAAAAGAATCTCGTGATTTCATCGTTGGTCGCCGCTGCTTGAAGTGTGGCTGCGGATTTTGGCGTTGAGCGATAGCTAGGCCTGCAACAACTCATTTTTGGCAA
Source organism: Rhizobium sp. O111 (assembly GCF_055616315.1). Lineage (NCBI taxonomy): Bacteria > Pseudomonadati > Pseudomonadota > Alphaproteobacteria > Hyphomicrobiales > Rhizobiaceae > Rhizobium > Rhizobium sp. O111. The sequence goes on along the minus strand of NZ_JBSHXL010000003.1, from coordinate 815,105 downwards.
TAATTATGCGCTATAGAAAGGCTGGCTATAACTCATGAGATGGAACTGGCAAAACACCGATTGGCCAAACATCAGGTACGACGCTGCAAGCGTTGTGTCACTAGAGCAGAAATTTTTGCATGATCATACGAGTAGGCGAGTTATGCTATCCAGGACACGCCCGATGTTGTGCAACAGCACTAAGGTCGCTTCCTGCCGCAGGACGGGGCTGCTCTTGCCGCCAAGATCCTCAATCAAGTATGGGAAGCGGCATAATCCGAACTAAGCCGTCGAGCTCGGATGTGGGGAGCGTTTCGCATCCGAGCTGTCCCCCGTCTTCGGAGTTGATCGGATGTGAAGAACCGTCGACCCAGATATCTGGAGCCGTTGCAATCGTTAGACGGAGAGCGCTTGCCAAAAAAACAATGCGCGCGCTGCAGCGCGATGAGCTCCATGACTTCGCAGAGCGCTGTTTTGCTCACGATCGATCGCAAATTTTCTGACATTCACCCCGTCCTTGACGTGATCAGGGCTAGTGTTTGTCACTCGAGTTTGAAATCGCACCGGTCGCCTCCATGAGCAAGGCGATCTGATCCGTTACGCTGCTGTGGTCGATTCGATCTCAACGTTTTGCTGAAACAAGCTGGGCGTTGTTGTCAGCGCGATGATAGGCTATCGAACACGGTACAGACGCAGTCCACCATTTGAGGGGAAGACTTGATAGATGGCACGAAAGTACAGAGACGATATCGCCTCGGTGGATCCCGAGGCTGAACCCGTCATCTGTCCGCTGTGCGAGCGGACGATACCGCACGACCAGATAGAGGAACACCACCTTGTTCCAAAGAGTAAGGGCGGCAAGATCAAGGTGCCGTTGCACCGGATATGCCATAGCCACATACATGCAGCCTTCACGGACGCGCAGCTGGCAAAGAAGTTCTCCACGATCGCCGCTATTCTCGAAGACCCCACGATCCAGAAATTCGTCGGTTGGGTAAAAACAAAACCACCAGGCTTCGAGGATGAAGCAGAGGAGCGTGGCCGCCGCCGCTAGTCGCCCGCTGCCGATTGCAATGAAATCTGAAACGGGTGCTAATGCTCCCGAATCATTGATGTGTCACCCGCGCCCTTGGAGCATACCTTTTTAGAGAAGCGAGCCTCTCATGCCCACGGACCCAGTAGTCGTGCTCGTTGTCGATGACGAGCCTCTTGTCCCTTGCCGATAGGAGCCAAGCTGGTGATGAGGACTTCGGGGTGTTCGAAGCTGACACTGCAGATGAGGCGATTGAAGTCCTTGAACTGCATACCGAAATTACGCTTGTTTTCACGGACCTAGACATGCCGGGAAGCATGAACGGGCTGAAACTCGCAGCATCTGTTCGCGATCGCTGCCCCCCGATCAAAATCATCGTGACATCCGCCTACCGTCCGCCTGAAGTCGGGAAGCTCCCCCAAGGCTCGCCCGTCCTCCAAAAAGCCCTATGTCTCAGCCGAAGTCGTGACGATGATCCGTGAGTTATTGACGGACTGAGCGGCTTTGGCGACAGGCGAGCGATCACGCCACTCAGGTGCCGTCTACGCGTAGTCAAGCGTCGTCGATATGGCCCGCATTTTGAGTTAACTCGCGTTCCTTGGCTATCCGCACGTCAGCGGACATTTTTTCGCTCTGGTATGGTCCGAGCGACCCGGTGGCGCCGTCGTTTTTCCATTCCACCCAATGACCCTTGTCATCGGATCGAACGACTACGGATAGTGATTGCTTTTCTTCTGACATGGATAGGACCTCTCATGTCCGCGACCATAGCTGGAATGCGACAAGGTGCAACACCATAAAATGGGATCGTGTTACGATCGCTCGGGTGCCTCTCGTGGCGCCACATCACTGCAACTCGCGGCGGAAGCTAATTCAGCGAGTTTGATCCCGTGCCTCGTCGCGAGCGAGCCGCGCTTCGCGAAGCCGTTGAGTCTTAGCTTGTCGCGCCTGTTCCTCGGTCTGAAGTTCCTCGACGGCTTGACCGTGTGCGAAGAATTGGGATTGGACGCGGTCGAATGCGGCTTCGGCCTGCTGCCTGGACTTGCTGTGGGTCATGAAACCTCCTTGGGTTTCGGGGCTATGAAGCGAAAAGGCCGGACAACATTGCCCGGCCCTTCAAACGCGCTGCCCCATTGCCAGTACATCCGTGGTCAATGGGACGGCCCGTTCAATCATGCAGCTTGCAGGTTGCAGGCAGACATCTTGCCGGACTTGGCGTCGCGCTCGAGATCATAGCCGAACTTCTGGCCCTCGACGATTTCGCGCATTCCCGCACGCTCGACGGCGGAGATATGGACGAACGCATCAGCGCCGCCGTTATCCGGCTGAATGAAGCCGAAGCCCTTTGTGGAATTGAACCATTTTACTGTGCCCGTGGTCATAATGAACCCTTTCAAAGCATAGAGTGAGGGACCGCGGAAGCGACGCTTCGCGGACGGTGATACGACTATTTTTGAGAGAGAAGGTTCGAATAGAGCGCGGTGCCAATCGCGCGGTAGACAAAGCTCGGCAAGCAAAAGATCGATGAAGTCATAGATAGCGGCTTTACGCCGGAAGTCAACCGATAGCTTCGATCCCGTTCATTGAGGCTTTGATTTTGAGGCGGTGGACGACTCCCGATGTGCGCCGCTTTCGCGCCGCCTGAAAATAGCGTGGTGAGGCGAATAAAATCGCCGACCGCATGCTGGAAACCGCTATTGATGCGCCAGCAGTTTCCGGGCTTCCCGGAAAGAAACAAGCCGGCCCCGCCGTTCATCCCACAGTGCCAGTCGGACGCACCCAATGCTTTCCCACAGCGTTATGCGGCCAATGCTCGCCAATTCAGGATGAGCGCGCAGTACCTCCGGAAGTCGGTAGTACGGAATACGACTAGCGAGATGATGAATGTGGTGAACGCCAATATTCCCCGTCAGCCATCGAAGCACCAGCGGGAGGTCATAGTGCGAAGCGCCATGGAGAGCGGCTTTAGGAAATTGCCAGTCGTCGGCCTTTGACCAATGCGTTTCCTCAAACTGGTGTTGTACGTAAAACAGCCAAACGCCGGCAGCTCCCGCCAATAAAACAACAGGAAGATGCACCAACAGGAACGGCACCAGCCCCACGAACCATATTGTCAGTGCAGCGACGAGCGCGATCGCCAGATTGGTTGCCATCGTCGACACCCAAGGCAAGAATTCGGCTCTCATCATACCGATCGGCAGCCGTTGTTTTAGAAGGAACACCCAGACCGGGCCGATGCCGAACATGACAACAGGGTGCCTATAGAAGCGGTATCCAAGTCTCCTTGCCGGAGAGAGGGCGTGATATTCGTCGACCGTCAGGGTGGCGATGTCACCCACTCCCCGTTCGTCAAGATTGCCAGCAGAGGCATGGTGCTCGGCATGAGTTCGCCGCCAGTAGTCGTAGGGCGTGAGGGTCAGAACTCCAATTATGCGTCCCGTCCATGTGTCCAACCTTCGCCGCGCGAAGAACGAGCCGTGCCCGCAGTCGTGCTGGATCATAAAGAGCCGCAATAGGAAAGCTGCAGCAGGCAGAATGAGCAAGGCACCCAGCCACGAACCTTGCATGATGAAGATGCACGCTCCGGCCCAGAACGCAGCGAACGGTACAGCCGTTACCACGAGCTCAAATACGCTGCGACCAAATCGCGGCTGCCGGTATTGCGCCAGAATCTTGATCCAAGCGCCGGTCGTGTCCCGGCTTGGTGATTTTGGTTCGTGGTTTTGAGAGTTCATTTGATCCGAGCTGTTTCTGAGCGCAGCGCGGGACTTCTGCTCCGCACCACGATTTAATTGTTGGGTATCAGGCTCGACCAGCCCTACGCGCTGCCTCATCTACTACAGCGCGAGAAGCGAAACTATCCGTTTTTGTCTGTGAGCTTGCGCGTCGGCCGCTTTCCCGCGTCCGTGCCGCACTGCCAAAGCGATGGCGGCTGCGAAATTCGACAACAACACGGATCCACATGCTGATTTCGGCGTTCAGAAAAGCTGTTGTTTTACGAACGTTCAAGCAATCGCCTCTGTAGAGTCGCGTCGATCATTGGTCTTGAGCGAACACATCGACATTGATGGGCGCGTAGCCACCGATATCCCACCACCTCGTATACTGCTCGGCCGTAAGACAGCCGCCTGTTGCTTGACGCACCGCTACCAATTCCGCGCTCCGCTAAGTCACTGGCGAGACGCGTCGGGCCGCAGCGATACGCGCGACGGCGGCAAGAACATCGATGAGAAGAAGCGCTCGCATGTCGGCACCCAACGGTCTTGGAACTATCTAGTCGCTTGGCGCGTTCAGGGCGTACAAATTGACAGGGGATCATCATGGATACCAATCTCGCCATCGCAGCTTTTGCCGCTACGGCCTCGTTCTTGTTCATGGTGTGGGGTGTCGGTCGGAACTACTGACCGATATCATTTCATCGCGATCTTCAGTCGAAGAAGGCCACTCGGCCCATGTGGCGGCCTGACACTTACCGGCTCGATGGCCGAGATATAGCTTGCATTCCCTCGAGCGCTGCTCAGTAATGCGCCGTTATCTCAACTAGGAGGAATCGATGGCTAAGGGTCAAGCTAGAAGCAACAAAGAGGTCCGCAAGCCTAAGAAGGACAAGACCGCTCCAGTCGCAGCGCCGGCTACGCTCGGGGCCAAGGCTGTAGAGTCAAGCAAGCAGAAGAAGCCCTAAAATACGTCGACCTCTCCGATATAGTCGGAGAGGCTTAGCCTCGCACGTGCGTGGTCCAGATACCTTCGGATACCGGCGTCTTCCATCTGCCTTTCCAGTTCGCGCCGCCACCCAGTAACAGACAATCAAAACGGCGATCTCAGAAGGCTCTACTGGCAATCGCCGATGGGCTGGTCATGCCACGACTGCTATGGGCGGAAGCAGACCGAGCGTAATCGTAAGTCGCGGGTTGAAGAGGTTCGAACCCACAACCATGTCATCCTGAGAAAATAAGTGATTGCATATATTGTGATATAGCCTCCCGGCGGCGGCATGCCAGCCTCCTGACGGCTGAGACATAGTTAAAATGAAGCCGCTAACCTCCAACCGCTTCTTCACATTGTTCCATGCGGCCCCTCCTTCCCAAGCCCTCATTATTCAATGGAACAGGTCGTCAAGCCGAACTCCGAGAGGAGAACCACGTCCCGGTTCCTGCTTGTCACGACAGCATCCGGGTAAGCTCTCAGCGAAAATCGGCAATTCAAATCAAAAAATCCTTGGCGAAGCACGGGCTATTTCTTGACCATATGGTCAGTTTTTGATCCGCCAGTTGGGGTAAATGCATGCTGAGACATTGATATCTCCAATCATATCAGCCACTTCGCTCTTGGCATGAATCTTGCTGATTTCCAACTGATGCTAACATTGCCATCAGGGGAACGACATGACCGACAAACCTCAGCCGACTGAAAACACGCCGTCGCCATCTGCCGAGATCAGCCGCCGCACGCTTCTAGGAGGCGCTGCAGCGGGGGCCGCGGCCGCCACCATCGGAAACTTCACAATCTTCTCGCGCCAGGCGCAGGCCGCCGAGCCGCTGCGCGTTCTGTGCTGGCCGGGTTATGAAGAAAAGGACGTGATCGCCGAGTTCGAGGATCTTCACAAGACCAAGGTCGAGTTCAAGAACTATATCGGCGGCGAGCAGATGCTGCAATTTTTCGCCCAGACGCCGCCCGGCACCTTTGACGCAATCGTTTCCGACGCCGAATACGTTCAGAAGCTGAAGGCCAACAAGGCGATCGAGGCCTACAAGACCGAAGGTTTTGCTGAACTTGCCAATTACCATCCGAAATTCCGCGATTTCGCACCAACCAAGGGCGAAACCGCCGGCACGGTCTACGGCATTCCGACGCGCTTCTCCTTCTACGGCATTTCATACAATACCGACGAGATGTCGGCCGAGCAGGCGCAGGACTGGAATTCGCTGCTGGACAAGAAATATGCCGGCAAGATCGGCATGTTCGACTGGTACCTGCCGAACCTCGGCAATGCCAGCCTCGCCGTCAATGCGGGCAACCAGACGCCTTATGCGATCACCGACGACCAGCTGAAGAAGGTCAAGGAATTCCTGACCAAGCTCCGCCCACAGATCGGCATGTTCGGCTCGTCCAACCAGCCAATCGCCCAGGCCATGCTGGCCGGCGACATCTTTGCCTCGCCAACTGGTGACCTCGATATTGACCTGAAGCTCGCCGGTTACGACAACTTCTCCTCGACCATTCCCAAGCAGGGCGGCATTCGCTGGCAGGAAGTCGCCTGCGTCTGCTCGGCCTCGAAGAACAAGGATCTGGCGATGGAATGGGTCAAGTACATGACCTCGCCAAAAGTCCAGTCGAAGCTCGTCTATACCAAGGCCTTCAAGGCCCGCGGCCCGAACATGAAGATCGTCGACTATTGGGATGACGACCAGAAGAAGCTTCTCTCCTACGTTCCGGACCCGGAAAATCCGGGCAAGATGCTCGTCGAGACGCTGATTGACCGCTCCATGCCGCGCGGCTTGCCGGCCAACCAGCCGGAACAGGCTTGGATCGACATCTTCAACGAGTTCAAGACGGCTTAATTTGGGCGGAATAGCCCCTCAGTCGCCCTAAAGCCCCCTCTGGCCTGCCGGCCATCTCCCCCACAAGGTGAAGAAAACTTGCCGCTCCGCTCTGCTTCAATTCAGTCTCGTCGGATCGGTTGGGTTAAGCCCTCCCCCTTGTGGGGAGGGTGGGGAGGGTCCTCTTGTCCCTATGCGATAGCCTCTTCCTTCGAGCGCTATGGCCAATATCCAATCGGAGACCTGCATGGCAGCCGCGATGACCACCACCACGCCCGATCTCGAGCTCCTGTCGATTACCAAGCAGTTCGACACCGCCACGGCCGTCGACAGCATCAATCTCAAGGTCGGCCGCGGCGAGTTCGTGGCGATCATGGGGCCTTCGGGATGCGGCAAGACCACGCTTCTGCGCATTCTGGCAGGTCTTGAGACAGCCTCGTCCGGCCGCCTCTATATCCGCGGCAAGGATGTCTCGGATGTGCCCGTCAACCTGCGCGCCACGCGGCTGGTCTGGCAGCATTACGCGCTTTTTCCGCATCTCGACGTTGCCGGCAATATCGCCTTCGGCCTGACGCTGAAACCGCATGACAAGCCGATCGTCGCCGGTAAGGTGAAGGCTATGGCCGAGCTCGTCGGCCTTTCCGACCTGATGAGCCGCAAGATCAGCCAGCTTTCCGGCGGCCAAAAACAGCGCGTCGCGCTGGCCCGCGCGCTGGTGACGGAACCGGAAATCCTGCTTCTCGACGAACCGCTCTCGGCACTCGACGCACATTTGCGCATTCGCATGCAGGGCGAGCTGCGCCGCATCCAGCAGCAGCTCGGCATGGCCTTCATCTATGTCACCCACAATCAGGTCGAAGCCTTTTCGATGGCCGACCGGGTGGTGGTGATGAACAAGGGCAGGATCGAGCAGATCGACGCCCCGGAAGAGATGTATGCCCGGCCGAAAACGGAATTCGTCGCCCGTTTCGTCGGCACCAACAATCTTTTTGCCGGCCGCATCCAGGAAGTCGGCCAAGGCCATGTCATCGTCCATTGTGCCCATGGCCAGGTCGTGGTCACGACCGATGACCCGCCACCTATCGGCGCCTCCGTTTTCGTCGTGGTGCAGGCCGACAAGCTGACGCCGGCCCCGACGGTGGTTGCCGGTGAAAACCGCCTGGATGCCACGCTGCGCGGCCGTGAATATGCCGGCTCGCACAATATCTACCTTCTCGACCTCGTCGACGGGACCGAAGTTAAGATGACGGTGCAGCAGGTCCTGCCGGTCGAGATCAACCAGAAGGCCACCGCCTGGTTCTCGCCGGCCAATGCCTCGCTGATCCGGGGGGCCGCATGACCGTAGTCGAGAGCCCCACGGCGAAACGCATGAGAACGCCGAATGACAGCCAGCTAAAAATCTGGTTTCTGGCGCCGCTTGCCACCTGGCTGACGGTTCTGTTCCTGCTGCCGCTGATCTTCCTACTTTGGATCGGCTTCTGGCGCGTCGAAAATTTTCAGACCATTCCGGATTTCTCGCTCGGCAATTACGCGGATATCTTTGCGAGCTTCTTTTCGAAATCGCGTTACGGACTGGCGCTCATTCAGTCGCTCTGGGTAGCGATCACCACCGCCTTTTTCGCAACCATCCTCTCCTACATGGTGGCACTGTCGATCGCCTTTGCCGTGCCGGGCCGCTGGCAGCGTCTGGCGCTGCTGTTTGCCATCGCGCCCTTCTGGTCGAGCTATGTTTTGCGGCTTTATTCCTGGCAGACGATCCTGTCGCGCAACGGCGTCATCAACTCGGTGCTGAAACAGTTCGGTCTTTCCGACTACCGAATCGACGTAATCTATACCCAGATCGCGACGCGTATCGGCCTCATTCATTATCTGGCACCGATCCTGGTCGTCATCCTCTATGTCAGCATTCTTGCGATCGACAAGGTGCTGATCGAAGCGGCTCGGGAACTGGGCTGCACCCGCTGGCAAGCTTTTACACGCGTCATCTTGCCGCTCTCGCGCTTCGGGCTGATGACGGCCGCAAGCTTTGCCGTCATCGTCTCGCTCGGGGACGCGCTTTCCGGAAATCTGCTCGGCGGCGGCGCAGGCACATCCATCATCGGCAAGCTGCCGACCTATGCCTCGATGATCATGTCCGACTATTCGAGCTCCACCAACCTGCCGCGCACCTCGGCACTGGCGACGATCCTGATCGTGGTCATGGTCCTGGCGCTCGCCGCCGGCTTCGTGGCGGCGGACCGTGCACGCCGGAGGACAAGCTGATGTCAGTTCGCACCAAAGCCAATCCCTGGGTCTTTCTCGGCCGCCTCTGGCTCGGCATTGCCTATGCCTTCATGTTCCTGCCGCTCGTGGTTCTGGTGCTCTTCTCTTTCCAGAAGAACCGGTTTCCCGGCTTTCCGCTGCAGGGTTTTACGCTGCAATGGTATGAAAAGCTGTTTTCCGACGGCACGCTCCTGGATGCGCTCGGCAATACGATGATCGTCTCGCCGGCGGCCGCGACCGTCGCCACGGTGATCGCCTTCTTCGCGGCCTATGCCTTCAACCGCTTCACCTTCCGCGGCAAGACGACCTTTCTGGCACTGGTGACGCTGCCCATCCTCATTCCGCCGCTCATTCTCGGCGTCGGTTTCCTGGGGCTTCTGGCGCGGATCCATCTCTCCGGAACGCTGTTTGCCGTTTTCCTCACCCATGTCGTGCTGATCACCGCGCCGGCGCTCGCCATCATCCAGCTGCGCTTGGCGCAGATGCCGGTGTCGCTCGAAGAAGCCGCCTGGGATCTCGGCGCCACCGAATGGCAGGCGGTGACCAGGGTCGTGCTTCCCTTTGCGCTTCCGGGCATTTTTGGCGCATGGCTGCTCGCCTTCACCTTCTCCTTCGACGAGTTCATCATCGCCTGGTTTGTCTCGGGTTTTCAGCCGACGCTGCCGGTGGCGATCTACTCCGTTCTCGTTGCCGCCATCGACCCGTCGCTCAATGCGATCGGCACCATCGTTTTCGGCATTTCCTGCCTCGTCCTAATCGGTCTCGAACTGGTCCTGCTGCCGCTTCTCGTCGGCAGGTCGGAAAAGCAATCATAGAGTCATCAAATGAGCCTTCTCTTCCAGAATGCCACCCTTTTATCCATGGACGCAACCTGCGGCGCTACGCCGTTTACGGGAGATCTTCTCGTCGAAGGCGATAGCATTGCGGCGATCGGGACGGATATTCCCTTGCCTCCCGAGACACGGGTGATTGATGCGTCCGGCAAGCTCGTCATGCCCGGCCTCGTCAACGCCCACCTGCATTCCTCGGAAACCTTCTTCAAGGGGCGGTATCAGGGCACGCCGCTCGAAGTCTGGATGCTCTATTCCTATCCGATCCTGATGAAAGGGCCGATCTCTGAACGGCTGCTTTACCTGCGCAGCCTGCTGACGGCGATGGAATCCTTGAAAGCCGGCGTCACGACGCTGGTCGATGATTTCTTCGATCCGCCCGGTTTTGATCTCGGCCGCCTGAAACGCGTCTACGACGCCTATGACGATGCCGGCATCCGCGCCAACGTCTCTCATTGCGTGATCGACAAACATGTCTTCGACACCATGCCCTATCTTCGGGAAATTATGCCGACCGATCTGCAGGCCGAGGTCGAGGGCCCATCGATCACCACCGCCGACTACATGGCCTATTGCAGGGATGTATTTGCTTCAGAGCATGGCCGCGCCGGACGGCTCGGCTTTATGGTCTCAGCGTCCGCGCCGCAACGCTGCTCGGTGGAGATGATGCAGGCCTGCGTGGCGCTGGCACATGACCGGGGCGTGCCCTATCATACCCATGTGCTGGAGACGAAGACGCAGGCGGTGACCGGCCCCGAATTCTACGGCAAGAGCCTGATCCGCTATATGCACGATCTCGGCCTGCTGACGAAAAACACCACGATCGCCCATTCGATCTGGGTCAGCGATGACGACATGGCGCTGATGGGCGCCGCCGGCTGCTCGGTCGCCCACAATGCCGTCTCCAACCTGAAGCTCGGTTCCGGCATCGCACCGGTCCGCCGCCTGCTCAATGCCGGCGTGCATGTCGGCCTCGGCACCGACGGTCTTTCCAGCAACGACACCGCCCGGATTTTCGACGTGATGCGTTTCGCCGCATTGCTGCACGATATCGCAGCACCGGATACGGACGGCTGGATGACGGCGGCCCAAGTATTGCGCGCGGCGACGATCGAGGGCGCACGCACGGCCATGCTCAACCAGGTCGTCGGCTCGCTGGAGGTCGGCAAGCGCGCCGACCTGATCATGCTCGACACGTCCGGTTACGATTACACGCCGATGAACCGGCTCGACCATCATCTGGTTTATTGCGAGAACGGCTCAAACATCCGCATGGTCGTCGTGAACGGCGAGATTACCGTCGAGGACGGCAGGCTTCTAACCGTCAACCAGGCCGAAATCTTCGCCGAACTGCGCGAGCTCCTGCCCGCCTACATGTCCGAACATACGGAACTTGAAAGGCTGAATGCCCGGTTCGAGCCCTATGTGCGCGAAATGTATCGCCGCGCGACGATCCAGGACATCGGCATGAACCGCTATCAGGGCGACCTGCCGCTCTGGCGCGGCGCCAATCATTGAGGATGCCGGCATGAGCACTTTTCTTCCGGCACAGGTGATCCGCGCCAAGCGCAATCGCGAAATTCTCTCCGATGCCGATATCCGCCGTTTCGTCGAGGGGATCGGGGCGGGCGAGATTTCCGAGGCGCAGATCGGCGCCTTTACCATGGCCTGTTTCCTCAACGGCATGACGCCGCGGGAAACGGCCGCCCTGACGCTTGCCATGCGTGATTCCGGCGATGTGGTGGACTGGTCGGGAAGCGGCTTTGCTCCGGAAACGATCATCGAAAAACATTCGACCGGCGGCACGGGCGACGAGAAACTCAGCCTGATCGTGGCGCCGCTTGTGGCCGCCTGCGGCGTGGCGATGCCGATGATTTCCGCTCGCGGGCTTGGCCATACCGGTGGCGAGGTTGATCTCATGGAGGCGATGCCCGGCGTGGCGATCGCGCCTTCCACCGAAATGTTCCGCAAGGCGGTGATTTCGGCGGGCTCCGCGATCATCGGCCCGACCCCAAGACTCGCGCCGGCGGATGCGGCGATCTATTACATCCGCGATGTCACCGCGACAGTGGAATCGATCCCCCTCATCACCGCCTCGATCCTGTCGAAGAAGCTCGCGGCCGGCGTTTCCGGCCTTGTCATGAGCGTCAATTACGGCTCCGGCGCCTTCATGCCGACCTATGCGGAGGCGCAGGAACTGGCAAAAAGCCTTATTGCCGTCGCCCGCATCGCCGGCCTGCCGATGGTTGCCCCGATCGTCGAGATGGACGAGATCATGGGGGATGCGATAGGCAGCCGGCTGCAGCTGCGCGAGGTGATCGACTTCCTCTCCAGGGTGAGACAGGAAAGTCGCATCCGGGCGCTTGTGATGGATATCTCCGCCGAAATCCTCGTCATGGCCGGGCTGGCCACCTCGAAGGACGGCGCACTCGATCTCGTCGAAGCCCGCCTTGCCGATGGATCGGCCCTCGACCGTTTCCAGCGCATGGTTACGGCGCTCGGCGGACCGGTGGATCTCGTCGCAAATCCCGATGTCCATTTCCCGCCCGCTCCGGTCATCGCGCCTCTCCCCTCGCCGACCACCGGCTTCGTCCAGAAGGTCGATGCCTACGCGGTCGGTATCGCCATGGTCAGACTCGGTGCTGGCCGGAAAGTTGCAAGCGACTTGCTCGACCAAGATGTCGGCCTGGCCGGCATGGTCCATATCGGCGATGAGATTGTCGAAGGCAACCCTCTCTGCATCCTGCGTTGCCGCAGCCAGGCCGATTTCGATAGCGTGGCGAGCGCGATCACCGCTGCCATCAGCATCGGCTCGGCAAAGCCGGACCGCCGGCCGGTCGTGACCGGCCGCCTTTCCACCCAAGACTAACAAGAGCCCAATTCAACAAGAACTGAGAGAACCATGGCTTTCGCCCAGGAACACGCGATCACCGACATCTGCCTTCTCGTCAAGGACACCCAGCGCTCGATCGACTTTTATGTCGGAAAACTCGGTTTCGAGATCAACCGGCAGGCCGAGGGTTTCGTCGAGTTCAACGGCGCCGGGCTGACGCTTGCCTGCTGGGAGATCGATCATCTGAGCGACAATACCGGTGTCTCCAATGCCAAGGCGGAAGGGCCGCACAAGGCCTGTATCGCCGTGCGCGTGCCGTCGCCGGAAGCGGTCGATGCCTCGTATACCGAGCTCAAGGACAAGGGCGTACCGTTTTACGGCGGGCCCGCCGATTATGTCTGGAATGCGCGCGGTGCCTATTTCATCGGCCCGGACGACGAGCTTTGGGAAATCTACGCCTGGAAGGAAGGCGGCTCGATGGGCAATTTCTGAACCGCCCCCTTTATCTCAGTGGGCGCCGGCTTCGACCGGCGCGTAAAGCCAGGGCTCGATTGTTACCGGACGACCTTCGAGTGACAGCGTCGCGGTGCGCGGCGCGGTTTCGGCAATCACCTTGCCGCGGCGGATAACGGCAAGACGGTTCGCCTTCATCCGCACCGCCTCGATCGTATCGCGCGCCTCGAGCAGCACGAGATCGGCATTGCAGCCGACGCCGGTACCATAACCATTGAGGCCAAAGGTCTTTGCCGGGTTTTCGGTGATCGCCTTGAAGCAGGATTTGACCGCATCGCGGCTGGTCATGTGCCCTGTATGGACCGCCATATGCGCAACTTCCAGCATGTCGGCGCTGCCGAACGAATACCAGGGATCCATGCAGCTATCCTGGCCGAAGGCGACATTGACGCCGAGCGCCATCAGCTCCGGCACCCGCATCATACCGCGCCGCTTCGGATAGGTGTCATGCCGGCCCTGAAGCACGATATTGGCGAGCGGGTTCGGCACGCAATGGATTTCCGCCTCGGCGATCAGTGGCAGAAGCTTCGAGGCGTAATAATTGTCCATCGAATGCATGGACGTGAGGTGCGAACCCGCCACCCGGCCCTTAAGGCCGAGCCGCTGGGTTTCATAGGCCAGGCTTTCGATATGCCGCGACATCGGGTCATCGGTCTCGTCGCAATGCAGATCCACCATCAGCCCGCGTTCGGCGGCGATCTCGCACAGCGCCTTCACCGAAAGCCGGCCGTCTTCCATCGTCCGCTCGAAATGCGGAATGCCGCCGACGACATCGACACCCATGTCGAGCGACCGGAGCAGGTTCTTGGCGGCCGTCGGCGAGCGATAGAAACCATCCTGCGGGAAGGCGACCAGCTGCAGGTCGAGATAGTCCTTCACCATGTCCTTGACTTCGAGTAGCGCCTCGACGCCGATCAACCGTTCGTCGCAGACGTCCACATGTGAGCGGACGGCCAGCAGGCCCTGGGAGACGGCGAGATCGCAATAACGCAGCGCACGCCCGATCACGGCCTCCTTGGTCAGCAGCGGCTTCAGTTCACCCCAGAGCTGGATGCCTTCGAGCAGCGTGCCGGAGCGGTTGAGACGCGGCGTGCCGAGCGACAGCGTCGCGTCCATGTGGAAATGGATGTCAATGAAGGGCGCCGTCACCAGCTTGCCGCCGGCATCGATCACGCGACCGGCCTCGGCGGAGATCCCGGCCTCGACCGCAACGATCTTGCCGCCGGAAACGGCGATATCGATGCCGGTCTGGTCATCGGGGAGATTGGCATTCTTGACGAGTAGATCGAAGGTCATCGGTTGGCTCCGGACATGTTGGTGGTGTCGCTCCCCAGACTGAGCATGGACCGCCAGCTTCCGTTGACGGATCCGGTCATTGTTATAGCGCCAGACTAGATGTAACCTGACCAAGTCGTCAATTTTTTGATGATCGCTGCGGCAGGAAATGCAACTTGCCGCGCACGCCGCGAGGTTGTTGGCCTATTTCGCGCCGCAGTTACAACAGGCGGCGTATGCCGTGAGGGAAAGGATGGATCATGGCCCGGACTGCGGAAAAATTAGATGAGAAGATCCGCGCCCGCAATATCAGGCTGATCCTCGATGTCGCGACGGATGTATTCTCGCGCAAGGGTTTCGACGGCACTCGCATCGCGGAGATTGCCGAACTGGCGGAACTTCCGAAGGCTAACATTTATTACTATTTTTCCTCGAAAGCGGAGATCTACTCGGCCATAATCGCAAACTTGATTGCCGGATGGGATGATGCCCTCTCAAAACTGCGTGTTGACCAAGACCCCGCTCAAGCGCTGCGTGATTATGTCAAAGCCAAGCTTCTGTATGCGCGTCAAAATCCACGGGAATCGCGGCTTTTCGCAAGCGAGATAATACAGGGCGCCCGCTTCCTCAGCACAAAAGATCGCGCCCATATGCGTGCGGCCACTGATAGATACGTTGCGGTTCTTGAGCAGTGGATGCAGGAAGGGCGGATGAGAAAAATCGACGCCCGGCATTTCTTTATCATGCTTTGGGGAGCGACACAGTTCTACAGCGATTTCGAACCACTCGCCTGCGACGCACTCCACCGTCAGAATATTACTGAGCACGATCACGCTATGGCTGCAGAAACGATTGTAAATTCAATTACTGGCGGCATCATACCATCCTCCGGCTCGTGGTGACCAGTTACATCCGATGTCCGCTTACAAGCCGCGTAATGGAGGCATATCATCGCTCGCTGCTTCGGCTATGCGCTTCTTATGCAAGGCACTCCTAGCGGTCAGCCCAGCCTCGAGGCCGTCAGATCCTGCGGCTCACCTGGAGTGGAGGTGTTGAATGACCATCTAGATATGGTTGTCTCAAACTCTTGAACTGATCTGAACCGTCGGCCTCGTTGTATCACTGCTTTTTGGCACATCCATCTACGATCTCAAGACCAGGCAAATGCCACCGCGCGTCGATCTCGTTGAGAAAAATGGATTGACATTCTATACTGCGGACGCCGCTCTGGTAAAAGTTGCTGAAGCGTTTTTTCAAAGATCACCTATCGAAGCTGAGATCGTTCTGAAATCCCTGCGCGATTTGTCGGGTATCCTGGGTCGATCGCTCGACGGAGGGCATTCGGCCGTGGCCGGCCGTCTGGCCGGGGCATTTCGCCGCATGGGAAAAGGCGAGTTCGCCGACGATATCTTGAAAACGATGAAAGGTGCGATGTACGACGTTAGAGAGACAGACCCGTTCGATCAAAACCAGCAAGTCTCCACCTTAGCTGTCGGTGGATCTCCCATTGTGGCGCGTCTCAATGCTATATGGGAAAGCCAGCGTCAGGCAGTCCTCGATGTTTTCCCTGCTGCCCCCCCTTCCCTCGGACACGACCGAATTTATGAAATCGGTCGAGGACATATATAAAAACGACGCATATCACTCGCTTTCGATCGAAGGGTACAGCATTACTCCGGAACTCATTGATCGCGTACGCGCTGGGACGTGGATCAGAAGGATAGAAGAAACCGCGGCGCCTTGGCAGCACGCGGCTACTGGCAGGCGTTTCAAAGCGTGAAGGAATCTGTCTCCGCGGTGCACCGGCGGGAGCCGTGATCCGGAAGCAACATAGGGATTGGTACCGCGAGCTGTTCAGCCCCTCGATCGCCGCAGGTATTCTGAAACCCAGCGCCCTCGCGGGCTATCGAAACCGCCCTTTATTTCTGCGCGGATCATGGCATGTACCACCGCGTTCAAAAGCAGTTCAGGATGGAATGGAGACCCTGTTAGATCCACTGGAGAAGGAAAGCGAGCCAGCGGTTAGGGCAGTCCTTGGCCACTGGTTGATACGCTATGTTCATCCATATCCTGACGGCAACGGACGGATGGCGCGCCTCCTGATGAACGCCATGTTCGCCTCGGGTGGGTTCATGGGCAGTGGTCAGGGTTGAGGATCGGTCTACTTATTTGGCCGGACTTGAACAGGCGAGCGTCCACATGAACGTAAAACCGTTCGCGCACTTCATCGCGGAACGCACTTCTTGGTCGATGAGTAAGGCACTCTAAAATCATTGATACGCCTTGAGGGGATCCTAACCTGCGACCTGGCAACTCGACCAGCTAATACTGCCTAAATTGGCTTCAGAATAACGAGGGAAGCCGTTCGGAAGCTTCCGTTGTGCATTTAAGTGGCCTCTGGTTCCAGGGCCCTGGCTTTGCGAGCGTTGCCAGGGATTCAAAACTCGGCTTCGCCAAGAAGTAACCTTGTATGAGGGAAACGCCGAGATCTTTCAGCGTAGCCATCTCGTCAGCAGTTTCCACCCCTTCACACACAGGAACAATCGCCAGATCCCCCAGCATATCGAGCGTGTGTTTTACAATTTTGCGCCTGACGGGGTCGGTATCGATTCCTCGGATAAGGTCCATGTCCAGTTTTACGATGTCAGGCTGGAAATGAGTTAGGAGTCCGAGCCCCGAATGACCGGCACCGAAATCGTCGATTGCCGTCTTGAATCCCATATCTCTGTAGGTGCGAAGGATATGGAGGATGTGTTTGGTATCGAGCTGCTCGGTCTCGGTAAATTCGAAGATGATGCGATCAAGAGGAAAGCCAGCCTTCATCGCAGTGGCAAGGGTCAGTCGAATGCAGGCCCGCGGCTCATAGACCGCGTTTGGCATGAAGTTGATCGATAGCTTGACGTCATCGGCCGGATCGTAAAGTTCAGATGCCAACTCGATCGCCTTCACCCGACATTGCTGGTCGAACGCATAGCGATTTCCTTCCTTGACTTGGCTGAGAACTGAACCAGCCCCCCCGCCGTTCGGACCACGCACCAATGCCTCGTGAGCAAAGACAGCGCCCGTGCTGATATTGACGATCGGCTGAAACGCCATCGAAAAAGGAAGGTCGAAAGCGGCGCCATCGCGGCAGCCATCACATTGCGTCGGCATGATCAGCCCTCCGTTGAATGGCTAGCCTTACAGGATCGGCTATTAAACTTCCGTTGAAGCGCGACGCGAGAATGTCGCAGCTGATGTCAAGCAGTGAAAATCCGGAAAGACCTACACCAAGCTACGGGGCACGATCTTCTGCTGAGACAGAAGGGTCCACGAACGACAGCCTTGAGGGAGCAAGGCGTCGCTGGGACTGACACGTAGGATCGAGCAAGATGCCTTGCCAGCGTCTTCGCCTTGATTGGAATCGAACACCATAACCGGTAACAATCAGCCGCCAGCTCATACTTTTAAGCTGACAAGCTTCCTTTCATGGGAAGCTTAGCTCCAGCGTGGCGGTGTTCCGATATGATTTTTGAGCGCCTCGGTGAATGCTCTGATTTTAGCAGACGGCACTTGGAGCGCCCGAAGAAGGTATATCCCGGAAGGCCGTTCATTCCATGCTTCGCCCGACAGTGATAGGCGGACAAGATCACCCGCCTGGACGGAAGGCCCCGAGACCCAGCTCGGTAGGAACGCCACCCCCATCCCGGCGATCGCAGCCGCGTTCAGCGCTTCAAAATCGTCGGACCGGAATACGACGCGCTCGCACGCTTCTCCTGTCGGCGCGCCAAGAATATTAGACCAACCGAGAAGATCGTTGCCATGGAGCTTATCGAGGACACGATGTTGGCGAAGCGCATCTGCACTTTCCGGCACGCCGTAGTGCTCAAGATATGCGGGGCTCGCCACGACGATGCGATCAAGAGGCGCCAACTTGGTGGCTATCAGCGAGCTGTCCTGTAGATCACCCATCCTCACCACCAGATCGAGCCGCTCTGCGACCGGGTCGGCCAGCCTTTCGGTGAGATCCAATTCGACATTCAGGCTTGGATATTCGCGCGCGAGAGATGCCAGAACGGGAATGACGTAGCGCTTTCCGAAAGTTGGGAAACAGGCGACCCGCAGCGTGCCGATGACCGCGCCATCGAAAGCGGCGACCTCGGAATGGGTATCCGCCAGATCGTCAAGCAGGCGCTGGGCGCGCTCAAAAAGGTGACGGCCCGGATCCGTCAAAGACAGCGCCCGTGTCGAGCGAACAAGGAGAGCAACACCCAGATCCTGCTCCAATGCATCGATCTGTCGAACGACAGCCGAGGGCGTGACGGCCCGGCGCCGAGACGCAGCCGAAAAGCTTCCAGTTCGGACGACATCGACGTAAACCGCGAGATGTTCGGCGAAGCGTGGGTCCCTCATCTTTGCCTAGGACGCAAAACCGTTTCGACCATTCAGTTCGTTATCATCTGCAGGCATTCGGCGCACTTTCCTCGTCGTGAACGGGCGAACGCCCAACAAACAGAAGGAACACTACTATGGTCAAGGTCCTCGATACAATTCTCTCCCAGTCCGCCTATTCAGCCGAGATCGACGTTCCGCTCGAACAGATCGATATTGCTGACTGGCTGTTCAACCTGCCCGAAGCCGAATATCTTCGCTGCTGCCCGCCCGATCATATCGCTGCCGGCGTCACCTGGACCGACGACGGCCGTCGGATGTCGATCAATGTCGAGCAGATCGGTTCGGGCCTGGTCGTACAGCACTATGTGGCCGAAGTCGCCGAGCCGGCCTATTGCCGCATGAACTCGATCTCGGATGTGTTCACAGCCAATGGGCGCACGAAGGTCAACGTCATCTGGGAACTGATCGCCGAGAAGATCGACGACAGAAGGACCCGCTATACAAACAAGGTCACCGCGCACCCGACGGATGCGTTCATGGGCTTCATCGAAGAGCATGGTGTCAGCTACGAAGAGGCCGTGGCAGCCCGTCAGGCCGCAGGCGGCGACCACAACAGCCGCGAGACACCAATGTTTGCTGCAAGCATCGCCCGGCGAGCGCTTTCGAAATAAGGAGCCGTTGCGATGAAAGCGATCATATTCGATGACTTCGGAACCGCGGATGTCCTGCGGCTTGGCGAAGCGTCCATGCCCGAAGTACGCCCCGACGATCTTCTGGTCAAGGTGATGGCGGCTGGCGTCAACCGAGCCGACCTCCTGCAACGGGAAGGTGTCTATGGCTCGCAAAGCTACGGCGACAGCACTATTCTCGGGCTTGAGGTCGCTGGAGAAGTCATTGCCATGGGTGACGCGGTGACCGGCTTTGCAGTCGGAGACCGTGTCATGGGCATCGTCGGCGGCGGCGCCTACGCCCAATATGCGCGTCTCGACAGCGGATTGGCCGCTGCCATTCCAGCCGGCATGTCCTTCACCGATGCAGCGGCGGTCATGGAGAGCTTCGTGACGGCCTGGGAGGCGCTTTCAAATCTCGGGAAAGTCGCAAAAGGTGAGACAGTCCTCGTTCACGCTGCTGCAGGCGGTGTCGGATCGGCTGCCGTCCAGCTCGCAAGGGCCGCCGGAGCGGCCGTGCTGGCCACGGCTTCTGCAAGCAACATCGAAAACGTGCTGTCACTCGGTGCAGATGCGGTCTTCGATTATAAGCAGGCCGACTTCGAGGCAGAGATCGTTGATACGCCCGCCTCTCGCGGCGTCAATCTGATCATCGACTTTGTCGGCGGGTCCTACCTCGCCCGCAACATTCGTAGTCTTGCGCCTGGTGGCCGGCTTGTCCAGGTCGGCCTGCTGGGCCGCGATAACAACGCCATCATTCCCCTCGACATCGTTCTTCACAACCACTTGCAATTGCTGGGGACGGTGATGAAATCCAGGTCACGGTCAGAAAAAAGAGCGATGATCGGCCGGTTCAGGGAACAGGTGCTGCCGAGGGTTGGCCACGAGCTGAAGCCAGTCATTGGAGCGACGTATCCGCTCACCGCTGCATCGGACGCCCATCGCCGAATGGAGGCCGGCGGATTGTTCGGGAAGGTCGTTCTGGTGGGCTTTCATGAATGACACAGGCCTACGGTGTGCTACCCGCGCCCTGAAAGGATGTGAACCTTTGACCATGCTGTTCCAAACTCCCTCCGTCATATTCCCAAGTAAGGCTCAAGCGAGCCAAATGTTCGCTTGAGCGCGACAAATAGGTAGGCTGCCGCGCAATCGGTTTGGTGGTAATAATTGCCACCAAACGAAGCGGAGGCTCTTATGCGCAATGTTGAAAAAGTCAGCGTTTCGATGACGCCCCAGCATGCAGAACCGTTGCGCGATGCCGTTAACAGCGGCGCTTAGGCTAGCGGGAGCGAAGTTGTACGAGAAGCCATGCGTGACTGGTCGGCCAAGTGGATGCAGAAGCGCGACGATATCGTTAAGCTGCGTGCGATGTGGGAAGAAGGCAAAACAAGTGGTCCTGCCGTCGAAGTGGATTTTGATGCCGTGCTCGATGAAGTCGGCCGGGAAGTAAAGTCTCCAGCCCCTCATGCCCGCTAAGCTTCTCTGGACACCCAAGGCGCGCGCTGACGTTAAGAAAATATACGTTGCAATAATTAGCGAGCAGCCTGAGCGCGGAGCGATACTTTGCCAGATTCGGCCGCGAGGCGGAAATGCTTATCGAGTATCCGCGTCTAGGCGAGCGCCACCCGGAAGTATTCCGTATCGCCCGGATGTTGGTCGAAGCGCCCTATGTCATCCTTTACGAGACACGCCCCGACTCCGACGACGGTCCCGTTCATACAGTTGAAATCGTCCGAGTAGTGGACGGTCGGCGCGACCTTTCCGCGTTGTTCTAACAGCTCATGAACCGAGATTAATTGTCCAGTTGAGGGGATACGAACCGCCGACCCGTGCTGGAATCAAGTGGCCGACTGGTCTTGGAAAGACCGCTCGTCCTGCAAGCGGCCGTTCATTCAAAATACGCTCAATGCGCCCTAACTATTGGGGAGCCTTCGCTTGAGGCGGTTATCCGGTACCGAGCGGGTTCGAGACCCGGAGCCGCCAATTTCCCGTCGCCGAGCGCTCGACGATCTGGGTGGCGGTGCCGTGCTGAACGCTGGAATGGTCGTCAGACGCGACCCTGATCTCCCAGTCGAGAAGAAGCAGCGCGATATCACCGCTTTTTAGGACACGGCGGACGGTATTCTTGATGATCGGCTTCATGGAGACCAACTTCTCGATTTCACCCCTGATGGCTCCTGGGCCACCCTCGACCACCAAGCTGTCGGTCGTGCGCATAACGGCCTGCGGGTGGAAGAGCGCCATGACGCCATCGACGTTGCCGCTGTTAAGCCCGCTGTCGAAAGCTGTCGCAACATCTTCTGGATATGGGGTGCTTACCATTCCGCCAGCTAAGAAGGCATCGATCCTTGAGGCAACATGGTGTGGTGCTTCCAGAGGAGACAAGTGGCCGACACCGGGAATGACGGTCAGCTGTGCGCCGGGCAGAGACGGGACGACGACGGTTTCCAGCAGCTCGACGCTGTCGACCTTGTCCTTCTCGCCACCAATCACAAGAACCGGCACATCGATGCGGCCGAGATCGGCGCTGACGTCTTCCGAGATCGCGGCGGCAGGCCAGTACTGCTTCGCGGCGCTGGCACCGCCCACGCTATCCTCAATGACCTGCTCCCGCACTGCCTGCGAAAGGGAAATCTCCGCGAGGACGTTGTCGATGGTCCATGCCGTTGACTCGGCGACCGCGTAAGCTCGCTTCATGCCTTCGCGAATGTCTTCAGGCAGCGACTTGCCCTGAGCCGGCGACGGCGCGACAAGGACGAGCCCTGTCAGTCCCGCAAGTTGCCTGGAAGCAAGAAGCTGGGCCACCTTTCCGCCCATCGAGTAGCCTACCAGGATGTAGTTCTTCAGCTCCAATGCAGCGATCGCGGCTTCGACGTCGTTGGCCATGGAAACAATATCATAACCGCTTTCTGGACGATCCGACTTGCCCCAGCCGCGCGCATCGAAAGCGACCGAGCGAACCTTGGACTTCAGCGCCTTGATCATGTTGTCCCAAGTCCGGGAGGTTCCTCCCCAGTAGTGAAGAAAAATTAGCGTCTGCTCGCCTGCCCCATGATCCTCGAAATGGAGGTTGATGCCATTTGCTTTGATTTCCATCGATCGTTTCTTTCAGTAGTGATTTCGATATCGTCTAAATATGACGTTCCCATGCGAGCGATAATCCACTATTCATTTAATGCACTCGATAACCACAGGATCGAATTGATGGACCGCTTTGTCGGACTTTCGGTTTTTGTCGCCGCCGTCGACAACGGCAGTCTGGCCGCTGCAGCACGAGCGCACGGCATTACTCCCGCGATGGCCGGGAAGCATGTGGCCGCGATAGAAGCCGAGCTCGGGGTCCGGCTTTTGCAGCGAACGACGCGAAAGCTGCACCTGACCGACATCGGTCTGGATTACTATCGGCGGAGTATCCTCATCCTCGACGCTCTGGACGAGGCGGACCGCAGCGCCTCACAGCAGCAGGACCAACCGCATGGCACGCTAAGGGTTTCAGCGCCGACCACGTTCGGCGCTCTTTATCTGGGCCAGCCAGTTGCTGAATACACAACGCGCTACCCGAACGTCTTCGTCGAAATGAGCCTGGAGGATCGTTACGTTGATCTCATCGAAGGAGGATTCGATATGGCGATACGTATCGGCACCCTACCCGATTCGAGTCTGATCTCCCGCAAGTTCGGCGAAAGCGGAATGGCAGCCTGTGCGGCTCCCTCCTACCTCGACAAGCATGGGCGGCCGAACGATCCGGCGGACCTTCGGCGCTATGACCGCCTCGCCTTCAGTAAGGCGACGTCGGCAGGTGACTGGAGTTTCACCGATCGAAAAGGCAAGACGGTGACAGTTTCTGGACCGTCACGCCTGAAGGCTGACAACATGCAGATGTTGCTGGCGGCCGCCCTGGACGGCGGCGGCATCGTGTATGGGCCAACATTCCTGCTTCGGGAGCATATCACGAGTGGCCGATTGGAACAGGTTTTGCCCGATTTCGCCACTGAAAGTTTGGGCATTCATGCCGTTTACCCAAGTTCTCGCATGTTGGGTACGAAGGTGCGCTGCTTCATAGACATACTTGAAAGAAGACTTGGTAAAGCACCCCTCTGAGCAAAATCGTCTCGAATTTCTTGTCTGCTAGTAAAGTACGCGAGTGTTTGGTTTGAAAGGATCTTAAACCTCCGACCCGCTAACTCGACCAGCTAAATTGATGATTACATTAGCTTCAGAATAACGAGTAAACCCGTTCGTAAGCTTCCGTCTTGCATTCAAGTGGCCTCTGGATGCAGGGCCCTGACCGCATCGAGACTTGTGAATTTCCCACCTTTAGCACGAATCGAAACTACCACCTCTATAGTGGTGCCAGTGTCGTTATCTGCGAGCCTTTGATGCCCGAATGACCTGACAGGGTGCTCAGCCAAAGCTTGCTGTCGGAGAGCCTTATTGCGCGCTGCCCGTTAATCGACCTAAGGCGTGCGTCCTGAATGTTACGCTGGCTTGAGCAGCCGAGCTTGACTCAGGCGCCGGTTTTACAAAAGGGACAAGGTTTCTGCTCTTCGTCTCCGCTGGGCGTTCCGAAGCCTCGGTTCGAAGAGAACCTGCTCGCGTGAGGTACCATCTACAACTGCACTTTACCTTTGCCGGCATTCTTCGCCGCGTACATGAGCTTATCACCCGCGATAATCAACTGCTCCGCGGAGCGGTCGTCGCTTATGTCGACGAAAAGTCCGCCCACGCTGCAACCTACCCGATAACCGGTCAAAGACAGCGCTTCCGTCAATCGAATATGAAGATCTTGCGCCTTTCTAATCGCTTCGCCGTGGTCCGCGACGAGTATGGCGATCGCAAACTCGTCGCCCCCTAGACGTCCCGCAATCTGTCCCTCCAACATGAAGCTGTTTACAGACGCTGCAAATGCAGTCAGCACCTGATCGCCTGCAGTATGGCCATGCTGGTCGTTGACGCCCTTGAACCCGTCCAAATCAATGTAGGCAAGGAGGGAGTGGTCGTCGTGCTACGATCTTACTGGTCAGCCACAGTTTCAGCTCGTCCTCGAATGCTTTGCGATTATAAACGCCGGTCAGCGGATCATGTGTTGCCAGGTAGGCTACTCGATCATGTGACCTTTTCAAACCCATCACGACCGCCGCATTGACGCCAAACGAAATCAATCGCCCGAGGTTGTTGTTGAGACCGGTCCAGAAGTCAGGGTCGGGATTGAACATCGGGTATCGTAGCCCGGTGACGATTGCGACAGCTATTGTGAATAGTACGGCCTGTCGGGTGCTCAACGTCCAGCAGGCGATGGTCACTGCGAAGAGATAGAGGCCTGCCATCGACGACCGTTGCTGGTAGGTGCCGACGTCAAGCAGCAGGGCAGCCAAAGTGACGGCGAGCAGGATCGCCCAACGCTGGCCAGCCGGCCGTTCTTGCAGCCAGCCGACCAGTTGCTCCACGAGGCTTTCCTTTTTGGCGTCTGCGTCAGCCTTGGTCGTCAATCTGATTATCCCGTAGGTGGCGATGGGTTGCCGCCGAGCCCGGAGATCTCAGGTTCGACAAAGTGTAGCGATCCACGCATGATTTTCGAAGGGAAAGGTACGTTCAATGAGCGCGAGGGCAGGTTTCAGGCGGTATCGACCGGTAGCGTTGATCAGAGCGAGAAACGCGTGGCGGTAAGACGAGGGTGGCAAAGAACAGTTTCAAGCGGAAGGCCCTTACGATTTCGCCGAGGAAATGCTCTGGCTCAAGGCGGGTTCCGCAGACATTGTTCCCACGGGGATCAAGGTAATTTATTCGTTATGAAACGTACTCGGTTTTAGCGTTAACCGGCCGGCGTGCGAGACAGGGATCGAGGCCGCAACAGAACTGGAAGCGATAGTTGGCGGTCAGGTGTGGAAACTCGCTGTCAGGAGCCCCATTTAGGAAGCGTGTTGTCTAACCGCTTCGCGGTCGGCACGGTCAATTTCCCAGGAGATCAAAAAAGACCAACGAAAAAGGTGCTGGCGCGCCTTTAAGCGCCGTTTCAGTTGCCAAGAAATATCGGATTGCTTTGGAAGACGCGAAGGCAATCGTGGTAGAGCATGGCAACGATGCCAATCCATTCACAAAGCCGCTCGTGGGATAGCGGCCTAGAGCCGAAGCAAGATGTGCATTGGTGACGGCTGCCCATCGTCCTCTTCATACGGGATAGAGGCGCACACCGAACGGCTAATCGCCGGTATTTGTATTATGAGGCTGCACACTCCGGCTCAGCCATGTCCAACCCTGCACATAATTACGGTAGGCTCGACCGTTATCCATCCCGTCGAACATGTGTCGCGCCGGAACATTCATTGGCGTCGCGGTGTTTCGAGCCAGGCTCCGATATTGGCTCAGCGTTTTTGTTCATGAGTGGGCTCATGGGCAGAGAGCCCGTGCGAAGCAAAGGCCTTGTGCTCGTCGTCGAGGATGAGCCACTGGTGCGGATGTTCGCGGTCGCTTTCGTGGAGGATGTCGGCTTTAATGTCCTTGAAGCGGCCGATGCAAATCAGGCAGTCGCATACTGGAGACTCGCACCGATATCAGCATCGTATTTACGGATATCGACATGCCGGGCAGCATAGACGGGATGAAGCTTACACGCGCTGTTCGAAACCGCTGGCCACTCATCGAAATCATTATCGTGTCCGGCCAAAGGCATCCCGTCGATAGCGACCTCCCTGCCCGCGCAGTGTTTTGCCCAAGACCATACTATGTTGACGCCGTAACAGCTGAACTCGATCGAATGGCTGCATCGTTTTGATAGCGAAAGAGAGGGCTGTGTACGAAGCGACGGCAGAGTTTTATGCAAGCGACCAACGGAGACAAGTGGTTACTGGAGGCAAAGCAGCTTGGTCAGTGGACGACTCTATCAGGATCGCTGATGATCACCACCAGGGTGCTGCACTTCGCAACATCCTTGCCAAACCCGGGGGCCTTGAAAAGGCAGGAAATCCCTCCCCCGCAGGGAACTGGACAAAGCGCCGGCCGAATACCCCTGGAGTATCCATTTTTGCTCGACGCGATCCATGCCGCTCTAAGCCCGATTTGCTTCCCGCTTTTCAAAAACGATCGTGACCTTCATGCCGATCCCTGGCAGGGACTCCACCTGGACGTCCGCCCTGGCGTTCTGTTTGATCGATTGCACGATCATAGAGCTGAGCTTACCGCGCCGCGGCCAGTCGGATGGATTGCTGAGACCAATGCCATTGTCTGCAACCGAGATTCGGCAGCCCGCATCATCCACGACGCAGCGCAGGACAATTTCACCACCCTCACGATCCTTGAATGCGTGTTTGAGCGCGTTCGTCATAAGTTCGTTGACGACCAAGCCGACGGGCATCGCAATGTTGACGGAAACGGGCCACGTATCGACCTTCATGTCAAACCGAATACCCTGGACCGCATGTGCGGCCATGATCGCCGAGGCGATCTGGCTCACATACGTGCCGAGATCCACAGTCTCGTCAGCGTTTGCATCGGACAGAGAACGGTAGAGGATCGTCAGCGCGTCCACACGGCCTGCCAGTCGGTTGAACCGCGCGCTTTCATCCGGATGTTGCGCGTTCCGGGCTTCGATGCGGATAAGCGCTGTGATCATCTGAAGATTGTTTTTGACCCTGTGCTGCAACTCCTGAAGAAGCACGTCCTTTTCCGTCAACGTGGTGGCCAGGTGAGCGCCGGTTTGTCCACTGTTGGCGGGCGCGATAGCGACGAGACGAAAGAGAGGGGTTCCTGCGTCATTGACGATCGTATTCGACCAGGCGTCAATGAACGACTGGGGCCCCGTCCCGGAAGATGGCGCAAATGTTCCCAAATACTCCTCGCCAGCCACAATGGCATTCGCGAGATCCTGGTCTCCACTCACCGAGTACACCAATGGGAGTGATGACCATGGCTTGCCCTGCAGGTCCTCAGGCGAAATGCCTATCAAACGCTCGAATTCAAGATTGGCGTATATAAGCACCTCGTCTGACGCGAGTTCTGCCACCGCCACTCCGAACGGAACGTGGTCGAGGAATTGTCGGAAGCGGTCATCGTCCAACGCCTCCCCAAGATGAGGAAGGTCGGCTACCGTTTCCGGGCTTATCGGCGATTCTTCAGTTTCTGCCATTTGCAACTCACAACCACATTCGTTCGGTGCTTATCACGCCGGATGGCGGGGAGCTAAAGAAATCCTGATTCTTGGAGTGCCATGCCGGTGAAGCGGTTTTACCGCGCTGGGTGGGATCGCTCGGCCGAAGATGATGCAGACATCTGGGCTGCTTGCCCACTGGGCCTACTTAGGTGAAGGCCGAAGACCCCAGCCCGATCTGAATGCGTGCCACCGGCACCTTCAGCTTCCAGACGATCAACCCCGTCCGTGAAACTCCAATTTTCTTGGCCGGCTAGAGCGGATGGCACAATCTTGCCGAGGACTAAGCCCCGAACCCCTCTTCCTGTGCTATTTAATCTGCATTTTCCTCCGCCGACTCCGACCAGACGAGCTCAAAAGCATCCCATTTTCGTTACTCGTCAGCCCCCAGCTAACGCATATTCGACCAGTATCCGTGGCCCCGAAGCGCATCGCGTTCGTAATCAGTTCGTGGAGGCCATGCCAAGATCAAGGACGGCATTAGCGTCGAGCATAATTTGCGGGCCGATAACATGAAGCGGGTGGAGAGCCTGGAACGGCTCAAGCTGATGCGCGACGAGATCTGCAAGGCTGACACCGGCCCAGTCGACCTGTGACAGAAGATCATGCGAATGGGATAGCGCCATGATCCTTTCGCGGACCCGCCTCTCGAATTCTTCGATCGAACGGGACCGTGTCGCCGTTTGCCTGATAACGGCTGGTACCACGGCATACTGATTTTTGACGCGATAATTGATTTCCGACGAGCTTGCCGGCCCGGCCTTTGATCGGAGAAATCGTGATCGAAACCGGGACCATCTGCCCGTCCAGGCGACGCCGCGTCCTCTCGAACGGTTCGATCCGCTCTCCCAGCTTCAACCGGCGCAGAATATCCGTTTCCTCATCCCGTTTGTGGTCGGGTATGATCAGATCGATCGGTTGTCCGACCGCTTCGCTTTCCGCATAGCCGAACATACGTTCGGCAGCCTTATTCGAGCTTACGATTGTGCCGGAAAGATCCTTGCTGATGATGGCGTCGAAGGAAGGCTCGACGATGCCTGCGAGGCTTCTGCGTTGTGTTCGCCATGCTCAACCGCTTGGCTTATTTCTGCTCAGTGGACATGATTTAGGCAAGCGCGTGAGAGATCAACCTCGTTGACCGGAAGAAAGTTCACGCAGGTGATCGCTTCACCTGAAGACGAGCGGCTCCCATGAGCGTCTATCGTCGTCAGGGCCGGTCGTAGGTGAAGGACGTCAGGAGGGTTGTGACGAAGTTGCTGGCCCGTTCCTTAACGAGCATCTCCGTCCACTCGCTGGTGCCGCGAAGCCTCAAGTCGGTCTGGATGCTGTCGACGGCCGCTTCTTCTATCCGTTTGATATGGGCGCTGAAGGCCGCTTCGCCAGCACCATGGTACATGTCCCGTATGACCATTCGCAGGATTTCCTGGATCGCAATCTGCCAGGCGGTATTGATTGCCTGCAGCTCGTTCGTGTCCGTTGCCATTAGAGGCTCCTTAGGAGTGAGTGAGTTCGAGCGCGGCTGTATATCGCGCCCTGATCTATTTCACGGCTGCATCCACTCTAAGGGTGGGTGCCTGCACGTTAAGCCTGCCGGGCCTTGCGGGCAGCATAGCGTCTGTCCCGCTCAGCCTTGCGGGCGGCCTCGTCTTTGACGACCCGCGATATCCGGGCGTTTTCGGCGGACTGTCGCGCTTCAATCTCGGCCGCGGCCGCTGCCTCGATGGCTGCCTGTTCTCGGGCTGCAAGAGTTTCGAGGCGGGTGCGCTCCTCAAGTTTCAGTCGCTCCCGTTCCGCACGGCGCGCCTCCCGGGCTTCAACAAGCGAGATGCGCTCCGCCTGTCTGGCGGCTTGTGTTGGCTCGGCGGCGGTCTTCGCGGTCCGGTATGCTGCGAGAAGAGCTGCCTTGGCGTCCGCAGCGGCGGAGCGTCGGTCGGTGAGTTCGTTGTTTCTGGCGTGTTTCAAATCTTTATCCTGATATTAGTGTTTGGGACGATCAGTTGGACTTCGATCGTTTGGCAAGGAGCGCGGATGTTGCCGACATCCGGACGGTTTGCTCCTTGGCGAGGCGCGCGTCGCGCAGCCTCAGGGTCTTGGCATCACGCGCCTGAACTAGCGATTCAAGCTCTTCGGCCGCATGGTTCTTGGCGAAGAACTCCGTCTGAAGATTGCCGAAGGCCGTCTCGGCACGCTGGCGAGATTTGCTATATGTTTCTGTCATTGAATTTCCTCGACGTGGCTTTGAAGCCAAACGAAAAAGGCCAGGCGAACTGCCTGGCCTCAAACTGATAATTGCTCCCGGCAGTGCCAGTACATCCGTGGTCAAAGGGAAGCAGATATCGATTAAGCGGACTGCAGATTGCAGGCCGACATCTTGCCCGACTTCATGTCGCGCTCGAGTTCGAAGCCGATCTTCTGGCCTTCAACGAGCTCGCGCATTCCGGCGCGCTCGACAGCCGAGATGTGAACGAAGGCGTCAGCACCGCCGACGTCAGGCTGGATGAAGCCAAAGCCCTTGGTGGAATTAAACCATTTTACTGTGCCGGTGGTCATGATGAACCCTTTCAAAGCATAGATTGAGGAACCGCGAAACAGGTGCTCCGCAGACGAAAACCGACTATTTTTGAAAGGGAAGTTCGCTTAGAGCACGGTGCCAATCGCGCGGTGAACAAAGCTCGGCAAGCAAAAGATCGATTAGCTATCAATAAGGCAATGACTGCCAGAGGTCAACGGTTAGTTTTGAATTTCTCGGTATCTTATCTTATGGTTGTAATTCCCTGAGCACAATCGGAGACTTACTATCTGCGGAGAGTGCGGCCGCTTTCACTACCTCAAGCGGCCGCTCGATCTCCATGCCCTGAAGGATCGTCGAACCCATCGCAGCGGCGCTGCTTGCGAGCTGCTGCAAAATCTCGCGCATGTCGGCCTCCTAGCGAACGTATGGATCTTTGTCGTGCCGGCGACGGGAGGCGGTGATGATATCAGTCTCCGGCGCCAGCAGATCGTGCTTCTCAGCGAAAGCTGCGAACAGCCCGCGCGCCGTCTCCGCTTCGATCTCGCCGCAAGTGCTGCGCCACAGGCTTTCAGCGCCACCGAATAAGCCGTGTCGCGCATCGATGCTGGCCATTCGACGAGATTCCGGTAGGCGTCCATAACCGTGCGGACCTCAGCCAAGGCCGACAAGGACGGTAGCAAAGCCGCGCCACCAGCCTTATGCTGGTAAGGCTAGTGGCAGTTGCCGAGTTCTCAATAGCGTGCAGCGCTGCTTTCAAGCATAGGCCAGATTGTCGTCTGGAACCCATTTATACTTGTTCCGCCATAGCCAAGCATCGGCGTGCCTGTCTCCAGCACATGCGCCGGAAAATTCAGGGTTGGCTTGGAAATGGCGGAGAGCCTCTCGATATGATCATCGGTGAGCGTTACGTCCAAGGCTGCAAGATTTGCGACGAGTTGTTCTTTGCGGCGGGCACCGAGCAGCAAGGAACGGACTGCAGGGCGCGTCCTGAGCCAGGCGAGCGCGACTGCAGCTGGGCTTGCACCGAGCTCCTCTGCAACTTGATGCAGTACCTCAATGACATCATAGTCGGATTGTGACGGAGCGCCTGTTATCACCGCGCGTGCCGCATCTGTCGGCGCGGCAGGCCGAGCGTCTGTACCTGCCGGACAGAAAGCCGTTCTTCAGCGGACTCCAAGGCATGATGGCCATGTCCATCGCCTCAGCCATCGGCACATGTTCGCCTTCGATCGTCCGCTCAAGCAACGAATATTCGAGCTGAAGGGCAATGATCGGCGTCCAGCCACGAAAATGCGACAGGACGGAGGCCTCGGCGGTTTTCCATGCAGGCAGATCCGAGAGGCCGATATATCGGACCTTGCCCGATCGCACAAAGTCATCGAGGGTCCGCAGCGTCTCTTCGATCGGCGCGAACCTGTCCCAATTATGAAGCCAGTAGATATCAACATAGTCGGTCTTCAGCCGGCGCAGCGATGCGTCCAACTGATCGATCATCGACTTGCGGCCAGCACCGCCCCCATTCGGATCACCCGGATGCAGGCTGCCAAAGAACTTTGTGCCTATGACGACCCGATCCCGTCTAGATCCCTGCCCGGCGAAATAGTCGCCTATGATCTTCTCTGAATGACCATTGGTATAGATGTTCGCCGTATCGATCGAGTTGCCGCCACGATCGAGATATTCGGCAAGGATGGCCGTGGAATGCTCGGCATCCGTACCCCAGCCCCAATCCTCGCCGAAGGTCATTGTACCGAGGGTGAGCGGGCTGACACGAAGTGCCGAGCGGCCGAGCGTGACAAATGAATCCGGCGACATAGCCGCCTCCTGTTGTTCGAATTCAGTCGCCCTTATCTATCGCTTTACGATGCGATGGGTGTAGACCATTGCTGCCAAGCTGTTGCACATTCCTGCCAAGCACGTGTCGGACTGGGTGCTAATACCGGGACTGCCTATGGAAAAGCTTTCACAATTTGCAGCGCTGATCGAACGGAATACCGGCACGGACTACATGACCAACGTGCTGCCAGGTATCCGCCTGTTGCGCTCGGCGCGAGAAACAGAGCCACTTTTTGGCTTGGCTGTACCGACATTCGCCGTTGTCGCACAAGGTGCCAAGCAGACCGCGATCGGCGATATGGTCTGCGATTACCGCGCGGGAGACTATCTCGTTGTCTCTCTGGATGTCCCCGTCAGCGCCCATGTTACGCTAGCGAGCGAAGGCGATCCGTTCCTCGGTTTCGAAATGGCGCTTGATCCTGCGGCGTTGGCTGCCCTTGCTGTCGAAACCGGCCTCCATCCGTTGGAGGTAGAAATCCAGACGACCGCGGCGACCAGCACCGTTTCGGACAACCTGCTCGATCCGCTTATCCGGCTCCTTGGCCTTCTTGAGGCGCCCGCAGACGCCAGAGCGCTGCGGCCGGCGATCGAGCGGGAAATCATGTGGCGTCTGCTGACTGGCGCGCACGCTTCGATCATCCGCCAGATCGGCCTGGCCGGCGGCACAATCTCGCGGGTGGTAACCGCCATCGAATGGCTCAAGCAGAATTATGCCACGCCGTTTCAAGTTGAAGATCTCGCGTCCCGAGCCGGCATGAGCGTCACATCTTTTCTTCGGCATTTCCGCCGCGCCACATCAATGACGCCAATCCAGTACCAGAAACGCGTCCGCCTGATCCACGCTCGCACGAAGCTGCTCTCAGAGCATCGAAGCGTCGCCTCAATCGGCTTCGAAATTGGCTATGAAAGCGCCTCCCAGTTCAATCGAGAGTATCGGCGGGAATTCGGAGCGTCACCGGGCGTTGATGTCCAACGATTACGCCTTGCCGGCCAAGTCATGGAATAGTGCCTTGTTTCAAAGAGGCATGTAATGCTCTTGAACGGATCTGAACCCTTGACCCCTTAATTGACTGAATAGGCCCCGGATTTGTAGACGCCTTCTTTCCTAACACTCAGGCAAGAAGGCGTCCAATCCAGTGCCCTATACAAATGGTGCGTCGGGCGGTCGGGTACAGCCGATATTTTTATCACCTACCAAGTTGATCCAAAGAGCAGATTGCGCACGGATGTTCTCACGCCAGCGTGTACGCGGTCTTGAAGGTTGTAAAGAATTCGGCGGCGTACTTGCCCTGCTCGCGCGAACCGAACGACGATGCCTTGCGGCCGCCGAACGGAACGTGGAAGTCGACACCCGCCGTCGGCAGGTTGACCATCACCATGCCGGCTTCCGAATTGCGCTTGAAGTGCGTCGCATGCTTCAGGCTCGTCGTCGCGATACCGGCAGACAAGCCAAACGGCGTGTCGTTGGCAACGCCGAGCGCTTCGTCGTAATCCTTAACGCGGATGACGGAGGCGACCGGTCCGAAGATTTCTTCGCGGCTGATGCGCATCTGGTTGGTGGCCTCCGTAAACAGTGTCGGCTGCAGGTAGAAGCCCGGTTTTTCGCGCGAGATCGTCTCGCCGCCGAAAGCGAGCTTGGCGCCTTCTTGGCGGCCGATGGCGATGTAGTCGGTGTTGGTTGCCAGCTGACGCTCGTCAACGACCGGGCCGATATGGGTGCCGGCCTTCAGCGCATCGTCAACCACCAGCGTCTTCAGCTTTTCGGTGAGGGCCGCAACGAACTTGTCGTGGATGCCCTCGGTGACGATCAGGCGCGAGGATGCGGTGCAGCGCTGTCCGGTCGAGGAGAAGCCGGAGTTGGCGGCAGCTTCGACGGCAACAGTGAGATCAGCGTCATCGAGAACGACCATCGGGTTCTTGCCGCCCATTTCCAGCTGGAACTTGCGGTTATGTTCGATGGAGGCCGCAGCGACGCGCTTGCCGGTGCCGGTCGAGCCGGTAAAGGTGATGGCCGCGAGATCGGCGCTGGCGAGCATGGCCTGGCCAACGACCGAGCCCTTGCCCATGACGAGGTTTAGGACGCCCTTCGGCAAGCCGGCACGATGCAGGATATCGACGATGGCGTGGGCGCAACCCGGAACCAGTTCGGCCGGCTTGAAGACAATGGTGTTGCCGTAGCAAAGCGCCGGGGCGATCTTCCAGGCCGGGATGGCGATCGGAAAATTCCAGGGCGTAACGATGCCGACGACGCCGACGGCTTCGCGGGTGATCTCGACGCCGATGTTCGGGCGGACCGACGGCAGGACTTCGCCTGCAAGGCGCAGCGCCTCACCGGCGAAGAAATCAAAAATCTGGCCCGCGCGGATCGTTTCGCCTATGGCCTCCGGCAGCGTCTTGCCTTCTTCGCGGGCGAGCAGACGGCCAAGCTCGTCCTTGCGCGCAATGATCTCATCCGACGTCTTCTTAAGGATCGCGTGGCGTTCCAGAATACCCGAGCGCGACCAGGCCGGAAACGCAGCCTTAGCAGCGGCAATGGAAATCTCCACGTCGTCTGCCGATGCGTGAGCGTAAAGGCCGATAACTTCGTTTGTGTTCGACGGGTTGATGTTTTCAACGCCATCACTGCCGACCCATTCGCCGGCAATCAGATTCTGACGAAGTCTCATGGATATTCGCTTTCTCTAGCAGCTTGACTTCAGGCCGTAGCTAATCAGTTCGCCAGACACGCCCCGGCAACTGCGGCGACCATGCAGATAGATGACTTTCATGCCCATTTGGGCCGGGGCACGGAATTCAAGAGCGACTTTGTGTAGGGATGTTCCGGGTAATTGAAGAGGATTTCCGTATCGCTTTCCTCAACCACCTTGCCTTGTTGCATAACCAATATCCGGTCGGCGAACTCACGCACGATCGGCAGGTCATGCGTGATGAAAACGTAAGAGAGCCCTAGCCTGCTGCGCAGATCGGCCAAAAGCCCGATGACCTGCATCTGGATCGACACGTCAAGCGCTGAGACAGCTTCGTCGCACACGATCAGTTCAGGCTCACTGGCCAATGCCCGCGCAATCGCGATGCGTTGTCGTTGACCACCGGAAAACTGGTGAGGATGACGCTCGGCATGTTCAGCCTTGAGCCCGACAAGCTCCAGAAGCTCCACAACTCGGTCCTTCCAGCCTGCTTTTGGCATGATGTCGCGATGGATTGCCCAGGGCTCGGAAATGATCGAGCGCACATTCATCCGGGGGTTCATCGAGCCAAAGGGATCCTGGAACACCATCTGCACGCGCCGTCGGAATCCGTTCAGCGCTTTTCCTCCCAGCAAGAACACATCCTCCTCGCCAAAAATCGCCTTGCCTGATGTGGGTTCATCGAGCCTGAGCAACATGCGGGCGATGCTCGACTTACCGGAACCGGACTCACCCACGATACCGACCGTTTCGCCGCGACGGACAGTGAAGCTGACGTCATCGACGGCCCGGAATTCCCGTTTCGGCGAGAACGGACCGGCGCCGAGAACGTAGTGTTTACTGAGTTTCTCGACCTTCAACAGAACGTCGCCCTTGACCTCCGTCCGCGTTCGCTCCGACGCCTCACCGCCGTGAGGCATAGCTGACATCAGCCGACGGGTATAGGCATGGGCAGGGTTGGTGAAGACGTCCTGCGCCTTGCCGCTCTCGACCACCTTGCCGCCATTCATCACAATGATGCGGTCCGCCATCGCCGCGGCGACCTCAAGATCGTGCGTTATCATGATCAGTGCCATGCCGGTTTCACGTTGCAAGTCACTGAGCAGTTCCAGGATCTGCGATTGCACGCTGACATCAAGCGCCGTCGTCGGCTCGTCGGCGATGAGAATGTCCGGTTTCAGCGCGATTGCCATGGCGATCATGACACGCTGGCGCTGTCCGCCGGAGAACTGATGCGGATAATAGTCGATCCGCCTTCCGGCATCAGGAATGCCGACACGCTCCAGCAGTTTGACGACCCTGTCCCGCACCGAGCCCGCGTCACCATCACTATGAGCTTCAAAGACTTCTTCGATCTGCCGTCCAACAGTGTAGACCGGATTGAGATAGGCCAACGGGTCCTGGAATATCATCGCGATACGCCGCCCGTTCAACGCGCGGCGTCCCTCCTCATCAAGGCGCGACATATCCATGCCATCGAAAATTAGCGAGCCCGAGACGATATCGCCCGGCGGGCAGTCGATCAGGCCCATCACAGTTCCGGTGCTGACGCTCTTGCCAGATCCACTTTCGCCCAGAATAACCAGCGTCTCGCCGGGGCAGACGTTGAACGATACGTTGTCGACGGCACGGACCGGATCACCCTCGGACAGAAAGTCGACCGTCAGGTTCTTGATCGTGAGGATGGCTTTGTCCGAATCTGTCATCGTGGGGCCTTTCGCAGCGATTGCAGGCGCCAGCGCTGCAGCGGATCGGCAACGGTCCGTGCCCAGCTGGCGAGAATGTTCAGGGAAAGGGTCGTCAGCAGGATTGCCAAGCCCGGCCAGAAGGCAATCCACCAGGCGGATGCGAGATAACCACGTCCATTGGCTACCATCGCGCCCCAGGTGAAATCGGGAGGCTGGATACCGAGGCCGAGGAAACTCAGCGAGGATTCCGCCAGGATCACGGTCGCGAAATCGATTGCTGCGATGGTTCCCAGCGTTGGCAAAACCAGTGGCGCAATGTGCCGGAACAGGATGCGGCCGGAACTCGCGCCCATCGAGCGGGCGGCGCTGACGAACATTCGCTCGCGCAATTCCAGAACCTCGGCGCGCGCGGTGCGGATAAAGATCGGCATGCGGGTGATCGCCAGGACGATCACAAGATTCATCATGCTGGGGCCGAGCGTGTAGAGCACGATCAACGCCAGAAGCAATGATGGAAAACTCATGATCACGTCAGCGAGACGCAGGATGACATGACTGTACCAGCGCTCGGAATAGCCGGCGATCAAGCCAAGCATGCCGCCAGTAGCCGTGGAGACGAAAACGGCGGCGGCGGCAATGCCGAGGGTGTTTTGTGCACCAACAATCAGCCGGGCCAGAATCGGGCGTCCCAACGTATCGGCGCCGAGGATGTACAGGAAACCCTGCTCTGTGGAAAAGGGCGCCAGATTGCGCTGTCTGAGCCCGAGCTTGCCGGCAAGGTCGCCCACCAGCAGCGGGCCAAAGAGGACACAGGCAAGGAGCAGGACAAGGAAGAGCGCGGCGCAGAGCGCCAGCTTGTCACGAGCGAGGTAGATCGCCAGTTGCCGCGCGTTTCCGGGCGATTTCGCGGACGCGATTGTCACGTCGGCCATGGTCGTCCTCCCTCAGTAGCGGATGCGCGGATCGAGCGTGACATAAAGCAGATCGATCGCGATGTTGACGATGAAGATGGCGATGGCCGTTATAAGGATCGCCGACTGCACAACGGCGAAATCCCGCTGGATGATGGAATCGATCATCAGCTTGCCGATGCCTGGCCAACCGAAAATTGTCTCAACAACAACGGCGCCGTTGATCAATCCCGTAGCCAGATCCCCCGCGACTGTAATGACCGGAAGCAGCGAATTCCTCAAGGCGTGACCGAAGATGATCTTGCGGCGCACCATGCCCTTCGCATGAGCCATCTTGATATAGGGCGAGGCAAGCGCTGAGATCATCGTTCCGCGCACCACCTGCACTAGAAGACCAAAGGGGCGCAGCATGAGTACCGCGATTGGCATGATCCAATGCCAACCGGTTCCGGTGCCAGATGTTGGCAGAAGCCCAAGCCCTACCGCAAAGACGAGAATGCCGACGATTGCAACCCAGAAATCGGGTGTGCTAGCACCGGATAGCGATACAAGTCCGGCGATACGATCAAACACGCTGCGGGGCCGTGCGGCGGCCAAAGCGCCGACGATGATCGCAAGCACAGTTGCCAATGTCATTGCGACGAAGGCAAGTTTCAACGTGGCCGGAAAGGCTTCGAGCGCCACGTCGATGGCGGACCGGTTCTGGCGCAGCGATTGACCAAAATCCAGCGACAGCAAATTCTGCAGGTATTGCAGG
Source organism: Rhizobium sp. O111 (assembly GCF_055616315.1). Classification (NCBI taxonomy): domain Bacteria; kingdom Pseudomonadati; phylum Pseudomonadota; class Alphaproteobacteria; order Hyphomicrobiales; family Rhizobiaceae; genus Rhizobium; species Rhizobium sp. O111. Next base: position 777,264 of record NZ_JBSHXL010000003.1, on the reverse strand, counting down.
AACTGAACGTGAATGGGCTGATCGAGACCGTTCAGTCGCGCAAACGCTTCTCGCGCCTCAAGGCTGGAATCGAGTGGTAGATAAAGCGCCGAGGGGTCGCCCGTCAGGCGTGTCAGGAAGAAGACGAGTGTCAGCAGACCGACCAGCGATATTATGCTGTGATACGCCCGCCGGCCGATATAGCCGAGCATCATCTGGAACCTCTGGTTTCACTTGGAGTTCAGGCGAGCGCGGAAGATCTTCTCCACGCCCGCCCGGTCTGTTGTGGCTTAATTCTTGAGGCCGATATTCGCGAGTGGAATCTCGCTGTTGGTGGTGATGTCGGGCTTCCAGTCGAGACGCTTGCCAACGCGGGTGTAGCCGATCATGTGGAACATCGGAATGTCCAAAGCCAGTTCGTCATGTACCTTGTTGAAGACCGCCTTGAACCGGGTTGTGCGATCCTCTCCGGTGGCTGCTAGAGCATCGGCGATTTCCTTATCCAGCGCAGGGTCGCTGACGGTGGAATAGCTACCCGCCGAGGTGTAGAAGATTGGAATGGTGAAGGCGGCATCACCCTTGTTGTTGTCGTGCATCATCTGCAGCAAGTTGGGACCGCGGCCTTCCGGGAACGGTTTCTGGAGATATCGCAGCCAATCGTTCACATCCAGCATGGTGAGCTTCACGTTGAGGCCGACATCCTGCCACATGGCCATCATGGCCTCCATGGCTTCCGTACCGTTCGGATAGATGCCGTTGCGGCCGATCAGTTCGATCTCCGTATCGACAGGGACGCCCGCTGCCTTTGCCTCGGCAATCAACGCGCGCGCCTGCTCAGCGTCGAACGTCCAGGGCGCCAGCTTGTCGTCGTGGCCATTGATACCGACGACGACCATTTGTGATGCGCGCTTGGTATCGTCTCCGAAAAGCTGCGCAAGGCCTTCCCAGTCAATCGCAAGGTTAAGAGCCTTGCGAATACGAACATCGTCTAGCGGCGCAAACCCGGCATCAATGCGCAGCGCTGTCGTTTCCGAATTAAGATAGGCGAAATCCGTTTCGGGATTGACAGCGTCCTGGATCGCGATGGACGGCGTCAGGTCTGCTTCACCGGTCTCCACCATGGCAGCGCGGATCGAGGATTCCGGACGCCAGACGTAGCTGGCCTTGGTGATGGCGGGCTTTTTGCCCCAATAGCCGTCAAAGCCTTCTAATACGACCGTCTGCGGCGTAAAGCTTGCAAGCTTGAAAGGACCGGTACCGATAGGATCATTGACCGCCTTGTCGATCGGTGTGTTCGGAGAGACCACCATGACCACGCTGAGCAATGTCGGCAGGATCGGTTGCGGTGTATCCGACGTGATCTCGACCGTCAGGTCATCGACAGCCGTCACCGCGAGCTTGGCGGCGCCGAACTTGGCAATATTGCTGCAGGTCACCTTCCCGCCGGTCATGCGCTCGATCGAGAATTTGACGGCTTCTGCATTGAAAATGGCACCATCCTGGAACTTCACACCTTCGCGCAGTTTCAGCCGCCAGGTGTTCGGATCTGTCTGGGTCCACTCGGTAGCAAGGCCCGGTGTTGCCTGACCGTTCGTGGGATCGATGACCGTCAGCGGTTCGACGACATTGCGGCCAAGAATCTGCCCGACATTGGTGATGATGGTGCCGCAAGGCTCGAGGTTTGCCGGCTGCTCCGGCAGAACAATATTGATTTCAGACGAACTCTGCGCTGTTGCATGGCCGGCGAAACTTGCCACGACCATCGCGCCCGCGATGAAACGAATAGACTTTATAGGCATTTGCACTCCTCCCAAAAGTGAAACGATGAAGTTTTAATATTGCGTCGTCGACGGGCGCTGCTCTCTCAGCGCCTGCCGACGGCTTTGCTTAACCCTGGGCTCCCTTTATCAGGTCATGCAGGATTTCCCGCTCCTCACCCGTCAGATCAACCAGCGGGGGACGAACCGGACCTGGGGTATAGCCGACCAGATCAACACCTGCCTTGATGATGGAGACCGGGTAGCCCGCCTTGCGATCGCGAAGCGCGGCAAAGGGGAAGAAGAATTTATGAAGAATAGTCTCCATTGTCGTACGATCACCCGCTCGCATGGCGCGATAGAAGCGCTGCGCCAGTTCGGGCACAAAGTTGAAGACGGCCGAAGAATAGGTGGTAACCCCTACACCGTTGAAACCTTCGGCGAAAAGTTCATGAGTCGGCATGCCGCCGATATAGCAGAGCCGGTCGCCCAGCTTGGCCGTCACATGGCGCACGAGATCCACCCTGCCCGTGCCGTCCTTGAAACCGATAAGGTTGGTGCAGGCTTCCGCCAAACGCGCGACTGTATCGGCGTTGGCAACGGAATTGGCTCGATTATAGAGAATCACACCCAGGCTCGTGGAATCGCAGACGGCTTTAACATGAGCGAAAATGCCGTCTTGCGGCGCTTCCGTGAGATAGTGCGGCAGCAGGAGAATCCCATCTGCCCCAGCCTTCTCCGCGATCGACGCGGTCTCAAAGGCGAGAGAGGCACCATAGCCGCATCCCGCGATGATCGGTACGTTACCGGAGACATCCTTGGCGGCTCTCGTCACTTCCCCCACCTCGGACGGTGACAGGGAAAAGAACTCTCCCGTCCCGCCGGCAGAAAACAGAGCAGCCGCCTCAAAACCCGACAGCCACTCTACGTGACGGCGATAGCTATCGAGATTGAGCTTGTAGTCCGACGTAAAGTGCGTGACTGGAAAGGACAGGAGCCCTGAGCCCACACGCGATTTGATTTCTTCAGGCGACAACGAATTTCCTCCCACACTGAAAACCTTCCGGTGGGATAATTCATATTATGACTTTTTAAGATGAGTCAACCATTTTCATCTTTTTTATGAGATTGCCCCCATGATGTCAGAGAGCGGTAACGCTTGATACCCGTCACAAGATGTCGCCGCATAGCCTCGCGCGCCCGGTCGGGATCGCGGGCTAAAATCGCCTCGGCGATATCTCGATGCTCGTCGAGTATCGGGGCGTCCCTACTCGGCAGCGGGTCGACACCGCCCATGACCGTGCGAAACTTCACACGTGGAATCATCCGCCTCCCCACATGTTCGAGGAACGTTTTGAAACGGGCGTTGTTGGTCGCCGTTGCGATAGCCATGTGGAACTGGAAGTCAGCCTCGTCGGTGGGATTTCCAATCGCAACGAGATTTGAGAATCGCTCGACCTGAGCTTGGATTTCGGCTTCCTGAGCCGGTGAACTTCTCATGGCTGCAAGACCTGCCGCCTCCACCTCGATGCCAATACGCAATTCCAATTCTTCAATGATATCGGATATCTTGTCAGTCTCGCCTGTAAACAGCCCAAGACCCGTATCGGACTGCCGCGGACCGATCACAAAGACGCCGGAGCCCTGCTTCGATTCGACAAGCCCGTCTGCCCTCAGAGCAGCGATCGCCTCGCGAACGACGGTGCGACTGACCCCGAACTTGTCGGTCAACGCGGGTTCGGTAGGCAACTTGTCTCCGATTGCGTAATAGCCTGCATCGATCTGCGCTCGAAGTGCGTCTTCGACTCCCGCAGATAAGGATCTGTGGCCGCGCGAGCGTTTCAGTTCTGACATTATCCCCCCAAATTCATCCGAAATTCATTACATTATCATAGCATGCATCATGACTATTTGCGATCACTTTGGGAGCAGTTTTGCAGCTTTTGTTGAGAGATGCGCTATGCCCCTTCGGCAATATGCGGATGTGCCTCAGCATTAGCGAGATTGCCGCTTCAATGTCAGATGAACTTTGAGACCTCAGGTTTGGCGCCTTGAGTAGATTCGAACCATCGACTAGGCCATTTCTCTCGACCGTTCACGGAACTAGCACTACTTTGGCAGAATTAAAATTTCGCTTTGAAGATGCCGTTGGCAGTGCGGACATCGGATTTGTACTGTCGGTATAGCAAGCGCATTTATCACGGCCCGGCGGATGGCAGGCAAGGTCGGCTCAGGTGGTCCACGACGAACTCGCCGCTTCTTTTTTTTCCCGCTTTGCAGTCTGCAATCTTTGGTGCTGGAGGAAGGCATAGGCGATCATCGTCATCAGAGCGTGTCGGTGCAGTCCTTGCCATGATCGGCCTTCGAAGTGATCGAGACCAAGCTCCTCTTTCATCTGCTGGTGCGCCTGCTCGCAAACCCATCTCGCCTTGATGGCGGACGCCAGCACTTTCAAAGTCGCATCGGCTGGTAAGTTGGAGAGGTAGTATTTGCGCTCGTCGTTTGATCGCCACTCGCCAACCAGCCAGGCTTCCTCACCCGGCATGTGCTGTTGTCCCTTGTCGAGAATACGTTGCGGCGTACCGTCGGCGATCCGGATGCGCAATGCCGCAAAACGTGCTGTCAGGCGACCTTTTGTACCATGCCTCCAACTAACCTTTTTCCAGCGTGCAGAAGTCAGCATCGTTTCTGCGGCAACCGACAGGGTGTCGGGGATCGAATGCTTGCGAGGACGGCCATGACCGGCGACGGGAAAGATCAATCCGACATCATAGGGATAGACCTTCTGATGCTTGGGGATGCCGACCGCCCAGGTGAGGCCGCGGCCACTCAATCCCTTTCGGAAGGCCGCCGACAGGCCGTAGCCTGCGTCAGCCAGAACTGTGCCGAACCGGACACCCGCCACGATCAACCGATCGATCTCGGCAAGAGCGATCTCCGGCTTCGTACGAGACGTTCGCATGCTGTCTGGAACACCGGCCCTTGCCATGCGCTGCTGATCACCGATCCAGCTTTCAGGCAGGAACAAACGCAAGCCCACCGGGACCGGCACCTCGTCTCGCGCAAGCGTCACTGACACCAATGTCTGGCAATTTGCTCTCTTGCCCAGCATTGAAGCATATTGCGGAGCGACACCGACCGAGTGGTCGCCCTTCTTCGGCAAACCGGTGTCATCGATCACCAGAAACGCATCGGATGCACCCACGATCCTGTCCGCCTGTCGCGCGAGTTCAGTCTCAAGAGGCGCTGAATCCCAAAGGCCATCAGAAATGAAATGGTGGAGGCGGTCGTACTGGCCTGGAGCAAACCGCTCGGCCATCGGCTCGATGCTCTTGCGGTCACCGGGACCGATCAGCCCAGACACATAAAGTGGACACATCTGTCGTCGTTTCTTGTGTCCAAGCTTCTCCAGAAACGGCTGCAAAAATGCCGAAAGATCCGAATCCCAATCCGTCATGTCCCGCCCTCGATAAAGAGAGCCACAATCATCTCAAACGTGCCTTGCCCGAATCTGCCAAAGTAGTGCTAGGGCGTAGACTCATAACGACCTGATCCAGATGCGGGTGGCGAGTAGTTTTACGGCTGCTAGGAAGTTTTGAGGGTCCTTGTCATATCGAGTGGCAATCCCTCTGAACTGCTTGAGCTTGTTGAAGAATCGCTCGACGAGGTTTCGCTGCCTATAGACCCATGAGCTGAACGGAAAGCTCTCCTTGCGGTTTCGCTTTGCTGGAATATTGGCCCACGCCCGTTTTGTTTTTGCCAAGGTTCGAAGGGCGTTTGTATCATAAGCCCTGTCTGCCAAAAGTATGGCACCCTTTCCGATATCCTTCAGCATTGGCTCGGCGGCCCTGCTGTCGTGCACTTGTCCTGGGGTCAGGTCGATGCCAATTGGACGGCCATCTGCATCGACAAGAGCATGGATTTTCGTCGTCAAGCCGCCGCGGGAACGTCCCATGCAGCCATCGTCTTGATCCCCCTTTTTCCCGTGGCCGCATGTTGATGAACGCGGATACAGGAACTGTCGATCATGACAATATCGCCGTCGAAGGCCCTTGAGACCTCCTCCAGAACATGGTCCCAGACACCAGCCTTTCTCCAACGGACAAAACGATTGTAGCAGGTTGTGTAGGGGCCATAGCGCTCAGGAACATCCGCCCAGGGCGAGCCGGTCCGAAATCGCCACAAGATGCCGTTGATTACGCGCCGGTCGTCAACTCGCGGGACGCCGCGAGGCTTGTTAGGAAGAAGCGGTTGGATAATGCTCCATTCGAAATCAGTCAGGTCGAACCGGCGACGGGTCATCTGAGGCCTCCAAATCAAAGCCTCATTGAATCAAAGCCATGCCCGCGTGTGAACCCCGTTTATGAGTGTAGGGCCTAAAAAGTTGTGCCGAAGTGCGGCGTCGTCGCTCGCAAAAATAGACTGGCTCGGCAGCTCCAGCAGATGAGCCGGCCGTCGCGCTGCGATTACCGCGCTAAGCTCGCCGGCTACGATCATTTCCTAACAACTCCCTTCAGTCCGCCCCCGATGAGAAAGGTCACATCCATCAACGCTATCATCGGGTTGCCCGCGCCTGAAACCGCAAGATAGCGCGGTTGCCAGTGCGGGAGGAACTTCGATTTGAATGCCCGAAGGCCTTTGAAATTGTAGAAGCGCTCTCCGTGCTCGAAGACATTGCGGCCGATGCGGTCCCAGACAGGGGCCGTTTCGCGCTTCGACATCCCTGAAAGCGGCGCCATACCGAGGTTGAAGTACTTGTAGCCCTCCGCTTTCAGATGCTCCATGATCTGCACGAAGAGGAAGTCCATGGCGCCTTTTGGCGCATCTGGCGAGAAGCGCATCAGGTCGATCGTGGCTTCGAACTTGGTTTCGGTGACGAGGATATTGGCAAAGGCAACAATTCGGCCGTCCTTCCTCAACACGCCGACTGGCTGCGACATGACGTAATCTGGCTTGAAGGCGCCGAGGGAGAAGCCTTTCTCCCTGGTATTGTGGTCTTCTAGCCAGGCGCTCGAAACTGCGGACAAGTCGTCGAAAATGGACGTTACCCCTTCCGCCAAGATGACTTCGAAACTCAAACCCTCGCGCTGGGCGCGGCTTGCCGTCTGGCGCAGGTTCGCCCATTTGCCACCTTTCATCTCGAAGGTGCGCAGATCCGCCACCGCCAGTTCGCCCAGCTTGAAGGCACGCAAGCCCGCATCGGCACAATGGGACAGCAGCGACGGCGAGATCTGGTAGAAGACCGCCCGGCAGCCAGCGGCACGTGCGGCCTCCACAAAGCGCCAGACCAGCTCCTGCACGGCGTGATGATCGCCGATAGGATCGAACAGCGCGATCCATGAGCGACCCTGCCGGCCGTACATGATGAAGGCGTCGCCCTTTTCGGAGAACATGATGGACTTGTCGCCCATGCGCACCAGGTTGGCGTCCGCACTATCCTGCTTGTCGACGATGTCCACTGCACGGCGAACGGCGTCTTCATCCGCCGGCTCAGGCTTGAAAGTCGCCGGCCGCAACAGGCTGAAGATGGAGATCGCCAGGGAAATGATGGTGATGCCGAGCAACGCTCGCAGACCGCGCGGCGCTTCCGCGGCAAATTCGAACTGCCACCAGAGCTCATTGCTGTATTCCACGTCACGATAGACGAAAAGCAGGATAACGACAGCGCCGACGACGATCACCGAGATGGCCATCAGCCAGGATGCCGTCATCGCCTGATTGAGCAGCGAGGCATGTCGGGTAAACAGCCGGCGACTGACGAACAGCCCAACGATCAGGAAGGCCAGGAGGGCCGCTTCGACAAGCGCGACGGCCTTCAGCAGCGAAAGTGTCAGTGCGGCAAGCGCAGACAAAACCGCCACCCACCAGGCACCATCGAGCCGCTGGCCAAGGCCACGGGCGGCGACAACCAGCGCGAGGCCGAACAGGCTGGACAGGAAATGCGCGCCTTCTACAATCGGCAGCGGCAGATAGTCGGAGAGCAGTTCAAGGTTCTGATCGGGCGTCGGCGTCACGCTCGAAAAGATCAGCATGCCGCCCAGAAGCAGCGCCAGCGCCGACAGAAGCTGCGGCATCAGCCGACCGCCTATGCGCCTGAGGCTAGAGGCGGTGGGATGGTCGACGAAGCGGCGAAGCTCGGTCGCCGATACCGCGAGAATAGCGATCAGGAGCGGCAGAACATGATAGATCAGGCGATAGAGGACCAGCGAGCCCAGAACGGCGTCGATATTCACCGCGCTGCCGAGCGAAGCGATGATGACGGTCTCGAAGACGCCGAGACCAGCCGGAACGTGGCTGAGCACTCCGAGCCCGATGGCAATCGCATAAACGGCCAGGAAAACCGGCCAGCCGATCGCCGTCTGCGGTAAGAGCACGTAGAGCACCGAGGCGGAGGCGGCGATATCGAAAGCCGTGACAAGGAACTGGCGCGACCACGTGCGCGAGTCCGGCAGACGTAATGTGGCCGGGCCGATCTCGATGATCCGACCATCGCGGCCAAGCACGACCAGAATGCCAAGGATCGCGAGGATCGTCCCCGCAATCACGCGAAGCCAGAAACTGCTGAAACTGATCAGCGACGCTATCTCACCAGCGATGACAAGCAAAGAGATCGCGGCGACGGCGGCGAGACCGAGGCCGAAGGACAACGTCACGAAGGCGATGACGCGGCCGATATCCTCGGGCGAAAGACCCAGTCGTGTATAGGCACGGTACCGGATCGCGCCACCTGACAGCGCACCGAAACCTGCGGTATTGCCCACCGCATATGCGCTGAAAGCCGTAAGCGCGACATACGGAAAAGGCAGGCGCTTGCCGATATAATCAATCGCATTGATATCGTAGAAGACGAGCGCCAGGAAGCTCAGTGCAGTAAAGAACATAGCTAACAGGATCGAGCTCAGGCTCATTTCCGCTAGCGCCTCGACTACATCATCGTAGCGAACCTCGTCCGTCAGCTGCATGATGGCATAACCGACGAGGCAGAACAGCGTCACCGTCGCAATTGCAACGAGTGGGGTGCGATAACGACGGAGAAGGTCCCGAAATCCGCCGACATCTTCGCGTTGCATTTCTTCCAAATCGTTCGGACCCGCCATGTTACCACCAAGGATTGCTACCTACCGCAGCGCCGGCATGAGCTTAGCTTTCATGGATTCGCCACCCCATCCCTATCAATGGACAGATCGACTGATGACGCGATGGGGATAGGCGGCCTTGAACTGCGCCATCATCGCGCTGGCCTCCTGCAGCACACGTTCGGCCTTTTCAGGATCATCGCGAGCAAGTTCGTCAGCATTGACGCGCATTGCTTCTGCCATGCTGGCGGACATCATCGCGAACTTCCCTTCTCCATAGACCAGCGCCTCGTTTGCAGCGGTCTCAAGCCATCTGGCAAAGTCCACAATGATCTCTTCGCGTTCATCGACGCCAACACTCTTGATGATGCTGATGTTCTCTTCCATGCAGGTATCACTCCATACACAATCAACGCACACCGAGTTCAACTCTCGGGCGGTCGATCAGCTAGGAAGACGAAAAATCAAAATCAAGAGTTCAATGGAGCTTGAACTCGCCCTCGACACGGCGCCATTCGTGTGGCCCGATCAGCCGCTGGTGGGAATAGCGGACAGAGTGGAGAGGCCCGTCGAGGTTCGCCTGCCAGAAGCCGAGGAACTTGTGCATCTCCGGAAAATCAGGTGCGAGATCATAGTCCTGCCAGACGTAGGTTTGCAGGACGGATTCGAAGTCGGGAATGCGGTAGAGGATATGCGCGGTGGTCAGCCCGTAGCCGTTGAGCTGACGCTCCAGATCCGACGAGAATTGCATGCTTCATCTCCGTTTCATGACGCTGCGAAGGTGACTTAAAATCTTGCACTCATCAATGGTTTTTTGAATTCGGCGATGCTGTTTATTGTTCCTTTCCAGCATGTTAGCAGCCAACGACGCCGAGTGCTAATTTTTCTTATCGACCCTCTTGAAATCGAAAAATCTCGAAAATAAATTTTGCCCGCCAACGCTCGTTTGAGGTTCGCACCCGCCCGGACTGGTCATCCGGTTCGGTAGGGTTTCAACGTCATCATTTTTGCTCAATGGAGGAAAACATGTCGTTCCGACCACTTCACGATCGCATTCTCGTCCGCCGGGTCGAATCCCAGGAAAAGACCAAGGGCGGCATCATCATCCCCGATACCGCAAAGGAGAAGCCGTCAGAAGGCGAGGTCGTCGCTGTCGGCACTGGCGCGCGTAACGAGGCCGGCCAGATCCAGGCGCTCGACGTCAAGGCTGGCGATCGCATCCTATTCGGCAAATGGTCCGGCACCGAGATCAAGATTAACGGTGAGGACCTGCTGATCATGAAGGAAAGTGATGTCCTAGGCATCATTGACGTTCAAGCCGAGCAGAAGAAGGCGGCCTGACGGGCTGTTTCGTATACCCACCACTATCAGTCAGTAGCTGCCTATTGAGGAGTTAGACAAATGGCTGCGAAAGAAGTCAAATTCCACACCGATGCCCGTGAACGCATGCTGCGTGGGGTCGATGTGCTTGCCAATGCGGTCAAGGTGACCCTCGGCCCAAAGGGGCGCAACGTCGTGATCGACAAGTCCTTTGGCGCACCGCGCATCACCAAGGACGGCGTATCCGTTGCCAAGGAAATCGAGCTCGAAGACAAATTCGAGAACATGGGCGCCCAGATGCTGCGAGAAGTGGCATCAAAGACCAATGATCTTGCCGGCGACGGCACCACGACCGCGACCGTGCTCGCCCAGGCGATCGTCAAGGAAGGCGCCAAGGCTGTCGCTTCGGGCATGAACCCGATGGACCTCAAGCGCGGCATCGACATCGCCGTCGACGCCGTCGTTAGGGAACTGAAGACCAACGCCCGCAAGATCACCAGCAATTCCGAGATCGCCCAGGTCGGCACGATCTCGGCGAACGGCGATGAAGAGATCGGCCGTTACCTCGCCGAGGCGATGGAAAAAGTCGGCAATGAGGGTGTGATCACCGTCGAGGAGGCCAAGACGGCGGAGACGGAGCTCGAGGTTGTCGAAGGTATGCAGTTCGATCGCGGCTACCTCAGCCCCTACTTCGTCACCAACCAGGACAAGATGCGGGTCGAACTCGAGGATCCCTACATCCTGATCCACGAGAAGAAGCTTTCGAACCTACAGGCCATGCTTCCGGTCCTGGAAGCAGTGGTGAAGTCAGGCAAGCCACTTCTGATCATCGCGGAAGACGTCGAAGGCGAAGCCCTAGCGACCCTGGTCGTCAACAAGCTGCGCGGCGGGCTTAAGATCGCCGCCGTCAAGGCGCCGGGCTTCGGCGACCGCCGCAAGGCGATGCTGGAAGACATCGCCGTCCTGACTGGCGGCACTGTTATATCCGAGGATGTCGGCATCAAGCTCGAAAACGTCACGCTGAACATGCTGGGCCGTGCCAAGAAGGTGGCAATCGAAAAGGAAAACACCACCATCATCGATGGCGTCGGCTCCAAGGCCGAAATTGATGGTCGCGTCGCGCAGATCCGGGCGCAGATCGAGGAGACCAGCTCCGATTACGACCGCGAGAAGCTGCAGGAACGCCTTGCCAAGCTAGCCGGTGGCGTTGCTGTCATCCGGGTCGGCGGTTCGACGGAAGTTGAAGTGAAGGAGAAGAAGGACCGAGTCGACGACGCCCTGCATGCAACCCGGGCCGCCGTCGAGGAAGGCATCCTTCCGGGCGGCGGTGTTGCATTGCTTCGCGCGGTGAATGCACTCCACGGTCTGCCGACCGCCAACGACGATCAGCGCGTCGGGATTGACATCGTCCGAAGGGCGATCGAGGCTCCCATCAGGCAGATCGCGGAAAACGCCGGCGCCGAGGGATCGATCGTGGTTGGAAAGCTGCGGGAAAAGAGCGAGCTGTCATATGGCTGGAATGCGCAGACCGGTGAGTATGGCGATCTCTACGCGCAGGGCGTCATTGATCCGGCAAAGGTCGTGCGCACCGCGCTCCAAGACGCCGCATCCGTTGCCGGCCTGCTGGTGACGACGGAAGCGATGATCGCTGAAAAGCCTAGGAAGGATACCGCTCCTGCTCTGCCGGCCGCCGCTGGCATGGATTTCTAGGCAACCAAGCAGGCCCGCCCCGCTCGGGGCGGGCTAGACCAAGGGGACAAGAATGATAGCGCCAGTTTCGAAGGAAGATTCACGTCTATGCGCCGGTGTGGTAAGGGAGGTCGCGCGTGCGAAAGGTGTCGACGCGGACCCGGCCGCGATCGGGGCCCTGATGGTGAAAGTCGCGAGGCTTTTCAATAAAGGACTACGCGAACGCGACAAGCTATTGTCAGCGGCCATGGACGAAGAAACAGCTGCCTGAATTGACTTTCGTGCTGGCGGTTTGTCTGCCAGCACGGATCCCGAACCCGCGAACCATATATTTGCACACTCGTGGCCCGCTCAGGCGCTTGTGTCGCCGCCGACGGGATCGCGCGTGCGATAACGTCGCTAGCTTCCCACCTAGCGAGGTAATTAACTGCTTCCGCGACGGTCGCCCGCTGTGCGCGCCTAACAAGTTGACGGTCTCCGCCAGTTTTCCAATCGCCTCGGCAAGCCGTCGCGCCTGACGCGGATTGACCTTGGAAACGACGGGCCACCGGTGGCCATGAAGCGTTCGAATGCCCCGTGATTGGCACCGGCCGGCTCACAGACGACACGCGCTAGAGGACGTCGGTATCACTTGCCGTGTTGCCCGCGCCCGGCCTGTCGCCAAGCAGGAAGCGCACCCGCAATCGCGCCAAAACTCGCCCCACCACTGATCATCGCAAGGAACGGGACCAAGCTGCTAAGCAAAATTACACCGGGGATCGATCCATGTGCAGCCGTAAAGAGCGGATAGGCAACCAGGAGCAGCACGATGCGAGAGGAACAAATGACGCGACGGTAGCCGCGTCTTCATTATTCGGGCCTATCTCCTTCAGACGCATGAGATGCTGTTCGATGCCCACAATCATGCATTTCGCGTGTTTGACGACATTCCCGGCCGCGGTATCTACGACAACATGCGCACGGCGATCGACAAGGTCGGCCGCGGCAAGGAGCGAGACGTCAATGTGCGGTTCCCGCTACCTGGATGTCAGAAGGACAGCTGAACTTTCATCGACTTGTTTCGGTCGCCGGCGGTTTCGAATGCGGCAATTGCATCCTCCAGCGGGAAGGTTCCGGTCAGAAGCGGCCTCAGGTCGACACGGCGCTTGTTGATCAGCGCGACGGCCAGCCCGAATTCCTCATGAAAGCGGAACGTTCCCTTCATCTCTATTTCCTTTGAGACGACCATGTTCTGCGGAATGGAAACATCGCCGCCAAGGCCGAGTTGGACGAGAGTGGAACGCGGCCGAAGTGCTTCGAGGCCTGAGCGTACCGCGCGCTCATTACCCGACGCTTCGAACTGCACGTCGAAATAGCCCTTGTTGGCCGAATAGGCCGACAGTTCGTCCGGATTGTCAGCGACGTTGATCACGCGGTCGGCACCGATCTCCAGCGCCTTGTTGAGAACCGTGTCCATCACGTCTGTGGCGACGATTTCGCGGGCGCCGTGGGCGCGCGCCGCGATGATCGCGAGCGCACCGATCGGCCCGCAGCCTGTCACCAGAACCCGCTTGTCGGTCAAGGGACCGGCACGGTTGACGCCATGCAGAGTGACCGCGAAGGGCTCGGCCATCGCCGCCTCGTTGATCGAGACGCCCTCGGCCACCTTGTGGCACTGATAGGCTTCGGCCACCAGACGTTGCCGGAACGCGCCCTGGATGTGCGGCATTGGCATGGCCGAGCCATAGAAACGCATGTTCAGGCAATGGTTCTGCTGGCCCTTGAGGCAATAGTCGCAGGCATTGCAGGGCCGAGATGGCGACACGGCGACACGGTCGCCGACAGCAAGACCGGAGACGCCTTCGCCCGACGCCTTGCCAAGAGAGACGATCGTCCCGGCCACTTCATGGCCAAGGATCATAGGCTCGCGTACGCGCACCGTGCCGAAGCCACCATGGTTGTAATAATGCAGGTCGGAACCGCAGATGCCGCCGGCCTCGATGGCGACCTCGACCTGTCCTGGCTGAAGCGCTTCGGCTTCGCGTTCCTCGATCCGAAGATCCTTGGCGGCGTGGATGACGACGGCTTTCATCGGGATCTCCTTACAACACCGGGGTCGGCAGGGTCTGGCCGGCAAAGTGGCAGGCGAGATTGTCGCGCACCAGCTTGCCCATTGCCCTGCGGGTTTCGATCGTGCCCGATGCATGATGCGGCTGCACCAGAACATTACCGAGCGTCAGAAAACGCGGGTTGAGCTTCGGCTCGCCTTCGAACACGTCGAGTGCGGCCGAGCCAAGCTTGCCGCTTTCGAGCGCGTCGAGAAGCGCATCCTCATCGATATTCGACGCCCTCGAGATATTGATCAACATGCCTTCCGGACCAAGTGCCTCGATCACCGGCTTCGACACGATATGGCGTGTCACGGCGGAGGCGGCGAGCGTTACGAACAGGAAGTCGGAGCGGTCTGCCAGTTCGACCGGATCAGCGATGAAGGTCATGTCCTTGGCGAAATCCTTGGCCGACACGTCGCTATAGGCGATGTCCATGTCGAAGCCCTTGAGACGCTTGGCGACTTCGCAGCCAATGCGGCCGAGGCCGAGAACACCGGCCTTGCGGCCCCAGACGCGACGCTTCAGCGGATAGAGTCCCTTGGCCGTCCAGCTGCCGTCCTTGACCCAGGTTTCCGCGCCGATCATGCCACGCGACTGCACCAGCATCATGCCAATGCCGAGATCGGCGACATCGTTCGTCAGGACATCTGGCGTGTTGGTGACGCGGATACCCCGGGCGCGAGCCGCATCCAGATTGACCGCATCGTAACCGACACCATAGACCGAGATTATTTCCAGCTTCGGCAACTGGCCGATGAGATCGGCCGAGGCGCCAAGCTCGCCGCGCGTGGCGATGCCGCGGATATCGGCGCCACGCTGCGCCAGAAACGCCTCGCGATCGGGGGCTTCATAAAGCTTGTGTACTTCAAACTGCGCTTCCAATTCGACCATATCCCATTCCGGATAGGGTCCGATCATCAGGATGTTCGGCTTGCTCATGGTTTCCTCCATTTGTTTTGTATCCGGTCTCAAGGACAGTTTGGCGACGCCAGATATTCGAGCGCCAAGCAGACGATCGCCTCCAGCGGTTGATTGATCTCGATCGCAACGACCCGGTCCTCTGCGCGAGGAGGCTCAAGCGTCGCGAGCTGGCTGTCGAGCAGCGATAGCGGCATGTAATCGTGACTGCGGGCCGCCATTCGCGCGGCCAGGACGTCGCGGTCGCCATGCAGATAGATGAAGACCACAGGCCTGCCGGCCAGCGCCCGAAGCCGATCGCGATATGACCGCTTCAGCGCCGAACAGGAGACGACGACATTGCCGTCGGCACCCAGCGCCCGACCGAGCGCATCGAGCCAGGGCCAGCGATCGGCATCATGCAGTGGTGAGCCTTTCCGCATCTTTTCGACATTCGCCGCGGGATGAAGACTGTCACCTTCGATGAAATCGGCGCCGATGCGGCGGGCAAGGCCGTCCCCCACCGAGGTTTTACCGCAGCCCGAGACGCCCATGACCACAACAGGCCCGACCAATGCCACCGGATCAAAGGCTGATTGTGATACCGCCGTCGACATAAAGCGTGTGTCCATTCACAAAAGATGATGCTCGGGACGACAGGAAAACGGCTGCGCCTGCCAGTTCCTCGACATTGCCCCAGCGACCGGCTGGCGTGCGTTTCTCCAACCACGCCGTGAACTCGGGATTGTCGACCAGCGCCTGATTAAGCGGCGTGCTGAAATAGCCGGGCGCCAATGCGTTGATTTGCAGACCGTATTTTGCCCAATCCGTCGCCATGCCACGGGTCAGATTTTTCACAGCGCCCTTGGTTGCCGTATAGGGCGCGATCCCGGGGCGAGCGAGTTCGCTCTGTACCGAGGCGATGTTGACGATTTTGCCGCGGCCGCGGCCAATCATGTGCCGGGCAACCGCCTGCCCGACGTAGAAGGCACTGGAGATATTGGTCTTCAACAACCCCTCCCAGCGATCCACCGGGAACTCCTCCAATGGACCGCGAAACTGCATGCCGGCATTGTTGATCAAAATATCGATCGGGCCGGTGCTGCCTTCGATCGCGTCGACGCCGCGCTTGACCGCGTCGGCATCCGTCACATCGAAATCGCTGGCCGAAACCCGGACGCCGATGTCTGCCAGTTCGCGGACTGCGACATCAAGCTTGCGCTGATTCCGACCGTTGAGCACGACCTCGGCGCCGTGCTCGGCAAGCCCGCGCGCAAGCGCGAACCCGATCCCCTGCGACGAGCCCGTGACGAGCGCTCGCAGACCGGCAAGGTCGAAAAGCGGGAACGTCATTGCGCTTACCCCTGTGCCGAGAGATCGTGGATCGCGGCACTCGTGACGCGGTGATAGACCTTGCCGTCGAACATGGTCAGCAGGTGCCGTGTCTGTTCGCGCGACTGGAAGCGTGCGTCGCAGGCCATGGCGCGCTCAAGCGCTGCGTGGTCCGGATAGGTGATGGCAACAATGAGAGGCGTGGAGGGCGCACCCTCGTCGCGTTCGAGCTCGCGGCAGACGGAAACGCTCACCGCACCGTCAAATTTTGTCCATAGTGGCGTCAGCGTATTCTCCACGAAACTGTGGAATTCGTCCTCCTTGCCAGCCTTGATCGTTCCAACGAATTCTGCGTAGCGGATCAGCATGTCATTCCTCCTCGTCAGGCCTTCGGGCCATCGTAAAACTTCATCAGGGCGGCATTGTCCGCCGCACCGAGGCCCGCTGAGACCATCAGCCGATGGATCTCCATGCAGAGCGATGTCATGGGCATTGCCGTGCCGGTGTGGATGGCTAGTGACTGCGCGGCGGAGAGATCCTTGACCATGTTGTCGATGCGGCCGGTCGGCGAGTAGTCGTTGCGCGCCATCTTGCCCATGAACTCCTGCAGGATCGCGCTGTCGGCGCGGCCACCACTCAGCGCCGCGGGGATCCGCTGCGCATCGACACCGGAATCGATTGCCAGCTTGGTCGCTTCCGCCACGGCGACGAAATTGAGCGCGCACAGGACCTGATTGATAAGCTTGGTCGTCTGCCCAGCCCCGCTCGGGCCCATCAGGGTCAGGTTCTGGCACAGGTCATCAAGGATCAGCTTCGCCTCGGTAAAGTCGGTGGGGCTACCACCGGCCATCACCGTGAGCTTGCCTTCGTAAGCTTTTGGCGCCCCGCCGGAGAGCGGGCAATCAAGCCACCTTAGGCCGAGCACCGCGGCGTCTGCATTGAATTGCCTGGTCAGGATCGGGTCGATCGATGACATGTCGATTACCACGGTCCCGGCCGCGGCACCTTTGACGACGCCGGTGGAACCGAACACCGCTTCGCGGACGATCGTTGCGGAGTTGAGGCTGAGAACGACGGCGTCGGACCGCGACGCGGCGTCGGATGCGGTAGATGCTGCCTCCGCGCCCTGGGCGGTCATCTGCTCCACCTTGACCGAATCCACGTCAAAGGCAACGACGGTATGGCCGGTTTTCAGGAGACGTGAGCCGATTGCGTGACCCATGACGCCGCAACCGATCAGTGCGATTTTTCGTTTTTTCGACAAAGCTTTTCCTCTCCTCCCGACCGGGGGCTCAATGTGATAGCCAAAACGAGTTACGTGGCGGTCAGCCGATCTCTGATCTGAGAAAGGCTTGCAGCTCGGGCGTTCTGGGACTTGTGAAAAATTCGGCGGACGGCCCCTCTTCGTGGATGATGCCGTCCTTCATGAAAATTGTCCGGTTTGCGACCCGGCGCGCGAAACCCATTTCGTGGGTCACGAGCAGCATGGTCATGCCCTGGCGAGCGAGATCCTCGATGACGGCAAGCACCTCACCGGTCAGCTCCGGATCGAGAGCCGAAGTCACCTCGTCGAACAGCAGGACCTTGGGGCGCATGGCAAGAGAGCGGGCAATTGCAACGCGCTGCTGCTGGCCGCCCGAAAGCATGTCCGGATAGGCATCGAAGCGATCGCCGAGCCCGACCATGGACAGGCAACGCTGCGCTTCGTCTCGGGCGGCGGCCTTGGCCTCGCCTTTCACCTGCACGGGGGCGAGCATGATGTTTTCGCCCGCTGTCAGATGCGGGAAGAGATTGTAGCTCTGGAAAACTATGCCGACGTCGCGCCGGAGCTCCCGCAAGGCCGCTGGCTTGCGCGACATGGCGTGACCAGCGATCTGGATATGGCCGCTATCGACCGTTTCCAATCCGTTGAGACAACGCAGGAACGTGCTCTTCCCCGAGCCGCTCCGCCCGATCAGTGCAATAACCTCACCTGCCTCGACTTTCAAGGACACGCCCTTGAGCACTTCGAGCGGGCCAAAGCTCTTGCGGATATCATTTGCGATTACGACAGACATGTTCACCTCACGATGGGAATGCCGGGGCAGCGACCTATGCTGCCCCCTGCGACCATTAGGCTTAGAAGGATGGCAGTTCGGGCATCGGCGTCTTCATCCACTTTTCGTAGATTTGGCCGAGCTCGCCGCTATGCTTGTGGACGAAGAGAACCGTGTTCAGCCAGTGGAGGAGATCCGGATCGCCACGGCGCAGACCCACACCATAGAAGCTCTGCAGATAGGTCGTCTTTTCCTCGAACTTGTCGGGATAGCGCTGCTGAAGCTGCGCGCCGATATAGTTCACGGTCCCGATGGCATCCACCTGACCGGCGACCAGCGCGTTCAGCGTCGTGCTGTCATCGTCAAAGCGGACCAGCTCCATTCCGGGAATGTTCGCCGCCGATAGCACCTTCTCATGCGCGGTTCCGCGCGGCACGCCAACTTTCTTGCCTTTCAGGTCCTCCAGGCTTTTGATCTCGGTGCCCTTCGGCGCGATGATGACCGACTTGTGGCCGCCATAGGGGTTCGAGAAAGCGACCGACAGCGCGCGCTCGGTATAGATGCCGAAGCTCGCGACGACAAAGTCGACCTTGCCTGTCTGGAGCGACGGGATGCGGCTCTGGCCGGTGACCGGCACGAGTTCCAGCTGGACGCCGAGATCCTTGGCGAGCAGCTTGGCGACATCGACGTCGAGACCATCAGGCTGCATTTCGGCGTTCGTGATGCCGAAGGGCGGGACCGAGAGATCAACGCCGATCAGGACTTTCTTGCGGGCGATGATTTCGTCAAGAGAGGCGGCGGAGGCCGCAGTGGCGCCCAGAGCGATGGCGAGACCGATCAGGGGCATGAATAGGGATTTCAGGCGCATGTTGTATCCTCTCAGTTTTGGGTTCCGGCTATGATCAGCGACCTTCTTCGTGTCGTTGATGATGATATTGCCTAGGCACGAGCTCCACGCTTTGCGGCGCGGCTCTCGAGCCAGAGGCTGAGCTGGGTGAGCGGGAAACACACAGCAAAATAAAAGGCGGCTACGGCCAGGAAGGACTTCAGTGGCTCGAATGTCGCATTGCTGACGAGCTGGCCGGCACGGGTAATCTCGACGAAGCCGATGATGGAGGCGATCGAGGTTTGTTTGATAATCTGCACCAGAAAGCCGACGGTCGAGGGCATTGCCAGCCGGATGGCCTGCGGTGCAATCACGTAGCGAAGGACCTTGTAGGGGTGCAGTGCCAAGGCATCCGCACTTTCCCACTGCGCCTTCGGAATGGCCCGAAGCGCGCTTTCCCATATGGCGCCGAGAAACGCGCTGGAATTGATGGTCAGTGCCACGGCGGCAGCTGCAATCGCGCTGACTTCGAGGCCGAACAGCGATGGGGCATAGTAGCAGATGAACATCAGGATCAGCAGCGGCAGCCCCTGGATGAACTGCATATAGGCGGAGGTCGCCACGCGCAGCGCTCTCGAAGACGAGATGCGCATCACGGCGAGCGCGATGCCGACCAGACCCCCGCCCACGAAAGCGATGACAGTCAGCGTCAACGTCCAGCGCAGCGCGTGAAATATGAAGAAGAATTCCGGCGAGCCAAAGGTACGCATGTCAGTTCCCCCGGAAAAGATTGCGGCGCGAGCGGCGGAAGATCAGCAACCCGGCAAGGTTCAAGATGGCGCGGAAGACGAAATTCATCATGACGTAGACAGCGGCGATAACGAGATAGACTTCCATCGTCCGGAAGGTCTCCGAACTGGCGATCATCGCAGCTCCGGTCAGGTCCTCGACGCCGATAGCCGACACGAGACTGGTAGACAGCATGAGCAGCACGCATTGCGACACGACGGGCGTGAACACCTTCTCGAGCGCCGGCGGCAGGATGACGAAGCGAAGCGTCTGGAAATAGGTCATCCCGAGGCTCTCGGCCGCCTCGACCTGGCTGCGATGCGTCGACTGGATGCCGCCGCGGACGATCTCCGCGATATAGCCGCCATTGTTGAGAACCAGCGCGATGAAGACCGACGTCAATGGTGACATCCGCACGCCGAGATTCGGAAGTCCGAAGAAGATCACGAAGATCTGCACCAGAAGCGGCGTGTTGCGCATCGCCTCCACGTAGCAACGGACGAGAAAACGCGGCAACCAGCCCGGTAAGGTGGAGGCGACGGCACAGCCGACGCCGAGCGCAATGCCCCCGAAAATTCCCACGAACGCCAGCAGCATCGTTAGCCAGAAGCCGCTGATGAACTGCGGTAGGTAGTTTGCTAGTGGGCCGAATTGGAAGGTGTAATCCATGCTAACCTCGGCTTTCGCGCCTTACAGTTACAGTCGTCATTCAGTCCCGAGCGGTCGCACGCGGATATTCTTGCCCGCTTGCGCGATCGTATCGGGATGGCAAAGATCGAGCGCTGCCGCGACCAGCCACCAGGTGTGGTCGGCCTGGCGGATGATGAAGCATTCGGTACTATGGCCGATCTGACCGAATTCCATTGCGTGGCCCATGCAGATATGGCCGATTTCGTCGGGAAGGCCGACGGACAAGCAGACATGTGCGCCATAGGCGGAATGACGGTAGGTCGGGTCGCCGTAGCGATCGCCGCGCTCGGCCGAGCGCTTCAGCTTGACCGGATCGAATTCCCAGGTCTTGCCGATGTCGTGGCAAAGGCCGCCGGCCAGAATGATGTCGCGATCGACCTTGGCCTCGGGATAGGTCGCCTTGAATTCTTCATAGATCGACAGAGCCAGACGGGTGACGCCGCGCAGATGTGCATCCTGCGTGCCGCGCTTCAGGGAGAAAATGTTAGGGCTGCCCTCACCTTGAATGTCGGTGACGCGATCGAAGGACGAGCGCTCGAGAGCGAACACCCAGGCGTCGATAACCTTCTCACGCAACTCGGCCGACTCGATATCCGCTATCTCTGGCAGATCTTCGAGGATATGCGCGCGGGAAATGGTTTTGTACATTTTTTGACCACCTAGCTGAGCTGCTTACTGAGTGAGCTTAGGAGTGATTGAATTCAAAATCCAATTAGGATATTGCCAGGTATCGATCGAATTTTTCTATAGGTTGACATGGCTCTCAGCTTTTCGGCGGTCGAGGCATTTTATTGGGCCTCGCAATTGCGCAGCTTCAATGCCGCGGCGGAGAAGCTGAGCATCACCCAGCCGACTGTGTCCTATCGTATCAAGGAGTTGGAGGAGCAACTCGGTGTGGCGCTGTTCATCCGGCAAAAGCGCCAGCTGCAATTGACCAGCGAGGGCGAGGCTCTCAAGCACTATGCCGAGGCGATGATCGGCATTGCCAGGGACATCGAATCCAATATCAAGACGCGCAACACCCGGCTGCCGACACTCAGAGTGGGCGTGATGGACAGTTTCGCGGTCGTGTGCCTTCCCGCATTGCTGGACGAACTCGACGGTCGCTTTGCCGAGACCCGCGTTGCAGCCACCGTCGACACCAGCCACAACCTCGCCCGACAGCTTTCCGAAGGGCTGCTCGATATCGCAGTCCTGTCGACACCACCCGAACACGACAACGTCGCGCTGGAATTGCTCGGCCGTCAAACGGTCGAATGGTTCGCCAGCCCCAAACTCGAGATGCCGCGCGAATTCGTCTCGGAAGCGATGCTTCTCCGACAGAGAATATTCTCAACCCCCGCGCCGTCCAATCTCCATACTTTGACGACCAATGCCCTGAGCGGCAACCGCGAGCTTGGCCTTCGCCTCAACGTCTGCAACAACCTTGGCGCCATCCTCAACTTGGTTGAGGCAGGCACGGGCATCAGCATCCTGCCAGGCAGATTGCTTCATACCCAACTGAAAGCGGGAACGGTACATTTGCTGAGGACCCACTCCCGCCTCCCCATGCAGGACGTGTTCATCGGCACCAACAAGGGCGCCGTCGTGCGGGCCTTACCGCAAGTGGCGCAGATGATCCGCAAGGTGAGTGTGGACGTCGCCTTCTGCGGCTGATCACCTGCGCGGTGGCCTCACGCAGCCTCAAACCCTTCCAACCCGGCCGCAACCTCCCTTGCCAGGGCAAGGAAGATCTTGGCCGCGGCGCTTCGGTAGGCGTCCCGGCGCTGCATCAACACGGCGGTGCGCTGCAGGCGCACCGGATCGAGGGCAATTGCCTTCAGGTCCTGATGGGCGAAGGCGATCGTTGCGGGTAGGAGTGTCGAGAGAGACGTCCTGCGAACAATTTCGATCACCGCGCTGATGGAGTTGGCCTCTATCCGGACCTGCGGTTGAATGCCGTGCTGACGGCAGAAACGATCGATCTGCTCGCGCGTGGCGAACTCCGCGCTGAGCAGCACCAAGGACGCCGCACTCAGGGCCTCAAGTCCCACTGATGCTTCACCCGCCAGAGGATGTCCGGTTCTGACGACCAGGGCCAGGGTTTCCACCAGCAGGGGCTCAAGATCGAGGTCGGCTGTCGGCGTTCCGGAAAACGCGATCCCCAGATCGATCTCGTCAGACAGAAGCAGATCCTCCATGTGCTCTTGCGAAATTTCCCGCAGGTTGAGGGAGATATTCGGGTACCGACTGTGGAACGCCTCGACGAGGGGGCCGACCAGATAGGTCGTGAACGTTGGCGTCACTGCCACCCGCAGCCCTCCACGGCTGAGGTCGTTCACATCGTGGAGCGCGCGCTTGGCTTCCCGGAACTCCTGCGAAGCACGACGCACGTATTGGAGATAAACCTCTCCGGAATCCGTCAATCGTGTCATGCGCCCTGATCTGTCGAACAACTGCACGCCAAGGCTTTCCTCCATCAGCCTGACCTGCTGCGAAAGCGCCGGCTGCGAGACATGCATGGCCTCCGCGGCCCGCGTGAAGCTCTGGTGCTCCGCCACTGCAAGGAAATAGCGAACCTGTCGAGAAAGCATCATCAAACCTATAAGATTATCTAATCCATCGCATAATAAACGAGACTTTTACATTATGCCATGCGGCCCTTAGCTTTCATCTCAACAGATCGCGAAACGGAGATCGCAGCGATGAAAGACATTATTGACGGCTTTCTGAAGTTCCAGAAGGAGGCCTTTCCTGAGCGGGTTAAGCTCTTCAAGGATTTGGCAAATCAGCAGAACCCCCGGGCTCTGTTCATTTCCTGCTCGGACAGCCGCCTGGTGCCTGAACTGGTCACCCAACGCGAACCGGGCGACCTCTTCGTTATCCGCAACGCCGGCAACATCGTCCCGTCCTACGGCCCCGAGCCGGGCGGCGTTTCCGCCTCGGTCGAATACGCGGTCGCGGCTCTGCAGGTCTCTGACATTGTGATCTGCGGCCACTCTGATTGCGGCGCGATGACCGCCATCGCCTCCTGTAAGTGCCTGGACCACATGCCTGCCGTGGGCAGCTGGCTGCGTTACGCCGACTCCGCCCGTGTGGTGAACGAGGCCCGCGAGCACAAGGACGAGCCCGCCAAGGTCGCATCCATGGTGCGTGAAAATGTCATCGCACAGCTCGCCAATATCCAGACCCACCCATCGGTACGCCTGGCTCTCGAGGAGGGCCGCGTCGCCCTGCATGGCTGGATCTACGACATCGCGAGCGGAAACATCGAAGCTTTCGATGGCAGCAGGGGCGCCTTCGTTTCGCTTGCCGACAATCCCGAGGTCCAGGCCATCAGATATCAAGCAAGACGCGTTGCCTGACCCCTCAAGACCAACATCCCAATCCCAACAAGAGAAAGCACCCAAATGTTACAGTCTCAAGCCACACAGAACAGCCGTCAGGACCTGACCGATATCATTCTGGCATCGAAGCTCAAGAAGGACCTGAGCTATGCCCAGATCACCCAAGGCACCGGCCTGTCCGAGGCCTTCGTCACCGCCGCCTTGCTCGGCCAGCATCCGCTTCCGGCTGACGCCGCCAAGACCGTGGGCAAGGCGCTTGACCTCGATGACGACGCCGTTGCACTTCTGCAGACCGTTCCGGTCCGCGGCAGCCTCGGAAATGGTGTACCGACCGATCCGACTATCTATCGCTTCTACGAAATCGTGCAGGTCTACGGTACCACGCTGAAGGCTCTGGTCCACGAGAAGTTCGGCGACGGCATTATCAGCGCGATCAACTTCACGTTGAAAGTCGAAAAGGTTGAAGATCCGGAAGGCGGCTCCCGTGCCGTTATCACGCTCGACGGCAAATACCTTCCGACCAAGCCGTTTTGACGGCGCCGATGGGCAGCGCGGCGCTTTGGGCGCTCGGGCTGCCTCTTCTAGGCCGCGACGCGACGCATTGCGGGTTGTCTGGCCTTCAGCACGCGCCCCACCGCGCTTGACCCCGCCCGATTCGAGTTGATGTGCAGAACTCGGATCCCCGGGTGGCTTGCGGCGATAGCGCGGTCGATCGTCCAGGCGAGGCTTTCATCGCCTCCCCTCCCCGCGAAACGTTACAGCCCCCATTTCTTGACAGGTGAATCTTATGAACCGCCGCCCTTTTATTGCTGCACCGCCCGCTGCGGCCCTCGCTGGGTCGGCGCTTGCCGAAACCGCTCAGATCACGAAGGCAACGCCAGTGACGCGCCCCCCTTTCCCCTCCTTAACGCGGGAAACCGCCATCGAAAAGGTTCGACTGCCGAAGACGGCTGGAACTCGCGTGATTCAGCCAAGGTTACACTGGCCTACACCCTCGACACCCGCTGGCGCAACCGCGTGGAACTCGCCACCAATCGGCAGGAGGCTCAGGCCTTTCTGGCGCGCAAGTGGAAGAAGGAATGCGAGTATAGGCTCATCAAGGAGCTATGGGCATTTAAGGACAACCGGATAGCCGCGCGCCATGCTTACGAATATTGCGACGACAGCGGACAGTGGTTTCGCGCCTATGGCAACGAAAACTGGCTCTTTGCAGCAGACGGCTTGATGTCGCATCGCCACTCCAGCATCAACGAGATGCCGATCGCCGAAGCGGATCGCAAGTTCCTTTGGCCGCTCGGCCGGCGCCCGGACGACTACCCGTCCTTGAGCGATTTTGGCTTCTGACCAACACGCCCGTTCTGATCGACCGCGCCAGTGCCCGCCCGCACTGGCGCGGTTTGTTGTCGGGAGAGCCGGGCACCCGGCGAGGCTTTCCAGGTGCGGGTTCACAATCGGCTATGCTGGTGAGCCGCGGCAGACCGAAACGTCGGTAACTTCCGATAACCGGGTGGGTGCGCTTATAGAGTTTGATATCGAACCGACATCACCGCTCACCTCGCGGACGCAAGCGGCAATTTCCGGCGGGCCGACGATCAGCGGTCGGCTACATCTTTGACACGATCAAAGCCGCGCGTCGCCGCGATAGACGTTTGGCTTCGCGCCCGTCAACCTGCCGAAGATTTTTCGAAATGCCGCCGGATCGGTATAGCCAACCGCCCAGGCAATGCTCTCGACGGAGCCGTTCGTTGTTTCCAGCAACTGCCGCGCCTTCATGATGCGGACGTTCTGCAGATATTCGGTCAGCTTCAGCCGTGTCGCGCGGTGAAAGCGGCGCTGTAAGGTTCGCTCCGAAAGACGCACACTATCGGCAAGCTCGCCAATCGACTTTTGCAGCTCTGGTGTCGCATGAAACTGGTGCTGGACCTGCAGAACCTCCTTGTCGCCATGGTCGAACCGCGGGAGAAAAGCCTTGTACTGGCTCTGACTGCGACGCGGCGGATCGACGACGAGAAAGCGAGCTGTCTCCAGCATCACCGCCTGCCCCAACAGCTTCTCGACAAGCAGCAGTCCAAGATCCGCCCAGGCGAGAATACCGCCCGCGGTGATGACGTCACCGTCGTCAATGATCATATTGTCCGGCGAGACGTCGATATTGGGAAACTGTTCGGCAAGCCTTTCGGCAAAAGCCCAGTGAGTCGTGGCGCGCCGGCCGTCGATGAGCCCGGTCTCGGCAAGGACAAACGCTCCGGCACAGATTGAGCAGACGGTTACACCACGCGCATGTTGGGACGCGAGCCATTGCGATGCGGGGCTCATGCTTTGCATCTTCTCCGGCATGATGATGCTCGGTGGCGCGATAACGTAGCTCAGCAAATGCGGAGCTCCGGGTCGTGAATCCCATGTGCAGGACACATCTCCTCCCTCCATCTTCCAGTAGCTGACGCGGATTTTCCGAAGGCTGGTCGGCACTTGCAGATCCGTCGACCAGTCGCTGGCGACGCGAAACAGATCGGTCAGTCCGTAGACAGCGGCCAACTGACAATCCGGGTAGATCAGCAACCCCACCTCTATGAAATCAGGTTCCTTGCGTTTTGCCACTTTTGCCTCGGATAAAGTCATTTCCGCCACGTGTTTCCGCCAGAAGATGGCGATACCTTCTATTTGTCAAATACGGAATTCGCAAACACGGCGCGACAGGAGAAATACAATGGCATCCGATGCAGATCGGTTTTTCGTGTCGAGACGCAGCGTACTGATCGGAAGCATCGCACTTGCCAGCGTGAGCATTCCGGCGCTCGCCTTCTCACACAACTCTTCCACAAACAATTCAGTACAAGGAGATATCGACATGGGCCTCGTAACAACCAAGGACGGCACTGAAATCTTTTACAAGGACTGGGGTCCGAAGGACGCACAGCCAATCGTCTTCCACCACGGCTGGCCGCTGTCGTCGGATGACTGGGATGCGCAGATGCTGTTCTTCCTGTCGAAGGGTTACCGCGTCGTTGCCCATGATCGCCGCGGTCACGGCCGCTCCGCCCAGGTCGCCGACGGTCATGACATGGACCATTATGCCGCTGACGCTTTTGCCGTCGTCGAAGCGCTGGATTTGAAGAACGCCGTGCACATCGGCCATTCCACGGGTGGTGGTGAGGTTGCCCGCTACGTTGCAAAGTTCGGCCAGCCCGCCGGCCGCGTGGCCAAGGCCGTTCTGGTATCGGCCGTTCCGCCGCTGATGGTCAAGACCGCCGCCAACCCCGAGGGCCTGCCGATCGAAGTGTTCGATGGCTTCCGTGCCGCGCTTGCCGCGAACCGCGCGCAGTTCTTCCGTGACGTTCCGGCGGGCCCGTTCTACGGTTTCAACCGTGACGGCGCCAAGGTTCAGGAAGGCGTGATCCAGAATTGGTGGCGCCAGGGCATGATGGGCGGCGCCAAGGCGCACTATGACGGCATCAAGGCCTTCTCCGAAACGGACCAGACGGAAGACCTGAAGGCGATCACCGTTCCGACGCTCGTCCTGCATGGCGAAGACGACCAGATCGTACCGATCGCCGATGCTGCAAGGAAGTCGATCAAGCTTCTGAAGAACGGCCAGATCAAGACCTATCCCGGCTTCTCGCACGGCATGCTCACCGTCAATGCCGACGTGCTGAACAAGGACCTGCTGGCCTTTATCAAGGGCTGACCCCGGTCCGGTGTGGATGACCCGCGCCGTGGCCGTCTCGGCCGATAAAAACGAAGAGGGGCTTTTGTCCCTCTTCGAAAGCCGCGAGCCACCGGATTACGCCGCACCGCCCGCTCAGGCGATGCCCGGCGCCTCAGGGGCGGCATAATCAATTCGTTTCCAAGAACGGAATAGGGTCATGGACCAACAGATTAGGTCGCGTGGCGCCGCCACGCTGAAAACTCCGGCAGGATTGGGCAGCGACGCGGTCAGGGATATCTCCGCTGGCGCGACGGCCTTGCTGGCGGATGTGTTCGCGCTCTATCTCAAGACCAAGAATTTCCATTGGCACATGTCGGGATCGCACTTCCGTGACTACCATCTCCTGCTCGACGAGCACGGCGACGAGTTGTTCGCGATGACCGATCCGTTGGCTGAACGGGTACGGAAGGTCGGCGGCAGCACCCTGCGGTCGATTGGAGATATCTCGCGCAGGCAGCGCATCGCCGACAATGACGCGGAGTTCGTTCATCCGCATGAGATGCTTGCGGAATTGCGCGACGACAACGGTTCGCTCGTGGCCAGCATGCGCTCGCTACATGACCTCTGCGTTGAGTATGGCGACGTCGCGACCGCCAGTCTGCTGGAAAACTGGATCGACGAGACCGAGAAGCGTGTCTGGTTCCTGTTCGAGATCCTCCGCGACACCAACAACTGATCGCCGGACGGGCGGCCTCCAGATTGGGCGCCGCCTCTTTTTCCATAATGGCTCGGACGCCCCGCCCATAGGCCGACAAGGCGCGCTTTCCGCCATTTCTTACCTTCGCCCGTCAACCCCGTCGGCCATTGTTCCATGGGGTTTCCCATCGTTCAGCAACGCGATGGGCGTCCGGGCTAGAGCGCCCAACGCCGATTTGCCGCTCGCCTCGCAAGGAGGCGTGACATCCCTTTTTGATTGCGACGCCATTCCAGCCCGCGCGCGGCACCAAAGTCCGCCAAAACGCATGTCTCTCATTGCCAGGTCGCCAACATGGCGGGGCAGTCTTGCAGCGTCGCTGCGCTGATCCATCCGTTCGCCGCCTCAGGCCGTCGGTTTGCTACCCGAAAGATCGATGCGGAAGCACCGCTTGATTTGCCGTCGGCGCGCCCGGGTCCATGGTCGCGCGGTTGATCAGCCTTCGCGTGGCGTTCTGACCGCCAGGCCTCTCGGTTCGCGATCGGAAAATTCCGTCGGAAGAAACGTCACGACGCCTCAAAAAATCGTTGACACCCAAAATCACCATGACTACTGTACCAATCAGTCAAGCGTTGACCAATCAGTACACGAAAAGCGATTTACAGAGGAAAATCAACATGTCACGTCCTCCTCTCCCCCCGTTCGATCACGAAACCGCGGTCGAAAAAGTTCGTCTGGCCGAAGATGGCTGGAACAGCCGCGACGCCGCCAAGGTCGCCCTCGCTTACACCGTCGATACCCGCTGGCGGAACCGCGTTGAATTCGCCACCAACCGCGAAGAAGCCCAGGCATTTCTGGAGCGTAAGTGGAACAAGGAGCATGAATACCGCCTCATCAAGGAACTATGGGCGTTCACCGGCAACCGCATCGCTGTGCGTTACGCCTACGAATATCGCGATGACAGTGGCCATTGGTTCCGTGCCTATGGTAACGAGAACTGGGAATTCGCAGAGGACGGCCTGATGGCGCACCGCCACGCATGCATTAACGAAATGCCGATTGCTGAAGGCGATCGCCTGTTCCATTGGCCGCTCGGCCGTCGTCCGGACGACCATCCCAGCCTCAGCGATCTGGGCCTCTAATCATGGCCCGCATGGTCGCTGAAAGATCTGATGCCATCGCCTCCCTGGCCGAAGTTTTTCGCGAGCATGGATACGAAGGTGCGAGCCTTGCCTTGATCGGCAAGGCCACCGGCCTGGGCAAGGGCAGCCTGTACCACTTCTTCCCGAATGGGAAGGAGGAGATGGTCCGGGCCGTGCTCGCCGAGATAGAGCAATGGTTTGAAGATTCCGTCTATTCTCCCCTGCGAGACGGGGACGATGCCAATGCCGCGATAGCGACAATGCTCAATGAAACCGCGACATACTTCAGGTCGGGCAGGCGGGTCTGTCTCGTCGGTGCCCTGGCTGTTGCCAACACCCGGGACCTCTTCGCGCAGGCCATCCGGCGTTACTTCGTCGCTTGGGTGGACGCTTTGCAAGCAGCGCTCGTCCGGCAAGGCCGTGACGCTGAGCAGGCACGCCTCCTCTCGGAAGATGCCGTTCTCGCCATCCAGGGCGCGATCGTCCTCTCCCGGGCACTCGATGATCCCGCCGTCTTCCAACGCGCGATCGATCAACTCCATGCTCGATTGGCGTTCAATGAAGGCCACGGCGGCGGTGCCAGCGGCAGCACGCTCTGACAACTTAGCAAAGCCCAAACGAATGCGACGACGGGCCTTTCACCTCGCCACCCCCTCGGGCGAGGCAGGCGCCCGGTGGCGCGTGATCGGAGCCGCGGTCCCAAAGTGCATCCCGCTTTCCTCTCGGGCCACCATGGGCCGTGGTCGAGATCGCCAATGTCTCGCGGCGCTCACGACCGTGAGCGCCGGGGCATGGCGCTAATGACCGGGATAATCGTGCTATGGATTTCGCCTTGCGAGCTGCAAACGACATGACAGTTCGTCGGGTGTCGGTTTCACTATTTCGCTAAGGATCGAAGATGCAATCACTCTGCTTATGCTTGGCGGTAGGCTTCAGCTGGATCGGCTTCATGTCAACCTTTTCCGCCGACGCGAGCACATCACGGGGCAGTTGGCAATGACGTGCCTGGCGACGACCATCTGCCTCTGTGCGATCGGGCTGGCAGTCTCAGCCGGTGTCGCTCACGGCGGCGCGATTGTAATGGTCGGGATGTTGGTCGCTTACAAATTCGGTGACATCCTGGGACCGCTTCCGTCTCGCGGCGTGTCCGCTGCGGGATTTGCCGCTTATCTCAACGCATCCATCCTTTAGCCATATCGCTAAAGATGATGCGGATCTCAGCGGCCCGCGGTGGCAACCCTATCCCTTTGTGGTCCCGCCTCCTCCGATTTGGCACCGTTATCGCGCCGTCTATCTGGCCCGTCCCTGTGGATCCGGCAGTTCTGTTCCAGTAGGATTACCGATTGCCGCGTCCCCCCGATAAGTGTTGATTTGACCATAAACCACCCAACGACGGAGCGGATGCCCTGCGGCGTCTTATGTCATGCATAGCTTTCTAAACCAGCGCACTCATCTTGCTAAGGCCGTCCTCGCATGGGTCACGGCCAGCTCGCTGTCGATTCTTGCCCTCACGGCGGTCGAATATCGGTCGGGTCGGCAGGAGTTGTTGGACAGGGCTGGTGCCACAGAAACGCTTCTCGCCGAGAAGCTGGCGCAGCACGATGCACACCTTAGCGCGCTGGGCGCGATCGTACGAATGTCGCCGGAGGAGCCGTCGCCGAGTATTCAGGGCCTCTCGCAAAACATTCTGGTCCGCTACCCTCGCATCGTCGAAATTGCCACGTTCCGTCTCGATGAGGGTGCGGCGCGAATTTTCCGCTACGGCCATGCCGGCGGGGCTCGGGAGGAAGGCGGGCGCACCCTCGACGATCTGCCAAAGCTCTCCAATGTCGGCGAAATCACAACGCGCGCCCTGCCCGGCATCCACGCCTACGATCTTTTCAAGCTTGTCGAGCCCGGTCGGATCTTGCGTCTGCGCATCGACGCGAATGCCTTGCTGGCTGGTGAGGAGCCGCCCCAGAACTATTCCACAAGGCTGACGTTGAACGATGAGACCTTGGCATTACATGGTGCCATCGATGCAGGGCTCCTTTCCACGACGACCGGGATCGTGATGACGAGCCATACCCAGCCACTCCAGCTGGAGATCGGCCGGAATTTTGGCATCATTGAACTGGTCCCGCTCCGGTTGGCCATTCCGCTTATCGTCGGCTGGGCGGCGGTCATCTGGTTGTCCGTGTCGTACCTGCAAACCCAAGCTGAACGCCGTGGTCACGAGACACGAGCAGCACTTCTAAAACAGGAAGCGACACTTGCCCATGCCGGGCGCGTGAATGCCCTAGGCGAAATGGCCTCCGGCATTGCCCATGAACTGGCCCAGCCGGTAGCGGCAATGCTCAGCCAGAGCCAGGCCGCAAGACGAGCATTGGCCATGGGCCGTCAGGATATCCTCGAAAAGGCACTCGAGGCGAATATTCGCGAGGCCAAGCGTGCGGGAGATATCCTTGGGCGCATGCGGGCATATATTTCAGGTGCGCCGGCCGATATCAAAATGGTCCCTCTCCATGAGGCGATCATTGAAGCCATGCGACTCGTTGAAGCGGACATCGACGCGCGGGCAATCACCCTCAACATGAACGTTCCCTCGGACCTACCCGCCGTCCCGATCGATGTGGTTTCGTTTCAGCAGGTTATTCACAACCTCGTTCGGAACGCCGCCGATGCGCTCGGTGGGCGCCCCTCTCCGCGCATTACATTGGAGGCTCGATGCGAGGGCGACGGCGTCGCGATCATTGTCGCGGACAATGGGCCAGGCGTCGAGACGGGTTCGCTCCACAGGATCTTTGACCCGTTCTTCACCACCAAGGCTGACGGATTGGGTCTTGGCCTGCCTTTGTCCTCACGGCTGATCGAACGGATGGATGGCAGTCTGGAAGCACGCAATGACGGCGGCGCCAGTTTCATCATCCGCCTGCCACTGGGAGAGCCCACGTGATCTACCTCGTCGACGACGACCTTGCGGTGCGGGAGGCGATGACGCTTCTGCTCGCGACCTATGGAAAAGAAGTTGCGGCCTTCCCTGACGCGGCCCACCTCCTCGCTCATGTGGAGAAGGCAAAGCCCGGAATCATGCTGCTTGATCTCAGAATGCCCGCGATCAGCGGCCTGCAGCTTCTGAAGAGGCTCGAGGATCTCGGGATCCGCTGGCCTGCCATCATGATTACAGGACACGGCGACGTCGAGGCATGTCGCCGTGCGTTCAAGGCCGGCGTCCTCGATTTCCTCGCAAAGCCAGTCGATGAGCACGTGCTGATGGAAACAATCGCAACCTGCGAGGCCGCGCTCGACGATCTACTCGTCCGCGACGAGAACAGTCGGTTGCTCGACCATCTTACATCCCGAGAACTGGAGGTGATCGAGCTGGTGTCAAAGGGTTTTGGAAGCAAGGACATCGCGGTCGCGCTCGATGTGTCGGTCCGAACCGTCGACAGTCATCGGGCTAGCATTGCAACTAAACTCGGAACGCCGGCAGTCGCCGAGCAAACCCGCATCTGGCTCATGGGACATCGGTAATCGTACCGATCCCACTCGGTGACACAGCGAATATACTCCAAGCTAGCTCCCTTTAAGCTGGAAGCCATCAACAATGGAAAGAAAGCGGACAAAATGAAAACCCTTATGCTCGCCCTTACTGCCAGCGCGCTTGTAGCCGCCCCGGCTTTTGCGCAGGATACCGTGAAGCAGACCAGTATTGCGACCACGCTCGCGGTTGATATCGCCCAGGCGGCCGTTTCGGCATGCACGGCCGACGGATATAACGTGTCAGCAGCCGTGACCGACCGGTCTGGGGTCCTTCTTGCGCTGGTTCGCTCCGAGAACGCGGGCGCCCACACCGCCGATGCGTCCACGCAGAAGGCTTTCACTTCGGCCTCGTCGCGCAACCCCACCAGCGCCATCGCCGAAAATGTGTCCAAGAACCCGGTCGCGGCCGGTATGTCGGATATTCCAGGCTTCCTCGTTCTAGCCGGCGGCGTCCCGATCAAGGTCGGCAAGGATACGATCGGCGCGATTGGCGTTGCAGGCGCACCGGGCGGCAACCTGGACGAAGCGTGCGCGAACAAAGCAATCGAAAAGGTCAGCGCCCGCATCAAGTGAAGCGAATACCGCCAACGGCTCCCGATCATACGGTTGGGAGCCGTTCAGCAGCTCTATCGTGGCTGCAGTAGTCATCCCGGGCGGAGTGCCGCGCTCTATTCACAGGGCGAGGTCGCCATACTGGTGAAACGGCTCCGGCGTCACTCGTCGCCGCGGGGAACCCAACGTCAAAGGTGATCCTGCGCGGTGGTCTGCTGCTTGATTTCCAATTAGGCTCGTGGCTATTTGCACCCATCTTCATGAAAACACGAGGCGCATGAGCCGTGGCAAAGCAGTTCGAGAGTATCGACGCTCGTCTTAAAGACTTCATTGATCGGCAGCACATTTTCTTCACGGCCTCGGCCACCGGCGATTCCCGGGTGAATATTTCGCCTCGGGAGACGGGCTCACTGCGTGTGATCGACGCGAACAAGATTGTATACCTGGACAGGACCGGCAGTGGAAACGAGACTTCCGCGCATTTGCGCGCGGATGGTCGCCTGACGATCATGTTTTGCGCCGTCCAAGGGCCGCCGATGATCTTGCGTCTTTACGGCCGCGGGCGAACCATACGCCGTGACAGTTCCGAATACGGCAACATCCTGCTCACTCATTTTGGAGGCTCGGAACCTTCCGGAGCCCGTCAATTCATCTTGCTGGAAATCGATCTGGTACAAACGTCCTGCGGCTTCGGCGTTCCGCTGTTCGACTACAAGGCCGAGCGGTCGAGCCTGGACCAATGGACGGACGCAAAGGGCCCGGACGGTATCGAGATCTATCGCCGCGAGAAGAACAGCTACAGCATTGACGGGCTTCCGACTGGGATGTTCGACGACGCTTAGTCGGATTGAAAAATGGCCGATTCTCGTCGTAGCGCCGTGACACCTTGCCTTTGAAACAGTCCCTTGCCGCGCGCGGGTGGTTGTCGACCGTTGAAGTTCAGGAACTTCCCCCAGGGAGAGCCGGTTGGATCACCCGCCGGTGACGCTCATGTGGCGGCTGACGGCGGGGCGGTTGTGGGTGCGGTCGATGATGAAGTCGTGACCCTTGGGCTTGCGGGAGATCGCCTCGTCGATCGCGGCGTAGAGCAAGCCGTCGTCTTCGGTGGCGCGCACGGCCGAGCGCAGATCGGCGGCGTCGTTCTGGCCGAGACACATGTAGAGCGTGCCGGTGCAGGTGAGGCGCACGCGGTTGCAGCTCTCGCGGAAATTATGGGTCATCGGGGTGATGAAGCCCATGCGGCCGCCGGTTTCCTCGACGGTGACGTAGCGGGCAGGGCCACCCGTGCGGTAGCCGATTTCGCTCATCGTGAACTGCTTTTCGAGATCGGCGCGCAACTTGGAGAGCGGCAGATAGCGATCGGTGCGGTCTTCCTCGATCTCGCCCATCGGCATGGTTTCGATGACGGTCAGATCCATGCCGCGACCATGGGCGAAGCGGATCATCTCGGGCATCTCGACGTCGTTGAAATCCTTCAAGGCGACGGCGTTGAGCTTGATGTGCAGGCCCGCTTTCTGGGCGGCATCAATCCCTTCCATGACCTTGTGGAAGTCGCCCCAGCGGGTAATCTCGCGAAACTTGTCGGGATTGAGCGTATCCAGCGACACGTTGATGCGGCGAACACCGCAATCATAGAGCTCGTCGGCATAACGCGCGAGTTGCGAGCCGTTGGTGGTCAGCGTCAGCTCGTCGAGACCGGAGCCGATCTGCTGGCCGAGTTGGCGCACGAGATGCATGATGTTCTTGCGCACCAGCGGCTCGCCGCCGGTCAGTCTCAGCTTGCGAACGCCCTTGGCGATAAAGGCGGAACAGAGCCTGTTCAGCTCCTCCAGCGTCAGAAGATCCTTCCTCGGCAGGAAGTTCATGTTCTCGGCCATGCAATAGGTGCGGCGGAAATCGCAGCGATCGGTCGCCGAGACACGCAGATAGGTGACGGCCCGCTGAAACGGGTCGATCATCGGGTCTTCTCCGACTACCGACCGTGGCGTGGAACTGCTTAAAGCTAAGGGTTGATCCGCATATGCCAAAGTTATCGCATTGCGTGCCACCTTCAAAAGACCCTTCAGCATAGATCAGGAGCGGGAAAGTCGCTCCTGAGCCGCGAAGTTCTGATTGGCCGCCCCGCATGGTGGCAGGTCCTCGCCGGTCAGTCGCTCCTCCATCAAAGCCCGCAGCATCGCAAACCTGAGTTCAAGGGCAGTAAGCTCGATCGAGCGGGGTAACTTGGACAGCTCGTTCGCGAAATCCTCCATATGATCCGCAAGCGTCCTAGCAGCTGTCTGAAAAGATATTGAAGGCTGGTCTATCTCATAAGTCGGCATGGTCCAAGTCCGCCAAAAATTTTCGGTTGCGCGGCGATCGATCAAGCGCGGGTAACGCTACCGCGAATGTTGGCAAAAACGTGACACTAGCAAACGATGGACGCAATCCGTGTTGCCTGCTCTGCCTTAGTCACTCAGCTCCCAAGGCCTCTCGACGGCCCGGGTCGCCTGGAACGATTAATTTCGGGCATGGTCTTGCATGAACTTAAAGGAAGCCGCGGCTTGGATCGCTGACGCCCGGCTGAAGTACCGGGGACACATGATCGAGGCCTCGAAAATGCCCCTGCCGCATTCATGGGTCTTCTCGAGGGGCGCGATTTTGGCAAGTTGGTGGTCCGCGCGTCAGGCGGACAGTAGCACGCATTACGATCGCCAGAGAACTAGTCTCGCTGGCGATCGTATTCCACTTGCGCCCGCTCAAGCTCAGGACCGAAGGTCATGGACCACGCGTATAGCGCCTCGAACGGCTGCTGAAGGGAACGGCCGAGCTGCGTGATGGTATATTCAACGCCTACAGGCGTCGTGGTCGTGAGCACTTCACGGCGTATGAGCCCATTGCGCTCTAGCCGTTTCAATGCGTCGGCGAGCGCTTTGTGCGTGATCCCGTCAAGACGCCGCATAATCTCGTTGAACCGTGACGGCCTGCTGCACAAGACCGTCAGGATCAGGACCGACCATTTGTTGGCGATCTGCTCTAGCACCGGTCGTGCCTTCTCGACATCCACCAACGCCTCCTTGGAGACGGGCTTTGCCCGACGAGACAAGCTGTCTTTGGGTGAAAGAACAGCCTCCACTTCCGACATGGGTATACTCCTCGATATCTGCTTTATATGTAGTGCGTAATTGACCGTAGGTATAGCTCATATATCAAATCCTCGGTCATTATAAATGGAGTTCACATGAGCAGCTTAGCAAACAAGATCGCCCTCGTGATCGGCGGCGTGGGCGGGATTGGCGGAGCCATTTCGCAGAGATTCGCCAGCGAAGGCGCGCACGTCTACGCGACCAGCCGGAAGGGTGGCGACAGCACATCAAAGGCAGGGACCACGGGCAGCATCAGGGTCATTCAAGCGGACGCCAGCGAAAATGCCGATCGTAAGCGCGTATTCGAGCATATCGCATCGGAACGAGGCCGGATCGATGTGCTCCTGATCAACGCGGGCCTGTCTGAATACGCGCCGCTGGAAAACATTGCCGAGGATCATTTCGATCGGACATTTGACTTGAATGTCCGGTCTCTCGTATTCGCGGCGCAAGGTGCGATAGATCTCATGCGACACGGTGGCACAATCGTGCTGATCGGGTCCATTGCGGGCGACATCGGCACCAAGGGCTATGGCGTCTATGGTGCGAGCAAGGCCGCGATCCGTTCGTTTGCACGCACCTTTGCCAACGAACTGGCTCCCAGGGGCATTCGCGTCAACGTCGTTAGCCCAGGACCAACCGATACAGCGATGATGGCGAGCGCCTCACGGGAGGTTCGGGACGCCTTGTCCAGCATGGTCCCTCTCGGACGCATGGCTAGACCTGATGAGGTGGCGGCGGCAGCACTATTCCTTGCCAGCGACGAGAGCAGCTTCACGACGGGTGCGGAACTGGCTGTGGATGGAGGCATGGCCCAGGTCTGACGCTGGAACGATAGGCCCGATAGCGCACGCACCGGGCCTATCGTTTCGACTTTACTTTACAAGGCAGCCAGCTGTCTATCGAAGTCACCGGGATCAAAATAATCCCGCCAGACGGTAATGAGCCCATTTTCGATAGTGAGTGTTTCCATGACCGCTAGCGTGATCGTGCCGCCGATACGCCAAAAGATTTGCCGGAAGTCTCGGCTAAGGCGAAGGGTCGCACCCTTCATCGACAGGTTCGGCGGCCAGCAAGGCAGGATATTGGAGGTTCTTAAAGCACGTCTGTCCGGAGGATACAAGGCTGGCCAGCATGGCCGGACGCGTCATGAGCCGTCAATCACCAATAATCTCGTGGGCACGCCTTCCCTCAGGGAATTTGCGACCGTGCAGGCCTTCCACGCGCGGTCGATCAAGGTCTGCGCATCGGGGCCGTGCAGCGTCGTACATCTCACGGAGAGGACGGCGTCGGTCACTACTAGGGGCGCCCCGTCGATTTCCAGTTTCACCGTTACCTCGATCTCTCCGATGGCCACGCCGAGATCGTGAGCGACATAGCGGAGGTCGTTGCAGTAACAACCTCCGATGGCCAGGGCCAGCAGCTGGCCGCCGTTGAAGCCGAGGCCCATGCCGCCAGCCTTACCATCTGGTCTGTCGACCACCACAGTGTGACCGCCAGCCCACCCGACTGCCGCTTCCGTGCCCGGGACGTTCCGCAGTTCCACGATCGACTGGACCATCTCCATCTCCGTTCCGAGTGCTGGATCGTCAGCTTCTGTCATCCACACGACATGTCAATGGCCACGGAAGATGTTGAGGGTAATGCGCTGCGTCTTGCAGTTTCGGAACTTCGGCCATTGGCCCGTTATTCATACACGACCATAGGGTCCTTCTTAAGCGTTTGGAGGCTTTTCCAATTAATGAGCTTCCGTCGACAGCACATCTTACCCATTCGCCGCATCCGCGTCAGCAAGGTCTTGGATGGAAGCAACATGACAAACCCGCGTCTGCTTCATAACCCGATGGTTCGAGAGACGCTCAACCGAGTGGATGTGCTGCCCTGACCGCGATGCTCGGAATTGAATCTCTAATTCGTGATCCGTCCGCCGTGGCGAACGGTTCCTTGCAGGGCGGTCGAAAGGCGCGGGAGGGCTGGACGATCGTCGACAACCGGTGCAAGCCCGCCAATTCTCTGCCCGGCCAACGGCTTCCTCTCGGATACGATCATCAATGGAGCAATGCGTCGAAGGAAATTGTCGGCCGGATTGCGCAGGTCGTCGAGCGAGGGGCTAGCTTCCTTCCGCCGCCTGACAGCTAGGCTTCCTACCAGCGGCCGCCCCGTAACCTTCTGGAACCTTGGATGAGAGCCGCGGCTTGGGTGGGTCGCGGAGCCCTGACAATAGATAGGCGACGACATTTTGATCACAGTGCTGCTTCCGCGGCCACATCCACGAACCGTGCAATGATTGCTGGCTCGCGATCCTCCGGACGCATGGCTGCATCACATGATTCTTTTTTGATCCAGTGCTCGAGTACTCCGTAACAAAATCGTCCCATGCGAGCTACTTACTCGCTGGACCCGGCTCCACGCCCCAGGAGCTGGCGCGGATCGTCATTGGCTCCGCGGGGGGCCGGCGGCTCGGTCGCCGGCCCATTCTGGAAGGAGGTTAATCGATAAACGTGGAAGACCGCATGTGCCTGCCACGAGCCGGTCTCAAATACCCTCTTTGTTGTTTTTGAAGGAGAACCATGTTCCTGAAGGCACCTTTTGAAAGTGCCAGTGGTGGCTTTGCTGTTCCTGAAAATCCATGCACCAAACTAGCCCGGCGCTGGAAGTTACATCTTGGGAAGAAGTACCTTGTCGATCACGTGGATCACGCCGTTCGACTTCTTCACATCAGCGATCGTCACCGTCGCGGTTCCGCCTGCCTCGTCAGTGAGCGTGATCTTGCCCATGTGGTCCTTCGCCCTTAATACACAGCCGCCGACGGTCTTGATGTCATGCTCGCCGCCATCGTCCTTGATCATCTTCGCCACGGTGCTGGCCATCGCGTCCGCGGCGACGACATGACAGGTCAGAATTTTCGTGAGCTTGTCCTTATTCTCGGGCTTGAGCAGCGTCTCGACGGTGCCTTTGGGAAGCGCGTCGAAGGCTTCATTGGTTGGAGCGAAGACGGTGAACGGCCCCTTTCCCTCGAGTGTGGAGACAAGCCCCGCGGCCTTGATGGCAGCGACGAGCGTCGTGTGATCTTTTGAATTCGCGGCGTTTTCAACGATGTTCTTGTTCTCGAACATCGCGGCTCCACCAACCTTCGGGTTCGCGGCATACGCAATCATGCTCCCTGCCATGACGCTTGCCAACGCTACGCAAGAAACCACCAGAAACTTCTTCATGATCATCTCCTCTCAATACCGGCTCCTTGGCTCGGTAGAGCTTGCACGGATAACGGCGGCCTCGGTTCAGACATTGGATAAATAGCTGGTGAAATTTCCAAGCAAGCGAGCTGACTTGCGACGTCACAAGGATGATGCCCCGCCTCAGATGCCCAGCATTGGCTGTATCAGCCGCAATAACCGGCTCTTGAAGCGGAGCGGCGCCTCGGTCACGGCAAGACAGATACAGTCCTTGCCGGCATCGGCCTTGGGCTGATGCATCAGGCTGTCATCCGCCATTTCGATGTCGCCTCGAGCGAACGTGGAAACTTCGTCGCTGAAGCTCCCATCAAGCACCAGGGTCAATTCAACGCCCCGATGGGAATGCTCCGGGACTGGCTGACCGGCTGGAATCTTGAGCAATCGCAACGTCGCCGTTTCGTCGCCGGTCGGTATGATCATCTGGGCGGCGCCGCGCCCAAGCGTTCGCCACCGCAGACCACCGGCTGCGTCGATATAGGTCCTCAGAGGCTCTGGGTATGTCCGGTCGGTATCAGAACGCTTCTTAATAGGCACAACCTTGTCAATCTTGCCTGCATCGATTTCCGCCTTCAAGCACTCCCAGTCTCGCGAAACATTGGTGTCATTGGCAATTTCACTATCGATAAAATATCCGCCAACGCTTTCGAGGACCGACAGCTTGGATCTGCATGCCGGGCACAAGGCGAGATGGGTCGCAACGGCAACGCTCCAGCCTTCGGCCAAGGTTCCAGCCGCGTATTGCAGGAGCATATCGTCATCCAGGTGATGTTCGATCATTTGGCTTCGTCCTGAAGGGCTGTACGCAGTTTCTCGCATGCAAGTCGTATCCTCGATTTCACCGTACCAATTGGGAGGTTTAGTTTTTCCGCGATCGTCGAGTGGGTAAGACCCTCGAAAAACGACAGGCGCAGCACTTCAGCATATCCGCCTTTTAAAGTCGCCATCGCCCGACCCAGCGCCGCAGCACTTTGCTGCCGCTCGATAAGCACGTCCGCCGCCTCGAACTCATCTGGCACGAATGCTGGATCGTTTGGATCAAAGTCAGGCTTAGAACTTTTACGCACCGAGTCTATCATCTGATTTCTGGCGATCGTGAATATCCAGGTTGAAGCCTGCGCCCTGGCCGGATCGAAAAGCCCCGCCTTGTGCCAGACGCGCATCATCGTCTCTTGTGCTAGCTCCTCGGCCAAAATCCGATTTCCCCTCGTCATCTTCACCATGTAAGAGCGCACGCGTGGATAAAAATAGCGATAGAGTAATTCAAACGCGCCGATGTCGCGCGAATCCGCGACCGCGGACATCAAGGCCTTTAACCGTCCCGCATCCAAGCTAACGGGTTCTTCCTCCAATTTATCGCCCTCTCGCGCCCCGCCCGACGACGTCGGCCACACTTTCGCCTCGGCGCTTAAGGCTCGACGTAGCTCGGTTCTAAGCGGCATCTGCATGTTCATGGCGTTAACTACGCAGCAGCATGCTAGTGGATCAAAAATAAATTCGGAAATTTACCCTTAAGCCCTTACTTGGGCTACGATGACGCTGGCAGCCGGCGTAGCGCCGACCGTTAGAGGCGAGCAACCCCGAAGATTCGTTGCGTGAGCCAAAACCCGAAGCCCGATGCTGCCGCTGACAAGACGGTTCCCCAGATAAGATCGGCGATCGTCAAAAGAAGCGACCAGTTTTTCAGCGTCGACTGGTTGGTGAGGTCATAGGTGGCATAAGCCGTGAGGCCGATGACAGCGCCGTGAAGCACGGCTGTCGTCATCGATCTTGAAATCAACCCCGTCCTGACCGCGAGGAAGGTCAGCCCGGCGGCGTAGATCAGGTAGAACGCCAATGCCGGCGCAAGTCGAAACTGCGGCGCCAAGATTTCGCCTAGTGTCGGCCTATAGAGACGGTCGGCCATGGTGCTCAGCCAGACAAAATCGATCGCGACGAAGGCGATCAGCGTCGCGATGTAGGCGGTCAGATAAGTTTTCATAAGGGGCTCCCAGATGGATGGATTTTAGGCTTAGTTTAAGCGCGTCCAGTCCACGTCCTTGTGGATCAGACCGGAGACAACACAACCTTTAGGGACGATCGCCAGCGTGATCATCATGCAAATGCCTCCCAATCAGAAGGGATTAGACCGTTGCGAGAAGGACAGTCGCTAAGGGATAATGCCGGTGCGTAACGATAGAAGCGCAAGAGATCGCGCATCATCAACAAAAAGCGGCGGATGGCGATGGTTGACCACTGAGCGAATAAGCCCAGTTCCCTGCGGGCGGAATATTCAAATTGACCTCCGTTGAGGGACGGCGCGAAAGACATATTGGAAGCAGCCGCCGGAACGCTAAGGACATCGAACAATGCTGTCAGATTGGAGTAAGTCACTTCGTTGTAGACAATGAAGCCGGTATCGACAGCAGTGTCGCCGCTCTCTGACTTAAACGTTATCGTGTTACAGTGACCGCCGATCCAATCCCGTGCCTCGAATACCGTTACATCATGATGCTTCGCGAGAAGCCAAGCCGCGGAAGGACTTGATATAGCCGTGCCAATAATTCCAACGTCGAGGCGGCGCGACCGGGTGCCGAATGCTTCAAATTCCATACAAAGCCTCTCGCGGATCCAATCTCATGCATTATCGACCTTTACGCTGGGAATTCGTGGCGGTTTTCTAGCTAGCCGCTCTTTTTCGCGATTCCGCCCATTATCGCGAACCGCGGCGATATTTGCTGGGCGTCCCCCGCCGACCCACCGACAGCCGTTGAACCGAATGACAAGATCGAAACAGTCGATGGCACGCGCGTCGCGCGAGAAATGAGCCGTTGCCACCCAAGCGGCGGCTCAGACGTTCGTGAAAGAGTTCTTGCCGAATTTCGGTGAGACGCAAGATGCCATGCTGAGCGCGGATCCGCTTTCAACCACGCGTTCTTATCGTTCTACATCAATGTCGGCCCGCCCGATCCATTGACCCTTTAGCATATCAGTGTGGGTTGAAAATTTGGGGCAGCTGTGTACGCTTGGAGGAACCACATTTATAGCACTCGGATTTTCCGCTAAGCGGGATCATGCGCTGCCGTGGTTGTGTACCAGGCAGTAGAGCAGCATTTCAGTTGGCGGCAATTCAACAAGGATTCCGGGCAGTGAGCTTCGGGGCTGTCGGCGGCAGTTGCGGGTCGGGGCTTCCGTGCGGCTAACATCATCGCCGCGGTGATGGAGCGGTATAGGGTGATGGAGCGGTATAAAAGGCTCTATCCGGAAAAATTCATCAATGAGATCTTCCGGCGGACTTATTTGAAGATTGGCTGGAGCGCTTCGGCAAATATTGAGACGGCACTGCTAAGGAGGGACAAATGAATGCCACGCAATCAGTTCGTGGAAGAAAAATATATCACTTGGCTGTCCAAGAACTCTGTCTCGGCGAAATCGTAAAGGCAGATCCGGCGATGAAACTCATCCGTGGCCTGACCATTGCGATCATCTTTTGTCCGGTTTTTGGTTGCTCTCATCAAGGCAAGGTCGTTACCAAGCCTTATCCGGCGAAAGACCAAGTGAGGATGACCTCGCCCCTCGTGGAATCGTGTCGAGGCAAACCGAATTACGAGGGAATGCTGCGGACACTTTGTTACTAGTGGTAGAGAATGGTTGGTGGACGAGTACTGTTGAAACAAGCGCCCAATGTTTTCAAAATGAAGCAGCTGGGGCGAGGCAAGATCCGTGACCTCAGGAGACCCTTAAAGAAGCCATGCACGAGCTTTGCGCGACAGATACCGTATTGGTCCGAGCAAAATCACTGTCTGAACCGGCTGTCTCGCCGCACTCGCGGGGCTGCGGGAACTATATTGAAGGCGATTTAGTTAGTTGTCTTGAACAGATGGGAGAGACGTGGAATGACCGCGCACCGCGCTCAATGGAAAGGCCACCTAAAGATTGGCGAACTTAGTTGTGCTGTAGGTCTTTACACCGCCGCTTCGACTTCCGATCGTATCAGCTTCCATTTACTAAACCAGGAGAACGGAAACCGGCTGAAGCGGCAATTCATCGATAGCGAGACCGAAGAGGTTGTCGAGCGGGAACAACAGGTGAAGGGTTTCGAGACCGGAAGCGGCGACTACATCATGATCGACCCCGAAGAGGTCGCGGCCGTCATCCCAGATTCGGACAAGATGCTTGAAGCAGAGGCTTTCATCTCCTGCGGGGAAGTCGATGGTGTCTATTTCGACAAACCGTACTACCTGGTGCCAGTCGACGATGAAGCAAGAGA
This sequence comes from Rhizobium sp. O111, assembly GCF_055616315.1. Lineage (NCBI taxonomy): Bacteria > Pseudomonadati > Pseudomonadota > Alphaproteobacteria > Hyphomicrobiales > Rhizobiaceae > Rhizobium > Rhizobium sp. O111. The sequence continues at coordinate 733,294 of NZ_JBSHXL010000003.1, read as the reverse complement.
CGCATTCACCTGTATCCGCGACGCCCTGTCCAAGACGAACGTGACAGCAATCGCCAGGACCGTTTTGTTCCGGCGAATGCGAACCGTTTTGATCAGGCCACACGAAGAAGGCCTGATCGCAACCACACTCAATTTCGATTACGAAGTGCGGTCTTCCAAGGAAGCGTTCAAGGACGTTGCGAAGGTCAAGGTCGAGGGCGAAATGCTCGACTTGGCCAAGCACATCATCGACACGAAGATCGGGGAATTCGACCCCGCCAAGACTGACGATAGATACGAGACCGCTCTCGCCGCCTTGGTGAAGGCGAAAGCGGAAGGGAAAGCACTTCCCAAGCCAAGGGCGGTCAAGGTCTCCAAACCCAATGATCTTTTGAAGGCACTGAGGCAAAGCGCTGGAGTGAACAGGGCTTCGTCCAGGAAGCCAAGCGCCGCGAACGCCAATACTGGCAAAAGGAAACCGAAGGCGGATGCCAAGGCGTCGTCCAAGACCACTCGCAAGAAAGCAAGCTGACCATGGCTCCTCGTCGTCCATACTGGAAAGGCTACTTGAAGCTGTCTCTCGTCACCTGCCCCGTGGCGATGGTCCCAGCGACCTCGGAAAGCGAGAAAGTGCGGTTTCATACGCTTAACGAAAAGACCGGCAATCGGGTTGTTTCGCGGTATATCGATAGTGTAACGGGCAAGCCGGTCAAAGATGAGGACGAGGCCAAGGGCTATGAGCGCGGTAAAGACGATTACGTCATTCTCACCGATGACGAACTGGGATCCGTTGAGCTCGAAAGCGTCCGCACCATCGACATTGAGAGATTTGTGCAGCGAGAGGAGATCGAGTGGATCTATCTCGACACTCCGTTTTATCTGACGGCGAACGAGAAGATCGGCGACGAGGCGTTCGCCGTCGTTCGAGAGGCCATGAAGGCTAAGGACGTCGTCGGCCTCTCTCGCGTGGTTCTCGGGCGTCGAGAACATGCCGTGATCCTTGAGCCGCGCGACAACGGCATTGTCGTGTGGACTCTCAGGTTTGGTGACGAAGTTCGGCCAGAAGGCGAGTATTTCACTTCCATCGGCAAGGGTTCGGACACCAAGGGTGTCGCCGCGCTCGAAAAGTTCATGAAGAAGCGGACCCAAAAATGGTCGCCAGCGATGACGTCCGATCCGATCCAGGACAGCTTGCTGAAGCTTATTGCTTCAAAGAAAAAAGCTCACGAGCCCGTAAGGAAAGCGACGTCCAAATCGAAGGAACTGCATGACGGTAAGCAGAGCAACGTTGTAGACATAATGGATGCGCTGAAGAAGTCGGTCCAAAAGGAACTGAAATCGCGCAAGGCTGGTTAACAAGTCGCCCCACTTACGTGCGACCGCCGCGCGCGCGGCTCGGATCCATTTTTCATCTCGTTTCGAAGATCAGCCTCTCACGCTGTCGTGGCCTTGGCGGTTACTAGGTTGCTTCACCACGGTCGCAACGCTCTTGGGACGTCAGCGCGTTCCCGACCGCAACTTAATGATTGGGAACAATGGGACCGGCCCGAACGACCTCTTCACCGACAAGAGAGAGGCGGGGAGCGTCCTTCTACGTCCACCCAGCGGACGCGCTGTTAAACCCCGGGATGACTGGACAGATCGAGGAGCTCACCCACGGTGTCTGGTCTCGAACTACCAGGGAGGTTTGAGCGGCGGTGGCTGGGTTGTCTATTAGCGCAATTGCCGTCTGGAAGAAGGAAAAAAGCCCACGACGTGGACGCGTGGGCATTTCAGTTCTCCGCTGTTGAGGGGCAGCAGAGTGAAACAGCCTTCGAGTTCGCCGGGCCCGTTCAGTGGGATAACCGGGTCCCCGATCAAAGCTTCTTCCAGGCAAGATCCATCTATGGTGTCCGTGGTCAGAGAAGCCATGCTTTTCGAATTCGATAAGCGGCCAATCGCCCGGCGGGCGACCACCCGCTCAGTCATCCCGCCTTTTGCGCTGCTTCAATCGCTTGATGGCCTGTTCCAAGGACCGCTGGCCGTCGCAATAATCCTGCCAGGCCGTGCTGCTCTTCAGGATGCCGGGCACCGTTCTGATCGTGAACCGCTTGGGATCAAGCCCCGCCTTGACCTGCGTCCAATTGAGAGGCATCGACACCGTCGCTCCCGGTCGGGCCCTTGGCGAGAGCGGCGCGACCGCGGTCGAGGTGCGGTCGTTGCGCAAGTAATCCAAGAAGATACGCCCATTCCGAAGACTTTTCGTCATTTTGATCAGGTAAAGGTCCGGGTTGTCCCTTGCCATTTCCTGACAGACATCGTGCGCGAAGGCCTTTCCCTCGTCCCACGTCAGCTTCCTACCTTTCGGCACCGACAATGGCGTCACGACATGGAGACCCTTGCCGCCGGTTGTCTTGCAGAAACTGACAAGGCCAAGCTCCTCCAGTCGATCTCGTATCTCGCGCGCACCTTCGACCACGGTGTCGAAATCAACGTCCGGACCGGGGTCGAGATCGAACACCAGGCGCCCGGGAACCTCGGGCTGCTCGGGTTCGCAATTCCAGGGATGCAGCTCCGTGCCCCCGATTTGGGCGATGGCGACCAACCCCTCGACGCGGTCAATCCGCAGGTACGGCTGTTTATCGCCCGTTACTTTAACCTGCTCGATCAGGTTTGATGTTCCCTGCATCGCATGCCTCTGAAAGAACTGCTCACCGCCGATCCCGTCTGGCGTCCGGATGATCGAACAAGGCCGCCCCCTTATGTGGCCGATCAGCCATGGTCCCACGGCCTCATAGTAGTGAGCCAGATCAACCTTGGTGACGGGCTGCTTGTCCAGGGCATTGGGCCACAGTGGCTTGTCGGGGCTGGATATCAGGACGCCCATAACATCGACCCTGGCCCCCTTGCGAAATTTCGACGCCTTTGGCGGTTTGGGTGCGGCCTCGGGGTCGGGAACATCCGTTTCGTCTGGGCTCGCGGGCCGCTCTGCCTCAACCTCATCGGCGGGCTTGTCCTCACGTAAACCCTTGAACGCGGCTTGTCGGACCTGGCCATCCGCCGTCCACCCCGCGAACTCGATTTCAGCAACCAGTTCGGGCTTTAGCCAAACAATATCTGGTGCCTTCCTCGGAGCGCCGATGCCGGTGAACGGAGATTTCGTTGCCTCTACCTTTTTCAGTCGCGGCAACAATTTTTCGACGACGCTCGCCCCGTAACCGGTTCCAACGCGGCCAACATAGACGAAGTGGTTAGCGCGATTGACACCGACCAGGAGCGACCGAAATTTACCGTTGCTGGTGGCATAGGCACCAATCACCACCTCGTGGCCCGCTCGGCACTTTGATTTTGCCCATGTTTTCGTTCGTCCCGACACGTAAGTCGCGTCGGCCTGCTTCGAGACGATGCCTTCGAGCGACAACTTGCAGGCCGATTTCAAAACCGCGTCACCGCCGGTCTCGAAATGCTCGACGAACCGTATACGCGGGTCGTCGCCCGCCTCGGATAAAAGTGAAGCCAACCGCTTCTTGCGTTGCGTGAGCGGCAACTCACGAAGGTCGTCATCGCCAGCGAACATAAGATCGAAGGCGAAGAAGACGAGCTCATCGGTCTTGCCCTCGGACAGCGACGCCTGCAGTGACGCGAAATCCGGTGCACCGTTCTCGTCGAGGGCGCATATCTCGCCGTCGATGATCGCGTCCGGGAGACTTTCGCCAGAACTCGCGATAGCAGAATACTTCTTGGTCCAATCAAGGCCCTTGCGGGTCTTGAGGGTGACCTCACCACCTTGGATTCGCATCTGTATGCGGTAGCCGTCGAACTTGATCTCGTGAATCCAGCCTTTGGCCGACGGTGGTCGTTCCAATGTTTCGCAGAGCTGCGGCTCAATGAAGAGAGGCATCGCGGCCGCGGCGGCCTTTGTCGCGGATTTCGGCTTCTCCTTGCTGCCTGCCTTTCGTTCGTCGGCGGCAAGCCCTTCGTTGCTGTCCCAGACCGCGTCTGCTTCAACGGCACCGCCCGATGTCATGAACGGCTTTGGCTTTCGGCCTTTACCAGATGCGATGGCATCCATGGTCCGTCCGGAGGCGACAGATGTTTCATTCTCTTCGAGCACCCTCGCGCCGCCTTCGTCGACAGAGAAATCATCGTGGTGTTTGATCAGAAGCCAATTTGTTCGCTTCTCGCCCTCTCGTCCACGCATTCGCACAAGGACGAAGCTCCCGTGAAGCCGTTCGCCTTCAAGGGTGAACTTGAAATCGCCCTTGGCGAGCGCCTGCTCTGGCGTCTTGTTTCCCTCTGGCTCCCAGTAACCCCGATCCCACAGCATGACCGTGCCCCCGCCATACTGGCCCTTGGGGATCGTACCTTCAAAATCGCCGTAATCGAGCGGGTGATCCTCGACTTCCACCGCCAGACGTTTGTCCTGCGGATCGAGCGATGGCCCTTTCGTGACCGCCCAGGATTTGAAGACACCGTCCAATTCCAGCCGCAGGTCGTAGTGAAGGCGAGTGGCGTCGTGCTTTTGGATGATGAAGCGTCGGCGGTTCGAGGGCTTTACCTGAACCTCTCCGCTTGGCTCGGCGGTCTTTTTGAAATCGCGTTTCGCGCGGTATTTGGAGAGGTTGTCGGCCATGGTTTTTCTCGCGGATCGGTCATTAATCCAAATGCGGAAACGCGTCCACGGTTCCAGGACAGACTGACTTTATCGGCGACGTTCCGGCTGATCGTGTGCCGCAACGGTGGCATGACGGCCTATCAACATGGCCGATCCGCGCGCCCCGCATCTAAGGAAGCCCATCGAAGGTCACAAGGACCATGCGCGAGCGTTGACGCCGAGGCGATCAAGGGGCCGCGAGGGTCATCACCACGTGGGTCGGACGCCGGTTGCCCGGCCGCGCTTAACGTCGGCCTTGTGCCTTGCCCGCCGTTCGCTTCGTCGTCCGTGCCGAGTTGGTCTTGGTCCTTAGGTCCCATCTTCCCCGCCGGTGGCCGCGATAGTTACGGGCGCTCGACGCACCGTCGCCCAGCGGTCGCCCGGGGTGGCATTACGCCGAAGTGAGTACATGCATTTCCGCAACCTTTCGCCGTCGCGAAGATTGATAGATCGCCGAGCCCCACGTCCGTTAGCCTGTTGCGGACGTCGGCCACAGAGGGGGGTCGACTAACATCGGCCCTCCTCGCTAGTTATTTTCTTGTCGTTCGTGCCCGCACCCGCTAGAGGAGCCGGCCTTGAGCTGGGACACGTTCCCGAGCAGGCTCGCCGCCCCGTCTCGTGATCTCCGTCTGGGCGGTGAAGCGTACATCTCGATCTCGGTCGGAAAGGAAATGCCGCACGACCTCCATGTCGACTTCATCCCAAGTCTTTCCCCGTTCCGTTCCGGATGGAATGCGGGGTAGAAGACCCGGCTCGGCACTCCAAGCAAGCAACTGACCTAGCGAAGCTTCATTGAGCATGTCACGGAGATGGTGGGCGGTCACGTATGCGTCGGGCAAAGCCCTGTGGGCCGGGAGGCCTAGCTCGTGAACCAGCCCGTCGGGCATTCGCAGGTAGCGAAGCATCTGGTTTGAAAAGCGCGGTAGGTCTGGCCACAGTCTCAACGCGCACTTCCATGTGCAAATCCATTGCGCACCTCCGCTCAGACGTGGAGTGCAATAGCGTTGTTCGAACGCGGCGCGGTGAGCGGCAAGTGCTAAAGGACGCCGACGCGGTTGCAGCACCGACGATGCGACTTCCCTCCACAATGGTGCTCCGGCGACGTCACGGTCGAGGATGTGATGAACGGCCATCGTTTCCGCCGAGATAGCTCGCCCCGGATTGACCATCAATGAGCCACGCTCGACATCGAGCTGCCACCGACCATCCCGGCTTTGGACGACGTCCTGCCAACCGATCTCGCACACCTCCTGCTGGCCACTACCTCCTGTTTCAAGATCGACGACGCGGACGACAGCCATTTGTGCCTCATTTCCTAAGGTCATCGGAAGCTTTCACGTCCTCGTGCTTCCCGCTTCGCTGGTCACGGTAGCTGAGATCGGGTCACCAGCCGGAAAGCTGGCCTCAAGCCCCTCTTCCAGTTCAGCTCTATCCTGGCTTTCACGAGCGCTTGGGACCGGTTCGAGGCACTTGCTGCCTTCGTCAAAATTACGGTTGCTCAAGGCATCGTACCGATTGAGGCTACCTTCTGGTCGATCCGCCAGCATCTCGGACAAGGTCGTCGCTATCTCGCCGTTGCCCTTGCGGTCGTTTGCCAGTCGTTGGAAGACAGCCGCCATCCCAGAGAATATATCCGCGGCCGGGTCATCTGCTCCCAGAAACGCGGCAATCTCATCCATGTCCTCGACCCAACGGTATTCTTTCGGGTACATGTCGGGAATGTCCTTGGCGAGCTTCGCCACGAGCCGAGACTGATTTTCAGAAAGCTCTGCCATTAGAGCTTGCTTCGCACCGCTCCGCGCGGCGGCCAAGAGCATCGAGGCGCCAAGACCGATGAGGCCCTTGTTGATGGCCGCGTAGCACATTTCAAGGGCGGACGCGGCACCAACGTCTCGGTCCAGGGCACGTGCATCCAAGCCGTATTCGACAAGAACAGGAATTGTGTCTCGCGCGCCCCCGCTAAGATAGAAGCGTGGACCTGGCTTTGCCACCTCCGACGGCCCGCCGATGATGCAGCCGTCAAGCACCTTGGCATCGGCGTTGTGTAACACCTGAGCGACCTTGCCCATCGTCTCAGTTGAAATGGCATTGCAGTCGACAAAGACCGCGGAAGAAGACTTGAAAGAGCGCATAGCGGGTGCGACAAGGTCAGCGACCGCTAGAGCCTGGGAAGGCGGCAGAACCGACAAGATGACGTCCGCGTCAACCAACGCCGTCAGCTCAACTTCCCGTATGCTCGCAGCGGCCACGCGTTCACGTGTCGTAGATGATCGTCCCTCCAGGTAGGTGACAATCTCCGCGCTCGATGACGGGAGCGCCTTTGCAATGGCACTTCCCATTGCTCCCATTCCGACAACGGCAATCCTTGACATGGTCACCTTCCGCGATTCCACTCACATAAGAACTAGGACGTGGACTCGCAAACTGAATTGATCCAAATTCGTGTCGCAACGAGTTTCAGTGCAGCAAGGTAATTGTCAGGGCGACGGTCGTAGCGCGTGGCCAGGCCCCGCATGTGTTTGATACGATTGAAGAACCTCTCCACTTGGTTTCGCTGCCTATAGACCCAGCGACTGAAGCTGAAGCTCTGCTTCCGATTTATCTTTGTTGGGATGTTAGCCCAAGCCTTGCGGCCTTTCACAAACGCTCGGATCGCATCCGTGTCATACGCTTTATCTGCAAGTAGCGTCGTGCCTGGTTCGATGTCAGATATCAGCCTCTCAGCGACCGGAGCATCCGCTGCCTGGCCTGCTGTCAGCTCCATTCGTAACGGTCGGCCATCCGCATCGACCATGGCATGGATTTTGGTCGTCAGGCCGCCGCGCGAACGTCCCATGCAAGGATCGGTAGAGCCCCCTTTTTTGCGTTGGCACCATGCTGGTGAACGCGCACACACGACGAGTCGATCATAACTATATCGCCGTCGTAACGCCTTGATACCGCTTCAAGAAGTCGGTCCCAAACGCCGGCTTTACGCCAGCGCGAGAACCGATTGTAAAGTACGAGGGCCGTAGCGCTCAGGGATATCCCGCCAAGAGCAGCCAGTTCTGAAACGCCACAAAATGCCATTGATCACCCGGCGGTCATCAACACGTTCGACACCACGGCTCTTATTCGGCAAAAGTGGTGCGATAATCGCCCACTCTTCATCGCTAAGTTCATGACGGCGCATATCAATCTCCTTCCAAGGACATTGAATCATCATCCTGACTAAAGCGAAACCCTTTAATGGGGACGCGACCTAGCGGCGGTGGCGCTAGATGCAACCCAAGCGGTCCATGTGACCGCTGAAGCGCTCGGCGCCCCAACTCCGATGAACGGCTTCTCGTCGGTCGTCTAACGGGCGGTATCTCTCCGTATTGATAGCGTCGCCATTCATTGAGCCGGTGCAATCGCCTCGAGGTCAATTAATGCCGCCATTGCCGTTGCATCCGATCATGCTGGCGTATGCCATCCAAACCGAAAACGTTGCCATCTCGCGTTGCTTCCCCGATATTCGCCGCATAAAAAATCAGGTCCGCCGCATGTCTGAACCGCAGCTTTCCGTTCGCAGCAGCAAGGCCCGCGATCTGGCCCATGCCCTTTCCAGCCGCACCGGGCAGCCGATCAACCGGCTGGTGGAGCTGGCGCTCGAGCGTTACGACCAGGCGCTGCGCGAAGACAAGATCCGCTATCCAATGGACGCCGTTTGGGATCTGGCAGCCAAAGATCGGCGCAACATCCCGGCCGGCACGACGTCGGCGCACGACGAATTCTATGACGAGAACGGTCTACCAATATGATCGCCGTCGATACCTCGGTGATCATCGCGATAGCGGCTGACGAGCCCGAGGCTGAAGTCTTCAGGCCGCTGATCGGTCGAGAGCCGGTCATCATTGGCTGGCCGACCTTGCTGGAAGTGCGGCCCCCAGAGGCTGGGATCGACAAATCCAATCTTGGCCATGAATCCTAGCAATGGTATCAGGGAGAAATGTCCTACTCCGCTCAGGCGACTACCTTAGACGGCGGCTTCAAGACCGCATTGCATCAACTGCGATTGACCGCCTCTCTCGTCTGGCGTTTCTGGCCGCAATTGGCAGCCCTCTGGCTGCTCGGTTTCATCGGCAATCTTCTACTGAACGAATTCGCTGCCATGATCGGGCGCTGGAGCTCGCTCGCTGGTCTTTCCGTTCTCGCCTTGGTCGTGCTGTTGAAACTTGTCGTCATCATGGCCCTGTTTGAGACGGTGCGGCGCGGCCTTCCGGCGCTGAATGCCGCCTCACATGGATTGACGGATCGACTCGAAACGACGACCGAGGTTGAGACGCCCCCGCCCCCCGGCGATTTCGTCAGTGCTCTGGCGCTCAGCCTTGTCCCCTTCTTCGCCTTCTACACCGCCTGGGGTTTTCTCGCCGACACGGTGCGGGACTATTCCAAACTGTCGCTCAGCCTTTTCTTGGCCGGCGAAAGCGCCGGTTTGCTGGATGTTTCCCGCGGCAAGTGGCTGATCATCCCTGTCATTGTCGCCTGGGTGGTGAGACGGTTCGCAAAAACCATGCACAAGCGTTCGCAGGCGCCGATCTGGCCGATCCTCATCGTGGTCTGCGAAGCCAACTGGGCGTTTATCGGTCTGTTCGTCCTGTCGGAGTGGCAGGATGAGATCAGGGCCTGGTTCAGCCATATCCCGGAATCGATCGGCACACTGGTCAGCCTGCTTTCGCCCGTAACAGACGCCATTGCGCAACGGGATGTGCCGATTCCACCCGAATTCGCGTCACCGCCGATCACAGCGCAGCTCGTCAGCCTATTCTTCTATGCGCTTTACCCGGTCGTCTGGCTCACGCTCGCTGCCGTCGTGTACGGCTATGACATCGATAGCGTGCGTATGCCCGGCGAAGGGCGCCTCGCCCGCGCCGTGTCCCGTTGGGAAGCACTGCCGAAGTCGGTGCGCGATTTCATTTCGCACTTCATTGCAGGCACGGTGAAACGCTATCGCGCGCTTGCCGAAGGGATAGGCTTGGCGCTGAATTCCGGTATTGGTTCGATCCTCGTCGCCATTATCGGCTATCGGCTGTTGGATTGGGGCTCCGCCTGGAGCTGGTATTGGCTGACACAGCTCATCGGACCGCATGACTTGCCGCTGTGGCAGGTCATCGCGCAGACGATTTCACCCTTCGTCGGCACGCCAAGTGATCCGGGCGAGGGCCTGCTGATCACACCGATCAAGATTTGCCTGCTGGCGGCAACGCTGGAGATCGGCTTTGCCCAGGGTCGAGTATGGAGGGGGCGAGAATTGCGCCTCGGTGAGGCGTGATTGTCAGTTCAACGCGAGCGGGAAGCCGATCGCCCGCGGCCGCAAGGCCGCGACGCTCAACCTTACAGACAGCGTGGGGATTGCCGCGTCAGGAACGACGAACTTCTCCTCGATCAAGGCGGCATGGTCTTGATGAGGCGGATCGAGCGACGTGATACCGCAGCCTTTTAGGGGCTCGTTGTCAGGCTCCAGATCGCGGCTGATGTCGCTCGATAGAATGACGTCGAGCGGCAACCAGCGGCGCCCCGTCCCATCCACCAGGCTGACCTCGCATTGGCCCCAGCCGTCACCGATATCGCGGGCGGCGGTTGCGACCATGCGAACGATGATCAGCCGCATCTCGCCGGGAAGACGCAGTTGCGCGTCGCGCCCATCACCAATAAGTCTCACCTTCTCGAGGCGCCACGCCGCGCCGGCGTAGTCGAGCTGGCCGGATCCCTGCTGGATATCCGTCTCGATCCGATGCCGGTAATCCTCGATGTTGCGCCATGCATTGACGACAACAGCTGCGACTACGAGAAGCGGCAAGCTTGCGAGCGACAGCAACCAAGTCCTTCTCTCGCGGTCAAACGCCATCTTTGCGAATCTCCAGCCTAGCCTGCGGTGCGGTCTCGATCGTCTCCAGCGACACGCTAATCTCATCCTTCAGCTGCGGATCATACTGTTCGGAAAGCACAAGCTTCATGTTGCGGAGCTCGTCCTCAGGAAGCTCGAACACCAACAGGCCCGTCGTCGGCAATCCGGGTTGAACGGTTTTCGTCGAGAGAACGTTTGGCGCATCCCCTGCCCGTCGCGATTGACGGTACATTCGACCGGATGAACCGATCAGCGTCGCGGCGCGAACCGGCACGGTTTTCTGGAACGCCTGCAACTCGGCGGAGACCGCCACCCAGACGCCGGAACTCTGGAGATCCACCGCTCGTCCAAATTGCTTGTAGGCAATGCTCTTCGCCTTCAGGACGCGGTTGATCTTTACACTGAACGTATCACTCGAAACCGTGTCGCTCTGACGACCCACGGTGCTGATTGGCCCGGTCAATGTGGCATAGGGTGGCGTCGTTGCCTGGAGTGCCGCAAGCAGAGCCGCTGCTCCAAGAACAGCCGGAATCATTGGTGCCGCACGCCTCAAGGTTTTGTCTCCGACGTCTCGCCATCCAGCGGCAATGCGATTTCCGCGACCGTCCCCAAGGGGAACCAGCCCGGCGCGTTATAGAGATTGTCCCTCGGCTTGAAGAACTCGCCCTCGACCCGCAGCCTTAGAACATCAGGCAATGCGACATTCGCGGGAACCTCCCATACCGCAGTTACCGCCTCGGGCATTCGAGGCTGCAGATCCCAAAGGATGGCCCGGTCGCGGCTCAGGTAATATTGCGGCTTCGGCGTGTCGGGCAGATTGGTGGGCTTGATCAAGCTTCCATAGAGATTGGAGCTCTGTGCCGACAGGTTTTCTAGCATCATGCTGACAACGATGGCCTTCTTGCCCGGCGATATCTTCGCTCCATTCGGCATCTCTTTGGCCAAAGCGCTTCCGGCGAAAGACACCTTCCAACGCCCAGCATCCACCGGTGTCGCAACTTCGACCTGAGGGACGACATCGGCCTGCCTGCGCTCATACAGCGTGTACCCAAGTGAAATCGAAGCCGCCAACAGCCCACCGGCACCGGCAAGCAGCTTGGTTAGCCACGCCTTGCCCGTTTTTGATCGCATTGCTCGTTTCAGTCCGCCCATCTTGTGAATATCTATCTCAGACAGCGGCTTTCGGCTAGGTTCGACCAATAGGAAGGTCTATGATTATGGCCTTCCGTAACCGCTCGCAAAACGAGGTTCGGTACGTAGCGGCCAAGACCGGCCCAAATCGACGATCCGGCTTTGGAACTGGTGACATTGCCCAACGTTAACTTGCTTCGAGACAGGAGCAAACCGATGTCCCGCCCCAGCTTTGAGGATCCAACTGCACCTGAAGGCAGTCCAAGCCTCAGACTTCCCTTGATATCCAGGATCGCTCCATCGATCGGCGGGCCACGCTCCACGAGGTCCATCGCATCGCCAAGGGTTGCCGCGGGACCAACTGTCTCGGCGACGAGTTCCGAAAAACTGTCGCATGCCTCCATGGCGAACGCCCAACAAACGTCGTGGAGCTAATAAAAGGACCGACCCGATATGTGTCAAACACCAACCCTGGAAAGTATATTTCGTTGGCCGGGCACCTGATTATGTGTAAGGCTTGCCTAATTAAACAGGCCGGCTGGAGGATCGCGATGACAACGTTTGGTTTGTCTGACGGCATATTCGCGCCACACGACTTTCAAGACACCGCCTGTGATTGCTTGGACGAGGAACTCGCGAAAATTGCCGATGCCGCTCGCGACGCGCGCAAGCACTCAGGGAGGGCTCCTCTGACCCGAAAATCAGGGGTGGAGTTCGGGGGCCGAAATACGGTCTGGCCACGGATCAGATCGCGGTTCACCACACCATTGGCCAGACCCGGACTCACCGCGAAGAGAATGGCTCGGGAAGCGAGCAAACTTGCCCGGGTGGGTCATCGAAAAGCTTCAAGAGGGCAAAGAGCGCGAGAGCGGTCCTGGAACAGGACCCGAGGTGTCGGGCCGCAGTACTCGACACAAGTCGTCTTGGACGCGGTCTGTTATCGGTCATTATTCATGGTGACACCGAACGCGCCGAGAACGTGCGACGTTCGGTGGCGAATTGGCTCAAATCCATGCTGTATACCGGCGGACAGACCCGCCGAGGTGGACCGCCATGTCGGTTACCGGGAGCCCCGCGCCACCAATCAAGTTTCTCATGACATGGCCGAGGACTTTCAAGCAAGCGTGAAGGTCGTGGCGCGGAGGTCGCCAGATTGCCGCTGGAACGGGCTTAAGCCGACGCGGGAGAAATAGCCGATTGAACAGCTACGTCATTACACTTTTCATATTCGGGTTGATCGTGCTTCTGACGACGTGGCTGCCGCTGGCCTTGAAACGCATGCCGATATCTCTGCCCATCTGTTGCATTGTCATCGGCATGTTGCTGACCTGGTCGCCATTCACGCCCCTTCCACGCTTCAATCCCCTGGAAAACACCAGCTGGGCCGAGCATCTCACGGAACTGGTGGTCATCGTGGCTTTGATGGGCGCGGGCCTGAAGATTGACCGAGCGCTAGGATGGAAACGTTGGATGATCACCTGGCGTCTGCTCGGCATCGCCATGCCTCTTTCGATCGCCGGCATCGCTCTTCTTGGGTGGTGGCTACTCAGCTTGCCACCCGCCTCGGCGCTTCTGCTTGGCGCGGCACTCGCGCCCACCGATCCGGTCCTTGCCGCCGATGTACAAGTTGGACCGCCGCAAACCGGCGAGGAAGACGATATTCGGTTCTCCCTAACGTCGGAAGCAGGGCTGAATGACGGGCTAAGCTTCCCCTTCGTCATGGCCGCGATCGCCATGGCGACAAGCAACGGACAGGAGTGGATCGGTTACTGGTTGGCCTTCGATGTCGTCTGGAAGCTCGCGGCCGGAATTGGGGTCGGATGGCTCATCGGTCGATTGCTCGGTTATTTGACCTTTAAACTGCCCGAGACCAGACGGATCGAAAAAACCGGGGATGGCTTGGCCGCGCTAGGTTTCACGTTTCTGTCCTACGGCGCGACGGAACTCCTGCACGGATACGGGTTCGTCGCGGTATTCGTGACCGCGCTGACCATTCGTCACGTCGAGCGCAAGAGCCGCTTCCACAGTGAACTGCACGATTTCGGGGAACAGATCGAGCGGCTCTTGATGATGGTCCTGCTCGTCTGCTTCGGATCTATCGTCGCGGAAGGATCGCTGCTGGATCTAGTCGATTGGCGGGTCGCCATCGTCGGGGCAGCGACACTTGTCTTCGTTCGGCCTCTCGCCGGCTGGTTAAGCCTTGCTGGATGCGGCCACCCAACAGCCGAAAAGCTAATCGTGTCGGTCTTCGGGATCCGGGGTCTGGGATCGATCTATTACCTTGCCTACGCCTCGGGCAAGGCTGACTTCACCGGCATGGAAACCGTTTGGGCGACGGTCTTTGTCATAATCTTGGCATCGATCTTTCTGCACGGGATCGCGGTCACTCCCGTCATGGGATGGATCGATCGCAAACGAGGCGTGGACGCCACGAAGCCGACGGCAATGTAACCGCACTGGAGCAAGTCGTGATGGATATGGCGACAATGATCGGTTGCGGCGCGTCCATGTGCTCGGTCGCTAGCTTCATTCCCCAAGCCGCCAAGATTATTCGCAGCCGCGAGACAAAAGAGATATCAGCGAAAATTTACGTCCTCACCATAATGGGGTCTCGGCGTTCAAACTCCTCGGTCTTGTACGCGATCGCGGGGGATAGATGACGGATTTTGGCCGAACATTCCGTTGTCTACCGCGAGAAGCATCACTTCGCCGCCTGGCCAGCCGATTATGGGCTCTGGCGCTGGGAGGAAGAGGTTCTCGCCGTGTTGGTTGGAGGATCAGGGTGAGCTCCACGCACGCGATAAAAGCCACAACTTCGTGCCTAGGCAGGCCCGTAGCAAGGATGGGGGGGAAATCGTGGATGGTGGAGGAATTCCACGGGCACGCGCCGGGCGGTGAAAGTCTTTCCGCGGATGAGCACGTTGCAAGACGCCTTCGGTCCGGGCCGAGGCTTCATGATGGACACTTCGATCGCGTCACCGCGCCAAGTGATTTTCTTGACCCGGAGTGCATTTGCTGGCGGCTCGAACAGACCTTGGGATCAATGCTAGGAGCTGGTTCTACCTCAGCCGGGACCGAGGCGCGCACTGGGACGGACCTTTTGGGTTCAGCGGGCATGATATCGGCGGCGCCGCCACCAGAACCGACATCCTTCCCATATCATCGCAACATGCATTGTTCATGGTGACCTGCGCGAAGCCTGACGGTCAGGAGGGAAGAACGCTGTGCGCCGAGAGCTTGAACGGTGGCAGGTCGTTCCAGGCCAAGTGTCGGCTTCCCTACGACGACGAAAGTTACAGCATAATGCCATCAAGCGTGCGATTGGACGATGATACCGTGCTGACTGTCATTCGACGAGGTCGCGGGCCGGGCAGGATGGCTGGCTGGAAGCATTCGTCGGAAGATCTGGGGAAATCATGGCGCCCTGGGTCTACCGGTGGAGAATACTGGCTTCGGCGGCAATCCCGGTAGCTTATCCCTGCTGCCCGGCGCATGGGACCGTGCTGGCGGTTCACTGCACTAATGCTGGAAAGGAGCGTTTCATGGTGGCGCCAAGAATTCGCATCACCGACTAGTTTCGATCATCATGCCATCGCCTTGCTGCGTGCTGCGGTCCAACTTCCTGGCGACCGGCCGGCAGGGCGATGGTACGGTACCCGACAAACGCCAACCATGGCGTTTCAAGAAAATTCTGATATCGTCGGCGCACCCGTGGGGAGTGAGCGTGATGACGAGATTGGTCCCAGATGCGTTTTATTGGGCGCGACCGCGAAAGCATGCAAAGGGAAGTGCAACAGTCGTTCAAGTGTCCACGATCTTTGGCGAGGACCCAGACTATTGGACGCTAGCGGTGACCGGTTCCGACCAGCACCACATGATCGAGGACTTCGATATAATCGCGCCGATCGAATTGCTTGACGCCGTCGCGGCGGAACTCAGGGTCGCTGCCGAGTAACCTTGCCCGTTGGAGCCTCCGCTTTACCGGAGAGCCCCAGGGAACTATGCGTTTGGTCGAATGACAACCCTCACGCAGCCGTCCTTCTTGTCGCGAATCTTCTAGGCCTCTGCCCTCCTTCTAGCCTGGTCCTATGCGTGAGGAGGGAAGATGGATCGTTCCTCCCTTCGACGATCCGATCCATCAGCGGGCGCGGGCATCTCTGAAAATGGGTCCGCCCCCTCTTTAGCGTGAGGGCTTTGCCGTGGAATGCACCAAAGGGCGCCGCGATGGCCGACCCAACGAACATGCCAGGCGATAAGACGATGCCGCCTGGACGACATGCAAGGACCGCTTGCCACAAGGCGTAAAGAGGCTCGATGCTGGAGCTTCGATTGCATTGTTTCCATCAATCTCCCCGCCCCATGGCTTTCCATGCCAACATGCCTCGATCACCGCATCCGCCCCTACCGTCCGTCAGGTCGAGCATACGCTCATGGAGATTCTCGTCGGTGTAATCGAGCGTTTCGGCGCCGATCCCCGTGCTAGCGCCAACCGGTCAGCCATGGTGTCGATCCCGATCTCACGCTCGGCAGGGATAAAAAAGGTCGATTTGACGGCGAACAGCCCAGCGGGCAGTTGATGTCGCGATTTTCCGCGGCCATTTATCCCGTCGCAAGTCATGAGACCCCAGTCCAATGTGGAAAACGCCACTGGGTTCCCAACGATAGTCATATTATCCACCCGTCTTAGATAGCGCGGTTCTTTCCAATCACGCTACGAAGCCCCCGCGAATTTCGCGAGGGCTTCACCCGACCGAAGGATATCGGGCAGACATCCGGGTAGCAAAGGACGCCTTCGTACCGAACAAAAGGCGATTGAATAGGTTCCCTGTGTCGGGATATTCGCCAGCTGGACTGAAGGGGATAATCTGCCGAGGGCTGCTCATCCGCGGAGCTTCACGAACTGGTCGGATTGACGGCTTCGCGACGAGCCCTAACTCAAGCTGACGACCAACGGCTTCGATGGAGCAAGCAACATGGAACAGGCAGGCATTGGCTGGTTAGCGGCAATAATCATTGGTGGAATCGCGGGTTGGCTCGCCGAGCAGTTCATGAGGTCCAACATGGGCGTGATCATGAACATCATACTAGGCATCGTGGGCGCAATCGTCGCGAACGCTATCCTTTCCGTTTTCGGTGTCGTGCTTGGAGGTTGGATTGGATACCTCATTGCGGGTTTCGTCGGCGCCTGCATCCTGATCGCGATCGGACGAATCTTCCGGCGTTGAGGAAATCACGGTTGCTCTCAAACCAAGCCCCAAAAGCGCGCGGCGACGCGGCGGCCCATTAAAGTTTCCTGGGCCATGCAGCGTTGCCGTCGCCTCGCTCCTAACGGGGTCTGTCCGGGGCGGCTCGAACGCGATCGCGTTCTGTCGGCGCCGGGTCACCGTGGGGCGGCGCGTGAGGTCATCTGGACATGAGTCTGACGGCGGGACACAACATCGCAATTCAAACGGATAAGCTTTGGACAAGGTGACGACTTCCACTGCCGTCGGTTAAAGTGCGCCACAACGCCGTGATAACGCTTGGCAAGGCCCACGCGAGACCCCGCAAGTCTCGAAAATATGTTTGGCTCGTGGGAAGAAACGCGTGGCGTGGAGCAGATGCGGCTTCGAAGTTTCAGATGGACCAAAAGACTTCGGTCGCTTTTCGAGAGGTCAGGAAAATACACCGCGACCGGCTGGTGAGTCCGCGTAGGGGCGATCCGGTCTTGAGGTGGGTCTAGATCTTCACGGCGCACGCGTGATTCGAGACAGCTCGGAAACGTTTTCCAAACGAGTTAGGCGAATTCTTCCAACGACTGAGCTCTGGTCGGTTCCGGTAGCCCATCCCTTTCCATCAGGAGGTTGTCGTGATCGCGGTCACCGTGGGGACACGTCTCCCCACACAAAAATCAGATCCAAACGCGCGTCAGCCATCACCGCATGCCCTGGATCAAAGCCAGTGAGAGCTGCGTATCCCAAAGCTGCGTAAAGGGTCTTACTTCCCAACCTTCCTCGAGCCACGCCGCATGGCCGAGAAGGCGCTGACAGCTGTTATCCAGGAAGCTTGCATTCAGGGCATCTCGACGTGTTGCGTGGATGATCTCGTCAAGGCCATGGGGATGAGAATTTCATCGCGTAATCGACATTTACATCCACTCTCGTGATTATCAGGATCGTGGGCTCATCGGCTTTACCGGGATGGCCATCATCGTTGCGGTCTACTCGGCGAGACGGGACAGTATGGATTGTCACGCAGTGACTGCGCGATTGGGACCGAATAACCTTAATCAAACAATTTGTCATAAGCCTCGGAACAAACAGTCTTTTTCGAGGTTTCGTCCTCGTAACTCGAGGAGACACCAATGAAAAAGATCACAACGCTTTCCGCCGCCATAATCCTTTCGGCAACCGCCGCGTTCGCGCAGAGCGAGACCCCGTCCACCTCGCAGACGACGCCGGCCGTTAACACGGAACACAATCCCGCCGCCCCGGTCGCCGGCAAGAATAGCTTCACCGAGGATCAGGCGAAGTCGCGCATCGAAGGTGCCGGCTACACTGACGTCATGAGCCTAAAGCTTGACGACCAAGGCGTTTGGCGCGCCAACGCGAAGAAGGACGGGGCGGACGTCAAGGTTTCCCTGGACTTTCAGGGCAACGTGACGTTGGCCAAGTAAACAAAAGAAGAGGAGACAAAAACATGCGAACAGTTACTGGACTATATGACAGCTACGACGACGCCCGTTCCGCTGTGAAGGCGCTTGAAGACGCTGGCGTGCCGTCCGACGACATCAGTATCGTCACGAACAAGGCAAACGGCGTCGATGTCGAGGGACAGGGATCCCATGCGGCTGAAGGGGCTGGAACCGGCGCGGGTGTCGGCGCGGTTGCCGGCGGCGCGGGCGGTCTTCTGACGGGACTTGGAATGTTGGCCATTCCAGGTGTTGGTCCGGTCGTCGCCGCGGGATGGCTGGCGGCCACGGCAGCTGGCGCTGTCGCGGGCGCTGTTGCAGGGGGCGCGGTTGGCGGCATCGTCGGCGCCATGGTTCGGGAAGGCGTTTCCGAAGACGAAGCGAATTTTTACGCCGAGGGAATTCGCCGAGGGGGTTCGGTAGTTACCGCGAGGGTCGAAGAGAGCAAGGTCGCAACCGCTCAGTCCATCCTTACGCAGTCCCGTCCGGTTGATTATCAATCGCGACGAGCCAGCTATGTGGAACAGGGTTGGAACCGCTTCGACGAGAACGCTGAGCCCTATTCGGCGGAACAGATTGAAGCGGAGCGTTCGCGGTATCGTCGCGGTTGATCCATCGCGGTGAGGCAACGTCGAGCGGTCCATCTCGGGCCGCTCGAAGCGCGCCTTTATGGGGTCTCGCGGCGCCGCGTGGCGAAAAGCCAATGCACGAGGCGGCCCGGTTGGACCTGACCAACACACTGGCGCCCATGTCTTCAGGAAGCCGGTGGAGAGCAGTTGGATATGCTGAAGAGCCGACTAGGATCTATGCTTCGTGGCTGTAGTGAAGCATATCGGCCAATCATTAGAAGATTGTGCCTCCCCTTTAAGACGCCTCGCACGAGTTCGCGATCGTGTCCCCGAGCGTTCTCTGATCGCGGTTGTCAAGCTGGTCGCAGCTGGCATCGCGGGTCAGGCTCATGGTTCTCTTCGAGGTCGGCACTTTGACCGCCTCTTACCGAGAACGGTTCAAACGCTTCCAATCGCGTCTGGGCACGACGCTACTTTCCGCTCGGCCACAATCCTGCCTTCGTCATCAGCGATCCAGATTGATGTCGTTTGCTGGCTGACATCCAGTCCGGCATGATACTTCATGGCAGTTCTCCTCATAGCTTGGGCACACTGGCCACAGTTGACAAGAGACAGTGTGGAGAGTCGACGCCTGAGCCTAGGCCCTGAGCGATCACACTATGTGGTGTAAGTCGACGGTAGCAAAGCCGCTCGCGAGCGCGCCCTTAGCGCGCTGTAGCGAGTGAGCGGCTTTGCGGGCGGTCATCGATAATCTCCGGTATGGTTGGGTTGCTGACACTCAACCAGATACGAAGGATACATCGATGACCAACGACATAATGGACCTACGCAAGCTTGTGGAGAAGACCCCGGACGCGGATATTCTGCGCGACATGATCGGTTTTGCTGCTGAGCGACTGATGGAATTGGAAGTTAGCGCTGCAACTGGCGCGGCCCACGGTGAGAAGAGCCCATCACGATTGGCGCAACGCAACGGTTATCGCGACCGTGACTGGGAGACGCGTGCAGGTACGGTAGAGCTGCGTATCCCAAAGCTGCGTAAAGGGTCTTACTTCCCAACCTTCCTCGAGCCACGCCGCATGGCCGAGAAGGCGCTGACAGCTGTTATCCAGGAAGCTTACATTCAGGGCATCTCGACGCGTTCCGTGGATGATCTCGTCAAGGCCATGGGGATGAGCGGCATCTCAAAGAGCCAGGTTTCCCGCCTGTGCGAAGAGATCGATGACAAGGTCAAAGCCTTTCTCGATCGGCCAATCGAGGGCGACTGGCCGTACTTGTGGGTGGACGGCACCTACCTCAAAGTGCGGGCGCGTCAGGCGGGTGGGCGACACCAGGACGCAAGCCGTGAAGGCGACGGGGCCAAGCGGATCGCTGTTTGCGCGGTCCGAATGGGAAGCGCTGATCGAGAGCAACGAACCCGTTCTCGATCACACGAGCGGGCTGCCTGGGGAACTCGGTGGCGAGCTGAAGCTTGAATCCTTTTTCGACTTGATGATCGCGAGGCGGCTGTGGAATATCGTGGAGAATGGCTAACGGATAGAGGTGGCCCTTGATGAGGTTTACGCCATTTCCGCTGACCGCCGTTCTCCGATAAGGGAGGTCGAGATCGAACTGAAAGAGGGACGCGCGAGCGATCTGTTCGTTTTCGCCCCTAAGGTTGATACGGTCGCCAGCTTCCGGATCGGCGTGAGATAAAAGGCCGAGCGGGGCCCGAACGCCGCCGCCGCGTTCAAGGCGATCGCGCTCTGATGCGTTCGCCAGTATAGGCTCAGCGGGGATACTTTCCTCCAGCGCCAAAACCCCGCAGCCCTTCACCAGGCGAGGGTAGTGCTGCGCCGCCTGCGATCCGCGATCGTGGTTAAAGAGCGTCATGCCGGGTAGCGGTCACGCGGGCGCGCTGCAGTCATATCCCCGCGCGGAAAAAAGCGGACCCAGCGGTCCCAGTTTTTGTGGTTCTGAAACATACCGTGTACGAAAAAATCTGGGTTATCTCTCATCCACCATTTGGTTTCGAGACATCGAACCCGGCGCAGTCAAACCTGTTCCCCGCGTCGCCCTTGCCTTCAAGCCCGACGGCGCTTGGCGGAAGAGGTCATCTCATCGACCAATGACGCGATGGCCGTCACGCTGTAGGGCTTGGGTATAAACACCGCGCCTGTCGGCAGATCATCTTGACTAAGTAGATGCCCACCGGAGGCGACGATGACGGGGACGCTCGCGTGGTTTCTTGACATCATCCGCAGAAGATCGAGGCCGCTCAAGCCACCCGGCATATCAACATCGGTGATTACGGCATCAAGCTCTTTTTGCCCGAGGATTGCGACAGCCTCGAGAACGTTTCCTGCTTCCAGCACATCGTAGCCCCGGTCAAACAATGTGTCGGCGAGCACCATTCGGATCAAAAGCTCGTCTTCTACGATAAGTACGGTACGCTGGTACATGGCCGTCTCCATTCCGTGGACACGAGATGAACTCGCTCGCCCAGGTTTTCGATCGCCCCTCCGACGGGATTATTATCGAACATATTTAATAAAATACGAACGAACCGCCGGAAGGTGGCGTCCTAAAACCTCCAAGTATCGCGGCCTTGAAGATGACGGTGGCCGCAATCCCATGATACAGATGACCTCTGTGGCTTTTACTTCCCGATTTCAAACGGCAAAATGTCATAGGCAAGTTAGTTTTAGCGAATAGATTCGCGCGAATTTTCCGCTAACGATTTCAATGAAGCACTCTCTTGACCAAGCAATTGCGCGATCCAATAGTCGCAACTCGACCGATTCCGGATGAGCAATGGTCGGCCGCTCGCCGCTTGTCTCGAGAGCTGGACAAAATCCTCGATAGTGATGGCCCGCGGCAAGCTGCCATGGCTCGCGCCGCAGCGGAGCTGCGGCTGACGACGCGGCAAGTCTACAATCTCCTTGCCCGTTATCGCGCGGATCGAACGGCGACGGCCCTGCCGCCACGCGCCGCCGTCAGCCGGCGCAAGCGACTGCCCCAACAGATCGAGGACATCATCGACGCAACGCTGCGCGAGGAATGGGTGACGCTCGAGGCGCCTCCACTCACTCCTGTCGTTGCCGAGATCCAGGCGCGTTGCGAGGAAGCCGGTCTTGCCATGCCATCCTATGTCACGGTCGCCCTGCGCATTCCGGCATTATTCTCGCCTGAAGAGATTGCGAAGAAGCGCTCATCCAATCCGAAGCACCTGCTGCGCCTTAAGCCAAGAACGGGCTATATCCATGCACCGCCTCGGCGCCGGTGGCCTCGGGCGTTCGGTATTGCGTTCGACATTTTACGCGGACGAGAACCCGATGCCCACGCCGCCGAAAACCGTACGCGGCTCAAGCTGCACGTCTGGACGATCGTGGCTTTTCTCCTGGGCGGCATATTGGCTGTGATCGCCTATCGCCAAGTGGGTGGATATCTGTTGCTGGTCTGCGCGGGGCTGCTGTTTGCGATTTCTCTCAGCGGGATCCGACACGGACGCGGGACCTTTGCCACCACAGCAACCAGGCGTCTCCGGTGGCTACCGCAGCGCCGGCAATGAGGCCTCGATAACGCGAGAGGATTTGAAGCATGGACGCCTATGGACACTTGCGAGTTCTCGTCAGCCTGATCCTCGGGCTGTCGATAACCCGCGTGCTGTCCGGTCTGTCTCGTCGCCTGCAGGAGCCAGGAAAGACCGATAGGATGCATGCGCAGATCGTCTGGTCAATGGCACTTCTGCTTGGCGCCGTCCATTTCTGGTGGTGGGAGTTCGCGCTTCGCCTGGTCGAGACATGGAATTTCTGGATCTACATTTTCGTGCTTGCCAACGCTTCGTTGTTTTTCCTGATGTCGACGCCGCTCTACCCCGACCATCTTCAGGACCATGGTGACAGGGAGGTGTTTGTCATCCGAAGACGGCACGCCTTCTTCGCCCTCTTTGCCATATCCTTTGCTTTCGACCTGATCGACACGCTCATCAAAGGACGAGAGCACTTCGCCTCGCTCGGCGTCTGGTACATCGTGCGTGGCCGGGGCCGCGATCGCTCTGTTTGCAACGAGAACCGACGACAGCCGCAAGCTCATGTGGCCCGGGCTGGTCTGGCTCGCGGGGAGCGTCCTGTGGATCACCATGCTTTACAGTGAATTGCTCTGAAAAGTTCTTTGTGACTGCTCTCGAAACCGGGCAGGCGGCGTCCTGGTCGTTAAGTGTCCATCTCGTCCGCGGGTCATCGAACCTATGCCCTCACATTCTGATTGAAACCTGTTCGCGGTGGCTGGAGCGCGGCGATCAGGATAGGACGTCTTACCGACATTGCGCTCTGTACGGTCCCAGAGTTAGAGCGTCGTCCTCCAAGCGAAAGCGCTTTGGGGGAGTCGGCCCCCTTCATCCGTATGAAATCGGGTGGGAAGATGTTCAGTGCCGACTTCATCCCGTTGCCCTTCGCTTGAAATTTGAAGCTAAAGCTTCACCCGAAACTGGTTCCAGGGTTGGGCTCCTGTTTTATCGATCTTGGAGTAACGCTCGTAGGGCCACATGTTCAGGCCCGTTGGGTTTCAGATCGAGGAAGGCGTCGACCGACCTTCGTGTTTCGTGCCCGCCCGACGCCGGATTGGCCCGATGAAGGACAAAGGCACTTTCAGGCTTGCTCTGACCGCATAGGATCCAGCAGTCGCCATTGGAGCTCGCGGCGAATTCGATCTGCTCTTCCGGTTCACAGCTTTTCTCAACAGGATTCATCTCGTCCAGGCGATGCGCCTGCCCGTGCGAGATCGTTCCTTGATCCATCGGCTCGCCAGGGCGTCGCGTGTCAGCTTTGATTGTCGGCGCGGGATAGCCATCCGGTCGGATCATGCCGGATCGGATCTGCTCAATGAGAGTGCTCTCCGCCGCGTGGTTCGCTCCCGCTTCGGGCTTCAAGTCAAGCGTCGCGTAATCAGCTCTTTTGAGAAGCTTTCGAAGAAGAGACTGTTTCACGCCGGTTATACTCACCATAGCCAACCCTCCGAGATTAGGAACAGGATGTAGACGAAGCTTGTAACGGCGACAGCTACAGGAGCGGCGCTGGAAGGGCTTGGCCAAAAATTTTTAAAGGTGAGAAGCACCGTCTCTTTCCGTGAAAGCGTCGTCCAAGCAGCGGTTGGTCCCCGCTGATACGCCCTTATCACCCAACCTATGGTGCTGATTTCCGGCGCCGAGCAGGACGTATCGGTTTCAGCTCGATCGGCTGCGCTTCGCGCAACTGGCGCAGGCGCTCGGTTTTGCGGATCCGGTCGGCCGCTTCCGTTTCAATGATCTGTCGCGCGACTTGACTCGTGGTCGCAGCCTTATCGCGTGCGGAGATTTTCTCGGGCTTGAACAACTCCTGCGTCGTCGTGGTCATGATAATTCTCTTTCGGTGTGTAGCTCGGACGCATCCGAGACGTCGACGGTCGGATCGAAGCGGGAGACGAGGCCAGCCAAACAAAAAGGCCGGGCGCTAACCTCGACCTCTCATAGTCACTCAGCTCTGCTGCCAGTACATCCGTGGTCAGCGAGGCGAATGAAAACTTAAGCCGCCTGAAGATTTTCGGCGGAGCTTTTGCCGGACTTGCGGTCCCGAACAACCTCGTAGGAGATCTTCTGGCCATCTGAGAGCGAACGCATTCCGGCGCGCTCGACAGCGGACGCATGGACGAAGATGTCCGTGCTACCGTTATCCGGTTGAATGAAGCCGAAGCCTTTGGTGGAGTTGAACCATTTGACGGAACCAGTCGTCATGACGATCTCCTTTCAGAACAATCGTTGTGGTTCCCGCGATGCCTTGCGGGATAAGATCGATGATTTGAGGAAATCCGACGGGAGCGAAGCTCCGAACCAACATCACAAGCAATGGTCGATAAACAATATATGGGCACAAGTTCTGATTTTACAAGGGCGCGCCGGATTTATGTTCTGCCCATGGAAAATTCAACCGCTCCGTCTGTTGCTCGCACCGTCAAGCGATTAAAGCGATGTCCACGGCGACATCCATCAAAACGAACGCATCCGCAGGGCCGATAAACGTTCCCGACACAGGCATAAGCTGGGTAATGTCGCGTGCGACGGCCACCGGGATCAGGTTTGCGCTACCCATGCTCCTGTTCGTCGGATCGAACGCGATCCATCCTGCACCCGGGAGGAACACTTCAACCCATGCATGGGTCGATCCGCCCGGCGACGAACCGACGAGGGTTCTCACTGGGTCGTGGAGATATCCGGACACGATCCTCGCCCCGAGGCCAAGAACCCGCACAGATTCGGCAAAGAGTGTCGCAAGGTCCCGGCAACTCCCGGACCTTAGGCGAAGGGTTTCCAGCGGAGCCTGCGTCCCTTCAATATCTCGCCCCTGATAGGCAACGCCGTTCGCAACGCCGGCACTGAGGTCCTTCAACAGCGACAGCGTGTCGGTCGAGTTCCCCATGACGAAGCCCATGACCCACTGATGCAGTTCACCGGAAGGGTCGGGATATTGAGCATCCCTGAGAGAACCAAGATCCTTCCAATCCTGATCGTCGTAAAGGAAAGGGTAGGTGGCGCCCGACGCGGCGATGTCGAACACCGGCCAGGCCTGCGATTTCAGGTCGACGTCGGCATGGCTTACGATCTCCAGCCGGCGTGTCGGCTCCGAGAACGTCAGGGTCGCAATCGCGTTTCCGAATACATCCGTCGTCCAGGCCACCCTGCCTTCGGGCGAGACCGTAATCTGGTGATGTTGCAGCAAAAGATCCGGCCCTTCGCGCGGTCGCAGCAATAGCCGATAGGGCGTGAGTTGGACGGGAAACCGGTAGCTGTAGGTCGTCCGGTGCTTTATGGAAAGCTCTGCCATTTACGCTCCTCGCGCAGAAGGACCAAAAGCGCGCATGTGTTCAGGGATGGTTTCTCCCTCGGGGCAGCCAAGGAAATCTCATCTCATAAGCCCGGCGGATCGCAGCGCGCTCTCGATGACATCCTGGACATAGTTCGTCACATCCTTGCGGTCATCGCTTCCTATCTCGTTTGAGGTCGTCGCCCTCCCATCAGGTTGGACCCGACGCTCGAAGGAGGGCGTGAGACCCCAACTGCGGGCAATGTGTTCCGTCGAGGAGACGCCGACGTCGAGCATGTAGGGGGCTCGCGCGCCATAGCCGCTCGACGTGTCGATCGGAGTGCCGTGTCCCATGCCGCGAATGCGGTGAAGCTCAATGGCGTCCGCGCCTGCCCTGTTTGTCCAAATGTGATGTTCATGTCCATCCATAGCGTCGGACCGCGCCGGCTGATCGCCAACCTCGTGCATAGCCTTCCACTGCTCAATGATGGCCCGTGCGTTCAACTCATCGACGGTCTTGTCGGCCGTACCGTGCCAGACCGATATCGTGGGCCACGGGCCAACATGCGGCGATGCCGATCGGAGACGCTCTTGGAGCCGTTGGTGGGAGGGCAGGCCGTGGCCCCGCATCCGGTCAAACGCTTCCGGGACCGTGGATGCAACGCCATAGGGCAGACCCGCAATGATCGCTCCGCCGGAAAACACCTCCGGATAAGCAGCAAGCATAGCGTTCGCCATGGCGCCGCCGGCTGACAGCCCCGTGATGAACACTCGTGCTGGATCGATGCCGTGGTCGGAAACCATCGTATCGATCATCTCACGGATCGAGCGGACCTCTCCGCGATCCCGCTCAATGTTGCTTTCGGAAAACCAGTTGAAACAGAGGTTGGGGTTGTTCTGGCGGGACTGTTCGGGAAACAGAACGGCGAAACCGAATTCGTCCGCCAATTTCGACCACCCTGATCCGGCATCGTAGCCGGCCACGGTCTGGGTGCAGCCATGCAGGACGACGACAAGCGCAAGCGGGCCAGATCGATCGCCGTTTTCGGGAGCATAGTACCAGCCGAGGAGGTTGCCGGGATTAGCGCTAGCGATCTCCAGCTGCGTTAGTCTGGTTGGAGCCGCATCCACCACCGGAATGTTGCGGTATCGTTGCAAGCGCTGCAATGTATCCGAAAGACTTCTCATGGAGCATCCTCGCTGGTCGCGGAAGGCCAATCGACGTCCCGGATGTCGTAGGTAATGCTGCACTGCACAATTGCAAGTGCCGAACGTCGGATAGAGAAGCCGAGCCCACTGCAAACGCCGCATTCAACTGGCAGATAGGGCCGTTATCACGCTTCCTTCTCGGCCTGGCTGCAGGAAATCGCTGCGTTTCTCGTTCCAAGGCACGAGCCTGACTGACGCCGGGCTGTCGCGAATACCGACAGGACCAACGTCGGCAAGCTGAGGATGGTCGCGAAGTACCTAAGGCAGCCAATGAATCGGTATGCGTCGTCAAGATGGCGCCGAAAAGCATTATCTAAAGAATGGCCCAAATCATCGAGCAGAACAGGCAAAAATCACGTCGAGGAGAGCTCAGCGCCGGCTGACAGTGCGGAGGTGGCGCCGGCGGCGCAATGTGGCCAGATCAGACTGAGCTTTCCGCTGAATCGTTTGCCGACAGGCTTCTCTTGAGGCGGTGTTCATCAGCCGTCGTCTCGCTGAAGAGCCAATCTCGAAACGCTCTCAGCTTCCGATGCCGAAGCCCGCCTTCAGGGTAGACTACGTAATAGCTCCATCGGGATTTCAACGCGAGATCGAACGGGCGCACCAACCGTCCCGATGCCAGATCGGCTGAAACCAGCGCGCTGCGTCCAAGAAGAACCCCCTCCCCTTGCGCCGCAGCCTCGATAGCATAGGCCGCGGTTTCAAATTTCACGCCGCTTGTGTGGTCAATGCCGTATAGGCCCGCAGCCTGTAGCCAGGTCGACCAGGCAATGCGGAAGTTGTCATGAATGAGCCTGTGGTGCCGCAGATCCTCGGGCGTCCGCAAAGGATGCTTTCTTTGGAGGAGCTCGGGACTGCAAACCGGAGAGACGTCCTCGTCCATCAATAATTCCGACGTCACGTTGTCGTAATTGCCTTCGCCATAGCGGATCGCGATGTCGATTCCATCCCTGACGAAGTCGGCGAGCACTCCGGACGTTGAGAGGCACACGTCGATATCGGGGTGGGGCCGATGAAACCGATGTAGCCGGGGAACAAGCCACCGCCCGGCAAAGCCATCGGACGTGCTGACATTCAGCACGCCGGACGATCGCGAAGCGGCGGTTGCCATCGTCGCGACGCTTATCCGATCCAGGGCCGCTCCTACCTCTGCTGCATAAGCCAGGCCTTCCGCCGTGAGCTCTACTGAGCGCGTCCCGCGATCGAACAGCCGCACGCCCAGCCCGTCTTCGAGATGGCGCACAGCTCGGCTAATCGCGCCGTGGGTCACATTGAGCTCGGCAGCAGCCTTCGTGAAGCTGAGATGGCGGGCAGCAGCGTCGAATGCGGGCAATGTCGTCAGGGGCGGCAGTCTACGAGCCATGGCAAAGCCTGTGAGTAACAGTCACATATGATCGACTATTCATCGTTTGTCGTCCAGCGGTGCAAGGCTCAAAATCCCCTCATTACAGAACATTTTTCGCGCTGTCCGAAGGCAGCGCCACGGAAAGAGAATGACAAGCCATGATGAATACTCACTCAAACACGGGGGACTGTGGCGGTGCGCCGTCATCTGCTCTTGGCCCGGCGGTTTCCTCCCTGCTCTCGACGATGAGCGGAATGACCACGGGCCTGCTCTTCGCTCTGCTGCACCGCGTGGCGATGCGGCGCATCGAGCGGTTTTCAGATCGTCGGCTCAACGATATCGGATTCGAGCGCGACTGGGACAGCTCGGTGATCCACCGGGTCCGATCGTCCGCACCCCGTGGTCTCACGCCCTGAAGGAGAAGCGATATGAAAGTCTACCCCCATCTCTGGTTCAACGGACGAGCCGAGGAGGCCATGGAATTCTATATGTCCGTGTTCCGCGGATCCAAGGTCCTCGAACCCACGAAACTGCCCGACCCGGAACTGTCAGTCGTGCGGTTCGAGCTGCCAGGCCTGCCTGTAGCCGCCCTCAATGCCAACTCGTCTATCCCCTACAACGAAGCGTTCTCCTTTCTGGTGGAGACCGACGACCAGGCGGAGACGGACTACTGTTGGAATGCCCTCATCGCCGACGGCGGCAAGGAACAGCCCTGCGGATGGCTGACCGACAAGTTTGGCGTCTACTGGCAGGTGTCGCCCAGTATTCTTCTCCGGATGATTGCCGATCCCGACCAGGCGAAGGCCAGCCGGGTGATGCAGGCCATGTACAAGATGAAGAAGATCGTCATCGCGGATCTGGAGCGCGCCTACCAAGGCTAACTTCTATCGCAACGCTCCCCGACGCAAAACTCAACCCAAATCACAAGCTTATGGAGGCTCCCATGGCATCGCTTATGGAAAGAAAGTTATCGTAAATTGGCGGCAGTTCCGGCATTGGGCTGGGCGTGGCCGGCGCTGCGCTCGAGCGCGGTGCGGAAGTTGTGATCGTCGGGCGCGCTGAAGGACAAGCTCCAGGCAGCCGCTGGGACGCTTGCCGCAGGATCCCGCTTGCGCACCATGTCCGCCGATATGACACAGGAAGCCGAGATGAGCCGCCTATTCGGCGATATCGGCGCCTTCACCATCTGGTGTCGACGGCGGGCGCTGCACGGTTCGAATAAGGCCGTCGGGATACGAGCCGGGGTGTTTGACCTGCAAGCGTTCAAGAAACTCCCGCCAAGTTCGCCAAGGCTCCGCCTCGAACCATTCCGGGAGTTCAGCAGTGACGGCGAGTAGAGGATCGGGTCTGCGCCGCTCTCGCTTGGCTGCTGGCTTGGAACGGGCAGTCGGCTTCACTTCACCGCCACGCCAAGCTGCAACGGCGGTCTCGACACACCCACCCGACACATAGCCAACAAATCCCGCCATCCGCAACGATCGCAACTTGCGCTCCCAGCGCACGCGCTGCGCCGCCGCTTATTTCGACCAATGTCGCAAGGGCTGCTCCGCCGCGTTGCACAGCGGAGGCCGCAAAGGTGAGGATATCGACAGGACTGTCGGTGCTGCTTACCCTGAACGGGACGAGTATTTCCGTCATAAGGACCTATCCTCGTTAATTGGACAAGGTAAAAGCGTGAGTGCGTTGATTTCAGAGGGAAGTGCCCGGCTTCTAAAGAGCCGAGCCACCAAGTCGTTGCCCATAAGCAACGGTTTGCTCGTCGATGAACATGCGCTCCGACTGATATGCTGCTAAACCCTCCCGAAGTGAGCTTGCCCGCACCAAGTTTCGTTGCAGGGAAACTGCATCTGCGGCCGCCTTCGAAACTCCCATCGCGGTATGGGGTCGAGCAACAAAGGCCGCGTCTCCGACCAGCGCTACGGATTGGCCAACCATGCGATCAGCCGCGTAGTCAAAGATCGCCTGGATCGACGGCGTATTCTCTGCCTGAACGGCGAGCGCGAACGGTGTCGGCAGCATCGCCGCAGCATCCGCATGCAGGGCCTCCACCCGGCTTGTTACAATAGTGCCGCGCGGGAGGGAATAAGGATAGGCTGTTCCGTCACGATCGGTCAGGGTGCTTGCCAGCTCGGCGTCATTGACGGGGCGGTACCAGACCCAGTTGTAGCGCCTTTGTCCCGGCGTCGTTTCGCCGTTAGGGCCAGG
This sequence comes from Rhizobium sp. O111, assembly GCF_055616315.1. Taxonomy (NCBI): domain Bacteria; kingdom Pseudomonadati; phylum Pseudomonadota; class Alphaproteobacteria; order Hyphomicrobiales; family Rhizobiaceae; genus Rhizobium; species Rhizobium sp. O111. Next base: position 702,869 of record NZ_JBSHXL010000003.1, on the reverse strand, counting down.
TACTAGGTAGCCGAGAATATGCACACCGGACTGGATATAAAAGGCGAAACGATCGATCAGAATTGATGCTCCCGAAGGAAGTTCATTTTCAGGCAACAGTCCGCGCCAAGCGACATATCCCGCATATCGGTTATGCCAGTCCTCGTTGAGGGTCGCCCGAACCACCGAGCCGAGCCCGTCCGCACCGATCACCAAATCGGCTTTTTCGGATGAACCATTGGCAAAAACGATGGTAGCACCATCGTCGGCATCAATTACGGCCTCAACGGCACGTCCGGTTTGGTACCGTCCTTTTTCCAGACGTGCCAAGACTTCAGAGTAAAGAAAGTCCCACGAAATCTGCATCTGTGGCATCGACAGCTTCTGGGCGACCGAGCCATCGGCATTGAAGTAGATCCGTTCGCGGGCGATCACGCCGACATTGGCAGCGTGATCCGCGCCGATCATCCTCAGCATGTGAAAGACGTCTTCCTGGGGCACCAGTCCCGCTCCGCGTCCGGCAAGTCCGGAGTGAGAGCGCTCGTAAACAACCACATCATGACCGTCAATTTGCAACAGAATTGCGGTGAACAGGCCCGCGAGCGAGCCACCGACAACGCGAATACGCAATGGTTTCATGATTAGCGTCCTTCTTGTTCGCTGAAGGCAGCGCCTGAGCGTCGGTTGCCGAGGACCAGAACCAAAAGCGCGATGAGGGCGAGCATTCCACCCAAGATGCTGACGCCGGTCCATTCTCCTTGACTCCACGCGACGGTAGCGACTGCCGAACCAAATGAGCCACCAAGGAACATGCCCGTCATGAAGATGGTATTCAGACGGCTACGGGCTTGCTGGTCGAGCGCATAAATGAGGTGCTGGTTCGAGACGAGCGCACTCTGGATACCGAAATCCAATACGATGACGCCGACGATTAGACCGGCAATCGCGCCCCAAAGACCGAACACCACCCATGCAACCAGCGTCAGGATAGCACCACACCACACCACGAAGGACGGGCCATGCTTGTCGGCGACGCGACCGGCGAGCGGTGCTGCGAAGACGCCCACGGCGCCAACAATGCCGAACAGACCGGCCACATCGGCTCCAAGATTGAAACGCGGTCCCTGGAGGTAGAGTGCCAGAATAGTCCAGAACGCCGTGAACGAGGCAAACAGAGCAGCTTGAACGAATGTCGCCGTGCGCAGCGTTGGCAAGCGTGTCCAGAGATGTGCGAGCGAGCGGAGCGCCTTACCATAGGGCATGCTGGAGGTTGCCCGGTGATGGGGCAAAGTCACGAACATCAAGACGGCGGCGACCAGAGCCAGCGGTACCCCGATCCAGAACATTTCACGCCAGCCGCCGTGCTCTGCGACAAAGCCGGACAACGTGCGGCTGAAAAGGATCCCTGACAGCACGCCGGCCATGACAGTGCCTATCGTGGCACCGCGCTTTTCCGGTGTTGCCAGTGACGCCGCAAACGGAACAATCTGCTGCGCCACCGTGGCGCTCGCGCCAACGACGAGCGAGGCCATGACCAACATCCAGGCTGTCGGCGCAATTGCAGCCAGAGCCAAGGCGACAGCCAGCACGACAAACTGACCGACGATCAGCGGTTTGCGATGGAGGATATCGCCCAGCGGCAGCAACAGAAACAGGCCGAGCGCATAACCGAGTTGGGTTGCGGTCGGGATCAACGTCGCCGCGGACTGCCCAGGAAACTCCGCCTCGATTATACCGAGCATCGGCTGGTTATAATAGATATTGGCAACAGCGATACCGCTGGCGGCCGCCATGGCCAGCAGGCCGAGTTTACGGGTTCCTTTGGCGGTCACGTCACTGGGTAAGGGTGATGCTTTCGAGTTTTGTAAAGTTTTCATTTCGATGTCTCTCCAGGGTGGTTTCGTCAGCCACTTTTCTATAATTTAATCTTAATCAGTTTTAGTGGGTCCGATTGTTTGGCCCGAATATCGAGACTCGTTATAATGAATACCGATGATTTGCGCGTTTTCACCACTGCCGTCGACGCTGGCAGCCTTGCAGAAGCAGCCCGCCGGCTGGGCATCCCGGCCATGGCTGCAAGCCGTCGGCTGGCTGCGCTCGAAACATCGCTCGGCATACGGCTGATGCACCGCACCACCCGCGCGTTGTCGCTGACACCAGAAGGCGAAACCTTTCTGCCCTATGCCCGGTCGATCATCGACAATGAGCAGGAGGCCACATCGCGGTTGAGGTCCGATGGCCGGGGCGCGGGCGGATTGCTGCGCGTTTCGGTATCCGCGGCCTTCGGCCTTACATTTGTGGCGCCGCTTGTGCCCCGTCTGCTGATGGAAAATCCCGAGCTGCGCATCTCGCTCGACGTTACCGACACACTTCCTGATCTGGTCGCGACTGGTATCGATCTCGCCATCCGCATTGCTCATTTGCGCGACAACAGCTTGATCGCTCAAAAACTGGCCGACAATCCGCGGCTTCTGGTAGCAGCACCCGATTATCTTCAGCGACGTGGCCAGCCGGCTTTCGTGGGTGATTTGGCTTTGCACGATTGCCTTCCGCTTAACGGCATTAGTCATTGGACGATGCGGGACGAGAGGGCGCCGGAAAGTGAGCGGGAAAAACATATCCGCGTTCATGCGCGTTTTTCGTCGAGCAGTATTGCCATCTGCCATGCCGCCTGCCTGGCGGGCGGCGGCATTGCGTTATTGTCGCACTGGGCCGTCCGCGATGACCTGCGGGCGGGCCGGCTTGTGGCTGTCACTCTCGCCGACGGCGCGCCAGAGAACATGCCAATCTGGGCAGTGTATCCCACCACGCGGCTGGTCTTGCCTAAGGTGCGGGTATTCGTCCTGGCACTGCAGGAAGCCTTCGCCGCCTATGCTGATCAAGGGGGCCAAGTCGCAACTTGATCTGCTAGAGGGTTACAATCGCGGCTCTTACTTTCTCGGCAGTGATCGGCATGTGAGTGAATCTGACACCGGTGGCATCAGCCAGTGCATTCGCAAGTGCTGCGGAAGCTGGGCCTTGTCCACACTCGGCTACGCCCAGGAAAGGCTTTCCCGGCTGCTGCTGGACGGTGACAGCAATCTTTTCAGGTACGTCGCGGAAGCGTAAAATTGGATAGGTGCTCCAATCGAAGGCTGTGCGCAGAGTGCCGTCATTGCCCGATGCTTCGCGGGTGCACCAGCTCAACGATTGAATAATCGCCCCTTCAACTTGATTATGGACACCGTCCGGAGAAACGACCTCGCCGCAGTCCACATCAGCCTGGACCCTTCGAACTGTCAGGCGACCCGTGTCGCGCTCGACTGTGATTTCCATGAACACGGCGCAATAGGCGCCCAGATTTTTGTAACGCGCGAACGCCATGCCGAACCCTTGCAGCGGCGAAGTTTTCTTGCGAGTTTTCCAGCCGAAGGCTTCCGAGGCGGTCAGCATGACGCTTCGTGCTCGGTCGTCGGCCATGTGAGCCAACCGCATATCCAGCGGATCCACTCCAGCCTTCAACGCAAGTTCATCAAACATGCTTTCGATAGAAAACACGTTCAGGTGCGCTCCGAGCGACCTCAGCGCGGAAACCCGTATCGGCATGTCCTTGATGAAGTGGTAGATGACATGCGTGTTTGGCAAATCGTAGAGCGGGTTCGAGTTGCGGCTGCCGTCGCCTTCCGGCATTGGGATCGGCTTGCCCTCCGGAATAGGAAACGATTGCGCCACCTCGTTTCCAACAAGCACGCCGCCCGCCCCGACCGGCCGGTTGTTGTGAGGATTGCTCCAGACATCGTAGTTCCATTTGACGATCCGGTCGCCGGCATCGATGGCGGCGTCGACTTCCGTCACCATTCCCGGACCAAGTGGTTCCCAGCCGAACTCTTGCTCTCGCATCCATTGTAACCGGATAGGCTTGCCCGGCATCGATGCGGCAATCAGGGCAGCTTCCGCAGCAACGTCATCCGCGCCGTTCTGTCCATAGCAACCGGCGCCTTCGACGTGGATGGCGCGTATGGTTTCTATCGGGCGATTGAGAAGCTCCGCGGCCACACGCCTGACGTCAAACGTCCCCTGACTGTGTGTCCATATTGTGAGCTGATCGTCTTGCAGCCATGCCAACGCGCAGGAGGGTCCAATCGACCCATGGCTGATCCAGTTTCTGGTAAAACTTTGGCTGACAGAATGCTTGGGGTCAGCAGTCGGTGTACTCGTATCCAGTATGACGATGTCGCGTGCAGGCAGCGCCTTCAATGTCTCGGCGACTCCTCCCGAGGGAAGAGGTTCGTTCGCGGCCGTGTACGGTAAGGCTTGCAGTCTCCGCATCAGCTTGACAGCATCCCACTCGCGCCGGGAGACGACTGCCGCAAAATCGCCGTTGCGGACAAACTTAACAACGCCGTCCATAGCTTCGATTTCGCTATCCGGCGGAAGCTTCAGCCGTGTGCCTATGCTTGGACCGCGAATGACCCGGGCATGCAGCATTCCCGGCAGGCGCATGTCCTGTATGAACGCCTCCCCCCCGGTCGTCTTTGCCGGGATATCCAGCCTCGGTAGGTTGAAACCCATCGTCCGAAACTGGCCTTTCTGGCGAAGAGGTGCATTGGGCAGCGCTTCCACATGCAGCGATACCGCCGCGGCAATCTCGCCATACCCAAGGCTGCGGCCATCGGCTGCGACAATGGTTCCATTCCCCTTTGTAGCAACATCGGCCTCTGCGACCCCGAGCGTTGCGGCGGCTTTCGCGAGCAGGAGCATGCGCACGTTTGCAGCAGCGTTGCGGATCGCGGTGCCACTGTCCTGCATGGAATGACTGCCTGCCGTCAGCCCTTCGTCCGGTGTGCGCAATGTATCGACCGTGACAAGTGTGACTTTGGAAGGAGGAAGATCGAGTTCTTCCGCAGCTACCTGCGTCAACGCTGTCCGTATTCCCTGTCCGAGCTCGGCCTTACCCGTGAAGACGGTGGCTTTCCCGTTTTGATCGAGCTGTATCCAGGCGTCAAGATAGGGCCAGGATTTCAGGCTGCCTGGCAGGTCGGCATTGACAATAGCCGGGCCGGCGCCCCCTTCTCCGCCTCCGGCCAACTGGGCTCGTGCAGGTCTTGCGAGAGCGAATGCTACCGCGATACCGCTGGCCGCCAGAAAAGATCGTCTGGTGATCGCGCTCATCTGGCCACTCCTGCCATGACGTCGCTGGCGCGCCGGACGGCGCGGAGGATCCTCGCATGGGTGCCGCAACGGCAGAGGTTGGGTTGCAGATGGTCGCGGATTTCATCATCGCTCGGATTGGGGATCTTGTCCAAAAGGGTCTGCGCACGCATGATCATGCCAGCGATACAGTAACCACACTGCGCGGCTTGCTCATCCTGAAACGCCTTTTGCAAAACGCCTGGAGCGTCGACAGAGCCGAGGCCTTCAATCGTTCGAACCGACCTTTCGCCAATCGCGCCTAGCGGAGTGAGGCAGGAAAAGACTGCCTTGCCGTCGATATGAACAGTGCAGGCGCCGCACTGCCCAAGCCCGCAACCGTATTTGGCGCCGTTGAGTTCCAGATCGTTCCGCAGCACGTAAAGAAGCGGTGTATCTGTGTCGCTATCGACCTGGTGTCTCTTTCCGTTGACCGTGATCGATGTCGTCATTGTGCGTTCTCCTTGCGAATATCGCGAACGGTGTCTTCAAGAGGCGGCCAGGGTGGTTGCGTTGTGAAGCGCGATCGGCCGTAGGCCAGCAGGTCCGCGATCTGTCTATCGGTGAGATTGTCGGCAAACGACGGCATGAACGGAGCGTCGCTGGACGGATCCCTTATGCCCTGCAGGACGGCCTGAACCGCATTGCGGGGGTCTTTCGCGTTCATGTCCGACGTCTCTGAAAGCAGCGGGCGCCCTTGCCTGCCCATCGGCGCGGATGGCTCGTGACATCCGCCACACGCACCATCGAACAGGTTTGTCCGAGCGTCCGGCAGCCCAGCGATGGCGGGCGGCGTCACCGTCGAAGACGGCGTGGTACCGGAATGAATTGTCGTATTGATGTAAACGGCAATCGCCCGTACGTCGGCATCGTTGAGCCTCGACAGGCCCTCGGTCACTGGCCCCATCGGGCCAGCTGCCGTGCTGTGGCCCTTCGCAGTCCCGGTTTTCAGATAGGCTTGAAGCGTATCGACGTTCCAGCGATCAGCTGACGGGTTGGAAGCGTCCAGAGGTGGCGCGTTCCAACCTTCCGCAACACCCCCAGCAAACTCGTCCGCCCACTTTTCCCCGCCCAGGATGTTTCGGGGCGTGTGGCAACCTCCGCAATGGGCGAGCCCGTCGACCAGGTATTTTCCACGGTTCCATTCGCTGCTTTCCATGGGTTCGGAGACCGTCGCTTCGTGCCGCAGAAACAACAGTTTCCAGCCGGCAAGAAGTGGACGAAAGCCCAGACCAGGGAGAAGTTCGTTTGGAGGAGCGCTCTCCTTGACCGGCTCGCGGCTCATTAGAAACGCGTAGATAGCATCGAGATCTGCATCTGTGACGCGCGTGAAATGTTCATAGGGGAGTGCTGGATAGAGATGGCTGCCATCGCGGGCGACGCCATCCTTCATCGCGCGGCGAAACGCATCTGCCGACCAGTTGCCGATCCCAGTTTCAGGATCCGGCGTGATGTTGTTGGAATAAAGAGTTCCAAATGGCGTAGTCAACGGCCGCGAACCGGCAAGCGCCGGGCCGTCATCGGCGGTGTGGCAGACGATACAGTCGCCTACGGTCGCCAACTGCTCACCCTTGCGGATCAGAGCCGGCGGAATCGAAGCCCGATCAGGGGGCGGGATTGTCGAAAGTTCCGGTTCGTAGGCGATCCACCCAAAGACCCCAAAGCCCACGGTGATCGCGAGGCCAAGGATTGAGGCCCCCGCCTGCAGTGTGCGTTTACTGTAATGCATATGGACTTGCCTCTGTATTACGAATGCAGGCGACGATCTGTCTGACAGCATCGCTGTGGCAGGCGCAAAGACTGAGCGCACCGTTGCCTCAGCATCCATGCCGTCATCCAGAAATCGATTTGTGAAGGTTTAACAGCCTCGGCGGATGGCGAAATCGCACTTTGGTTTGAACGACCTATACCTCGGTTTAGGACCGACCTCGCTTTTTCAGTCAGCCGTTTCCCGCACCGGTTTCGGCAGCCGCGTGGATGAGGGCTGGATAGTCCACATATCCGCGACTGTCGCCGCCGAAAAACGTTGAACTGTCAGGCTCGTTCAAGGGAGCTCTCGTGCGCAAGCGATCCGGAAGATCAGGGTTTGCGATGAACAGCCGTCCGAATGCGATAACATCGCCGCGTCCCTCGGCAATTGCTGCCTGGGCTTTCTCGTAAGTGAAGCCACCCGCCAAAATCAGGGGGCCTTTGAACCGCTCGCGAAGCAGCTTCATGATGCTGTCCCAACGAGGGTCGTAATTCTCATCGAGAACGGTTCCGACAATTTCCGGCTCCACCAGATGAAGATATGCAAGGCTGCGTTTGCTGAGCTCTTCGGCAATGTAGCCAAATGTTTCTTCCGGAGTGTCGTCTCCCATCCCCATGAAACGCCCCATTGGCGTCAAACGGACACCCACCCTACTGGCACCAATTTCCTTGGAGATTGCATCGGTGACTTCCAGAAGCAGCCGCGCGCGGTTTTCTGTCGAGCCGCCATATTCATCCATGCGATGATTGCTGTTGCTGTTGATGAACTGGTCCAAGAGATAGCCGTTGCCCGCATGGATCTCCACGCCGTCCATACCGGCAGCGATAGCGTTCCGGGACGCTGTGACATAGTCGGCAATGATCGTCTTGATGCCACTTGTGGTCAGTTCCTGCGGCTCCGGGATCTCTCCCCAGACGCCCTTGCCCGTTTCATCAACAATGAACGTTTTTCCAGGCACCGGCATTGTGGTCGGGGCCACCGGCAGCCCGCCGTTCGGTTGGAAGCTTGGATGAGAGACGCGTCCGACGTGCCAGAGCTGTTGGAATATTACCCCGCCCTCTTCGTGAACGGCTTTGCTGACCTCAAGCCAGCCGGCGATTTGCTCAGGCGTATAGATACCCGGCGTCCAGGCGTAACCCTGTGCTTGCTGCGAGATTTGCGTCGCCTCGGTAATGATCAGGCCGGCGCCCGCACGCTGACGATAATATTCCACATTCATCGTGGTCGGCACGTTACCTGGTTGCCCGGCGCGAGAACGGGTCAGGGGTGCCATCGCAATACGATGACGCAAGGTTAGCCCTGCTATTTCTATAGGAGAAAAAATGTTGGCGTTCACGGCTTTGTCTTTCAATTTGAAGTTTTGATACATGGCCCGAGACCTGCAATCTAACTTCACAACGATCGACGCTGTAGTGGTTATAAATGATCAGCCGGCATATCGGTTTCCGTTACAATGATGCCGGTGCCCCTTTTCAGTCCGACAGTAGGCACCAACATTTCCCTGGCTCTAACCATGCCGGCAGTCGCGTCGGAAAGAAATCCGGCCTATGAAACACCGATCGCGCCGATTGACAGAATCCCCTCCTTTGCCGACAGGCAAATTCTGCCTGCCCGTTTTCATTGGTGATCCATACTATAGCTGGCCGATTTGGAGCGGTGGTGAGGGCATATTTGACATGAATAACTCTTTACTCGCTTTCACTTCGGGGACTCGTCGAGCAAGGTGCGCGCCAGCGGCACGACCTTTGATCCATAAAGTTCAATGCTCTGCATAAGTTTGTCGTGATCCATGGGACCAGCAGAATACTTCATCTGGAACCGTGATATCCCAAGCGTCCGGACGGTGGTTGCGATCTTTTGGGCCACGGTCTCCGCCGATCCCGCATACAGCGAACCATGTTCGATCTCGTTCTCAAAATCCTGCTCGGTCACCGGCGGCCAGCCACGTTCCTTGCCGAGCCGGTCCCGGATCTTCTTGAAATGTGGGAACAGGTCACGGCGAGCCTGCTCATCGCTTTCGGCTATATAGCCTGGTGAATGGACGCCAATAGCGCCGAGCGTTCCCAGCTTGGTCGGAAGCCTTTTTGTAGAGCTCGACATAGGGCACAAACCGGGCTGGATCGCCACCGATGATGGCCAGCATCAGATTCATATCATACCGGACTGCACGTATGACGGACTCCGGGCTACCGCCGACACCGATCCAGGTTTTAAGCCGACCGTCTCCGATGGGCGGATAGATGCGCTGATCCTCCAGCGGCGCGCGCCAGTCACCGCGATAATTGACGACGTCTTTGGAGACGATCTCCGAGAACAGATCGAGTTTCTCTTTAAACAGTTCCTCGTATTTCGACAGGTCGTAGCCGAAGAGTGGGAAGGACTCGATAAACGAACCGCGGCCGAGAATGACTTCGGCGCGCCCGTTCGAAATCGCATCGAGTGTCGAGAACCGCTGAAACACACGGATCGGGTCGTCTGAACTGAGAACGGTGACGGCGGAGCCGAGCCGTATCTTGCTGGTCTGAGCCGCAATGGCAGCCAACACCACCTCCGGCGCGGAGATGGCAAAATCCTTGCGGTGGTGTTCGCCGACACCGAAGAAGTCGATGCCGTGCCGGTCAGCCAGAACTGCCTCTTCGACCACATTGCGGATTACCTGCGGCTGCGCAAGCAGGTCTCCGTCAGGGCCTGTTGTGACATCGCCGAACGTATCGAGGCCGAATTCCAAGGGTTGTGTCATGATATGTTCCAATCGGATAAAAGAAGACGTTGTTAGCGCACAGCTGGGAGTGACGATGAGGGCGAGCCGGATCCTGCTGACGAGGTCGCATTTTTCGTCCACGGCCACTGGCCATCGATCTCGGCTTCAAGGGAAAAACTGAGAAATGTCCGGATGAGCACGATCAGTCCGAGAAGTCCGACGCTTTCCCAGGTCAGTGGTGCGATGATGGTCGCTATGATGTCAGCACCGATCAGGATCTCCAGTCCCAACAAGATCCCGCGGCCGAGATTGGCGCGGTAGCGCTCATAGGCCTCGCGTTGGTCGATCGAGAAGACATCCCTGATGTATCCGACGGTTGCGACCAGAACGCCGACCAGGATCACACCCACGCCGAAGAATTCCAGACCGGTAGCCAAGGGCTTGAGAATGGGTGCTATCAGGTTGGCGATACCGCTTGCCTCACTGCCGATATCCATGATGATTTCCTCTTCAATTCAACAGAGCAGAAGCTGGTAAGGTTTCAGGATTCGGCTGCCGCGCTGCTTGCAAACAGAGCGACGACCGCTATGACAGCAGGCAGGGTGAAAGCGACAGCGGGTGCGTACATGTAGCCGACGGCACCAAAGCCGCAGCCAAGGGCAAAAGTCGCCACGGCAGCCGCCATCTTCTTTATCCGCGCCTTGGCCGTTGCAACCTCGTCGGCTTTCGGATCGGCCAGAATGTCGGCAAGATCCAGCATGATTTGCGTGGTCGTGCCGGTCATCAGTGTCGATGGCGGCGCTTTCGACAGATGCGCCTTGTGAAGCCCGTTCTGAATGGCCATCGCGGAAACCAGCGCCATGCCGACCGTAAGAGTGGCGACGCCTTCGTCTGCCCGGAACGGACCGTGATAGAGCGCGTAGGCGGCAACGCCGACGAATAGCAAGAGCTTGACCACAAGCATCGGACGGATCGGCGAGCGATTTTGGCTCGGCAGTTTCAGGCAGACCAGCCGTGAGGCAAAGACGACCAGGCAGAACACCGGCAGTGCCAGGAGTTTTGACCATGCGCCATCCAGACCGTGCGCCATGCTTGCGCCAAGCGTCACGAAGTTACCCGTGACATGCGCGGTAAACAGGCCGGACAGCGACAGGAAGCCAAGGGTATCGACATAACCGCCGTTGAAGCTCAGGAGGGTCGGAAGGGGGGGAGTTTTCATCGCTGTTCTCTTATCTAAAATCTGGTATCGCGATGTTCTGTCTCGCGATATGCCCCAGTTTTGCCCGCAAATCCTCCGTTCAACAATTGTATCAATAGTTTCGAATTTATTGCGCCGCGCGACATAATGAAAAGGGCGACCGAAGCCGCCCTGCCATTTGTTCTGATGCTGGTATCGTTATGCAGCACCTGGCCGATTGATCGTCAGGAAATGCCGGACGACCGGCTTTTCGGGTCCGACATGGTAGGTCAGCACCTTGCCCTGTAGGTCGGCGTCGGCATTGGAAACCCGCTTGTGCTGGCGAAGGTGCTCGGCCCAGGATTCCACCATGAACCATTCGACGATCTTTTCCGGATCGGCACTGTCTTCGGTGACACCCCATCCATAGGCTCCGTCGCGGCGCCGTTCCTGGGAGAGTGTATCGAGCGCATACAGGAAGGCGCTGCGATGCTGCCTCTCGATCTTGTATTCGATCAGGATCAGGACCGGACCACGATCATGGGCAAAAGGGCTCGGCAACGAGCGGCTCGGGCCAATGGTTGGACGGTACCATGTCGGCATCGCCGGCCGGAAGCTTGATACGGTGCATGATGAAGCCTGCCACGAGAAGACCGGCCGCACCGATGAACAGGCTCGTCTGGATGCCGACCGCGGTACCGACGGCGCCCCAGCCAAGGCTGCCTGCCGTCATCACACCGTTGAAGACGGTCAGATAGACGGAAAGACCACGACCACGCACCCAGTTCGGGAGCACAGCCTGCGCGGCGCCATTCAGTGTCGTCAGCGCGGTGATCCATGCGCCACCAAGGAAAAGAAGCGCAACGATGGCGACGATCTTTGGCGGAGCGAGCGATAGGACGGCCATGACGATGACGGTGAGAACCGCCGCGCCAAGTAGTAGGCCATCTGAACTCAGGCGTTCGCGCAGTTTCGGCATGACCAGTGCACCGCCGATCGCGTCGGCGCCGACCGCGCCCAGCAGAATGCCATGGAAGCTGGCGTCACCACCGAGCAACTGGCGGGCTACGAGGGGCAAAAGTGCCCAAACGGCGCTGGCGAAGGCGAAGAAGATCGCGGCACGCAACAGCACGACATGCAGTGGCCGGCTTGAGCGGGTGTAGCGAAGGCCTGCCCGGAATGCGCCGAAGAAGTTCTCCTGGAGCGCATCGTTGGCGTTCTTAGCCCGCGGCCACCAGACCAGCGAACGGCACTCTTCGTCCGCACGCGGCGCGGTCTGTCGCCGACCGACGCCGCGCTGGAGATTAGACGGCTTGCGGAATCGTTGGCCTCCGTGTCGGCGGCATTCCTTCGCACGGCCGAGGGGTGCGCCGGTGAAGTCAGTGGGACCGTGCGTATCAGCGCGAGCGAAATCGTGGGCATCAAACATCTGCCCTCGATCCTGACGCGGCTGCGCGAAGACCACCCGCAATCGCGATCGAACTCTCGCTTTCGAATTCCCTTGACGATCTCCTCCAGCGCAAAGCGGATATCGCGATCCGCATGGTTCAACCCGAGCAGCAGGCCCAGGTGGCGAAAAGGATCGGCGTCATATCCATCGGTTTACATGCGCATCGCCGATACCTCGAGCGCCGGGGCGTTCTCAACAGCATGGGGGCACTTGCGAACCATGATCCGATTGGCTTCGATACCGAAACGCCTGCGATCCGGGCGGTCGCGCAGCGCTACCCGGCCATAACCCGAGTGCCTTTGCGCTGCGCGTCGACAGCGACGTCGCCCAGCTTGCAGCGATCCGGGCAGCCTTTGGTATTGGTATCTGCCAGGTGCCGATCATCGCCGCGGATCCTGAGCTGGTGCGGGTGCTTCCCGATCGGTTCAACTTTGACCTAGAAACCTGGGTTGTAATGCACGAGGGTCTACGGGGCAGCGCGCGCTGCCGGATCGTGTTTGATGTGCTCGTCGAGGAACTGAAGAAACTGGCGCTTTCGTGTGATGGCTGCTCATGGGTGCTGACAATGCGGGATTGGCCACTGTGATCGGCACGCTCTGCCTGAAGGTAGGCAGAGGGCTAACTTTGAAAGCTCGTCTTTCGTTATGACAATAAGCCGTCGGTAGGTCCCCGCTGATTAAGAACCCGCCGAATGCGATGCTGTTCTCGACGAGCAAAGGACTAAGAGAGGTCAGCCTAGCCACCAGTCTAAATGAAGGGGGTGGCGGCTTCTAAAAGTCTCTCGAAATAGCGAGCAGGGGAAGTAGCACCTACTGTTTAAATGCTTGGCGAAGCGGTATTCTCTGCTGGCCGTCTTTTTCAAAATTCTCGGGATCTAGCCATTTGAGATAACCCCGACGCAATGCTTCCCATTCGGAATCAATGATCGAAAACCAGGCGGTGTCGCGGCTCTCGCCTTTAACCACCATGTTCTGTCGGAATATGCCCTCAAATTGGTATCCGTACCGTTCGGCCGCCTTCCGAGAAGGCGCATTTCGCGAATTACATCGCCACTGATAACGACGATATCCTAGCTTAAAGATATAGTCCGCAAACAGAAAGAAAGCTTCGGTAGCGAGGCGTGTGCCGGCCATTCCTGGGCCCCATAAAATATGCCCGATCTCCGCAGAACCGTGCGCGGTGCTGATATCCATCAAAGCTTGGCGCCCCACCACCCTGTCGGTTTCCTTGTCAAGGACGACGAAAAAAAGGGGATCGATGGATACCGCTTTTTCTTCCAACCAGTTCCGAAAGGCGTTCTTATCTTCCGGCACGACGTCTGGAAGCCAGCGATGCAGCCGTTCGGCGTCTGGCCCACAGACGGCATCGAACAATTGGTCACCATGTGTGTCGACGTTCAGTGGCTCGAGACGCACATAGCGCCCCTCCATAGCTATTTTTTCTGGAGCAGGTACACCATTCCAGTTTCTAAAGTCAGTCATTGGTAAAACTCCAAACGCGGGTCGGGATTAGCCACAATTTTTACCGCCGCTTGCTTTCGCTTTCGTCTCTTTTGCGAGTGCATGGCGACAGTTACCCTTGAACCACACCTACCAAGCTCCTGCCCCTGAAATCAGTCAGATCGGCTGAAGGATTTCTAGACGTGCCTGACGGCTCGAATTAACTATCAGTCGCGGTATCCCGGCGCTTCCTGGTCCAGCACCCGACGGATGCTCTGCAGATGCATACTGGCGCTTTCAGGGTCCCCTTCCCGCATCTGTCGCGCCGCTTCGGCTGCGACATCAGGCAAAACCGGCAGGAGCTTGCGGCCAGAGCTCATCGCCTTCAACTGAACTTCGGCCGCTCGTTCGAGATAGTAGAGATCATCCCAGGCTTCAGCGATGTTGGGCGCACAAACCATGACGCCATGGTTCTTCATGAACAGGATATCCTTGTCACCAAGCACGGAGGCGATCCTGTCACCCTCGCTCTCATCGAGCGCGAGACCGTTGTAGTTTTCATCCACCGCGACACGGCCGTAGAACTTGAGGGCCGTCTGTCCTGCCCAGACCAACGGCTCGCCTTCCACCATGCTGAGCGCTGTTGCATTTGGCATATGGGTATGGAAGGCAGCGCCCACCCGCGGTGACATCTTGTGCAGCCGCGCATGAATGTAAAAGGCGGTCGCCTCTGGCACTCCATCGCCTGCAACCACATTGCCTTCGAAATCACAGATCAGCAGTGATGAAGCGGTTGCCTCCTGAAACGCCCAGCCGAGGCGGTTGACGATGAAGAGATCTGGGTGACCGGGCACAACGGCCGAGAAATGGTTGCAGATCCCCTCTTCAAGACCCAGGCGAGAAGCCATGCGCAGGCAAGCAGCAAGATCAACCCTTGCCTGCCATATCTCGTCGCTATACATCTTCAGATTATAACTGAGACTGTGGTTCAACTTGGAAATATTCAGTTCATGCGCCATGCTTTCCCCTTGAGTTACATCCAACCTGCCGCAAGAAGGATGGCCGTCACCCTGTCGAGCGTCGGGACGATTGCATTGGGCTGGTAGTCAGACAGTGGTTTGCGGCACGTGCCGCGGTCAACCCAGACCGTGCGAAATCCAAGCTCACGCGCTGCGGCGAGATCCAGATGCGGGCTGGCGCATATATGGACGAGATCGTTCATGCCGATGCCAAAGCTGTTCCAGGCATGATGAAAAATCTGGCTGGAGGGCTTGTAAGCACCGGCCTGCTCAGCCGTGATGACACGGTCGATGGAACCGCCAAGCTGGGCGACATTTCCGGCGATGATAGCGTCGTCAGTGTTCGAGATGATCGCAAGGCGGAAACCGGCGGCCTTCAACGTTTCCAACGTTGCCACGACCTCGGGAAATGGAGGCATCCTGCCGATGGAGGAGGTCAGGATATCGGCATCCGTAGCCTCGAACGCAAGGCCGAATTCGCTCATGGCCCGTTCCAGCGCAAGGGCGCTGACCTCGGCAAACGTTCGGTGAGGGCGCTCCACTTCCAGCGCATGTTCATGCCGGTCATAAACCGCGATGAAAATCTTCTGATCGATATCGCCGCCTTTTGCGGACAGTATCCTGTCCATCGCCGCCAACAGGCCCTCGTCCCACTGGATCAGGGTTCCGTAACAATCAAAGGTCAGCCAGCCCGGCTTGGGTCCGGTCAAGTTCATATATGTTCTCCTAGCGTTTTCCCAAGATTGACAAAACCTGCGTAGATTGAGAAATTAAATCTTATTATCCCTATCATTGGCAAATCAAATGAGCTTCGGCTTCGATCTGGACCTCCTGAAAACCTTTGCCGCCGTCGTCGACTGCGGCGGCTTTACCAAGGCTGCCGAGCGGGTGCACCTGACGCAATCGACGGTGAGCCAGCAGATCAAGAAGCTGGAGGTCAATATGGGCAGCTGGCTGCTGCATCGGAACAAATCTTCCGGAACCGTCGAGACAACTGAGGCCGGGGAACTGCTGCTGAGCTATGCGCGCAGGATACTGGCAACCGCGGAGGAAGCCGCCGAGGTGATGCGCGAACCTTCGGCACCCCGAACCGTGCGCCTCGGGGTGCCGGAGGATTTTGCCGGGCGTCGCCTGATTGACCTGCTGTCGGGATTTTCCGCCGCGTCACCCCATATCAGGCTTGATACGGTCAGCGGCTGGAGCACGGAGCTTCGCCGCCTGCTGGATGCGGGCGAGATTGATCTGGCATTGATCAAGCGTGAGCCCGGAAATGGGGAATGTCTTGCCAGCTGGAAAGAACAATTGATCTGGGTGGAAAGTGCCACGCGCTCCGCCGAGGCCGATCCCGTGCCCCTCGCGGTATTTCCCGTCGGCTGCATCTATCGGGATCGCGCCATCCGCGCTATCGAGCGCAGCGGTCGGCGTTGGCGGATTGCTTATACGAGCCAGGGTTTGATGGGGGTACAAGCAGCCGTCGCTTCTGGTCTTGGCATCAGTCTCCTGCCTTCCGATGCCATACTTCCTGAACATCGGGAACTCGGACCGGAGGATGGCTTCGACGATCAGCCGGCATCCGAAATCGCACTGGTTAAAGGACGGGCGAGTCTCTCGTCAGAGGCTCAGTCCGTCGGGAATTTTTTGGCTGATATGTTGTCGTAGCGGTGTCCAGTCGATCGCTGCTCGCGTGCCGCTCGCAGTCAAGGTGCCCGAACAAGTTGCGTAACCGAAGTTTACCGAAAGCCCAGCGGCCAACCGAGGAGACCACCGATGTTATATGAACGGAAGGGAATTTCGTTTCGATGTCAGTCGGCGTCACCTCGAGAGCGAGACCCAGGTGGCTGCATGTGCATACGGTGGTCGAACCCACGACCTCTCCGATCCGTGGCTGGGGCTACCTTGTCTCTAACATGCTGCGCAAGAGCTTCCACTTCAGAATAGCCGTTAACTGACAGAAATGAGACATGGGAGCGCATGGCCTTTTCGAGGGCCCCGAAGCTGATTCAAGTGCGGCTTAACGCCTCGACTGCTTTGGCCATAAGGTTGGCAAAGCTATCCCAGACGTGAAACATGTTTGGACAGGCTTTTAAGGTGGCGCGCCAACTTGTTCGGACAATCGTTGCGCCAAGGCAATGTCACCGT
Source organism: Rhizobium sp. O111 (assembly GCF_055616315.1). Taxonomy (NCBI): domain Bacteria; kingdom Pseudomonadati; phylum Pseudomonadota; class Alphaproteobacteria; order Hyphomicrobiales; family Rhizobiaceae; genus Rhizobium; species Rhizobium sp. O111. The sequence continues at coordinate 686,046 of NZ_JBSHXL010000003.1, read as the reverse complement.
TCAAAGATCAACTTGTTCTTACCGATCTAGTCTAGGCGAGGCGGCGCCCCGAACGACACTTTTCACTAACGAGGCGTCTGGAAGCTGACAAGCTCATTTATCGGGCGAGCCACCAGGGTCAAATAGCGTTGCCTTTTCGGCAATTCAAAGTGCGCATAATTGTTCTTTATTAGAACGCCAAATTCCCTCATCATCCGCTTCATTGGTGGATAAAAGACGAAAAGTCTGATCGCCCAATCAATAGGGGAACTATCAGCATGTCTCAATTAATGATGGATCGTCGCCGTTTCCTATCCAATTCTGCCTTAGTCGGGGGTCTTGCCGCGGCCCAGACGTTTATTGGCGTCCGTGCCGGCCATGCCAGCGATGAGGCCGCGGTGCGGATGCAGCTCGGATGGCTCGCCTCCAATGGCGTGATTGGCGAAGTCGCCGCGATGAAAAAGGGATTCTTCAAGGAACAGGGCGTCACGCTTACCATCGTTCCGGGTGGGCCGAATGTCGATGGCGTCGCCGGTGTCGCAGCCGGGCAGTCGACCATAGGTCAGCTCTCCTCAAGCCCGTCGATCATGCTGGCGCGTTCCGCCGGCGTTCCGGTCAAGGCTTTCCTCGCGGGCTACCGCAAGCATCCTTTTACGTATTTCTCGAAACAGGCCAAGCCTATCAGGACGCCGCAGGACATGATTGGCAAAACGATTGCGACGCCGCCGACCTCGATGGTCCTTCTCAAGGCTCTCCTGGCAAAGAACGGCATTGCAGAAAGCCAGGTGAAGATCGTCAATATGGGCTCCGACATGAACCAGCTGCTCACCGGCCAGGCCGATGCGGTGTCCGGTTGGGTGACGAACACGAACGCTCTTGCCGTGCTCGGTGACGATCGCGTCGACATGATGCTCTGGGATGCCGGCCTGCAGCTCTACGCCAACGTATATTATACGACCGATCAGCAGCTCGATGAGCATAGCAACGTGTTGGTTCGCTTCACCACCGCTGCGGCCAAGGGATGGGGTTATGTCCGCGACAATCCGGAAGAAGCGGTCGACATGCTTGTCGAAGCCTATCCCAATCTGGACAAGGCAAGCGAACTCAAGGCCGTGCGTTCGGTGATCGATTTCTCCTTCGGCGACAGCACCAAGGAAACCGGCTGGGGCGCGATGAGCAAGGAAAACTGGGCGGCGCAGATCAAGGCCTATGCCGACCTCAAGCAGTTTGCCGGAGCGGTGCCGACTGTCGACGACGTCGCGACCATGTCCATTCTTGAGGCAACCGCGGCTATCCGCAAAAAGGTCGGATGAGGGTCATGATGGGAGCGACATCAGCCAAACGGCCTGCGCCTGTGCCAGACGAATCAGGTCTGGCGGTTGCGGTCAGTCATCTCGATATCCGCTTCGGCGACAAAGATAACGAGTTTACAGCTCTCTCCGATGTAACGGTGGATATCCCACAAGGGGCCTTTGTCACCATGCTAGGGCCATCGGGCTGTGGCAAGTCGACCCTTCTGCGCTGTGTCGCGGATCTCGTCCATATAAGCGCCGGCTCGGTCTCCGTTCTCGGGCGCGGGCCGCAGCAAGCGCGGGAGGCACGCGATTTCGCCTTCGTTTTCCAGGACGCGACCCTGCTTCCCTGGCGCAGCGTCATCGACAATGTGTGCTTGCCGCTCGAAGTCGGAAAACACGACAAGTCCTCCTATGCCGATCCTTACAAGCTGATTGAAATGGTCGGCCTCAAGGGACGCGAGAACGCCTTGCCGCACGAGCTTTCCGGCGGGATGCGGCAGCGCGTGGCGATTGCCCGCGCCCTGGTAACTCGTCCGCGAATTCTTTTGATGGACGAACCGTTCGGTGCACTGGACGAAATCACCCGCGACAAGCTGAACGAGGAGCTGCTGCGGCTGTGGCAGGAAACGGGAACGACGATCCTGTTCGTCACCCATTCCATTCCGGAAGCCGCTTTCCTCGGCCAGTACGTCCTGATGCTGCAGGCTCATCCCGGCCGCGTGAAGGAATTCATGAAAGTGGACCTTCCCTATCCGCGTTCGCTTGCGATGCGCGACACGGTGGAGTTCATCAAGGTCACGGCGCATTTGCGCTCGCTCCTGGAGGAATGCCTATGAGCGACGTGGTACAAACAGGACAGCGCGGCATGGGCGCCGTCCCGCGCAAGATCGCGCTGATCGATGCAACGGTCGGCGTTCTTTCGAGAAACATTCCGGCGATTGTCGCGGCCGTCGGCTGTATCGTCCTCTGGCAGCTGGTCGTCTGGGTCTTCAAGATCCCGACATTCATGGCGCCGAGCCCGGTCGAGGTGGTGTTTGCCCTGCGGGACAATGCCGCGACGCTGATGCGCAACTTTCTGCCGACGTTGCTGGAGGCTGTGCTCGGCTTCATTTTCGGCAATCTCGTCGCCATCCTGCTCGCAATCTGGTTCGTGCACAGCAAAGTCGCCGAAAAGGCGTTTTATCCCATTGCGGTATTCGTCAAGGCGATCCCAATCATTGCGCTTGCGCCTATTCTGGTCTTGATCTTCGGAAACGGGATCACGCCAAAAATCATCATCGCGGGCCTGATCTGTTTCTTTCCGACGCTGGTCAACATGGTGCAGGGGCTGCGTTCCGCGCCGCCCGCCATGCTGGACCTGATGCGGGTTCTCTCTGCAAGCCAATCGGAAATCCTCTGGAAGGTGCGCATTCCGAGTTCCCTGCCGTTCCTGTTTGCGGCGCTAAAGATCGCCGCCACCAGCAGCGTCATGGGTGCAATCGTTGCGGAATGGATCGGATCGAGTTTTGGGCTCGGCGCGCTAATCATCGAGGCGACCTACAATTTCCGTTCGCCGCTTCTTTACGCAACAGTGGTGATCGCCGCTTTGCTGGCGGTGGTGCTTTTCTTCATCGTTTCGGTCGTCGAAACCAAGGTCGTGCGCTGGAAGCCCGCCGGGCAGCATTAACGCATGCGCAAAACAAGGATCTGAAACGCGACGCGCTTCAGGCACAAGCCATATAAATCAAGGGGAGACAAATGACCCAGGTTATTCATCAGCCTGCGCGGGAGATCCGTGTCGTCGATCGTTCGGATGTCGTGGTCGTCGGCGGCGGTCCCGCCGGCATTTCGGCTGCGGTTTCGGCAGCCCGCAATGGCGCCAGCGTCACCCTGCTCGAGCGCTATCCCTATGTCGGTGGGCTTGCGAGCGGCGGCATGGTGCTGGTGCTCGACGACATGATCAACCAGCTCGAGGTCACCGTGCGGGGCATCTGCATGGAGATGATCGAGCGGATGAAGCGCTGGGACCTGTGCGTCACGCCAAGCGATCGCGACCAGCTGATCGAATTTCGCGAGACGCCGGAAGCTTGGCAGCGCTGGGCGCGCTGGGGTCTTTTCGATTTCCATACGCAATCAATGCCGCACCCGATCTGCTTTTCGGCAGCCTTCGATCCCGACGGTTTCAAGCGTGCTGCCTATGACATGATCGGCGAGAGCCGGGTCAAGCTGCGGACGCATAGCTGGTTCTCCTCGGCCATCGTTGAGGATGACGCGATCAAGGGCGTCGTCTGCCAGACCAAGGACGGCATGCAGGCCATCATGGGCGATGTCGTCATTGATACCACCGGCGACCTCGATGTCGCGGCAAATGCCGGGGCATCGCATATCGAATCCAATTTCATCCTGACGACTGTTTCACGGTGGGGCGGTGTCGATACGGATGCGGCCGAACGTTTCGAACAGCAGGAGCCGGAAGTCTTCAAGGCGCTCGATCACGAAGCCAAGCGGCTGATCGGCGGATGCTGGTCCTTCTGGTGGCTGAAGACGCCGCTGCCAGGCGTCGTCTGGCTAAACTGCCCGCATATGCCGACGCTGAGTGGTCTGAAGGTCGAAGACCTGACGAACGCGGAGATGGAAGGCCGCTCGCGGATCGCAAAGCTGCTCGATTTTGCACGGGAAAAGATGCCCGGCTTCGAGAATGCCTATGTTGTCGATTTCGCGCCGCAGACTGGCGTGCGCCAGACGCGCCTGCTGCAGGGAGACTATGTCGTGACGAAGGACGACGTCATGACGCGCCGCCATTTTGCCGACACGGTCTGCCGCGGCCGTGATTACTACACGCCCTTCCGCGCGATGTTGCCCAAGGAGGTCGACCAGTTGATCGTTGCCGGGCGACATTATTCGTCCACGCCGCAAGCGCAAAAATCCAGCCGCGAGATCCCGCCCTGCATGGCGATGGGCGAAGCGGCGGGTATCGCCGCAACCGTTGCCCTCAATGCCGGAACGACCGTTCGCAAGGCAGATATCCGGGCAATTCAGAAGCAGATGCGCGCCCAGGGCGCCGATCCCGGCGACATTCCCTCGGAGAACGCTACATATTTGGAGGCCGCGGAATGACGACTTTGCCACTCAACGGAATCCGCGTGATCGACTTCACGCAGGTCATGCTGGGCCCTTCCTGCACGCAGGTCCTGGGCGACTATGGCGCCGAAGTCATCAAGATCGAAAAGGTGAAGATTGGCGACCTTTCCCGTTGGTCGCTGGGTTCCGATCCGGATGGGCTCAATAACCCGGTCTTCTGCTCTTTGAACCGTAACAAGAAGAGCTTAGCGCTGGATCTGAAGGATGTCGGCGCTCGCAAGACCGTCCTAGCCCTGCTCGAAACAGCGGATATCGTCGTCAACAACTTCCGGCCCGGGGTGATGGAACGCATGGGCTTCGGTTACGAGGACCTGAAGAAGATCAATCCTCGTCTGATTTATGCCGTCGGCACCGGCTTCGGGCTGACTGGCCCCTACCAACACAAGGGCGGCCAGGACGTGCTGGCGCAGGCTGTTTCCGGCGTCATGCGCCGCAAGTCCGACAACAGCCACCCTACCTCGATCTATGCCACGCCGCTTGCCGATTACTCGGCCGGCATGCATCTCGTCCAAGGCATCCTGCTCGCCCTACTGCAGCGAGACAAGACCGGCGAAGGTCAACAGGTTGCCGTCAGCCTCTACAACTCCATGATCGCTATGCAGATGCAGGAGGGCACGACGCATCTGATGCGGCAGAAGGATCTCAACTGGGGCGCCTTCCCACTGACGGGTGTCTTCGAGACAACGGACAGTGCGATCGTCATGGTCGGCGCCTTCAAACCGAACCCCCTGCGCGACATCTGTGAAGCGCTTGAGATCGAGGACCTCTCAAAATATCCGCATTATAAGGATTTCGACGCGCAAATGGCGCGGCGGCCGGAATTGCAGGCGATCTTCCGCGAGAATTTCGTGAGAAACAGCACCGCGCATTGGATCGCACGGCTGGAAGGGGTGGACATTCTTTGCGCGCCGGTCCGTTCGCTCCCCGAAGCCTTGGAGGACGAGCAGACGATCATTAACAAGATGATTCTTGAGGCCGGTGAGACCGCAGCCGGTCCGATTCGCCTGATCGGCTCACCGATCGACATGTCTGCTGCCCACATCACCGTGCGGATCGCGCCGCCTCAGCTCGGTCAGCACAACGAGGAAATTCTGGCTTCCCTTTCCAAAATACAGGGAGACGCCGCATGAGCGTTTCCTTGACGATAGAGGACCGCGTTGCCCGCGTGACGCTCAACAGGCCCGACCGGATGAATGCCGTCGATGCCGAGACCGAGGAGAGGCTAGAATCGGTCTGGACGGAGATCGAGACGCGCGACGACATCAGCTGTGTTGTCCTGACCGGTTCCGGCGAGAAAGCTTTTTGCGCAGGCGCCGACCTCAAAGGCGGCAGCGGCAGCTCCGGTTTCGACTACTGGACGGTTGGCCGGGAGAATGGTTTTGGTGGCCTTGCCTTTCGCCGTACGCTCGACGTACCCGTCATCGCGCGCATCAACGGATATGCGTTGGGCGGCGGATTCGAAATGGTGCTCGGCTGCGACATTGTGATCGCGGTGGACACGGCACGCTTCGGCCTTCCGGAAGCCCGTGTCGGCCGCATGCCGCTCGATGGCGGAATGGTGCTCCTGCAACGCAAGATCCCGTTCAACCGCGCCATGGCAGTTATGCTGACGGGGCGGCAGTTTGGCGCGAGTGAGATGGCAAGCTATGGCATCGTCAATGAAGTCGTGTCGGCCGCAGAGCTGGATGCGGCTGTCGATCGCTGGGTCTCCGACATTGTCGCTTGTGCGCCGCTATCGCTCCGAGCCATCAAGCAGACGGTCAATCGCACGGCGCATTTGAGCCCGGCCGAGGCGCAGGCATTACGGACGCCGGCCCTCATCAAGGCCCTGAAAAGCGAGGATGCCATGGAAGGTGTCGCGGCTTTCCGGGAGAAGCGGGCGCCGGTTTGGCGCGGCAGATAGGCATGCTATAGCTTCGAGATTGCCGAGGACTTTCCATGCACGCCAGCATCCTGAAATATTTCACCGAGGTCGCACGCTCGGGATCTATTCGCAAGGCTTCAGAAGAACTGCATGTGGCAACCTCCGCTGTCAGCCGCCAGATCAAGAAGCTGGAAGACGAGCTTGGGACACCATTGTTCGAGCGTTTTCCCGACGGTTTGCGCCTAACGTCTGCCGGCGAAATCGTGTTGCGCCACGCCAAGGAAACGCTGCAGGACTTCGAGGTCATGAAGTCAAACCTTGGTGACCTTCAGGGGAAGAATACCGGCCGCGTCCATATAGCCGCTCTCGACAGCCTACTTGTCTCGTTTCTTCCCGATTTCATCAAGAGGTTTCACAAGCTGCATCCCGCGGTGGACTTTCGCGTCCGAGCAGGAGCCTACAATAATATCTTTAATTTCATGGCGGCTGGCGACATCGATATCGGCATCAGCTTTGATCTTGCAACCCCACACGATTTGAAACTTGTAGGCTCGATCCGCACAGCCTTCATGGCCATGGTTGCTCCATCGCACCCGTTGGCGCGCGCGAAATCGGTGACATTGCCGGAATGCGCCCAGTATAAGCTGCTTTTGGCGCTCGACAGCGAAGTCGTCAGTTCGGCCATCGCAGTCGAACTTGCGGGGCTCAATCGAGTGGGGCGAACCTTGGTCGCATCCAACAATCCAATCCTCCTCAAACCACTGGTCATGTCGGGTGACGGCATTGGTTTTTTTACCCCGGTTGGACTCTGGCCAGAAATCCAGACGGGCGAGATCGTTGCCATTCCTGTCCGCGACTTCAAGCTCAGCGCAATAGATATCGGCATTTTCATACCTCGCGACCGGCATCTGACTCACGCCAGCCAGGCGGTCATCGAGCTACTCCATACCGAGCTGCGCAAGTTTGGTGAGGATTTGAGAGACATCGTCAGCAGATGAGAAAAACATGAAAGAGATCCGCCTGCTAACATGTCCTGGCCATGGGCCTGCCGCGCGCTTCGATAGATTGACAGACCTGCCCTCGCAATTTAGTGCAACGGCGGTGCTGGCTGGCGATCTGATCATGCCGACACCTGTCAATGCGCACGATCATGGCTACGGCATCCGCACCCTTGATTTTGGCGCGGTCGACGACGCCCTCGAGATGTGGATACCGGGCCTGAGGCTGCGACCGCGAACGGACCCCTATCTCGAGGCGCTTGTCGCCTTCGGCCGGCTGGCCAAAACAGGCGTTGGGGCAACGATACACTGCCATAACTCGCTCAATGTCGATCGTCTGGTTGATGAGGCAGGCGCGGTCATGCGGGCCGCAGGAGATGTCGGCATTCGACTTGCCCTTTCCTGTCCACTGCTCGACCACGATGCCTGGGCCTATGATGGCGGGCCGCAACGCTTGAAACCGTTTCTATCGGCGGATGACTGGCAGGCGTTGGAGTCAACGGTTCCGAGCTACGCTCCGATTTCCGCCCTGCTCGCGGCCGTTGAGGCGGTTGCCGCAGCCAACTCCAGCCAACTGGTCGATGTGCAGTATGGGCCCATTGGACCACAGTGGTGCTCGAATGCGCTTCTGGAGGCGATTGCAGAGGCTTCCGCGCATCATAATCGACGCATCCACATGCATCTGCTTGAAAGTCCGCGCCAGCGCATATGGCTGGACCGCCGCTTCCCCGAGGGCGTCGTCACCTATCTCGACAACATAGGCTTCCTGTCGCCGCGGCTCGCCATTGCCCACGGCGTCCAATTGCGTCCAGACGAGCTTGAACTGCTTGCGGAGCGCGGGGTGCAGCTTGTCACTAATCCCTCAGCCAATCTGCGCCTTCGCTCGGGCATCGCTCCGATCGCCTCCGCGCTAGAGATCGGCGGCTCGGTCTTCGCCATTGGTCTCGACGGAACCGGATTGGACGACGATCAGGATCTCTGGCGGGAGATGCGGCTCCTCTATCTCCTGCAGGGCGGTCGTAACCTGACGCGACGGTTGACAGCGCAGGATATATTCGATGCCGCCATCCGCGTGGGCGGTCAAGTGATCAATGCGAACGAAGCCGATGACTTCACCATCATCGACTACCAGGCGCTGATTGCCGAAGCGCTCTTCTACGACCTCGACGAAGCGGAAGTACTGTTGACGCGCATGAGCGCCAAGTACGCCAGGGGACTCATCGTCGCGGGGCGGGAGGTGATGCGTCAGGGAGAATTGACCGGTATCGACTTTGACGCAGCCTCTTCCGAACTTGGGGCACAGGCAAGAGCTGACCTGCCACGGCTTGAAAAGCAGCGTCCCCTTGTCCGAGCTTTATCCGAAGCGACTCGCGCCTATTATGCAACCTGGCCCGGAATCTCGTGATAGAGGGCCAGGCGGAGATCATGCGTCGACAAGCGGACCGACCCGTGTTGCATCGAGGCCTTCGAGCCTCTTCTTGTCGGTGATCGGCAATTGCGGCGGCAGCACCCTATTCCAGACAGCATTTCCGGTGCGCTTGCCAACGAGATGCTTAACCGTCGGAATGAGGGGATGGGCAGCGATAGCTTGCCGCAGCCCTCGCACCTGTTCCAGCAGCTCGGCATTATCCTGGTCGCGCCAGAGCCGCTGCGAGGAGCGAGGGTCGATATTGACGGTCGCCGAGATGCAACCGGCATACCCATCGCGATCGGCATCGGCAAGTACCGCCTCGCTGCTCGGGAAAACGCCGAAGCCGGCGATCTTGGTTAGCTCCCGCGCATAGGCAAGATTTCCGGAGCTGTCCTTCGCCCCAAGAATCCGCTTTGGAAAAGCCTGCGAAAGCCGCGCCGACAAGGCGGGCGAAAACTCAATGCCGGTCAATTGCGGGAAGTTATAGAGGTAGATCGGGATCGGTGTCTCCGCCGTCATCCTTACGAGCTCGGCAAACCAGGCAAACAAGCCGTCTTCTTCGACCGGTTTGTAATAATAGGGCGGCAGCACGAGCGCCGCCGCAAAGCCAAGATCGAAGGCTCGGCGCGTCAACCCAACCGTCGTTTCCAGATCCGGCGTTCCGGTCCCGACCATCAGCCTGCTCCCATCCAATTCCCGGGCTGCGGTCGTCATGAGAGCGCTGCGCTGGGTGGCAGAAACGGAATTGGCCTCGCCCGTAGTGCCCAGCACGTTCAGGAAATCGCAGCCATGGTTGAGGCACCAGCGGCCATGTTCGATGAAGGCGGCGCGATCGACGTCATCATGATGGTCGAAAGGGGTGGGCAAGGCGGCGATCACGCCGGCGATCCGGGTCTGCGTCATGAGAGGCTCCTCCTATTCCATCAGATTCTATTCTTGGTCTGGCTGCGATAATCTGCCACGAAAGGATGATCGAGGCTGGTGACGTGGCTCTGGTCCCAACCACCCGGGGCGCCCCATCCGGTGACGCTGTCAGCAAAGAAATCACGATTGACATCACGCAAGAACAGGCGCTCTCTCGGCATTTCCTCGTCCCACAAGATGGCGTCGACCGGGCAAACAGAAAGGCAAAGCCCGCAATTAATGCATTCCTCCGGCTGGATGTAGAACATCCTACCGCCCTCATAGATGCAGTCGACCGGACAGGCGACCGTACAGGCTCCATCTTTGGTATCGATGCAGGGTTCGGTAATTACGTAAGCCATGTCTTTCGCCTCATGGCGCTCTGAAGGCGCCTTTAGCAAACTATGACAAACTGAAGCGTTCTTAAGAAGCGCTGATTTTCGGTTCTTGTGTTGCCGAAACGGCAACGCTTACGCCTGTGACTGGGTCTGATAGCAGCTGATGCAGGCCGTTCAACCGCCGTGCGGTATCCCTTGCTGAATGAGCATACCTTCGCCGCCTGGTCGTAAACGAATTCATACCTCAGCCCCTTGGTTCATGGCCCGGGACGGGCCGAGAGGGATCTTCGGGCTGCCAGATCCGCATGGCAATGTCAGTCGATAATATGCGTCGGTTTCGGCAGGATACGAGGCAGGCGCTTGAGGATTTCAGCCCCATCCGAGAGCACGGTAACGTCGCCGTAACCGCAATACCCCTCCCGTCGAAGCGTATGCCAAGTTCGATCCGCGTTGGCAGTGACAAAATTGCGGCCGCCGCCATCGCCACTACCACCAAGACCACGACCACATCGGGCAACAACAAGCTCGAAGCTTCGAGCTCACCGACCCTGATGGTACGCTTGCGCACTGTCGTGTGCGTCTCGGTTGGCTCAATAGGAAGAAACTTCTTGAGCACGCTCGCCGCTTGTCTGTAGGACATAACGCTTCCCAGCCGTGCCGTCAGCTCCATTAGCTCAGACGCCGCCCGATCAGGGCAGATTTCCTTTAGTGGCGCGAACGTAGTGACCATGCCCGGATAGCAATCGCTGCACATCATCCAGCGGGGATTGCGAACCTTCACTGTGCCAAAAACGGTTTTGATGCGGCGCGTCGTGTAATCTTTGCTGCCCGAACGTGTGGCAGTCCGGGCAGACACGGCGGTAAAGGGAATACGTCTCGGCCTCATGGTTCACGACGGCGTTCTGCGGCGCTTCCATAATCCTCTTGCCGTCCTCAATCGACAGGCCGAGGTCACCATCAAACAGCCGCTCCCACCTTTTGTCTATGCGGATTTCCTGCCGGCAACTTCGCCGAACTCATTCTGGCCCTCGATCGTGATCGTCCATTCCACTGCCATCGTTGCCTCCTCCATCAAGGCAATCAAGATGGCTCAGCCGGCACTAACAGTTCGTGAGCCCCCCAGAAAAGGTACCAGTCTCTCCAGCGGTGGGCACTCATCCATCGGTGTCGGATTGCCGGCCAGCCTTGTTCTTTTAAGCTTCTGTCTCGACAAAGTCGACAACAAGCGAGGCGTCCGGGCAGCGAGGGAAACGAGACGGTGTCGCCACAGCTAAGCGGCGGGCATGATTCTCGTAGCCTCACGGATAGCCGATGCAATCTCGTCTTCGCTGCGCTCCCCGTTTATGGCGATGCGCCCGCCAAAGACGAAGTGAGGAACTGAGCTGACGCCGGCAGCTAGTGATCTGGCCGCCTCCTGCTCGACGCGTCTGTGTTGCTCGGGGTCGAGCGCTACCGCCCGTGACGGAAAGCCAGCGTGTTCGGTTGCAGCGAAATCGTTTCGACGCCTCTCGTCAGCTGCAGCCTACCTCGCGGTCAGGTCGAGAGCCACGCCTTGTTGGCGATGAGATCGCCAACATTGACATCGGACCAGTTCTCTTGATCCAGCGTGAACTTGGCCTGATTAGTAGTCCGGGCCACATGCCAGTCGTCGTCAGCGGCCTTCGCCGCGTTGGAAAGAAATATGAGTTTATTTAAAACATAACGAAAAACAACGACATGGACCTCCCCTCAAAATTAACGGGGATATGACCACATGCCGCAGTTGAGATTAATTATAGAAACTCAGCTTGGTGTGAGACCGTACGAAATAGTCGGCTCCGACGTGAGCGTGGTCTTTGAACCTTTAACAGGCTGTTGAAGAAGTCAGTCGCGTTCGCACACGAAGCCGGAATCGTCTCCGTTGTGGATATAGATATGCCCGACAAGGCGTCCAGCGGAGCCAAGTGCTGCCCATCCGCGACCACAGACCGGGTCATTCTCGTCTTGTCCTTCCCACGAGAACTCCGCACAGGCTGATCCACTTCGCGCGCTATAGCGGACATCGAGAAAGCCCTTGAGAGCAACGAATGCGATCTCGCCGTCGGCCGTGCCCTGGAATGACAGATGTGCCTCTTCCACGAGATCGAGCGCGTCATTGTCCCAGTTGTCCATCTCGACGATGCGCCAACGACCGGCAAAGGCCTTGGCGAAAGCAGGAACTCTCGCCATCAGCTTGCATCCGTCATGAGCTTCGGCAGCCGCACAAGATTGTAGGAGGCGGCCGCGAAGGTGAAAGCCCATCCGACGCGGCCGCGCCCGCGCAACTTCGTCTTGTCTTGCTCCGCGACGGTTTTGATCCCGCCGAACGCCTCCGCGATGCGCTTGCCCATTCGCAAGCTGACCCCGTAGCCAGGATGGCACGTCGTTCGTCCGTCGATAGCCGAGCGGCGACCGTTGACGTTCTGCGCGACATGCGGGTTCACCTTCATCGACCGCAGATCTTTGACGACGTCCTTTGTGTCATAGGCCCTGTCGGCACCCAGCGTGATCGCTTTCGTCCGCCCGGTGAAGGGCCCGATCATGTGCGGCGACGTTACCCGTTCAGCATATCCGCTGGCCTCTGTTAGTCGGGCATCGACCAGCAGGCCATGGCGGTTTTCCATCAGTCCGTGCCCCATGAAGCACATCTTGGCCTCCTTGCCTCTGCCTGTCCTATAGAGCTTTGCATCTGGATCAGCCGTTGAAGCATGCGCCTCGTTGGAACGCCTTTCGCCATGAAAGTCTGCTTCCACATACCGACCGCCGCCATCCGATGGTGGTCCGCCCGAGCCGTTCCTCGGCTTGAAGCTCTTGATCGACGCCCAGGCTTCGATCAGCGTGCCATCGACGGAGAAGTGGTCCGTTGATAGTAGCCGCTTTACCTTGGGCGGCGAAAGGGTCGTACTCAAGACCCTCGCGGCGATATCGCCTTTCAGCAACCAGTCGCGGTTCTTTGAAAACACCGAATGGTTCCGAGCTGGATCGTCAAAGCCAATCTCCACAAACCAGCTGAACACAAGGTCGTATTCCAGCCGTTCCATCAAAAGCCGCTTGGAACGGCTCGAATGGAAGGCTTGCAGAAGCATGGAGCGCAGAAGCTGATCAGGCGCGATCGATGGCCGTCCGATTGATGAATAGAGCCCCGCGAACTCCCGCTCCAGCGAAACGAGCGTGTCGTTCACGATCTGCCGGATTGCACGCAGAGAATGATTTTTACGAACCCGATCCTCCAGATCGACATAGCTGAAGAGTTGACCTGTCCTCGCATTGCCGCCGCGCATCCATCAACTCCAAATAGCCATACCGAGAGTGAATCACGACAAGACCATATATGCCAGCGCCTTTCTCAACAGCCTGCCAGTCTTCTACTCGGCGACTCATTGCAACTAGCGTCGAGGCTACGCGGACCGTCGCTTATTCAGCCATCGCAAGACACGTATCTCTTCATCGTCCAGCCAAGTGAGTAGTCGGATGCTCCTGGTTTTCAACTTGAAAATGTCCTTCAACTGGCCCGCTTCGAAATCTTGAAAAACCGCGGGGTGTATGTAGGAGGAGCGGCACACGGACCGAGTGTTTACAAGCTTGGCGGCCACGTGATCGATCGCTTCGTTCACCTGACGAGCCAGCGCTCGGTTGGTGGTAGCCTTCTCCACACCGGCGAGGGCCTCAACCGCCATGCATGTCGCGCCCCAGGTTCGAAATTGTCGGGAGGTGAAATCCTCGCCAGCGACTTCCTTGATGTATGCATTCACGTCGTTGGACGATATCTGCCGACAACCTCCATCGTCGCAAACGTACTGGAAGAGATGCTGGCCGGGTAGTTCCTGTAGTTTCCGCACGACATTGGCGATCCGTCGGTCGCTATGAGCTAAATTCCATTCCTTTCCCGATTTCCCCTTGAACCGAAACCTCACGCTGCCTCCTTCAACGTTGACGTGGCGGTTTCTAAGCGTCGTCAGCCCGAACGACCTGTTCGTCTCGGCATAGGCGGCGTTGCCGACCCGAATATAAAGGTTGTCGAGCATCCAAACGACCGTCGCGAGCGCTTTATCCATGTTGAGTTTTCGCGAACGCAGGTCAGTGTCAACCCTTTCGCGAAGATCCGGCAAACGGTTGGCAAACTCCGCAAGTCGCTCAAACTTCGCCTTTCCACGCTCCGCGTGCCAATCTGGATGGTAGCGATACTGGCGACGTCCTCGTGCGTCGGTGCCAACCGCCTGCAGGTGAGAGAATGGGTTAGTCGAGATGACGACATTGGTGTAGGCCGGGGGTATCGCCAGCGCGTTAAGGCGAGCCACTTCCGAACCCTCGGTGATCCTACGACCATCGGGTCCGTAGTATCGAAATCCTCTTTCGCCCTGTCGGCGGGTTATCCCGGTTTCAAGTCCCGCAATATAGACTAGACCGGAGGACAGTTTCGCCTCGGCTACCGTGGTATCGATTTTGGTTATTACGGTGTCCATTCCGCTAAAACTCAAATCTGATAGCTAGGTTCCCTACGACCTCCGTCAGGACGAGATCATTGCGGACATGCAGTTTTCGTTGGCATCTCGCACGGGATCCGCCGTTATCTCTGTTGGGACACTGTGTGCCATGGCAGGGGAGGGTCATATTGAATGACGCCGCGGATCAAACCCATATTGTTCGCTAGAACATAATCTCAGTGGCCGAAGTCGGCCTTACCGAACTCTCCCGCGCCGGGCGTTGCGCCCAAGACCAAGGACCTCGTCACCGAGGCGGCTAGCCGCACATGTTCCAGATTCAAGCGAGCAAGCTTGCTCTCAAGCGTTCGCGAGATGCGTCGACCAAGAGCTTTCCTCAGCAGATGATCACCGATCCTGCGAAAACCACGGAAGAATGTTGGCCCGCGCGTCATGCGCAATCGGTGAATCCCGAGGCAAGATTAGGCCGGAACCAAAGCGTTCGTTGCACATTCTATGGCCGTAAACAGCCGGATTGAATTCGGTGTCGTGCATCGCCTTCAATCATACAGGACACCTCCACTTCCCACGCCCACGAGATACGATCATGGATGAGAACAGAAACGATTGGACCGCAACTCGAGCTTATTCCCTCTGGGAGCAGGCAGGACGTCCCTTCGGCCAGGACGAAAGACATTGGGCGCAAGCCGTACTTGAGAGAGACCTCCTTGAACGTACCCGCGCTTCGAGCGATGGCGCTGAGGTAATTTCTCGCGCGCGGCAAAACGAGCGTTCTGGTCATGGTGCGAAACATAGTATTCTAATTGTGGAGGATGAGCCGCAGCTCCGCTATAGCTTCGTCGATTTTTTTGACGAAGCTGGACATAAGACGTTTGAAGCAGGCAATGCCGACGAAGCATTGGTGCACCTCAGGAACAACGAGATCAACACCCTCTTCACGGACGTCGACATGCCTGGGAGCCTGGACGGCCTTGGTTTGGCGGCAACGGTTCGATCTAACTGGCCAAGCATCAAGATAATCGTGACGTCGGGTCTTATCACACTCGCGCATTATGATGAGGAGCTCGGCGTCTCGTTTCTCGCGAAACCCACCTCGGCTTTCGAATTGCTCGAGTTGATCGCCACGAACACCCAAAAGGCATAGGTCAGTGCATTCGGGTCTGGGGGGATGCTCCGATGGAGCGCTCCTCCGGATGACAAGGTTGGTTTTGTCGATCCCCCCAAGCTTCCCATGAATCCGTCCGGTAGCAGACAGGAACAAACGTCTCGCGGCCAAGTTAGCTTTCGTCTCCCATCGAAGGCGCGGCTAAACCAGCAACTTGCATGCAGGGAGAGAACAAACCAACGGAGGATATCATGGCAACGACCAAGACACTCGATGACCTTTTTCTCGATACACTCAAGGACATCTATTTCGCGGAGAAGCAAATCCTGAAGGCTCTGCCAAAAATGGCCCGTGCCGCGCAATCCGAGGAAGGCAAGACCGGATTTCTTCAGCACCGCGACGAGACGCAAGGACAAATCGATCGGCTCGAGCAAATTTTCGACCTCCTGGGGAAATCTGCCCGTGGAAAGACCTGCGAAGCGATTCAGGGCATACTGGCCGAGGGCGAGGAGATCATTGAGGAGTTCAAGGGCTCACCGGCGCTCGATGCCGGCCTGATTTCATCGGCGCAGGCCGTCGAACATTATGAAATTGCCCGTTATGGCACCTTGATCGCATGGGCAAAACAGCTCGGTCTAAAAGAAGCTGTCCCGCTGTTGGAAGCCACACTGGCCGAGGAAGAGGCAACGGATCGGAAGTTGACGCAGCTTGCTGAATCACGGGCCAACGCGCCTGCCAAGGGCAAGGCTGCTTGACACCATAAAGCGGAAGTACGAGGGGGCCGCCGGCAAGGCGGCCTCTTCGCAGTTGTCTGATTTTTACCAAGGGACATCAACATGGCCAAACGCCCAGCGAAATCCGCATCCATCTCCCCTGATGGGACGATCCATATCAACGACCAGCAGCTTCACCGAGGCGATGGAGGTGAACTCCATCAGTTCGCCGAGCAAGGACAGGATATCCTCACCACATCGCAGGGCGGGCCGGTCGCCGACGATCAAAATTCGCTCCGCATAGGTCCACGCGGGCCGCTTCTAGTGGACGATTTCCATTTCCGTGAGAAGATTTTCCACTTCGATCATGAGCGTATTCCCGAGCGTGTCGTTCATGCTCGTGGCTACGGTGCGCACGGCTTCTTTGAGACGTATGAATCTCTGTCGGACATCACGCGCGCGGATGTATTTCAACGCGCGGGCGAGAAAACGCCCGTATTTGTTCGGTTTTCAACGGTGGCCGGCAACAAGGGCTCCTCGGATCTCGCGCGCGACGTCCGCGGCTTCGCGGTCAAGATGTATACGAAGGAAGGCAACTGGGATCTCGTCGGTAACAATATTCCCGTCTTTTTCATTCAAGATGCCATTAAGTTTCCCGACCTTGTCCATGCCGCTAAGCAAGAACCGGACCGAGCGTTCCCTCAAGCCCAGACCGCTCACGATAATTTCTGGGATTTCATTAGCTTAACCCCAGAGAGCATGCACATGGTCATGTGGATCATGTCAGATAGGACGATCCCCCGATCGCTCCGTTTCATGGAAGGTTTTGGGGTTCACACCTTCCGTTTCGTGAACGCCGAGGATAAATCCACATTCGTCAAGTTCCACTGGAAACCGAAACTGGGCCTGCAATCGGTCGCTTGGAACGAGGCCGTTAAGATCAACGGCGCGGATCCTGACTTTCATCGCCGCGATCTTTGGAACTCAATCCAATCTGGCAACTTCCCGGAATGGGAGCTCGCGGTTCAGCTGTTTGATCAGGACTTCGCCGACCGGTTCGACTTCGACGTGCTGGATCCGACAAAAATCATTCCGGAGGAAGTGTTGCCAGTGCGTCCGATCGGCCGGCTGGTGCTCGATCGCATGCCAGACAACTTTTTCGCCGAGACCGAGCAGGTTGCTTTCATGACCCAGAATGTCCCCCCTGGGATCGATTTCAGCAACGATCCGCTACTGCAAGGCCGGAACTTTTCCTACCTCGACACCCAGCTCAAACGCCTCGGAGGACCGAACTTCACTCATCTTCCGATCAATGCGCCTAAGTGTCCCATGCATAATTTCCAGCAGGACGGGCATATGGCCATGCGCAACCCCGTCGGCCGCGCCAACTACCAACCGAACTCGCATGGCGAGGGACCGCGAGAATCGCCCACTCGCGGTTATCGGCATCTAGCCGCCGAGGAACAGGGACAGAAGGTGCGGGCGCGTCCAGAAAGCTTTGCTGATCACTACAGCCAAGCAAGGCAATTCTTTATTAGCCAGACCGGCGCGGAACAGCGTCACATCGCCTCGGCGTTGACATTTGAGTTGAGCAAGGTCGAAATTCCAGCGATCCGAGAGAGAATGGTTTCGCACCTTCTGAACATCGATGAGACGCTGGCGACCACGGTCGCGCAAAAGCTGGGCCTCCAGTCGATGCCGGAGCCCGCTGACGCGGCGATGCCGACCCGCCAAGATCTGGACGCCTCTCCGGCCCTTAGTATCGTCGAACGAGGCCCAAAACGCTTCGAGGGGCGCAAGCTTGGCATTCTCGTTACCGACGGCGTCGATCGAAAGCTCCTTATCGCGCTGACCAAGGCGATTGCCGCCGAAAAAGCTAATGTCGAGCTGATCGCGCCCAAGGTGAGCGGGGTGACCGCGGACGATGGGAGCTTCATCGCGGCCAATCATATGATCGACGGAGGGCCTTCGGTCCTGTTCGACGCGGTTGTCCTTTTGACGTCCCATCAAGCCATCGACGATCTCGTCAAGGAAGCCACCGCCCGCGACTTCGTCGCGGACGCCTTCCAGCACTGCAAGTATATAGGCTTTCACCAGTCCGCCATGCCGCTTCTAGGGAAAGCGGGAGTTGCAGATCAGCTCGACGAAGGGACGATTGAACTGACAGCCAGCAAGGCCATTGCCGCGTTTGTCGAGGAACTCGGCAAGCTACGTGTATGGGGTCGCGAACCCTCGCTCAAACTTGGGCAGGCTTCACCGCCACTCGCATGAGGCAAAGCGGGCGCGGGAAAAACCCGCGCCCTCTCATGGGCCAACAGGAACCCATTATCATTTTGAACTCCTGCATCCGCCAAAATGCATCGTCATCCAGCTTGCGTAACAAACTTGTCTGTTTGGCAACCCCAGACGCCGACCGTGCCGGTAGGCATGAAGGTTTATCGGTGAGTTCGAGAACGACCGCTCAGATTGCAACAAATCCACCGGCGACCCGCTATCTCTCGGTGATACATTGACGCCCTTCAATCTCAATTCATTAAGCTACACACGCGCCGCTAACTCTTGGGAACGATCACTCAAGTTCGACGTTACTCGGTCGCAACACTTAATTTAATGGGAGATTTCATCATGGGTCGCGGCATTCTACTTTGGCTTCTCGGCGTACCATTGCCGATCATCATCCTTCTTGCGTTATTCATGCGATAGGAGGCAACGATGTCTCTATCGGATGTGCAAGAAGCCGTTCCTGTCGAATCCTCAAAGTCAGCTGTGTCCTGGGGCCCTATCCTCGGTGGTGCCTTCGCGGCCGTCGGCACCACGCTAATTCTCTTACTGCTTGGGTCAGGCGTTGGCCTGACCATGGTTTCGCCTTGGTCGGGAGAAAGTAGCTCCGCGGCAGCGGTTGGTGTAACCGCCGCAATCTGGCTCGTTGTCGTCCAGTGGCTTTCCTCGGCTCTCGGCGGCTATCTTACAGGACGACTGCGCACCAAGTGGACGGCTGCCCATACCGACGAAGTTTTCTTCCGCGATACGGCCCACGGTTTTATCAGTTGGGCCGTGGCGACCGTGTTCGTGGTCGGCTTTTTGACATCATCCCTAACGTCTCTTGCCGGCGCGGGGGCAAGTGCCGCCGGTGCGGCGGCGACCGCGGCCGGTGCCGCGGGAACGGCCGCCGCGTCATCTTCAGCATCCGCGACGGATCTCTCCACTTCCTATTTCACCGATGCCCTCTTGCGCCCGGAGCGCGTCAGCGCGAATGCGTCGAGCGACGATGGAGCCGCTTCGGCGGAGGTCTCACGTATCCTCTTGAACGACGCGGCAAAGGGCGAGGTGCCTGAGGGTGACAAAGCGTACATCGCGAGCATCGTCACGGCACGTACCGGGTTGACCGAGGCGGACGCCCGGGCACGCGTTGACACGATATTGAAGCAAATTGACGACGCCAAGGTTGCAACGCAAGCCGCCGCGGACAAAACGCGAAAGGCTGCCGCAACCACGGCATTGGTAGGGTCGATCTCCCTCCTCATTGGCGCCTTTATTTCGAGTGCCGCCGCCGCCTTTGGAGGGAGGCAGCGCGATGAGGAAGAAGACATCTTACTAACGGGTCGAGGACCGCTCGTGTAATGGAGATTCAAGACGCCCCACGGTGGCTCGACATGTGGGGCGTTTTGTCGATGGCACGTTTGATGAACCCCACCATGCATCCCAGCAATGCTTGTTCCGGATGCGAACCGGCAAACGCCAGACGGCCGGGCTTTAAGTGGATTTCTCTGCGGAAACAAACAATGGCGACCTCGGCCCAGGAGGTAGCTACAAAATCGACAAGACGGTGAGCGAAGTTTCGGCATCGGATTTCGATGGCCTGATCATCCCTGGGGGCACGGTAGGTGCCGACAACTAAGGGCAAACGCGCAGATGGTGCCCTTTGTACGAGATGTAATCAACGGGTCCAAGCCAGTGGGGGTCATCTTGCCACGGTCCTTGGCTTTTGGCCGAAGCCAATGTCCTCAATGGGCGGACGGTGACGTCGTATGCGTCCATTCGCACCAATATCGAAAACGCGGGTGGCACATGGATTGACCAGGAGGTAGTGACCGACCAGGGCCTGGTGACAAGCCGCAAGCCGCATGACCTACCAGCATTTTGCGCGAAGATTATCGAGCAATTCGATGAAGGAAAGCATCCCGGGCAGGTTTATCGAGCTTAGTTGCCGAACCGTATCCACTCACCTCGCCGGTTTGTCTCTCTCTGGTCAAGGACGAGCTTTGAGGTCGAAGTCCGGTTCCGCGATCGGCCAGCCTCGCAACGCCAAGCATCCGTCTGTCACGGGTTCAGCGGAAGCGCACACTCCCTAGGAACTTCCACGATCATTGGCCGTTAACCTGTCAATTTGGAGATAAATGAATGGCAAACACCAACAACCTCGACAACGTCTGGGATCTCGCCGAGAAGATCGGCTTCTGCATGTTGACGACCCGAATATCACACGAACTTCGCGCACGCCCGATGGCCGCGCATCCCGAGCGTTTGGAAAACGCGTTTTATTTTCTCACTGACGTGGACGGACACAAGGATGAAGAGATTGCGCGTAACCCGCATGTCTGTCTAGCGTTCGCCGATAGCAAGGGGCAAAAGTACGTGTCGATATCAGGATCGGCGGAGGTGAGCAATGACCGCGAACGCATTAAGGAACTATGGTCCACGCCCGCCAAGGCATGGTGGGATAGCCCCGAGGACCCATCCATTCGCGTTCTTAAGGTCACACCTTCATTCGCTGAATATTGGAGCAGCCCCGGTACGATCGTGAGTTATATGAAGATGGCGGCCGCCGCCTTGGGCAGCGCTAAGCCTGACATGGGTAACAATGAAAAAGTCGATATGTAATGAGGGAGCGCGTAAGACTCCTCACCGGCGTCCCAGAGCATCGCTTTTCGAGACGAAACACGTGAAGCGCCGCAACGGCAGAATCAACCGAACGCTGACCTATGGCGCGCGACAGGTGTGACCCCGAACCTCACGCGCCGCTCACCTTTAGGCGAGATGGAGAAATTCAACATCTTTTTAGCGGCTAAGCCCCATAGCGAAAAGACCGCGCTTGAGGGTGGGATGGCACGGGAGCTTACGGTAGCGTGGATCGGGGACGTGACGCAGGCGGACCCCGCCACCATCGAACACCGGCGTTCCCCGATTCGACCATCGCGCGGTGGACGCGGTTTGGAAGCTTGCATTACGAAAGCGCGGGGTCGACTTTCATTTGGACGCGAAGTTTGTACGCTAACGAACAAAGTTGGAACCATAAGTCCCAACCAACGTTTTCGCGGTTTCAAGCTATCGAGGTCGAAATGATCGCCAATATGCACCCCAGCGACCTTGGCCTATTATACGAGGTGTTGCGGGACGCTGCTGAACTGGTGACGGAGCCATGTGAAACCACGCCAAAGGCGAACGTCGCGGCTAATTTGCTGATACAGCTGATCCAGCGCAGGGTATGCCACCTCGAGCGAACATATCGTCCTTATGGCAAATTGAACGAGATTGCCCTGATGTAAATCGCCCTCCCGCGAGGGTCGGTTTTAAAGATAAGTCCGCCCACTGCCTTCGAATGGCCGGGAACATAGTCAGTAACCGTCTCAGCCGCTTCCACCAGTTTAGGCTCTTCAAATACCTCTCCCCTTACCGTTACCTGCGAGGCGGTCTGGCTCGAACGATTTTGGATTTCGAATAGGACTTGAAACCCATTACTTCGTGCCTCCACTTGAAGAACGGACACGCCGAGGTCTGGGGAAGTGTCGCGATCCATCAATGCGTCCCTACCAATCCAGATCAGAACCGCCAGGATGACCAAGGCGGATAGGGTTCCGGTTGTCCACTCAATCCAATGAGGCTCGTTAGTCTCAATATTTGCGTGACCGGTGTTTTTCGTCATTTAGGCCTCTAGAGTATCAGGCGGGCGGCCGCCGCGCCAATCGCACCAGGAAAACTCAAGATAACGATCATCATCAACGCTTGCGTGGCCCCTACGTCGTCGGTGCGATGAAACGTCCAGAGGCAAAACGCGCTAATCATTCCAGCGATGACGTAGCCTGGAATCGTGAAGCGCACGAGGGCATGCCAGCTCGGTGTTCCCTCGGCAAGGTCATGACTTCCTCGGAATGAAAGTGTGTAAACAAATCCGTGCATGAGCGCGACGGAAGCTACTATCAAGAGAAGGGCATGCCATGGCGTCATCTTGTAAGACAGAAGGATCATCTCCTCAGTCGGCGCGACATTCAGGCTCAGGAAAAGTGCTCCAATAGCCATGAGAAACAGTTCGCCAGCATAGCTAGTCTCCCGGTCGCGCAGCGGATCGCCACTATCGGGATCGCCCTGTTGAGATTGCCCTCCCAACTGACTGCGTCCGAGCATCGCGCCAATGCTGGCTGGGACCGATTGCACAGCGATCATGCCGATGATTTCGTGAGGCGCCTGATCGGAGGTTACAACACCGATCGCCACGAGAATGAGGCCGCTCGCGAATATGCCAAGACAATAGGCAATGCTTGCATCCCTCATCGCTTCAAGCCACGTTGTGGTCTGTTCGAAACCGACGCGGTCCGATAAGACGATAAGCAAAGGAATATTGAGGACCATGAGGATCAATAACCTTGTTCGGTCCATGTAGAACCCAAGCTCCCACATCTCCATGGTCATTAGCATGGGTAAAGCGAACAGAAGCGCGCCGGCGATTCCTCTCGCAATGCCGGCAAGAAACTTGCCCAGGTCGAAATCCTTCGCAGTTGAACGTGGAGCCAGAGCGTTATTCATGATATTAAGTTCCACCGTCCAAACGCCGACGCGGCCCCTTTAAGGAAGAGGGCGGCCACGGTTGACAGTCGCGTTGGCCTCGGGAGCGCGAGAGCAGCGTAAAGCAGCGCGGTCATTGACATCAACGTTGCCATCTTCATTGTCCCTGTCACGCGTGGAAGATGATGCTCAAACACTAGCGACGAAGCTCGTGCCACCCCACTCGCAGATCGGCGACGGATGGCGACTTTACCCGCCGATAACGGGCTTCGACAAGATTATAGATACCGAAGGCCGCTAGACCGATTGCCACGAGAAGGTAAAGCACGCGGCCAAAAGGCAGTTGCCTAATCCAATTCAGCGCGTCGCTCATGCTGCCTGCCCGACTGGCATCAACTGTCACGGCGGCATAGCAGAAAAATATGCCCACGATGGCAAAAACCACGCCGCGAGATATGAGCCCATATACGCAAATCAAGATCAAGGGCCGATTCTCTCCAAGATCAAGATAACGCTCAAATCGCCGCGAGATGCCCTTCGCCGCCGTTGCGACGCCTCCAATGAGAAACCCCACGCCGATCGCGCCCGCTAGGTAGCGGCCAAAAGGCTGAGACATCGCCCACGCCGCCAAACTATCTTCCCCACCGCCATGGCTCGACCCCATCCCTACCACACTCTGAAACGCGTAGGCCGCCAAACCTAGGTAAGTGCCTGCGCTGCCAAAAAGAGCGGCACGGACCAGATAGCTTTTGAAGCTAGCGTCGTGGCCATCCGCGTTCGCCAAGGACTGCGCGAGGCGCCACGCCACGAAGCCAAGAAGACCAAGGGCAATCAATGTGAGCCAGATTGTCCCCAACCATTGGCCAAGGAGCACATCCAGCGCCGACTTTGTGTCAGCCTGTCGGCCGCCGAAACTCGAAAATGTAGCCAGTCCAGCGACTAGCAGGAATACGATACCCCTTGCACCGTATCCAGATCGAGCCAACCAAGCAAATCCCGTATGTTTCATCGACTGTTCTCCCGCGCCTTGAAGAACGTGTGGGCCAGCGCTTAGGTTCCGCATCAGCAGTCCACGGCGCAAACGCATCAGGCCACAATGGCCTCCCAAAATGTTTCATGTTTCACGTCAACACGCGTGGAACTGTTTAACGACTACCCAGCTCTGAACATCGGCTCGTTTCGCCGTTAGGGTTTTGGGAAATGGCGAACCGAGAGACGGATGGCTAAACATTTTTAACGTCGTCGGAACTCCGACGGCGTTACCGGCGTTGAACCGACGTATATCTTTCGACTAGAGGTTTAACACCATGAGTACTTTGCTGATTATTGTCATCCTTTTGGTATTGCTCGGAGGCGGCGGGGGCTACTACGCTCACGGGCGGTACGGGGGCCGAGGCTTGGGCGGCGTCCTGGGTTTAGTCGTCCTCGTGCTGATCATCCTATGGCTGTTCGGCACGCTGCACGGCGGTGCCGCACCACCTGTCTAAGCCCTTGTGGCAGTCGACGGACCCGCGCCTCTCGCGCGGGTCCCAGATCAATGAAAATAGCATTTACGGGACACGGCGCCAATCAATACCCTTGCAAAGGAGCCCTGCTAGGACGCAGCCCTTGGTGGTAATCCTGTCGCCCCGTACCGTCACCGTGAGCTTGTAAGTCATATCACGCTGCGGATCGAAGGCCGTGCCGGTATAAACACCATCGACTCCAGGCTTGATGGACATGACCAACTTGTCTCCTTCCTTTTCCTTCGGAGTTCCTGGCCTGATCCACGTGTTGGTGGCGCATATTTCCGATCCGCACGAACCAATTCGAACCTTGGCGTTTCCGTCTCCTCGCGCCCATTGGCCATCGATTTCGGCGGCGTTGGCCTGAACGATCACGCAGAAGGTCAACGTGATCGCGGCGACTATCCTTGCACTCATGTTCGGATCCTTATCTCGGGTTGATATCGATACGAGAGGTAGTGGTGAACGGTTTCATCAAGCCTTGCAGATCCGAAAAATTTATCCGGACGGTCTAAACCGAGGAAGCATGACGTCCGTAAACAAAGACGTCGACGCGCTCGGGTAGGCCAATGAGTATTTTCCTTCTAGTCTCGGTTGCTATCTGGCTATCGCTGGCCATGGCCGGCGCGTGGGCGATACAGCGCAGCAGCGGACAAAGTGGGTGGATCGATACAATATGGTCGGCCGCCGTGGGTGTCGGAGGCGTGGTCGCTGCCTCGTTCGCCGGTGGTGACTTCAACCGCCGTGTCGCCCTCTTGATCGTGATCTGCGCCTGGTCACTAAGGCTCGCAAGCCATATCGGCTCGCGCACCACAGGTGGTGGCGAAGATCCTCGCTATGCGAAATTCATCGAAGACTGGGGCGACGGCGCAGCCTGGCGGCTGTTCGTCTTCCTGCAGATACAGGCATTGGCCGCGTTCGTCCTCGTCCTGGCCGTCTATCTCGCCGCAGCCAATGACCGGCCGTTTCCAGGCGCCATCGACGCTCTGGCCATGCTGCTCGCCATCGTCGCGCTGGGCGGCGAAGCCCTGTCCGACGTCCAGCTCGCCCGCTTCCGAAAGACGCCCGAGGCAAAGACGGAAGTCTGTGAGGTCGGGCTCTGGCGGTACTCGCGCCATCCAAACTACTTCTTCGAGTGGCTTTTCTGGTGTTGCTGGCCGCTGTTTGCGTCGACTGGATCGATATGGAACTGGCTGTCCTTGCTCGCGCCACTCATGATGTACTGGCTGCTGGTTCACGTCTCCGGCGTTCCACCTCTCGAAGAGCACATGCTGCGCTCGCGCGGCGACAAATTCCGTGCCCTGCAACGCCGGGTCAACGCCTTCTTCCCAGGTCCTCGCAAATCCACCCTTCCAGGAGATCAACAATGAACATGCTGGCATTCGCCATCAACACTGCCGAGCGCGCGCCGCTTACTGACGCAATGACACTGGCAGGCATCGATTTTCTCTGCGCGCGCACCAAGCGCAAGCTCGCGACAACGACGGCGGATACCGAACGCGACTTCGTCCAGCTCATGGACCGCTTCCCGGTGGCAACCCACACCGATGAGGCCAATCGCCAGCACTATGAGGTGCCGGCCGACTTCTTCGCGGTAGCGCTTGGCCCGCAGCGCAAATACTCCTGCTGCCTTTATCCGACGCCCGATACGACGCTCGCGGAAGCGGAATTCCTGGCGCTCGCCGACACTGTCGCGAATGCTGCGATCGAAGACGGCATGACGATCCTGGAGCTCGGCTGTGGTTGGGGCTCGCTTTCGCTTTATCTTGCGCGGCGCTTTCCTAATTCGCGCATCACAAGCGTCTCGAACTCGGCCTCGCAGCGCGCCCATATTCTTGACCTCGCACGGCGGGAAGGTCTGGCAAACCTTGACGTCATCACCGCCGACATGAACCACTTCACCACGGAGGCGAAATTCGACCGTGTCGTCTCCGTGGAAATGTTCGAGCACATGTCCAACTGGCGCACGCTTCTCGAACGTATCCGCAGTTGGGTGAAGCCTGATGGCAGACTGTTCCTGCATGTCTTCACCCACAAGGATCGCTCCTACAGGTTCGATCCCAACGACCCGTCCGATTGGATTGCCCAGCACTTCTTTACCGGTGGGATCATGCCGGCGCACGACCTGCCGCATCGGTTCGGCGATCTGTTCAAGGTGGAGCAGGAATGGCGTTGGTCGGGAACGCACTATCGGCGGACGGCACTCGACTGGCTGGCGAATTTTGACCGCGACATCAATCGCATCCGGCCAATCCTTGCAAAGGTGTATGGCAGGGATGCACCCCTCTGGATTCGCCGTTGGCGGCTGTTTTTCCTGTCGACTGCAGGCCTGTTCGGGCATGATAAGGGTGATGTCTGGGGTGTCGGCCACTATCTGCTGGCGCCGAACACATAATGTCTGAAGCAGCCAAACAGCTCGACCCAATCACCCAGGCGACCGTGACGATTGTCTGGGTCATCGTGCTGAACAAGCCCTTTTATCCTGTCTACGTCTGGTATCTGGTCGGCAATGGCGTGGCGGCATCGCTTGGCACATTGCTCTCAGCGCCCCTCTTCCTGGCGATCCCGTTCGTAGCCAGGCGATCTTCACTGGCGGCGCGGATCGCGCTGCCGCTGATCGGCACGTTCGACACCTTGTTTGAGACGAAACTCTTCGGTTCCGCTTCGGGCACGGAATTGTACTTCGCCGCCTGCATCATGCTCGTCGCGCTGTCTTTCCAAGCACACGAAAAGTGGTGGCAGCGCGGCATGGCCGTGCTTGTCTTTGCCGTGTTCGTCTTCTCGCGCAATTTCATCGGTGCACCGCTGCATGTCTGGACTGCACCCGAACTCGCGACCCTCTTCAACCTGAATGCGTTCGCCGTCGCCAGCCTGTTGGCGTTTATAGCCCTTCGCTATGCGGGGATATCAGACCAACCGATCAAACGACAACGAAAGGGAGCTTAGTATGCATAAGATTTCTCGCTGGTGTTTTGCCGCGGCACTCGCGTTGATGTCGTTATCAAGCCCAGCCCTTTCAGCCTCAGCAGAGCCGCAGCCCGTCGCGGTTGGCATGGACCACTATCGTGGAACATGGCTTGAGATTGGCCGCCGGCCCATGTGGCTGACCGACGGCTGCGTTGCGGGCTACTCGACCTACAAGCCTGGAAAAGCGCCAGGCGAGATCCAGGTGGAAGACGGTTGCCGCGTCGGCACCCCTGGCGGACGACTGAAGACCGTCGATGGCGATGGAAGGATCCTCGACCTCGGGCACGGCAATGCCAAGATGCGGGTACGCTACCCCTTCTTCATTACATTCAACTATTGGGTCCTTTACAAATCCCCCGACAAGGCGTGGTTCATCAGTGCCGATCCAAAGATGCAAAACCTCTGGATCTACGCGCGCGCCGTGCCATCGAAAGGAAAACTGAAGGTGATGATCCGCAAGGCGAGCCAACTCGGCTATGATGTCAGAAAGCTTGAGTTTCCCGCGCAGTCTGGGCCTTGATGGTGGCGAATCTCGACAAGCTCGGATCTTCCGGACTCAAATAACGGAGCGGCGAACCAGCTGAGGGAACAGCGGCCCCGCCGCCAGTTCATGGCGATGCGCAGGCAGTCAGAACAACTGGGCTGCCTGTTCGTTGCCCGATCGCGTGCTAGGGTCTCCTAGGCACTCCTGGCACATCCGGGAGCACTTTACCTAGGATGATGGGCAGGTCTCGCACTGGAATACAGGTGGCAGTGTATTGGGGATTTGCGACCGCCGTCCCGACCCCCGTCATGCCTATCTCGCCAATACAACAAGCACTGATGGCGCCTGCGGATCGGGCGTGTTAGTGCGGAGGATGTCGATCGTCGGAACATCCATTCGCTCTGCTGGAACATGACATTCGGCGAGCGAAGCTTTGAACATCCGGCCAGTCCTTTTGTTGTCTCTATGGTGAGCGCTAGCCCAATGCCCATCACGATGCCGCACTTGCCTGGCGGTCGTCTTGGCGTTGAGGATCTGGCCGGCGTCGAAGGAGCCGAGAGAACGCTATACGCGGATTTCGCCCGTCAGGGCGCTGACCCTGACCTCGCAGAACTCAGCGCCGCGGAAGTGCATGGAAAAGGCCTCGATTCCGCCGGCGGCGGTACCAGCCCGCCGGTGATCACGTTCGGATGCATGGAGACACCGAATGTCCACGCCAACTGGTACTTTCTCGCAAGCTTGGACTGAAGTTGGACACCATGTCGACATCGTTCTTCCTGTCAAGCCGGACGATCCTTCCATTCAAGAAGGAGCGAATGCCCTTCTGACCAATCCTACTCGCTCAAAACGCGGGCAACGCCACCGGCCGTGCTGCCCCGTCTGGACGCGTGGCCTAGTTCGATTTGCAGACAGTTATCTTTTTGCCGCGGGCGATCTCCGCGGTGTCGCATCCATCCGGAACCCGCGAGGGCCAACGTTACGTTTCAGGAGCGGAGGAGATTCCCGATGAAGAAAGATGGCGAGGTTTCAAGCGAGGGGTTGAGCTCGATTTGGCTCGAAAGATTTCGAGCGAAGCACAGCGTGGACAGCGGCGTTCGCGCGCTGGCCGCGTACCGGTTGCCAGCTCTATCGTCGGGACTGCCCCCACTGAATCCATGACGAAGCCGGCGGCGAGGCTCGATAACCCCAGGCTGCCTACCTCGGTATCGAATCGTCTTGGGACCGTCCGATCAGCATGTAAAGCCATGGAAACGATGAGGACGCTTTGGACCGAAATTCTCGCTGGCGCTCATGGAACCAATTGCCGCGATGTACATTTCTTCCGCGCAATTTTGTGAGGGGACGTTGAGTAATCATTTTCAAATCAAGAGCATGGAAACCACCGGAGTTCGGCAAGTCCTGCGGGTGGAAGAATTTGCCAACCGATACGATTTGGACGAGCGGCAAAGACGAGACCTTCGATCGTTGTTCGGCCCATTCGCGACGCTTCAGGAGTTGCTTACAAACTGTCACTTCCCCGCGAAGTGTCGTTAATAGGGTAGCTGGCAGTGGATTGTATCGTCAATTCCATTGTCCGTGCCGATCTTCATCAGCATAATTTAGACGAGAGCCTTAATGAGCAAACGCACGCTGTTCCAATTTTTTCATTGGTACTCGGCCGGGGACGGTAGTCTCTGGAAGGAGCTTGGTGAAAAGGCCTCCTATCTCGCAGGAATTGGAATCACCGACGCCTGGTTGCCGCCTGCGTATAAGGGGGCGTCTGGGCCTGACTCTGTCGGATACGACACCTATGATCTGTTCGATCTCGGGGAGTTCGAACAAAAAGGGAGCAGGGCAACAAAATACGGAGACCGGGCCGCCCTTGAAGCAGGTTGCAAGGCTCTTCTCGAGCACGGGATCCGGCCGATCCATGACGTCGTGATGAACCATAAGATGGGGGCGGACGAAAAGGAAAGCGTTATTGTTCGTCGCGTCGACCCACTCGACCGTACGAATATCGAGGAGGAGTCAATTAGCGCGCTTGCCCACACGCGTTTTACCTTCCCTGGCAGAGACGGAAAATACTCCCGGTTCGTCTGGGACAAGCAGTGCTTCAGCGGCGTGGATTTGATTGAGAAACCTCATGAAACCGGCGTATTTCGGCTAGTGAATGAGTATGGCGAGGGGCAGTGGAACGACGAGGTCGACGATGAACTCGGCAACTTCGACTACTTGATGGGAGCCGACGTCGAGTTTCGTAACAGGGCGGTCTACGAGGAGCTGAAATATTGGGGGCGGTGGTTTTCCGAGCAGGTTCCAGTCGCGGGTTTCCGTTTGGATGCGGCGAAACATATTCCCGCTTGGTTTTTCAAGGATTGGGTCGGTCACATGCGCGACACTATTGGCGCCGACCTATTCGTTGTTGCGGAGTATTGGCACCCCGATATAACCACGCTCTCCAACTATCTGGAGCGGGTCGACAAGCAGCTGCTGCTGTTTGACGTCGCGCTTCACCACCGTTTCCATGACGCCTCCAAGGCGGGCGCGGACTTTGACATGCGGACTATCTTCGATGGGTCGCTCGTATCGTCCATCCCCGACCACGCCGTTACCCTCGTGGACAATCACGACACGCAGCCCCTGCAGTCACTAGAGGCAACCGTCGAGCCTTGGTTCAAGCCCCTCGCCTACGCCTTGATCCTTCTGCGCGAGCAAGGCACGCCGTGTGTCTTTTATCCTGATTTGTATGGTGCGGCATACAGTGACGTCACCGAAGATGGTCGCGAACAGATGGTGGAAATGCCCGTCATTGGCTGCTTGGCCAGGCTATTAGAGGCACGTCAGCGGTTCGCCAACGGCTCGCAGATTGATAAATTCGATAGCCCACATGTGATTGGCTTTCTTCGGCGGGGAACCGAAACAGAGCCGGGTTGCGTTGTTGTCATGTCCAACGGCGATGCAGGGGAGATCTCCATGGACCTAGGCCCGAACCTATCGAAATCCGTCTTCGTGGATTTCTTGGGTCACCTATCGGGTGAGGTGACGACCGACGACCAAGGTCTCGCGATTTTCCCGACGAATGCAGGTAGTGTCAGCGTCTGGGTTCAGAAAGATTTTGTTTGAGCGGCGCCGCAAAATGGCTTGGGGAACAGCTGCTTTGGTTGGCGATCAATGGGAGTACGACATATCTCGGCATCCAGGAGGCGCCGCTGCTACATCAGCGGATACCTCGATATCTCTCTCTTCCGGACCTGCACGCGGTGACGTTAATCTCGATCCGCGACCTTTTGGAACAAATCGTCTCCAAAGACATTTCGTCGCCAACTGAGGGAGGCAGAAGATGAAAGACGAATTATTCGAGCGTGAACGTGCCCTTCGGGGAAAACCCTATAGCCTGGAAGAGTTTCGGTCAAAATACGTCCTGGATCGCAAGGTCGCGGAAGACCTATTCAGACGTTTTGGACCATCATCCGTGGAGCTCGATCTTTTGATGGAGGCAAAGCGCCGGAAGCCGTCATTCCAAGCCATCGCCTCCGATATCCAGCTGTGAGGCAATAGGGGACACCAAGTCTCCACCAGTCTTGCGCAAGACCGGGGAGCACGCCACCGAGCTTCAGGGCCATTCCGACACGTCCCACGATGATCTCTTCGAGAACAGGGCAATGCCAAGGGAAAAGAGACCATGCAAATGTGCTCTAGAATTTGCTAGAAGTGCCGAAGTTTTCGACACTTCTATGATAGCGCTGTTCGGGCTAAACATTTGACGGGATCGCGGGGCGAGCGTAGCCAGCGCAGGCATTCACGTGCGCCTCGACCGACCCGCCTGTGCCTTTCAGAGGAACTGAAATCGCGATTGGTTGTTTTCCGATCAAACAGAGAGAAACATGGCGGGCCAATGAAATCTTTTGCCGATCGCTGGTATTATTCTGACAAGTCCCGGCGGCAACCTGTCGATCGCGATGCTCTCGAACAATGGCGCGAAGATACCTCCCGTGCTTCCGATCCCGTGCCAGCAACCTTTGGTCGCGCTGTGGAACGCGGACCTATTGGCCGTGCCCGCGGAGACGGTTCTCGCATGTCACATCGGGTCTCCGAAGTCGCGATGGGTGACGTGGCGGCTGGGACGGCTGAAGATAAGTCAGTCCGCCAGGGCGTTGACGATATAGTCCGCGAACGGCCGCTCGCCCCACCTGGCACCTTCGCGCCCGCGGCCTGGATCTTAGGAGCCACCCCATAGAGCTCGCGGCAACAATCCAGGCGGTGTGGCGATACCCTGTCAGTTCGCTGCGGGGGGAACGGGTTGACACCTTGGCGCTCGCATCCGACGGCGTTCGGGGCGATCGCGATTATCTTCTCGTCGACCTCGTTTCGGGAGAGATAGCCGCGCCGGAAAAAATCGCCCGTTGGCGTCCCGCGTTGGAGCTTGATGCCCGCGTGACGAGCAGGGGAGTCCTGATCTCCTCGAAAGATTGGGCCATGACGATTGATGATGCCGAGTTAGACAGCGCTTTGGCAGATCAGTTCGGTTTCCGGTGTGCGATCCGGCGCGCTGGGAGTAGCCTTCTTACAAACGTGGGCGAAATCAAATTGTCTCCTCGCTACCTGGCAAGCCCTGTTCATTTGCTGTCATTGAGATCCCTTTCGGAGCTATCTGAACTCCTGCCCGAGGCGATCGTAGACGTTCGCAGGTTCCGCCCGAACATCGTCGTGGACACTCGTGCGGACGAGAACGACTGGGTTGGCCGCCAGATCGCAATGGGCGCCTGCCGTGGCACCGTCACCGAAAAAACCAAACGCTGTGGAATGACAATGATCGCGCAGACTAACCTGTGCGAGGATCCCGAAATCCTGCGAACGATTGTCCAGAGGCGTCAGCGTTGTTTCGGTGTGTATGCAGATATCGATTCCGAGGGCGTGATTTCCGTTGGAGACACGATTTCCTTCGATGAGCGTTAGGCCGAGTGGACGAGGAGTTCTGAGTTTGCCACGGCATCGATAATCGTCGCTGAAACCTTGCTCCCCATTTCGTGAGCGCTGGTAATACCTTGAATGAACGGCATTTTGTGCAGCAGGAACGGGACCGAGACACAGTAGAGGTTGTTCGACAGCCCAGCTTCCAAGCGGGGTCGGAAACTGTCGTCAATCTCAATTCCACCTGTCCGACGGGTTTCGTCGTTCGCGCTTGCTCCGGCCGTGTGGGTCTCTGCCTTTTTGATCGCGCCGGGTTGACGAAGGCTCGGAAACGGGAGGTCGGAAGCGGAAAGAGCGTGCTGTCCGGTGGCATCGATGAAGGCGTCGTAACTGATGTCATTTCCATCAACAACCACGACAGCGCCGGGTTTTTCACGATCCTGCCGAATGTCGTAGTCGTCGCCTAACGCCTTCACTGACAGCTTGCCTGCCTGATGCAGGGCAAGGAGCCGTTCGACGGATTCGTGCGGAACCGTCGCGTAATCGTCCACAAACACCGTCTTGAAATGCTTGTGGAAGCGCTTCAGATCTCGATCATTCAGACGAGGGATGGCAAGCGCGATCACCTCATGCATGTTGAGGATAGCGTACCGCCACTGAACGGTCTTCCGCTCCTCTTTGTTTTTCTTCGCTTCAGACAGATTCTGCGCTGCCCAGACGAAAGGGTCCGCAGCCTGTCGCGGTCGAAAATAGCGGTCGGCAATATCTTCCACGGAGGCCAAGGCCAATCCAATACTGGCAGCGTAGTTGGGATCGGCCGCTGCAAGCTCTCGCCGAAACAACTCGAAGACCTCATCGAGGAGACGCTCCCGCTTTTGCTCCATCAGCAGTCGTATGGCAATTTCAGTGCAAAACCTGAGAGGCTCGTATGGGATCGGACAATAGAAGTCCGCCTCTGGCAACAAACCCTTGCGAGACATCATGGTGATATGGAACCCTGTGCTCATGGGATCTGGTTCGTATCGCAAGGTTCCGGAGTCGTCCCGAAGGAATATGCCATGGGCGGTGGCGACGGAGACCACGGCGTCTATACCGCTAAGCGACGTACCCAATACACCGACCTTTACAGCACCAATCCTCTTGATCGCGGCAGCGGGCCATGGCGACACAAAATACCCAGGCGACGTTTCCGTGTTCTCGGGCCAATCGTGACCTGTGGCCATGACGACGTGGTCGAAAGAAATCGTTGCATCCCGCCCGCCGTGTCTTTTGAATACGAGCGATATGTCATTCGTGCCGAGTTTGATATCGAGAATACGGTGGCTGGTTTTCACATCGATGGAGTGGCCACCCGAGAGCCCCCGGTTCACCAGTGCCCAAAACTGCGCGGCCAGGAACTCGCCGAGAACGATCCGAGGGTAAAACTCGCGTTCGCCGATCCCCGACCTCTCGATGCCGAGCTCTTGAAGCTCGGGATCACCGCGCGACGACAGCCACTCAACGAGGGTCTGCTCAATGCGAGGAATCTCAATGCTGGCGATATTTGCCAGCATCGCGCGGTCGTTGACCGCCGGATGATACGGCGTGCCTTTACCCGGATCGGGTGTTTCCTCAAAAATCGTGATCGACAAAGGGGTGGCGCTGGAGATCAACCCAGCGAGCGTGTAGATCCCGGTGGGTCCAGACCCGATGATGGCAACTCTTGGCATGTGGGTGGACGGTCTCGAATGAAGGGGGCCGGAGAAGTCAATCAAGGAGCCGCTCGAAAACGGCTCCTGAAACAATTAGTTGGCTGAAGACCACTGACTGCGGACATCCTCAGCGTTCTTCGTCAGATGGACGTGCTCGTCGACATGATCGACCCAATCCAGGGGAATGAGGTGATGGCGGCCATCACCAGAGTCGGACTTCGTTAGCTTGATGCGCGACGTGCCATCCATATGGTCTACCGTACCGACATGAGCACCATCCGCGCCTATGACTTCCATATGCTCGCGAACTTGTTCTGCAGAGATCATGATGCTTCTCCTTGATATGATTGCAAGGTGTGAACGTCTACTGCTTCGCTTGGTTCCCAGAGCAAAGGAGCCACGGTGACATGTCGGGCTCTCGACTGCCATTGCGCCGGCCGTGGATAGAAACTGGAAATATCGCAATGTTTCGATCCCTGCTGGTCGAGTTGGCACGCTAGCGGCCCCAAAAGTTCAATGTCCGCAATACAATCCTGTTGCCTCGGAATTCCCGAAGCGCGTCAATGATAAAGCATCGACGGGGATGGGGCCTGCGAAAACCATCTCGGTATGAATTTGTCTTGCAAAGCTCAGGGCTCGCCCAAACCGAGTGCTGATTGAACTTCAGCTAGTTACCGGCTTTCATCAGTCTGAATAGATGGAGGACCAGGGGATCCGGCCTGGCGATCTGTGTATTTCTTCATTCGACGATCATGTTGTCGATGCACCGTATGACGACCGACCTGAAGTGAGAGGTAGCGGTCCGCTCAAGATACTCTAGCGATCATCTCAGGACCTATCATCGCAACGCGTTGTCATCCCGTGGTCAGATGGGTTCAGGCGAAACCGGATCATCGGCGCTCGCCTCTCGCTGCTGAAACCTTTCCTCCCCAACGCACGACTTCATGTCCGGACGACGAAACCAGATCGCGCGACCGCATCGTAATGGTGCTTTGCCGGCTGTGAACACAATCTGCTCGTCCGCGCGCATCCGCAGGACTTCGTGCGGCTGGATCAACTGCCTGGAGGCGAGCTGTTTCGAGCGTGTTCGTGACGACCCGCGCGATTGGAAACTGCGGCTGACCTGGTCAATCTCGACCGTTGTCGTACCACACCTACGCGATATGTATTCCGCGGTTTCGGGATCGTTGATCGCGGCGAAGGATATCCAGCTGGCGCTCTCGAACCACTTGCTGGACGCGTCCCGACCGCCGTAGGTTTCCCGCAACTGGCCGATCGACTGATAGATCATCGTCAGCGTGATCCCGTACTTTCGACCGGCATCGCGCGCCGTCTCCAGCACCCGCATGTAACCGAGCCTTGCGACCTCATCGAGCAGAAACAATGCACGGCCTTTGATCGCTCCATCCCGATTGTAGATCGCGTTGAGGAAGGAGCCGATGATGACGCGCGCGAGGCCGGAATGCGTTTCCAACGTCTTGAGGTCGATATTGATGAAGACGTCGGTCTCGCCATCGGCCAGCGCCTCGGTGTAGAAGCTCGAGCCCGACACCAGCGCGCCGTAGTTCGCATAGCTCAGCCAATGCGTCTCCTTGATCGCATTGGCGTAAACGCCGGAGAATGTCTCCGGCGTCATGTTGACGAATGCGGCGACATTCTCCTTGACGAAAGCCGACGCTGAATTGTCGTAGATCTCCTGCAGGCGTGCGCGAAGCTTTGGCTCTGGCTCCGACAGATTGGTACGAACCTGCCGCAAAGTTTGGTGCTTCGCGTCCGTATGGCCGGATAGACAAACGTCTGATATCATCGCGGTCAGTAGCTGTAGTCCGGATGAGCGGAAGAAGTCGTCGCGGACGCCAGTCGCGCGGCCGCTGTCGCTCATGATCCACGATGCGACGGCCGCGATATCCTCTTCCTTGGTGCTGCCGTGCCGACCGATCCAATCGAGCGCGTTGAAGCCAGAACCAGCGTTCTTCGGGTCGAGTACGATGACGCGCCGGCCCGCCTTGCGCCGGTGCTCCATGACCATCGGCGCCACCTCGCTGGATGGGTCGAGCACGACAAGCGAGCCGCCCCATTTGAGCGCCGTTGGCACTGTGACAGACGTCGTCTTGAAACCTCCCGAACCGGCGAAGACGATCCCATGCGATGAGCCGAACGAGCCGTCAAAACACAAGAGCGGCGCGGAGCCACCCTTGCCCCAGGTCGTCGGTTCGCTAGCTCGAAACGATGTCGCCGCTGGATCGTCTCGGTCGACACGATAACGCTCGCCGATGACGATGCCCCCCGCTTCCGCGAAAAGCTTCTCCGCCTCCTGCATCGTCATCCAGTCCGCCTCGCCGTGCAGCGCGCGCTTGCCCCGGATTCGTCGCGGCTCACTTCGCGAAAAGGCCGCATTGCCCATCCTGGCGACGCGCAGGGCGAAGAACGTGACAAGCAGTGCCGCGCCCGCTCCTGCTATGGTCGAAGGATCGGCATAGGACAGAAGCGTCTTTCCCGCGGGGACCTGGCCGGCGAATGCCAGCAGGCGCGATCCCTCCCTGATCGCCGCGACGACGATCACGCCGAGGCCGCCCGTGGCGACACTCCAACCGGCCGTCTTGACATTGATCAATCCCCTGGTTCCGAAGAGGAACAGGAGGCCGCAGGCGCCAGCGAGCGCATAGGGCAATGCCAGTCCGATCCGCCCGAGCATTAGCTTTGCCTGGTCCGTTGTTCCGAACGCGGCGAGCCAGCGTTCGCTGCCGAGAAGGAACAGCACAATTGCCGGCATTGCCACGGCTGGAATGGCGGCGACGAGGATCCGCTTAGGCGTCATCGGCAAATGCCTTCGCGCCGAGTTCACTCAGGCGGGTTCGTTCCGCCTCGTCCGCTTTGATCCGCGCGCCTGCATCGATCAGAAGCCCGAGCAGCAGCGCCCGTTTCTCGTACCGCAAGCCCGCCTTGACGATCAGGCCGCCCAGCTCGATCTTTTCCCGCGCGTCCTTCTTGCGGGCTTCGCTCGCTGTCATCTTATGCATTCGTTCAAGTCTCCGCAGATTGGCCCGAAACCTCGCCAACGCCGTTCGGCGGCGTGGTCGCAGGCTTGCCTCCCTGGGCGAGTTTCGTCTCTCCGCGAAACCGGCCGGCGACCTCTTCAAAAGCCGACAGAAGATCAGCCTCTTCTACCTCGACCTCTCCGATCCCCGCACGTAGCGCGATCCGACCGACGCGCTCGGCGTCGCGTGTTTCGGCCTGCTTGAGTTGCTCCTGCAGGCGAGCAATCTCTTCCCGGATTTTGGCGGTTGGCTTCTTCATGGGCGCCGGTTCCTCGTGGCTTTCAGTCCGATGAAACTGAAGCTTGCCCCGAATTTTCCCTCGCTGGAAAGGTGCAATGTTGCACCTCGCCAAAGCGCCAGCTTTCGGCGAATGATCCCGCCGTTCCGAAGGAGCGGATCCAAGGGCGCAATTATACGTCGCTGACGCGACGCCTTGCTTTCAGCCCCTGGCGGGGCCCTCCGCTCCCGACGAACAGTCTGATCGTGTTCGATCTTAGGAGCTCGTTATCGTCGTGGCGGTCCCGCATTTCTCAGTCAGCATCGTTGCCCGCGGCTCCGGCCGCAGCGCCGTGCTGTCGGCGGCCTACCGACATTGCGCCAAGATGGAATTCGAGCGGGAAGCCAGGACGATCGACTATTCCCGCAAGCAAGGGCTGCTGCATGAGGAGTTCGTCGTTCCCGATGACGCGCCGCAATGGCTGCGGGAGATGATCGCCGATCGTTCGGTCTCAGGTGCCTCGGAGACCTTCTGGAACAAGGTCGAGGCCTTCGAGAAGCGCGGCGATGCGCAGCTTGCCAAGGATGTGACCATCGCCCTGCCGATGGAACTCAACGCCAATCAGAACATCGCCCTCGTCCGCGACTTCGTCGAACGGCATATTACCGCCAGGGGCATGGTCGCCGACTGGGTGTTTCACGATGCTCCCGGCAATCCGCACATCCATCTCATGACCACTTTGCGGCCGCTGACCGAGGACGGGTTCGGCGCCAAGAAGGTCGCGGTCTTGGGAGCTGAGGGCGATCCTCTCCGTAACGATGCCGGCAAGATCGTCTATGAGCTTTGGGCCGGTGGCGCCGACGACTTCAACGCCTTTCGCGATGGATGGTTCGCGCTCCAGAACCAGCATTTGGCGCTCGCCGGTCTCGATATCCGCATCGATGGGCGCTCCTTCGAAAGGCAAGGGATCGAGCTGACACCGACCATCCATCTCGGCGTCGGGACCAAGGCGATCGAGAGGAAAGCTGAGGGAGCGGAGGAGAAGGTCGCGCTCGAGCGGTTGGAACTGCAGGAAGAACGCCGCGCGGAGAACGCCCGGCGGATCCAGCGCGATCCGGAGATCGTGCTCGACCTCATCACCCGCGAGAAAAGCGTCTTCGAGGAACGCGATGTCGCGAAGATCCTCTATCGCTATATCGACGATGCGGCCGTCTTCCAGAACCTGATGGCGCGGATCCTGCGGAGCCCACGGACGCTCCGGCTTGAACGTGAGCATATGGATCTTGTCACCGGCGTCAGGGCAGCGGCGAAGTACACGACACGGGAGCTGATCCGCGTTGAATCCCAGATGGTCAATCAGTCGATCTGGCTGTCGCGGCGATCCTCTCACGCCGTCAAGCCAGCGGTCCTTAACGGTGTCTTTTCCCGGCATGACCGCCTATCGGATGAGCAGAAGACGGCAATCGAACATGTCACTGGTCCCGAGCGGATCGCCGCCGTGATCGGCCGCGCCGGCGCCGGCAAGACGACGATGATGAAGGCGGCGCGCGAAGCCTGGGAGGCTGCCGGATATCGGGTGGTCGGCGGGGCGCTTGCGGGTAAGGCGGCCGAAGGTTTGGAGAAGGAAGCGGGCATTGCCTCCCGTACGCTTTCGGCTTGGGAGCTGCGATGGGATCAGCAGCGAGACCGGCTTGATGACAAGACCATCTTCGTCCTCGACGAGGCCGGCATGGTCTCCTCCCGACAGATGGCGCGCTTCGTCGAAGCGGTGACGACATCAGGTGCGAAGCTCGTCCTGGTCGGCGATCCCGAGCAGCTTCAGCCGATTGAAGCCGGGGCCGCCTTCCGCGCCATTGCCGATCGGATCGGCTATGCCGAACTGGGCACGATCTACCGTCAGCGCGAACAATGGATGCGCGATGCCTCGCTCGATCTGGCGCGCGGAAACGTCTCGGCCGCGCTCGACGCCTATGCGCGGCGCGACAGGGTGCGGACCGGTTGGTCCAGGGACGATGCGATCTCCTCCTTGATCGCTGACTGGGACCGCGAACACGATCCGGCCAAGGCGACCCTGATCCTCGCCCATCGCCGCGTCGATGTGCGGCTGTTGAACGAGATGGCTCGCGGCAAGCTGGTCGAGCGAGGCGTGATCGAGGCCGGTCATGCGTTCAGGACGCAAGACGGCACGAGGCACTTCGCGGCAGGCGATCAGATTGTCTTCCTGAAGAATGAAGGATCGCTGGGCGTCAAGAACGGCATGTTGGCGCGTGTGGTCGAGGCCCGGCCAGGACAGATCGTGGCTGAGATCGGCATTGGCGGAGACCGGCGCCAGGTCGTGGTGGAGCAGCGTTTCTACACCAATGTCGATCATGGCTACGCCACCACCGTCCACAAGAGCCAGGGCGCCACCGTCGATCGCGTCAAGGTGCTGGCGTCGAGCACGCTGGACCGACATCTCTCCTATGTCGCCATGACCCGCCACCGCGAGACGGCCGAACTCTATGTCGGCCTGGAAGACTTCGCGCAACGGCGCGGCGGCGTGCTGATCGGTCATGGCATGGCGCCTTACGATCACAAGCCGGGCAACCGGGACAGCTACTATGTGACGCTCGGCCATGCCGATGACCAGGAGCGCACCATCTGGGGTGTCGATCTCGCGCGGGCGATGAATGAAGCGAAAGCCGAGATCGGTGATCGCATTGGCCTCAAGCACGTCGGATCCCAGCGCGTCACGCTTCCAAATGGCAAGGAGGTCGACCGGAATTCCTGGAAGGTCGTGCCGATCGAGGAGCTGGCGATGGCAAGCCTCCATGAACGGCTCTCGCGGGCCGGATCGAAGGAAACAACGCTCGATTATCAGGACGGTTCGCACTATCGCGCGGCGCTGCGATTTGCCGAGGCACGTGGCCTCCATCTCATGAATGTCGCCCGCACGATCGCGCACGACCGGCTGCAATGGACCGTCCGTCAATCGTCGAGGCTCGCCGAGCTTGGCGCACGCCTTGCCGCCGCGACAGTGGAGCTTGGCCTTGGCGGAGCCAAGTCGAGAGCATCGACGTCGTCCGCAATCAAGGAGGTAGAACCCATGGTCTCAGGTACGACGACCTTCCCCAGATCGATCGCTCAGGCGGTCGAAGACAGGCTCTCGGCCGACCCCGTCCTGAAGGACAGCTGGTCGGCGGTATCTGCTCGCTTCCATTACGTCTTTGCGGATCCTCGGGCCGCTTTCAAGGCGGTCAATGTCGATGCCATGCTGACGAACGGGACATTGGCGGCAACGACGCTTATGCGGATTGCCGAACGGCCGGAAAGCTTTGGCGTGCTGAAGGGCAAGACCGGCCTGTTTGCCGGCAGCACCGAGAAGCAGGCGCGCGATACAGCACTCGTCAACGCGCCAGCCCTTGCCCGCGATCTGCGGGGCTTCATCGCGCAACGGGCAGACGTTGCCAGCCGCTATGAGGAGGAGGAGCGCGCGGTGCGCACCAAGCTCTCGCTCGATATCCCTGCCCTCTCCGCGTCCGCAAGGCAAGTGCTCGAGCGCGTGCGCGACGCCATCGATCGAAACGATATACCCGCCGGTCTTGAATTTGCCCTCGCGGACAGACAAGTGAAGGCCGAACTCGAGGGGTTTGCCAAGTCGGTGTCGGAGCGCTTCGGAGAACGAACCTTCCTGCCACTCGCGGCAACGACGGCGGACGGGAAGGCGTTCGAGGCGGCGTCGGCGGGAATGCAGCCGGCCCAGAAGAATGAACTACGTTCCGCCTGGGACACGATCCGTACCGTCCAGCAACTGGCCGCGCATGAACGCACAGCGGTGGCGCTCAAGCAGGCGGAAACCATGCGCCAAACCCAGACGAAAGGGTTGTCGCTGAAATGATGTCTCACCTGACCCCTGCCTCGGCAGCCGGACGCCAAAGGCGCCCGGCCATCGCTCTCCTCGCGGTTTCATGCAGCCTTACGCTCGCAGTAACTATCGGCGGCGTCATTGGTGGCCTTCGGATCAATACCACGCCCAGCGAGCCGCTCGGCCTTTGGCGTGTCGCACCCCTCGATCGCCCGGTTCAGGTCGGCGACATGGTATTCGTCTGCCCCCCAGAGACCGACACCATCTTGGAAGGATTCGAGCGAGGCTACCTTCGCTCGGGCCTGTGCCCGGGCGGCTTTGGCCCTTTGATCAAAACGGTGACTGCACTAGGCGGGCAGCGCATCGAGATCGCGGGCGCCGTCACGATCGATGGACGGCCGATTGCCAACTCGAACCTTGTGTCTCGTGACGGCCAAGGGCGACTGTTGCATCCATATGAGGGCGGGACGGTTCCGTCCGGTTTCGTCTTTCTGCATTCGCCATTCCCAGGGTCCTGGGATTCGCGGTATTTCGGCCCGGTTCCAGCCTCCGGTGTCCTCGGGCTCGCAAAGGAGGTGCTTACCTATGCGCCCTGATTGGCTCCAACAACTTGCCCTCGTTCTGGCGTCTGCCGCGATCGGTTGTATAGCTTGGAGCGGACATCTGTTGGCGCTTCCCGCAGCTGTAGCATTTCCGGCGTTGTGGTCGATGGCACGCAGTCGCTGCGCTGCAGGCGTCCTATCGGCAGCCTATTTTCTGGCAGCCTCGCGCGGCTTGCCGCAAGGTGTGGCTGCCTTCTATCAATCGGATATCTGGCCAGGGTTGATCTTGTGGCTTGTCGCATCGATCGGCTTCGTCTTCGTGCACGCGGCGCTGTGGTCACGCCAATCCGGCTGCAAAAGAGCCTTGCGATATGCGATCGCGATGGTGCTCATGGCCATACCGCCCTTCGGGATTGTCGGATGGGCTCAACCGATCACCTCGGCAGGCATTCTTTTTCCAGGATGGGGTTGGGCTGGGCTTGCGGCAGTCACAGCCGGTCTTGCGTTCATGACGACGCGATATAGACCGGCTGCAGCCGTGACCCTCGTAGGTTTCTGGCTCTGGTCCGCCGCATCTTGGACCGCTCCCGACATACGGTGGAGCTGGCAAGGCGTCGACCTGCAGCTCGGAAATAGTCTCGGTCGCGATACCAGTCTTGCTCGGCATAGTGACCTGGTTGCAACGTTGCGCTTAATGCGTCGGCCGGACGTCGCCACCATGCTCTTGCCTGAAAGCGCTCTCGGGTTCTGGACGCCGTCGGTCGAAAACCTTTGGCAGCAGCAGCTTACCGGCACAGATCTGAACCTTATCGCCGGCGCGGCCGTCGTCGATGCTGAAGGATATGACAACGTGCTTGTTCGCGTGTCGGCCACCGAAAGCGAGATCCTTTATCGGGAACGCATGCCCGTGCCGGGCTCGATGTGGCAACCTTGGTTGCCAGTGATCGGAAGACCCGGCGGAGCAAGGGCACACTTTTTTGCAAATCCCGTCGTGTCCGTCAGCGGCAAGCGCGTCGCTCCGCTCATCTGCTATGAGCAGTTGATTATTTGGCCCGTCTTACAGTCCATGCTTCATGACCCGGATCTCGTCATAGCCGTTGGAAACGACTGGTGGACGAAAGGAACCTCCATCACTGCCATTCAGCGCGCCAGCACAGAAGCCTGGGCACGGCTGTTCGATAAACCTCTCGTCATGTCCTTCAACATCTGATCCTGGAGCCCAAATCATGGACCCGGCCTTTATCAAGGAGTGCGCCGATCCAACGCTCAAGCCAGCTATCGTTGAGCAGTTCGTGTCTGCGGTCGGCTCCGGCGACCCACTCGCCGTCACCGTCAAATCGGGTGGCCGCCTCATCCTTATTCCCAAGCCCAAAACCCCCGACGAGGCGATGGGTATAGTCCGGCAGTATGTCGGCCAGGCGGTGGTCCGTGTCGGCGTGACGCAGCTTCCGGCCGGTGTGGGCGTGAAAGATAGCTCCGAGATCGCGTCCGATCTGGTCGAGCCTTGTGAGAATCTCCGAAAGGGATCTGCGATGTTCGCCAAGATCCTTCGGATCGTAAGAAAATGGTATGGCAACCCCACGAGCGCAGAGGTCTTTCCGCAAATTTTCGACGATGCGGTCTACGCCTGGAACACAGGTCAGTTCGAGGGCCAAGGCGTGTTTCAAGGCGAGGATCCGGGGGGCGCAGTTCCCGAGGTGGACAGCAAGGCGAAGGGCGTGGAGGAAGAGCCTGCCGAGCCCGCGCCGGCAGTAAGTGAGTCCGAACCGCCAAACACAAGCGATATCGATGGGGCAAGTATCAGGATCGATCTGTCGAGGATTGGCGGTCAGAGATAGCGAGCGTTTCCAATGGATGACCGTTAAGGCGACGCCGGGAAAGTCAGTGCTGACGCTTCTCCCGGCGGAAGGAAGAACCTCTTGATGCAGGCATCATTGCGAACAGCGATCTGCGTATGGGTACGCTCGTGAAAGCGAGCGCTATAGTAGATTTCATTACCTTCGGGGAATAGCCCTCGAACCGTGTCAAATGCCGGAAGGGTGGCTTCCTTGGCGATCTCGTGGACATAGTTGATAACGGCGCAATCCAGCTTCCGCACCAGTTTGTCGGAATTCCTGTCGCCTCTGGCATCGGGATTCACAGGCATTTTTCCGCCAGTCGCCTCGATCTGGCTCCTCAGCATACGATAGCTGGTCTGGATGAGAGGGACGTACTTGCGAGTAATGAGGTCGAGGCAATTGCCAAGATCGATAATTGCCCCGATCACGAAAGGCTCTTCGTAGGCGCCAGATTCAGCTTTTTGCGTCGCCCATTCAAGCGCCCGCTCAGGATCGTTTTCCCGAAAATAGATGCCGAATCCGAGCCAGTCATAAGCCTTTTCACTCGGGAGAACGGGTGATGCGCCAGTTAGCGCAGCAATACCGACAGCCTTGTCGCAGCCGTGGTAGCCCAGCGTATGCTGGATAATTGAAACTCAAGCGGCGGCCGCTTCCTCAGCGTCGTCGTCGCGCGCGTACTCCGGAGCGAGCTTGCCATCGGCAGACACAATGCCGGCGTCCATCAGATGACGGCGCGCGTCATCTGGAGAGTTGGCGGCGTCTTCCGCCCGCTTTTCCATGAGCGCTATGAGCGCCTCCAGCTGGATGTCTGTCATCGTTAAGGCCCTCCTGAGCTAGTTTCCTAAACTTTATTG
Source organism: Rhizobium sp. O111 (assembly GCF_055616315.1). NCBI lineage: Bacteria > Pseudomonadati > Pseudomonadota > Alphaproteobacteria > Hyphomicrobiales > Rhizobiaceae > Rhizobium > Rhizobium sp. O111. The sequence continues at coordinate 641,210 of NZ_JBSHXL010000003.1, read as the reverse complement.
CAGGGACTCCGGCGAAAGCGCAAACGCCAACCAGGCGCTGCGCCGTATTAAGTTTCCTTTCGCTAAGTCGCTGCAAACGTTCATTTCAGCGAGACTTTGATGAAGCGGGAGGCTTCGGTTCGCAAGACTTGCAGTGATGACGCCGAAATTCGGTGCTCGACCTCCTCTCAGAAATGCTCGCCTTGCTAGAAATGTGGATATATGTTTCAATTTATTCTCGCGCGATGCAGGCGGTCAACACGGGGATATTACCTTGGCTCATTGGCTTGACACCTTACTCGATATTACCGCCATAGCACGCGATCAGAACACGCTAAAATCCGCGCTTTCCGATCTAGCAGAACGCTTCCAATTCTCCGGATATGCCTATATCGATCTTCGTTTCGGTCATACCCTCGCGATATCCAATTACCATCCCGATTGGCAACACCACTATTTCCATAACAATTTTAAGCTACTTGACCCCGTTATTCAGCGGGCAAAGAAGCTTCGACGCGCTTTCTCATGGTCAGCAGAAACAGATACGGCATCGATGTCCAAGCGGCAGAAGGAGTTCTTCGCCAATGCCGCGGACTTTAACATCCGATCGGGAATTACCGTTCCAGTTGCTCTGCCAAACCGCGGGACAGCCATGCTGACCTTGGCTTCTAGTAAGCCGCGGCCGGCCATCGATGGAGAGATCGATGCAGTGATGGCGGCTTCCACTGTCGCGCAGGTCCATGCTCGCATTCAGGCGCTGCAAGTGACACCATCGGTCGAGGAGCCCTTTCATCTCACTCCGAAGGAGGTGATTTTCGCACGTTGGCTTGAACTCGGCAAAACAGTGCAAGACGTAGCCGACGTCGAAAACCTAAAATACAACACCGTCCGAAAGACATTGGAGGAGTTGAGAGCCCGATACGACCTTTGCAATAACACGCAGCTGGTGGCTTTGGCCATCAGACGTGGATTGATGTGATTTGTCTGACATTGCCGACGACGTAGTATCGGTCGCGGAACGCAACGGCCATCCCGATAGTGCCGTGTTGCAGATGGGCTTCGGCATTTCGAAAGCAGGCGCGCACTTACCTTGACCTATCGGCCACCCGATATGATGCCGATCGGGCTGACTCGCTAGATGCGATCGCGGTATGGCTATGAATTATCACCTTCCAAATTGGCCAACGTGGTCAGCGGCTGCTGGATAGCTTGAACTTCGAGTTTGAGCATCTTTCTGACCGTCGCTGGAGGATCGCCGAAACGTTCTCGAAATCTGCGGATGAAGTGCGAGGAATTCTCGAAACCTGTCATCAGGGCAATTTCCGCTAAGCTCACGGCGGTGGTACGAACGAGCCGATTGGCACTATCGAGGCGCATCGTTAGATAAGCCGCGGAGGGAGAAACCCCCAATCTTGCTCTGAATGTGCGTTCAAGCTGCCGTCGGGACAAACCGACATGCGTGGCAATGTCCTCGATCTCAAGCAGATCCTCCACATGCTGCTCCATGATCAAGAGCGCCAGTTCGACCCGCTTGTCATCGGCGGCCTGTCCAAGCGGGTTGCGAGTTTGCATCTCCCTGGCATCTCGACGTCTGCTGATCTGAAGTATCTCCAATGCATTTCTTTCCGCATATTCACCAATATGCCTGTTCAACAGGAACGCGGCGAGATCTGCCGCGCTGCTTCCCCCCGCGCAGGTAATTATGTCTCCGTCCTCCACGAACAGTTCGTGTGATGAGACCGAGATTTCAGGGAACCTGTCGCGAAATTCCTTGTGATGCAGCCAGCTGACACATGCCCGCTTGCCCTTCAACAAACCCGCCGAAGCCAGAACAAAGCTACCGGTGCACAGGCCAATAATAGGCACGTTGTCTTCGGATGCCTTTTTTAGATATCGAAGGGTTTCAGGATCCAACACCTCTTCTTCGTTGAGACGGCCTCCCACGACCACCAGATAGGTGAAATCATTAGCTGGCTTCAAAAGCGACGTTGGAACGACCTGAACGCCAGAGCTTGAGGCAATGAAATGGCTCGTCGAACTCATCACGGACCAATCACATGCAATCCGCCCGGAATTGTCTCCTTGGTCACTTCCGAGACGTAAAGTGTCAACGAAAAGGGAAAAGGCATTCAACGTAAAGTTTCTAGCCAGCAAAAAGCCGATCTTAAGTTTGACCGGCGGCTTGCTACTCGTTCTACTTTGCGAGGTTTGATGGCGGATCATGGCGCTCCCAAGATAGCACGCATATTCTTGATTTTAACGTGGGAAGCACTTTCAAGCTACTTTGCAACGAGAGACTGTCACCCGCCACGCGTAAGAGTCCGCTCATCTGCTCGCTTGTCAGATTAAGCCATTTGAAGTGCAACGCGATTTCTTTGGAAATGTCGAATAGTATCGACGGCCGAGAGAGACTAGCCGATGGTCGCAATCTCCTGCTCGAACTCGCGCATCCCGGCATAGCCTTCCTGGGCGGGTATACGACCCGTGCCGATCATTCTTTCCGTACATACTTTGAAGAGCTTCAGATATGCGTTGCCTTTCTCGCCAAGTATGCCTCGGGAATTGTGCAGTTTCCCAGACAGGATCTCGGCAGACACATGTTCTGCGATCATCATATGCGCGGCATCCGCCACGGACCATCCCCGCTTGATGACTAAAACCGCTGCTAGACTGTCTTGAGCAATCAGTGTTGCAAAAATTTCCTCGGCGGCATCATCGAAAGCCCTCTCATTGGGCCTCCCATTTCCTCGATACCGGACACGAAATTTCTCGATTTCGGCCCAAAGAAGTTGAACCTCAGGTGAAAACGAAGCGTGCTTCTTCCGCTTAAAGAAACCAAACATGTCACCTCCCGAATTCCCCTAGAAGCGAACGTCCCAATCACCCCCAAGACCTAAGCTGATTCACGTGTGCCGTCTACTCGCACGCCAATCGCCATTGGCACGGGAGCCCGTCGCGAGAGTGCAAGGAGCAGTGCCGCCCGGACGTTGCGCGACCGACGGCTTGCAAGGTCGATATCGCGCGTGACTACACCCATTCGATAACAAGCTAGGTCGCGTCCCCATTAAAGGGTTTCGCTTTAGTCAGGATGATGATTCAATGTCCTTGGAAGGAGATTGATATGCGCCGTCATGAACTTAGCGATGAAGAGTGGGCGATTATCGCACCACTTTTGCCGAATAAGAGCCGTGGTGTCGAACGTGTTGATGACCGCCGGGTGATCAATGGCATTTTGTGGCGTTTCAGAACTGGCTGCTCTTGGCGGGATATCCCTGAGCGCTACGGCCCTCGTACTACACTTTACAATCGGTTCTCGCGCTGGCGTAAAGCCGGCGTTTGGGACCGACTTCTTGAAGCGGTATCAAGGCGTTACGACGGCGATATAGTTATGATCGACTCGTCGTGTGTGCGCGTTCACCAGCATGGTGCCAACGCAAAAAAGGGGGCTCTACCGATCCTTGCATGGGACGTTCGCGCGGCGGCCTGACGACCAAAATCCATGCCATGGTCGATGCGGATGGCCGACCGTTACGAATGGAGCTGACAGCAGGCCAGGCAGCGGATGCTCCGGTCGCTGAGAGGCTGATATCTGACATCGAACCAGGCACGACGCTACTTGCAGATAAAGCGTATGACACGGATGCGATCCGAGCGTTTGTGAAAGGCCGCAAGGCTTGGGCTAACATCCCAACAAAGATAAATCGGAAGCAGAGCTTCAGCTTCAGTCGCTGGGTCTATAGGCAGCGAAACCAAGTGGAGAGGTTCTTCAATCGTATCAAACACATGCGGGGCCTGGCCACGCGCTACGACCGTCGCCCTGACAATTACCTTGCTGCACTGAAACTCGTTGCGACACGAATTTGGATCAATTCAGTTTGCGAGTCCACGTCCTAATCCTCGGAACAAACCTCGGTGAAGGCATGGCCAACCGCCTCCCGATAAGTGGCGCTTGGCTATCTCCAGTTAGAACGCTTCGGTCGGCTCAATGATTGGCCGGTATGGAGCTTTCGTCGCAAGCGGATGACGCTGGCCCGGTCACGTTCAACAGTCGGCGCCGGATCAAGGACCGAGCCGCCCAGTAAAGGAAGCCTAGTTCTAATCCAGGCCGAGCTTCTTACGAAGGTCTGCGTTTTCGGCACGGAGCTTCTGCGCCAACGACTTGCGAAGCCTCTGATTTTCAGATTCGAGCGCAATCAGATCAGCGAGACCGGCGGCTCCGACAGGAGTGGAAGGTTCGAGGTTTTTCTTGCCTTTCGTGACCTTGAGCGAAGCTGCCTTGGTTGCAACCTTTTGTGTCGGTTTCGCCACGACGCTCACGGAGGACCCCAGGGACACCGACTTGGTTTTCGATGCACGTTTGGAATTCTTCTCGGCGAGTGCGGCGGCCATCTCTTCCTTGCTTCGACGGCGCGCACGCGTTTTCTTAGGTTGTTCCTGCGACACCGCCGGCTCTGCGCTTGTCGGATTTTCGGAAATTTCGTCGGCCATGAACGTCTCCTAGATAATTAACAGCCTTGTTTGTACCGTACAAAGCAGAGTGTCAACATTGTCGTCCACCCCGCGACGGTCTTGGCGAACGAAGAGCACGAAGGTGGGCGGGAAAATCCATCAAATCGAGAACGTTTCAAGTGCCCCGTCAAGTTAGCTGCGTGGAGGACAGGCCATGAACCATCAGTTTGAACACGAACAGGATGCCGTGCGGCTTTCTCTCGATCTGCTCAAACACAAGCATCTTCGCGGGTATCGCACATTGGCTCCTTCCGATGTCTCCCACACGGCGTCTCCTTGAAATTCGTCGACCCCGAAGCGCAGATCGCAACGCCCCGGGGAAGCTGGCCGTTATGCTATCTCAATCTCGGTTTGGACGGGACCAGATAAGCTTGAGATCGTCCTCTCCCTCTACGTCGGCGAGCGTTGCGTAGATTGGAGCGGCGAAACTAGGATCGTCGAGCTTGATCGACAGGTAGTCACGGCCTTGGTCGGAGGTCTTTTTCCATGCGGCTCCAAACTCAACGGCGCCTGAGTAAATCCTGTACTGAGGTCCTTTCTCGGAGGGGCTTTCAACTCGGTCAATGCGTGCCTTGATGTTCATTGCCAGCGTACGAATAGAGCCGGTGTAGCCGCTCTCGGTAGCGGCAAAAGTCCCAATCGTTGCCATTCTTCGTTCCTTTCAATTCTTGGTGCTCCGGACTTCGCGCCGGCAGCTGTTGAAAAGGGCCATCAGAAACTAGCCCGCCGATATAAGGCGCAAGGGAGTACGGCGCGGCAAGTCGCAGATCTGCGAGTAGAGGTGGAGCGTGATGCGCGCTGGTGACATTGGCTCGGCGCGGATCAGGTGCGCGCCCAGCTTAAACACGTTTGGCGAAACATGTTCTTGGCGTCACGAGCAGCGGCGCGCCGCGCTACTATTCGCGGACGCCCTCAAGACAAGTAACAACATGATTGCCCCTTGCCGTGTCCGCGAAGATCCGCCTCCACTAAAGGCGGCGCTCGTTGACTTGGCCTGCACTTATAGGGCCAGCGAATGAATCGTCGTAATACGCTATTGGACCGGCGCCACGCAGATGACGACCTTTCCTCCGGGAACAACGTCAACAGCGAGAACAACCATGAGAAAGATTCATGCCGCCATGTTGGTCGCGGTATCGAGCCTCTGCCTGGCTCCGGCACTTCACGCCGAGACCCTTGTCGTCAACAGCTATGGGGGCCCATACGAAGACATCATCCGGCGCGAGATAATTGAACCATTCGAGCGGCAAACGGGCATAGATGTCGTCTACGACGCTGTCGGCGCGGCGTCGCAGGACTATGCCAAGATCAAGGCAACCAGGGGCCGCCCGGGTTTTGATGTCGTTGTGATGACCGCCTCTCAATCGTTGCAAGGCTGTCACGATGGCGTGCTGGAACGACTTGATCCTGTAGCCATCCCTAACCTTCGCCACGTGGCACCCAAACTCGCCGGCTCGGCGGGCCCTTGCGGCGCTGTCCACGAGCTTCAGTACATGTCGCTCCTGTACCGGACCGATAAGATGGCGTCACCGCCCCGGTCGTGGTCCGCGCTTGCATCGCCAGAACTAAAAGGCAGGATCGTGCTGCCGACATTCCAGAATATCATGGCGCTGTATCTGGTCGAGATTTTCGCGACCATGAACGGCGGCGATTTAACGGGGAATCTTAACCCAGGCTTCAAGGCGATGTCCGAGGTTGCAAGGCAGTCTATCGGATTTGAGCAGAGCTCGGCAATCTTGGAAAGCTATATCAAGGACGGAACGGTCTGGGCCATGCCGTTCTGGAACGGTCGCGCCCAACTGTTGGTGGAGAGTGGCTTCCCGGTCGACTACGTTCGACCGCTTGAAGGGACCATTCCACTGATCGCGACGCTCAACATTCCGATCTCGGCGGAACACAAGGCATCTGCGAGGAAGTTCATCGATTTCTTTCTGGACAAGACCAGTCAGGAAGCGTGGGTGCGTGCTTACAAGGTTGGCAGCGCACGGACAGATATCGACGTTCCAGATGAAGTGAGAGCCCGACAGATCACGACGGAAGCGGACCTTGAAAGTCTGCTCTTGCCGGATCTCTCCGTTATTGCCGCACGCCTGCGAGAGTGGGGAGAGCAATGGGAGCGCGACGTTGTCGCGCATCAGGAGTGAGGAAGGAACATGACCATACTCGCACTTGATCTCCCCGACCGGCGACGCGGCTCGCGCCACAGTTTCTTACCGGCTTTCGGGCTGTCGCCCGCCGGCCTCATGCTCGTATTCTTCTTTGCAATGCCCATGGGGATGATGATCGGGACAAGCTTCCACGATCCGTCCTCGGGCGCCCTGGGCCTCCAAGCTTATGAACGGTTCCTAAATGACGGCTTGACGCTGAAGGGCTTTTGGCGAACCGCGATAATGTCATGTCTCGTGGCGGTGGCCGCGACCGCGCTGGCATTTCCACTAGCCTATTATCTCGCACGTACGAAAAGCAGATTTCGCATCGTTGTTCTAGCGCTCGCGCTTGCTCCGGAACTCGCAGGGGTCGTGCTGCGAACCTATGGATGGCTCATTATTCTGGAAGATCGCGGCTTCATCAATGACATCCTTCTGCACTGGGGTCTTATTGATCAGCCGTTGCGCTTATCGAAGAACCTTTTCGCGGTGGTGGTGGGCCTCACGCATGTGGTCCTTCCTTTTGCGATTCTGTCGCTCACGACAAGCATTCAAGGCATAGATCAAAATCTCGAACGAGCAGCTCAGATGCTCGGCGCAAACCGGCTCTCGGTCATCACAATGATCCTCGTGCCATTGTCAGTGCCCGGAATTGTCAGCGCGCTCCTGTTGTCGTTCACGATGGCGGCGAGCGCCTATGCGACCCCCGCGCTTCTCGGAGGAGCAGGCTTCAAGGTCCTCGCGACCATGATATCCGAACAAGTGCTCTTTTACGTGGATTGGTCATTCGCCGCGGTCATGGCGAACGCACTGCTCGTTCTCATGCTCGTTGTCTCCTACGCTGGCTTGAACGTCGAGACACGTCTGCGCGACAAGCGCGGTGAAAGACACGGAGGTTGAAATGAACCGGCTGATTTCCATTCTCTTTTGGTCTGCCCTCGTGATTGTTCTGACATTTATCACGCTTCCGCTGCTGGTGGTCGTGGCCGCATCGCTAAGCCCAACGGCCGACGTCACCTTCAGTCCATCGGCGTGGACGCTTCGCTGGTATCAGGACCTCGTCTCGCAGCGATGGCTGGCGCCGTTCGCGCTCAGCGTGAAAATCGCGATAGCGGTGTCGCTGATAAGCGGCATCATTGGTACGCTCGCCGCTTACATCGTGGCTTTCGAACGTATCCCAGGCGGCAGCGCGGTCATGGCCGCGCTTTTGTCCCCGCTTTCAGTTCCACAAATTGTCAAAGGGGTCGCGATCGTTCTGTTTCTCTCCATCCTTGGCCTGCAGCCCCTGCTTGGAACGCCCTCCTTGATCGCAGCCCATTGCGTGCTCGCGCTTCCTTTCGTGATTAGAATGGCCGCCACCGCGATCGCGAATTTCGACGGCAACCTTGATCGGGCGGGTCAAGTCCTAGGTGCTAGTCGCTGGCAGCGGGTCTGGCATATTCTGCTTCCGGCGATTAAGCCGGGTGTTCTGTCCGGCATGACGTTCGCGTTCGTTATTTCCTTCAACAACATTCCATTGTCCGTGTTTCTCGTACGTCCCGGAGACACGACGCTCCCCATAACCGTGATCAATTATCTCGAATACAGCCTCGATCCGGTCCTGGCGGCGGTCAATGTGGCGTCGATGATATTCATCCTCGTCGTCATCCTCGCATTCGAAAAATTTGGCGGCTTCTCCGCCCAGCTTCATGGAGGTAGCAAATGAGCGAACTTGATATCGAACTGGTTTGCGTAAGCAAGGCGTTTGGCGCGATTTCGGTCGTCAAGGACATCGACCTGCAGATCCCGAAAGGCGAGTTCGTGAGCGTTCTCGGACCGTCCGGTTGTGGCAAGACCACGACGCTCAACATGATTGCCGGCTTCAACCGGCCAAGCCGCGGAGACATCAAAATACGAGGTCGAAGTCAGGTAAATGTGCCACCAGAGGCGCGAAATATCGGGCTTGTCTTCCAGAACTACGCGCTCTTTCCTCATATGACCGTGGCTGAGAATGTCGCATTCGGCCTCAAGATGAAGCGAACCCCCAAGATCGAGATCGCTTCAATCGTGGAAAAGAGCCTGCGTGGCGTACATCTCGAAAAACTGGCTGATCGTTACCCGAAGGAACTTTCCGGTGGACAACAGCAGCGTGTCGCCCTCGCCCGCGCCTTGGCACCCAGGCCATCCGTTCTTCTCCTGGACGAACCACTGTCAAACCTCGACCTGAAACTGCGGGAATCCATGCGTGGCGAGCTGAAGGACATACAACGTGAGCTCAACATGACCTTTGTATATGTCACCCATGATCAGGAAGAAGCGATGGCGATGTCAGACCGCATCGTGGTCATGTCGAACGGGGTCATCGCCCAGCAGGGGAAGCCGGATGCACTCTATCGACATCCAGTTTCAACCTTCGTGGCGGACTTTATCGGCCGATCGAACATCATCGGTGTTGAACGGATGGTGAAGCGACCGGGAGGTTGCGAGGTGGCGGTCACCGGCAGCCAGATTACACTGAGGGTGGCTGTCGCGCCCTCTCATGCAACACCGCACTATGGCGTCATCCGCCTTGAGGATGTGCTCGTGTTGGGGGACACGCCATTCGTGGCCCAAGAACACCTCAACGTTCTGGAAGGTCGACTTGATCGCGTGACGAATCTCGGGGCGTCCCTGGAGTTGTCAATTCAGATCGGCTCGGGCCTTTCTCTTTGCGCGGCGGTCCGATCGGCGGAAGCAGGCTTTCTGCCGGCGACGGGCGAGCCGATAAGGCTTGGGATCGATCCCTCGGCTGTCACGCTCCTGAAGGAGTAGCAATCGGTCGATAACCATCGCTTATCAATGCAACTGCTTCTTTATTGGAGCACGCGTCAAGCTCCCAAATAAGATCAGGACAGCCTCAAAAGGAGGCTCATCCGCAGGAGATACGAGAATGTTGACAAGAGAAAAGATAACCGCGGTCCAGCATGACAGCAATGTCTGCGCGGACATCGTGGGTTTCGACTTCGCTCGCTATGATGAGCGCGATATCAACGAGATCCGCAAATACTGGCTCCAGTATGGGGTCATTCGTTTCAAGCATACACGCATTACAGACGACCAGCAGGTGAGGTTCTCGCGACACTTCGGTGAATTTGTTATTCATCCAAAGCAGCTGCAGGAGGGTGGTCACCCGTCCCACCCAGAAATTCTGGTGATCAGCAACGCAATGAAGGACGGAAAACCAAGCGGCGCGATGGGCAACAGCGAAGCGACCTGGCACACGGATACCTGGTTCTATGAGAAGCCGCCAGCAGGCGCCATCTTGCGCGCCATAAAAATTCCGCCTTCGGGCGGAGATACCTACTTCCTTTCCACCTACATTGCATATGAGACGCTACCGGCCGCGCTAAAGGCAGCCATCGATGGCCGGCAGATCTTCTTCCAGAACGTTTATGACAAGACCGGGAAGATCAGACTCGGGAAAGAGGAGCCAAGCAGCCGGGACTTTCGAGAATGGAGCGGTATTGTCCACCCTCTGGTACGAACACACGGCGAAACGGGACGAAAAGCCCTTTACCTTGGTGGCACATCGGATGGCGCATGGATTGTCGGTATGAGCATTCATGAAAGCAATGCCATACTCGCGGAGCTGTGGGATCACACAACGAACGGTAGCCACGTTTTCGTTCAGAGCTGGGACGAAGGAGACATCATGATGTGGGACAACCGCTGCACCATGCACCGACGCGATTCATTCGATCCTTCTTTCGTCCGCGTCATGCACCGCACGACGACATCCGGCGAACGCCCGATCTAAGCCGGACAAGAGAGGTTCTCGGCCATGGCTGGACTTTATCGGCTCTTTGAGCGCCATCCACCCCTGTCATCAGAGTTAGTTGAGCTCTTGTCTCTGGTCGAGACGGCCACGATCGGCCACACCGAACATCTCGGGTTCGTTGGAGCCGGTATCGTTCCGCTATTCTCGGCTCGTGTCGCCGGGGTGGCGGTGACCGTCGCGGCGCCTGGCCGCGACGGTGCCATCATCTATCGCGCCGTCGACCAACTTTTGCCAGGCGATGTATTGGTTATTTCCCGCGTCGACGGCGACGATATCGCATGCGTTGGTGGAGGTGTGGCCACTGCAGTCAAGGCCAAGGGAGCGGCGGGAATCATAATAGATGGGCCGTGCACCGACCCGCAGGAGATCATTGCTACTGGTCTGCCGGTATGGTGCAGAGGCACGTCTTCCAAAACCACCAACCGGCGGTTCAACATCGGCGGATCGCTCAACGTCCCGATAGCTTGTGGCCGAAGCGCGATCCTACCAGGTTACGCCATCCTCGCCGACTGCTGCGGTGTCTTCGCAACTGAGCGTCAGGCCATGCGATCGATTGCCGAGAACGCACTCGCTCGCCAGAAACGCTCCACGCTGATCCGCGACCATCTGGCCGCTGGTCATTCAATATTTGATTTCAAGGAACCTGCACGTGAAAATCGCATTGATTCAGATGAGCTCTCAGCCTGATCTTCGCCGCAACCTGGCTGAGGTCGAACGCATGATGACTGAAGCGGTCGCCGGCAGTCCCGATCTCATCGTTCTTCCCGAGCATTTTGATTGGATGGGAGGATCTTCCGACGATAAGCGCGCCGCGGCCGATTTCGTGCCGGGAGGTCAGGCGTACGAATGCGTCCGAGATTTCGCGCGACGACACCGCGTCTTTGTTCATGCTGGCAGCCTCATGGAGCGATGCTCGCAAAGCGGCAAGGTATTTAACACGACTGTCATTTTCGATGCTAAAGGAAGCCGTGTCGGAGCGTATCGCAAGATCCATCTCTTCGATATCACCACACCAAATGGAGCGCGGTATGCCGAATCCACGGTCGTCACGGCGGGAGATGATCTCCTTGTCTATGAGCTGAAGGGGTGGAAGATCGGGTGCGCGATCTGCTACGATTTGCGCTTCTCACGCCTCTTCGACCGGCTAGCGCAAGAGGCCGTCGACATCTTCATTCTCCCCGCCGCGTTCACACGACAGACGGGGGAAGCCCATTGGGAGGTCTTGTGCCGCGCGAGGGCGATCGAGTATCAGGCCTTCTTTGTCGCATGCGGTCAATGTGGCAGTTACCCCGCCTTGAATGGCGAACCTCGAGAAACATTTGGCACATCGCTGGTTGTTGACCCTTGGGGCGAGGTCATTGCAAATGCGGGCCAAAAGCCATGCGTCCTTCATGTCAAGCTTGACCGAAAGCGACTTGAAGATGTGAAGGAGCTAATTCCCATGGCAAGCCATCGGGTCGACATGAACACGCCGCGGATGCAGGTTCGGCACTCCAGCTGACAATACTTTCCGTTCGCCGGAAAACTTCATCAAGATTTACTCCTCCCTTATCCCGGCTCCTCCTAACCTTCTTGTACAACCAAGGAGGTACTGGAGATGCAAGAAACCCATGCTCCAAACACGCACTCACAATTCCTCTCCGCGGCCGCACTGCGTGATGCTGGCGCCGAGTTGGAGACCGGTGAGATGCTCGCGGCGATGGACAATGCTTGGGCGGATATTCGCTCCGGCAAAGCGTTCGGATCAAAGGCGGTTTTGTCCCTCCCGGAGGAAGACTTCTGGCGCGATGGCGCCGTTGCACACCGCAAGGAGGAGTTCGCGGATGAAAGACTGGGTTGGAAGCTTTCATGCCTCTACAGTGTCAACGAGCGCTATGGAGGAGTGAAAATTATTGGCGCCAATGCTTTCAACCGGCAGCTGGGCCTACCGCGCTCCACCTCGACGATCGTTCTCTTGGAAAAGAAGACGTTACGGGTGCTTACGGTGATGGATGGAACCGGTATCTCTGCTCGCCGCACGGGCACCTATGCCACCATGGTGCTGGATGCTTTTTGCCGCCGAGACAAACCGTTGTCGGTTCTGCTTTTCGGAACAGGCCCCACGGCCCGCGCCGTGGTGGAATGTCTCAGCTTCCGATATGCCGACCGCATCGGCAAATTCTCAATTCAGGGCCGATCGATTGACCGGGCATCGCAGTTTATCGATGCGATCGATTTTCCAAATAGCCTGAGCCTTCAGCCAGCCGAGAAAAAATCACTGGCTGAAAGTGATTTCATTATCACCGCGACAAACGCTCGTGCCCCGATTTTTGATAGGGACGAGTTGGCCCGTGACGCCGTCAGCCTGCATCTTGGCGGGGACGAGGTTCCCGAGAGCTACCTGCGGCGGGTGTTGCGGACGGGCTTGGTCGTCTGCGACGACCTTCGTACTGTATCGCATCGGAACTCGCAAAGCATTGCACTGCATTTTTCCCGGCGTGGTCTCTCACTGGCGGAAGTGGGGCCGCTCCTGGGGCTTCAAGACCTGACGACAACAGGAGCGACAGCCGCTCGGCACGAGGGACCTATTTGTGTCACATGTGTCGGACTACCAATGCTGGATCTCTACGCGGCACAGGCTACCTACGAGAAATATCGCCGGCTCACAGCATCGGATCGAAGGTAGCCAGCGATGTTCATATCCCAATTGCTTGGCAAACACATAGCGGACGTCGCCCGGCGAGGACCACCGTCAGGCACAAGCGACACCGTACTTCGTCTCGTGCTCGACGCCGTGGGGGCAGGAGCGGCCGGCGCGATCTGCGCCGGGCCCCGTGCCGCGCGCCGTTCCGTTTTACCAATCTTTGGATTGGGCGACGCGCCAATCTGGTTTTGCGGCACGGGCTCGAGCGTGTCGGGAGCCGTACACTGTAATGTCGCCGCGTGTTGTGCGCTTGATGTCGATGATGGCCACCGAGCCGCGCGCGGTCATCCGGGCGCGGCGGTCGTCGCGACAGCTCTCGCGCTTGCACAGTTGCATGATCGCCCAGCCGATCGGTTCTTGGCTGCGATCGTCGCAGGCTACGACGTCGGCGTAAGAATTGCGGCGGCACAAAACCCCATCGGGATTACCACGCGACAATCAGGCCGATGGGCGAGTCTCGCGTCCGCTGCAACGGCGGCTGCATTCTTGGGACATCGGCCAGAAGTGATTGCGCGGGCTCTGTCGATCGCGGGCGTGCTCGCACCCAATCAGCAGGCCAATGGTAGCTCCGGCTACTCGTCGCTTACTGGAAACGATGTAAAGGAAGGCATAGCATGGAGCAGTGTCACGGGATTGATGGCGCTGGAACTGGCCTCTAACGGGCATACTGGCCCTGAGGATTTCCTCGATCATCCGAGCTTCTACGACGGTGAGAGGATCCTGTTCGATCTGGGAAGTCGATGGGAAGTGAACGGCCTGTATTTGAAACCGTATGCCTGTTGTCGCTACATTCATCCAGCACTCGACAGGCTTTGCGACCTGATCGAGCAGAACAATATCCTCGTTGATGACGTTCGCTCTATTGAAGTCGCGACCTTCGCCTGGGCAACAAAACTTGGCAATCGAACCAATCCTGACAATCTGATCGAGGTGCAGTACAGCCTTCCCTATTGCCTTGCGGTGGCAATCGTCGATGGGCCCAAGGCGCTGCTCCCTCCGCGTACTGATTGTCTCGGTCGCCCCGACATCGAAGCTGTCGCGAAGAGAGTGAAAATATTCGTACGTGACGATATCGACGCTCTCTTCCCGTCTGAGACATTGGCAATCGTCAGTGTCGTGACCAGCACAACTCGCGTGACATCCGCACTTGGAACTCCTTTTGGCGATCCGCGCTGTCCCATGCTTTGGCCAGATGTCGAAAGGAAAATTCGTGTCCTAACGCGAGACGTTCTTGCCGCCCAACAACAAGGAGAAATCATCGACGCCGTGCTTGCGCTTGCATCAGGAGAAATCTCACCGCTGCTCAGTGCGCTAAAGTCGATCTCTCTCGACGAGGACGCTCAACAACACTTGTGACGACATATCAGCCTCGGTTTACGACGATCGCGCGGAAATTACGTCCGCCGTGAGCGAATCGAAGTCTACTCGGGAATAAACTCGCCGATCCCGCCAAGGCACAACTTGCCTTATTGCGAGGTGGGGCGACCCAGCGCCACTCCGGCGCCGGGTTGCCCCGTTGAGTCACGAGTATGGGGATTGGCAAACCGCGCGGACGCCCGCGCGAGGGACATACGTGTTGTCGCTGGCTCGATAAGTCTTATAGCGCGACGCGCACCATTCGTAGTGACGAGAACTGACCCGCGCGGGGCGGTTGGCATTATTGACGGCGCCACTGATCAGAGCCCCGGCGCCAAAAGCCGCGAGCGGGTACCACCAGCCATCGGAATGACGGCGGTAGCCCCGGCGATGGTCGCGATAACCGCAGTGGCCGTGATACCAGCCCTCGCGGTGATCCCAGCGACGATACTGAATTTGGTCGACATTGGCGGTGACCTGCCTTGCCGTCGTCGGCGCCTGAACTTATCCGATAACCTACATCACGATTGAGGTGCGGGACTTCACTTCCAGCGGACAGCCGTCGCTCGGGATTGAAGCGCCAGACAGGATGCGGTAAGGCACTCTTTCCAAGTGTCGTGAATAAACTTCATCGTCGCCGCGACTTTCATGTCAGCGATCCATAATCGCGGTGATGGGCTTTGGCGTTCATCGAGCTGGAGGGAATGCGGCATCCGCACCAATCGATTGCTGAAACGGAGCATCCTGCGTTGAGAAGACCAACACGCCAGTTCACCGTCGAGGTCAGGTCGTCAAATCGTCGATCGTCCCTCAAACCAACCTCAATATGGGGTGACATTGACCTGAAGGCGCTGGTCCGTGAGGCCGAGGCTGAAATCGCACTTGATAGGAGCCCGGTCCCAACGCCAGTGGATCCCCCGGTAGAGGTAGCCCTGGAAGAGACGGTGGCGCCTCCTCTCCCCGTCGATGACAATCACGAACAAAACGAGGTTGGACCTGAAGTTTCAAGTGCAGGGGTTGCCAACCAGATCGACGTCGCTCTGCCCGTGCAGGTCGTCGACGCCGGCGAAGAGGCGACCCAGCAGGCGGCACGGCCCCGCAAAATCAAGCCTCGGCGACGTCCGGCTCGAACGGTCGAATCTGTGCCCGCTGTTGTCCCTGTCGATCAGACTGATGTTGACCGGCTGCTGGCCGAAAATCATGAGCTCAAATTGCTACTCCGCCAGAAGCTATTGCGAGACAACGCTTTATTGCGAGACATGTTGGATCGGAACTAAGCCTGACACCAGCGCTCTCGTTCTTCGGCGAGATAACCTGTTTTTTGTCCACGTGGCCGGGATTGCCATGCCTTCGTCGCAGCCGATCACTCGACGATCGGGCTAACTTTCTTTTGACGAAGATAGGGGGTCGTAGAAGGCTCGCGAGATGTCATCGACTGGCTGATCGCGGAGGGCACCGCCAGCCGAGACCGACCGTCAATCGATGGCTCGAAAGCTTTCCTACCACTACGTACGTACCCTCAATGCCCGCTCAGTTCTGTCGGCGATCTGTGTAACGGCGTAGGCGATCACCATGTAGATCACGACGGCGACCAGGAAGGCTTCGAGGTAGTAGAAGTTCAAAGCGGCGGTTAGCTGCGACTGAGCGAAGATATCGACGACCTCAATGGCGAAGCCGAGCGACAGGGCCTTCATGATCACCATGAAGGAATTGGCGAGATCGGGGATCGCCGCGACGATGACCTGCGGCAGCATCACACGACGGAAGAGCTGGCTCCTCTTGTAGCCCAGCGAATAGGCGGCGTCCGCCTGGCCGGTATCGAACGAGTTCAACGCCCCCTTGACGACCTCCGCCTGGAAGGCCGCGACGCACGCCGTCAGCGCCACGATCAGCGTTACCCAGTTCGGCGTCGAGTGGCCGTTGTAGTCGATGCCCGCAAGTGCGGCGAGGGCGTGCAGGGTCGATGGAAGGCCGTAATAGGCGAGGAAGATGACGATCACCATCGGCACGCCCTTGAAGGCGACCTTATAGGCAACGACGAGCTGGCGAAGCACCGGGATCTTCCGGTACTCAACCATGGCAAACAGGCTGCCAACGATCGTCGAAAGCACGAAGATTGCGAGCGCCATCGCCAGCGTGAGCGGCACCGCGCCCAGGATTTCGTGGAGATCGGGAAGAAGAACTTCGCTGTCGAACATGATAGTTTCCTTCCCTGATCAGACGCTGGCCATCAGCGGCGCGCTGACGGTCTTGTCGTTCGAAGCATATTTCCCCGAGCGGCGCTCGAAGAAGCGCACGATCGCCCACGCAACGAGGCACAGCACCGAATAGAGCACCGCGAGCACGAGATAGGTCTCGAACTGGTATTGGTTGTAGTCGCGTTCCATCACCAGATGGGCCGTCGCCATCACGTCCGCCGCGCCGATATACATGACCAGCGCCACGTTATGGATCAGGTAGATGATCGCGTTTCCATAGCCGGGAAGGGCGATATGGAGGGCCTGGGGCGCGACGACGCGTAGCAGCTTCCGCCGGAACGTATAGCCGAGGCTGTCGGCCGCATCGTGCTGTCCGCGCTCGACCGCGAGATAGGCGGGACGCATGACCTCCGAGAGGTAACCGCCGTGATAGAGGCTGAGGCCGAGCATGGCCGCAATCGTCGGCGAGACGAAGTCTTCGATGCCAAAGACACCAACAAGCACCGGAAGGCCATAGAAGGCGACGAACAGCTGAAGAACAACGGGAACGCTGCGGGCGTAGGATACGTAAAGATCCGCCAGCTGGCTGATCACCGGAATCCTGCGCACCCGTAACGCTGTTGTGATCAAAGCCAGCACGAAGCCGGCGACCATGGCCGTGAACGTGATCGCAAGCGTCAGCGGCAATGCCGAGAGCAGCTCGGGGATCATTATGGAAAGGTCCACTTCGGAACACTCCTTCTTTCAGTCTGGGGCCCGGTCGCCGGCTTCAAAAGCCCGGCGTTACTTCATGTACGTGGTGATGTCTTCGCCGAACCACTTCCGCGAGAGCTTGGCCAGCGTGCCGTCAGCCTTGAGTTCCTTCAAGGCCTTGTCGATGCCATCGGACAGCGCCTTGTTTTCCTCGGAGCGGTGGATGAGCACGAAGGTCTGGTTGATCGCGACAGGCTCGCTCGCCTGCACTTTGAGCTTCTGCTCGTCGATGACGGTCTGCTCGCCGAGGTTCGACGGCAGAACGAGCGCGTCATACTTGCCGTTCTCGACTTCCTTCAGGCGGTCGGGGTAGGGAATGCCGGCGCTCGAAGCGGTGACCTCGATCTTGTAGTCGGGGTTCTTTTCCTGCCATGCGGTCGCGAACTTGTAGATGCCGCCGCCGGCGGTCACCGGCACGATCTTCTTGCCGACGAGATCCTTCATTTCCTTGATGCCGCTGTCCTTGCGGCTGTAGATTTTGATCAGGCTGGCGCCGATCGGCGCTTCCGGAATGAGGAACTGCTTTTCGCGCGCCGGAGCGCGGTAGTAGCCGCCCGTGGCGATGTCGTACTTGCCGGTCGCAAGGCCGGTTTCCTGGGCGATGTCGGCAGCGCCTTCCATCACGAACTTGTACTGCGGCAGCTTGGCGTTGATCGCCTTCAGCACGTCGGGCTCGTAGCCCTGCGGCTCGACGCCGATAGCGCCCCAGGACAGCGGCTTGGATTCGGCCGATGTGGCGATCTTGATGGTGCGGACGTCTTCGGCGAACGAAGCGGTTGCGAATGCGATCGCGACGCCTGCGACGGCGAGACCGAGACCACGGCGAGAGATTGAACTCATGGAAGTCATTTCAGGCATCCTTTCTTTACTGGATCGTACGTTCGGAATTGAGGAACTGTGCGAGGCGCGGGTTGGAAGGCGTATCGAAGATTTCGGAGGGGCTACCATCGGCCGCGACGACACCCCCGTCCATGAAAACGATGCGGTTCGAGATGTTCTTGGCGAAATGCATCTCGTGGGTGACGAGCAGCGAGGTGATGCCGGACGATGTGACGTCCTTGATCACCTTCAGGACCTCGTTGACGAGTTCGGGATCGAGCGAGGAGGTCGGCTCGTCGAACAGCATGACATCGGGCTTGACCGCGAGTGCTCTGGCAATGCCCGTTCTCTGCAACTGGCCGCCGGAAAGCTGGGACGGATAGTTGTCGAGCTTGTTCGACAGCCCGACCCGCTCAAGCTCCTGCAGCGCGATCGCACGGGCCTCGTCCTTCGACTTGCCCTGGACGACGACCAGCGGATCCATGACGTTCTGGATAACAGTCATGTTCTTGAAAACGTTGAACTGCTGGAACACCATCGCCGTGCGCAGGCGGATCGCCTGGACGGCGGCCTTGTCGGGACGCGCGAAATCCATCTTGATGTCATCGAAGGCGATGGTTCCGGATGCCGGCTTCGCCAGGTGATTGATGCACTTCAGCAGCGTCGTCTTGCCGGTGCCGCTTGGGCCGATAATCGACACCACGTCGCCTCTTTTCACGGAGAGATCGACGCCGTTCAGGATCTGGGTGGTCCCGTAGGACAGCTTCAGGTTCTTGATCTCGAGCATTGCGGGTCTCAGTTCCTCTGGAAAGATGGTTCGGAATGCGCTTCGGCACCGTCGTCGGCCCATTCGTCGCCGAGGAGTTCCGGCGTGTCGAAGGCTTGCAGGTTGGCGAAATGCGCTTCGCGGTCCTCGACGAAGAGCGACCGAACGATGCCGCGCGCCAGACGGTCGGCACCTTCGCTGATCGCCGGAATGTCGCCGGTAACCTTGCCGTGGCTTAGCGTCGCCGGGAAATTGAAGCAGTGGATTTTAGACAGCGTCGGGCAGGAACCCGGCCGTTTTTCGAGAAACTCGAACGCGCCACCGAGATCCGGCGAGCCCTCGAGCTCACCATTCGCCATGCCCGCCGGCGTCGGGAAGCGATCGCGCCACAGCCGGATATGCGGTTCGAAGCTTGCCAGTTCCGGCCGGTTGGTCAGGTCGATCTTGAAACCGGTTCCGAAGATCAGGAAATCGACGGGATAGCTGCCGCGCGGCGTGGTGACGACGATATGGTCACCTTCCTGACGCAGGGCGCTGATCGGGCTTTCGAGATGAAGATGCGCCTGCTCGAAGGCGCTGACGCGCAGCACGCTCGGGCGCGGCGGCGGCGTCTGCTCGCTCATGGCATAGTTCAGGAAACGCCACTTCCATTCGTCCGGTAGCCCGGCAAAGCCATGAACCACGCCCTGGCTGCCGATACCGGTGAACTTGTTGATGGCGGGAAGCTTGCTGCGGCGCACGAACATGTCGAGACGGGCGGCCCCCGCCTCCAGCGCGCTTGCCGCGTTGTCCATGGCCGAGGCACCGGCCCCGATCACGCCCACGCGCTTGCCGCGCAGTGCGCCGAAGTCGACTTCGTCAGCCGTATGCGCCCAAAACTTGCGATCGATACTCTTGGCGATGTCCGGCACGAACGGACCGCCGAGCCCATCGCGCCCCGTTGCCAGCACGACATGGCGGGCAACGATCGTCTCCTTGGCGCTGCCCTCAAGGCACGTGATATCGAGCATACCGTCTTCACGCGGGAGGATGCTGTCGACAGAGACGCCGTTGCGCACCGGCAGCTCGAGCACTTTCCTGTACCAGATCAGATAGTCCATCCAGATCTCGCGCGGCGCGCGATCGAGCGCGACCCATGCCTCGCGGCCGAAGCGCGCTTCGTAATAGGCCCGAAATGTGAGCGCCGGCAGGCCCATCGCCGGCCCGGTAAGCTGCTTTGGCGAACGCAGGGTTCGCATGCGTGCAAAGGTGACCCACGGCCCTTCCTGCCCCGCCGCCGCCTTGTCGAGCACGACGTGATTGGCGACACCGAGGCGCTTCAACATGCCGGAGGCGACAAGCCCTGCCATCCCGCCGCCGATGACGACGACATCGACGACTGGCCGACCATTGACGTCGCGCGTGGGAACCCAGGATTTCGCCGGCAATTCGAGCCATGAGAGATCCTGACGCAGGCGCTCCTCTAAAGCTGTGATATTGTCGGGATGTGCGGAAAGGTCGCTCATACGGGCGTTCCCTCTGAAATAATAGTTTGGCCGTAGACACTGTCGGCCAGCGCGTCGGTGCCGTTCGCCTCCAAAAGACGGCAGCCGGGCATTGCAAGCGACTGCACCCGCGCGGCATCGATAACGGCGGAGACCGTCGGCGTCAGCGGCAGCGCCGCGGCGGAGATCGCACCGAACAGGAACGGAATGTGCTGATCGAGCCGGCGCATGACGACGCCATCCAGCGGCATGCCGCAGACAGTTGCCGGCTCCACGATGGCGACGCCCAATCCGGCGCGCACAAGCGACAGCGCCGTCAGCGACGCATTGACGTCGATGATCCGCTCGGGCGCGACGCCGGCGCGCTCAAGCGCTTCGTCGACGCGGTGGCGCAGGCGGTATGGGTTGGCAAGCGTGATCAGCCGACGATCGGCGATATCAGACAGGCGAACGATGTCGCCGCTCGCAAGCGGATCGTCGGCGCCGATGGCAACGACACAGGGCGCTTCAGCGATCCAGTGTATCTCGAGGCCGGGATGCTCGAGCGGAAGGCTCGATATGCCGAGATCGGCCGAGCGAGCGATCACGGCCTGAACCACATTTTCGGCCGCGAGCGACTGGACGTGCAAATGACGGGGGATGAGGTCGGCGGGCAGGGCGGCCAGCGCCTGTGGAAGGATGCCTGCCGCAAGCGACGGCGTTGCCGCCACGGTCAGCGTCGCCGGCTCGTCACGGCCGATAGCCTCGGCGCGCTCGCGTATATGGATGAGGCTGGCAAGATGACGTTCGACCTCGGCGTGAAAGCGCAGGCCGCGCGCCGTCGGCTGGATGCGCCCGCTGCTTCGATGCAGCAGCGCGTAGCCGAGCTCGGCCTCCAGATCCTGGATCAGCCGGCTGACGGCTGGCTGCGACCGCCCGAGCAGACGCGCCGCTCCGGTCACGGAGCCCGCGGACATCACGGCCGCAAAGGCTTCAAGCTGGCGAATGTCAATTGAGTTGCTATGCATACTTAACATCAACCACTATCTGTCATGCATTAAAAGCATGAGTTTTCTATAAATGCACCCGAGAATAGATAATTATTTTGCATGACATCAAGGGGCTCATGCTAATTTGACATGACTGGCAGCCCGATCTAACTGGCGCTCTCCAGCGGATTGCAAAGGAGCCTCTTTTGACACTCATAGAAACGCTTGCCGACGTAAAACCTGGCTCGGCGCTCGCCGAGGCAATGGAGAAGCGCGCGGAGATCCTGCGTCTCAGCGAGGCCGCGCACGATGCCGTCCTTCTGCCACGTGATCCCGGCGGACTGTCGCATGGCTTGCGTGCGGCACTTGCCGCGCGCATGGCGCGGCACAACGGCAACGAAGCGCTTGCCGACCACTATGATGAACTGGTGAAACGCGCCGCGGAAAACGAAACCGTATTGCTCGCGCAGCCCGGCACCAATGTCGGCGATCCCCGTACCGCCGAGATCGTCCGCCACGCCGACCGCCTGACCGTGGCACCGCGCGAGGCCACGCGCGGCCATATCGAAGCATTGCGAAGCGCGGGCATTACCGACGCCGACATCGTCCGCCTGTCGGAGCTTGCCGCCTTCGTGAATTATCAAGTGCGCGTCATCGCGGGCCTGACACTGATTGGAGCAAGAAAATGAGCGAGACGGTCCACAGCTTCACCACAACGGTTCCTCGCTGGCAGCCTTATGTCGTTCCTGTTGATCTTGAGACCGCGACCGAGGAGCAGCGCGAGGCCATGCAGGTCACGCCTTCGAACAAGGGCATATCGACCTATGTGTTGACGCTCGCGCACGATCCTGAATCGCTTGCCGTTCGCTCGCCCTTGTTCAATCTGATCATGTACGGCAAGGACGGGCTTTCGCTCGGCGAGCGCGAACTGGGCGCCACCGCCGCATCCGTCGTCAACCGCTGCGTCTACTGCGCCGCCGTCCACGCGTCGCGCTTCATAAATTACACCAAGCGCACCGACGTCATCGACACCATCTTCGCCGACGAACTCGACGCCGAACTCGACGAGCACCTGCAGGCGATCTTCGACTTCTCGGCGCATCTGTCGACGACGCCGCCAAAGGCGACGCAAGCCGATGCGCAGGATCTGGCCGACGTCGGCCTGTCCGAGCTTGAATCCCTGGACCTGGTCCTGTCGTCGGCGATCTTCGGCTGGGCGAATAGACTGATGCATACCCTGGGCGAGCCCTTAAGGGACTAAGTCAGGCTCAAGGGTGCGCGCCCTCCCAAGCGGATCCACGGAGGGCGCGGTATCCTGACGGTAACTCGAGGAAGAGAACCATCGAAGGTGGAATTCGGCTCAGGTCGTTGACGGAATACTCGACGAAAGTTTCAGGCTAGCCTACCATCGCATGTTCAGATCGATTGAGGCTGCTGTCGCCGTTCATGGCGGCCGAGGATGACACCGTTGCGAACGACAATTCTGCCTTTCTTGATCACATGTCTTACCCTTGAGAGATTGTGCCCTTCAACGATCGCGATATCGGCGAGCCGTCCAGGCACAATCAATCCTCTATCGGAGGCAAGTTCTGGAAGGGCGCGGGAAACGTTCCCGGTGGCCAGGGCGACGGCACGCGCAAGGCTCGAATGGCCGAGCCGCACCATTCGATTCACCGCATCAAGAATAGGATCCCAGTCGCCACCGGCAAAATCGGTCGACAAGGTATCGACAAGTCCTTCCGAAACGAGAGCATCGAGATTCGTCGGCTGATTGCGCCAGCGCGTGGAGACGCAATCAAGCGTCGACACATCGATTGTTACCCCAATTGAGCGAAGGCTTCTCGCCGTGGACACACATTCGTCAGGCTCGAATGACGGATGATTGCTGTGAGCCGCGATCATTCGCGCCCTGGGATGAGTGACAGCCAGGCCTATCAGCGTTTCCGCCGTCGGCGTCGCATTGTGGAATATCGCTGGCAACCCAAGTCGACTGGAGGCTTCGGCGATCTCCGCGAGACCCCGCAATGAAGCCGACACAGGCGGCATGACAGTGGCGCGGATGAGTGCAGCGAGCGCTGAAGCATCGATCACGGGGTGAAGCATCGAACCAAGCAATAGATCATCCAAGGCCTTGAGATCGGTGACGGTTTGGTCGAGTTTGCGGCCAACAACCGCCTCTTTTAGCGCGCGTGCAAGATTTGGATGAATGCGTATGGCCGTCGCTTCGTGAATAGCGTCGGGAATGAACCGGTAATCCTGGGCGCCACCGCCGAGCGTCTGGCCACCGCCCGCCTCGCCCAAGGCCTTCGCACCGGCCTTGATCATGGCTTCAATCGTCATCTTGTGGTGGCGTTCACCCAGGCCCGCGCCATCGATGGCGATCGCGGCCGCGAGATTGGCGGGAGTATGAGCTGTCGAGACCGCCACCTCCAGGGGATGATCAATTGGCGCCGTCGCGATCTCATCGGTCAGTGGAAGCCCGCACACATTGAGAAGCGTGGTCGTGCCCGAGAGGAGATGTCGGTTGAGATGGTATTCGATATCACTTGGCGCGAAAGGGCTTGATCCACTAGGCATGGTGGGTCCCAACGTGCATCCATGAGCATGGCCGTTGATGATACCCGGCAGGATCGTGCAACCAGTGGCGTCGATGACCCGCGCGCTAGTGGGATAATCGATGACGCCCGCGATAACGTCCACGATCGCTTGGCCGGCGATCAGAACGTTTCCAGTCTCAATCTCGGTTACACCGTCGCCCGTGACGATACGTCCGTTGACGATCATCGTGTCCAGCCTTTGCTTGATCATGATGCTTCACCTCCATCTGGGGTACCGGCCAGCCCGTAACCGAGACCACGCACCGAGCGGATCGGATTGCCATGAAACCCCGGTCCGAGCAGCCTGCGCAACGTGGCGATGTGAACATTGACGGTTCGTGGGTCCACGAAGACATTGCTTGGCCAGCATCTGGCAATGATTTCGCGCCTAGAGAACACGCGCCCCGGATGACGCAGGAAGATGTCCAGGATCATGAACTCGATGCGAGGAAGCTCAACCATCGCGCCGTCATGCCAAACCCGCCAAAGAGCTGGATCGAGCGAGATTCCGCCATGTGAAAGTCGCACCTGTCTTCGTTGCGGCGCCAAGGCAAACGCGATCTGGCGTGCGGCGCTGGACGCGGTGAACACGCGGTTGGCACCAGCGTCTCGATAGGTTCGACGCTGGCTACCACCCAGCCGAGCAACCACGACAACCAACTGAAGGCGACTTGAGGTCCGGCTGTCACGAATTTCCCGGCAGGCCGTAAGCGAGGCAGGTAGGCGGGCGTCAATCAGCACGCCGTCGACATCAAGCCGCCTCACGGCGGCCACGGTTTCTCGCGCGGTTCGACGAAAGACCGTGTTCAAACCCGATCGCTCGAGGACCTGGACGACCGCTGAAAATACGCCAGGCTCCCGCGATCCGATAATTATTATCGGTCGCATGGTGGTATTTGCTCAAATGTTGTTCAGATGGCCAAAGATCTCACGAGGTCGAACGGGGTTCAATCGCTCTTTGCAACCGGGGGATTAAGAATTGTATCGGTGTCACGAAGGTATGTTGGATTGAAGAGGCCCTTCCCGCGTGTTGCCCCGCTCTTGAATGCGGTGCATTGCTCGGGATCCGGGATCTAATCGCTTGCTTTTCCCATCGGCTGGGGCTCCCGCTCCCGCGAAAAAGCCTCCGTGGGAGGTACGGAGGCTTTTTCCCGACGCCGGTTGTCGGCTGGACGTCCGGATAGCACCGGCGTCCATTTCGCCAACCAGCGACAATCAAGAAGGTTCCGCGATTAACTTTTCCGTCGTTGCCGGACCAATCGCGTCCAGGCGTGGTGGGAAGGCGGTGCCCAGATAATGAGCGGTGGGGCGCGTCTGATCCCCTCTTTTTTCATCCTTGGCAACTCGAATGAGTGGCCGTCAGACTGATAGCGCGCCTGGATGAATACACGCCTATCTTGATTGGTGTTTGAACACCGCTCAGTGCACGATCGTTCGCGGACCAGATCACGGAGAGATCAACGATGTGCAAAAGCCCAGACCCGACCGAACGCCTCTTCCCGCACGATGTCCGGGGCACCGAGAATGGAAGGTCCAAACCCTCTTCATGTGCCGAATGCCGCCTGTCGAGGTTAGGCTGCCCTGGGAGCCGGCAGGCCAAGATACTGGCGCTCGAGGAACGCGAGGGCGGCGCGCGTCACGGATAACCCGGGAGTACGCACCATTACCATCAAATCTGAGAGTTGGCGCCAGCCGCCGCGAGTGCAACTATAGGTACAGCGCCGGTCGCCGGGACCGGCGTATGCACCGACTGGAAGCCACATTGGATGACGCCTCCTCAAGCGCCGGCCCGCGGGCCGGTGTCGCCATGCTATCCTTGGAACACTCAGCACCAGATGACAATCTGGTCTCAGCCATTCGAGCCATGTCGCTCGATGCTTTTCACGTGTCCTCGATCCTCAAGCTCAGACGCCTGCTGATCTCGACTCGCGTTGATCTGGTGATCATCGTTGCGTCAGGCGACGCCGAGGCTGGTATCCGACTGTGCGGGCAAGTTCGCGCGACGAGCGACATTCCATTGATCATCATTCTTCCGGGGAACCGGGAAGATATGATCGAGATGGCATTCGATATCGGGGTCGACGACTGTTTTTCCGCCTCTCTCGCCATGTCGCAATGTCAGGCGCGGATCAGGGCGCTTTTGCGGCGCGCCGCCTATGCTCTCGGTCATCGAGCCGACCCCACGGTCATTCGTTTTGGCGAGTTCATCCTTCATCCTCGAGAGCGGGTCCTGAGGGACCTGAAGGGAACAACCATCGATCTCACCTCGACGGAGTTCGAGCTGATGTTGACCTTCTGTCGAAACCCTGGACGCGTCATGACGCGGGAGGAGCTGCTTTCGCTCACACACACCGGGCTCGCGGGGCCGGTCACACGCACGATCGACGTGCATGTCAGCCGGCTGAGGCAAAAGCTCGAACCGCGAAGTAACAGTCCGACACTGCTCAAGACGGTCCGACTTGGAGGATACATACTGGTCGTCGACGTCACATCGGACTAACGCAACGCCTCGCCCTGGATTTGTTAAGTTTTGTTGCGGCTTCGCGCACGTGTTGAAGCTCAAGCTAGCCGACGATATTCATATCAAAATGGATATATTTAGCCGGAGAAGCTATCAATGGCACGGTCGAACGTGCCGGCTGGCGATATTTTTCCAGCTCGCTCGACGGTGTCCGGTCACAGCGTCCTAACTTGGGAGAGATGGATGAGTTCAAGGGCCTTACTTGCAGGTGTCATCGACTGTGCCTTCTCGATCGGGTCCGAACCCGCGCTTCAAAAGGCCATTGGGCGTGTCGCCAAGCGCAATGGGTATGACAGTTTTGCCTATCTCAGCCTGCGCGCGGCAACCGCGCAAAATTTCGCGATCTCGAACTACGCGGCCGAGTGGCAGTCGCTCTATTTCGATCGCTCCTACATGATCGTTGATCCCATCATCACGATGGGAAAGCGCTTGATGCGGATTTTTAGATGGTCTGTCGACGCCGAGCGCAAACTCGCCAACGCCGATCAGCGGGGTTTTTGGGACCAGGCATCCGACTTTGGGATTCGAAACGGTCTGACAATCCCGATCACAACGGGATACGGCCAGGTCGCCATGCTGACATTCGCGACGTCGTCGAAAGGACCGCCACATGATGTCGTGGCCTCCGACATTGCCCTGGCCGCGACGGCGGTGGCCTTCCTGCACCAGCGCTTTAGGAATTCCTCGAACCCAACAATGATGCGCAAACCCGGCCTTACGGATCGCGAAGCACTTTGTGCGCGATGGGCGTCGACTGGAATGCCAATGCATGAAATCTCCGCGATAACTGGGTACTCATTCCACACTGTCAGGTTTGACCTCGATAACGTCAGGGCAAAACTGGGAGTCAGGAACCTGCAGGAGGCACTCTGCGTCGCAATAGCAATGCGTCTGATCTGATCATACGCAGTGTTCTCGCACGTCTTGATGGTTCGCCGCAACGTGGGCGAACCATCGGTCTAGGCTAGGCGGCTTGGCGGCTGGTTGGTGAAAGCCGTGAACGATAAGACACCGGTCGCAACAGGTCGAACGTATCGGTATTGATCACAAGGCGACCGGCTATGCTATTTGTCTCGTTTATCAAGCGGGGTTTTCCCAGTCTTGTGATCGGCCAACCGCGCTGCCTCAGCAGACGCTCCATGCGAAGATCGGTGGCCGTCACAAGGTCTGTCCAACCGTTTTGGAGACACCACTCGATAATCCCGGCAAGCAGGCAAAATGTGGCCTCGTGCGTTGCTCCACGCTGGCTAGATTGCGTGGTCGTGTCCACGCAGAAGCGCGAGCTTTCGATCGTCGTCGGACTGGTGGCGAGGTGCCCGTCCTCCAGCAATTGCCGAAACACCCCCATCAACATGTTCGGACCACTCGTCGGAAGCAGGCGAACCGATCCAACCACCCCTGCCCGGTCATCAAGGACAAGGATATAGGTCGGCCCGCAGTCGTCGAACTGATCGAACTCGCGGCCATGCTGACACTCGACATCCCAGCCAAGTCGCCCTTGGAAAACCTTCGCCCGCAACCGGTGCATTTCGTCAAGCAGTGCCTCTTCGGCGGATGTCCGCGGCACGCGAATATCTATGACTTCCATGTCGTCACTCTCCCTTGTTGAACAGGGACAGAGTGATGGCCTTCGATACTCGCTTCCAGTCGCACATCTGTGGGTCGACCCTCTCTCGGTTTCCGCGAGAGCGGCTGTCCCGATAGGAAACCAGATGTAGGTGCTAGTCGGCGGACGGACATCGACGAAAATTGGAATTACTCGCGAAAACTCAGGAACCCGCGACGACTGACACGTCAATCGCCCACCTTCAGTTTGCAACGTCCCTGGAGTCGATGACCCGGGCGTCCGCGACGCTTTTACTGATCTCTGGAGTGCCGCCCGACATCGCTTGGCCGAAAAAATAAAGAACACCGCAGAGGAATACGACGAGGGCAATGACCGATATATTCACCGTGAAGGGAATGGTGGACGTCCCTGGGCTCTTGCTCATGGCGAAACTCCTTGTCGTTGGCTATGGATGAAACGGACATGAAAGGCCCGCTGTTCCCGATCCCGGACCTTGGTCTGACCGCTTTCCGACGGACATACGGTTAACGGCCAGGCAATCGGCTCTAAAATCGGACTTTACCCAGGCTCAGGTCCCACGGTGAGCGGCGGCCATCATGGGGCCGTTGGTGGTGTCGGTCGCTGGACCGGCGATGATCCGGCGCCGAGCGAGGTCATCACTTATGTTGAGCCCGAGCATCGACCGCCCGCTCGGGTCAAGGAAAAGATAGTCGTCGCCCAAGCGCTGCCGGCGACCGTGAGGGGTGCTCCTACGCCTGGCGGCCAATCTCTCCCCAATGAGAGCAATCAACAACAAGCACACCGGAATGCAGAGGCATTGGACGGTGGTCCTCCAAAAGGCAACAGGCGCCGGGGTGAGCCGGCGCCCGCGATCATTCGGCTAGAGGCAATGCCTCCGCGCCGAATGCCACTACTGAATGACCTGGACTACCTTGCGGGTCTGCGGTTCGACGATGACACGCTCCTGACCCATGATGACGTAACCATACTTCGGATTGTCGGGAACCGGCGTCACGACAACATCAGAGGGCAGCGCCACGCCGACCTTGACCCGCTCCTGAACCACCACCGGCTGTTCCGGCACCGGCGCCTGCTGTACGTAGGTAACGACTTCGGCCGGCGGAGGATCAATCGCGGCTCCAGCAACGCCACCGACGATCGCGCCGACACCGGCCCCAACGGGACCACCAACGATGGCACCCGTGGCGGCGCCGCCAACGGCTCCGGTGACCGCGCCATCGGCGTAGGCCGAAGCAGCGACGCAGCTCATTGCTGCCGCAAGAATAATGCGTTTCATTTCCATTCTCCTTCTCTCATTTAGTGCATGAAAAAGGCGATCGCGCGGTATTTGTTCCGCATATCGGACTTAGGTCGGGGGTGTCGTCGTAGGTACGCGGCACGCGGTCACCAGCGCACTTTGAGAGGCGCGAGAGCGCCGAACTGATCGATAAGAATTCCTCAGCGGTCGGACGCAGGACGATTTCGTTGGTATTGACGACATCACCCGCACGATCGCCATGTCGTGGAAGTGCTGAACGTCGTCCCCAGTGCTTATTGCCCTGCGGCGATGCTCGAGTCGCTTGCGATCGCGCCAGGCTTGATTGACGGCGCACCGCGCTGCGGACGTCAGCGAAGGCCTTCCGCCGCGCTCACTGCCAACGCAGTGACGGAGTGGAGAATGCCGCAGTGCGGATGGGAATGCCAACCAACGAGTTTTGACTCACTTTCGCGAACGTCAAAAGTCTTTCGCTCGGGCTTTCGACCATCAGCCGTTGGTGCCATGCGCTCCACCGGTGTCGCCCCTAACCCCGATAATTGCCTGGGAAAATAATGTCCTGATCGACGAGCACATTGAACCGGTAACCGGGCCTGATCTTGATGGTCGGCTGGACGTTCAGATTTTTCGAGATTGTCTGCTCGGCGACACGTCCAAACGTTTCGGCAAAATTCCGACGCGCCGCGTCCGAGGCCGTGTCCCGCGTGGAAAGGGTCGAGCTCTCGGGCATCGACATGTCGATCCCCGTCCCGATCAGCGCGACCAGCGCGGCCGAACCAAAGGTCCTGACATAGTGGTTATCGACCTTGTCGTTGAAACCGCCGTAGCCCTGCGAGTCTATCCCAGCCATGCCGCCGATCTGCAGGGTCGAGCCATTTGGGAAGATGATGTCGGTCCAGACGACGAGAACGCGGTTCTGCCCGAATGACACCTTGCTGTCGTATCGGCCAAGAAGCTTCGTGCCCTGTGGCATGAGCGTGTAGTGGCCAGTCGCGCTGTCATAGACGTTCTGGCTGATCTGCGCCGTGATGCGGCCCGGCAAGTCGGAATTGATGCCCGTGAATAGCGTGGCAGGTATCACCGATCCACGTTTGAGCTCGTATGGTGAACGCTGAGGCACGACCTGGTTGGGCAAATAGCCGAGATCCTTGATATCAGCGTTGAAGAACTCTTCCTTGGATGTTTGCCCATTTTGATCGACCTGACCTGCAGCACCCGCCTTCAACACTGCGGCATAGAGATCCTGCGCGCCGCTCGACGCGGTGTTCGATTGACGCGCTCCAGCAGATTGAGCGACCGGCGATTGTGCCGAGACATCTGACATGTCGACCTTGAGCGGCGAGTCGAGAGCCGCCCCCCTCGCCTGCAGGCTGGCCATGCGCTGACGTTGCTGCTCGCGAAAAATCTGTTCTCGCTGTTCGCGGAGCATCCTGGCGTTCCACTCCTCGTCCGATTCCATGCGAGACCGACTAGGCTGCCGTGGTTCGACCTTTGCTTCTGCTTCTACCGGACGAGTAGCTTTCTGCTGCTGCGGGACAGGGGTGGGCTGAAACACCGGCTGCTGTTCCTCGCGGTCGCCGATAATGCCATCCTTGACACCCCGCTTCAGCTGGTCGGCGAAGGTCGAGGCCGGGGTGCCGGATCCGCCAGCGTTCGGATCGTGCTGACCAAACCTCAGCCCACGCGAGGAAAGGCCGTAGACCAGAACGGCGAGGAACAGAACCAAGATGCCGATGCCGACAAACAGAGGCACGCGGTTGAGCCGCTTCATCCCCTTCTCGTCAGCAGACTGATTTGATGTTCCCAGTTGCAGCGATTGGACCATGATCGTCTCCTCCTGTCAGTTTCGCTTCATGAGGGAAAGCGGGCTTGCCGGCGTCGCCACGCCATTGCTGACCGAGTAAGCTTGGCCGAGCTCCATCGTGTCAGTCGAAAGCCTCGCCAACACCTGTCCGTCTACAACGGCGATCGAATAGGCCAGCTCGAGCGGCTTCGCCCCATCCTTTGCGCCTGTGCTCTTTTGATCGGTGACAATGGCAAAGCCCCAGCCTTTCAACGCGGCCTCGAGTGCGACTGAGAATTCGGACGTGTCCTTTTGCAGTTTAATCGGCGTGGACGTCGATCTGGTTTGCTCGGCGAAACGTCCTGCCATGTCGCCAGCGATAGCGCCCGCGGCAGGTCCGGTAATGTCAGCGGGTGCAGCGCTGGTAGACAGCCCATCGGTTGCCGTCTGGCATCCGGCCAGGCCGAGCGCGATTACAATCGTAATGAGGCGATGGAGCTGCATGGTTCACCCTCTCCGCCGGATCGTGATCTTCTGCTGTTTCCAGCCGACCCCTGATATCAGGATCGCCTTGTCGATATTGTAGTCGACGATCATCATGTCGTTCTTCATCCGGTAATTGACGATACGGTTCTGGCCACCCGAGACGACGAACAGCACCGGGGCGTCCTGACCTGAGATTGCGCGGGGAAACTGAATGTAGGTCTTCTGCCCATCGGAATAGACCCGCTTGGGGCGCCATGGAGCGCTTCCGCTCAGGGCATAGGAGAAGGCCAGCTGTTCGGGGGCGACACCGCCCTCCGGTCCAGTCATGGCCTGGAGGCGGGCGTTGATGTCGGATAGTTTCGTGGCGGCATCCTCGGGATATTCGAACCCGACACGGGCCATGTATTGCATGGGATGTGACTTCAGCTGGATATGGTAGGTTCGGCGCGAAGTGGTCACCACCATGGACGTGACAAGCCCCGGCTCTGCAGGCTTGACAATCAGGTGGATGGCCTGACCACCGGCGGCGCCAGACGTTGCCGGTTCGACTTTCCACCGAACGGTATCGCCGACCAGCACGTCGCGGACGATTTCGCCGCCCTGCAGCTCAATATCGCAGACCTGAAGGGGTGAGCAGACGACAGACGGCTGCGTCTCACCGAAGAGGAAAATCACCTTACCATCAGGCCCTCGTGTCACCAGCCCGGCCTGCCCTCGCCATTTGCCGGAGAGGTTCGTCCCCTTTGCCTCGTTGCCCGTCAAGCTTTGCGCGATCGCGGTGGATGAGACTTCGGCCGATACGGCGAGCACCAGCATGCAGACAAGCGCCACGCGTTTACGTTTTTTCCTCATTGCTGATCCTGCCCTCAAAGTTGCGCGGTCCAGTCGAAATCGGTCACATAGACGCCGATCGGATTGAGCCGGATTGTTGCTTCGTCTTGTGGTGAGGTGATAGAGACGGTGGCGATCCCTCGGAAGCGCCGGGTCGCGACCTCCTTACCTTTCCGATCGCGTTCGTACTCGGTCCAGTCGATCTGATAGGTCTGGCTCGAAAGGGCGACGATGTTGTTCACTTCGATCGCCACTGTCGCGTTGACCGCCTTTTCGAACGGCGAGTTGCCGCGAAACCAGGCGTTGACCTTTTGCGTCGAAGCGTCACTCGTCCTCAGCAGCGCATAGGTGCGGTCGATATATTGCTTCTGGACAACCGCATCCGGCGTGATCGAACGGAAGCTGGTCACGAAATTGCCGAGCGTTGCTCGGACGACCCTGGTGTCGGCATATTCGATCTGCTGCGGGAAGCCGCCAGAAACCGTGTTCCCAAGTTTGTCGACCTCGACGATATAAGGAACGAGCTTGACCTGAGTGCTGAGATAAAGCGCGTAGCTGACGCCGATAACGGCCAATCCCAGGCTCGAGATGCCAACGGCCCGCCAGGCGGAGGCCGCCTTGACGTAGGAGCCGTAACGTTCAGACCATTCCTGCCTTGCGGCAAGATACGGGTTCTCAGGTGCTGATTGCCCTGCCATGTGTGTGATCCTGTCCGTGAACTATGGTTTGTCCGGTCTTTCCGGAGGAGGTAGCGGAGCTGAAGGATTGCCCCTTGCCTGATCAAGTTTCGCGTTGGCCAAACCAAGAAGAGAGCCGGCATAGGCACCGGGCGACCCGATCGCCTTTTCCTTGGCAGCGGATCCGGCAGCCATGGCACCGGAGCTGAAACTCGCGCCCATGCCTCGAAGCACCGAACCTGCAGCCGACGAGCCACCGGCACGCGCTGCCTGCGCGGCGGCAAAACCAGCGCCAACCGCTCCGGCGCCAAGAAACGCGCCACCCGCTGCGAACGAGGCCGCCTGTCCGCCATGGCGGATTGACTCCATGCCGCCGGAGACGGAAGCTCCCTGCACGACGCCCTGAATGATGTTCGGGACATACATCGCGATGATGAAAACGACGACGGAGATGCCGGCAATCGCAAGCGTCGTTATGAACTGGTCGCTTTCGGCTGTCGGCGCCTGTGCAAGGCCAAGCAAGACGTTCGATCCGATCTTGGCGATCATGACCAAAGCCATCAGCTTCATCCCGACACCAAAGGCGTAGACGAGGTATCGCACCGCGAAATCCTTGGTGAAGGACGAGCCGCCGAGCCCCAGCATGATCATGCCGGCCAGCAGACCGACATACATCTCGACCATAACCGAAACGAAGATTGCCGCAACGAGTGAGAAACAGACGACAACGATGCCCATCGCCAACGTCGCGGCGATAGCCAGGGCATTGTCTTCAAAAACACCAAACTTCGCCTGTTGCGACATCTGGGACGCAACGCGAATACCGGCGTCGAAAATGTCTGCTGGCGACGCTGAGCCTCCGCCGGAACCGATCTGAAACAGACTATCGACGACCGCTTTCGCGAATGTCGGACCCTGCGTAAGCACGAAGGCAAAGAAACCGATAAACATGATGCGCCGGACGAGCTCGGCAAACCAACTGTCCAGCGATGCTGCTTGGATCGCAAGCCACACGGCTGCAATCCCGACCTCGATGCCCGCGAGGATCCAGAACAGCGATTTCGCCGCATCCATGACGGTGGTTTCCCACCCCTTGGCGGCCGTCGAGACCTGGTTTTCCAACTCCGTCAGGACTTGACCGTGTTGAGCGAAGGCCGGCGCCGCCAGAGCGATGAAGGCGATACCGGTAGCCAGGATTGTGCTTCCGCCACCGCGCTTCACCATCTCGGTCAAATTTCCCGACCCTTTTCGATTGGTGACGGCGTCTCCTCCCAAGGCGAATGACGTCTCATGGGGCGCTTGCCGTTCGTCACTCACCGGCGGACTTGCGGCGCACTCTCCCCGCATCAAAACGACTGTGGTGATCGCGGCAATTACCGCGATCGCGTTGAATACGAAGGGGATCAATACGGGGCGGGTCACCAGCGGGGCTCCATTTTCTGTCCGGAAGGAATGGATTGGATGTCGGCATTGAAGAACTTCTCCCGACGCGCCTGTGCGAGGTCCTTGTCCGTCTGCTCGCTCTGTAGCCAGGTCCCCATCATCGTCGTCTGCTGGGAGACGATGCCGCGGAGCTTCTGCATCTGTGCCACCTGCTGAGCCGCGATCTGGTGGCCGACCTGCAACGCTTTCATCTGGCCATCTGCAGATTCCGACATCGATCGTAGCTGGCTCATCGTATCCTCTTCGCTATCAAACTGATCGGCGGTGAGGCTCGCGGCCTTGAGCGTGCTGGAAATCGTGTCGCGGTTCGTGTTCGACCATGTCTTATAGGTCGACGAAAAGCTCTCGGCGTTAAGCAGGTTCATCCTCAGGTCCGAATAGCTCTTGAAGCGCTGCTTTAGGAGATCATCCGCATTGCCCATGGAGAAGGCGATGCCCTGACCCTGATTGACAACATCGCGCAGCTGCTTCAGATCGCCTTCGACCTGGCCCCAGATGTGGTTCGGAAGCTGGGCAGTGTTTTGCAGCATGTTCTGGTAGATATTGAGCTGGTTCTGGATCTGCTCGGCAAGCTGGGTAATCTGCTTAATCTGATTGTTGATCTGCTCAGTCGACTGACCGACAAGATGGATGAGTTCACCATTGTTGAGCATCTGCGTCATCTCGGTCGCGCCGGTGACCGCGCCTCCTGCGTAGGAGAGGGTGGGCGTGGCCGACAGACCGGCGGCGACCAACCCGGTCACCAACGATTTGCCGAGTTTCAAGAACTGAATTGCTTCACTCATAGCGGTTGATCCCCCTTTCGATGAGCCACTGACCCGGCCACTCGTGGCCATGGGTCGAAAAGAGCGTCCGGATGCGGGCTAGATCGGCCTTCCCGGAGGCGCCGACAAAGGAAAGCGTGACTGGGCCAAGCGCCATATCGAAAAGCCTGCGGCCGTCGGGCGACGTCACGTAGTATTCGCGTTTCGGGATGGCGTTCGCGACGATCTCAATCTGCCGCTCGTTGAAGCCGATCCGCTCGTAGAATTCGCGGGTACCGGTTTCCCGGGCGGCGCCATTCGGAAGGCAGATCTTGGTCGGGCAAGATTCCTTCAGCACGTCGATGATGCCCGAGCGCTCAGCATCGGAGATTGATTGCGTTGCGAGGATGACGGCGCAGTTCGCCTTGCGCAGCACCTTCAGCCACTCCCGGATCTTGTCGCGGAACACAGGATGGCCGAGCATCAGCCACGCCTCGTCCAGAACGATGAGGCTCGGCGAGCCGTCGAGCCGCCTCTCGATCCGTCGAAACAGATAGGTCAGGACGGGAACGAGATTGCGCTCGCCCATATTCATCAGCTGCTCGATCTCGAAGCACTGGAAGCGCCCGAGCGTCAGGCCATCCTCTTCCGCATCGAGGAGCTGACCCATCGGGCCATCGACGGTGTAATGATGGAGGGCATCCTTGATCTCGCGCATCTGGACGCCACTAACGAAGTCAGAGATCGAGCGGCCAGGCGCCGATGCCATCAATCCAATCTGCCGCGAAATCGCGTTTCGATGGTCAGGCGCGATCGTCACGCCTTGAAGCGAAACAAGGGTCTCGATCCACTCTGAGGCCCAGGCCCGATCGCCCTCGGTCTCAAGGTCCGACAATGGGCAGAAGGCAAGACTGGCCCCCTCCCCGCTTTCGCCACCGATCTCATAGTGGTCGCCGCCAACGCCGAGCGTCAGCGGCAGCATCGAATTTCCCTTGTCGAAGGCGAAGACTTGCGCCCTCTCGTACCTGCGGAATTGCGCGGCGATCAGCGCGAGAAGGGTCGATTTGCCGGACCCGGTTGGGCCGAAAATCAACGTGTGCCCGACATCGTCGACATGCAGGTTCAATCGGAACGGGGTGGAGCCCGATGCGACCTGCATGAGCGGTGGCGCATCGGGTGGGTAGAACGGGCATGGCGCGGACGGCTGGCCTGACCAGACAGAGTTCAGCGGAACGAGATCCGCCAGATTGCGCGTGTTGATAAGAGGTTCGCGGATGTTGCAGTACCAGTTGCCGGGCAGGCTGCCGAGAAAGGCGTCGGTCGCATTCAACGTCTCGATGCGCGCTCCGAAACCTTCCGCCTGGATGAGGCGACGAACCGCCTCCGCCTTCTCTTGCAGCGCCGACCGGCTTTCGTCGAAGAGGATGATGACGGGAGTGTAGTAGCCGTAAGCCACCAACTGCGACGAGGCTTCGGCGATCGCATCCTCCGTCTCGGCAACCATGGCCATCGCATCCTGATCAATCGATCGGGATTGCGTCTGGAATAGTTGATCGAAAAATGGCCTGACCTTCTGCTGCCACTTCTTACGGGTACGCTCCAGGCGCTGCTTTGCCTCCTCCGCATCGAGGAAGATGAAACGCGACGACCAGCGATACGTCAGCGGTATCAGGTTCAAGCTGTTCAAGATCCCCGGCCAACTCTCGGCCGGAAGACCATCGATCGCGATCACGCCAAGAAACCGGCCCTCGACCCGCGGCGTCAGTCCATGTTCCAGCTCCGCTGTTGCGAGCCAGTCCAGGTACATCGGAATTTCTGGCAGGCGGACGGGATGGTTCTCGCCGGTGATGGCAAACCGGATGAACTGGAAGAGCTCGTCGTAGCGCGCGACGCGAACACCATCCTGTTCGGGAACCTCTCGGGTCTGCATACGCTGCACCGAGAGAACATTGCCGAGATATTGCTCAATCTCCCGGATCGAGCGGCGGAAGGTATCAAGGACAGTATCGGCATATTTTGCTGAGCGGCTTTCGTTGTCCGAGTAAATGTAGCGGGTCAGGCCCGATCGGCGCCGCTCCGGCGGCCGATAGGTCAGGATGAGCGCGTGCCGGCATTCGAAATGCCCGCGTTCCTGTCCAAAATGCCGTCGGCGCTCGTCATCAATCAGCCGCGTGACAGCGTCCGGAAAGTAGCTTCGTTGAGCGGACGGGTACTCCGTCGTCGGCACGCGCACGGCCTCGACCTGGATCATCCAGCCTGTACCGAGCCGCGAGAGGATCGCGTTGATCTGACGGGAAAGCTCGTTGCGCTCTGTGTCGGTCGCGCTTTCGCTGTCAGGACCAGCGAAATACCAACCGGCCATCAGACTGCCGTCCTTCAGCAGAAGGACGCCGTTATCGACAAGACCCGCATAGGGAACGAGGTCCGCGAATGATGGACCTGTCGATCGAAATGTACTTAAAGCGACCATCGCGAGGTCCTCAGTAACGGCGCCAGGGCGCCGAGGTCGGAAGGTAATGCGCCCGATAGCGCATGTGGCGGGCGTAAACTTTACGCATCATGGGATCGGATTTCGCCATTATGCGGAGCGCGCCAACCACCACGATCCAGATCGCGACGCCGAACATGGCCGAATAGAGGGTCAGAACAACGAAGATGAGGATGACCGCCGCGAGCCCGGTCAGAAGCACAAGCTCTCGGTCCGCTCCCATCAAGAGGTTCGGCCGGGACAAGGCGCGATGGATCCGGTTACGATGAAGCCCGGCGCCAGTGTCAGCCATGACGCCCCTCCCCTCCCCCGACGCGATTTGTGCTTGGGACCGCGGTCTGGTCGGCGACGAAAGAGCCGCCGATCGAAGCACCGGTCGAGCCGAAGAGACCGACGATCGTCGTCGCGCCAAGCAGGATCCCCGCGACCAGCACCACATACACCAATCGCCGCGCGAAATCGTTGAGCTCTCCGCCGAAGATCAGCATACCGCCGGCGATCGCGACCGCGGCGAGCGCGATATAGCGGCGACTGGTCCGGTGATGGACTGTTGGATTTGCTCCAGCGGCCCTTCCCAAGGAAGCGACCCGCCTGAGCTTGCGAAAGCGGGCGATGCCACAAACAAAACTGCCGCGAGGATACAAAGCCTTGATCTAAGCAGCATGACGGGTCTCATTTTCGCGAGCCTCGATGTGATAGTGCCCATCGCTGAAACCGGCGACGCTCAGAATTTCGCTGACCCGTCGCCCTGTCGGTGTTCGCTGGATGGCGATGATGAGATCAACCGCGTCACCGATGACCGCCTGCATCGGTTGCGGGCTTGCTTCCGCGGCCAGTTGCTCAAGGCGCCGCAGCGCCATGCGGGCCGAGTTTGCGTGCACGGTGGCGATGCCGCCTGGATGGCCGGTGTTCCAGGCTTTCAGAAGGGTCAGCGCCGCGCCATCGCGCACTTCGCCAACGATGATGCGGTCGGGACGAAGCCGCATCGTGCTCTTCAGGAGCCGCGACATGTCCACCGTCTCACTGGTATGCAGGCTAACGACGTTGTCGCCCGCGCAGCGGATCTCGGCGGTGTCTTCGAGAATGATCAGGCGATCTTTGGGTGAGCAGGCGACCGTCTCGGCGAGTATGGCGTTTGCAAGCGTTGTCTTTCCCGATCCGGTACCGCCCGCGACGACGATGTTCGCTCTCCGCGCGACCGCCTCGCGGATAATATCCGCTTGCCACGGGGTGATGTTGCGCGATCTTACGTACTCATCGAGGGTAACCAGACGCGATGCTCGTCTTCGGATCGAGAAAATCGGTGCCGTAACGACGGGAGGCAGCAATCCCTCGAAACGATGGCCTCCGATTGGCAACTCGCCGGAGATGATTGGCCTACTCGTACCGACCTCCACGCCGAGGACATGCGCCACGCAGCCAATCACCGTTTCGGCCGCGGAAACCACCATGTCGCCGAGTGTATTGATCGACCCGTCCTGACGCTCGATGAATAGCTTGCCGTCGGGGTTCAGCATGACCTCGATGACGTCGGGCTCGTCGATCACACGACAAAGGTCCGGGCCGAGGGCATGTTCGAGCT
Organism: Rhizobium sp. O111; assembly: GCF_055616315.1. Taxonomy (NCBI): domain Bacteria; kingdom Pseudomonadati; phylum Pseudomonadota; class Alphaproteobacteria; order Hyphomicrobiales; family Rhizobiaceae; genus Rhizobium; species Rhizobium sp. O111. The sequence continues at coordinate 601,758 of NZ_JBSHXL010000003.1, read as the reverse complement.
TGCTGATCAGGCGTAACATTGAATGACGGCTGCTGTCGGTCATGGAGGTAATCCCGTCGCAGGTTTCTAGTTGCGGGCTGTCCACCATCCACCGCAATGAGGTCGTTCTGGATTGGCGGTGACTGGTTGGTAGCTCGCCAACGCCGCGAGCGTCTACTCGCAGATCTGTGGGTAGGCAGCGGCGAGCCTGGGATGTCATGTGAATGGTCTCCGCCATCCGGCCGGAGAATATTCAGGGTGGCCTGTTCGATCTGAAGCAGACAGAAAAAGCCTGATCCGCAAGGTGAGGAACACATGGTGCGGAAATTGATGGGCATCAGTTGAGCGGGCAAGTCGCCGATCTCGCGGCTCGCGGGGGGTTGGGCACGTCGAGACATCGGCCATAGACATAATCACGCCGCCGAGCTTGTTTGCCAATGCGCCGAGCAGACGATTCGCACGAAGCAGGAGTTCGGCTGGCCTATTATTTTGTAGCCGTCTTGCAGAATGGAGCTGCTTCGGTCTCTCGACGGTGACTTCGCAGTGTGTGCACGGAAAGCGCCGAGATCGCGATAAAGGACTGAATTCTCGAGGAAATGTTGCTACTCGCTATGGAAAGCTGTGCAATCCATGGGTGGAGCAAGATTTCGTTAACTTTAAAAGGCTTGCAAGGGTCAGAGAATCGATGCACTCCTCAGATGCGTATTTTTCACGTTTTTCGGGCGTTTTCCGCATACGTGCCCTGATGGACGAAATGATGACCAAGACCACAAACAATGGCGACAGCCGCTCTTCACCACTCCGATCGAAGATCGCGAGTCATTCGGCGTCTCTTTCGGCCAAGCTTCAAGAGCACCAGTCGAATATCTTCACGCCGCATGCGCGCAAGACCATTCGGTCGTTTTCTCCGTCCGAAGCAGCAAAGCTGCTCGGAGTGGCCGAAGGTTACCTTCGCACAAGTGCGGTCGAATTGGAAAAGAAAGCGTCCGGCGGCTCGGAGCGCGACTTCAGTCCGGCGCTCGCCGGTGGCAGGCGCATGTACTCGGTGCAGGACATCGCCGCCATGCGCGTCCATCTCGACAAGCCGGCCCGTTCGAACGGCCGTTACCTGCCGCATCGCCGTGAAGGTGAGGACCTGCAGGTCATCTCGGTAATGAATTTCAAGGGAGGCTCGGGAAAGACAACGACCGCGGCCCACCTCGCTCAGTATCTGGCACTACGCGGTTACCGCGTTCTTGCGATAGACCTCGACCCGCAGGCCAGTTTGTCAGCCCTGTTCGGCAATCAGCCGGAGTTCGACGTCGGTGAAAACGAAACCGTCTATGGCGCGATCCGCTACGACGAGGAACGCCGCCCTATCCAGGAAATCATTCGCGGAACCTATATTCCTGATCTTCATGTCATCCCAGGCAATCTGGAACTGATGGAGTTCGAACACGATACTCCGAAGGCCTTGCTGCAACGCAAACCCGACGATATCCTGTTTTTTGCCCGTCTACAGGCTGCAATCAAGGACGTCGAGGACGCCTATGACGTCGTTGTGATCGACTGCCCTCCGCAGTTGGGCTTTCTTACGCTGTCGGCACTCACGGCCGCGACGTCGGTACTGATCACCATCCATCCGCAGATGCTCGACGTCATGTCCATGAATCAATTCCTCGCCATGACAAGCGCGCTCTTGGATGAAATCGCCGAAGCTGGCGCCGAGGATCGCAACAACTGGATGCGTTATCTGATTACCCGGTTCGAGCCGACCGACGGCCCGCAGAACCAGATGGTTGCCTTCCTTCGCTCGATGTTCGGCGAAAACGTGTTGGTCAATCCGATGCTGAAGAGCACGGCCGTATCCGATGCAGGCATCACCAACCAGACACTATTCGAGGTGGAACGCGCCCAGTTCACCCGATCCACGTACGACCGGGCACTGGAATCGATGAACAACGTCAACGCCGAGATCGAATCATTGATCAGAGCGACATGGGGTAGATCATGAGCCGGAAAAACCTCCTCCCGATGCTTCACAATGAAGCCAAGGACGGGCAGCAAGCTGCTCCGCCGCCGCCGTCGCGACCACACCTCGACGCGCCGAGATCAAAGCCACTGGCCGCGATCAGCAAGTCGCTCGGCGACCTCAACGATCGCAGTCGCCGTGCGAACGAAATCGAGCGGAAGCTGGCTGAAGGCCAGGTTGTCATCGAGCTCGACGCTTCCACCATCGAACCTTCCTTCGTGCAGGATCGAATGGAGGGGGACCTTGATGGTCTCGTCGCATCCATACGAGAGCAAGGCCAACAGGTTCCAATCCTCGTTCGCCCTCATCCTGAACAATCGGGTCGCTATCAGGTCGCTTTCGGCCACCGACGTTTGCGGGCACTCACTGAGCTCGGCCTTCAGGTCAAGGCGATCGTTCGAGAACTGAGCGACGAACAGCTGGTCATTGCTCAGGGCCAGGAAAACAACGAGCGTGAGGACCTGACGTTCATCGAGAAAGCCCGCTTCGCGGCGCGTCTCAAGGAACGATTCGCCCGTGACGTGATCACGGCGGCGATGTCTGTCGATAAGAGCGATCTGACGCGGATGTTCAACATCGTCGATGCGCTGCCAGCGGATCTGATCGACGCTATTGGTCGGGCACCCGGCGTCGGGCGCCGCAGCTGGATCGAATTGACCGAGCTCCTTGAGAAAGCGTCTTCACCGGAAGATGCAACACGCTATGCACAAACGCTCACGAGCCTGTCGTCGCAGGATCGCTTCAAAAGCGTGATTGCCCATCTGAAGCCGCGTCGAATCACACGCGGTGCTCCAGACGTGCTTTCAGGGCCTGACGGGCAACGGCTTGCTCAAGTCAAACAGAACAAGACCAAGGTGGAACTGACAATTGACAGGAAGGCAATGCCTGACTTTGCCGCCTTCGTATTGGAGCAGTTGCCCTCGATCTACGCCGAATACCGCACAAAACAGCAGCCAAAAAAGGAAGCGTAACCCGCAAAAGAAAAGAGCCCCCAAAACGTCGCCGTCCTGGAAGCCCCTATCTGTCTAAGCACCAGTAGAATCGCATTTCCGGGATTCATCGTCAAGAGTCTTTGGCATCGTTTTGATGAGCGAATTGCTTTTGCCTGAAGAAAGGTGAAGGACGATGCATACGGAAAGTGTGGCGACGCCGTTTGGGCGGCGGCCGATGACGCTTGCCTTGATCAGGCGGCAACAATCGGTTGCCGAGCTGAAGGCGGGTAAGACCTGTGACAAGTGGAAAGTTAAGCGGGACGCCTCTGCCGCCATGGAGCAGCTGGGCCTTCAATCGAACAGCCTCGCGGTGCTCGACGCTCTGTTGAGCTTTTATCCTGAAAACGAACTGCGCCAGGATGGCCAGTTGGTTGTCTATCCTTCCAACCTCCAGCTCTCCCTCAGAGCCAATGGCATGCCCGGTTCGACGTTGCGACGTCACCTCGCTCTCTTGGTCGAGGCGGGTTTGATCATGCGCAAGGACAGTGCCAACGGCAAGCGGTATGCACGCAAGGACGGTGCCGGCGACGTCGAACGCGCCTTTGGCTTTGATCTCGCACCCCTTCTTAAACGAGCGGAAGAACTTGCCGCCATGGCCCAGGAGGTGATCGCGGCACGCACCACATTGCGTAAAGCGAAAGAAGACCTCACGATCTGCAGACGCGATGTTCGAAAGCTGATTACCGCCGCCATCGAGGAAGATGTCGAGGGCGGTGATTGGTATGCCATGGAAGCAGCCTATGCAGCCATAATTGGACGTCTGCCGCGCGTTGCATCGCTCAAAGACGTTACCAGCGCCCTGGAGGAAATGCTCGCCTTGCGGACAGAGATCCTCAATCGATTGGAAAAGCACGATAAATCGGTTTTTTCGGGCACCAATGATGCTCATATTGAGCGGCACATACATAATTCGAATCCCGAATCTCCTAATGAATTTGAACAAAGCTCTGAAAAGGAGCTGGAAGCGAAATCGGTGGAAGATACTCGGGCGAAGAAACAATCACGTGAACCTCTCAAGGTTTTCGCGCTGGGTACCGTGCTGAGAGCATGCCCGCAGATTGTAGACTACGGGCCTGGCGGGAGCATCACGTCGTGGCGTGACTTCATGTCCGCCGGCGTGGTCGTCCGATCGATGTTGGGGATCACGCCTTCGGCATATCAACAAGCTTGTGATGTCATGGGGCAAGAAAACGCAGCGGTGTCAGTCGCTTGCATGCTCGAGCGAGCCAACATGATCAATTCGCCTGGTGGATACCTGAGAAATTTGACCGGCCGGGCCCAAAGAGGTGCGTTTTCTCTTGGTCCGATGCTCATGGCTCTCTTGAAGGCGAATGCCAATCCCGAGCGGAGGGTTTGAGTTCGATCGAAGAAACGTTACCAGCAGCAAGACACATGGTGCGGGGAGATTGATATCCCTGCAGGCACTGGGATTTATTTGGTTCACGTTCGACTTGGACGCAGTGCGGCACTGCGATGCAGGTGTGGAGCCGTTGCGCGGTCCTATAGGTCGGATCCATCGGGAATACAAGCAAGGTTGGAGGCTTTGACCGCTGTTGTCGTTGCGGTAAGCAGCAAGGGAAGCGGTCAGTGGCGGCAAACACTACTGAAGATGGAAGAGATCAAGGCAGCGCTTGCCTCGGGTATTGTTTCGCAAGGAAGGAGCTCCGCGTGCCGCAGATTGTTCGAAATACGCCCTGGAAGAGCCTGGCGACTCTCGTCAGGCTTTTTTAGCGGTTGCTGTCGATCGGGGATACGAGCGTCGGAGTTTTATTGGGCTCGCCCCAGGTCGTCCAGGCGGGATCATCATGTCACATTATTGGCAAAACCTGCGACCTAATGCCAGGCCGATTTGTCCAAAGTCAGAGTTCCGTCGTGGTGAGTTCGTGGCACTAAGCCTATAAAAGAATGAGATAATTATTGGTTTCGAAGAAGAGGAACGTCAGCGAGAGAGCCCGCAGTCATGGTTGGTCTGAATAACATCGTCCTCGCAATAGCTTGCATGACTTAGCCCGCGAATGGTCTTGGCACCAAGGTTGCAATGGTTTGATCAATGCTTTGGGCGGGACGGGCTCCGGGACAGCTTCGCTTCACATTACCGCAAAACAACATAACGGTTTTGAAGCGGCTTTTGGGATCGCGCGTGTGGCCCTTTTATAGGTTGGGAGGCAAAGGCTGACCGGAGCGGGCCTGTCTGGCATCGGGTACGAGGTTTTGCGTAGCGACCGAGCTCCAGGGAGACCTGCGTTTCGCGCTCAAGCGGATTCAATCTCGTGCAGAGGTTGGCGAGATCCGTCATTCTTCCAGGCGAGAGTGATCATACTCCGCGCTGAGGCATTCACGGGTGATCCTGATGATGATCGAGGTCCTTCAGCCGATAGTGAGAAACTGGTTCCTGTGGTGAGGCCAACGCTTCGCAAGTACCTTTCCTCGACTTGGGGTCCTGGACTAGTGCCAAGATGAGCGCGTGTCGACCGCGATGCTTCCGTCGCGGTTTCCGACCCAATGCTGAACGGGATCGTGTTGGGTGATCGTGACATGGCGGAACATAGCACTGTGATGATACGGCTGTCCGCGATGGGAGTCGTAGTACCGGTCTTCTTCTCAATGCTTCCAGGATTTTTGGAGCTCTTTTGCCTGGCTCGATTGCAGAGCGGCGATTGGGATCTTTCGCCGATCTCGAAGCGAGGATCGGAAAAAGGAGCCGCCGTTGCGGGATGATCGTCGTGAAATCCTTCAAATGGCAGTGACGTTTGCCGCTCAAAGGAAACGAAGAAAGCCAGCGACGCTCAATCAAGCTGCGACCGGGGCAGCAGCTGGGACTTCGGTGGAAATGTGGCGCGCGGTGTTTCTTATGATTCATTTCCAGCGCGTTTGGGATCGACACATCGAGTTTACGTGGGGCATGACATCCAATTGCAATCCGGCGGTTTGGTGGTGTAGGAGACCGTCCAGGAAGTTCAGGAAGAGCCGACCGACGTGAGATGCTTACGGGTATGGAAGGTCAACGCTCGTTTCAAATTCTTGAGGAATGTTATCGGGCCGCGGGATGGCGGGGCAGCGATACGAAGCCCGGCAATATGTCCGCTGCAGGATCACGCCTCTCCCCTCAGCCAACAACAAGCGCCGTTCGACACCGTACGGCGCAACTAGAGTTGTCTCTTCCGTGTCTTGGAGACGAGAGTTCCTCGCGCTGCCGTCACGGAGTTTTGAGGATCTCGATCCTGCTGAGATGGCGTTCGAACAAGCTGGGGTTCAGAGAGCGCCCCTCCCCTCTCGCCTTCTTCTCTTACTGCAATCGGCACAAGCGCGTGGCCTGTGATTGTGCCCAGCTACGCGCGAGGTCGTCGGTATCGGTTAGGCCAGACAGGAGGCCTCCAAGACCATCATCAATGTTGAGGTGAGCGTCGGTGATCCTGCAAGTTGACGGCTCCAGGCTAACGTCAACGCTTACTCTGCCCTCCACGGCATCGACCTGGAACAACGAACTGCCTTCAGCCTCACATGTCAGATAGGCCTGCGCCCGCACGGTTGTCATCCCGCCCGCCTGCGGACAGACTTCGGCAGAAGCAACCTCGAAACTCCTTGTTTTGTTAGGTCCGACCGGCAGTTGTTCGCAGAGCCGGACATTGGAGATCGCGCGAGCAATAGCTGGCCAGTTTTCATTTTGGATAATCGACACGCAGTTCGCCGAGGCTGAGGCGTGCCCCAGTCCAATAAGCCCGGCCGCTGCCCACATGATTGCGCTTCTCGTCCGCCCCGCTTCCATGATCATCTCCCGTGAGCTTCCGCCGACGAATCAATAGAAACGTCATTCCCGGGTTTTTGATGACGACGTCGAAGTTCATCCAACCCCGGCGGGGTGAATGGATCGCCGAGAGGTTCGAGCGACCTCAGCCAAACATCCAGTTGTCGCGGTCCCGGTCGCGGACCGTTCTTCTGACGAGCAAGATACGGCGTTTCCGCGCGAGTCTTATGCGCGCAGGTCTCGTGCGACTTGCGGCAGCGACGAATGTTCTCCGTGGGTGGCTGGCGATGGGGACGTGTCCGATCGCTTGCTGGTTTTTAGCGACGTCACCGGTTCCACTGATCGCTGGTCGCTGTTTGTTACGTGGCCAGGTCTCCGTCGCCCCTCCCCTCGCCGCTCGCTTGTTAGAGCGCGCATTTGACTGGAACGCCGACCAGCCTTTATCGACGTGCCGGTTGAACTCACGCGAGCCTTTACACGATTCGTCGCCTTGAATGTGGTAGGAGGCGAGTGGTTGATCAGTCGTTGGTTGGGCGCCGTTCGCGAACGCCAATGAAGGCTGCGCGGCTGGAGAACAGAGCGTGAAGAAGCCGATTTGCGATCGACGGCAGAAAATGTCGATAATTCAATGAGTTGAGATTGTGGGCCGCGGCCCACGGAGGCAAACTAAAATCTTAGCACATTTCATTGTCTCAGATTATGTAGCAAATTCATATGGTTATAACCGTGGGCCGCGGCCCACGCCGGTTCTTGCCAGTTTCACTCTCGGGATGCCGGGAAATGTCGCTGCACGAGCAACGCCCGGCCGGACCAACAAACTACTCCCTGCATGATCGCCTCGCTTCTTTGCTTGCCGTTGTGTGGCGGACGCTCTCAGCTATTCGATCTTTGCGAGAAGTATATGGGGACACCTGTAAACGGCCGAACAGGTGCGGGGCTTTTCAGCGGGCGTCAGGCAGTACTTCCCTCCGCGCACACATGGTGAAGCGTGTGTCATGGTCTGTGCGCTCGCGAGGCCCTTCTTTGCGAAAGGGCGAGTTCTGTTTGTCGCTATCGGCCCAGTTTTGCACGGCGCCTGAAGCCTGCTTCCTGCTCCTCCGCAACTGATCATTGGATACGCGGCCGCTGCGCTGAGGGGCTGACTGCCCCAAGTCTCTGCCGTTAGGCGGATGGGCATACTGGCTTCGAGACGACGCAGGAATCCCATCAATTTCAGCGCAAGGCAAGCGATCCTGAATGTGAAGGTTTGGGCTCGCGGGAATTGGTGCATCCCATGAGTGATGAACTTTGAGGCTGAGTCTCAACAGAACCCGGTGTCAGCTTGCGGGACGTTCGGCAATGGGGTGTGCGGTGTAGGGGCGTTTTCGGAGGTTGGGCTGAATGCTTACTGTCCGACGAGAGACTTTCGGCCGAGAGCTAGCTTCGCGAGGCGTGCTCGGGTGCGCCAGTTTGCTGACGTTGGCGCCAGTGTGTGCGACGGCTATTTGGCGGGGCCGTCGTGTCTGTTCAGGTCCCAGGATGGCTAATCGTCCCGTCGCAACATGCGCTCCTTGGACGGCAATTGTAACGGCTGTTTGTGCGTGTGTCTTTCTGGTAAGGTACGGCAAACGAAGCTTACCTCCGTCGACACAAGGAGCCAGGTTGCTGGGGAAACCTTCGCATGCCGTTGCGAACGCGCCATTGCAGAAGAGGCGATTGGGTCCTTAGCAAAGCAATGAGACCGAACGTATCTGAGCCCCGAAATCTGCAGCGCTCGATCTTGAGGCGCAGCCAATATGGAACCGCATGGTTTGAAAGCTGGCGCTGGCCACGAATGCCGGGCCATGATGCCTCGGCGCTGATCAGCGTTTGTTCGGGTGCCGTGTGCCCTACGTCATGCTCTAGCGTCTTTGACGCTACGGCTTTCCAGTGGTGCTCATGGGCTGGCGTTTGCTGCGTTCGGCGACCGGTATCGGCACTCGCATGAGCCGCCGCGAGGGATCATTCGAAGAACGGCTCGGACCTCGGGAGGCTTTCGCTTCATCCGGCAGGCTTTGGCGATGTTGAGTCTTCCACAACATGCTGCGCGCTTTTCGACCTGACGTCGAGGAGCGATCGGTAGGGCTGGATACTGACCAGCAAGGTCGCTTGTACGCGGCAGACCGGGGAAGATTTCCCAGTCAGCAGTGGGCGACAGTGCTCGGGTTGGGTCGCCAACCACCTGTAATGACCACCCCGAAAAAGCTTTCGGCTTTGCGTGGGCGCCGTGGCGTGACGGACTTCCAGAGATGTCGGCCGAGGGAGCGAGACGACTGATCAGGTCGACTACGTCTGCAAGGGGTCAGTTCTTCGCTTCGCTTGACGGACACCGCAACGCCCGAAAGCATGAGATAGGGTCAAGAGCAACTACCCTGGTGTAATAGTCCTGTCGGACGGAGGTAGACACAGGCGTCGGGCATCTGGATCCTAACGGCGGATGAGACCAAATCTGTGGGCCTTATCCAGCAGATCTCGAACAGATGAGGCCTGGAATTTCTTCCCGCCACGTGCCGGTCGTTCTCCCATTTTCTCAAGCTCACTTGCAATGTCGCGCAGCGATAAGCTTGGATCAGCGATCGTGATTGCCGCTACTTTCTTCATCAGATGGTCTTCGGGAGCGCGGCGAGGGGAGCGGTCAAGGAGCTCCTTTTCTGCTAGCTGCTCGCGCACCAGACGGTGTACCGCTCGACGGAGGCGCTCTACGGTCCAATCTTGGCCGCGTCGGTTGAGAACATCGACGACGTTATCCCAGCTGTGCTTTGGGCGCAGTTGCCTAACGACCGGAAGCCAGGTTTCCGACGAGGCATTGAGACCATCGATATAAAGCTTCTCGCGTGCCTTGGACGCAGCTTCAATCGCTTCCGGGCGCCTTTCCCGAAGACCGGGGTTGCCAGGAAATCGACCTTGAGCTTTTGCTGCCTTGATACTTTCTCTCGCGCGCTCGGCGCTTTGCGCCTTTTCAAGTTCTACGATCGCGCCGAGAACTTGGATGGAAAAGGCACCCAGCGGCCCGGTCGTGTCGATGGGATCACCGAGAGATCGGAAGCCGATCCCTCGAACTTTGAGTTTTTCAATTAGCCCCAGAAGGTCGCTAGCAGAGCGCGCGACGCGATCCAGGCGGGCGACGACCAAAGCATCTCCAGCGTTCAGCTCCGCAAGTAGGCGGACCAAGACCGGCCTCTCTTGTGACGAGGCGGATCGATGCTCCTGATAGATGCGGTCACAACCAGCCGCCCGGAGGTCATCGACCTGTCGATCGTTAGCTTGATCGCCAGCGGACGAGAAACGTGTGTATCCTACGAGACGGGTCGCGGACTTGTGATTGTCTACTTTTTCTTGCACCGCAGTGGGTCCCGATCTTTGAGCATGCAATAAATTGTACAGATATAGAATGTGCCAATAACACTATTTTTGCAAGAGTGTATCAGCGTGCTAATAGCTGGCCATACGGCGCGATTTTCTCGGTAGCGCTCATGGTTACTCATTTCACGTTGACAGCGCCATCTGGTGGCGCTCTACAGCGGAAAAATGCGACGTAACCGACGCACTCGGGGCACCTTTCTCTAAATCACATCGAATGCTTGTGTTTCACTGTGAAAAGGTCGCTCGTTCCGCAGCCGCTAAGCAACATACGGAAGGCGGGTATGGCCCCAGGCGTTCCGGGCGACCATTTCAGATGCCCGCTCTGCAACAAAGCAAATCCGCGTGTTAACGTTTCAAGTCGCAACGATTGGTCAGCTGGGACCGACGCTTAACGCTTCGCCTTCGCGGCTGTAATTGCCTCAGCTTGGATGACGACCATTTTGAGCTCTTCAGGAGCCATTCCCATTGCGGCATTAGCGAAACGATCCAACAGCTCGCTCAGCCACTTTTCGCTCTCGGTATGTGCGTCGAACCCCAGCAGCCAGTTTGGTGTAGTGCCCAGTGCTTCTGCTATGCGAACAAGTGTGGCCAAGTCTGGTTCGCGTCGACCTGCAACGTAGTGCGCGAAACGACGTTCCTCGAGACCGGCACGGCGACCCGCCTCAGCGACCGAGATCCCAAGGTGCTCACTTCTTTGCTTCAGGCGTTTTGCCAGTGTGTCCATAGGAACAATTTGTTCATGATTGATAACAATCTGGCCATGAACGTTTTGGAGTGTTATAACTACAATCTGTAGTGTTCGATTTTTGATCCGCTCGAGGTTATCGATGGAACTGCGCCAACTATCCCTTTTTCGAGCCGTAGCCGAGGAACTGCATTTTGGTCGGGCTGCGATCAAGATGAACATCGCCCAGCCAGCGCTGAGCAACCATGTCATGGCGCTGGAGAGGGAGCTTGGCTGTCCGCTGTTCATCCGCTCCACACGTCGGGTCGAGCTGACGAGGGCAGGGGAGACCTTCTATGACCGCGCTGTTCGCATCCTCAGCGAGATGGAGCTGACGACCGAGCTGACACGGGCCGCAGGTGGTAGTCGCATTCGCCAGATCAAGATCGGTACCGTCTATCCGGCCACCATGGGCATGCTGCCCCTGTTCCTCGGCAAGATCGGTCGCAAGTTTCCCGATGTCCGCATCCACATTGCTTCAGGCAACACTGGAGACATCATCCGTGGCCTAGAAACCGGACAGCTCAACCTTGGCTTCATCAGGCCGGTCGAGAACATCGGATCGCTGCGCTTCTTCTCGGTTGCCCATGAACGCTATCTTCTGGCGGTGGCTGAGAGCAATCCTCTGGCTCCGCTCAACGAGATCTCGATCGAGGACCTACGCGATCAGAAGATCATTGCCTTCAACCGGCAGAACCTCTCCTTCACCGAACGATACTTCAATGAGAAGTTCGAAGAGTACGACCTGAGCAAGAACGTCGCCTATAGCTGTGACGACACCTATTCGCTGGTCTCTCTCGTCTCCGCCGGTCTCGGCATCGGCTTTGCACCGGAGTGGACGACCGACATCCCGAACCGGAGCTTTGTGCTCAAGAAGGTGAGGGGGATCGACTTCAAGATCGGGCTTGGCATTGCATGGTCGAAGGAAGATCCGACGGCGTCGCGAGACGATATCGTCGAGATCGCGAAATCGATGGTACGGCGAGGGTGATGTTGGGAAGGCGTGCGCTAAAGACACCGAAGGATTGACCAAGCACGTCTAAAAGGCGATTCTCGACCTTGAGAATCGCAATGAATTGATCGGTCTCGGTTGCACACATTAAGAGATCAGCTGTGCACCGTTTTCCTATCGATAACCTATAATTATCGATAGTTGAAAACCCAACCCGAGATCGTACGCAGTGACGAATAGTAATTATCATATAGCGTTCGTTTAACGAACGATTTACCATGAATTCAATGCGTTACGATCTCGCCAAACTGCCCATCCAGAGCCTGCTGAAACCCGTCACCGAGGCGACCGCCGCTTTGTGCCGGCTCGACGAGCGCATCGCCCGCTCGACCGCCAGTGCCGGCCTGCTTGAACGCCAGAATTTTGCCGACGCCTGCGCCTCGCTGTGGCTCGACGGCGAGCTCGTGCATCTCGAGGACCTCGTCCTCCACGACGCCGGCGCCGACGTCCGTGCCCCCACCCACGAACTGACCATCGCCCGCGACGTGCTCCGCTCCCGCCGGCGCATCGCCAGCCAGCCGCCGGCCTGGGCTCTCAGCCCTGACGGCCTGCGCACCCTGCGCCAAGCGCCGGCGCAGGCGGGGCTTGGGCCCGGACCATCATTGGGTGACGATGGCGCGGGCGACACCGATGCAATTGATGGCGAACCAGCAGGGGGAGGGGAGGGGGAGCGAGAGGAAGTCGGTGACGCGAATGCGTCCACGGATGCGTCCGACCCGGACATGCGTGTCTTCGCCGACATCGACGCGATCCTGGCGCGCTCTAGTGCCGCGATCGAAGCCGCGAAGCGCCCCGATCGTGCGGGCACGAGCGGCGCCGCTGCTCGCGGCCGCGACGCTGACAGCAAGGCGCTAATCTACGATCTCGACTGGGATGAGGACGCGCGGCTCGATGAATGGCGCGATGTCGTCCAACAGGCGCAGGAGCTGCCGCCGGTGCTGGCGGCGATCGTCGCCCTCGATGCCTGGAACGAGCTATCGGTGTCGCAGCACGCTCCCTGGTTCGGCCGGCTGCTGGCTGCGGCGCTGCTGCGCCAGGCCGGCATTACCACCGGTGCCCACCTGGTGGCGATCAATGTTGGCCTGAAAACCATCGCCGTCGATCGGCGCCGGCATCGCGATCGTGATACACGGCTGCTGGCCATTGCCCAAGGATTCTTGGGGGCCGCCGAGATCGGCCTGAAGGAGCACGATCGGCTGGCGCTGGCCCGCACCATGATGGAGCGGAAGGTGTCGGGGAGACGAACGTCTTCGAAACTGCCGGAGCTGGTCGAGCTGGTGATGGCAAAGCCATTGGTCTCGGCTGGCATGGTGGCCGAGACGCTAGGCGTCACGCAGCAGGCGGCGCGGCGGATCGTGCTGGAGCTCGGCCTGCGCGAGATGACGGGGAGGGGGAGGTTTCGGGCATGGGGCATGATTTAGCTAGCCTATCGGCGATTGCTAAGGCGCCGTGCTGAGGGTCTGGAACGGCTGGAATCTAAGAAGGTTTACTGGTTGAAGGAGCAAGCGCTCGATGCGATGTTGCCAATCCCGCCGCTTGAGAAAAGCTGCATGAAAGCCGGCAGACAGGTTCACTACCCATGATTTAAGAAAGCAAGACCAGAGCGTGGTTAGGGGTCATACAAGTACATCTTCGGATAATCGGCGGGCCAGCCATAGCCATCCGCCACGGCGAGATCGAGCTTTTCATGCAATTCTTTCAAGATCAGCACCAGACCGTCATCGAAGATGCGGCGCTCTTTGACGTCGAAATCATCAGGCTTGGCACCCGCCTTCAGCCGTTCCAGCACATTGTAGAGGCCGGTCAGCGTCAGATGCGGATGATCTGAGAGTACCCGCTTGCGATGGGCATCGAGTTCTTCGGCAACAGTGCCGATGGCGGATTTCTGGGTGTCGGAGGTATCGGGGAAGGGAAAGGGGTCGAAACAACGGGATTGTATGTGAATCCAGCCAAGCACGCTCCGATCATCGCGAGATCAAGGTCGTCCTCTCTGTGATCGTGCCCCCCCCCAGCGTGGTGTAGGTCGACGGTAGCAAAGCCGCTCGCGAGCGCGCCCTTAGCGCGCTGTAGCGAGTGAGCGGCTTTGCGGGCGGTCATCGATAATCTCTGGTATGGTTGGGTTGCTGACACTCAACCAGATACGAAGGATACATCGATGACCAACGACATAATGGACCTACGCAAGCTTGTGGAGAAGACCCCGGACGCGGATATTCTGCGCGACATGATCGGTTTTGCTGCTGAGCGACTAATGGAATTGGAAGTTAGCGCTGCAACTGGCGCGGCCCACGGTGAGAAGAGCCCATCGCGATTGGCGCAATGCAACGGTTATCGCGACCGTGACTGGGAGACGCGTGCAGGTACGGTAGAGCTGCGTATCCCAAAGCTGTATAAAGGGTCTTACTTCCCAACCTTCCTCGAGCCACGCCGCATGGCCGAGAAGGCGCTGACAGCTGTTATCCAGGAAGCTTACATTCAGGGCATCTCGACGCGTTCCGTGGATGATCTCGTCAAGGCCATGGGGATGAGCGGCATCTCAAAGAGCCAGGTTTCCCGCCTGTGCGAAGAGATCGATGACAAGGTCAAAGCCTTTCTCGATCGGCCAATCGAGGGCGACTGGCCGTATTTGTGGATGGACGGCACCTAGCTCAAAGTGCGGCGCGGTGGTCGCATTATTTCTGTTGCCGCCATCATCGCGGTGGGCGTCAACACCGATGGTCGACGAGAAGTCCTCGGCATGGAGGTCGGGACCTCGGAAGCTGAGCCAATCTGGACAGAGTTCTTGCGCAAGCTGACGCGACGAGGCCTAAGCGGCGTCAAGTTGGTCATCTCCGATGCCCACGAGGACATCAAGGCTGCCGTGTCCAAGGTCCTGTGCGCTAGTTGGCAGCGATGCCGGGTCCACTTCGCCCGCAATGTGCTGGCGCATGCAGGCAAGAGTGGCAGGCGGGTTGTTTCCGCCTTCATCGGAACAGCAAGGCGACATTGGTCACGTGTTGGCGGCCCGGAGAATCCAATCCCGAAGCGCCGAAATTTTAGGATCGGCGTGCTTCGCTTCTGGATAGACCAGGTAATAAGCGAAGGTTTCCATGTGCGTAGGTTTTGCGAGCTTGACGAGGTGCCCTTCGTTCACTTCAGACGCCACCATCGCGGCCGGGAGCAAGCCCGCGCCCTGGCCGGCAATCACGGCGCTCAAAAGTAAGCCGGAATCGTCAAAGGACGGGCCGCGAGGAATCTCGACCTCATCGACGCCTTGCGCTTGAAACCATAGGTTCCAGCCCTTCCGGTCGGCATCATGAACTAGCGGCCACCGTGTCAACTCACCGGACTGTTCCGGTGTGCCTAGTCGCTCGACAAGTGATGGCGCCGCGACGGGCACCATTTCGACGGAAACGACGCGGTAGCTCTGCAAGCCACGATAGCGGCCGGTGCCGTGACGTATAGCGAGATCTACGCTTTCACGCGAAAAATCCACCAACGTGCTACTAGTGAGGATTTGGATGTCGATTTCAGGATGGGTTTCCTGAAATGACTTCAGACGCGGAACAAGCCAAGCCGATGCGAAGAAGGGAGTGACGCTGACTGTAAGGACGCCGGTTTCGGCAGTGTAAGCCACGCGCTTGGATGCTTCGGCTATCTGACGAAAAGCGTTTCGGATCGGGGGGAGGTAATCCCGTCCCGCCGGCGTCAAAAGGATTCCCCGATTCACTCGTTCGAAGAGCTTCACACCCAGATGATCTTCAAGGTTTCGGAGCATTTGGCTGACAGCCCCTGGCGTGACGCACAACTCCTCCGCAGCGAGCTTCACAGATAGATATCGCGCTGCGCATTCGAATGCGCGCAATGCATTGAGCGGCGGGAATCTTCGTTCAATCATTTAGATAATCTAACTCAAAACAACGAGAAAACCTGGTTTGCTAACCCGGCTGAATGGCAGCTATATGGTTCTAATGAAGCAGTTTTGACATGCCTCCATCCAACTTTCAATGCTGCTCAGCTAAACTATCGAGACGCAATTTGAGTTGACGTGTTCAATGCTCGTATTGCCAAGCGCGCGAGACCTAAGGAAATCCAAATTGACCGACAAATCCACCGCACTTCATTATCTCCAACTCGCGGAAGTCTCGGCTCTGATCCGCAGTCGCCAGATTTCATCACGGGATGTGACGCAGGCACAATTGGACCGCATTGCCACGCTCGACGCTGAGTTGCATAGCTACGCACTGGTGATGGCCGACACCGCTCTCGCCCAAGCGGACGTAGCTGACGCGGAGACAGCGGTTGGGCGGAGCCGTGGTCCGCTACATGGCGTACCTATTGCCGTCAAGGATCTCTGCCGGATTAAAGGTTTCCCGACTAGCGCCGGCATGACGATACATCGCCAGATGATTTCCGATGAAGACGCGACGGTTGTTCGGCGCCTGATGGAGAGCGGAGCCGTGTTGCTCGGCAAGCCACAGCTCACGGAGGGCGCCTATTCCGACCACCATCCATCGGTAAAGTCTCCGCAAAATCCGTGGAATGCCGATTACTGGACTGGTATCTCCTCAAGCGGCTCGGGCGCCGCAACAGCGGCCGGCCTCTGCTACGGATCGATCGCCTCCGATACTGGTGGCTCCATTCGTTGGCCAGCGGCGGCCAATGGCGTGACCGGATTGAAGCCAACATGGGGGCGGGTCAGCCGTCACGGTGTTTTCGAGCTGGCACCCTCGCTGGACCATGTAGGAACAATGGCGCGGAGTGTCCTGGATGCAGGGCTGCTGCTCGGAGCAATAGCGGGTCGCGACCCGAAGGACCCCACAGCGCTTTTGGATCCGGTGCCAAATTTTATAGCGGGAATCACCTGTGATCTACGTGGCATGCGGATTGGCATCGATGTTGGCTGGAACAGCGACGGCGTTGATGCCGGCACGCAGGCGGTTCTTGCTGAAGCCATCACCGCGTTCGCGGAGCTTGGGGCTGAGATCGTCGATACAGAATTTCCCGACGTTACTCAAACAGTCGCCGACTGGGTACCGAACTGCGCGGTCGAAGCGGCCTTAGCACACAAGGCAACGTATCCCGCACAGAAAGATCAATACGGCAGCGTCCTCGCATCGGTCATTGAGGCGGGACATGCGATCTTGGGCGTGGAGTATCAAGAAATCCTGCTACGGCGTAGGGCGTTCAACCGTCGAGTGGAAGCGCTGTTCGGCAGGATCGATTTGCTGCTCACGCCAGTTCAGCCGTTTGCTCCCCTAACGCTCGCAAAGGTTCAAACGCTCGGCGAACAACCAAACCTGATCGCCATGCTGCAGCGATACACTTGCCCGTTCAATATGTCGGGTCACCCAACCCTGACCATGCCCGGCGGCTTTTCTCGAGAGGGTATGCCGATCGGCTTCCAACTCGTCTCCGGTCATCTCGGGGAAGCAACACTGGTCCGAGCGGGTGTAGCGTTCCAGAGCGTTTCGGCCTGGCACCAAAATCATCCGGTGGCGTGACATGGAGGCCCCACGTACTAATCGTCTCTTCTATGGCTGGATCGTGGTCGCATCCGTGTTCGCCATCACCTTTGTCGGCTTTGGAAGCGCCTACACCTTCAGCGCATTCGTACCCTCGCTGCAACAACACTTCGGAGCGTCGCGGGGCTCCGTATCGGTCGTCTTTTCGCTGGCTGGATTTCTGTATTTTGGCTTGGGCGTCGTGAGCGGACCATTAGCCGATCGATGGGGCGCACGAAGACTTGGCGTGCTTGGCATGATTCTGGTGGGCGCCGGCCTTGCGGCTGCCAGCGTCGCCCGCACCATTTACGAGGTCTATGCGGCTTATGGCCTTGGCGTCGGGCTCGGCATCGGGTGCGCGTATGTACCGGCGATCGGAGTAGTCCAGCGCTGGTTCCTGAGGCGTCGAGGCTTCGCGTCCGGCATCGCGGTAAGCGGCATAGGAGTGGGGACTTTGGTTATGCCGCCGCTAGCCTCTTGGCTGATCGAGTGGTCAGGATGGCGGAATGCCTATCTGACGCTTGCCGGGCTCTCCTTAGTGATCGGCGTGGGCATGTCCTGGTTTATCTCGAATGATCCTCGCGACAAGGGAACCGGGCCAGACGGGGTTCCTATGGGGGTCGGTCAATCTGGAGCGGCCGGCACCGGGGCTTCGGTGGGTGAGGCGATCAGATCTCGGCAATTCGCGGGGCTGTATGTCGCCTGCCTGATTTGTTCGTTCGGCGTTTTCGTGCCATTCGTGCATCTCGTTCCATACGCATTGGACCATGAGATAGACCAATCTGCCGCCGTTCTGCTCCTCGGCGCCATTGGCATTGGCAGCACGTTTGGGCGCTTCTTCCTTGGCGGTCTTGGCGATAAGGTCGGGCGCCAGTTATTCCTTTTTATCATGTTCATTGGGATGGCAGTCGCGCTTGCAATCTGGGTCTTTGCAACAAGCTTTTGGCCGCTCGCATTCTTCGCTCTGATGTTTGGCCTCTTCTATGGCGGTTGGGTGGCGATCCTGCCCTCCGTCGTCATGGATCACTTCGGTGGACGCTACGTCAGCGGCATCATAGGGGTTCTCTATACCAGTGTAGCGATCGGCACATTGGTCGGTCCCAGCGCTGCGGGTTTCATCTTCGATATTAGTCATAGCTACCTGCTACCCGTTCTCGTGAGTATGGCCGCAAACATTATCGCGGCAATCGTGGCTGCGTTCTCGATGAAGGAGTCAGTCAAATAAAATTGTCTGAAAGAACAGATCATCATGAGGGCGCAAACATCGCTTAGCGTTTAGCCAAGTACTCCTCTGATACTCCTTCTTGGCAGGCGATTGTCTTTAAAATGAGTTTTGCGCTGTTGGCGGGATGACAGATCTTTGTGACAATGCCGATGCGGCAACGGCGGCCGGTCGCGAGCTTTGCGAAACACTCCTTTACACATTGCACGACGATTGAGACGATAATCGCGTCAGAAACCATCGGATGCAAAGAGAAAACAAGGCCCTCCTTGAATGCGCCGGCAAGCAAATTGGAACAGTTCTCGCTTCCAACGGTCGCAACTGCTACACACCGCTTTGCTGTTCCACCTGATATGTGTCCTCGATTAAATCAAAGCCAAGCTCTGCGTCTATGTGACCGGATCGGCGACGTGGAATCAAAATCCGTTGTTGCTAAGCCATAATTTTTCTAATGCCTAGTTTAGAGACGTTCCAACTCAATCCACTGCGTGCGATTCTGTCGCGACGGAGCAGGACGCCTCGAGCAGCCACTTCCTGAAAGCTGACATCGCAGGCGTTTCGCTACGAGATTTTTGCGATGTCAGCCAATAGCTCCCACGCGAGACGAAAACGTCAAAGGGTTGTAGCAGTGAGCCAATGGATAGCTGCCTCTGGAACATCAGCGGTGGTGCGAGTGCGACCCCTGCGCCTTGCAGTGCCGCTTCGATCATGGCGAGAGACGAGTCGAACATTATGCCATTGGCGATTGGCGGCTCTCCTGTCACGCCGGCGGCCGCGAACCATCCGGTCCACTCATCTGCGCGATAGGATCGAAGAAGAACCTTCGTGAAAAGGTCTTCCGGGCGTTCTAGTTCCCTCGCCAAGTCCGGAATGCAGATCGCTGAAAGCGGCGCCTCGAACAGGTGCTCCGCCTCGATATTGTGCCAGGCGCCAGTGCCGAATCTGATAGCAAAATCCAGACCCTCTGCCGCAATGTCCACGCGATTGTTGTTGGTCGACAGTCTCAGTTCGATCTGTGGATGGCGTATTCGAAAGTCTCCGAGACGTGCCAAAAGCCAACCTACCGCGAATGTTCCGATCACTCCGACGGTGAGGACTTCCCGAACGAACCCCCCCTCGAAACGCTCCAGCATGTCGGCCATACGGTCGAATGAATCACGCACGACAGGCAATAACGCCTCCCCTTCTGCAGTAACCTTCAGACCCCGCGATACGCGCTTGAAGAGGCTGACCTTCAATCGGTCCTCAAGAATCTTGACCTGATGGCTGACTGCGGCCTGCGTGACCGCTAGCTCGATTGCAGCCCGCGTGAAACTCAAATGTCTGGCGGAGGCTTCGAAAGCGCGGAGTGCGTTGAGTGGCAGATGAGGGCGGACCATGAAACCCCAAATTAAATTTGCATCTGGCCTTAAATAACGTCGTTTGTGCGGTCGCATCAACCCCTATATCAAACCATCATCAAAATATGCGGCGGCGAAAGAATTCGGCGCAAAGATCAACTCACCGACAATAAACAGAGCGTCTCAGGCGAAGAGAGGCTGCTTTTTACTGCCTTGAGATTGTAGTCATGGCAAGTGGAGCTGGATGTAGACGGAGTATTGAATGAAACGTTTGGCAGCGATTTTAAGTGTCGGCGTCAATTTGGGGGTCATGCTCGCGCTGATGCTCTACGCATTAGTCTCAAGTTTCAGCGTCGGAATTCCTGACCATACGCTAATTGCCAACTGGCAACCCTCCGTCACCTCACGGCTTTATGCCGGTGACGGATCGCTTTTGGCGGAGTTTGCGCACCAGAAGCGCCTTTTCATGCCGATCGGAGCTATTCCGCAGCGAGTAAGAGGCGCCTTTCTCGCTGCCGAGGACAAGAACTTTTACAGCCATTCTGGGATCGATCCCCTCAGCATCGGACAGGCCGTCCTCTCGAACATAGAGAACAGCTTGAGCGGTCACCGCCTCATCGGAGCCTCGACGATTACGCAGCAGATCGCCAAAAACTTCCTGTTGACGAATGACCGGACATTCGAGCGGAAGCTGAAGGAAGCGCTGTTGGCTGTCCGCATAAGCCAGGCCTATACCAAGGACCAATTGCTCGAGCTCTATCTCAACGATATCTACCTGGGGGCCGGGAGCTATGGGGTGGCACAGGCAGCTTTGACATACTTCGGCAAAGGCGTCGCCGAACTCGACATCGCCGAGGCCGCCTATCTCGCAGCGCTTCCGAAAGGACCAAACAACTATCATCCGATCAAGGCCCGCGACCGAGCGATCGCACGTCGGAACTGGGTGATAGAGCAGATGCTGGCGAACCGGTTCATTAGCAGGGCCGAAGCGCTTCGGGCGACGACGAAGCCTTTGAAGGTTGTTCTCAGGGACGACCTGCCCGCAGTTAAAAAGGCGGAATACTTCACGGAAGAAGTGCGCAGGTTCCTGCTGGCGAAATATGGCGAGGTCGAACTTTATCGTTCTGGGTTCAGCGTGCGCACGAGCTTGAACCCCGTGCTTCAACGTGCCGCGATGAACGCGTTGCAGAAAGGCCTCGTTGAGTATGATCAGGCAAAGGGCTATCGCGGACCGCTACTCCACCTAGAGAACGAAGACGACTGGCCATCCGCCGCCAAAAAGGTTGGGCATCTGGTGGACGTCCCCGAGTGGCGCCCGTCCGTGGTGACACGGGTCGATGCGAGGGGCGTGGTTTTAAATCTGGAGGTCAGCGACGAAGCTCCAATCGAGATGGATATGAAATCGCTCGGCTGGGCTCTGTGCACCCGAAACGCAGGCGAAAGACGATGCGCCACCGACGCGTCCGAAGTTTTTTCTGTGGGCGATGTCGTTTATGTCGAGAACACGAATAAGGGTTATCGCCTACGCCAGCCACCACATGTTCAGGGAGCACTGGTCTCAATGGAGGCACGAACCGGTCGGGTGGTAGCGATTGCGGGTGGCTTCTCTTACTCGCAATCACAGTTCAACCGCGCGACCCAGGCTTTCCGTCAGCCAGGCTCGTCGTTCAAACCGTTCGTCTACGCTGCGGCACTAGACGCTGGCTACACCCCCGCGACGTTAGTGCTCGATGCACCCCTGGCCATTCCCGATGGCGCAGGCAGACTATGGCGGCCCAAGAATTATGACGGTCGTTCCGGAGGCGCCTCCACACTCAGAACCGGATTGGAAAACAGTCGCAACCAGATGACGGTGCGACTTGCGCGAGCCGTGGGTATGGATGTCGTGGCTCATTACAGCGAACGGTTCGGCCTTTATGATGATCTGAAGGAATATCTTCCGATGTCCCTTGGCGCTGGTGAAACCACACTGATGCGGTTGGTCGCTGCTTATGCTGTCTTCGCCAATGGTGGCCGTGAAGTCCGGCCGTCCTTCGTCGATCGTATCCAAGGTCGCGACGGCCAGAACATTTTCAAGCAGGAACAAAGACGGTGTGAAGGCTGTAACGCTGCGTCATGGAGTGGGCAGCCGGAACCAACTGTGGTTGACGAAGAGGAATCCGTGCTCGACCCTATGACCGCCTACCAGATTACCTCGATGCTGCAAGGCGTGGTACAGCACGGCACGGCGCGGAGCGTGAATGTGCTCGGAGTGCCGCTTGCGGGGAAGACAGGAACGACAAACGACGAGAAGGACGTCTGGTTTGTTGGCTATACGCCGGATTTGGTGACCGGTGTTTTTATGGGCTACGATACGCCGACGCCTATGGGCTCTGGCGAGACCGGAGGGGGCCTCGCTGCCCCAGTCTTCATCGACTACATGAAAACGGCGCTCGAGGGCCGGGAGATTGCTCCGTTTCAACGTCCGGAGGGCATGCTTCTCCAACGTATCGACCGCCGAAATGGAACGGCAACAGAAGAACTGTCGGGTTCGCTCTTGGAAGCATTCAAGCCGGGCACCGGCCCGTGCATGTCGCCGTGTGGTGTGATTGCTGATACGGACAACTCCGAAGTCAGTTCAACGTCAGGAAAATCTGATGATGCGTTGCTCGACCTGCTGATGCGTAGCACCGGGGGGTTGTATTGAAATGCGCCGTATCACGCGATCAATCCCAAAGACGAGCGGCCGGAGCAAAAATGGCAGGCTCCTGCTCATGATGGCGGCATTCGTAATCATTTCTGCTCTCATCCTCGGACGTCTAACGGTTCTCGGTCTCATGGAACCCCCGTTGCTTGCCAATGTGCCGAGGATCGCTGCGAACAGCCGTCCAGCGATTTTGGATAGAAATGGTGCGATCTTGGCTATGGATCTCCCGTTCAAAAGTGCTTTCGCGATACCGAAATTGATCGTTGATGTTGACGAGGCGGTCGAGCGCATCACCTCTGTTTTTCCAGAGATCGACAAGCGCCAACTCCATGACAAGCTTGCCACTCGCGGGCATTTTGCTTGGATTAAGCGCCAGATAACTCCTTTAGAAGAACAAGCGTTATGGAATGCCGGAGTTCCAGCGGTCAGTTTCCGCAACGAGACAAAGCGCTTCTATCCCAATGGATCACTGGCTGCACATGTACTCGGCGCGGTGGATGTAGATAACATTGGCATCTCGGGGCTGGAGAAGTGGATGGAGGCAGATGGGCTGGCGGACCTACGTTCAAGTGGCATGGATACCTCGGCTGATGTATTGAAACCGATCGTCACGACGATCGATATTCGTGTACAGCACGCACTCGAGTCCGAATTAAAGAAGGCAATCGAGAAATACTCGGCCAAGGCGGCGGCAGGGCTGGTGCTTCAGGTCGACACCGGAGAAGTTTTCGCTCTCGCATCCCTACCCGACTACGACCCGAATGCGCCCTCGGACGCGCTTAAGCCCGATCGCATAAATCGGATCGCCGCAGCCAATTTTGAAATGGGTTCAACATTTAAGGCGTTGACCACCGCGATGGCTATCGACTCTGGCCGATACTCGATCCACTCGGTGATTGATGCCAGCAAGCCACTCGCCTTCGGTCGTGCGCGTATCCACGATTTTCAAGGCAAGTACCGGCCACTGTCTCTCCCGGAGGCATTCATCTACTCGTCGAATATTTCTATGGCGAAGATTGCTCTGGACATCGGGACGGACACCCACCGGCGCTGGCTTCGACAATTCGGACAGTTGGAAACCCTTCGGACGGAGCTGCCGGAAACAGCCACTCCGATACTTCCGAAGCGCTGGAACGCCATCGAAACGGCGACGGCCTCTTTCGGTCACGGCATCGCGGTCACACCACTGCAGGCCAGTATTGGCGTCGCTGCCCTCGTTAACGGAGGGCGGCTCATCCGACCTACCTTCATTAAGACGTCTGCCTTGCCTCCCAGGATTCTTGGCATTGACCTTGTCAAGACCGAAACGACCGACGCAATGCGCTATCTTTTGAAGCTGAACGCTGATGTAGGCTCAGCTCAAAAAGGCAGAGTATCAGGATACCTGATAGGCGGTAAGACAGGCACTGCAGAGAAAGTTGTAGATGGTCGATATTCGAAGACCTTGAACATCACCTCTTTCATGGGAATTGTTCCCGCCGACGCCCCTAGATTTCTAGTGCTTACGCTTCTGGATGAACCAAAGGGTCTTCCAGAAACCCATGGCTTCCGCACATCCGGATGGAATGCGGTACCGACTGGTAGTGCGGTGTTCAGCAGGATTCTACCCATGCTGGGGGAGTTGCCGTCGTTCGATGTGCTGCCAAGCCAGTCTCTTTAAATATCAGGATTGCCGCCTTCAGAGCGGATCTTCCCAACATCGTCTGTAAGCGGATAAAGCATGACACGCCTAGCTCTAAACATAGTCGTCCTCTTGTCGTATGTGTCATCGGCCCTGGGCCAGGAGGATCCATACCTAGGAAGACCGGGTCTGACATTTCCGGAAGGGACACCGACGGAAATTGCCACCTGCGCGGATCTTGGCCGCGCAATTTTGAACCTAAAGCTCGAAAGTGAGCAGAGAGTCGATTTGTGGGCAACTGGACCGCTGACGATCGTGGATACCGACGGGGTACTCTGGTACGTTGGCATTTGCTCAACGCCGGGCATCCGTGTGTTATGCGTGACGTACTCCGACAATGGAATGAGTGTCAACGACACGGTGACTGTACGCGGCGGCGTGAAGATCCAAGATAACAAGCATATTTTGCTCGACCCCTGCCTTGCGTCGCGTGATTGATCTCTCTTCCAAAAAGTCATGCGGGCAAACCTAAAGTAGGAATAGATCCTATGAAAAGCCTTTGTCACACGCGACAAATTCAAAGTTTATCGGGGCCCGTTCCTAAAAAGTTGATAACATATCAATGGCTTCCCGGACAAAGGACCCTTTATGAAATCGCGATTTCTTATTAAATTTCTTGCGGTCTTTGCGATCCAAGCGAGCTTCTCGACAACATCAGCTCAGGCGGGATACGCTGATCTAATCATTGATGCTAACAACGGAAGGCTCCTGCGATCGCACAATGCGGATACGCTCAATCATCCCGCATCCCTTACAAAGATGATGACCCTTTATCTTGTTTTCGAAGCTCTACACGATGGTCGCCTTCGATGGGAACAGGATATCGTAATGTCAGCAAACGGTGCTTCTACCATTCCTTTTAAGCTAGATGTGCCAGTAGGTAAAACTTTCACGGTGGAGGAAGGCGTATATGGCATGATCGTAAAATCAGCCAATGACGTAGCCGAAGCAATAGGTGATCATTTGGCCGGTTCCGAATTGAAGTTCGGGCAAATGATGACGCGGAAGGCCAAACAGCTTGGGATGAGAAGTACGGTATTTCGAAATGGCTCCGGCCTGCCAGACGAGCTCCAGGTGACAACTGCCCGTGACTTGGCGACGCTTGCCATGGCGCTGATGAGGGATTTCCCGAAAGAATATGCTCTTTTCTCGACACGTCGCTTTTCCTTTAGAGGCAAGCTTGTGGAAGGTCACAATAGGCTGATGTACCGCTACAACGGAATGGACGGGATCAAGACCGGCTATATCAATGCATCAGGTTTCAACATAGTGTCTGCAGTCAACGATAACGGGAGACATGTTGTCGGCGTCGTACTAGGTGGCAAGACGGCTCGAAGCCGCGATGAACGCATGACGGCACTGCTGGATGAAGCAATGGCAGTTGCCTCGATTAAACGCGGCCCGGCGATTGCTCGGGCCTACGTGGAGATCCCAAAGAGAAATATTCCTGTACCGACTGCGGCGTTTAGAGCATACGCTGTAGAAACCGCCGCAGTTAGTCAAGAAGCGACCACGCGGATTTTAGTGGCCAAACGGAGGAATTGGGAAATCCAAATCGCGGCGACGGACACAGATCGATCCGCGCGAGACCTTCTTGCGAAGGCGCAGCTTGAAGCCCTCGCCAACTACTCCGAAATTTCCTCCTATACGCAGATGATCAAAAGCGGGACCGCCACGCTTCATCGAGCAAGATTTACCGGATTTGCTAGCCGCTCCTCCGCTATTTCGGCCTGCCAGTCGCTTAGGGATTATTCCTATCATTGCCTCGTACTTCCGAACTGAAGCGCGGGTCTTTTGTGATCCTGACGCGGCCAGAATATCTTAAGCATAAGATGAAAACGAAGCTTAGTTCCAACAGGAACGTTATCGGCCTACATTTCGTACGTGGGCAGATTCCATTTTCAAATGCAACGAGGACAATAATGGCCATGGTTTCAGGAGGATGGAATGGCCCGCTCTTCGAACTGGGCATAAGCGTACCGGTGGCGTCGAGAAACATTGGCGCCTTGATTTGAACGCCTGACAGGCGCGGCGTTGCGCCCGTTGCGAAGATTTTTGCCAGGTTCTGTTCGAAACTATCATGAATATCACCCTGGCCGGGGCCGACATAGGTCCCTGTAAACAGGTGATTTGTCGTGAAGCCGGCCAGCCGCGTCAGTAGAATGTCGGCTGGAAGCGTCGTCAGCTCGCTCGCTCTACGATCGTGATGTTCGACATATAGCGCTTACCGGTGCGCATTTCCGCCCGCTCGTCCGGGCTGTTCAGCACTCGGTTCAACCAGCCTTCCGGCAACAGCGATTCGATGAAGGGCGGCAATTTGCCGGGCGTGGTCTGGTGCACAAGCGGCGGGCCATCCGGATCGGATGCCTTCTATCGCCATTCGAAGCCATCATGCACCAAGTTGCCGATTGCGGCGCCATGCCACGCAACGATTAGATCGAGCGCAGCCTGGTTGGTAACGGCGACAGCGGCCGTTGGCTTCCGTTTTAGGAAACGCTCACCCGCACTCCCTTCGTTAAGCCAGTCATTGTCGCGGGCAAGCTTAAACACCGCATCGGCGGCGCTCTCCGGACTTCCGTATTCTTCGATCAGCCGTGCAGCGATTGCCTCTTTCATGTCTTCGTCAAATGAGGCCGCATGTTCACTACGGATGCGGAAGGCTTCCAGAAAACGCTGGCGCAGCGAAGACACGTCCACGCGGAACTCGCCCATGTCATCGCCGACCACCGCCTGGGCGACAGAGGGGTGGTCCGGCGCTTTGTTCTGAATGATTTCAAGCGCTCTGATACGCTGGCGCTGCACGCGGCGGCCGGTCAGAAACGGGCGGCCATCACGCATGGGGCCAAGCAGCACGGCGCTGGCGGCCGAGAGGTAGGCATTCGGATAGAGGTATTTGGCGATGCGCACCGCATGGGCGCGTACCGTCTGATCTATATCATCATCAGCGTCAACGTAGATGCCGCGCATGAGCTGGACCAGTTTCCCCAGCCTCCGCTTGGCGGTGGCTATGGGTTTTATCGATGTTTTCGCCAACGAGGGGCACAATATGGAACTTTCGCGTATTTCAGATACGGAAAAGTGACATCATTTACGTCGGGTCATCAAGATTACCGTCACTATCGGCCAGGCCGGGGCGCTGTTCGGGGCGATCCAGACCTCTATCCTCGGCGCCTTCGGCTGGTTCTATATGCTTTCGGTCGGCATCTTCCTGCTCGCGGTGCTGGTGCTCTGCTTCGGTCGTTTTGGACAATTGAAGCTCGGCCCGGACGATTCTGTCCCGGATTTCCGTTTCGTCTCATGGATCGCAATACTTTTTGCCGCCGGCATGGGTATCGCGCTTATGTTTTATGCCGTCGGCGAGCCGATGACGCACTTCATGGCACCGCCAACGGCCGAACCTCGCTCGATCGAAGCCATGCGAGAGGCGATGACCGTCACCTTCTTCCATTGGGGCATCCACGCCTGGGCGATATATGCGGTGGTTGGACTGTCGCTGGCCTATTTCGGTCCACAGCGCCCCGGAACATCAATCCGGTGTGTAGTTTCAGACAGAGCGTGGTGGCGGACGGGTTTAGCCGCTCACCACGAATTGCTTTCTGTTGCATGGTTTGAAGGAACGGTCGCATCCCAGCCTCTCTGTGAAAGAGGTGCAACAATGCAGAGCGGCACAGACATACACTACACAGCGAAAGAGCTTTCCGGTCATTACGAGTGAAGGCGAGGTAGATAGCAGGAGGATAAAAAAGACAAACGCAATCGCGCGAGTAAAGGCACGTCCGATTCTGACCAAAATCAGGAAAGGTCTGACACACCGATCACAGATTGACGTTCTTTGATGCTTTTTGTCGAGGCAAACGCCAACCAGTCGACCACAACGAAGCCGGAAATCATGGCTACATAGGCCTGCGCATTTGCGACAAGGACACCAACTGACGTTCGGCCAGGCCGATCAAAGCCACGAAAAAACAAGAAGGTGACGCGCAAGGACCCGCAGTGCCAACGTCGCGCGACAAACCGCACGCGTCTGTGGCGGGGCCGCCGGCTCATACCCCAACGCGACCGGCTGCGTGAGGTTCGGTTGCAGCAGCAGCTGTCCATCGAGAATGCTGAATTAACGATAGAATTCGGCTCGTCCGTCTGGCTGCGGTATCAGACACTCGCATGAGCAAAGTTCAGACGTTGCGGGCGTCCCCATAGCAACCTTGGCCAGCTGCACCACAGAAACACATCGAGGTACAGTGTCTGCTGAACATCCATTCGCCGCAGATCACTAAAGTCGTCACGGCGGCTAGGTATCCCGCCCATCAGAAGGCCGTGGATCGAGAAATTCAATCGGACATTTCGACATCCTGAGCGACCAAGCAGCACAATATAGACGTTCTAGGCTCTTGAAAGTCGTTCTTCCCTGATCCGGTTTGGATTGAATTGAACGCCCTAAATTCCGCACTTGCCGTTCTTCTGCTGCCAAATCCCTGATCAGGTTGACGCCGGTCCATTTATGGACCGGCGTCTGGATGGTTAGTTGGTATACTCAGGTTGCGCTTTCAGCTTTTCCTTGGTGGCATCGACATAAACTCTGACGTCGTCGCCCTTTTCGTTGCGCATGATGTTTGCCTGATTGAGAGGCACGGCGATACGATGTTCTCCCATCCCGAGGAACCCGCCGATATCTAGCACCAGTTGCTTGACCGTTCCGTCGGCGTTGAGGACCAGCTTGTCGACCTCACCGATGTCCTCGTCCTTCGCGCCGTAAACATGCGCTCCGGTAAGAGTTTCAGAGGTGAGATCCTTCATATCCGATGCGCGGTAGCCGTCTCGCTTAATGTCCGGACGGATCATCGCGGTGTTGTCAGCCGTTCCGGTCTGGGCAGGAGTCGTCGCCGTATTGTTTGCCATCGTGGTGCTTGGCGCCTTGTAAGCGGGCGCATCCGTCAGCATCTGCTTGTTTGCATTAACGACGAGGAAATAATCATCCGGACCGTCACCATCGCGCACGAACTTGACGTCCTTCATCGCGATGGCAACGTCTTTTTCGCCGATGCCAAGGAACCCGCCGACACCCAAAACGACCGCCTTCACTTCACCCTGGCGGCTCAGGATCACTTCGTTGATCTCACCGATATCATCCCAGTCCTTCTCAGCGCCCGATTTGACCATCATGTCAGCCGTAATCGGCGTTTCGGTCGCATAAAGGCGCATGCCAATGAACTTGGATGCCATGATGTCGGTTGGCTGTTGCTGGTACATCGCCATCGGTGCCATCGTCGCCGCGTAAGCCGTTCCGCTAAACAGTGCTGCGGCGAGGGCTGTGGCTGTAACAAACTTTTTCATGGGAATCTCCCCGTTTTTTTCGGTTGGCCCGATCGCAAAAAAATGCAACGGAGATTTTTGCACTGCGATAACACAACAAATCCGTTTTGAAATGAACGAGCCGGATGAACTCCGCTTATTGCTAACTGACAAGGGTCCGAATAGTTCCGATATTTGGTGAACGGGGACCGTTGAGGCGAGCAAACACGCGGCATGAGGCGATCAGGCCGACAAGAGAACAAGTGGACCTCATCCCGCATTGCCAGGGACATCGCATGTCGCTCTGGCATCGCATCCTGGTCCGCCGCTGCCGTAATGGTCGTGTGGCTGTTGTCCCATTGATTTTTCGTCAATCGGTTTGCGGTAGTCGGGCATGATGACAGCTCGACGCCGACCGAAACATCGCATCTCTATCGAAATCGTCGCCCGCGCAATCTGGCTGTCTTTTCAGTTCAATTTCAGCCTGCGCGAAGTCGAGGAAATGATGCTGGAACGCGGCGCGGCAGTATCGTATGAGACGATCCGTCGATGGTGTAGGTCCGCATGAGTTGATGATGACCGCGCGGTCGCACCGAAAAGCGCCTTCATGCAGCGACGTGTGGCATCTCGACGAAGCTGCGGTTCAAAGGGAGGTAGAAAGTGCTGCTGTGACGCGCCGAGGACCAAGACGGATATCGGGTTTGAAATCGTTCAGGTTCGCCGCAACACTAAAGCGGCCAAGCGATTGCTGGTCCGTTTTTATATAGCGCGACGCGATCTTTCATATTCGCTCGTCGCGCTCTAGATCTTTGTTTTTCCGCATGTCTTGATCCCGAAATGGGCAGCCACTTTCGGGAGACATGCTCTAAAAAAATAAGGGATTGGCGCCCAGCGCATCATCACCGACAAGCTGCTATCCTAGAGCGCCGCCCGCCGTCAGGTCATGCCCGCCGTTGAGCATCGCTCTCATTAAGGTCTGAACAACAGGGGCGAGAATTTGCATCTGCCATTTCTAAGCGTGAACGAACCCAGCAAGGATTTAGCTCGATTGGGTCGCTGTAAATTTACCTCGATCTTCTCAGCCGTCCGCCTTTCGATCCCGCTAAATCGCTACGCTGCCCAGATCAAATGCTTCCGCCAAGCTGCGACTATCCAATGGAGGATGGCCGCGCTGCAACGCGCGATATCCCTCCGCGCGGTTTGCAGGCTGACCCGCCAAGTTTGAGCGATCTCCTTTCCTTCGCACTGAAGCGCTCACCCGTCCTTGTCTGCTCTAAGAACCATAGTGGATTGTGGTTGAGAGGCACCTTCAAGATCTCTCTCGGAGACAAGATTAAGATCACGGCGGCGCCTGGTTCAGCGACCGTAGCGTAAACATAGGACCTCTGCTTTCCAAAAAAGGGTTGAACCTCTGGTGCGGTACGATTTATATCATTCCATGATATTATTGACCGGAGCACCTCGTCAGCGTGTCAGATGCACTCAATCCCCCATCCCTGCCGACTGACGAGGTCCTTGCGGACCGCCTGGGACTTTCGACGAAAGAATTCAAGCGCTACCGTCTGCAGAACCTCATATCGGTTTCCACGACCTCCGCGACCGGGAGCGACGGACTCCTGGTCACCTGCCAGCTCGGAAATAGGGTCTGGGAAGGCGTCGTCGTTGATGGAAGCGTCACCTCCGAACAGGTCAGGTTCATTCGCGGCAAGCGAGCGAGTAGTTCGCCTTCGACAGTTCGTCGCCAACCCTGACCCGACTCTCAGAAAGGAAAATAATGAAAAAGCTTGCCGGCCTCCTCGTCGCCGTATCGATGCCGCTTACCGCCTATGCTGCGCCCAGAATGGTCTCCCAGAGCGGCGACTGGGGCGTCTACTCCTTCAAGAGAGACGGAAAGCCCGTGTGTTACGCGCTCTCGGTGCCCAAGGAAGCCAGACCCGCCGACGTCGATCACGGGAACAATTACTTCCTGATCGCGCCAGCGGAAAAAGGCGGCGGCAACGAGCCAGAGGCCATCCTCGGCTACGCAGTGCAGGCCGGTTCGCGGGTGCAGGTATCGGTTGGCGAGAAGAAGTTCAAGATGGTCGTAAAGGACAATACTGCCTGGGTCTCCGACGCCACGCAGGAACCCGAACTCATCAACGCGCTTCGATCCGGGAGCCGCATGACCTTACAGGCGACGTCGGCTAGAGGAACGCGTACCAGCTACGAGTACTCGCTATCAGGGGTCACGGCTGCTTTGGAGCGCGTAGCTCGCTGCAAGTGAAGGAGGGCTCAACCGATCCCGAATGGAGCCTTGCTGTCAGGCGTCGCGAGTTCCCTCAGGCGGTGCGAACCGGTTCGGCCCTTGCCAGAAAGCAGCAGGTCCAGTTCGTGCTTCGAATTTCCAAACCTTAGCAGAAGGCGCTCCGCTTCGTGTCGGCCGATGCCGTAGCGTCGCCGCAGGCTTCCAACATCGTACCTGGGTTCAATCTCGGTTTCGTTCACCGATGGGGGAGGACTCTGTTCTTGTTGGGAACGCTGCATGATCAAAACTCCTTCAAGGGAGTAATGGATCTGACGCCCCGGCAGTTCCAGCCGCGGCATTATATATCACGTCATGATGTAGATGACCGTTGGATCTGCAGAAGGACGTAGATCGCGCCGCCCCAGATTGCGGCGACGAACAGGGCGACGCTCGTTAGGATGAGTTTGATGTCAGGGGACATGATCGACGGTCAACGCCGTAGGCAGTCCACGTTCCGCAGGCGTTCAGTTCGACGTCTTGACCAGTGCGGCCCGAGACACCTCGGACGGGGCCTCGCCAGGGATCGACGCTATAGCAAACATGACCGCGACGTAGCTTGCGAACACCGCGGAAAGGATGACGCTATTGGTCAATCGTTCGCTCCTTTGTATCATGTGATGACATTCTTTAACTGTTCGCGCATAATGTCAATCCTGAATGCAGCATGAACAGTAGGGGGAGGCGGATGGCTTTGGGAAGAATTCTGATCGTGGAGGACGACGCGCTAATCGCGGTGGATCTTCGAGATATCGTGGAGAGTTCCGGCTACGAGGTCGTGGGGATTGCCGATAGTTTCGAGAGCGCGCAGCGGCTTGCCCCGTTTGCAACCATCGCCCTGGTCGATGTCAACCTTCGCGACGGGGCTACCGGACCGAGGATTGCGCAATACCTCGCGAACGACTTCGGCGTCGCGGTGGTCATGGTCACGGCCAATCCCGAGATGATCGTTACCGATCTTTCGAAAGTCATCGGCCTGATATCGAAACCCGCCCAGCCGAAACTGATCGGTAGCGTTCTCGAATACCTGAGGACGATTCGCGAGGGCGGGCGCGGCTCGCCGCCAGAAGGGATGCGTATCTTCGCGTGAAGGAGGGCGCGACACCATGATCGACAGACGTGCAGAGCTCGGTCTCTGGCTGGGCCGGCTGGAATCCATCCTGATCGAACGAGGAGTGCTGAACGAGGACAGCGAGGTCGCCTTCAATGTCAGATCACAGTTTCCCGAGGACGTCGAAGAGGCGCTGGATGGTTTCATTGAGAACCCGGTGGAGCTTGTCGGCCTCCTCAAGATCTGCCGCGACGCCCGCGATGGACGACCGTTGTCTCCCGCAGTTCTGATGGCGGCACATCTTATGACCAAGGAGATACTGCTGGCATTGCAAGGGGCCATGGGCGCCGGACGGTAGGGGACTTCCAAAGAAAATGGCCCGTCCGAAATCATTTCGGGCGGGCCTCGCGCCAACCAAGCATCTCATCACGCCTGGTCGAAACCTAGCTGTCGGTAACTGGGGCGTCTCCTCCCGATCGCGGCAGTTCCTTCATCTTGACGAGTTGGTCGGCGCACGTGTCGGCCGCATTCGTGACGGTCCCGTCGATCCCCGCGACCGTCGCCCAGCCGCCTTCGGTGATGAAGTCTTCACGCTGCCACGAAGACTTCGCCTGCAGGGCCTTCAGGTTTTCCTGTGCATTGCTGGCGCTCACGAAGTTATGGACGCAGATGCTTGCGACCAGATCCGCCTTGGCGTTACGGACGGCAATCTCCGTCATGACGTTCGCCCTGCCTGATGTCGTCCAGCCGCCCCAGGTGAAGCCGAGCACCATCGTCAGAGCCGAGGCGCCAACGATCGACCACCCCCAAAGAGTCTTGGAAGGCCGGTATCCCGACCAGCCACTTTCGCCATTTTCCATAGCTGTTCTCCTCTGGTTTATATCATAACATGATACAAAATCGAGGGCAGAGGTCAATCACGCAGTGATCAAAAAACGGTGACGCCGGTCAGGCGAGCTCGGTGACTTGTCGCAGTCGCGAGAGGGATTCTGCCAGGAGCGGTTCATTCTCGAGCATGCCGTCGACATGGATCTTAGCCAGAGCTTCAAGAACCTTCTCGCCCTTGGTGGTCATGACAATCAGCACGCTCCGCTTGTCGTCTTCAGCGGGTATCCGTTCTGTCAGGCCTGCCAAACACATGCGGTCAACGAGCTGGACCGCGCCATTATGGTGCATCAGCATCTGTTCAGCGAGATCGCGAAGCCTCACTTTCCAGTCCGGCGCCGTGCGTACTACAAGAAGAGCCTGATACTGCTGCGAAGTGACGCCCGCCTCGGCGAGCGCAGCGTCGCTGAACGACAGGAACCGTCTCATGGCGAGCCGGAAGCCTGCGAGGCCATCATAGACTTCGTCAGCCAGGCCGGATGTCCGGCGTCCCGATCGAGGCATTCATTAGTCCTTCCAAAAACGTCATGATGTGATATAAATGACGAACCAAGCCAGGAGAACGGTCAGCGAGTGCGGCCGATGCGGGAGACGGTGCAAAGCGCCGGCGTCGGCTGATCACTCGCGGACCATATTCTCCCGATGGTGGCAAAAAGACTGTGCCAATTTCGTGACGTCGCGAGAAAATTAAATCGTGTTTGAACCGCCGAAGCGATTCCTTCTAGCTCGATTTCAGGCTCGAAGCGCCTGCGCGATTGCCTTTCCATGCCTGGAAGCTATCTGACCTTGTCTCGAAGAAGGGGGCACCATGAACTCGCGCTTGATTTGGTCGATATCGGTTCTGGCGCGGCGGATCTGGTTCAGGGCCACGCTGTTCTCCCTCGCGGCAGTTGCCACCGCCCTCCTGGCGATCGTCGTCACACCCTACATTCCGACGGACCTGTCGACGAAGATCGGTGCGGACTCGGTCGACAACATCCTCGGCATTATCGCTTCAAGCATGCTCACCGTCACGACATTCTCCCTTAGTACGATGGTCTCGGCGTATTCGGCAGCCACAAACAACGTCACGCCTCGCGCGACCCGGCTCGTCATGGAGGACAGCACGACGCAGAACGTGCTGGCAACCTTCGTCGGCTCGTTTCTATTCAGCCTTGTCGGCATCGTCGCCCTGACCACGGGCGCCTATGGCGAGCAAGGCCGGGTTGTTCTCTTCGTTGTCACGATCGGCGTCATCGTGCTCATAGTGGTGACCCTTCTAAGATGGATCGACCACCTGTCCAGATTGGGCCGGGTGACCGAGACGACACGTCGGGTGGAAGAAGCGACGCTCGACGCCGTCAAAGCCTCGCGAAAATCCCCGAACTTCGGTGGGAGTGCGCTCGACGGAGACAGTCTTACGCCCAGTACCGACGACACACCGTTTTTCACAAATGAGATTGGCTACGTGCAGCACCTGGATGCAGCGGCGCTCGCAAAGATCGCCGACGAGAGTAAGTTCGACCTGGTAATCGTCGCGATGCCTGGCAAGTTGGTCTCGCCGGCCCGGCCGCTTGGATGGCTTCGGGGAGCCGTCGGCGAGGATGTTCTGGATCGGGCCGCTGCCTGCTTTTCGATCGGCGACGTCCGCTCCTTCGATCAAGACCCGCGGTTCGGAGCGTCGGTACTGACCGAGATTGCGTCGCGCGCTTTGTCTCCTGCCGTCAACGATCCGGGAACCGCCATCGACGTCATTTCGCGCGCGATGCGAATTCTCCACGCGTGGCATGACGCGAATAGCGAGGCACCTGACGAAATCGTCTATCCTCAGCTCCATGTCGCGACGCTGTCGGCAGCCGACCTGTTTGACGACCTGTTCACCCCAATCGCCCGCGACGGCGCGGGCCTTGTAGAAGTCGGACTTCGACTTCAAAAGACCCTCGCAATGCTTTCGAAACTTAGCGCGGAATTTCAGGCAAACGCCGTGCGCCATTCGAAGGAGGCGCTCGACCGTGCGGCCGCGGTGATGCAGGTCGAGGCCGACATGGAGAGGCTGCAGGCCGCTGCCGCCGCAATCGCCGCAGACGACAAGCATAGTTGAGTGGCAGAGCGAGGAGGGTCCATGCCGTCTCAACGTGAACGCCGTCGATCACTGGTCTCGCTGTTAGGCAGTTGAGCCCGCCGACCACGTCCGCGAAATGTTTGTACTGCCGCGCTTCACTTAACAGATCTGCTATCGATCTGAAGACGATCTCGTCACGCTGCTGACAGGAACCTGCGTCCGAATGGCGTCCATAAGAATCAACGCGTCGTCCTCGATAACGGTTGACTGATGCGGACGTCGCGGACTTGCCCGCTTTGATCGACGTCGCCTCGTGCAGCGTATCTAAGGGGTCCAGGGAACAAGTTCTCCGAGCCTCGCTGGCCAAAGCCCCAGATCGTCCTTCACCGCAATTGGCAATGCGTCTCTCTGTTTTACCAGCAAGGCTTGATGGATGGCCGCTTCGAGTGGCTCGGCCTGACCTGGATGAGATTGATCTTTGACCGCCAGTTCACCAGTGATTCCGGCTTCGTCGCCAGCAACGATGATGACGTGCCCCGGATAGGCCGAGGCGGTTTTGCTATCCACCAAGTCGAATCTTTGCATCTCTTTTCCTTTGTCCAAGTCTTCGGCATCCATCGAGGCTTCTGAAAGAATCTCGAACCGCACCTCCTCGATGGTTCGTCCATCCCCTCGGAGCCTGACGATCCTAGCAATTGTGGCATAGGCCTTCGGATCGCCTTGGTTGACTGACGAACGCCTGCACCACTCGTCAAGAAGAATGCTCACAGCCA
Organism: Rhizobium sp. O111; assembly: GCF_055616315.1. Classification (NCBI taxonomy): domain Bacteria; kingdom Pseudomonadati; phylum Pseudomonadota; class Alphaproteobacteria; order Hyphomicrobiales; family Rhizobiaceae; genus Rhizobium; species Rhizobium sp. O111. The sequence continues at coordinate 565,182 of NZ_JBSHXL010000003.1, read as the reverse complement.
CAAGCTCATGAGCGTCGATCGCGGCCTCTGGACGCCGATTGAAGGCAGGAATTAAGAACCCGATGAGTTTCAGGAATATCGCAGTGGCTGAAAATATCATGCGGTGATATTAAGTCATTTTCTGACCTGAGGAAAATGACAATACCGCGAGCGATCCACATGACGGTACACGGATATTTCGAGTTGTCGTCATCTATGAGAGTCCTTAGACGTTTGTAAAAGTTGCAGGTAACGAGCGTGTTCTTGATGTTAGAACCGGTCGGTGTAGTCGCGCACGGTCGTCGTCCGTTCAGGTTCGAGTTGACTTCGGTTCCTTTTCCGCCGCGCGTCGCGCCCGGATGGCCGCCGCGATGAAGACGCGCGACAGACCATGGTAAAGCGGTTCGCGGGACAGGATGCGTGATGTCACGTAGCCGATCATCGATACCGCCATGATCGGGATCACCGCCTGGTGGTCGCCAGTCATTTCGAGAATGATGACGAAGGCCGTCATCGGCGCTTGTACGACGCCTGCGAAGTAACCTGCCATTCCAAGGATTGCTGCAAGGGTGATGCTGGTGCCGAGCAGGGAGCCGACGGTGCTGCCAAAACCAGCGCCGACGGCAAGAGACGGCGCGAAGATGCCGCCCGGAATTCCCGACAGCATCGACAGGAAGCTGGCCGCAAGCTTCTCGACGAAGAAGAGCAGTGGCAAGGAGTTGCCTTCGACCGCTCCGCGCGCCTGTTCGTAGCCGGTGCCAAAGGTCGTGCCGCCGGATGCAACGCCGATGACAGCGACCGCCAAACCGCAGCAAGCCGCAAGCGCCAGCATACGCGTTAGCGGTTGGGGTTGCGCCCAGCGGCGGATCTTTTGGCCGAAATGCAGTGCGAAGCCACTGAAGGCGGCACCCAGCGCGCCGCCGCCGACGCCACAGATCAGAACCGGTCCCCAGTCGCGCAGCTCGGTCGGCGCGGCAGACGCCATGCCGAAATAATTGTAGCTGCCGGAAAGCCCGAGCGCCGCCAGGCCGGAAAGGATGACCGCTGTCAGCACCAGTCCGTTGGCTCGCGATTCATAGGTTCGGCTCATTTCTTCGATGGCGAAGACGATACCAGCAAGCGGCGTGTTGAAGGCAGCCGCGATACCCGCCGCCGACCCCGCCAAGATCAATCCTCGCGCCTGCCCTATACCGCCAAAGCGGGCAACGGCGAGCATGATCGAGGCGCCAACCTGCACTGTCGGTCCCTCGCGCCCGATCGAGGCGCCAGAAAATAACCCCAGCACCGTCAACACGATCTTGCCGAATGCGATCTTCAGCGACAGGAGCCGTGTCCGGTCTTCTGTTTCGTGCAAGTGCCGCGCGGCGATCGCCTGCGGAATGCCACTGCTTCCTGAATTCGGAAACAACGTCGCCGCTACATAGGCCGACAGCATGAATCCCACGGGCGTCAACACCAGTGGCAGCAGGAAAGCCCATTCACCTGCCGAGGTGACGGACTCGAATGCGTTCTGCGCCAGATCCGCGAGCTTGGCGAAACCGACGCTGATCACGCCAATCGCCAGCGCTCCGCACCAGAAAACAAGTCGTGGTTTCCAAAGCGAGAACGAGCCCCAGATCACACGGGAACGGCGGAGGAGCTTGGAATAGCGGTAACGGCTTGGCATGGCGGCTCGGTACGTGACGCAGGTTATGAAGTCTTCTACCGCCAAAGGTTCCCGAAGATCACCCCTAAAAAAGAAAAGGCGCAGGTCGGGGGGTGGGGTTGAGCCATCCGAGTCTCGGAGGACGCTGTGCAAAGCGCGTTCGAAGCAGGGGAACTTTATACATTATATCACGTTATGATGTAAATTATGCGCGCGTTATCGACACTTCTCGTGCCGAGGTCTGTCGCATGGAAGACGGTGAGCACCAGAAAAACTCATTGACGGTACTAAGAAGTGTTCCCGTATTGGTTTCATACTCTCGCGATCATTTGTCTCTGCCTTGGTGGGGTGTCGGTGGTAATCGTCCTTTCAGATATCTTGCGGCATCCGCAGCGCATGGCAGTCATGAACGTCGTCTGGCCTGTGACGGCGATCTTCGGAACGCTTCCCCTGATGGTCCTCTATTATCGCTATGGCCGCCTCACCAGCCAGGAGGCGCACCACCGGGCCAAGGCGCTTGACGAGAAGATGCCAAGCATGACGGACACGCCCTTTCCTGTCATGGTTGCCAAAGGGGCGCTGCACTGCGGAAGCGGCTGTATGATCGGAGACGTCGTGGCCGAATGGCTGGCGTTCCTTGTCCCCGCCGTCGCTGTAGCTTTGGGCTGGCAGACCCTGTTCTCTGAAAAGATGTTCGCGGTGTGGATCCTAGACTTTATATTCGCATTTGGGCTCGGGATCGCATTTCAGTACTTTGCCATCGTTCCCATGCGTGGCCTGTCGCCAAAGGAAGGGCTCAAAGCGGCTGTAAAGGCGGATACGTTCTCCCTGCTTTCCTGGCAGGTCGGCATGTATGGAGCCATGGCTTTGCTGCAGCTCTGGATCTTCCCGGCCGCCTTCGGCGTCAAGGCGGAGGTCAACAGCTGGGAGTTCTGGTTCGCCATGCAGATTGCAATGATCTGCGGCTTCGTTACGAGCTATCCGGTGAACTGGTATCTGGTGTCGGTCGGCATCAAGGAGAAAATGTAACGTGGCGCATCACCATTCCGATCAGCACGGCGGTGGAGGCCATGGATCCCCCGAGGACTTCGGCCGCGCGTTTGCCATCGGCATTGCGTTGAACCTGGTTTACGTGATGCTTGAGGCGGCCTTCGGCCTATATTCCGGATCCCTTGCCCTGCTGGCCGATGCGGGCCACAATCTTTCCGATGTGCTTGGTCTGGTTCTGGCCTGGGGAGCCGTTTGGCTCGGCAAAAGGCCACCATGGGGCCGCCAGACCTTTGGATTCAAGCGCAGCTCCATCCTTGCATCGCTCAGCAACGCCATTCTCCTGATGCTTGCGGTGGGCGCCATCACCTATGAGGCGATCCGGAGACTTCTGGAGCCGGAGCAGGTCGCCTCCTCCACCGTGATCTGGGTCGCGGTGGTCGGCTTGTTCGTCAACGGCTTCACGGCCTACCTTTTCTCCGCAGGCAGCAAGCAGGACCTCAACATCAGGGGTGCCTTTCTACATATGGCCGCCGACACCGGCGTGACCGTCGGCGTCATCTTTGCCGCTTTGCTTATCAGCTGGACTGGCTGGCTCTGGCTTGATCCGGCCATCAGCCTCCTGATCGCCGCGGTCATTCTCGTGGGAACCTGGTCCCTTTTGCGAGGCTCTACCATGCTTGCAATGGACGCCGTGCCGCCGAACCTGGACCTTGCAAGCATCCGAAAGCAGCTATGCGAAGCGGACGGGACCGTCATTGAGGTTCATGATCTCCATGTATGGGCGCTGAGCACGACCGAAACGGCACTCAGCGCCCATCTTGTCTGCTCGGAAATGGAGAAGGGGCAGAGCCTTCTGCGAAAGCTGCCGGGGCAGCTGGAGCAGGCATTCGGGATCCGCCATACCACACTACAACTTGAAACGCCTGCCACGGCGGAGGCATGCCCGCTCCGTTCGACGGAAATCGTCTGAGGACGGGCGAATTCTCGTAACGCAGCTAACCACTGCCTTTGAACGTCAAAAGCATCAACAACGGAGCCTGATTTCATGTCTAAAGAGGACACAGTTGACTATGATGGACCAGCTGGCGGCTGGGGCTCTCTGAGGGGCGTCGCCTCCGTTTTTGGAGGGGAATGGGCGACGCCGGCGGCGTTGGAAACTTTGCGGCGCCAGAACAAGCCGGGCGGCTTTATGTGCGTCTCCTGCGCCTGGACCAAACCGGCCGACTACCATCCTTTCGAGTTCTGCGAAAACGGCGCCAAGGCGACGCTATGGGAACTCACGAGCCTGCGCTGCACACCACACTTCTTCTCCAACCACTCGGTAACGGAATTGCGTGGCTGGAAGGACTACGATCTGGAGCAGCAGGGACGCCTTACCCATCCCATGCGCTATGATCGCGAGAGCGACCATTACGTGCCATGTTCCTGGGAAGAAGCCTTCAACGCTATAGGCGCAGAGCTGAAGCAACTCGACCCGAAATCGGTGATCTTTTACAGCTCGGGCCGAGCGAGCCTCGAAACCTCCTACTGCTATGCCCTTTTTGCCCGGCTCTACGGCCACAATAACCTGCCCGATAGTTCCAACATGTGCCACGAGACAACATCGGTCGGCCTCAAGAAGGTCATCGGCTCTTCAGTCGGCACTTGCGTTTACCAGGACTTCTCGGCCTGCGACGCCATCTTTTTCTTCGGACAGAATACCGGCTCCAACAGCCCGCGCTTCCTCCATCCGCTTCAGGAAGCTGCCAAGCGCGGTTGCAAGATCATCACCTTCAACCCGGTTCGGGAAAGGGGGCTGGAATTCTTCACCAACCCCCAGAGCCCCGTGGAAATGCTGACCGGCAAAGAGACCCAGATCTCCAGCCAGTATCACCAGGTCAAGGCTGGCGGCGATATTGCCGCCCTTATGGGCCTGTGCAAGCATGTATTCGCCAAGGACGACGAGGCCAGGGCACAAGGGCGCAGTGTGCTCGACCGTGATTTCATCGAGAGCCAAACAAGCGGCTTTGACGAATTCGAGCAGCGGGTGCGTTCCATCGGATGGGACGAGATCGTCCGCGGGTCGGGCCTGGAGCGTTCCGCGCTCGAAGCGGCGGGCCAGGTCTATGTGGAGGCCGACAAGGTCATCGGCGTCTACGGCATGGGGCTGACCCAGCAGGTCCACGGCTCGGACAACATCGCCATGCTGGTCAACCTACTGCTCATGAAGGGCAATATCGGTCGCGACGGCACCGGCATCTCCCCCGTGCGTGGCCACTCCAACGTACAGGGCCAGCGCACGGTCGGCATTTCCGAGAAGCCGGAACTGGTACCGCTGGACAAGCTCGCAGCCCTGTTCGGGTTCGAGCCGCCCCGCGACAAGGGCATGAACACGGTGGAGGCCTGCGAGGGCATGCTAGCCGGCAAGGTGAAGGGCTTTATTGGCCTCGGCGGCAATTTCGTGCGCGCCATCCCCGAACGGGACGCCATGGAAAAGGCCTGGCAGACCATGCGCCTGACGGTGCAGATCGCCACAAAGCTCAACCGCAGCCACCTGATCAATGGCGAGGTCGCCTATCTTCTGCCCTGTCTCGGACGATCGGAGGAGGACAAGCAGGAAGGAGGCCCGCACACGGTCACCATGGAAGACAGCCTGAGCTGCATCCAGGGATCCATCGGCAGGCGCAAGCCGGCAAGCGAGCATCTGCTGTCCGAACTGGCGATCGTCGCCGGCATGGCCAAGGCGACGCTCGCGCCCAATCCGAAGGTCGACTGGGTCGGCTGGGTCGGCGATTATGGCAAGGTCCGGGACCTAATCGAGGAGACCTATCCGGAGGAGTTTCATCGCTTCAACGAGCGCATGTTTACGCCTGGCGGCTTCTATCGCGGCAACAGCGCCCGCGAGCGGATCTGGAAGACCGAGAGCGGCAAGGCGAATTTCAGCGCGCCGGAAATGCTGTCAGCGACCGGGTTCGAAGACAAGCCCGGCCGGTATCGCTTGATGACGCTGCGCAGCAATGATCAGTTCAACACGACGATCTACGGCTATAGCGATCGCCTGCGCGGCATCGAAGGCACGCGCGACGTCCTTCTGATCAACCCGGATGAGATGCAGCGGGCGGGTCTCCAGGAAGGGCAGGTCGTATCGCTGGTAAGCGATGCGGGAGATGGCGTGGAACGCCGGGTTGGCGGCCTGAAGGTGCTTCCCTTTGCTCTGCCGGATGGCTGCCTCGGCGGTTATTACCCGGAGCTCAATCCGCTGATCCCGCTATCGCATTATGACAAGCTGTCTAAGACTCCAGCCGCCAAGTCCGTTCCGGTGCGCATTGAAGGCTGAACAGAACCGGCGACGCATGGGGCAAACCCGATGCGTTGCCGCTGGCTCTTGACTCGAAAAACATGGCCGCTCTCGGCCCTACCCGGCAGCGGCCTTGTGTTGTTTCGCAACTTAAGAAAAGGACGGATTGCCTCCAGCCGATGGCACCGGACGGCGATGGCCCAACGGCCATCACCACGCGACCTCATCAAGGTCAGGGATTCTTGTTTGGCGGAAGCTCACCCGGCTTCACGACCGGCATCGTGCCTGTATGCGGGGTCGGCGCCACAATCTCGTTATCGCCAACCTTAGGCGGCTTCAGAACGCTGTTGCAGTTATCCAGCTTGCTGCTGAGCTTTGCGTTGTCCTGCTGCCCAGTGGGCAGATTGCAGTCCTGTTCTACCGCAGGCTTTGCATCTTCCGCGGATGCCGCGCTCGGTGCAAATGCCGCTGACAGAACAAGCGTGGCGATACTGAATGAGGCCGACCATGTGGGGACCTGTTTCATCGTTTCCTCCTTTTGGTTTTCAATTCAGTTGAAAGGCGCCGGTTCCGCCCGGTCCTGGGAGGCAGCCTACGAGGAGATTGTCCCAAGATGAGTTTCATCAAGCCGGACGTCCTTCCTCCGCCACATACCGACCGAACGAAACAGTGACTGAACGGGCCGTCCGGAAACCAGATAAGCGAGGCGCCAACCCGACTGTTTCCGCCGACAGGCAGATCATGGGAGCGCATAAGCAATTACCGCGTCGCCGACCGGTGTTTCCATGAAGTGATGCCCGCCAGCCATGATGACGAGATATTGTTTCCCATTGATCTCGTAAGTCATCGGCGTCGCCTGACCGCCAGCCGGAAGTTTATCCGTCCAAAGGGTCTTACCGGTTCTGATGTCAATTGCACGGATCAGGTTGTCGGTCGCAGCCGCAATGAAAACCAGGCCACCTGCTGTGACCACGGAGCCGCCGTTATTTGGCGTACCAATGGTGATTGGAAGCATCGACGGAATGCCAAAGGGTCCATTGGTGCGTGCCTCTCCCAGCGGTCGATCCCAAAGCGTCTTGCCAGTTTTTAAATCGATGGCACGAATGCCGCCATACGGCGGCTCCTTACACAGAAGCCCTGTCACGGGGAGACGCCAGCCCGCATTGACGTTGATCGCAAAGGGCGCACCCGCTTGCGGATCTCCCGCTCCCTCGGCTCCACCGATCTTTCCGCGGGCCTGGTCGCGCGGCGCCCAGCCCAGCTTGTCGGCTTCAGCCCTGGGGACCAGCCGATTGTAGTTCGGCATGTCATTGTAGTTGGCAATCAGCACACCGCGCTGCGGGTCCATCGCGATCCCGCCCCAATCGGAGCCGCCGTTATAGCCAGGATATTCAATGCTGTGGCGATTACTTGTTGGCGGAGTGAAGATGCCGTCATAGCTCGCCTGGCGAAACTGGATCCGGCAGATCATTTGGTCAATTGGAGACATGCCCCACATCTTCGCCTCCGTGAGATCCGGCTTGCGTAGGCTATGGTAGGTGGAAAAGGGTTGGGTTGGGGTGCGTTGATCGGGCTCGACGCCGCCCTTTGGCACCGCTTTTTCCTCTACCGAAACGAGCGGCTTCCCGGTTCTGCGGTCGAGCACGAATATGTCGCCACGTTTGCTTGGCAAGACGAGCGCGGGGACCGGTCCCGCCTCGGTCGGATAATCCACAAGCGTCGCCTGCGAGCCCAGGTCGTAATCCCAGACATCGTTGTGCACCGTCTGAAAATGCCATGCCGGTTTGCCCGTCGAAACGTCAATGGCCACCAAAGATGTAGAGAATTGCTTTTCCAAGGGGGAACGGGCGCCGCTCCAATAATCGACCGCAGCGCTGCCGAGAGGCAGGTATACGAGCCCGAGCTGTTCGTCACCCGAGGCCGTCGTCCACATGTTAGGGGTACCACGGCTGTAAGTCTCGTGTTCGGGAGGCAAGCCATTATTGTCGGGCCGCTCCATGTCCCATGTCCAGCGCAGCGCGCCCGAGACCGCGTCATAGGCTTGAATGACGCCGGACGGAGCATCAAGTTTCTGACCATCCAAAACTTGATGTCCAACTACGATTACACCCCGCACGATTGTCGGTGCAGAGGTCATCGAGAACATGCCAGGATCGTGCTGGCCTATGCCGTCCGTCGTATCCACGGTCCCGGCACGGCCGAAATTCGGGCACGGCACTCCTGTCTTCGCATCGACGGCAATCAACCTGGCATCCAGCGTTCCCTCGATAATGCGTTCTGCACAGACGTCGGAAGGCTTTGCGTCGGTTTGTTTGAAGAACGCGACACCACGACAGGCCGCCGTATAAGGAATGCTTTCGTCCGGCACGAGCGGGTTGTAACGCCATTTTTCCTTCCCCGTCGCAGGATCCAAAGCGAGCATGATATTTTTCGGGGTGCAGAGGTAGAGGGAGTCATCGACCTTCAACGGCGTGGTTTCGGCGCCATAAGTGTTCTTTGCCTGCTCGCTTGGAAGATCGCCGGTATGCGCTACCCACGCTCTCTTCAAATGCTTGACGTTGTCGGGCGTGATCTCGGCCAACGGCGAGAACCGACGGGCGCTATCGCTGCCACCGTATGCCGGCCAATCGACGCCCGCTTGCAGGGTCGAGGGATCCGCCATGGTGCGAGCAGCCACGACCGGCAAGGAATCGACGGCGGGGTCCGGCGCTAGCCGGTAAACAAGAAAGCCGCTGAAGAAGGACAGGATGATAAGAATGCTCAAGCCGCTGATTGTCTGTCGCCAGCTGGTCCGCGGATAGAGGAAGGGAAGGCACGCAATAACGAAGGTGAAAAGGACTAATGGGGCAACCAGGCGAGGGACCAAGGCCCACCCGTCCAGCCCAGCCTCCGCGAAAGCCCATACCGCAGTGGCGACGATGATAACAGCATAGAGGAGCACACCGCCGCGCCTGTGCATGAAGAGGAGGACAGAGCTTATGAAGAGCGAAATTCCGGCTAGCAGATAATACCAGCTCCCTCCCAACGCCGCTAGCCAGCCACCGCCGACACTAAGAACGATCCCGATGAGTGAGACGACTGTGGCGACAACGAGCACATAGATACCGCGGTGCTCCGACGACCTGCGAGATTGCAACATCCAAGCGCTCCGTTCTGCCTTTGCCTAGGTATCCTACAATATATACATCATGGCATGATATAAATCGCACCGCGTGTGCGGCAAGGCTTAGAGGGCATCACAAACACGTGCACGCCCCGGCCCCAAAGAGGCATAGACTCAATGCTGATGAACATGCCTTCACATGCGAGTCAGCGAGAAGTCTTCTCAGCCACCGAAGGCCCTTCGACAAATATGGTTCGCCGCGCGAGTGCACCCAAGGTGAGACCCTGAACGATGATGCTGAACAAGACCACCGAATAGGTGGAGGATAAAATGACAAGCTTGGCCGGGCTATCTGGAACGGATAGCGCCAGTGCAATGGAGATGCCGCCACGGATGCCCGCCCAGGTGAGGAACGGCACGTTTCTGGTCGACATCATGTCGCTTGACCAGGCAGCCAGTGCGGGGGCCCCGACGGCGATCAGCCGTGCCAGCAGAACGAGCGGTATGGCCACGGCCGCGATCTCCAGGGATAGCGTGTCGAATCTTAGGACGAGTACTTCGAGCCCGATCAGTAGGAAGAGAACCGAATTGAGAATCTCGTCGATCAGCGTCCACAATCCGAACAGATACGTCTGGGTACGATCACTCATGGCTTTGCGGGGTCCGTGATAACCAACCAGTAGGCCCGCGGCGACTACGGATAAGGGACCGCTGACGTGAAGGCGCTCTGCAATGGCATAAGTGGCTGTGACAAGGGCAAGCGAGATCAACACCTCTACTGAATAGTCGTCGATCAGGCGCATAGCCCAGTAAGCAATGCCGCCGGTGACGATGCCGAGCAGGAGACCGCCGCCGCCTTCCACGAGGAGGAGTTTAAGGACCGACTCAGCGGTGACCTTGTCACCCTCTGCTTGCGTTGCAAACAGCAGCATCACGGTGAAGAGAACAATACCGATCCCGTCATTAAACAAGGATTCACCCTGCATTTCCACCTCAAGATCGCCAGGCACTTTGACGTTCTTGAGCGTCGCCAGGACTGCGACGGGATCCGTGGGGCTGATGAGGGCGCCGAAGACCATCGCCCAGGCGAGCGGCATGTCCTGACCGAACAGTTTCGCGAGAAGCCAGAAACCGCCGCCCACGATTGCGGTGGACACGATCGTCCCGAACAAGGCGAGAATTGCGACCGGCGCCGCCCGTTCACGCATCCTGCCGAGATCGACATGCAGCGAGCCGGCAAAAAGCAGAAAAGCGAGCATCCCGTTCATTACCACTTCTGTAAAATCGATACGAAGCATGGCCTGGGTCAGCGGCTCGAAGAAGTGCCGCCCGGGATAGGCGGCATCGATCGCGACCAGGATCAGCGATGCCGCCACGCTCATCACCAGAAGGCCGATCGTGTTCGGCATCGGCAGGTATTTGTGATTGATCCAGCCGAGCACGGCCGAAAGGCTTAAGAGAATGGCAGAAAGCTCAAAGATCGACACAGTTGCCCCCGAGTGGTCTGCGGTTCCCGGCCGGAAAAGAGATGGGCGGGAGGTTCATGATAATCCGAGGTTAGCGGAAGGAGGCGCGCCGTCGCAATCCTCCCTCGTTCTCAGGGCATGGTTGGCATGGTCGGCATCATTTTCTGATCGAGATTATGCATGATCCAGAGCGAGCCTCCTACGATCAGGATCACGACAAGCGTCCCGAACGCGAGCGCCAGCGCGTTATTAGTATTGTCGGAACCAGTGGTCAGGTGCAGAAAGAACACGAGATGAACGCCAATCTGCCCCACCGCCAGCGCGATGAGAGCAGCTCCTATACCCGGTTGCCAGACGAATGCCCATCCATTGGCAACGGCAAAGGACGCAGCGGTCATCAGCATGGCCAGCACCAGACCGATTACATAGCTGGTAGCTCCCTTGGTGATGTCGCCGTCGTTGCCCTGCGCCTTTTCGCCGGGCGCCTTTTCCTTGGCGCCTTGGGTCGATGCGTCTCGACTGTCGGTCAATGCTTTATCCCCATGAGGTAGACGAGCGTAAAAATCGCGATCCAAACAATGTCAAGCGCATGCCAGAACAGATTGAAGCAGGCGAGCCGCCGTTGGATCTGTGGCCTGAAGCCCTTCACGAGGATCTGGGCCATCATCGTGCCGAGCCAGAGGAGGCCGCCGAACACGTGCAGGCCGTGGCATCCGACAAGCGCGAAAAAAGCGGACAGGAAAGCACTGCGCTGTGGGCCTGCGCCCTGCGCGATCAGGCTGGCGAATTCGCCGAGCTCCAGAAAGAGGAAGCCGACACCCAGCACGCCCGTGGCGAGCAGCCATATCTCGCTTGCCGCGACTTGTTCACGCTTGGCCGCAACCGCAGCCATGCCGGCTGTGAAACTCGAAAACAGCAGACAGGCCGTCTCGGCAGCCGTTCTGGGCTGCTCAAACAGTTCCGCGCCCGTTGGCCCACCCGCCGTTCGGATTACCAGAACAGCATAGGTCGCGAAAAATGCTGAGAACATAATGATGTCGCTCAGGAGGAAGATCCAGAAGCCATAGCTGGCAACGGTCTTCTTCGGTGAAGGCCCGCCCTCGCCATGACCGGTCGCGCCCTTGGCGTTGCCGCCTCCGCGGCCGACGCGGTAAGGATCCTCCCTGCCTGCAAAGAGATCCGCTTCACTCACGAGGCCTCTCCTTGCTGCGCCAGCCATGCCTCTCGGGCCGAGCGCCGCCGGCGATCGGCGACGGCTACGTCTTCGGCGCTGATTTCTCGTTCCTGCGGGTCCATCCAGGTGAATATGACAAAGAGCACAAAGCCCGCCACCAGGCCAACAATCACCAGCCACCAAATCTGCCAGATCAGCGCGAAGCCGAGTACCGTGGTAAAAGCGGCAGTCACGAAACCAACTGAGCTGTTTTCCGGCATCCCGATCGGCTGATACGTCGGTGCTGGACCGAGGTCCTGCTGTTCGATCGCACGCTGCTTGATCGCCCAGTAAGGCTCCTGCTCCCGCACATCCGGGAGCACGGCAAAATTGAAGGCGGGCGGCGGAGATGGCGTCGCCCACTCAAGAGATCGCCCATTCCACGGATCGCCGGTCTCGTCACGCAAAGCCTCGCGGTTGCGGATGCTGACGATGAGCTGGATAAGCTGCGCCGCCGCACCCGCCATCATGATGACGATCCCTGCGGCAGAGACCAGAAGCCAAGGATACCACGCAGCCACCTCTATATGCTGCAGGCGTCGTGTCATCCCTTCAAGCCCCGTGATGTAAAGTGGCACAAAGGTCACGTAGAAGCCAATGAAGGCGAGCCAGAAGGCCCACTTGCCCCAGCGCTCGTCCAGCCTGAAGCCGAAGGCCTTTGGAAACCAGAACGTCATTGCCGCAAAGGCGCCGAATAGCACGCCGCCGATGATCACATTATGGAAGTGAGCGACGAGGAAGAGACTGTTGTGGAGCGCGAAGTCCGCCGGCGGAACCGCAAGAAGGACACCGCTCATGCCGCCTATCGTAAAGGTCACCAGAAAGCCGACCGACCACAGCATGGGCGTCTCGTAGCGGATGCGGCCACCATACATCGTGAACATCCAGTTGTAGATCTTCACGCCTGTTCCGACCGCAATGATGCTCGTTGCGATGCCAAAGGCGCCGTTAACGTCGGCGCCGGCACCCATCGTGAAGAAATGGTGCAACCAGACCGTGAAGGAAACGATGCAGATAAACATCGTGGCGATGACCATGGAGCGATAGCCGAACAGCGGCTTGCTGGAAAAGGTCGAGATAATCTCGGAGAATACCCCAAAGGCGGGTAGCACAAGAACATAGACTTCTGGGTGTCCCCAGGCCCAGATGAGGTTGATGAACATCATCATGTTGCCGCCGCCGGAATTGGTGAAGAAATGGAAGCCGAGATAGCGGTCCAGCGTCAGCATGGCGAGTGTGGCGGTCAGTATCGGAAAGGCGGCGACGATCAGCAGATTAGTCGCGAGCGCCGTCCAGCAGAACATTGGCATTCGCAGATAGCTCATGCCCGGCGCCCGTGTCTTCAGTATCGTGGTAACCAGGTTGACGCCGGTCATCAGCGTTCCGAGACCCGAAATCTGGATTGCCCAGAGATAGTAGTCGACCCCCACATCCGGCGAATATTGAAGTTCCGAAAGCGGCGGGTAGGGAAGCCAGCCGGTGCGCGCGAATTCTCCGATCAGCAGGCTGGCATTGACCAGAAGCGCGCCGCTGGCCGTCAGCCAGAAGCCGATCGAGTTTAGCCGGGGAAAAGCGATATCCCGAACACCCAACTGCAGCGGCACGACAAAGTTCATCAGGCCGATCATGAAGGGCATGGCCCCGAAGAAGATCATGATCGTGCCATGCGCGGAAAAAATCTGGTTGAAATGTTCAGGCGGGAGATATCCTGGCGACTGGTAGGCAATAGCCTGCTGCGAGCGCATCATGATGGCGTCGACGAAGCCGCGAAGCAGCATCAGAAGCGCCAGCACGCAGTACATGACACCGATGCGCTTGTGGTCGACGCTCGTGATCCACTCTCGCCAAAGATAGGGAACATAGCCCTTGACCACGACCCAAACCACCAGCGCCAGCCCGAGTAGGAGGATGCTCGAGCCCGCCACCAGCGGAATGGGCTGATCGAGAGGGAGCGATGACCAGCTAAGCTTACCGAGCAATGCTTGCGGCCTCCCGACCCCGGGTCGAAGAATGCCGCGCATGTGCCGGCAAATTGTCCGGCGCGCCGCTGACGATCCTGGCGAAGAGTGCCGGATCCACCTGGCCAAAAGTGGTTGGCGGCACGTTCTGGCTGGGCGCCTCGAGCGCCTGGTAGCTCTTCAGGTCAAGCGAACCGCCCGACTGCCGGACCGACGTCGTCCACGCGCTGAAGGCGGCGGGAGACACGCTGCGCACTTTGAAATTCATATCAGCAAAACCCTGGCCACTGAACTGAGTGGACTGGCCGTAGAAGTCGCCGTCACGATCGGCCATCAGATGAAGCTGGGTCACCATACCGTACATGACCGCCACCATGCTTCCGAGCTGCGGCACAAAGAAGGAATTCATCACGCTGCCTGACGTCAGCGACAGATGCACCGGAGTGCCGGTTGGAACCACCAGCTCGTTGACGCTGGCAAGTTGCAGCTCGGGATAGAGGAACAGCCACTTCCAGTCGAGCGACACCACCTGGACCTCAAGCGGCTTCTTCTGAGAGGCAAGGGGCTTGTACGGATCGAGCTGATGGCTGCCGATCCAGATGATCCCGCCCAGAAACAGGATGACCAGAAAGGGGATCGACCAGATCAGCAGTTCCAGACGGCCGGAAAACGCAAAATTTGGCCTGTACCGCGCCTTGCTGTTGGACGCGCGAAACCACCAGGCAAACAGGCCGACACCGGCGATCGTGGGGATGACGATCACTAGCATGACGCCCAGCGAGTTGAGCATGATGGCGCGGTTGGCGGCAGCGACCGTACCATGGGGGGAAAGCACGCTCGGACCGGCGCATCCGCTGAGGACTGCGGACGGAATGCAAACTGAGAGCCAAGCTCCTTCACGCACACATTTATCTACCACTTTTCGTCCAAACATGCTGCGCCTCGTAGGCATTTTGCGTGAAAGCGGTGAGCGTTAAATTCCCATAGCCGGTTTGCTTTTATTTTCGCGCCCTCATGCCCACACATATCATGCCGTGATACAATCGGCAAAACGTGGCGCCAGATCGCTTTGGGTACTCACGCATTTCCCCTCCCGCTTAAGTTACTCCTGCTTTCGCTCCCCACGCGAGGGAAGGCGTTAAACGCCAGGCAACGCGAGCCCAAGCCGAACTTGCCAGGAACGAGTTAGTTCCCGCATGAATATAGCGGCGGAGGAACAGGACAGGGAAAGCGATGATAAATCCTCCCGCGATTGTCAGGGCCCACCGTAGGGCCACTACGGACGCTTGCAGCAGGTGGACCTACCGGGAAGACAGAAGACGCTTGAACGGTCTGTCACGCGCGCCCCGACCTTTTACTACAGCTTCCCGAGAGCAGATGGCGGATATAGCTAGCGCAAGGGATTTAATTGGAGGGCAAACCTGAGCCTGTCACTTCCTGCCGGGCTCACATCCTCTCAACCTTCCACTCAGGCGTGAGCCGTCCCTGACTCACATCTCGATACCGGCTAAACTGGCGGCGGAGCCACAGTATGGCCGAGGAACAGGGTGCTGATCATCAGAGCAGCGATTAAGGCGATAGCCCCGAACGCCATCAGGAAGATCTGGGTATTGGTGATTTTCATCGTTAGAATCTAATAGCGAAACCATTCGATGGTAGACCCCGCGACACATTGGCGCTTGCCGGGCCCTCCAACTCATCCCCAAGGTTTAGCGTAAGCGCCGCCAGCGCCGACCGTTCGGTCTCGTACGTTTCCCTACATGCGGTCGCCAACTCCGCTCGTTCAAATCGTCGTTTGCAGACCGAGTTCCACCACCCGGCCGGACGGCAGGCCGAAGTAATCGGTCGCGTTACCAGCATTTTGCGCGAGCGCGATGAACAAGCGATCCTGCCAGAACGGCATTCCGCCCTTCTTCGACGGCAAGATCGTGCGCCGGGACAGGAAGAACGACGTCGACATGATGTCGAACTTGAAACCGAGCCTCCGTACCAACACAAGCGCGCGGGGTATATTCGGCGTCTCCATGTATCCGAACGTCAGAACCAGGCGGCTAAAAAGCGGATTGAAGCTCTCCAGGAAAATTTTCTCGTCATCAGGTACGAACGGTGTCGCGGCGGTGACAACGCTGAGGATCACATTCTGCTCGTGTAGTACCTTGTAGTGCTTCAGGCTGTGGAGAAGGGCCGTTGGGGCTCCCTCAACGTCGCTCGTGAGGAAGATGGCCGTGCCGGGTACGGTCGGTGGCTTCTTGTGCGCCAACTTCTTGATGATTGCGTCCAGCGGGATCTCATCCGCTTTCGTGCGGGCTGACAGAAGTCGACGTCCGGACATCCATGTCTGCATGATCAGGCCCATCGTGCAGGCGACCGCCACCGGAACCCAGCCACCATCCGCGAATTTCGCAACGTTCGCAGCGAAGAATCCGAGATCGATCAGAAGTAATGGCGCCACCACGGCGAGCGCACTGTTCCGCTTCCAACCCCAGATGTGCCGCATCACCACGAATAGCAGGATCGATGTGATGAGCATTTCACCAGTGACGGCGATGCCGTAGGCAGCGGACAGCCCGCTGGAGTTTCTGAAATATAGTACCAGGGCCACGACAAAGATGAACAGAAACGAGTTCACCTGCGGCATGAAGATCTGGCCGGAGTGAGTTTCCGACGTGTGCAGGATCTGCAGGCGGGGCAAAAGATTGAGGTGCATGGCCTGGCGGACAAGCGAATAAGCCCCCGAAATCACGGCCTGACTGGCGATGACGGTTGCGGCAGTAGCAAGGCAGACCATCGGCAGCTTGGCCCAGTCCGGGTGCATACCAAAGAATGGATGATCGGACATCCCAGGGTTCGCAAGCACGAATGCACCCTGACCGAAGTAGTTAAGCAGCAGGCAAGGGAAGACCATCAGAAACCATGCCAACACGATCGGACGGCGTCCGAAGTGCCCGAGATCCACGTATAGCGCCTCAGCGCCAGTGACCGCCAGAAAGACCGCCCCAAGGACCGTGATGGTGATGCCGATGTTTTGTACCGCGTATGTGATGGCGTGAGCCGGGTTAGTCGCCGAAAGTACGGCCGGGTCATCAAGGATATGGATGGCACCGCTGATGCCCAGCACGAGGAACCAGAGCGCCATGATCGGGCCAAACACGGCCGCGACACCGCCCGTGCCAAATCGCTGGATAAAAAAGAGTATCGCAATAATCACCAGCGTGATCGGCACCACCCATTTCGACAAACCCGGTGCAACGATCTGAATGCCCTCGACCGCGGACAGAACCGAGATCGCGGGCGTGATGATGGCGTCTCCAAGAAACAGCGACGCGCCCGCGACGCCCAGTACAAGAATCCAGACGGACCTCCGGGGAAGGCTCCCGCGGGCGAGCGTCATCAGTGAGAGCGTGCCGCCTTCACCCCGGTTATCGGCCTTCAAGACAAAGGTCACGTATTTGATCGTCACTACGATCGTCAGTGCCCAGACCATGAGGGACAAGATGCCAAGGACGTTGTCACGGTGGGTACCACTACCTGCCGTGGCGTGTAGCGCCTCTCGGAATGCGTAAAGCGGACTGGTCCCAATATCGCCGTAGACCACGCCGAGCGCTGCCAGAACAAGTGCGGGCAGACCGCCATGCTTGGTGTGCTCTACTTCCGAATCTTCTGAGCGCAGCTCTGATTGAGACACTGGGCGGCCTTTCTGTCAGTTTTACGCCAGGTTGCGATTCAGGCGAGGATGTCAAAAAATCTTCGGTGCTGTCGCCCCGCCAAGGTTTCGAGATGACACATTTGTCTGTTTACGAGGGCGGCATTTGACGGGCCAGGGTTTCCGGTCAGTCAGGCGCGCCTTTTGAATGTCCCCAGGATGACTGCACCGACAATTCCGGACGCCACAGACCCGAGCAGAATTCCCATCTTCACGTGGTCCTGGATTGTAGGATCGTCGAACGCGAGAAGCCCAATGAAGAGGCTCATGGTGAAGCCAATCCCACAAAGCGCCGCGACCCCCGTCATCTGACCCCAACTGGCTTTCGCGGGAAGGTCGGCGAGGCCAAGTTTCACCAGAAGGGCGACGGTACCGAGCACTCCGACGAGCTTGCCTAGCAGCAGCCCGGTCGCCACTCCCATCGTCAGAGGCTCTGAAAAGATGGACATGGACGCTCCGGCGAAGGAAACGCCTGCGTTTGCAAATCCGAAGATCGGGACAACGACGAAGGCGACTGGCTTGTGCAGCAGGTGCTCAAGATGATGAAGCGGAGATTCCTGATGAGTGGCTTCCGGTGTTCCTGGCGTCAGCTTGAGCGGGATCGTCAGCGCGAGAAGGACGCCAGCGAGGGTCGCGTGGATGCCCGACAGGAAGACCAAAAGCC
The DNA here is from genome assembly GCF_055616315.1 of Rhizobium sp. O111. NCBI lineage: Bacteria > Pseudomonadati > Pseudomonadota > Alphaproteobacteria > Hyphomicrobiales > Rhizobiaceae > Rhizobium > Rhizobium sp. O111. The sequence goes on along the minus strand of NZ_JBSHXL010000003.1, from coordinate 547,184 downwards.
ATAGCACAGCGCCAAGAACGAGGTAGGGCCAGAGCGTCAGTACGTTCGCGCGGTTCATGCCAAAGAGGCTCGCTAGCACGATGGCTGCTCCGGCGAGAGCGAACATGTTGAGATCGTTGGTATAAAAGAGAGCGATCACCACGACCGCACCGAGATCGTCGATGATGGCGAGGGCGGCAAGGAAGATCTTCAGCGAAGCTGGCACGCGAGAGCCGAAGAGCGAAATCACGCCGAGAGCGAAAGCGATGTCGGTCGCGGTAGGGATCGCCCAGCCCCGGAGAGCCGCCGGGTTCTCCCAGTTGAGTCCAACATAAAACAAGGCGGGGAAAACCATGCCGCCAAGCGCTGCCGCCCCAGGCAGAATTCTCCGGCTCCAGGAGGAAAGCTGCCCATCGAGCATCTCACGCTTGATCTCGAGGCCGACCAGCAGGAAGAACAGCGCCATCAGGGCGTCGTTGATCCAGTGCTGGAGGCTCAGTGGGCCAACGAAGACGTGGAGCGCGTGGAAGTAAGCCTCGGCAGCCGGCGAATTCGCTGTCACGATGGCAACGAGCGCGACAGCCATGAGCACGAGACCGCCAGATGCTTCATTGTCGAGAAACTGGCGAAGGGTGGACCGAATACGGCCCGCAGAGATAGGCGACGACATAGGTCAGCGCTCCCTTGTGGAAGGTTGATCGTAGTCTCCGTCGATTTCGGGGAATCCCGTGGCGCACGCAGCACACGCCATCTATTTGAATAGTGGAGCAAGACGTCGACTTCCAGCAAAATCGTTCCCTCAGGGGTGCGAAAACCACCCGAAACTGCTAGCCGCGACCATAGCGAGCTGCGCTAGAGTATCCGTGTTGGTCAAGGTAGGATGGGACCCATTTTCTGCCTTTGCCGCGCTATAGTACGGAAATCGTGCAAGAAAAAGTTCGCCGGTTCATATCCTTTCAAGGCGGAATGATCCTACGTAATGCAAACTCAACCAACGTTTGAAGCTGCGCCGTCTACTATCCTTGACACACCCGTTGGCTATGAACATCGCCCGATATGCACGCGTTTCCCCAAACGGCAACAACGTCCGCTCTGGAGCCCCCCCTAGACCAGCAGCGCTAACCGTTTAGTTGCGCACCGCGCCGGTCAATCCGTTGCTCCGGCGACGATCCTGCCTCCGTTTTGCTCTTGGACGATGACGGCCCTCTTGAGACCTCGGTGCGCAGACGGGATCGGCAACATCACCGTCTCCCCTTGCCAAGTGGCGAGACGCTGTAGCTCATGGACGACATGAGCGTGAGGTAATGTCTCGCCGGCATTCTCGCCTCTGGCAACTGGCACTTGGACGATGCCTGGTCCATATTGCACCAGCCAGATGTCGACCGGCGCTGGAATGCCTTTCCCGGCGCCAACCACGACGCTATGTGTTGACAGAGAGATCGACGGCCCGGGCAAAGCGGGCTCGGAGTCGATGACGCGCCGGATCTCATTGAAATCCTGACCCACAATCGACTCGCGCCCGTTGATAACCATCTGCGGTGTGAACGCGCCGGATTGGCCGAGTGCAGGCTCGTAGGCCGTCTGCCGGTCGGTGAATTCCTTCTTCCCGAAACTGTCCTTCCAGCCGAGATAATCCCAATAAGTCACCGAAAAGCTCAGCGTCAGTATATCCGGTTCCTTACTGAGCCTGACGAGATTGGCATTGGCTGGAGGGCAGGAAGAACAGCCTTGGCTCGTGAATAGTTCGACGATCGCTGTTGATTGCCCGGCATCCGCATGCGCGATAAAGCCGCAACTCAAGACGAGCGCAGCCACTGCGGGCCTCAATCCACTCAAATATCTCATGATTAAACTCCCTTGGTGATCTTCCTCTCATCCTCCTTCGCGAGAGAAGCACCCTTCGTTACGGCATCACGCTTTCGTGACGGGTTGCGAGCGCAATGCTGGCAAAAGCTACGCAGCAAAAAACATTGCCGCCGCTTGTAACAAGTCGTGGGCGGCCTGCGTACTTACTCCGGGAATGTGACGTAACCGGACATCGAAACCGATCATGGCGACACTCGACAACCACAGCGACGCACCGCCGGAAAGGATCTTCATCCGCCGACACTCCTTGGTGACGCGGATCACTCACTGGATCAATGTTCTCTGTCTGAGCCTGCTCCTGATGAGCGGACTGCAGATCTTCAACGCACATCCATCGCTCTACTGGGGGCAATATGGCGCCGATGCCGATCCGTCCTGGCTGTCGATCGGGACGGTCGAGCAGGACGGCGGTACGCGCGGAGTTTTAACCGTTGGGGATGTGCAGCTTAACACCACGGGCTTTCTCGGCTTGTCAGGTGTCGGCGACGGAGCGACCGAACGCGGCTTTCCAGCCTGGGCCACGATCCCGAGCTACCAGGATCTCGCCACCGGCCGGCGCTGGCATTTCTTTTTCGCGTGGTTGTTCGTGATCAATGGCTCGCTCTACGCCCTGTATGGCTTCGTGCGCGGACATTTTCACCGCGATCTGGCGCCAACCGCGGAGCAACTCACACCACGGCATCTGGGTCGGGAGATCGCGGACCACGCACGGCTGCGCTTTCCAAAAGGCGAGGAGGCGAGGCATTACAATGCGCTGCAGAAGCTCGCCTACCTGATCGTCATTTTCGTGTTGCTACCGCTAATGTTGGCAACGGGACTGACCATGTCTCCCGGAATTGATGCCGGATACCCCTTCCTGCTCGATCTTTTTGGCGGCCGCCAATCGGCGCGATCGATCCATTTCATCTGCGCATGGTCGATCGTCGCCTTCGTGATCATTCATGTGTCGATGGTCATCCTTTCGGGCCTCTGGAACAACATGCGTTCGATGATCACTGGCCGATATGCCATCGAAACAGAGCGAGGCGAGCCATGACGTTCTCAATCACCCGCCGCCGCCTGTTGACCGGTTCGGCAGCCAGCCTCGCCGCCCTCGGTTTGAGCGGTTGCGATGACGTCGCGCAGAATTCGAATGTCCAGAGCGTCCTTGAAATGGCGGAGCGGCTGACGATGCGCGGCCAGCGGCTGCTTGTCTCCAAGGACACGCTGGCGCGCGAGTTTTCCGAACCCGACATCTCGCCGGTGTTCAAACCAAACGGCTCGACGGCGCCCGACAGTGAAGACTATGCGCGAATGATGGAAACCGGCTTTGCTGACTGGCGGCTGAAGATCGATGGATTAATCGAGCGTCCCGTTGTTTTGTCTCTTACGGACCTGAAGCGCTTGCCTTCGCGCACGCAGATTACCCGCCACGACTGTGTAGAGGGATGGAGCGCCATCGGAAAATGGACGGGCACGCCGCTTGGGCCGCTGCTGCAGAGTGCAGGGCTTAAGCCAGGTGCGCGCTATGTGGTGTTTCATTGCGCCGACGAGCTCGAGCAAACGATGGATGGTAGCGGCACCTATTACGAAAGCATCGATCTGATCGACGCCTTCCATCCTCAAACCATCCTTGCTTACGAGATGAATGGCAAAGACCTGGAGGTCGCTCACGGCGCCCCGCTACGCCTGCGCGTCGAACGCCACCTTGGCTACAAGCATGCGAAATATCTGATGAGGATCGAGATCACGCACAGTTTTGCCGGTCTATGGGGAGGCAAGGGCGGCTTCTGGGAGGACCGCGGCTACGAATGGTACGCCGGCATCTAACGTAAATCGAAGCGGATCTGCGCAGCGCTTCGCGCCCGAGAGTCTTGCAACGGGCAATGGTGCCCACAAGGAGGAGAATACCATGTTGAAATGCACCCTAGCTGCTATCATTCTGGCAGCCGCTTCGGCGCTGCCTGTCTTTGCCCAGGACGCGATGATGGCGGCGGAATGCGACGACGGCTCGATGATGAAGATGCAGTCCGGCATCGATGCGATGAGCGATCCTGCGATGAAGGAAAAGAAAGAAATGGCATCGAAGGAAATGATGATGGCCAAGGACTCGATGGCGGCCAAAAAAATGGACGACTGCAAAATGCACATGGACAATGCGATGAAAAGCATGGGCAAGATGTAGTTCATTGGGGCAAGGGGCGGCACATTTGCCGCCCCTCTCGTGCTGTGCAATGCGAGCCTGTTATTTGCCGTTCAATCGGACGCGATGAATCCTTGGATCACCTACGCGGCAGAAGCTGCGGGTCGTAGGTTCGAATCTCATCAACTCGCGTTACTCAACTTGGCCGCACTGCCCCACATTACCAAAGATAGACCCTTGGGATCATTCGCCGAAAAGGATGGCGCCATAGTCGGTGGCACGATGCAGGATGTGGATGATGATCACCTTAGCACGTACAACGCGGTAAAAGATCAGGTAGTTGCCGTGAACACGTCGGCGAATATCATAGTGTTCAAAGCGGGGGACGACGGCGAAGCCATTCGGACTCTCGACGAGACCGTAACAACTACTCCGGAGTTCTTGGAGGAATGAAACGGCGCGCGCGCGCTGTGGATTGTGCTCGGCAATATAATCAGCGATCTGCTCAAGATCGCGTTCGGCCTCCCTGGAAAATTCAAGGATCATACCGATTTTTCGGCCTTCTCAGCCATCGTCCGATACTTGGCGTCGAGGCGGTCGAAAACATCGCTCGCTGCCTTAGTTCGATCAGCGTCCGCATCGGCAATACCGCGCATGATGGAAGCATCCAGCGCGGCGAGCCTGGTCTCCCTATCCTGGACCAATCGCACGCCTTCACGCAGGACTTCGCTTTTCGAACCGTAGCGCCCTGTGTCAACGAGTTGCTGGACATAGCTTTCGAGCTGCTTTCCCAGATCTGCGCTGATCATGTGATCCTCCATCTATTGTGATGGCGAAGTCATAAGCCATTTATCAACTATTACCAAGGCGAGCATTCTTTTGGTGAGCTTCAGCGCCGGCAGTCGCCGCCTTGCCAGACCTGTCGACCATCTTATTGGGCCGAGCGTCATCCAGTTCGGCCACGCTGAGCGCAACGGCTAGACAAACCTATACTGGGCGCTTTTGCGATGCGAAATGAAGCTAGCATAACTGCTGGGTCGGCAGTTCATATCTCATCAAGACCTGGGCCCTACGCGATTGGTTCACGTTGGGTTGCCAATGCTTTCCTGAATGAATGCAGCGGTTCGGCCGTAATGTGCAACAAGTAGTTCAACTGCCGCGTCGGGCTGTGAATCCAGCACAGCGCGAAGCAGTGCATCATGCTCCTCGCCAACCTTGCGAACTCTAAACGATTTTCGGCTTGATAAAGCTCGGTATCGCGAAAGCCGGTCGGCGAGCTGCTCGCAAAACGCTATCAACGGACGAGAACCGCAGTTGCCGATCAACAGGGCATGGAATTTGCGGTGGCAGCGCTCCCATTCGGGATTGTTCTCAAAATTGTCAGGGTTGAGCGATCTCGGGGTTCGATCAAGCCGGTGATGCGCAACCAGAAGCGCTTCTTCCCAGGCGGGAGTAGCGTTCGCGATCGACTCCCGTAGTGCTGTTCCCTCGACCCAGCCGCGTGTTTTAGTCAGTTCCGCCAGCTCCTCCAGGCTGATGGACTGGACGAAGAAACCGCGCTGTTCCTTCCCGACTACCAAATCCTCCGTGGTAAGCCGATTAAGCGCCTCGCGTAGCGGTGTTTGCCCCGCACCGTAATGCTCCATGAGAAACCGAAGTTGCAGTTTCCGCCCGGGTTCAAGCTGTGCGGAAAGGATGTCGGCTTTCAATCGCTCGTAGATGCCGGTGGCCAAGGTAGCAGGCGCTTCAACGGCTCCATGGACAATCCCGATACTCATGATGCTCCCAGCTTCTGATGACTTCCGATTTTATATACACAGTTTGCCATTGACTTGGAATTTATAAATTTTTGGCTTGCGTTACGAAATTTGCATAATTAAAGGTACGGCAGGGAGAGGACGAATGGTTGGAGCTTTCACATCGATGCCAAAGAGACGAGCCGCGTGCACTTGCTGCGCCGTGGATGTCCACTGTCATGTCGTGCCGTCACGTTTCCCGGGGGCGCCGGGAGGCGTGTCGACGGCAGGCTGGCCCAGCATGGTAGATGCCGGCGAATGCCACGCCACCATCGTCATCAACGATAAGCCTTACCGCACCGTCAGCGATGCCTGCTGGATGGCCAAACGTCGGCTTGCGGAAATGGATCGTGCAGGGATCAGGCTGCAGGTGCTGTCGCCCATGCCGGAACTCTTCGGTTACTGGCTCGACGCCAGCCCGGCCAATGATCTTGTGCGCCATGTCAACGATACGATCGCGTCTCTGGTCGCGGAGGGCGAGGGGCGTTTCGCCGGCTTCGGCGGCGTTGCCCTGCAGGATCTCGATCTCGCCATCGCGGAACTTCATCGCGTGATACGCGACCTGGGTTTTGCCGGCGTAGAGATCGGCAGCAACATCAACGGCATGCCGGTCGGCGATCCGCGCCTGCATCCGTTCTTCGCGGAAGCGGAAGCGCTGGGTGCTGCCGTTTTTGTTCATGCGGTCAGGCCGGCCGGCATGGACAGGCTCGTTGGGCCGGCCCCCCTGCAACAGATCCTTGGTTATCCGACCGATGTCGGGCTTGCGGCCGCCTCGGCGATCACAGGCGGACTTCTTACAAAATTTCCGAAGCTGCGCATCGCGTTCAGCCATGGCGGCGGCACATTCGCCTCGTTGCTGCCGCGTCTGCAGCAGGGGTATGAAGTCTTTCCGGCCGTCAGGGAAGTGATGCCCAAAGCGCCCGTCGAGCTTGCGCGCCGCCTCTATGTGGATTCGCTCGTCTTCGACGAAGAGACGTTGCGCCGGCTCGTTTCGATTTTCGGGGAAGACAAGGTGCTGATTGGCACGGATTACCCATTCAATTTCCGCGAGGCGGACCCGGTCGCCCGTATCGAGGCGACTTTTGCGGATCTCACCCTGCGCGAACGGCTGACATTCGCCAACGCGCAAGAATATCTGGCTTTGGACAAGGTTTCTTCAGATGAGCGACTTTCCCGTTTCGGCGCTGCGCAGCGTTGAGCTGTCGACGCCCGATCTCAACGGTTCCGTTGATTTCTACACACGTGTCTGGGGCCTTGAAGTGGTCGCCGAGGCGGACGGCAAGGTGTTCTTGGCGGCCAGCGGAGATGATTTCCATGTGCTGGAACTGAAGGAGGGAGAACGTGCCGAACTACGCAAGATCAGCTTTCGCGTCCGTTCCGCGGAGGATCTCGCCGACCTTCTCGACAAAACGATGGCAGCGGGCTGCACGGTCCTGCGCACGATCGGAGACGCGGATGCCCCCTCCGGCGGCCGCCGCTTCGTCATTCGCGAGCCGCAGGGTTCGGTGCTGGAATTCGTCCATGGCGACAGCCGTAAGGCTGGCACGGAGGTCGAAAATCGTCCGACCCGCTTGGCGCATGTGAATATTAATAGCGCCGATATCGGGGCTCTGACTACCTTCTATCAGGAAGTCCTCGGGTTTCGCCTTACCGACCGCTCCAAGCTGATGGCTTTCCTGCGCTGCAACGACGATCACCATGCTGTTGTGTTGGCCGAGGCGCAGCAAAACGGGCTCAACCATGTGGCCTTCCTCGTTCCGAACCTGGAATCGGTCATGCGCGGCTCCGGCAGGATCGCCGATGCTGGCTATCCGATCGGCTGGGGTGTCGGCCGTCATGGACCGGGGGACAATGTGTTTGCCTATTTCGTCGATCCGACCGGCGTCGTCATCGAATACACGGCCGAGGTCCTCCAGGTCGATGACGACTACCGGGTGAAAGGCCCGTCCGATTGGGTCTGGCCACCGGGCCGGACCGATCACTGGGGCATCGCGCTACCCAAGAGCGAGGCCTGCAAAAAAGCCCAGACCGCCATCGCCTTCGCCCAATAGACCGACCCGACGAACAGTTTTTAGAGGCATGCCAGTGCATATTGAAAGCGAAGTTTCCGATCATATCGATATCCTCGTCGTCGGCTTCGGCCCGGCCGGCGCCGTTGCCGCCGGCATGCTCGGACAGAAAGGCCACCGAACTCTTGTCGTCGAGCGCCTGACTGAGATCTACGACAAGCCGCGGGCAATCGCGATCGATCACGAGATCCTGCGCCATTTCGACAATATGGGCGTGGCCGATCAGGTTCTGCCCTATGTCGCACCGTTCACCGCGTCTCAGCATTTCGGCGCCAAGGGACAACTCATCCGTCGCATCGACATGGTCGCAAAGCCCTATCCGCTCGGCTATACGCCGAGCATGGTCTTCACCCAGCCGCCGGTGGAAGTGGCGCTGCGCCGCCATGCCGAAAGCTTCGACTGCGTAACCGTCGAGCTTGGCACCGAACTGATCGATCTTGCCGATACTGGCGAAGAGGTTCTGGCCAGGCTGAAAGATGCCGCTGGTCGTGTCCGCACCGTCTCTGCGCGCTATGTCATCGGTTGCGACGGCGCCTGGAGCACGGTCCGCCAGTTGTCCGGCATGAAGCTCGAGGATCTCGTCTTCGACGAGCCGTGGCTGGTCGTCGATGTCCAGGTTCATGACGGAGCCCTGTCTAAACTTCCCTCGACATCCGCGCAGTTCTGCAATCCGGCGCGCCCGACGAGTTTCATCATGGGGCCGAACAATCATCGTCGTTGGGAAATCATGCTGTTGCCCGGCGAAGACCCGCGCGAAATGGAAAAGCAGGAAAATGTCTGGATGCTGCTGGCGCCCTGGCTTGCGCCGGAAGATGGAGAGTTGTGGCGCGCCGCCGCCTACCGTTTCCATGCGCTCGTCGCCGACGAATGGCGGCGCGGCCGCATTGCCATTGCCGGCGACGCCGCCCACCAGCAACCGCCTTTTATCGGCCAGGGCATGTGCCAGGGCCTGCGGGACGTGTCGAACCTCGTCTGGAAGCTCGACCGGGTACTCAGGCAAGAATCCTCGCCCGACCTTCTCGATACATATACCGTCGAGCGCCGCCGACACGTGCGGACGCTGACCGGCAAGATCAAGGCGATCGGCCAGAATATCTGCGAGCGCGATCCGGCAGCGGCCGAAGCGCGCGATGCGCGCATTCTTGCCGAGGGCGGCGGACAACCGTTGACGATTACCCGCCAGGATATCGTTCCGCCGATTGAGGAAGGCCTCATTGCAGCCGAGGGAACGCCGGCGAGAGGCGTCCTGTTTCCGCAGCCGTCGATCGTCGAGCCATCGGCCACGACACTGCTCGACAAGGTAACGGGTACCGGTTGGCGCGTCTTCCTCGATGGCCGCAAGATCGCGTCCGGCGAGGGGGCTGGGCTCGGCGCGCAGCTTGCGGGCCTCGCCGTGCATGCCGTCGTTCCGGCAGGCAAGGGCAATGGCGAAGCCTCCGTTCTTCAGGAGAAGGACGGGGTTCTGGCCGATTGGTTCGATCGCAATGGTGCGGTCGCCGTCATCGTCCGGCCGGACCACTACGTATTCGGCGCGGCAAGATCGCTCGCCGATCTCAACGAACAACTTTCGGATCTGCATCGCCGCCTCGCATAAGGCGCGGCGCGACCTGCTGATCATATCCTGATACGGTTCTGGGAGGAAAACATGACCGATACGGCAATCCAGAAAGGCAGTGCGTGGCGCCCATTCGCGGTTCTCGCCCTCCTTTTCCTGTTTCAAACGCTGAACTTCTTCGACAAGCTCGTCTTCGGCTTGTCGGCAGTGCCGATGATGAAGGAGTTGCAGATCTCGCCGCAGCAGTTCGGCCTGATCGGCAGCAGCTTCTTCCTGCTGTTCTCGATCTCCGGCGTACTCGTCGGCCTGTTCGTCATCGGTCGCGTGCCAATCAAGTGGATCCTGGTGGTGCTGGCGGCGATCTGGTCGCTGACGCAGATACCGATCTATTTCACCAGCTCGGTAACGGTTCTGGTCGTTTGCCGCATCCTTCTCGGTCTTGGCGAGGGACCGGGCCTGCCGACGGCACTGCATGCCGCGCATAACTGGTTCAGCCCGGAAAAGCGAAGCGTGCCAAGTGCCGTCGTTCTTCAGGGCATCAGCGTCGGCCTGCTCGCGGGCGGCCCGATCCTCACCTATATCATCGTCCAGCATGGCTGGCGCACCGGCTTCCTGTTCTGCGGCGTTATCGGCATTTGCTGGATTTTCGCCTGGCTGTTCATCGGCGGCGAAGGTCCCTATGCGGCGAGCAACGAAAAGACCGTTGCAAGCCAGCCTTCCGAGGCACCGATACCCGCCCGCAAGCTCTGGCTCGATCCAACGGTTATCGGCGTCATCATCATGTCGACTATGTCCTATTGGATCGTCGGCATGTCCGCGACCTGGCTGCCGCCGTTCCTGCAGCAGGGGTTGGGCTACAGCCAGATGGAGACCGGCAGCGTCATTTCCGCCGTCTACATCTTCCAGTCGCCACTTCTTCTGATCGGCTCCTGGATCGCCCAGCGGATGCTGCAGCGCGGCGTCAGCAAGCGCACGACGCTCGGCAGCGCTTCCGGCTATGCCCTGCTGGTCAGCGGTCTTGCCCTGATCGGTTCCGTTCATGTCAGCGGTGGGTTGCAACTGGTGCTAATCGCCATCGCCTTTGCGGCACCTAGCCTCACCACCATTTATGGCCCGATTACGCTCGGTGCCGTCGCTCCGGCCGTCCAGCGCGGCAAGCTCATCGTCGTCATCTATTCCGCCAATGCCGTGTCCGCCCTCGCATCGAATGCCATCACCGGCATGATCGTGCAGCACGCCGGCCCCGAGCACCTTCCCGAGGGCTATGCGAACGCGATGATGTTTACCGCCGCTATCCTCATCATCGGTGCGATTTCCGCCTTCGCGTTGATCTTCCCGGACCGCACCATCCAGCGTTTCGGCGAGCGCAGCCGCATTTCCGATCACATGCAGCGGGCCTGACGGCCCGCCACTTCATAGCACTCAAGGAGAAGAACGTATGAGACTGTCCACCGTCAGAATAGCCGGCCGCACGACATGGGGCGTTGTCGACCAGGAGAGCTTCCGCGATGTCGGTGCCGTGCTTGCCGGCCGTTATGCCGATCTCAAGGCAGCCATCACGGCCGGCCTGGCGGGGGTGGCGGAGGCCGCGGCTTCCGCTGCGGCGACACCCCTTGCCGATATCGAATGGCTGCCCGTCGTGCCGAACCCGGACAAGATCCTTTGCGTCGGGCTGAACTACGAGATGCACCGCCAGGAAACCGGCCGTTCGGAAGTCGAAAACCCGACCATTTTCGCACGTTATGCCAATAGCCAGACCGGCCATCTAGCGCCGATCGTGCGCCCCAAGGTCTCGACCGATCTCGATTACGAAGGCGAACTCGCCATCATCATCGGCAAGCCCGGCCGGTATATCTCGCGTGAAGACGCGCTTAACCACGTCGCTGGCTATGCCATTTACAACGACGGTAGCATTCGAGACTTCCAGAAACACACACACCAGTTCACGCCGGGCAAGAACTTTCCGGATACCGGCGCCTTCGGTCCCTGGATGATGACGCCGGATGAACTCGGCCCCTTGGGAGATCTGCGCATACAGACACGTTTGAACGGTCAGGTCGTGCAGGATGCCACCTTCAGCCAGATGATTTTCGACATCGCGCGGCAGATTGAATATTGCTCTAGCTTTACGCGCCTTGAAGCTGGCGATGTCATTGCCAGTGGCACGCCAGGCGGCGTTGGCGCCAAGCGCACCCCTCCGCTCTGGATGAAGCCTGGTGACCTTGTCGAGGTTGAAATCGACAAGCTTGGCATCCTGAGCAACCCGATCGTCGAGGAAGTCTGATTACTGGACTGCGTGCGGTCCCAGAGGATGCCGATATTCGGCATCCTCTGGGATGCATACTAATTTCAGGCGTTCAGATCTTAGCCGAAAGCTTGTCGCAAGTTCGGTTCCCATCACGCCAAGAAGGCATCAGCCTCCCGTCGCCCGAACTGCCTATCTCAGCGCTGAGGTTAAATGGCAACCAACCGGTAACTACTCACGGCCTTCAGGTAACAGTCGTGGAGGTCGGCGGAATGTAAGGATCGCGGGCTGTTGGGCCGCCCTCCTAAAAGAATTCGCGTTAAAGCTTCGCTTAGACTCGACGATAACGCTGGCGCCCTGCCTCGATCTGCTCCGGAGTGTAGGGATCAGCTGCCTCATCGAAGCGGGTCCAACCTTGCTGGATGGAGCTTACACAGCGCGCCGCGACGTCGACTGGGCGAGAGCTGTCCAAGATCGCCTGGGCATCGACGACTTTGTTTTTTCGTATCGCTACTACGAGGTTGCTCCCGACGACCAGGCATCGCACACACTGGGCGCGCCGCCATCCAGTTCTTCAACGATGGTCACCGGTCGCTCGGCGAAATAACCACCATGTTGATCGGCACCTACGTCGGAAAGTGCGCAACGCGCACCAATGTCCCCACGTCAGATGCAGTACATCAGGCCGCGGGCGCCGAATGACCAACCAAAGTACGCTGGCTCTCAGGTCTTGTTAGTCTTCGGGGTGAATACAGCCACCTGATTGCGACCGCCAGTTTTTGCAGCATAGAGTGCGGCGTCCGCAGACCGCTGAAGCTGCTCGGGCGACCCCGTATCAAGGTCGTGCCTACAAGCGGCCACGCCGATACTCATGGTGACATGCGACGCAACCCGTGAGGTCGGGTTGGGGAGAGCGGCGGCTTGCACCCTGCTGCGGATGGTTTCTGCAATGATTTTCGCATCTGCCTCAGATGCCCCCGGCAGCAGGACAAGAAATTCCTCGCCTCCGTACCGCGCTACCTGATCGTGCTCGTTGCGAATGCTGCTCTGGATGATGCCGGCGACCTTGACCAGACAGCGATCGCCTTCCGCGTGCCCGAGATTATCATTCAGCTTCTTGAAGTCGTCGATATCACACATGAGCATGGCGGCGCCAAAGTTAGATCCGGTCGCTCCCTTCCAACAACGCTCGATGGTTTCAGTCATTGAGCGACGATTGGCAACTCCAGTCAGGGGATCTGTCCGCGCCAGCAGTTCGAGACGAGCATTGGCCTCGGCCAGATCCGCCAGTCGGCCGCGATCCCGCAACTCGAGCAGGAAGGTCTTCTGGGAGAGGATGGTGGCGGTGCGACGGGCGACGAGCGTCGCGGCCACGCCGCATGCGAAAAACAACGTTCCGGCCACAGCGCTTCCCGCACCAATGTCGGCGTTTCTGAGCTGGAAGAATAGGTAGAGGCCCAAAGCATAAGCTGCGATCGTCATTGACCAGCCAAGCGGTACCGGAAAGATGACGATCGCGGTGACCGCGACGAAAAGCATTATGGTCAGGTGCCGCTCGTAGAATTCGCCTCCGGAGCTGACGCCGACCAACGCAACCGACAGCAAGATCAAGAAGACACTCACCAGGACGACCGCGCCCTGTGCCCATAGGGGGCGGGGTTTCGAGAAGACGGCCGCAGCAATGAAGGCCGCGGGCGGTAGGATCAACGCGGGCAGAAGCATTGATCTGACCGTTTCGGTGGGAAGGAGGACGGCATTGAGAGCCAGCGTCAGCGCATCGAGCACAATGACCCACATCATCCAAGCTCGGATGATCTTTGAAGTCTGAGACCAAAAGCGCTCGCGAAAAAGGCGAGCGAGTTCTCCGGTAAGGCGGATCTCGCGTGTGCGTCTGGTGAGTTGCCGCTCGACTTCCTTGTCGATCTCTGGGCTCAACCTTTGAGGTGGCGTGCGCGGAAATGGCGTTGGTGGCTCGCCCGCGGCTGTTGATCTGACGGCGTCCATTGGGATGAACTAGCAAGGGCAGCGTCACAGGCAAGGGGTAGCGCGCAAACACGGTCTCCTGCAGACCCTGTATTGTCTACCGATGTTTAATCTGCCGCGGCTGCAAAATTGATAACTGTGTCGCTATGGGTCAGGGGGATGTCCGACGGTTAGCTCGGTCAAGTTCAAGGACCAGATCCACTGCCTTTGAGCGCGCGAGCGCTGGTCGGTCGGAACCGCCGGCGGATCGGGCTCTATTCGGCAGCGTAACGTACAGGGAAGACTTCGAGCGGCTCAACAGGGGCGATAATCTCGAAATCGCCGATCATGTGGTGCTCGTCGGACCCCGGCACCGCCAATGTCCAGAAATCAGGGGACTCGCCGAAGATCGTGGAAACCTGGACGATCGTCGTTCTCCCACCTGCATACTTGTTTGATCGAGCCCGGTAAAACTTGTCCGGAACCAAACTCTTCATAACGCCTGCTCCCGACGCTGTCTCTGCGTAATACCAGAAAATTCAAAGATGACTATCGCTCGTATCTGCGCTTCCACCGCAGCGTCGAGAATTCAAGCTCTCGGAAGCATTTGGCCCGCGCAAAACACGGGCCAAGCGACTTGTTTAAGGAACGGTAATGTCCCAGCTTTCGACTTGCCCATCCTGCGGTCCTGGCCAACGTCGTAGGTGACCTTCTAACGTGTCGGGCAAATTACGAAAGTTTACCGGAGCTAGGATTGTTCTTTGCACAATGGGTCTATCGATTGCTTGAGTGCCGGGACAGGTTTTATGGTGTGGCAGATCGCCCCCGGAAATCCTCGCAGCCTTAACGGCGGGATGAAAAACGACTTCGACCGTCTCCGAACGCTGTCCGCGTTCGGCGGCTCTAGGCAATCTTAACCTGCGGTTGGAGCGCGAGAACAATCTTCGGTGCTCGGCACTAACCTTTCTCACTTGCGATGTATTTTCCGGCTACCCGCGACACCAACGCCAGAGAGACTGCACCGGCGTCAGGATGACCTATGCTCTTTTCAGCAAGCGGACGGACGCGACCAAGTTTTGGGGTCAGCGTTGCAGTCGCATCGGCGGCAGCCTTTGCCGCATCCGCTGCAGCAGACCATGCTTCGGACAGCGACTTGCGGGCAGCAGCTTCTTTCTCCAGGGTCTCGACGAAGGGCACGAGTGCGTCAACGAGGGTCTTGTCGCCCGGGCGGGCGCGGCCAAGACGGGTCACGCTGTCTAGCGCCAGACGGGCGCCTCTCACGACGGCATGCTTTTCGATTGCGGCCGTATCGCTCAAGGCGTTGCTCCACGCGCGGAGCAGCAAGCCCCAGATGGCGCCAGAGGTGCCGCCGGCGCGATCAGCCCAGGCATCGCCCGCAGCGGCCAGAACACTGGCCGCACCCGCTCCGAGCGCAACGGCTGCCCTGGCGGCATCGAGAGCTGCGGCCGAGCCGCGGCGCATCCCCTGACCATGGTCGCCGTCACCCGCAACGGCGTCGATGCGACCAAGTTCTTCTTCCGCTTCCTTCAGTGTAAGCGCGATCTCCTCGATTACGCCTGCTACGCATTTGCCCTCGATTTTGGAGACGTCGCTGGCTTTGGCAAAGTTGGCGAGTGTGTCGCTGTCGTCGAGCGCTTCCGTGGCAGGAACGGTGGTGAACGTCGCTCCGCGGCGCAGCACCGGCGTATCGCAGGCGGCCGTCCAGAGCGGCTCCAGCTCATCGTCCAGCCAGAGCACCGTCAGCGAGCAAGCCTGCATGTCGAGGCTGGTGACGAATTCGCCGGCCTCCGGCATAACGGCTTCGAGGCCGGCAGCCTCAAGCCGTGCGGCGATCGCCGTCCAGAGCACGAAGAGCTCTTCGTATTTCGTTGCACCCAGCCTGCAGCGCTTCCATAATCCTCTTGCCGTCCTCAATCGACAGGCCGAGGTCACCATCAAACAGCCGCTCCCCCCGAGATTGTCTTTCTAGGCTGTCAACCGATTGGATCGTCTCCAAGTCCGTGAAATCCCCGCAGCGAAAGGCTAGGCCATAGCCTGCGCGATGCAGGGTTTGGCTATGGCATCAAAAGCTTCGAAATTTCGCGGGGCTTAGCGCATGGCCAGCGCACGTTCCATTCGGTCGAGGCCCTCGCTAAGCAGCGATCGTGGGCAGCCGAAATTGACACGGACGTAGTCTCCGTAAGCGGCGCCGAATTCCGATCCGGCGCTGAATCCCACCTTGCCGTGTTCGAGGAAGAACGCCTGCGGATCGGGAGCGAGCCCCATGTCGCCGCAGTCGAGCCAGGCAAGAAAGGTGGCTTCCGCCTTCACAAGCCGGATGGCGGGGAAACGGGACGCCACCTGTTCGGAAAGATAGTCTCGGTTGGCCTGGATATAGCCGAGCATCTTCTCTTTCCAGGCAGAGGCATGTGTGTAGGCCGCTATCGTCGCCTCGAGGCCGAGTACGTTGACGCTGTCGACCATTCCGAGCTTCGACTGCACGAAGCGTTCGCGGATCTCTTGGTTCTGAACGATCGCGAACGCGGTCTTGAGGCCGGCGATGTTGTAGGTTTTGCTGGCGGCCATCAGGGTGATGGTACGGTTCGCCGTCTCCTCGGAAAGCGTTGCGATCGGAACGTGGCGGCGGGCGTCGAACAGCAGTTCGCAATGGATCTCGTCGGAAATGATCAGCGCGTCATTCTTTTCGCAGAGCGTGGCGATCTCGGTGAGTTCGTCTCTTGTGAATACCTTGCCGGTCGGGTTCTGCGGATTGCAGAGAAGCAGCGCGCGTGATCTGGCAAGCGCGGAGGCCAGCGGGTCGACATCCATCACGTAGCCCTGCTCGGTTGTCTTGAGCGGCACTTCGTTGCGAACCAGACCCCAATGGCCGGCTGCATTGAGGATGGGGCGGTAGACCGGCGTCTGCACCACCAGCCCGTCGCCGGGCTCCAGCATGGCCTTCAACGCCATGTTGAAGCCGGGCTCGACGCCCGGCAGGAACACGATGTCGTCTACTGTAATCGACCAATCGTATTTAGAGGCCATGTCCTCGACGATCCGGGCGCGCATCTCGTCGCGGGCGACGCCATAGCCGAGCATCGGATGTTCGAGCCGGTTGCGTATGGCGTCGACGATCTCAGGTGCCGCCGGAAAGTCCATGTCGGCGACCCACATGGGCAGGATGTCAGCCGGATACTTGCTCCATTTCGAGCTGCCAGTGCCGCGGCGCTCGTGCACAGCATCGAAATCGGTCATTGCTTACAGTCCTCTGATCATGCCGCCATCGACGCGGATGGACGATCCCGTGACATAGCTCGCCTGAGAACTCGCCAGGAATACGGCGACGGCCGCGAACTCCTCGGGCTTGCCGTAGCGGCCGACCGGAATTTCGTTGCGCGATGCTTCCTGAACCGCCTCAAGCGAGGCGCCCGTCTTCTCGGCCTTGATGCCATCGAGCTCGCGAACGCGGTCGGTGGCGATGCGGCCGGGGAGGATCAAGTTGACGGTGATGCCGTGGCGGGCGACTTCGGAGGCGAGCGTCTTCGACCAGCCGGCGACAGCGGCGCGCACGCCGTTCGACAAAGCGAGATTGGCGATCGGCTGGACGACGCCGGAGGAGCCGATGGTGATGACGCGCCCCCACTTGCGGGTGATCATGCCCGTGAGCATGGCGTCGGTGATCGAAAAGATTGAGGTCGCCATCGACTGGAAGGCGGCAACCCAGTTCTCCGAGGACTGACCGAGCGCCGGACCGGCCTTCGGGCCGCCGGAATTGTTGACGACGATATCGACACCGCCTTCCGCGTTGAGCTTCTCGATCAGCACTGCGACCGAAGCGGCATCGGAGAGATCGACGGCCACCGGAACGATGTTTTCGGTCGCCTGGATCTTGTCTGCGCCGCGGGCGGCGGCGAAGACCTTGACGCCTTCGGCCGCAAGGCCGGCCGCGATGGCGGCGCCGAGGCCACGGCTGGCGCCGAGAACGAGTGCCTTTTTACCAGAGATCTGCAGGTCCATTAGTTCAAAGCTCCTAGTTTCTTTTCCTGGCGGGCAATCAGCCGCTCGACTTCGGCCACCGCCGCTGCATTCAATGCCGCACCGGGGCGGCGCTGGGCGGCGCTGGCGATCGCGCCGCGCTTGGCCAATACATATTTGCGAACGGCGAGGCCGAGACCCGGTTGCTGCTCGTAGCGCATGAGGGGGAGATATGCGTCGAAGAGATCATGAGCCTCCTCATG
The DNA here is from genome assembly GCF_055616315.1 of Rhizobium sp. O111. NCBI lineage: Bacteria > Pseudomonadati > Pseudomonadota > Alphaproteobacteria > Hyphomicrobiales > Rhizobiaceae > Rhizobium > Rhizobium sp. O111. The sequence goes on along the minus strand of NZ_JBSHXL010000003.1, from coordinate 529,352 downwards.
CCGGCCTTCATTGCTGAGTCGGCAAACACCGGCCATCATTTCTGGATAGGCAAAACCGGTCATGGCGCCATCGGCGCCGCGCTGCATTTCCTCCGGCAGGAAGACGCCAGCATTGCCGCACAGGATCGAGACGCGTCGGCGACCCTTGGCCTCGGCGGCGCGCAGGTCGGCGATCTTCTGCAGGCCGGGCCAGTCCTCGTGCTTCAGCATGACGATGCTCGGATGTGCCTCGAAGATCGCCCCGAGGGTTTTCGAGCTGATCTGGACGCCGGTTGCCAGCGGAAAGTCCTGGAGCACGACGGGGACGTCGGTGCCGATGGTTTCGACGACGTCGCGGTAATAGGTGGCAATCTGGTCGTCGGTGCGCAGGCTGGACGGTGGCGCAACCATGACGCCGGCAGCGCCGATATCCATCACCGCCTTGGTCAGTTCGCCGATCGCGGCAAGGCCGGGCGCGGAAACGCCGACGACGACGGGCTTGCCGGCCGAGCGGGCGAGCGTCCGGCGCGTCACGTCGATCGATTCCGCCTGGGTCAGCTTCGGCGCCTCGCCCATCATGCCCAGGATCGTCAGGCCGTCGGCGCCTTTTCCATAATAGAAATCGACCATGCTATCGATGCTGGCCGCGTCGATCGCGCCGCTCTCGTCGAAAGGGGTGCAGGCGATGACGAAGACGCCCGAGGCGTCGGCTGTGATGTGTGACATGTATTCTCCTCGCTAGAACACTCAGAACCAGGCGGAATTGCCGCGGCCGACATACTGGCCGTCGCCGGGGGCATTGACGATCTCCGTCCCATCATAGGCGAGCTTGCCGCCGACATAGGTGCGGGCGACGCGAACGCTGAATTCGCGGCCGTCGAAGGGGCTCCAGCGGAGCTCATCATGGGCCTTGGACGAATCCCAGACCTGCGATTCCATCTTGAGAATGGCAATGTCGGCATCCGCGCCAACGACAAGCGCGCCCTTTTGCGGCCACAGGCCGAAGAACTTGGCGGGGCGTTCGCACAGCTGCTCGACGGTCAGCTTCACGGCATCGAAGCCGCGTATCTCGGCACCGGTGTAGAAGGCGGGCAACAGGGTCTCGAGGCCGGGAACGCCGGCGCCGGCGTCGAAGATCGATGCCGTGAACTTGTTGTCGATCGGCCAGCTCGAATGGTCGGAGCTGACGAAGGCGACACGGCCCGCCACGACGTCGTCCCAGAGCAGTTCGATCTGGCCGGGGCGGATCGGCGGGTTGACCTTCATCTTGGCGCCGAGCGCCGGGCCGTCGATTTCGGGGTCGAGCCACAGATAATGGACGCAGAGTTCGCCGGTGGCGCGATAGCCGTCCGTCAGGTAGTTTTCGACGAGGTCGAAGCCACGCGTCGTCGTCAGGTGCACGATGTGGGCGTGCGCGCCGGCGGCGGCTCCGAGTTCGAGGAACTGCGCGGTCGCGGCCATTTCGGCGGCCGGTGGTCGGCTTTCGGAATGCGCCTCGATGCCGTCGCGACCGGCGGCCTTGGCGGCGGCGATGTTGGCGCGAACGATTTCCTGGTCTTCATTGTGCACGCCGAGCGGGATCGCGGTCTCGGCCAGCGCGGTGAAGATCTCCAGCGTCTGGTTGGAGGAGATGCGCGGGAAGCGGGTCGGGCTGCTTTCGAAGGTCGAGATCTTGAAGGCGACGACGCCGCCTTTGATCAGGCCGTCGATCTCGTCGGTGGACTGGCCGGGCATGACCGTGCCGTAGAGGGCGACGTTGGTGTGGGCGTTCTCGCGGATTGCTGCGACCTTGGCGTCCAGCTTAGCGACCGAGTTGAGCGGATCGGGATTGTCGTAGGGCATGTCGACGATGGTGGTGATGCCGCCGGCAACCGCCGAGCGCGTCGTGGAGCGTATGCCCGGCAGGCCGCCATAGCTGCAGGCGTGCGTCTGGCCGTCGATGACGCCGGGGATGAGCAGGTCCGCGCCGGCGTCGAAACTCTGGGCCGCATCAGGCGCCTCGCCGGTGCCAATCGCGGCGATCTTGCCGTCGCGGATAGCGATCCAGGCATTGTCAAGCGGTCCCTCGGGCAGCACGGCGGTGCCGCGAATGACGATGTCGTAGGTCATGATGCGTGCCTTCCGTATTGCAGATCGAGAGTGGTGCAGGCGAGTGCCACGCCGGCCTGAACCGGATCGATGACGGGAATGCCGAGCGCGTCCTGCATTGCCTGGCGATAGCCGCCGAGGCCGGCGCAGCCGAGAATGATGACGTCGGCGCCGTCCTCGTCGCGCAGCAGGCGCGCCGTGCGGGCAACGGTTTCGACCACATCGCCGGCCATGAGCTGGACGACCGTCATGTCGATGGAGCGATCACCGGCGAGCCGGCCGTCGAAGCCGAGCACCTTGAGATAGCGCAGGTGGCGGTCGATCGAGGATTGGCCGAGCGAGACGATGCCGAACTTCTGTCCAAGGCCCAGCGCCGCAAGATAGGCGGCCTCGGCGATGCCGACGACGGGACGCGTTGTCGCCTTTCTTACGGCGGCGATGCCGGGATCGGAAAAGCATGAAAGAACGAAGGCATCGGCGTCGGAGACCGCGATCGCTTCGAGAATGTTGGGTATCACCTCGGCGACATGTGCGTCAGTCTCGATGCCGGGCGGGGATTTCTGCAGTTCCGTGCAACGAATGTCATGGCGGCTGGCGCCGCGAACGATGCCAAGGCACGTCTCCATCGACCGGGTGACCGAGACGGAGCTGTTGGGATTGATGACGAGAATTTCTGACAAGGCGATACCTGCTGGGGGACAGCATTGCGTCCAATAAATATATTACGTAGTATATCAGAAAACTTAGCTTGTCAAAGTTCTGTTGGCGCAGGCCTGATGATGCGAAGTGTTCGTGGAAATTGGCGGATTGCTCGCCTATGTTGATGCTCGGCTCGACGGATGACGCCGCCGAAATCGGAAACTGGAGATTGATTTTGATTAAAGCGGACACGTCGAGCGGCAAGCATGGAAAGTCGCTGACGGAGACGGCTTATGCCGTTCTTCGCGAGCGCATCATCACCGGCGACCTGGCGCCCGGCGTGGAGGTCTCGGAGCCGGAGCTGGCCGAGCAGCTGTCGGTCAGCAAGACGCCGGTGCGCGAGGCCCTGGCGCGGCTTTGTGTCGAAGGCTTCATGGAGGCTTATCCCCGGCGCGGCTACCGAGTGACACCGGTGACGGTAAAGGACATGAACGACCTCTTCGCCATCCGTGGGATGCTGGAGGGGACTGCGGCCGCACTGGCCGCCAAGAACCTTAGTGATGCCGATCTCGATCTTCTCGATCAGCTCGCCGATGTCAGCTATGTGATCGGCGAGGAAGTCAGCACCAAGACCTTCGTCGATTCCAATCAGGAGTTCCACTCCGCGATCGCGCGCGGCTCGCGCAATCCGCGCCTCTATGCGCTGGTCATGAGCCATCTCGAGGAATGCGCGCGGCTGTTCTACATGGGCGCCCGCGTTCGCGACATCAATCCGGAGACGAATGACGACCATCATCGCATCGTGGCGGCGCTGCGAAAGCGTGATGCCGACAAGGCGCGCGACGCCGTGGTCGAGCACAACGAGAATACGCGCCAGGGGATACTGGGCGCGCTCGTCGCAACGGGGCAGGTGGGGCTGACGCTTTAAGTCGGCGCCCGTCGTCGCGTCAGGCGACCTTGACGAGGTGGCCGGGCGCCGGTTCGTCATAGCGGGCGACAGGCGGCTGGTAGTCGGCGGGCCTGATGGCGCTGCCGATCTCGCCGCCGGGTGTCGCGCGGCGGATGTGACGGCGGGCCGGATCGGCGATCGGAACCGCGCTCAAGAGCTTGCGTGTATAGCCGTGTTGCGGATTGCTGAAAATCTGCTCGCGCGTGCCGATTTCGACGATCTCGCCGAGATACATGACCGCGACGCGATGGCTGACACGCTCGACGATGGCCATGTCGTGGCTGATGAAGAGGTAGGCGATCTTCAGCTGCTCCTGCAGCTCCATCATCAGATTCACGACCTGCGCCTTGATCGATACGTCGAGTGCGGAGACCGCCTCGTCGGCGACGATCAGACCGGGATTGAGGGTGAGCGCGCGGGCGATGCTGATACGCTGTCGCTGTCCGCCCGAGAATTCATGCGGAAAGCGCCGCGCCATATCGGCCTGCAGGCCGACGCGCACCATCAGATCCGCCACCTTTTCGCGCGCCTCCTTCGCTGTCGCGAGGCCATGCGTGATCATTGGCTCCATGATGGCATCACCGACGCGCATGCGGGGATTGAGGCTCGAAAATGGGTCCTGGAAGATCATCTGCATATGCTGGCGCTGCTTCGTAAGCTTTGCTTGGTCGAGCGCTCTGATATCCTGGCCGTCGATATGAATGGAACCGCTGACGGGCTCGATGAGGCGCAACACGGAGCGACCGGTGGTCGACTTTCCGCATCCGGATTCGCCGACCAGCGAGAGCGTTTCCCCCTCATGGATATCGAAGGAGACGTTTTCGACGGCATGCACGCGGCCGCTGACCCGCCCGAAAAGCCCCGACTTGATGTCGAAACGGGTGACGAGATTGCGGACCTCAAGGATAGGGCGCTTGCCGGTTTCGACGGTGCCGGCGATCTCGCGTTCCGGCGAGGCAACGCCCGTGTCCGTATCCGTCAGCGGCAGCGTGGCCGGAAAGGCGCGGCCGTCCATCGAGCCCAGCCTCGGAACGGCCGACAGCAGCGCCTTGGTGTAGACATTGGCGGGCGCTTTGAAAATCTGTTCGGTCTTGCCGATCTCCAGCGCGCGCGAACGGAACATCACCACCGTGCGGTCGGCTATTTCGGCGACGACGCCCATGTCGTGGGTGATGAAGAGAACGGCCATGTTCTCCTCGTCCTGCAGCGACTTGATGAGCTGCAGGATCTCCGCCTGGACGGTGACGTCGAGTGCGGTGGTCGGCTCGTCAGCAATCAGCAGCTTGGGCCGGCAGGCGAGCGCCATCGCGATCATCACACGCTGGAGCATGCCGCCGGAGAGCTGGTGCAGATATTCGTCGTATCGGCTTGCTGCGGCCGGAATTCTCACGCGCTCGAGCAGGCGCACGGCCTCGGCGCGTGCTTCCTTTTTCGAGCAGCCGCGATGGCGGATAATTGCCTCGGCGATCTGGCGCCCGACCGTCAGGACCGGGTTGAGCGAGGTCATGGGTTCCTGGAAGATCATGGCGATGTCGTTGCCGCGCACGTCCTGCATCTGCCGCTCCGGCAGCGACAGGATGTCGGTGCCGCCGAGCGTGATCTTGCCTGATACCCGCGACGTGCGCTCCGGCAGCAGCCGCATGATCGACATTGCGGTGACGCTTTTTCCCGAGCCGGATTCGCCGACGATCGCGACCGTCTCGCCCGCCGCGATGCTGAAGCTCACGTCGTTGACGACAGGCGTCCACGCGCCATTTCTGCGGAAGGACGTGGTGAGATTTTCGACCGAAAGGACTGTCAAGCGCGGATACTCCGGGTGACGGCAAAGCTGGCAGGTCGATATTGCAACGCGTCAATGGACAAATGTCAATAAAAATACCTCGTGGAATATCACGTAAGATATTTTAAACTTGCGATCTTGTTCCCAATCGACAAATCTGCCGCTGACATAGATGCAGACAGGTGCCTCACCGGATCGATCGGAGACCGACATGACAGACGCGCAGCGCCAGACCGTTTTGCTCACCCCTACTCAGCTGCAGAAGATGCGCGCATCGGGCGCCGATGTGACCGTGATCGCGGTTCACTCGATCAATCCCTATACCGGCCAGGCTTCTTTCAAGGGGGCGCGCATCGAGGGTGCGATCGATACGCAAGCCTATGAGGATTTCCAATCGCCGGCGACCGTCGAGGGCGGGCAGCGGCCTTTGCCCGATATCGCGGTGCTGCAGGCCAAGGCGCGCGCCTGGGGGCTGCGCCGCGAGAGCACGATCGTCATCTATGACGCCGATCGCGGCATGACGGCGGCGCGGGCCTGGTGGGTGTTACGCTGGGCCGGTCTTCCTGACGTGCGGGTGCTTGACGGCGGCTTCCCAGTCTGGTTGACCGCCGGCCTTCCCGTCACCGAAGCGGTTTCTCATCCAACGCCAAGCGATGTCACGCTGACTTCAGGTCACATGAGCGAAATCGGGCCGGATGAGGCGCTGCGTCTCGCCGTCGATGGCGTGCTCCTGGATGCCCGTATCCGTCCGAACTACATCGGCGGCGCGTCGCTTCCCGGCCAGCCGCCACGCGGGCATATCCCGTATGCGCTCAGCGCGCCGGCGCCCGACAACGTCACCGATTACGGCAACTTTACCGATACGGCGACGCTGAAGGAGATGTATCGCGCGCTCGGCGCCGATGGGCGGAAGCCGGTGGGCGTCTATTGCGGTGCCGGGATGTCTGCCGCGCACACGGTGCTGGCGCTGGCGTCGATCGGCATCGATGCGGCGATGTATCCCGGATCGTGGTCGGCCTGGGTGAGCGATCCGTCGCGGCCGGTCATAATGGGAGCCGACCCTGTGTGAGCTGTGGGTGGCCTGAATTTTTCGCATGAATGCTGCTATGCGGAATAATCTTTTCGCAAATGCACAATAAATAGGCCATATTCGCTACTTGTTCAAAACGCTTGCAGCCAAGGCTTTACAGCCGGAAAAGCAATGATATATTTCGTGGAATATCAGAAGGGGAAGGCCTTGATAGGCTGACAATGAGAGGCTCGGGCGACGTTGAACGCGTCCCGGCCAGACCATGAAAGGGTCGTGCGAATGAAACTGCTTAAAGGACTTGCCGCCGCGGCCTTGGTCGCCTTGCCGATCTTTTCCGGATCGGCGCATGCCCAGAGCGACGAGCAATTGAAGACGCTGGTCGTTGCCGTTCCTTCCGATCCCGTAAGCCTCGAGCCCGGCACCAACAAGGCCGAACCGATCGGCAGTGAGATCATTCTCAACGTGTTCGACACGCTGGTCGCCTGGACCGCGCCCGATTTCAAGCAGCTCGAGGGCCGGCTCGCCAACAACTGGACCGTTTCGGCCGACGGCAAGGAATTCGATTTCAAGCTGCGCGATGGCGTGAAGTTCCAGGACGGCACCCCATTCGATGCGGCCGCCGTGAAGTTCTCGCTGGAGCGCACCAAGGCCACCAACTCCTACGTCAAGGCGACCTTCGACCTCATCAAGGATATCGCGGTCGTATCGCCGACCGAGGTCAAGATCACGCTCTCCGAGCCCTATCCGGCATTCCTGTCGATCCTGGCGCAGCCGCAGTCGGCGATCGTCAGCCCGGCTGCCGTCGCGAAGTACGGCGACAAGTTCGCGGCCAATCCTGTCGGCACCGGGCCGTTCTCCTTCAAGAGCGCGCAGGCCGATACCAATGTCGTGCTTGAAGCCAACCCCGACTACTTCCGTGGCGCGCCCAAGCTCTCGCGCATCATCTACCGTGTCATTCCCGATGCCTCGACGCGGCGCCTGGAACTCGAAAGCGGCGGTGTCGACGTCGTGCAGCAGCAGGGCCAGCTCTCGGCCATCGCGGCCGAGGATATCGAAGCGCTGAAGTCCAACAAGGACGTCAAGATCATCGAGGCGTCCAGCCAGATCATTCGCCAGCTGGAATTCAACAACAGCAAGAAGGATGGCCCCTTCGCCAATATCAAGGTCCGCGAGGCGGTTGCGCATGCCATCGACTATGACGGCCTGCTGACCGGCGTATTCGGCGGCACGGCCGAACGCGTCTACGGTCCGCTGACCTCGAACAGCTGGGCGTTCGATCCGAAGATCAAGGACATGGCACCCGCTTACGATCCGGAGCTCGCAAAGAACCTTCTCTCCGAAGCCGGCGTCGATCCCTCCACCATCAACCTGAAGCTCTACAGCTTCCAGGGTCCGCTGTGGGGTGCCGTCGCTACCTTCGTGCAAGCCAATCTCGCCGATATCGGCATCACGGCAACGATCGAGCAGACCGAATTCCCGGCCTACCGCGCGCTGCAGACAGTCGGCCAGTTCGACGCCGCACTGGATGGTCGCCAGCCCTGGTACAACGATCCCGACGCGCATATCACCATCGGCTATCTCTCGTCGCTCGCCGACACCGCGATGACCTTCCGCATGCCTCAGGACAAGGCGCTTGACGACCTGATCTTGAAGGCGCAGCAGACGGTCGACATGGATGCCCGCAAGGCGCTCTATCAGCAGGTGCAGGAAGAGATCGTCAAGCGCGTGCCGGGCGCCTATCTGTTCAGCCCGAAGCTCATCGTCTTCACCCGCGCCAATGTCGAGGGCTTGGTGGTCAACAGCGCGCCTCCGCTCAACGAGTATTGGGGCGTGTCCAAGAAGTGAGGCGCATCGCGCCTTACTGACGAAAAATCGATCCGCAGCGGTTCGCCGCCGCGGGTTCTTTCCCTAGGATGTGAGTAGAACTGGGCATGGCGACCTTCATCTTGCGCCGATTGATCGCGTTGATACCCGTCATGTGTATCGTGCTGGTCATCGTCTTTTCGCTGGTGCGCTTCATTCCCGGCGATCCGGCCGTGACACTTCTCGGACCCGGAGCGACGCAGGCGCAGATCGATGCGCTGCGGGCGCAGCTCGATCTCGACCAGCCGTTTCCGATCCAGTTTCTGAATTATGTCGGCGGCCTGCTGCAGGGTGATTTCGGCATCTCGCTGAAGACCGGCCAACCGGTCGCGCATGAAATCCTGCTGCGGCTGCCGGCCACCATCGAGCTCTCGGTGCTCGCCGTCATCGTCGCCGTCATCATCGGCATCCCGATCGGCGTTCTGTCGGCCACCCGTCCCAATTCCGTCTTCGACCATGCGACCCGCGTCGTCTCGCTGGTCGGCGTTTCCATGCCCGCCTTCCTGCTGGCGCTAATCCTGCAGCTGGTCTTCGGCACCTATCTCGGCTGGTTGCCGGTCTCCGGTCGCATGAGCTCCTTCATCGTTGCCGAACCGGTCACCGGCTTCGCCATCCTCGACGGCGTGATCACCGGCAATTGGGCGGCGGCGCTGAGCGCGCTGCAGCACCTGATCCTGCCCACCGCCGTCCTCGCCGCTTTCCTTGCCGCCACGCTCGGTCGCTTCGTGCGCAACACCATGCTCGAAGTGATGGGCGAGGATTTCATCCGAACCGCCAAGGCCAAGGGGCTACGACGCGGCGACGTGATCATCCATCACGGGCTGCGCAACTCGCTTTTGCCGGCGATCACCGTCATCGGCCTGAAATTCGCCGAGATGCTCGGCGGCGCCATCCTGACGGAGACCATCTTCGCCTGGCCGGGGATTGGGCGCTACATGTTCGAGGCGATCAAGAACCGCGACTATCCCGTCATCCAGGGCACGACGCTGGTCTTTGCGCTGCTATTCGTTTTCACCTCGATCGTGGTCGACGTCCTCCACGGCGTTCTTGATCCGCGCGTCCGCAAGAAGATGAAGTGAACGCGATGTCAGAGTTTTTCAGCTTCCTGCGCAAGAACACGCTGGCCATGGCCGGCAGCCTCATCCTGCTCGCTCTCGTGCTGGTGATCGTCTTCGGGCCAATGATCACGCCCTATTCGCCGACCAAGCTAGACGTGCTGCACAAGCTTGCCGCGCCGAGCTTCAGCCACTGGCTCGGCACCGATGCCTTCGGCCGCGACGTCTTCACCCGCATCATGCATGGCGGCCGTGCGACGCTTGCGATCGGGGTCGGCGTCGTCGCGATCGCCTTCGTCGTCGGTGTCTCGTTCGGCATGCTCGCCGGTTTCGCCGGTGGGTGGACGGATAGCGTCATCATGCGCATCGTCGATGCGATCCTGGCGTTTCCGGCGCTGGTGCTGGCGATTGCGCTCGCGGCGGCCTTCGGCCCGAGCCTTGAGAACGCGATGCTCGCCGTGGCGATCACGCTGGCGCCGCAGTTCGCCCGCGTCGCCCGCAGCCAGGCGCTCAGCATCTCGGTGAAACCCTATGTGGAAGCCGCGATCTCGCTCGGCCTGCCGACGCCGCGCGTGCTTTTCCGCTATGTGTTTCTGAACGGCCTCGGGCCGCTCCTGGTGCAATCGACGCTGGCGCTCGGCAGCGCCATCCTGCAGACCGCGAGCCTCGGTTTCCTCGGCCTCGGCGCCCAGCCGCCGATGGCGGAGTGGGGCGCGGATGTGTCGGCCAACCTACAATTCGTGCGTGGTGCCGCCTGGGTGGCCCTGGCGCCCGGCATGGCGATCCTGCTTGCCGTGTTGTCCTTCAATCTGATCGGCGATTCCCTTGCGGACTGGTTCAATCCACGCCGACGCAGCGAACTCGACTGAGGCCTATAATGTCCACACTGACGATCAGCCTCGAGAAGGTCGATTTCCTGCCGCCGACGCGGGTGACAGACGATACCAGCGTGCTGACGCTGAAGAACCTGGTGTTCGAGCCGCTGTTGAAGTGGCACGACGGACAGGTGCTGCCGGCGCTGTTTTCCGATTGGACGCATAGCGACGAAGGCCGCGAGTGGCGGTTTTCGATCCGCGAGGGCGCGACCTTTCATGACGGGAAGCCCTGCGTCGCGGGAGATGTCATCGCGTTCATCGACGGAATTCTCGAAGCGGTCGATACGTTCGGGATGAAGTGGTCCTACGCGCGCTATCTCGCCGATGCCGTCATCACTGCCGAAGGCGACACCACCGTCGTTGTCCGCAACCCCCATGCCTTCGCCGATATTCTCGACATTTTCTCCGAGTTCTACATCTGCCGCTTAGCGCCCAATGGGCAGCCGATCCTCGGGACCGGGCCATTTCGCGTTCGCTCGTTCGAGCCCAAGGCGAAAGCCGTGCTTGAGCGTGTCGCCGGGCATGCCGAGCCGCGCGAGATCGTTGCCATCGTCGAACCCTCCGCCGACAAGCGTCTTGAGATGCTGACGTCAGGCGCGGTGGACGCCGCCCTCAATCTCGAGCGCGTCGATGAACGTCTTGAGATGGGCGACCGCTTCCAGTGGGGCAAGGCGGTCAATACGCTGTCGGTGATGTTCTATCTCAATTGCCAGGCGGGCGTCTTCCGCTCGCCTGAAGCGCGGCTTGCGGCCAATCTCGCGGTCGACACCGCCCGCATCGCGGACGAGATTTTCCACGGCCTCGCCGTGCCCTCATCGAGCATCGTCAGCCCCTATCATCTCGGCATGGCGAGCGCCGGCCTGTTTCCGATCCCCTATGATCCCGCGCGCGCGCGCGCACTGCTTAGTGAGGTGGAGGGCAGCAAGCGCGTCAAGCTGCGCACACCGACCTTCATGCCGGAGCGCGCACCCGAGGTCAGCCGGTTGGTGGCGGCATCGCTGGAGGCCGTCGGCTTCGAGGTGGAAATCGAGATCGAGACCGACCGGCCGGAATATGCGCGCCAGATCGGCCGCAAGGAGATGGGGGATCTCGCAATCTTCGATTCCTCGCCGCACAGCACCTACCGCATCTTGAACGACAAGATTTCCAGCATCACCAAGGCCGTGTGGTGGCAGGGCTATGACGACGCCGAGGCCGAACGCCTGATCGCAGCGGCCAATGCCGCCGTCGAGCCTGCGGCTCGCGAGGCTGCCTATGCGGCGTGCCTGACCCATCTCAACGCCAATCCGCCCTGGCTCTACCTCGTGCATCCGGTCGATGTCTTCGCCGCGCGCAAGGAGATTGCCGGCCTATCCATCGATCACAAGGGCACCTTGAGCATCGCCTGAGCCTGTGAGGACAGACCATGAAAAACGACTATTCGATCACCTTCTTCTACTATGACGACATCCATGCCGTGGTCCCGTTCTACGAACAGACGCTCGGCTTCGAACTCGTTCTCGACCAGGGCTTGGCGCGCATCTATCGCATCGCCGAGAACTGCTATTTCGGCATCGTCGATGGCAATCGCGGCCATCTGAAGCATCAGGAAAAGAGCGCGGTGCTGCTGACGATCGTTTCGCAGGATGTCGAAGGCTGGCATTCGCGGCTGAAGGAAGCCGGCGTCGCCGGACAGTCCGAGATGCTGCGCGGCCGATTCTGCGAGCATTTCTTCTTCGAGGATCCGGCCGGCTACGCGATCGAGATCCAGCGTTTCCACAATCCCGACGTTGCAAAGCTGTTTCAATGACCACCCCGAACAAAACGCTGCTCGACCCCGCGTTTGACGCTATCCTTGCGGAAGCGAAGGCCTTTGGTCAGGTGCCGCTGCTTGGCTTGCCTGATGGCTCCGTGGCGGATCTCGCGACGGGCTACATCCCGCTACTGGTCAACTTCACCTTCGAGGACAAAGACGCGAAGGGGCTGCGCAAGCTCAAGGATCAGGCTGAACCCGAGCCACCAGTCCATTTTACGGCGCTGGAGATGGTTCGCGACAATCCGGCGATCATCCTGACCGGCGAGACCGGCAGCGGCAAGACGAGCTTCGCCCGCAACCTTGCTTCCCGGCTGTCCGTGGGCGCATCGGCCTTGCGGCCACGGCCGGTACCGCGAAACGATCTTGGAGCCGTGCATGAGGAGCGCTGGGACCTCGATAATGTCATTCCTGTCTACATGACCGTCACCGGTCCGCAGACATTCGGCGATCTGCTCGAACAGACCGGCACCCGCGCGGTGTTTGACGATCAGGCGCTCGCGGACGCCGGTATCACCATTCTTGTCATCCTCGATGCAATCGAAGCCGCTGGCGCGGAAGGTCCGCGTCTGCTCGCCGAGGCGCTGACGTTCCAGAAGACCCATCCTCGGGTGCGGTTGCTGGCGCTCGGCGAGAGCTCCAGCGTCAAGAGCTGGCCGCTGCCGGCGGACTGCGTCCGCTACGATCTCTTGCCGCTCCTGAAAACCCAGCGTATGGATGCGGCTGCCCGACTGGCGGGGCTCGACCTTGTCCAGTCAAACGTTGCGCTTGGTGCGGCGGCCGGCAACCCGGCGCAGTTTGCCATGGCGATGTCGGCCGGGGACGCCGGTAAGACCGCCGAAGCGATTACCGATCGCTGGGTGGCGCGGATCGCCGGGGACGAGAAGACGGCTAGCCTCCTCTGCGGCCTGGCATTCGATGCGCTCAGTGGAAAGAACAACGATCCCGCGCTGTTTCCCGTCACCCGCGTGCGCCAATTGCTGGCGGCGCGGCATCTGGCATCGGAGCCAGCCGACAAGGCCGTGCTGCCGTTCCAGACGCACCCGGTGCTCTGGGCACCGGTTCTGCGGGGCCTTGCCAACCGTCTTTCCGGCACAGAGGCCGCTGACCTGCTCATCGGAGCGTTGCTGGCTGGCGAGGGCGACGACGTCCTGCGCGGCGCGCTCCTTGCCGCCGACCTTGTGACCGAGACCAGCGCACTTCGCGGCTGTATTGCAGCACATCTGCTCGCCATCGTGGCTGACGGAATGCTATCGGCGCCGCAACGGGAACAGGCGGCCCGTATCCTCTCGCGTTGGGGCGATCCGCGTGACCTGCAGGCGCTGGCCGAAGTTCCCTCGGGAAACTTAACCTTCGGCTCAGACACGCATCCGAATTCAGCGCCGCCGCATCCATTGACGGTCGGTGCGTTCAAGATCGGCATCTACCTCGTCACGAACCGCGACTATGGCGGCTTCATCGAAGAGACCAACCGCCTTTGGCGTAGCCCTGACGGCTTTGCCGAGGATCGCCGCAACGCACCTGCGACGGATCTGACTTGGCGCGATGCGCGCGCCTATTGCGACTGGCTAACCGAACGCTGGCGTGCCGAGGGACGCATCTCGCCGGACGAAGCCGTGCGCCTGCCGACGGAGCCGGAATGGGAGCGCGCGGCGCGCGGCGATCAGCCCGATAATAGGCCCGAAAAGATCGTCTATCCCTGGGGAACAGAATGGCGGGACGACGCCTCCAATTCCGAGGAGGCCGGGTTCAACACCACCTGTGCCGTCGGCCTATTCCCGAAGGGCAAGTCACCATACGGCTGCTATGACATGACGGGTCAGGTCTGGGAGTGGACGACGACGCTTTGGGGCGATGACATGGCAACGCCGCATTACAAATACCCCTACGCCGGCGACGGCCGCGAGGCGCCGGATGCAGGACCATCCATCCGTCGTGTGCTGCGCGGCGGTTGTTTCTCCAGCGGCAAGCTTAAGGCCTGCTGCACCTATCGCGGGAGCCTGGAACCGGACGGTTTTTGGCGGGGCAATGGCTTCAGGATCGTGGTCGCACGAGCCTGAGGTTGAGTAGGTGGTCCGTATGCCCGTAACAGTTCCTCATGAGCTACGTGCGGCTGAAGTGTGTGAGCCGGAGCTCGTGGTCCGCAACCTAAGCCAGCACCACTCAGCGTGCCACGGCAAGCTCAACTCCACGCCATCGGCTGCTGCTCACAAGCGACAGGATGCCTTCGAGAGGAAGCGGGTTCGAAAAATCTTCCCTTTGCGCAAGCTGTCCGGCGATGTGCTGGACGGTGCCGTTATATGGTGCCGCTATGCCATGCAGGCGGCCGAGCATGACGATCTCGACATTTAGGAAGTCGACCTCGTCAGATGCGACACGGGTAAAACTTCGCCAGGTGGATTGCTGGCCGGGATGGATGTCGCTGTTCTCAGCCACCCGCAGTTCGAAATATCAATGTCGCGCTCGGATACCGCGGCAAGCCTATAACCGACTGCCTGAAGTGGCAGCCCCCGCCTCTTCAAATTTGGCTTCGCCGAGGAGTCCAATCGATGGCAGGATCAACCGACACCAGACCGCCGGCTGGATCTCGTCGATGGAAACTTTGATCTGAAAGGCGCTTGCGGGCTTGAACCCGGGGGAATGAACAAGGTCGGAAGGAGATCGTCAAGAAAGCTGCTCGACGCTATTGCTGGGATCGGCTCTCTCCGATAGCAACCTGCCGACTTGTGCAGTCGCCGATGCTCACTATCTCTGGTGTGGGCCTGAGTTGGAGCATCGCCATGAATCAAAGCGCGGCCGATATGCTGTTGGAAGTCGGTATCGAAATTCTTCCGCCGGAACGAGAAGACAACTGCACATCGGACGCAACAACCTGTCCCTGCTGTCAAAAGTTGCGCCCGGCATCGAGCATGGATGAGATGGCTGTGGGATTTGTGATGAATGCCTGGCGCCCCTGACCTCCAGCCGAGAAGAGCTTTCTTCTGTTCCTGCCTCATTTGAAGCCGCGTTTGCGATACTACTCGACGACTATGTTGACGGAAATTTTGGCGGTCGAGCATAGAGCGTGACCGTCAGGCGATCGCGGGATGGAAAACGGACTTGGCTTTATGGCCAGGAGCTTGGCGGAAAAGATATTATCAGCTTCAACCTCTATCGATTTGCTGGATCTGGCCCGATGCTGAAGTGGTGCGAAACGTCATCCGCCAAGGTGATCGAATCCGTTCTCGGCATCGAGCCGAGTACGCAGAAAGCTGCGCCTACATCATAAATAATGGACCAAAAATGAGCAGAAAGTTTTCATTGCATTGCAACATGCGCATGGCTGCATTGCGATCTGAACGCTAGCGATCGGGGCAGTCTCTGGTATCTTTAGGGCATCGAAGTAATGCACTTCCTCCCGCATAGCTTCGTGTTCAGGCGACCCACTCCTCCTCCCAAGGGGCGCCTGACGGAACGGCGGCATTCCTCCTCCCAGCCGTTGTTCAATTCTTTTGAAAAGCCTGCCGCACCTCCTCCCGCGGCAGGCTTTTTCGTTTCCGACAGATTCATGTTCGGAGATCAGACGTCAAAGCAGGGTACCCTGTTCCACCGGCTCTCCGGATTTCGACACGATCGTGGATCCGTACCGTTTGCGTGAAGAACTGATGAGCGCGTCATTCGGGAGGTACGCGGCCGTCAGATGGAATGTCTAGAAACCCAAAAGCTGTCGGCGGCGGTCACCTTTGCGATATCTGCACAGGCCGAGGCCGCTGAATCGGCGCGATCGCGGGCTGCGGCGAAGGGTCGATCTCGCCAGGCCCTCCTCTCCAACCTGCTGATCGTTTTCGTCCAAGCTTTTTAGCGCGTCGATGATCTCGTCATAGGTGACGGCTTTATCCGCGCTATGATACAGCCGGAGACCGGGCGTGGACTCGATCGCAAACATATCGGAAGCCCACGACGCGAGGAGGGCGCGTTTTTCATCTTTGCCAATCTCAACCGCAGCAAGGACCTCACGCGGATGGCCAAAATGTTTCGCCGGATGAAGAAGGTGCGCGGCGCTGATGGCCGCTGCCGCCTTCTCCGGTATCGAATTTTCCAATCGTTCCTTTCTCATAGCTTGACCCCGTTTGATGCCAGGTCGATGTTTGGTTGCATTTGGCGCCTGTGGTTAGAGCGCCCGGTGATCGAAGAGGCCTCTCGCGGCCTCGACCATTGTTTTTAGATGGCTCGGTTCGTGAACACCTTGCCTGTACAATTCCACTGTGATGGCCGCCATCCGTTCTGCTTCTTCGGATTGCTTAATGACTCCAGTTCTCGATCGAATGTCATCGAAAACCCGCTGACAGACCGCAAGATCACGGCTGTCGAAAGACGTCGACGAAGGTTTTGTTATTGCTTGAGCCATTCTTCCACCTCCTAATCGAAGGCTCGCCCCGAGAGGCTAGGGCGAGCCTTCCCAATCGCCTGCTTAGAAGTCCATGCCAGCGCCGGCCGGCAGAGCAGGAGCGGTGTCCTTCCTAGGCTTTTCAGCGATCATCGCTTCCGTCGTCACGAGCAGGCCGGCAACGGATGCCGCGTCTTGGAGCGCGGTGCGCACAACCTTTGCCGGATCAATGACGCCCTGCGCGTAGAGATCGCCATACTCACCGGTCTGCGCATTCCAGCCATATGACAGCTCGCTCTTTTCCCGCAGCTTTCCAACCACGATCGATCCCTCGGCGCCGGCGTTTTCCGCGATCTGCCTGATGGGAGCCTCGATCGCCCTTCGGACGATGTCAATCCCGACGCGCTGATCGTCGTTGGCGGTTGGCAGACCGTGGAGTGCATTCACCGCGCGAAGCAATGCAACACCGCCGCCCGGAAGGATGCCTTCCTCGACGGCGGCCCGGGTTGCATGCAGGGCGTCGTCGACTCGGTCCTTCTTCTCCTTCACTTCAACTTCCGTCGAACCGCCGACCCGGATGACAGCAACGCCACCGGCTAGCTTGGCAAGGCGTTCCTGCAGCTTCTCGCGGTCGTAATCGGAGCTGGTCTCCTCGATCTGCGCCCGGATCTGCGCGACGCGACCATCAATTTCGGCCTTGGAGCCGACGCCATCGATGATGGTGGTGTTTTCCTTTTCGATTGCCACCTTCTTGGCACGGCCCAGCATGTTCAGCGTGACGTTTTCGAGCTTGATGCCGACATCCTCGGATATAACAGTGCCGCCAGTCAGGACGGCGATGTCTTCCAGCATCGCCTTGCGGCGGTCGCCGAAGCCCGGCGCCTTGACGGCGGCGATCTTAAGCCCGCCGCGCAGCTTGTTGACGACCAGGGTCGCTAGGGCTTCGCCTTCGACGTCTTCCGCGATGATCAGAAGTGGCTTGCCTGACTTCACCACTGCTTCCAGGACCGGAAGCATGGCCTGTAGGTTCGAAAGCTTCTTCTCGTGGATCAGGATGTAGGGATCCTCGAGTTCGACCCGCATCTTGTCCTGGTTGGTGACGAAGTAGGGGCTGAGGTAGCCGCGATCGAACTGCATACCTTCGACAACCTCGAGCTCCGTCTCCGCCGTCTTGGCCTCCTCGACGGTGATCACACCCTCATTGCCGACTTTTTCCATCGCCTCGGCGAGGTAACGGCCGATCTCTTCATCGCCGTTCGCCGAGATCGTGCCGACCTGGGCGATCTCGGAATTGCTGGTGATCTTGCGGGCGTTGGTCTTCAGTTCCCTAACGACGGCGTCGACGGCGATGTCGATGCCGCGCTTGAGGTCCATCGGGTTCATGCCCGAAGCGACAGCCTTGGCGCCTTCCTTGACGATCGCCTGGGCGAGCACGGTCGCGGTCGTGGTGCCGTCGCCGGCAAGATCATTGGTCTTTGATGCCACTTCTCGCAGCATCTGGGCGCCCATGTTCTCGAATTTGTCTTCGAGCTCGATTTCCTTGGCAACGGATACGCCGTCCTTGGTGATGCGCGGTGCGCCAAAGGACTTGTCGATCACGACGTTGCGCCCCTTTGGGCCGAGGGTCACCTTGACCGCATTGGCAAGCACATCGACCCCACGCAGCATGCGTTCACGGGCATCGGTGTGGAATTTGACTTCTTTCGCAGCCATTTGTCTAACTCCTCAATAGGCAGCTACTGACTGATAGTGGTGGGTATACGAAACAGCCCGTCAGGCCGCCTTCTTCTGCTCGGCTTGAACGTCAATGATGCCTAGGACATCACTTTCCTTCATGATCAGCAGGTCCTCACCGTTAATCTTGATCTCGGTGCCGGACCATTTGCCGAATAGGATGCGATCGCCAGCCTTGACGTCGAGCGCCTGGATCTGGCCGGCCTCGTTACGCGCGCCAGTGCCGACAGCGACGACCTCGCCTTCTGACGGCTTCTCCTTTGCGGTATCGGGGATGATGATGCCGCCCTTGGTCTTTTCCTGGGATTCGACCCGGCGGACGAGAATGCGATCGTGAAGTGGTCGGAACGACATGTTTTCCTCCATTGAGCAAAAATGATGACGTTGAAACCCTACCGAACCGGATGACCAGTCCGGGCGGGTGCGAACCTCAAACGAGCGTTGGCGGGCAAAATTTATTTTCGAGATTTTTCGATTTCAAGAGGGTCGATAAGAAAAATTAGCACTCGGCGTCGTTGGCTGCTAACATGCTGGAAAGGAACAATAAACAGCATCGCCGAATTCAAAAAACCATTGATGAGTGCAAGATTTTAAGTCACCTTCGCAGCGTCATGAAACGGAGATGAAGCATGCAATTCTCGTCGGATCTGGAGCGTCAGCTCAACGGCTACGGGCTGACCACCGCGCATATCCTCTACCGCATTCCCGACTTCGAATCCGTCCTGCAAACCTACGTCTGGCAGGACTATGATCTCGAACCTGATTTTCCGGAGATGCACAAGTTCCTCGGCTTCTGGCAGGCGAACCTCGACGGGCCTCTCCACTCTGTCCGCTATTCCCACCAGCGGCTGATCGGGCCACACGAATGGCGCCGTGTCGAGGGCGAGTTCAAGCTCCATTGAACTCTTGATTTTGATTTTCGTCCTCCTCGCTTTTCGACCCACCGAGGACTGCCGAGCTTGGTGCCCCCGAAGGCGATGGAGTAACACCTCTATGGAAGAGAACATCAATATCCTCAAGAACGTCGCATGGATGAACGCGAAGGGATCATAGTGGACTTTGCTCGCTGGCTTGAGACCGCCTCAAAAGAAGCCCTAGTCCAGTAAGGAAAGTTCGCAACGATGTCCGCGAGCATTGCAAAAGCAATGCGTGTCAATGCTGGCGAGCTTGCACGCGGTAGACCGGAGGCAGCCGAGCGTGTTCAGCAAGCATCTGAGATGATGGCCCGGTTCGAGCCCGCCTATCCTCAATCCTAGCGATAAACGCCGAAATCATCCGATTTCGGTCGGTGTGGAATTTTTCGCGCCGCGGATCTTGAAGCCGAAACTCTCAAAAGCCAAATTATTTTCCAGCCAGTTGCTGAGGACAGAGCTGGCCTTGCTGGAGGCGCCGCCTTTCGGCGTTTCCGTACCCATGTTGCTTCAAGGAGGATATGGCTATGGGACCATCTTACGACTACGCCCCCCTGTTCCGCTCGAGCATCGGGTTCGATCGGGTCTTCAATCTTCTCGAAAACGCTCAGCGCGCCCGCTCGATCAGCGACTGGCCGCCCTATGACATCGTAAAGACCGGTGACGACGGTTACCGCATCTCGATCGCGGTGGCCGGGTTTGCTCAGGACGATCTCGACATCACTTTTCAGTCCAACCTGCTGACTGTCAGCGGCAAGAAGCAGGAATCCTCCGCCGATGCCTACCTGCATCGCGGCGTTGCCGGACGTCCGTTCGAGCATCGTTTCGAGCTTGCCGACCACGTCCGGGTGAATGGCGCGGATCTGAGCAACGGCCTCCTTTCGATCGATCTCGTTCGTGAGATCCCGGAGGCGTTGAAGCCGCGGAAGATTTGGATCCAGGGCTCACCAGCTCTGACTTCGTCCTGCCCCGCTCACATCGAGGCGCGGGAAGCGGCGTGATCGAGCTTGTCCACTAATGGGCGCCACGCGCCGTGACACCCACCAACATCGCGGGTCGGAAAGGAGAGAGAGATGAAGCCCGATATGTTCAGAGAGCCAATTTGCATTCTCGTCGGCCTAGGTTTTCCGGCCGAGGTTCACAGTGCGACGGACGCGTATCGTCATCTTTGTGAATGGCCAATGAGGCTGAGGGATAATGCGCATGCTGTTGCCTTGAAGGCCTGCGGCGCCGCGTTGCGCGGCGAGATCGAGGCCGAAACGGCGCGCGGCCTTTTCGCGGCATTCGCTGAAAGGCATGATTTGCTGGCGCCGGAAACGGGTGCCATAGCCGCGTCTCGCCTGAGGCGGGATCAAGATCCGCACATCCAGTGAGGAGGAACCCATGCATAGTCAACTGCAACGGGCCGCCAGCCAAGCCGCGACGATAGCGCTGGTGGTTCTCGTTCCCGGCCTTCAGCTTCGGCGGCCGATCGACGTCGTCCGTGCGCCATTTCTCTCGATTGATGATCGTCGCGCCTTCCTGGCGGCTTGGGCACCAGACTTGTAGGCGGTGGATTCGCAATTATCGCAGCGGCATCTCCCGGGAACGCCCGCCAGGCTCAATGGAGGAGGTGCGGGCGGCTCCGGGGGAGCTTGATCACGACGCTACTGTCGAGTGCACAGCCTGGGATTGACCTCGATGGCACCCCAGGGACGCTTCGCTCCAAGCTGGCGGTGAAAACAGCGCGAGCCGCGTTCCAAGTATATCCATCGCCATCCACCACGTGCTGACGGTGGTGGATGCGTATCGGCTCTCACTGTCGCCTAGCGATTACCTATCATAGGGTCCACAATGATAAGAGGGGCGAGCGGCCTCGCCCCTCGAAGGCGTCAGCCGATCGGATAAATCGGGATTACACGATCACCGATTTCTAACCTGCCTTGCGCAGTTGCAATCTCGATACGCCGGCCGCGACATTCAGACCGGTCCCGACTTCGGCGCTGAGCGGCTGCAGGCCAAAATTCTTGGCGTTGCCGCCGACCAGCGCGTTCGCCCCCAGGCCGAGGCCAACCGAAGCTCCGGCCGACGCGCCAACGTAAGTACCAGCTAGGCTACCTTCTCCAACTGTCGTCGGCTTGGTGTTGATCACGACCCAGCTCAAATAGGACTTCCCTGTTACGCCGACATCGATGCCGAGCTTTCCGATCGTACCGGTGTAGCGTTCGACCTTGCCGGTCCGCTGTTTGAACTGGCAGTCAACCGTTCGGCTGGAGCCGATCAGTAAGCCAATACCACCGGCGACTTCGCAAGAAAGCGTACCCAGCCGCTCTTTCGGCTGCGAGGCAACTTTCTCGTTATGCTGGCTTTTGCCGTGGCGAATATCGGCCGCCGTGGCAACGGAGCCAAAGACAAGGGTGGTGGCCAACGCGAGAATGAGCGTCTTCTTCATTTTCTCTTCCTTGTTCGAGATTAAAGCGTGTTAGGTCGCACGACCGGCTTCACGCGAGCTTGGATGTGGGCGCGACCCGCAGACCGCAAAGCACCGGTTTCGACGTGAAGTCGGCGGCGATCGCGCTCGCCACGCATGCGGCTTCTTCCGACGACGCCGTGCCGGCTAGCATGATGGAGCCGTCGACGACTTCGACTTCGATCTGGCAGTCTTCCAGGCCATGGGTGTACGCCAAAACGCACTTGATCGCCTCAATAGTCGAAATGTGATCCGCGACGGTCGCCGCGCTTGCGAAAGATTGAAAAAGCATCGGGTTGATCCTTATTGGACGACCACGGCTCGCCTTCGCGGCGAGCCGGTCGATCGCGGAATCTTACTTCAACGCATCCTTAACGGCGTCCTTGCCTTTACCGACGGTGCTCTGCACCTGGCCAGCGGCCTTGTCGACCTTGCCCTCCGCTTCAAGTTTCTCGTTGCCAGTGACCTTCCCAGCAACTTCCTTGATCGTGCCCTTAAGTTCCTTCGCGGCACCTTCGATACGGTTCTTATCCATAATGCGGCCTTTCCTTAGACAGTGTTTCGATCATTGACCCCGGGTATTTCGGCGTCATGAAGAAGGAGATAGAACCGCGATCGGAAGAAATTCAGAGCTGAAAGTACTAGTGCGATTGGTATCCCGTGACCTTTTTCGGAGGTGAGATCACTTTTTTCTCGGCCTTCGCTCGGACCGCTTCCGAGATTTTGGATCGGGTGCCGTGAAGCCGCGCTCCCGAGCCCAAATGACCGCGGCCGCCCGGCGGTTAACACCGATCTTCGCATAAAGGGAAGCGACGTGGTTTCGAATGGTATTTCTTGAGAGATGCAACGTTTCGCCCATTTCGGCATCGCTTTGCCCGCTACAGATCAGACCGAGAATTTCCCGCTCTCGTTCGCTGAGCTCCAGCAGCGCTTTCGTCGGAACCGTCGAACCCTGCTTGAGGGTCGCGAGGCGCTCTACAATGGAGCGGCTGAACCACGACGTATCGGCCATCACACTTTCGATCGCCTCGACGAGTTGAGCCTCGCTGCGCCGGCGTTCCGTCACATCCTGCAGTGCCCAGACCACGCACTGCTCGTCATTGATTTCGACCCGCTCGGCGGACACAAGACAGTCCGCGAAATCACCGTCCTTCTGTTTCAGCCGCATGGGTTCGTTTCGAACGAAGATGTTATCGCGCAGCTTCTGCTCCACGGCTCGTCTGGCGGCAATATCATCCCAAAGCCGGAGCTCGCCAGCAGTCCGGCCGACAACTTCCGTCAGCTTGTAACCCGAGATATCCAGGAAGGCGTCGTTTGCTTCGGTGAACACGAAGTCTTCGAGCCGTGAGATTGCAGCCGGGGCAGGCGACAGCCGAAACGACTTGGAGAACCGCTCTTCGCTTTGACGAAGTGCGTTCTGCGCCTTTCGCCTGGCATCGAGGTCGGCAAAGGTGAACAGCATACAAGGCTCTTCGACCACGGAAATAGGTTCACCGGCGACAATCACAAGCCGGTCGCCACCTTCGGGCAACGGAACCAAGGCTTCGCGGTGGCGTATCACCCGCCCCTCGTTCAGTTTAGACAGCGCATCTTCCGCGGTTTCGCAGTTTGAGAATAGACCGATGGCTTCCACGGTCCTGCCGATGACATCGTCCTTGGTGAAGCCCGTCATCTCCAGGAATCCCTCGTTGACCCGAATGAAACGCTGATCGTGGAGCCGACAAATCAGGCCGGGGGCAGGATTGGCATTGAACGATCGCTCGAACCGCTCCTCTGCTTCAAAACGCGGGGTCTCATCTCTGATGATCAGGGCCAGTGCGTCAGGCTTGTCGCCAGCGTCGGTGATGAACATCGTGCGAACGGTGTGCACCCAGACCATGTCAAGATCGGCCGCCGGCGATACCTCGACTGTCACATCGTCGATTGTTTCGCCAGCGAGAAGTCTCTCGATCGGATATTGGCCTTCCTCGAGAGGATGATTATTTCGATACCGCAAGGTGAACGCCCGACGATATCCTCTTGCGTCACCACCGAGTTCATCGGTGTTGCTAGCGCGATGCATTGCGATCGCCGCGGCGTTTGCCCAGGTTATCCGTCCACCCTGTTCAACAAGGATGATACCATCACTCAGGCCCCCGATCAGTTCTTGGAGGCTGCCCTTGTTGATTTTAGGCGGATCAGGATTATCGCTCATTTTGTCCCTCAACTGCATCGGCTGACCATTACGTTGCGTCCCGGCTGAGGATTTAAAGGGTGAATGATCGACGTTTTGTGGGATAATTCGAGAGTTCGCCTTGGCGGGGAGATTACGAGCTGTCCTGCAACGCGATTTTATTCTCTTAGCCTCCAAGTCGAATCGTGAGATCGGCGAGTCGATTTAACTTAGCCCCCTTCAACATGGGAGCTAGTGGTCGGTCGGGGCGCAGCAGGTCCAAACAAGCAATATAGGGCGTTTGGAACTAAGCGCGAGTGGGCACGCGGAGTGGTACGTGCTCATGGAAAGGTCGCCTCCGGGCGGAAGGAGGCGGACTGTAGCGGACCACGAGGATCCGCGCGCTCCGGCGGAGGGGAGGACGCGGAGCGCTTGCTGCTAGAGCTATCGCCTCTGTGAACGAGGGGAGGCGACGTTCAAAGGATAGTCGTGACCTGAAGGCGGGAATACCAGCCTGAATCGAATCGTCATCCGACGCACCACTCACCGCTGTGGCTTCCTCGACCAGTGTGCGAAAGTTCTCGCTCACTTCCGCGATCCGAACTTCAAGATCTTCGCGCTCTATGCCAGCGAGGACATGGGCAGCATCCTGGCCGACCGCAACTATCAGCACGACGCGCGTATCAGCGCCATCTTCGACCTGATCAAGAGGGCTTCCGAGTTGGCTTGACGGAGCAATCCTGTACGCTGAGTTAACATGCCTGGCGTAGCTTTCAGTTGGCATTAACCAGACTAATTTTCCATGGGTTAAACTGGCGCTGCTAAGGATCGGGCATTGCATTGGGGCCTTGGGCGATGACCAACCTTGTCTTGAAATTCTTGCGCGACAGATCAGGTAACTTTGGAATCATCACCGCGCTCATTGCCGCGCCGGTGATCGGAGCGGCTGGCGTGGCAATTGACTACTCACATGCATTGGAAATAAGGACAGAGCTACTGGCCGCGGCAGACGCCGCGGCAGTCGGCGCGGTATCTGAAAAGTCGGCGGCGGTAACACAAGCAATGACCATGACATCGGACGGCGCCATTGCTGTCGGCCAGTCAGACGCTCGCGACATCTTCTCCGGCCAGCTATCGCGGGAGGCGGCTTCTCTTCCAATCACCGTGAATACGTCGATCGTGAAAACGAGTAACAAAGTCATTTCCACGGTGAGCTTCAAGACATCCGTGCCGACCACGCTCATGCAAGTTCTCGGTCAGAAAAGCATCGACATGTCGGGCAGCGCGACTGGCGAGTATCTTACCGCCAGTTTCATGGATTTCTATATCTTGATCGACAACACGCCTTCCATGGGCGTAGGCGCTACAGCCGCCGACGTCGCCAAAATGCAGACCAACACAACTGACACATGTGCTTTTGCTTGTCACGACATCAACAGCGGATCAAAGAGCTACTATAACCTAGCCAAGACGCTCGGCGTCACCATGCGTATCGACACTGTCAGGCAGGCAACGCAGCAACTTACGACGACTGCGAAAACCAATCGTGTTCGAGCAACCAGTTCAGGATGGGTGTCTACACTTTCGGCACCAAGGCCGAAGACGCCAAGCTGACCACGATTTCGAGCCCGACATACGATTTGGATACAGTTAGGTCATACACGGATGCCGTGGACCTGATGACGATCCCATATCAGGGATACAACAGCGACCAAACCACGAGCTTTGACTCGGCCCTTACCCAGATGAACGCCATCATTGATACGGCGGGAACAGGGAGTACGGCCACGGATCCTCAAAAGATCCTATTTTTCGTGGCGGATGGGGTCGGCGATAGCTACAAGCCGTCAACCTGTACGAAAAAGACAACGAGCGGGCGTTGCCAGGAGCCGATCGATACTGCGTTCTGTGCCCCGCTCAAGGCTCGTGGAGTGAAGATCGCCGTGCTCTATACCACATACCTCCCACTTCCCAAAAACAATTGGTACAACACCTGGATCGCGCCATTTCAGGCGGAGATACCAACGAAAATGGCTGCGTGCGCGTCTCCTGGGCTTTACTTTGAGGTCACGCCAACCGATGGGATCGCGGATGCGATGAAGGCGCTGTTCTTGAAAGTCATCAGGACTCCGAGACTGACATCGTGACTTGGTGATCGATTGGACCCGACACCGGAGAAAATGGGTCGGTCAGCAAACGATTGCGCGAAGACTTTCATGGCACCCGAATAAACGGCGGTGTTTATTCCGATGTCCTCAAGCGAATATTTCGTCGAGTTAATTCGCCGGAAAACCTCAATAATCTTTCCCCTTGGAACGGAGCCCAGTCCGCGTACAGCCACAACAGGGGACAGCATACATCAGGCTTGTTGAAGATACAGAACGTACGAAGGTCGGAAAAGAATAGCCGCCAAAGGTTGCGGGCACGGGATCCTGCAACCAATACGCCTGCCGGCGAGGCTGTCCTGTCATGTCATGTCATGTCATGATAAGGGGGTCAGAACAAAATTCGCTTGCGAGACTGTGTAGGTTGAGCCCGGGAAAAGTATCCTTAGCCACGTCGTAGAGGAACAACATTTCTCATGGTCTTCGAGCCACCACGCCTCTCGCTCAAGATACTGCTTGCGAGACTTTGAATTGCTCGCAAAGTCTCGGTTTCCGACCATCCGGCACGAACAGCGTCCTCAAGCAATGCCCGGATAGCTGAATGGATGGCATCCTCGCAACGGACATGCCGATCGGGATCATCATCGGTCACGAACGGTGGGTCGATATTACGTCTGTTGTCTTTCAAAATCTATGTCCTGATCTTCTCGGTCGACTGGCCATACGCCATCTCGTGAGCCTAACGCTGGTAACTCGGCATCTGGCTACTGGCGTATGTGTTAGCCGAAATGCTTTCGTGGAGTGCCTGTGGGTCTTGCACCGCATCGACGATTGACTGTGAGTAGCTCGCGTAGCGCGAGTGGAATTGCTCATGGTCAAACATGAATACCCTATTCCTTGAATTGAGACGCGTATGGAGTTTTAGACACAACCTGAACCACGGGCGCGGCCTCAGGAATACGTTTCCGCTGGGTGCGGGACATTTCGACATCATTTAAGACCTCGCGATAGTCGAGCCGGTCAGTTACAGCATCGTTGCCGTCCTATCGCTATACGATGATTTGCTTTTCCGTAATCATACGTAAGTGTAGAGACCGTGGGTCTGGTTGAGCTCCTCAACCTCACAGGGGTTCTCGCTCGCCTTTCTCACACGTCTCGGGTGCCAAGCATTGTCCACCCAACCTCTCAGTTGGGCCACTGCTATGCTTCTGAAGGCAAATGCTCTGCCGCATTTCGAGTTTGAGACATGCGCTAAATTGGCAAGGTGCAGAGTGCGCCGCTTAGAAATGGCCAAGGAATCTACAATCGCTGAATCGGTGAAGCGTGTTGGATGAACCGTATTACATCGACGCGACGAGAACAGCATTTGTCTTATGTGGCGATGAGCTTTCAACGGAGAACACAGCATGAAGGGCTTTTTCATTGTCGCAGCGTCCCTGGCTGCACTCGCAACCTCCACCTCGGCGTTTGCCGCCGATGCGGTTGATCAAATTCCGAGCCCGCCGGTCGCTAGCGATACGGCGCCATTTTCCTGGGGCGGCTTTTACCTGGGTGCGCATACCGGTTACGATTGGGGTACCGGCAAGGTGGACGGATTGAGCTCTGATAGCTTCGACGGCTGGCGTTTGGGTGGCTTCACCGGCTACAACTGGCAGCTCTCGGACAGCTTTGTAGCCGGTGTGGAAGGCGATCTGAACTACGACTGGGCTGACAAGGACTACGGCAGCGGCGTTAAGCTAAAGGGTGGCTTTGGCGGCTCTGTCCGTGCGCGTGCAGGCTATGCTCTTGACCGCACTTTGATCTACGCAGCCGGTGGCTGGACAGCAACCAATGCCAAGCTGAAGACGCCGGTAGGCAACGACAGCGACACCTTAAACGGTTGGACGATTGGCGCAGGTGTCGACCATGCGTTCACAGACAAGATTTTTGGGCGCGTCGAATACCGATACAACGATTTCGGCCGGGGCGAGCTGTTCGGAACGAACGTCGATTTCAAACAGAATGTCATTCAGGTAGGCGTTGGCATGAAGTTCTGAGCTTTGGCTATTTGGCCTTGATTGATGAGCGTCCGCGCATCGCGCGGGCGCTTTTGTATGGCAGCTGGCCGCCTTTGCTTTGCCGCGAAAAATTGTAGGTAACGGGTGACAGTCTTGGCTGCGCGGCCTCGATCCAGTTGCCGGTCGCCATCAGCCTGACTTGTAACCATCATTGATGGTTTTCTGAGCGCTCGCCAAATGAGAGCCCCTCTTTTCAAGAAACGTGGAAATGATGCGCTAACTCCCAGGCCCCGGCTAAGTGGACCTGAAGCGAACTGTTCCAGCTCTTTCAGCGAGCTCCAGCGCTCAGCGGCAGAAAGGTCGGGGTCAATATCTCCAGCGCTCTAGGCATCGCCAACAGTTTCCCAAAACGAAGACGCGCCTGGTCCTTGGAGGACCAGGCGCGTTTAAAAATTCGAATCGCTCGGCAGGGGATTTGAGAGAACTTAAACGTTCTCGATCTGAAGTATCTTGGCGGTCGCAGCCCGGATTGATCGGCACGCATCCGCGTCAACCTTGAGGTCAATTCCGTAAGTTGGGATCATTCGCTTCAAAGCTGGAAGCCATTCTTCCTCAGTCAATTTCTCCGAGAAGCAGGTCTTGAGAACTTCGATAGCGATGAAGGCTGCTGTCGAAGCGCCGGGAGATGCCCCCAAGAGTGCCACGAGTGACTTATCCTTAGCTGGCACCAGCTCAGTGCCAAACTCGAGAACGCCGCCCCTCTTGCTGTCGGGCTTGATGATCTGAACACGTTGACCAGCGACAGCCTCCTTCCAGTCTCCACGTGACGCAGTGGGGAAGAACTGCTTCAGTGTCGAAAATTGGTGGGATGAACTTTGAACCACCTGGCCTACGAGGTACTCCGTCAGCGCGAAATTGTCCTTCGCAACATCGAGCAACGGCAAAATGTTGTCATGTGTGATGGAGTGGAAAAGGTCTGTCAGCGATCCGTGTTTGAGAAACTTCGACGAAAAGCCAGCATAGGGTCCGAAAAGGAGCGACTTGCGGCCGCCGATGATGCGAGTATCGAGGTGAGGCACCGACATAGGCGGAGAACCGCTAGCCGCCTTTCCGTAGACCTTAGCGTGGTGGCGAGCGCTCACCTCGTCAACATCACAGCGCAACCAGATTCCACTGACCGGAAACCCGCCATACCCACGGCCTTCCGGTATCTCTGACTTTTGCAGGAGATCGATAGAAGCGCCACCCGCGCCGATAAAAACAAACTTAGCGGAGACGGTTTCCTGAGAGCCGTCAATAGCGTCCTCTACCGTCACCCGCCAGCGACCAGAATCTTTACGATCGAGTGCGATCACCTTTCGATTGTAGCGGGCGGTAAAACCAGGCTGCTTGGAAAGCTGGGCCACGAGCAGGTGGGTGAGAGATCCGTAGTCAACGTCGGTCCCTGTTACGATTCGCGTCGCAGCCACTGGCTCTTCAGCGCGTCCTTCCATGATCAACGGCGCCCATTTCGCGATCTGAGCGGGATTTTCGGAGTACTCCATGCCATGGTAGCAGTGGTGAGCCGACATCTGCTTGTATCGCTCACGCAGGAAAGCGACGTTCGCCGCACCCCAAACAAAGCTCATGTGAGGGCAGGGATGCAGGAAGGCTCGCGGATCGGGAATGGAACCTTTCTCGACGAGGTAGGACCAGAGTTGCCTCGATATGTCGAACTCGGTGTTGACGTCGAGCGCCTTTGAGATGTCCACGCTGCCGTCCGGGCGCTGGGGCGTATAGTTCATCTCGCAGTTGGCCGCGTGACCCGTCCCTGCGTTGTTCCACGATTGGGAGCTTTCCTGACCACAGTCATTTAGAGTCTCAAACATGACTACAGAAAGAGACGGATCGAGCTCCTTTAAAACTGTGCCCAACGTTGCGCTCATGATGCCGGCACCGATGAGAACGATATCTGGAGAGTCTGTCATTTGGATCGACATAAGTTCGGCCCTTCTATGCGCTTATGGGATTCGGCGTGAAACGCAGGTCTACGTCGTCTTCGTAGACGACATAAGCGCGACGCCAGGGTTCTGATCCGATCAACCGCCACCTGTGGCCCGTGCCACTGTTGTCCTGGGCAATGAGTACATCGCCGGGCCTGATTGTAAACGTGGCACCCGATTTCGTTTCGAACTCTAACGTGCCAGAGAGCGTCAAGACAAACTGCGGTACTGGATCTTGGTGCCATTCGAACGCTCCGCCAGATGACGTTTCTCTGAACGAGATGCTCTTGGCAGCCACCTGCTTTCCAATGGAATCGCCGCGTTCGCCCGGTAGGAGATCAACGGTGCCTTCTTCAAACAACGAGTTGCCGTCAGCTCCGGTCCACATTCTTACGCATCTGATCATATCAAAATCCTTTCATATTAGGCGCCAGCCAAGCCGTCTCCGACCATGGCGAGGGGGGTGATCGTCTTATCAAAGAGGGCTGCATCGACGTGACCGGAGGCGAGCGCAGCTTCGCGAAGCGTGGTGCCGTCGGCGATCGCCTTCTCCGCAATGTGTGCCGCATTCTGATAGCCGATAATGGGTGATAGTGCGGTGACTAGCATCACGCTACCGTCCACGTAAGACTTGATCCGCTTGGTGTTGAGTTCGGTACCTTCAACGGAGAACTCGCGAAACTTCTCGCAGCCATCGGCAAGGATCCGCGCGGAATGGAGAAAATTGTTGATGATGACCGGCCGCATAGCATTCAGTTCAAAGTTGCCCTGACTGCCTGCGAACGAAACGGCTGTGTCGTTGCCCATCACCTGGATTGCGATCATGACCATTGCTTCGCACTGAGTCGGATTCACCTTACCAGGCATGATTGACGACCCTGGCTCGTTTGAAGGAAGCAGAAGCTCTGCAAAGCCGCAGCGCGGTCCAGAAGCTAGCCAGCGGATGTCATTTGCGATTTTCATCAACGCGACAGCCAGGTTGCGAAGTGCCGCATGTGCCCTGACCATGGCATCAAGTGAACCCTGCGCCGTGAATTTGTTAGGAGCCGTGACAAATGGCTTCCCGGTCAGTTCGGCAATCTTCTGTGCAACATCCTTGGAGAAGCCCTTTGGAGCATTAAGCCCGGTTCCCACGGCGGTTCCGCCTACAGCCAACTGGTAAAGACCGCTGCGGCTTTCCCTGATCGCTGCTACAGCATCGTGAATTTGACCGGCCCACCCATGCCATTCCTGACCAACGGTCAAGGGAACTGCGTCTTCGAGATGAGTACGGCCGATCTTGACGACATCCATCCAGGTATTTGCTTTACGCTCAATCGCGTCTGCCAGTTCCACCACTCGGGGGAGTAGGTAGTTGTCGATCGCCTCGATCGAGGCAATATGCATTGCCGTTGGGAAGGTGTCGTTCGACGACTGCCCCATGTTGACGTCATCGTTGGGACCGACGGGCTTCTGAGATCCAAGAGTGCCCCCAAGCAATTGGATCGCACGGTTCGAGATTACCTCGTTAACATTCATGTTGGACTGCGTACCAGAGCCCGTTTGCCAGACAAACAGCGGAAAGTGGTCATCAAGCTTACCGGCGATTGTCTCGTCGGCAGCGCGAATGATAGCATCTCGCTTCCATTCAGGCAGTCTACCCGCAGCCGCGTTAACGAGCGCACATGCCTTTTTTACATAGCCGTATGCGTGGTAGACGGCTTTTGGCATCCTGTCGTCACCGATGTCGAAGTGATGAAGGGAACGTTGGGTCTGCGCACCCCAGTAGCGGTCACCAGGTACGTCGACACTTCCCATGGAGTCGAATTCGCTACGCGTGCCTTGCGCTACGATCCCGATATCAAGATCAGTGATTGTCGGGTGGTTGGTGATTTCGTCAGGCATTGCTCCGATCCTTTGGTTCGAGTTTCAAGAGGTTTTGGTGAGATCCCGCGAGGGATAAGGTCACGCCAAGAGCGATTGCGATAGTTGTGACCGTTGTGGTGATCGCGAGCGCGATTGTGGTAGCGATCAGTGCATGAGAGGCTGCCGCACCCTCGGCCATAATCTGCAGTCCACCTATTCCTGCGCGAAAGCCGTAGGATCCCGGGATCAAGGCCACCACGCCTGGGAAAGCGAAGACTACCGCTGGTGACCGATAAGCGCTCGCGGCCGCTCTAGCGATTAGGCCCGCGGCAAAGGCGCCTATCAGTGAGCTAAGCGGTAGGTTTACGGCGACTTGCTCCAACGCCGAGCGGAGCCCGTGACCAGCGATCCCTGTCAGAATGCAGATGAATATCGCTCGAGGAGGAACATTGAACAGAAGCGCAAAGCCAAAGGCTGCCAATCCGGAAAAGACGAGGTCTTCTGTCAATGGCAGTGATCCGGGCCCGGTACCAATAGGAAGCTCGGCCCCAGTGAGCAAACCTACAGTGAAGAGCGCGAAACCAATCACCAAGACTGTGACGGTTCCAGTAACCAGCCGCGCGACCCCGTTCCCAGCATATCCACCGGATATGTCGCGTATGCCGTTTATCAATGGAACCCCTGGAACGAGGACCATCCCCGCAGCTGTAAGCGCCAGGACTGGTGAAGCATCGGGGTAAGCGCTCAGTGCACAAACTGCGGCAAGACCACTTAGTATTGCGATGATAAAAGTGCTGGCGAACTGGTTGCCAGAGATCTTCGGAACTTGACGCCGGAGCACCGCACTTATTGCGCCCGCAACCAGTGCTGCCATCACGACGGTCCAAGTGGCTCCGAACAGACGCGCCAGCGAAGCCGTGGTGATAGCCAGTCCAAGCACCACGGCGATTATCGGATATCGCCCGCCCGATGTCTCCAATGCATCAAGCCTTTGATCTGCTTCGAACGGCCCCAGGGTCCCCGCATGTATTTGGTCGATGATTGCTCGTAGCGCAGAGAGGTGACCCATGTTTACGGTCGGAGACGTGAGTTGGTGACCAACCTTTGTGCTGAAATGTTCGCTCGTACCCACCGTCGCAAGAATAGCATCAGATGTGACTAGGACATGGGCCTCTTGACCCAAATCGGAGGCCACGTTCACGACTGTATCCGCGACATGCCGAGAGTCCGCGCCATTCGAAAACATCAAGCGCCCAATCCTAACTGCGAGGTGTACAGCGCACTCTGGAGACACCGCTTGCTCGGTAAGGGTTTCAGACGCCATCGGAATGACTAACCATATCCGCGGCCTTCGATTGGCGCATCATTCGTTCAGTGATGTGAGGGGCCATCAGCAGTTTCCTTCGGTGACGTACCGTACAAAGCAACTCAGAAGGAAATTTAAGAGTAGGCTCGCTGACACGTAACCAAGCTTTGGTCTAGGTTAGTCGATACCTTGGGATGTTACGGCCTCCGGCCAACGGGGGTTAAATGCCCCGCCACGCGGAGCAATCTTGATCAATTTAGAGCGTGAACGGCACGAGCAGCCTGCGTGACCTGAACCATGGTACAGATGCGTTTAGAATGAACGCCGTTGTAGAGTCGGGTGTCCAACAGATCTGAGGCGAAACCTGTGTCACACCTCTCACACTCTACTCCCACGCGGGCCACCACCAACCTGGGAACATCGATCGATGGGATCGCATCATTGGCTGTCGCCAAACGTCATATGCTAGTGCTACAGCTATCTGAGAGCTTGAACGAATTGTCGAGGATCGCTCGGGAAGTCGGAAACCAAAGTCTCGAGACCACGTTATGCGACCTGTCAGTCTCTTTCAGAAGAGCATCGAGGGAGATTGCCGAGGCCAGTTGTGGGCCGTTAGTGATCGAGCGTTTGTCGCACTCCGTGGAACGGATCGCAGAAAATCTTTCGGCAGGCTCTGACAAGACCGAGACGTTGAGTTCCAATTCCAAGACCTAAGTATAGTTACGGAACTCGCACTCCAGAGGTAGCTTTGCCTCGTTACCTCGATCGCTCCCCCCGACGAGGTCGCGTAGCGCTCAGCTACCGGGTCCCTGAACCCCTCATCTCGGACCTAACTGCGGAGATGGTATCCGCGGAGGCCGCCTTCCCCCTCCCAGAAGGCGGCCTCATTCTTTTTCCACAAGGCGGCGTCTGAGGACTTCGTATGGGAGAGCCGAGATGGAAACCTACACTTATGTATAGGTCCAGTAGACATAGAGAACCGGTAACCTTGTGATAAGGGCAGGAGCGATTCAGGTGCAAGGTGCGGAAATGAGGCTGGCAAGGCATGGGGCGAGGCGCCACGACGTCTTTTTTGGTGGTGCAGCAGTTGCAATGGCGGCCGCGGTTTTCGCGATCGACACTCTGACATCAATTGAGGGAGCGATTGCGGTACTTTATGTAATTTCGCTTCTGCTTGCCGCAGAGGCGATAGACCGCACGGGACTGAAGATCCTCACGGTGATTTTCATCGGACTGTCGCTGCTTTCGTTTCTCTTCACTCATGGCCCAGAGCCTGATTTACAAACCTTCCTGCGTCTGAGCGTGGCAGTAGCGGCATTGTGCGTCACGACGGCACTTCTCCTGCGTACAGACCGCGCTCGCACCGAGTTGCTCGGAATGAATACGGCTTTACGCGAGAGTGAAGCTCGCTACAGATCCATATTTGACCGGGCCCGTGTTGCCCTTTGGGAACGCGATTACTCGAAGCTTCGTGACTTCCTGGCAGGACTGAAGCATGCAGGTGTGAGCGACGTCACGGCTCACTCGCAGACAGATCCCGAATTTGTCTCAACATGCATGGACCTGATTAAAGTCGTGGCAGCGAACGAGGCTGCAATTGAACTGCTTGGGACGTCGACGCCCCCTGACGAAGGAGGCGTTACGCACCAGTATATTCCGGCCGACAGTAAGGCTTTTCTGTCCATCCTTCAGGCTATTATGGATGGCGCCGCGTACTTCGAGGACAATGCCGAGATAATCAACCGGAATGGAGAGCGAAAGGCGGTTCTCCTCAGTATCAGCTTCCCTGACGACCCTTCGGCTTTCAATCGAGTTGTGGTCAGCATGATAGACGTTACACAACGCGAAGAGGCGCGAAAAGCCCTGACAGAAGCGCAGGCCGAGTTGGCTCGTGCCTCCAAGGCGGCTACTATCGGTGTGTTGTCGGCATCATTAGCTCATGATCTCAATCAGCCCTTGGGTGCTATTGGGGTTAATTGTCAAACGCTGGTTCGATGGTTAGACCGCGATCCGCCTGACATCGAAGCTGCCAAGAGATCGGCTGAGCGAATCTTGCGAGACAGCGGCAGGGCCAGCGACATATTTAAGAGCACCCGTTTGTCGATGTCAGCTGCATCGAAAGATAAAGAGAAGTTCGACCTCGGTGAACTGATTGGTGATACGCTGGCCTTGATGGAGCATGACCTTCAGCGAGAGCGGACTACGGTAAAGGTCATTCAGAACGACCGAATCCAATTGGTAGGTGTCAAACTTGAATTGCAGCAAGTGCTCATCAACCTGATTGCAAACGCAGCCCAGGCTATAGCGCATTCTAATCCTGCACTGAGGCTTGTGACGATTTCGGTGGATGGGCCGATCGAGGCTGATTACATCTCCATCGCAATTCGGGATACAGGCGACGGACTTGTAGGGGAGACGCAGCGAAAGCTCTTCACTCCGTTCTTCACGACGAAAGAGAACGGTATGGGTATCGGTCTAGCAATCTGCAGAAGTTCCATTGAGGCGCGTGGAGGCTCACTTGAGGGCTCCAATCACCCTGATGGTGGCGCCGTGTTCGAGATTAAGTTGCCTAAGGAGCCGGTTAATGCGTGAGCAGAAAAATGCCAAGCGAACGTCTGATCGACCAGTTATCTACATCGTGGACGATGATATTTCGATCCGTGAGGCCTTGTTGGATCTCTTCTCATCAATGCAATTTGAAGCTGAAGCGTTTGGCAGCCCCAATGAGTTTGTTGCCCAGGCGGATTTGACGAGGGCGGGCTGCATCGTACTCGATGTAAGGCTGCCAGGTGTGAGCGGTATTGAGTTCCAGACGCAGCTCGAACGTGCGGGAAATCAGTTGCCGATCGTGTTCATGACCGGGCACGGCGATATATCGATGGGTGTCCAAGCGATGAAAGCAGGTGCTGTAGACTTCCTTACTAAGCCATTCCGCGAACAGGATCTACTTGACGCTGTATCGACGGCCATAAGCAGAGATTGCGTTCGCCGCCAGGAGCTTCAGCGCCATCAGGAGGTTATGGGCCGGTTTGAAACGCTTACCCAGAGAGAGCGGGAGGTGCTTGAAGACGTGGTGGCTGGTTTGATGAATAAGCAGATCGCGTTCAAGCTGGGAATTAGCGAGATCACTGTTAAGCTGCACCGTGGCAACGTCATGCGTAAAATGGAGGCCAAATCAATCGCTGACCTAGTGCGCATGGTCGAGCAAGCCAATGAACTCCTGAACCGCAAATCACAACCCGTTATCGGGCGCGTTGCTTGATATATCGTGAATTACCTATGAAAGTTGCAATACCGTGTTGAAATCCACTCTAATAGCCATTGTCGATGATGATCTGGCAATCCGCGAAGCCTTGGACGATCTCATCAAATCTCTGGGCTATGAGAGTCGTGTGTTCGCGTCCGCTGAGGAGTTCCTTGAGTTTCGGCCCAGGGCTTCGATCGATTGCATGGTCGTAGATGTGAAGATGCCTGGACTTAGCGGGATTGAACTGCAGAGACGACTGATCGTTGAAGCAGATTGCCCTCCGATGATATTCATGACGTCGTATCATGATGAACACATGCGAACGGCCGCTATGGAAGCAGGGGCGTTGGCGTTTCTTGGGAAACCGGTTGATCTGCAAAAGCTCATCCAGTGCGTCGAGGAGGCTGTGTCCACCTGACACGCTCTCGTATCATCTGAAGGCAAAGCTTCAGGCGAAGTTCCGTGCTTCAATGCCTGACCAGAAATCCCTCGGCCGCTTCCATCTAATTCTCTGCTACAGAGCGATCTCAGCCGCCGGTCACACTCATGTGGCGTGCAACGCTAGGCCGATTGTGGTTCCGATCTATAATGAAGTCATGGCCTTTAGGCTTTCGACGTATAGCCTCATCGATCGCGGCATGTAGCTCCCTGTCGTCATTACCATCCCGCATCACGGAACGTAGGTCCGCGGCATCGTCCTGACCCAGGCACATGTAAAGCGTACCGGTGCAGGTCAGGCGCACACGGTTACAACTCTCGCAGAAGTTATGGGTCATCGGCGTGATGAACCCAAGTCGACCGCCTGTTTCAGCGACTTGCACATAACGAGAAGGGCCTCCGGTTCGGAAACTAAGGTCCAGCAAGGTGAATTGTTGTTCAAGCTGGGCCCGCAGATGCGAGAGTGGCAGATATCGATCCGTACGATCCTCCTCGATTTTTCCCATCGGCATAGTCTCAATTACTGTGACATCCATGCCTCTTCCGTGGGCAAACCGAATTATAGATGGCATCTCAACGTCGTTAAAGCCTTTCAGGGCGACGGTATTCAGCTTCACCGCGAGGCCTGCTTTCTGAGCAGCGTCGATGCCGTCCATAACCTTTGAGAAGTCGCCCCAGCGGGTGATCTCGCGAAACTTCTGGGGATCGAGAGTGTCGAGTGAGACATTTATGCGGCGTACACCACAGTCGGCGAGCTCATCGGCAAATCGAGCCAACTGCGAGCCGTTTGTGGTCAACGTCAGTTCATCTAGACCATGACCGATCTGCCTTCCCAGATTCCTTACTA
Organism: Rhizobium sp. O111; assembly: GCF_055616315.1. Taxonomy (NCBI): domain Bacteria; kingdom Pseudomonadati; phylum Pseudomonadota; class Alphaproteobacteria; order Hyphomicrobiales; family Rhizobiaceae; genus Rhizobium; species Rhizobium sp. O111. Next base: position 491,923 of record NZ_JBSHXL010000003.1, on the reverse strand, counting down.
GTTGCATGATGTTTTTGCGGACCAACGGTTCGCCGCCGGTCAGACGCAACTTTCGGACACCCTTCGATATAAATGCGGAGCATAAGCGCTCAAGCTCGTCGAGAGTAAGAAGATCCGCTTTTTTCAGGAATGTCATGTTTTCTGACATGCAGTAGGTGCAACGAAAGTCGCAACGGTCGGTGACCGAGACACGGAGATAAGTAATAGACCTTCCAAATGGATCGGCCAAGCCCAGATTCGGGGTTGCCGGGCCAACATTCGTTAGAGTTGCCGCCTTTAACATTGCGCAATCCTTCCCATTTCAGCAGAGAGATGCCGCGCGGACACCGGGGCGGCAACCATACTTAGGTATAGGAATAGCTGCGTCGGGAGTGCTCCTGCTGGTGTTTAGCCTCCGAGGTTGGGCGCGAATGCTCCCACACCGGAGGATTGCCAATTGAAGTAACGAGGGCCTCAGAGAATGCGTGAACGCGAGCGCTTGCTGCGGTAATGCTCTCAGTAGAAAAATTCCCTCCGGATCGTCGTTCCAACGTTCGAGGTCGGGGAGGAGCCGGACCAACTTGCCGTGATTGATAAGCGGCCCAACAACCCGGCTCGGGAGGAATGCTATCCCCATATCAGCTAACGCGGCGCTTTGTAGGGCCTCAAAGTCATCCGTGCGGAAGGTGACAGCGCTGCTACCCTTTGCACCGGCTCTTGTGCCAAGGACATCCCTCCAGCCAAGGAGGGCGTCGCCATGAAGTTTTTCAATCAGTCTGTGTGAGGATAGATCGTCGACTGACCTTGGCAGGCCCTCATTGCTAACATAGCGTTGACTTGCCACGAGATGACGATGATACGGCGCCAATTTTGTGCCAATTAGCGTGCTGTTCGGTAACGCACCCATCCGGATGACCAAGTCCAGACGTTCAAGCACCGGATCGGAAAGCCTTTCCGCGAGCTCCAACTCGAGTTTTAGGGCAGGGTGCTGGGCTTGAAGTGACGCGAGGAGTGGCAGGACATAGCGCTTCCCGAAAGGTTGGCAGGCACCCGATCCGCAGCGTCCCTGATACAGACCCACCGAAAGCGGAAACCTCGGCGTGGGTATCCGCGAGGTCATCACGGAGACGCAGGGCCCGCTCGTGAAGTCTCTCTCCGGCGTCCGTTAGTGTGAGGGCGCGAGTTGACCTGATGAGGAGTGCGAGACCAAGATCCGCCTCTAGAGTGTCGATCTGTCGAACGACCGCCGATGGGGTAATTGCTCGCTTCCGGGCAGCCCCTGAAAAGCTTCCTGCCTGCACCACGTCAATGAAGGTCGATAGAAAATCAGCTTTCATCTTTGACCTCAACGCAAAGCAGTTTCCGATATTTTCTGTCTTATCCCGGGCGACTACCTCATGCAATTATCAGGTAACGCTCGCTGCAAACGGCAATGCAATCGCATCGCCGATTGAGTGACGAGTGGACGTACCCTTACCGGTCCTGCCTCCGCGAACCTAAACCAATGGATAGATTTTGGCACTCCAGGTCTGATTGAGCCATCGGCGCGGTAGTGCCAATTTCGGCTCAGAGCAGATGCCCGGTTTGCTCAGCACGACCAACTCCAATGCGTCACCACGGTGCCACTCGGCACGCGATGAATAGATGCCGAATACCGAAAGGAAACGATCATGAAAGTAATCACCGACAAGCTGCTTTCCCTGTCAGCCTACTCGCATGAGATCGACGTCCCGCTCGATCAGATTGATATCGCAGATTGGCTCTTCAATCTCCCGGAAGCTGAGTACCAGCGTTGCTGCGCTCCCGATCACGTTGCATGCGGTGCGACTTTCACTGACGACGGCCGCAGGATGTCCATCAACGTCGAAAAGATCGGCACGGGCTTGGTCATTCAACACTACGTCGCCGACGAAGCTACTCCCTCGTATTGCCGGATGAATTCGATCTCCGACGTCTTCACTCCGACCGGAGAGCGCACTCAGGTCAACGTGATTTGGGAACTGATTGCCGAATCTATCGAGGGCAACCGCACCCGCTACACCAACAAGGTCACTTGCCACCCGACTGATGCATTCATGGCTTTCATTGAAAAGCATGGTCAGTCGTTTGAAGATGCAGCTGCCGCTCGCCAGGCTGCAGGTGGTGACCACAATCATCGCGAAACGCCGTTCTTCGCGGAAAGCATTGCTCGCAAGGCTCGTGCTAAGGTAGCAGCCAAGTGAAGGCGATCACCTATGATCAGTTCGGCAAGGCGGATGTTCTCCGCCTTGCCGACGTTCCACGTCCCGAACCTCGGCCTGGCGACCTTCTGGTGAGCGTGAAAGCACTTGGCGTCAACCGCGCCGACCTGCTTCAGCGCGAGGGTTACTACGGTACGCAAAACTATGGCGAGAGCCCGCTACTCGGTTTGGAGCTTGCTGGCGAAGTGGTCGAAGTGGGTTCGGATGTCGAAGACATTGTTCCTGGCGAACGTGTGATGGCGATTGTCGGCGGTGGCGCCTATGCCGAATATGCTCGGGTCGATCGAAGCATGGCGGTCAAAATTCCGGCCGATCTTAGTTACGTGGAAGCCGCTGCTGTCATGGAGTCTTTCGTAACCGCCTGGGAAGCCTTGGTTCACCTGGGGCAGATCAAATTGGGGGCCGTCGTTTTGATCCATGCTGCAGCAGGCGGGATCGGATCGGCGGCAGTCCAAATCGGTCACGCTTTGGGTGCTCGCGTGCTTGCGACTGCTTCAGCCGCGCGTCGAAGCGAAGTTCAGGCCCTTGGTGCAGACAGGGTTTTCGACTACATCGCCGAGGATTTCGAAGCAGGTGCCAAGGACGCAACCAACGGTCACGGCGTGGATGTCATTGTCGACTTTGTTGGCGGTGACTACTTCGTCCGAAATCTTCGCAGTCTCAAGCCGGGAGGCAGGCTTGTCCAAGTCGGTCTGCTTAGCGGCGAAGAGAACGTGCAGGTTCCTTTGAGTCTCGTGCTTCACAATCATTTGCGAATTATCGGGACTGTAATGAAGTCGCGCAATGCCGAGGAGAAGCGAGCCATGGTTCGTCGCTTTGCTGAGAATGGCCTGCCGCTGTTTGCTGAAGGGCGGCTTCGTCCCATCGTCGGGCAGATCTTCCCACTGCCGGGTGCCGCGGAAGCGCACAAGTATATGGAGACCGGCGGTGGCTTCGGAAAGATCGTTCTCACAGTGGACGATGATCTCGAACTCTAGAGCCAAGGAGGGCAACAGGAATGCTGCCCTTCTAGATCTACGATTTGGCCAGAAACCAGGTCGCCAATCAAACCTCTGCCAATAGCCCTTTACCACATGCCTTCGAGAAGGAGCCCAGCGTGACCAACAATCAGGATTACGCCGTGAGATACGTTCAGCCAGTCAACGATATATTGGTCGATCGCTATGGAACAGATCACGGGCTGACCTCCTCTCAGAGTTCCATCATCAATCATATCATGATGCACCGAACTATTCGTGACTTCACGCACGAAGAGGTACTGGAGAGCGATATCACCGCAGCCATCGCGGCAGCTCAATCGGCGGCAACGTCGTCGCATCTTCAGAGCTGGAGCGTTATCAGAATTAGCGACCGCCAGCACAAGAGCGCTGTAAACAGACTTTGTGGCAATCAGGGACAGATCGATACCGCACCCTTGATGCTTGTGTGGCTAGCGGATCAGAGCCGCAACTTTGCGATCTCTGAAGAGAAGGGAACGTCCAACGATGCCTTCGATTACTTTGAGACAAGCATGCTAGGCATCATTGACGCCAGCATGGCCGCACAAAATGCTGCCCTGGCGTTCGAGGCCCTTGGCTACGGTACATGCTTCATCGGCGCCGTAAGAAACAATGCAGAAAAGCTGGCTTCGCTACTGAAGCTCCCCGATCGATGCATTCCGGTCGCAGGTTTGGTGATCGGTCGACCCGCGCTCCGAAACAATACCGACATCAAGCCACGTCTGCCCCAACGAGTCGTTGTGCACGAAGAAACCTACCGGATCGCTCAACGTGACGAGATTTCTGCTTACGACCAGGTGATGAAGCATTTCCAAAGCAAGCAGTGGATGGCTTCGGTCAATTGGTCGAGCAAGGTCGCTGTGCGCTTGAGTACGAAAGCCTCATTGGACGGGAGAGATCGTTACATGACGTTCATGCGATCTGCAAATGCGGGCGTTTTATAAACATTTACGGTTTGGCGAGCCAGCGAACATGCGAGTGAAGGCGGGATGTCGATAGAGCTCGAATATGAATTCCTGGTCGGTCTCTTGCTTGCCGTTGTTGTCCTGGAATTGGCGGCACAGCGCCTCAGATTGCCGCCAGCCGCAGCTTTGATTGTAGGAGGCGCGGCTCTTGCGTTCGTTCCCGGCATTCCTGCGGTCACAATTGACCCCAACCTGATCCTCGTTATCTTCCTTCCTCCACTGCTGCTTAGCAGTGCGTACAGGACAGTTTGGCTAGATTTCAAACAATATTTCGCAGCGATTTCGTCTCTCGCCATAGGGGCGGTGGTCTTCACAACGGTCTCGGTTGGTTATGTTGTCCACTGGCTTCGACCCGACCTACCGTGGTCTGCCGCGTTCGCGCTAGGAGCTGTCGTCTCACCACCAGACGCCGTCGCTGCCAAGGCGGTGTTGGAAAAACTTCGACTACCTAACCGACTCACAGCAGTGTTGACGGGCGAGAGCTTGGTCAACGATGCCAGCGGACTTGTGCTATTTCACTTTGCGCTGGCCTCGGCCTTAAGCGGCTCTTTCTATCCCGCAAGTGCTGTTGGCTCTTTCCTCCTCGTATCGGTGGGAGGTGTGGCCGTGGGGTTTTGCATCGGTTGGATCTCGATGCGTCTGCTACGCCGGTTTGGTAACAGCGATCTCGTGGTCACGGGCACGATACTCCTTGCGGCGGTCTCCTATATGGTTTCGAGTGCCATGGGGTTCTCCGGTGTTTTGGCGACGGTGACTACCGGCCTCATGCTAGGCTGGCAACAGCATGAGATATTTTCGGCAACGACGCGCATTAAGGCCCAGGCTTTTTGGTCGATATTTGTCTTTCTGATAGAGTCGCTGCTATTCATTCTCGTTGGTCTATCTCTGAGAGAGGCGCTCGATCGGTTTGAGAGCCTTGGGGAAGGTGTCCGCAGTCTTGCCATGCCCGTGGCATGCGTCGTGTTGACTGTGATATGCGCACGCTTCCTGTGGCTCTTCGCCTCAGATTTGCTCTGGACTGCGCTGGTCAGGGTCGGTATCAAGCCGCGAAATCCTCCATCAATTCCAATCACAGTTATAGCTAGCTGGGCTGGGATGCGCGGTGTAGTGACGTTGGCTGCCGCACTCTCGCTCCCCGTTGGATTTCCAGGGCGCGACTTGGTTCTCGCTTCAGCGTTCGGAGTGATCTTAGTCACGGTACTCGTGCAGGGCACAACGTTGCCGCTTTTGATAAAGCTATTCCCTTCGATCTCTTTACAAAGCAACTCTCAGCTATCGAGAGAAGAGGCGACGGCAAGAAAAAAGATAGCCGATATTCAAATCCAAACGATGCAGCAGCATCCCGTGCGAAATCGACGTTCTGGAGGCATCGATGAGAACCTGTTTAGCGTCAACACGGCGCCACGCGTCGGTATTCAGACCGATTCTCTCCGCCCGCTTACAGTTGAGCATTTTGAAGCGGTCTTGGCCGCGATTAGGGTAGGGCGCTCGGAAGTTCTTCGCATGTACCGTTCGGGCCATCTTTCAGACCGCGCAATGAAAGATATAGAACAAGACCTGGATCTCAAAGAAATCGTTGCTGAGCGAAGATTGCGCGAAGGGAATCCGACTTGACAGGATGTGGTCAAATTTGCCGTCCGGCCCCTCTTTGGAGCTGCAAGGTGGCAACTGGCGTGATGCTGGCGCAGCAGCGTTAGACCGCATCAGTGCTCAGGCCTCCTGAGGAGTGCCGAATCCATCAATGCAATGCTTGTGATCTGGCTTTCCCAGCCGACAATGCCGACCACCCCAAAAAATTGGGGAGCTCGTGCATTCGCTGGAGCGTCGCTCAATCATATCATCGTCAAAAACTATCGTGTTTACCGACGAGATCCGTATCTACAATCGACGAAAGTGAGCCTCGACCCCGGTCGCTGGTGCCAGCAACTCCAACGGCCTACGCGTCAAGATTAGTAATCTCAGACGTTTCCGGCCAGGAAGCTCTGTGCCTTTTGCGGGAAGCGCTCAGCTAAAGCCGATAGCGTAAACTCCCTGTTCGGTGCACGATTTGAAGCCTGGCTAGCGTCGGCGGCGACCACGGGATTGATCATCATCTCGTCGACGCCAAGCTCGGCAGCGAGCGCTTCTACGCCGTCGGCCACCCGATCAGGTGATCCAATTATCCAAGAGCGACGGAAATTGGCTACCAGATCATCGTAGCGCTCTGGGAATTCCACCTGTTCAGACTGCTCGACGAGCATTTGCGGCTGCACAGGTTCACCCGAACGAAATGCAGACATGAAGTAAAGCTGTGACCGTGCTAGACGCTCGGCTTCTTCATCAGTCTTGCCCATCACTACGATTGCGGAGACTAGGCCCTACACTCATAAACGGGGTTCACACGCGGGCATGGCTTTGATTCAATGAGGCTTTGATTTGGAGGCCTCAGATGACCCGTCGCCGGTTCGACCTGACTGATTTCGAATGGAGCATTATCCAACCGCTTCTTCCTAACAAGCCTCGCGGCGTCCCGCGAGTTGACGACCGGCGCGTAATCAACGGCATCTTGTGGCGATTTCGGACCGGCTCGCCCTGGGCGGATGTTCCTGAGCGCTATGGCCCCTACACAACCTGCTACAATCGTTTTGTCCGTTGGAGAAAGGCTGGTGTCTGGGACCATGTTCTGGAGGAGGTCTCAAGGGCCTTCGACGGCGATATTGTCATGATCGACAGTTCCTGTGTCCGCGTTCATCAACATGCGGCCACGGGAAAAAGGGGGATCAAGACGATGGCTGCATGGGACGTTCCCGCGGCGGCTTGACGACGAAAATCCATGCTCTTGTCGATGCAGATGGCCGTCCAATTGGCATCGACCTGACCCCAGGACAAGTGCACGACAGCAGGGCCGCCGAGCCAATGCTGAAGGATATCGGAAAGGGTGCCATACTTTTGGCAGACAGGGCTTATGATACAAACGCCCTTCGAACCTTGGCAAAAACAAAACGGGCGTGGGCCAATATTCCAGCAAAGCGAAACCGCAAGGAGAGCTTTCCGTTCAGCTCATGGGTCTATAGGCAGCGAAACCTCGTCGAGCGATTCTTCAACAAGCTCAAGCAGTTCAGAGGGATTGCCACTCGGTATGACAAGGACCCTCAAAACTTCCTAGCAGCCGTAAAACTACTCGCCACCCGCATCTGGATCAGGTCGTTATGAGTCTACGCCCTAGCACTACTTTGGCAGAATTAAAATTTCGCTTTGAAGATGCCGTTGGCAGTGCGGACATCGGATTTGTACTGTCGGTATAGCAAGCGCATTTATCACGGCCCGGCGGATGGCAGGCAAGGTCGGCTCAGGTGGTCCACGACGAACTCGCCGCTTCTTTTTTTTCCCGCTTTGCAGTCTGCAATCTTTGGTGCTGGAGGAAGGCATAGGCGATCATCGTCATCAGAGCGTGTCGGTGCAGTCCTTGCCATGATCGGCCTTCGAAGTGATCGAGACCAAGCTCCTCTTTCATCTGCTGGTGCGCCTGCTCGCAAACCCATCTCGCCTTGATGGCGGACGCCAGCACTTTCAAAGTCGCATCGGCTGGTAAGTTGGAGAGGTAGTATTTGCGCTCGTCGTTTGATCGCCACTCGCCAACCAGCCAGGCTTCCTCACCCGGCATGTGCTGTTGTCCCTTGTCGAGAATACGTTGCGGCGTACCGTCGGCGATCCGGATGCGCAATGCCGCAAAACGTGCTGTCAGGCGACCTTTTGTACCATGCCTCCAACTAACCTTTTTCCAGCGTGCAGAAGTCAGCATCGTTTCTGCGGCAACCGACAGGGTGTCGGGGATCGAATGCTTGCGAGGACGGCCATGACCGGCGACGGGAAAGATCAATCCGACATCATAGGGATAGACCTTCTGATGCTTGGGGATGCCGACCGCCCAGGTGAGGCCGCGGCCACTCAATCCCTTTCGGAAGGCCGCCGACAGGCCGTAGCCTGCGTCAGCCAGAACTGTGCCGAACCGGACACCCGCCACGATCAACCGATCGATCTCGGCAAGAGCGATCTCCGGCTTCGTACGAGACGTTCGCATGCTGTCTGGAACACCGGCCCTTGCCATGCGCTGCTGATCACCGATCCAGCTTTCAGGCAGGAACAAACGCAAGCCCACCGGGACCGGCACCTCGTCTCGCGCAAGCGTCACTGACACCAATGTCTGGCAATTTGCTCTCTTGCCCAGCATTGAAGCATATTGCGGAGCGACACCGACCGAGTGGTCGCCCTTCTTCGGCAAACCGGTGTCATCGATCACCAGAAACGCATCGGATGCACCCACGATCCTGTCCGCCTGTCGCGCGAGTTCAGTCTCAAGAGGCGCTGAATCCCAAAGGCCATCAGAAATGAAATGGTGGAGGCGGTCGTACTGGCCTGGAGCAAACCGCTCGGCCATCGGCTCGATGCTCTTGCGGTCACCGGGACCGATCAGCCCAGACACATAAAGTGGACACATCTGTCGTCGTTTCTTGTGTCCAAGCTTCTCCAGAAACGGCTGCAAAAATGCCGAAAGATCCGAATCCCAATCCGTCATGTCCCGCCCTCGATAAAGAGAGCCACAATCATCTCAAACGTGCCTTGCCCGAATCTGCCAAAGTAGTGCTAGAACGCTGGGCTCAGGTTGTGCTGCACTGGGCACGAACCGATCTTTGTATAACTGAATGGCTTCCTTAGCTCCTTCCGCGCGAATGTGGTAGCCAAAGGCGTAGGGCAAGCTGAGCTCGGCGGCCAGTTGTGCTGAGTAAGACGATGTGCCGAGAATCCACGGTGATGGTGCGCTGCTAGCGTTCGGGACAGCTTTGAAGCTATATGACTGGCCGCCTTGGTCTACATCTACGCCGTGTGGCTGGTTCAGTGCCAAGAGGTTCGAGAGGTCACTGATGTAGCCCTCCTCGTTCTTCATCGGCGTCCCTCCACGGAGGAGGGAGCTCGTAGCCCAGTCGGCACCAGTCGATCGGCCAATCCCCAAGTCAACTCTACCGGGGAAGCATGCGTTCAACAGCCCCATTTGTTCGGCCACCAGGAATGGTGGATAGTGAGACAGAAGTACGCATCCACCTACGCGGATGTCTTTGGTATTGGCCCCCACCACTGAAGCGAACACAGGGGTGTGACTTGCCGCGACAGCTGCAACGTTGTGGTGTTCCGCTAACCAGTATCGGTGGAAGCCAAGCCGATCTGCGTGTCTCGCAAGCTCCAGCATGGAAGCGAAGCAGTCTGAAGCGGACTGGTTTGATCGAATTGGGCCAATATCTAGGACAGATAGCTTAAGTTTGTTGGTCATGTCGGTCACTCCACAATCCTTTCAGCCAACCGGTGAAAGGCGTGGATCTTGTCCTCAATATCATAGGCCATCATAGTCAACATCACCTCGTCAGCGTCATATGCCGCGGCTCGAGCCTTAATTTGTCCGACCACGTCATCGATAAGGCCGGTCACCTCCCGGTTGGCTATCTGATCCAGATAAGCAACTTGGTTACGGCTAAACTCGACGCGTGCAAGGCTGCTGGGAGAGGGAACGGCTGTAGGATATGTGCCGTTGTCACGCATTAGCCTGAAGTAGTCTGACGCCTTCTTCATGTCGTTGAGTTTGCTCGTGTCGTCGGCGGTAACTACGTTCAAAGCGATAATGACTTTCGGCTCTGGAAACTCCTCTGAAGGTTTGAAGTTGCGCCTGTAGGCCGTGACCGCCTCCTTCGTCGCCGCAGGATTGATGAAGAGAGCAACTGCCAGACCCATACCGTTCTCTGCCGCCATTTGACCGCTGTTGGCGTGTGAACCTGCAGAGAGAAGCCAGAGCGGCGGAGCCCCCTTGACCTTTGGCATTGCTGCCACCCGAGGGTATGCGTCGTGAAAGAACCTGTCGAGTTGCCGCACTTGTTCTGCGAAGTCGACATCCTTTGGAGGGTTGAGCAAAGATGATGAGTATGGGTCGCCACCGCTGGCACGCCCAATGCCGCAATCGACCCGCCCGGGAAACAAGGCCTCTAGAACGCGAAAGTGTTCCGCGACCTTCAACGCGCTGTGGTTCGGCAACATGACGCCACCCGAGCCTATCCGAATCCGACTGGTCTTCGAACCCAAGGCCGCGAGCAAGACTTCAGGCGATGAACCTTGAAGAATACTCATGTTGTGGTGCTCAGATAGCCAGAGGCGCTCGTATCCTACATAGTCGGCCTCCTGAGCGAGAAGCACTGTGTTATGAATTGCGTCAGCGGCAAGACCATTCTCGGATAGGGTGGACTGTTCAAGTATTGAAATTTTCACGGTAGCTACCTTTGACATGCAGCGATCATCCAACGGATTTGGCCAAAATCACTTGAGGTGATTGCCTCCATCCAATCGCCGCGTGGAACGAATGCTTCGGGTCCTTAGACAAGATTGGTTTGATGATAGGTCGTGGCCTGCAAGGTGGTAACTATACGTGAGTGTAGCGATGCAACACCAAGAGCAGGTGTTGGGCTGAGTACTGCCACCAAGCGAGCGCTTCTCGCGGTGAGCGAGCCTTGTGTATGGCCAGACCTAGCCGTACGTATAGTTCAGATTGGTGAGACATCCCCGTACCATTCATTATCGTGAAAAATAGAGGTTAGGGATGTCCGAAATCGATACTGTAGTCTTGTCCGGCTCCAAGGATCAGCCTGTCATCCTTATCGCAGATCCTGCCTGTGATGAGAGCTCGACGCTTGTGCATCGCCTTCGACAAGAGGGGTACAGCGTGGTGATTGCGGGCAGCGTCCGCATGGCGATCAACGTTGCGAACTCTCAGAAAGTATTCTTCGCATTGACCGAACTGAGCTTCGAGGACGGTTCCGGCAAAGACATTCTCGCGTACCTCTCAAAAACGCACCCGTACTGTAGAGCGATAGTTCATACCGCGTATTGTGACGTCAAGACGGCTGTTTGGGCCGCCAAAGCCGGAGCGGCGGATGTTCTCCCGAAACCCACAGCCGTTGATTTTCTCATCGCAATTCTGTTGGAGAAAGATCTCCGGAAAGGCGGAGAATTCACTGGCGTACAGCCACCAAACGAAGTGCGAGAGGAGCATATCCGCCAAGTATATCTCGCCTCAGGCTTTAACCTAAGCCGCACGGCTGATCGATTGATGATGCATCGACGAACTTTACAGCGGATCATGGAGCGCTCGCCTTCGCTGCGGGCGGTCGGTAAGTGATGTCAGCACGTTCCACAATTCAGGTCGTACCTGCGCAAAAAATCCGCGCCATATCAGCAAAGGCCGAAGGCGTTCGCCATGTTCCGGAAGAGGTGCCGATCGCCATCTCCTATGGCGGCTCAAGCCATGCAGTTTTGATGGGAACACCCGACGATCTCGTGGATTTTGCGGTCGGCTTCAGCTTGACTGAGGGAATTATCACGCGTCTCGAACAGATCCAATCGATCGATGTGGTGGAGGGGGACCTTGGCATTGACGTCCAGGTTTTGCTAGCGGATGACGTCTCCAACATCTTGCGTCAGCGTAAACGAAGCATGGCCGGACCGGTCGGCTGCGGACTTTGTGGTATAGAGTCTATCGATCAGGCTATGAGGACGTTGCCGGAACTCGTGGCGTCAAATTTGAAGATGACCTTCAAAGATGTGACTGACGCCACAGCTGAGCTGCAGCGCTTGCAAGTTCTGCATCGAGAGACCCGAGCGGTCCATGCAGCTGGGCTCTTCGTGCCAGGCGCTGGAATCATGGCTCTCCGTGAGGATGTCGGTCGACACAATGCACTCGATAAGCTGTGCGGCTTCGCGTTAGGTGCAGAGATCAAGGCTGAGAATGCTGCTGTCGTAGTTACGAGCCGAATTTCCGTTGAGATGGTACAGAAAACCGTTATGCTGGGCAGTCCTATCCTCATTGCGGTTTCCGCGCCGACGGCACTGGCAATCCGCACAGCCGAGGCGGCTGGTGTGACGCTTATCGGCATAGCGCGGGGCGAAGACTTCGAAATCTTCACACATCCTTACCGGATCGTTCGCGGATAATCGCACGCAAACTCTCGCTGTCGCTAAGGGGCCAATGAAGCATTGGTCGTTCCAGACTCTGGCACTGTAACGCTTGTCGTCCCCTCGGCCGATAGACCTTCCTTCGACACAACGTGCCAGATGACCTTGTAGGAGCCTGGCGGGAGTGGGTTGACGATAGGCGCGATCAGCTCGCTTCCAGAAGCGTCAGTCTGCAGGGGTTCAGTCGCGATGACGCGACCCAGTGGCGAGAAAATTTTGATTGAAGATCGGGCTACATCCACCGGATCCGTGAACGTGAGAGCGAAGTTCTGCAGGCCGGAAGCAGGGGGCTCATCCCAATTCGCTTCCTGCTTGGCTTGCGCTCCGTTTGTCATCGTTAGTGAAGCTGCGATGCCGAGTGCAATCAACGCCTGCTTAAACATGATCCATCTCCTTCATCCGTAGAACGGTAAGACGTTTCGAGCCTTGTAAGTTCCGCCTATTCATGTCGTAAGAGTGCCTGTTTCTAAGAGGTTTTGATACTAAATGAAGGTCTAGGTCCGTCGAGCCGATTGTGTAAGGTCAGTACATGACCCACGGGATTCGTCCGCTGAGATGATGCGAGGCCACGCGGCGACCGAGCAAGGGATGTCACTGATGGGACTGCGGCTAAAGTTGATCGCCTCGAGGAATTATCGTCAGAAGGCGGCGGCCTTGCGCCAGTTGCAGCCATCTGCAGAATAGCTAAAGTTGGCAGCTGTTAAGTAGGCGCAAGGAGCCGCGCTCGATGTCCAAGGTGTTTGAAATTCTAAAGCGCATAGATGAGGCGAAGGTGCATTATTTTATCGGCAGGTATCGCGCTGATACGATTGACATCACCACCACCGTTGTCGGTGAGCGTGTAGAGATTTCCGTCTTTGAGGATGACCACGTTGAGGTATCGCGCTTCGTTGGTAACGAGGACGTTCTGGACGAAAGCGTCCTTGACGAAATTTTGTGAAAAGAAGGTTGACCGCTTAGGGCCGAAAGGCGACGTCATCTCGTAGACGCCCCCTGGCAAGGCAAAGCTCGACTCCGCCCTGTCAGGCGATGTCGACGGCAGCTCGCTCCATTACGCTGCGGCGGATCGGACGATCGTGACGGGTACACCCTTATACGCAGGGGTTCCGGATTTACGGTCATAGTCGTTCAGAGCAACAACCGCGTTCATCTCCGGGTAGTACCCTGCTACTGAACCCGTCGGGATATCGTATTGGACAGCCGTGTATCCCCGTACGGACCTCTCAGGCCCTTCCGTAGTCATCGCGAGGACGTCAATCTTATCGCCTTCCTGTAGGCCCCGAGCACTGAGATCGGCCGCACTCATGAAGATAACGTCACGCCGTCCGAAGACGCCGCGGTATCGGTCGTCTAGCCCATAGACAGTCGTGTTGTATTGGTCGTGGCTTCGCAGCGTTGTCAACACCAGCGTAGTTGGGTCTTTCAGACGAGGATCTTCATCCAGGCCCGGTGCGCAAAGGAAGGTGGCTTTGCCGCTGGCTGTTCGCCACTCGCGGTGAGACGCGGGGACATATAGGCGGAAACCGCCGCGGACGCGGACCCGTGCGTTGAAATCATAGAAGTCTGGAAATACCACTTCAATCTTGTCACGGATGCGGTCGTAATTGGCGATCAGACCTGCCCAGTCAATCCCGTACTTGTCGCCGAGTGTTGCCGCAGCCATGCCAGCAAGGATGGCTGGTTCGGATTTGAGCAATGGGCCCGGAGGGTTCAAAAAGCCGCGAGATGCGTGAACCATAGACATTGAGTCTTCGACGGTGACCGACTGCGGTCCCGAGGCCTGGGTATCTAGGTCCGTCCTCCCCAGGCACGGGAGAATAAGCGAGTGTTTTGCAGTCAACAGGTGAGACCGGTTGAGCTTCGTCGAGATCTGCACAGAGAGGTCGAGTTTCCGCATCCCCTCAAAGGTGATCGTAGGATCGGACATTGCCACGGCAAAGTTGCCGCCAAGGCACACCAGAGCTTTCGAACGACCGTCGGCGATTGCCTCGATCGCTTCGATTGCATTATGCCCTTTGTCGCCCGTCGGCTTGAAACCAAACGCTCGTTCCATCCCATCGAGTAGGGCGCTATTGGGAATCTCGGTAATTCCGACAGTTCGGTCACCCTGAACGTTGGAGTGTCCGCGAACCGGACAGATACCGGCGCCCTCCCGGCCTATGTTCCCTCTCAGCATAAGCAAATTTGCAGCCTGCTGGACGTTCGCGGTGCCCTTTGCATGCTGTGTCAAACCCATGCCATAGCAAAGGATGACATTCTTGGCTTTGAGATATACGTCAACAGCGTCTTCGATCGAACTCCTTGAGAGGCCGGAATACAACAAGATGTCGTCCCAAGACGTGTCTTCGACGTCCTTGCGAAGACCATCTACGCCCACAGTGTGCTCGGCGATGAAATCACGATCCAGAACGCCGGTCCCACCATTTGCGAGATCCAAGGCGTCACGTTCAAAGATCGACTTCATCATTCCCTTGATAGCCGCCAGATCACCGCCTGTTCTTACCTGGTGGTACGCAGATGCGATCTCAGTCGACGAGAAGGTTGCCATTTCTATCGGATTCTGGGGCGCCGCGAATTTTTCCAATGCTCGCTCTTTGAGCGGATTGAACACAACGATCGGAACTCCACGCCTGGAAGCATCGTGAAGCGTGGTCATCATCCGAGGATGGTTCGTACCCGGATTATGCCCGAAGCTGAAAATCGCGTCGCAGTGATCGAAGTCCTCGAGGGTAACCGTTCCCTTGCCAACGCCTATGGATTCAGGCAGGCCTACGCTGGTCGCTTCGTGGCACATGTTGGAGCAATCTGGAAAATTATTGGTCCCAAACGCTCTTACGAAAAGCTGAAAGATAAATGCGGCCTCGTTCGACGCGCGTCCAGACGTGTAAAACTCGCCTTGGTGTGGGCTTTCGAGCGCGTTCAAACGATCGCCGATCAGCGCGAACGCCTCCGCCCATTCGATAGGCTTGTAGTGGTCGCTCTCTGCATCGTAGACCATTGGGTGCGTGAGACGCCCCTGGTTCTCTAACTCATGATCGGTCCAGTTCCAGAGCTCTGAGACAGAATGCTTCTCGAAGAAATCAGGGCTCACACGTTTGGCCGTCGATTCCCACGTGATCGCCTTGGCGCCGTTTTCACAGAACTCAAAAGAGGACGTGTGCTTGGGATCTGGCCATGCACATCCGGGACAATCGAACCCCTCTGGCTGGTTAGCCTTGAGGAAGGTTGCGGTGCCCTGAGCGACAATCTGCTGACGGGCCAGCGTCTCGGCCACCGCCTTGAGCGCACCCCAACCGCCAGCTGGTTCATGATATGCTTTGATGCCATCAGGCCGTTTCTTGCTCATGGGATTCTCCGCTTCTGCTAGAAAGAAACGGTAGCAGGGACCGTGACGTTACGAAGCTATACTGAAGTGTAGGTTAGGCCCTCGGCCGCTCTTTCGATGTCGTAGTTAGTGCGGATCACGGTGTCGAAGGGGTGCCCTTCTACCAGTGCATGTCTTGAATTCGAGGTTTGCGGCCAGCTACTGACGGATCTCGAAACTGACGTGTACGCTCGCTTTGATGGCGTTCGAGTAAGGGCAAATGCCGTGCGTGACCTCCATCAGCTCTCGCGCTTGTGCAGCGGGCATTCCAGGCAGATACACCTCCAGGTTCGCCGTAATGCCGTTACCACCCTCCGATCGTGGGCCCATCCCAATTGTCGCAGAAACCGTCGTGCCTACGGGAACACTCACTTTCAGTTGTCGAGCGCCTACGCGAAGTGCTCCCAGAAAACATGCAGAATACCCAAGGGCGAAGAGCTCCTCCGGGTTCGCACCGGGGCCTCCAGGACCACCAAGTTCTTTGGGTATTACAAGCTGAAAGGCGAGGGTGCCATCATCTAGCGACGTCTTGCCGTCGCGGCCCGCCGGTTGCCGTGGCGCGAGTGCTGTACTTCGGGTTTACTGTCACCGCATTTCCATGGGATTAGGCTGCCGAGAGGTAAGGCGCTCGACTGCGAATGGGATCTGTTTGTGCCTTTGGCGAGGTGACGCTGGGCTACGGGCCCTTCAAGTCGCTCGTGCCGTCAATGGAAGCTAACGGTCTTCTGACTGTAGGCAGGCTTGGAAATATGCGTCACCGCGTCCACAGCAACGATGTCCATAAGCGTTGCAACGGGAAACGCGTGAGATACGCCCCCAGCCTGGATCAATATGAAATCATCGACTACACGAACATGCGATGCCACGAGGTTACGTTCTTCGCCATTATCGTTGACGGACACGACAAACATGAGTTCTCCAAGATTGTTTGATTGAGCGCAGTGCAGCTTCCTGGTTAACGGCAGGTAATCGTCTCGTCGTGATTAATGCGGGATTGCGGACTCCACCAAAAAAGGTCTGAGCCGCAGCGCACTAGGCCGCCATCCTGGAGCAAACTTCAGCGCAAGCTCGGCATGCGTCTGCGCATTCTTGCATGCCGCCGACACGATCGCATTCAATAGCGCATTCCAGGCAAATCTCGGCGCACTCTTTGCAAGTGTGCTTGTGATGGACTGTTCCGATAAGCATGAAATGAGCTGAAGTTCGACACATCTCAGAGCAGGCAAGCATAAGTCGCAGGTGAGCAGGCTCGGCGTTTTCGCCACCCATCTCAATGCCATGGCGGGTAACGGTAGACAGGCAGGCAGCATAGCAGCGAAGGCACTTTTCGATGCAGTCAGGCATTTCAGATTTCATGTCGAGCATGCTGTTTTCCTTTTTGTGAGCTTGGTCTTGAGAGCGCTCGGCACCGGTCACGATTGCCGCAAGTTTGGGCGAATAGCTCTCGATCATAGGCCGGATTTTGCCGGGCAATTGGGTCGGGGAACGGGAGAGCCCGTCCGTTAGTATGAGCAGGGCCGATCGTTGTCGAAGCCAAAGGAGCACGCCGAGTTTAGTGGCATCTGAACGTACCTGCTCTGCTCGGTTGTCGTGCAGGAGGCGGTGGCTACCAGGATCGCGATCACAGTGCCAAGTCGGGTCCAACTGTTCATTTGGCTTCTCCCAAGTATATGTTTGGCTGAGACGGGGTGCGCGTCGAGGCGAGCCTCGCTACCGACGAGTGATCATCAGAGCTTCGACGTCGTGAGACATATTACTAGTTGCTCTTAGGCCGGGTCCGCGACGGGAGGGCGGCAGGCGTGAATGACACATGACCGCTACTATTGAATTGAACCCAGTAACCGAAGGCCATGAAGATGGCACCACCAATGAGGTTGCCGAGCGTAACCCACGTTAGATTGTGTACGGCTCCCCAAATCGTGATGTTGTCTGGATGGTGACCGATCAACGCGAGGGAGAAGGTGAACATATTCGCGACGGAATGCTCGAAGCCCGATGCGACGAAGATCGTGATCGGCCAGAAGATCAGCATAACCTTGGCGGCAGCGTTCTCAGTTCGACCGGCCATCCAGATTGCCAGGCAGACCAGCCAGTTGCAAAGAATGCCGCGAGCTAGCAGTTGCCAGGACCCTGCGGACATCTTGGCGCCGACGATCGAGTAGAACGTGCTGCTACCATCTCCCAACATCACGCCTCCACCGGCGAGCCGGATAAGCACTGCCAGGCCGATCGCTCCGATCAGGTTTCCAAGCCAAGCTGCGCACCAGACCGCGATCATGTCGGCGACAGTGGCGCGGCCGGTCAGTAGGGCAAGCGGCATGTACATCGCTGTGCCGGTGAAAAGCTCAGATCCAGCGAAAACCACGATAGTCAACGCTGAAGAGAAGACGATGCCCATGACGAGATGCGTCCAAGCTGGATCGATATGAGCGCCCGCCGTAAACATCAGGATGTCGCCAAAACCAATATAGGCTCCGGCCATTGCAGCGCCTACTAGGAAAGCGACCAGCTGCTTCCTTACGAGTTGAGCTTTGTGAGCACCAGCTTCCGAGAAGCTCGTAATGGAATCATCGTACATGCTGCGCCTCGTCGAGTGGAGTGTAGTTGTTAACTAGCGGCCACCCTATCGAGCGACCGCACACTCCTGAATCATACGTAGGTCTAGGTTTGTGTTGCCATGAGCATAGCGCAGGGACGTTCAAAGCCCCCGGACCGTGATGCGGACGAACGCACAGATTGGGGGAGCAACGCGTGTATTCTGCTACACGATTGCAGGGAGCAAGTTGAGCAGCAGCACCATCACCAACCCGACGACCGAGACGATGGATTGGATCACCGAAATCGTCATCGTTGCCTCGCCCATTGTCATTCCGAACGACTCTTTCACCAACCAAAAACCAGCGTGGTTTGCGTAATTGAAGAAGAGCGAGCCACAGCCGATCGACAAAGCGAGAAGTGGAACATTGATCGGCTCGGTCCCAACGAGGGGGGCCAGAAGGCCTGATGCGCCAACGATGCCTACCGTCGCCGATCCGGTGGATACGGAGAGCAGCATCGAGATGAACCAACCGAGCGCAAGTGGTGAAAGCGAGAATTGCTGGCTCATGTGCACGATCGCATCGCCGACTTTTGCATCGGTGAGGACGCGCTGAAATGCACCTCCACCGGCGATTATAAGCAGAACGTTTGCGATCGGGCGAACACTTGCCGTCAGGGACTTTTGGAAGCGTTCCGTATCTGTGCCCCGCAGATAGACGAGGACCAGTGCGGCGAAGAGCACGCCGACAAGCATCGCGATCGCAGGATCCCCCAAGAAGCCTGTGATTTTCGCGATCGTTGAGTCCTTGGCGAATAGCAGTTCCGTTACCGCGTTGAAGAGCATCAAGATCGCAGGCAAGAGGGCGGTCAAGAGGCTTAATCCCAGACTTGGCGCGGGTGCCTGCGTGTTACCAGCCACGTCAGAGCTCGAAAACTGTTTAACCAGCGCCTGATCCGGCGACACCTTCATGCGAGGTGTTATTAGCGCACCGTAGACAGGCCCGCCAAGGATAATGGCGGGGACAGCCGCCACGAAGCCGTAAAGCATGGTTGCGCCAACGCTGGTGTTCAACGACGCGATCGCCGTAAGTGGTCCTGGATGAGGAGGAACCATGCCATGCATCGAGGCAAGTGCTGCGATCACAGGGACGCCGACGTACACATAAGCTGAACCGCGAATTTTGGCCGATTTTTCAAGTTTGCTAGCGACACTGAAGATGAGTGGCAGCAGAACGACGAGGCCCACTTCGAAGAACATCGGGATGCCGACCACGAAGGCCGCAGCCGACATTGCCCATGGTAGCAGGTGGGTGGGCGTGCGGTCCACGATCGCGTCTGAAATGGCTTGTGTAACGCCGCCATCAGCGAGAATTTTACCCAACATCGCGCCTAGCGCAACGACGATGCCAACCGCGCCAAGCGTGTTACCCGCGCCTGCTTCAATGGATTTGACTAATTTGTCAATCGGTAGACCCGCTAGTGTGCCGACAGCAATCGAGGTCGTCAGCAACGCCAGGAGTGGGTGAAACTTCACGCGCGACACGATGAGCGTGACCAAAAACGCGACGCCGCCGACGGCAATCAGGAGGAGCTTCACATCTGATGGTGTCATGCCGGTTCCAAGGGAAATCATTTGCTTTCGACCAGTTCAAGGACCAGCCGCTTTACGGAAGAGATCGATAGGATGCGAACTAAAGGCACCAGGTTGGTCGACTGTCAATAGCGAGTGCCTTTAAGTGACTCTGGTTCAGGCTGCTGTTCCGGCGGATTTCCAACCAATGCCAAAGGAAAGTTGCCGGTGGTGACCATGGAGCGGATGTGCCTCCAATTCTATTATACCTGTGTATGGTTTCCGTCTCTCTCGGGCCCACAGGACACATCCCGATGCTGGCATGCCGCGACTACTGAATCGAACGTAGGTGTAGGTCGCCCTCTTCATCTCGACAAAGCATGCGACCCTTGGATTCATACAATACAGCGACTTCGCCCAAGTCTATCAGTGCAACCATAAGCTTTGAGGCGAGCACAAAACTTCGCTGTCGCTGCTTTCGGGATCGTCTGACGAGGGTAGGTGGTGCCAACTAAGGCTTGGACACTCCTCACACTCCCCGTTCGCCCGCTCATCGCGTCAAAATTACAGGATGGAATCGGAATGCCGCACTTCTCTAAGCTTCAAAGTCCAGAACCTGCCGCACAGGCCGACGTCTTGCACGCCGCAATGGCTGAATTGATGAGTGAGCACTCCCTCGCGTACTTCGTCGTGAGCTACTTTCCTGAAGCGGACAAGGCGGGACTCAATGAAAATATACTAGCCACAAACTGGCCATTGCAGCTTTTGAACCGCTACGAACACGCTGACATGTTTAGGCAAAGTCGGATCGTGGCGGGACTCAAATGTTCTATTGAGCCAGTCTCAACCGAGACGCTGCTATTTGCGCGTGGACGAGGTGATGGCAAGCTCGAAGAGCCATTGGCACTTTATCACGACGATGGTTTTAGCAATACAATCGGGTTCTCACTTCACGATGCGACGTGTCATCATTATCTGCTGATGCTATCGGGGCTCCGCAAGGTTTCGAGTGATGAGGAAATTGCGCTGATCATCCTCAAAGCCATGAGAGCTCTCGACAAATTTCGTCCCTGCAATCCGGTCGACTTTGGCTTGAGCCAACGGGAGCTTGAGTGTCTTAGATGGTCAGCAGCTGGGAAAAGCAGTGAGGAAGTAGCGTTGATTTTGCATCTCAGTGTCCATACCGTTAATTCCTACATCAATTCGGCGATGCGGAAGTTGGACACAGTAAACCGCGTACAAGCGGTTGCGATGGCAGGGCGACTACGGTTGATCTGAATAGCAAGATTGTCGGATGTCCCACCGTTGGTCGCCTTCTGCCGGATGGTGTGCTCGAAACACTATCCGGCAGGCGAAGCATCGTTAGCTGAGCCCGGTCACTTGGCGGGCATTATCCCAGGTTGGTCGCTCGGTATCTTGGCAATATCGGTGGGAGCCAGATTGAGATGTTGCGCCACCAAGGCCGGTGGCGTGTGAGACAGCCAAGACGAGAGGCCGATTTCCTGGTACTCCGGTACCTTGAAAACAGCGACGAACTGGAGGTCGGTTTTGCCGGTGTTTTCGATGATGTGTCCCTGGCTTTTCTTGACGTAGCCTATATCACCGGCACGGAAGTCCGCCGTCTGGCTGCGTGGGCCAGCATCGAACACCGTCATTCGGCCCTCTCCTTTGATCCAATATTGCCACTCGTCGGCATTGGGATGCCAATGCATTTCACGCACGGCGCCGGGCTTGATCGTCTCAATTGCTGCGGCGATCGTCTTCGAGACGGTAAATGCGCTGCTATCTGCCAGCTGAAGGGTGCCGGAACTATTCTGCCTGATAGGCTTGGACGCGGTGAGCCGGTAGGTGAACGGGTACTCAGGAAGGCCTGCCGATGCAACAGCCTCCTGATCGGCGGAAAGCGGTCCAGGTTCTGTACCCTGAAAAATCCAGAGATCGGTCAACGGGATTGATTTGAAGGCGTCAGCGGTCATGCCAAAGTTCTTGGCGAGTAGCTCCGGCTGCGTATGTGCTAACCAATCGGTCAGCAACAAAGTGCCGTACTCGGACTGATCACCCTGGTCGAAGACGATCACGAATTCACAGCCGTCGGGACCAAGACCCTGCAGGGAGTGTGGAAAGCCCGCTGGAAAGTACCAAAGATCGCCCACGCCGACATCTTGCACGTAGGCCCGGCCCTTCGCGTCGAGCACGGTGATACGGCAACGACCATTGGTGACGATCGCCCACTCCGCAGCGCGGTGCCAGTGCATTTCACGGATGCCACCAGGTCCAAGACGCATGTTGACGCCGGACACCGCGTCAGAGATCGCAAAGTCGGATTTGGTGACCTGCCGTGCCCATCCACCGTTCTGGATCCGTTTTGGGGCATTGTTGAACGAGCCCCAAAACAGCTGCATCTCGCCCACATCTGTTGCCGGGGGGCTCTCAAACGAAGGGAACTGCTCATTGAGTGCCGGGTTGCGTGGTCCTGGGTCCGTCAGGCCTGCGGGATTTGCATTGATTGCACCCTCCGGCGGCCGGTCGGGGTTGCCGAAAGATGCGGCATTCGCCGCGGTTGCTGCGAAGGCCGCTCCGCCTGCAGCTCCGATTGCAAGAAGGTGGCGGCGTGACAGATCTGTCATGATGGACGTCCTTTCTATTCTAGTTCAAATGTGATCGATGGGGTGGACAGCCGCGGTCGTGGCCTGCCGCCGCGCAAACAGTGAGCTGAGTTTCTCGAGATAGAGATAGACAACCGGCGTGGTGTAGAGCGTCATCATCTGACTGATAATCAGGCCGCCAACGATGGTGTAGCCAAGAGGTTGTCGGAGCTCCGACCCTGTTCCATGGCCAAGCATGAGGGGGATGCCACCGAATAGCGCGGCGCACGTAGTCATGATGATTGGCCGGAAACGGAGAAGACAGGAATGTCGAATTGCTTCGGCGGGCGTCATTCCCAGATCGCGCTGGGCTTCGATCGCGAAATCGACGATCAGGATGCCGTTCTTTTTAACAATGCCGATCAAGAGCACTACGCCAATGAGAGCGATGATGGTGAAATCGAGACCAAAACCCCAGAGCATCGCAAGCGCTCCCAATCCGGCCGATGGAAGCGTTGAGAGGATCGTCAGAGGATGGACGTAGCTCTCATACAGCACCCCCAAGATGAGGTAGATGACACACAATGCCGCCAGTACCAGCAGCGGCTCGCTTGAAAGGGAAGACTGATACGCTTGAGCATTTCCTTGAAAGGTGCCGGTCAGGGTTGCCGGGGTTCCCAGCTCCTTCTCCGACTTCTCGATCGCGCTTACCGCCTCGCTCAAGGCGACCCCCTTAGCAAGATTGAACGACAGAGTGACGGAGGGAAACTGGCTCTGATGCGTGACAGCGAGCACTGCAGTTGGCTCGGTCGACTGCTTAACGAGCAGGTTGAGTGGAACCTGTTCGCCGGTAATCGGGGACTTAATGTACAACCCGTCAATCGCAGACGGTCCCTTCTGAAACTCTGGTGCGACCTCGAGAACCACATGGTAGCTGTTCACATCAGTGAAGTATTGAGCAACCTGGCGCTGTCCAAAGGCATCATAGAGTGTGTTATCGATCGTTTGTGTCTCGATTCCAAACCGTGCGGCCTGGTCGCGATCAATCGCAAGCGTCACCGTCGCCCCACCGTTCTGCTGGTCGGTCGCAACGTCGCTAAGTTCTGGGAGGGTCTTGAACTTGGCGAGTAGTTTGTCCGCCCATTCATTGAGCTCCGCCGCATTCCCATCCTGCAGAGTATACTGGTACTGGGTTGCGGATGAACGTCCGCCAACGTTGATATCCTGAGCAGCCTGAAGAAAGAGCTGGGCGCCGTTGATGCCAGCGAGTTTCGGGTGCAGCCTGAGAATGATGTCCGTTGCTGACGCCGAGCGTTCGTCGCGCGGCTTGAGCGTGATGAACATACGTCCCGTATTGACGGTCTGTCCCGAGCCACCGCCGACCGCCATTCCCACCGTGGCGACATCGGGGTCACTCTGGATAATCGAGCCTGCCTCCTTCTGGAGCCGAGCCATTTGATCAAAAGAGATGTCCTGGGATGCTTCCAGTACCCCTATGAGAAGGCCTGTATCCTGCGTCGGGAAAAAACCTTTTGGAATCTGGATGAACAGGACTGCGGTAGCGACGAGCGATGCGATGAATACGGAAAAGGTGACGAGGTGGAATCTGAGCGCAACGTCGAGGGTCCGTCGATATCCGGCAAGGAGTAAATCAAAGCCCTTTTCGAAAGCGTTGTAGATCGGACCATGTTTTGTCTGAGCTTCGGATTTGAGAAACCGCGCGGCCATCATCGGAGTAATCGTTAGTGAAACGATCGCGGAAACAATGATGGTCATTGTTACGGTTAGTGCAAACTCTTCGAACAGGCGGCCGACCAGCCCTCCCATCATAAGCAGTGGTATGAATACGGCTATCAGGGAGGCGCTGATCGACACAATCGTAAAACCGATTTCGGAAGCGCCCTCGGTGGCGGCGTCTTTCGGTGACTTGCCCATCTCGATATGACGTTGGATATTCTCTATCATGACAATGGCGTCGTCGACGACGAAGCCGATTGCAATGCTGAGTGCCATCAAGGAGAGGTTGTCGAGACTAAAGCCAGCCACGTACATCAGTGCAAGTGTTGTCATGAGCGCCAGCGGCACAGTCACGCTGGGAATTGCCGTCGCCCAGAAGTTTCGCAGGAACACGAAGATGACCATCACAACCAGTGCAATGGTGATCGCCAAGGTCTTCTCAACATCCGCGACTGATGCTTTGATCGTCTGTGTGCGGTCACTGAGGATCGACAGGTCGACTGCAGCTGGTGATATGGCCTTAAGGCTTGGGAGCGCCGCTTTGATCGCTGTAACGGTATCTATGACGTTCGCGCCCGGAAGCTTGAAGATAGGCAAGATGATAGCTGGTTTGCCGTTAGCCCATGCGGCAAGTTGCGTATTCTCGGGGCCGCCAACCGCTTGCCCGATATCCTTGATGCGCACCGGTGCGCCATTCTTGTAGGCAACGATGGCGTCATTCCACCCATCAGCCTGCAGGAGTTGGTCGTTGTCGTAGATCGTGTAAGTACGCGTAGCGCCCTGGATGGTGCCCTTGGGCGCATCACTAGACAGGCCGGATATCGCAGATCTGATGTCCTCTAATGCAAGGTTTTTCTCAGCGATCGCATTAGGGTTAACCTGGACGCGCACAGCTGGCTTTTGCTGACCAAAGACTAGAACTTGTGAGACGCCAGAGAGTTGGCTGATGTGCTGAGCGAGGACGTTCTCCGCATAATCGTCGACTGCGGTCATCGGCAATGCGTCGGAGGACAGAGCTAATATCAGCACAGGGGGATCCGCTGGGTTCACCTTTCTGTACGTTGGCGGCGATGGAAGGCCCGTTGGAAGCTGGCCCCCCGCAGCATTGATCGCAGTCTGCACGTCCTGAGCCGCACTGTCGACGTTTCGTGAAAGGTCGAACTGTAGCGTAATCGCGCTGCTCCCCAGTGTGCTTGTCGACGTCATCTGCGACACGCCGGGGATCTGAGCGAACTGGCGCTCAAGTGGCTGCGTCACGGATGTTGCCATCGTCTTGGGGTCCGCGCCTGGTAGCTGCGCAGATACCTGAATTGTCGGAAAGTCGACTTGGGGGAGTGCGGCGACAGGGAGAAACGGATAAGCGGCAACGCCAACGCCGAATAACGCAACCATGAAGAGCGATGTTGCGATCGGACGCTTGATGAACCAGGTGGAGATCGACACGGTCTACTCCTTATTCGCGACAGGTGCTGTGTAGCTAGTGGCGGTGACTTTGGTGCCGGGCGCTAATCGGTATTGCCCTGTCACCACCACCTTGTCCGACGGGGAGAGTCCTTCCTCCACCACTGCGTAGTCGTTTTCGATCGGCCCAGGTTTCACCTTCTTGATTTCCGTCTGGTCATTGGTGTCGACCACGTAGACAAAAAAGCCATCTGGGCCTCTTTGAAGTGCGGGAGAGGGTATGGTGAGAGCGTTCTTAATCATCTTCTCCGTGACCCGCACAGATACCGCCTGCCCGGGCCAAAGCTTCTCGTCGGGGTTTCCGAAGGTGGACTTTATTTTAATCGTGCCGGTAGCTTGGTCGATCTCGTTGTCAACGAGTAGAATGGTTCCTGTGCCGAGCTGCGTTGTACGGTCGACCGAGGCTGCAGCAACGGCGACAGGCCCTGAGGCCATCGCGGTACGAACCTTATCAAGGTCCGTTTCGCGCAATGTTGAAATGACGGATATTGGATCCGTTTGCGTAATCGTCACGATCGGCGTCGTGCTGGCAGCGGTTACCTGATTCCCGGGGTCGATCTGGCGAATCCCGGTACGACCTGAAAGAGGAGATCGGATCTCCGTGTATGAGAGCGATATCTCGGCGGATTCCTTCGCCGCTTGATCCTGTGCCAACTGCGCTGTCAGCGTTTGGACCTGAGCCTTTTGCTGCTCCAGAGCCTCTTGTGTTACGATCTCCTGGCCTGCAAGCTTAGAGTCTTTATTCAAGAGATAATTCGCGTAATTCAAGCTCGCTTGATCCTGCGAGATTTTGGCGATGGCTTGGTCGAGCGTCGCGCGAAACGGCCGGGGATCTATAACGGCGAGCAAGTCACCTTTTTTAACTTGCTGTCCCTCGACGAAGGCAACGCTTTCAAGCGGCCCGCTTATCTGTGGTGTGATATCCACGGTGTTTTCGGACTGCACCACACCCAGGCCATCGAGGTAAACTGGAACAGTCTGTAGCTTCGGTGTGGCGATCTGGACTGGAACGAGGGCGGGCGTGCCGTCGAGAGAGAACGCTGGAGTCGCTTGGAGGCCCAAGATCAACAGTGATGCGGCCATGGAACTAGTCGGCAGCGCAAGCCGCCGGTTCGAATTTCTGTGCCTTTGGTTCAATCCGGTGCCTATGCGCAACGAACCCATGTTCGAACTCCAGGTGTAAGGTGAAAACTTCAATCATGTCTGAGGGATAAGCGTTGCGGCGCTACCGCACGCGAGATCTCGTATCATGACATCGATGCCTCAAGACGATATCTCGGCCTCATGCAGTCTGCACCTATACGCAGGTCTAGGATGTGCTGTGCATTAGTTCGGCATTGTCGGGACATTGCTTTGAGGCACGCTTTCCGTTGTGGGTCGCCGACCCTGTCGTCACCATACCAAAGCATAGGTAGGCGAACCGACCGTATGATTCCGGTCGTGGGTGAATGTGAGCATTGTCGCCGGATTAGATTTTAACTGGAGATTAGAAATGCGATTGAAAAAGACAGCAACTGCTATGCGCAGCGCAGGTATGGCGGTAACGGGTATCGTTGTCGCTGCAACGCTTCTCGCGTCATGCACGACCGATGCCGGAACCGTGCAGAACAAGGAGAATAATCTCGCGGCTGCGGGCTTCGTTGTGCGCCCTGCCAATACCCCTGCGCGAGAAGCGATGCTGAAACGCCTCCCGCCAAATAAGTTCCTCACTCGCACACGCGGCAAGACTGTGAACTATGTCTACGCGGATCCATCAAACTGCAATTGCCTGTATGTTGGCACGCAACAGGCCTACAGCAAATATCGAATGGCCCAGCAACAGGAACGCATTGCAAACCGTAATCTGCTAGCTGCTCAAACCTACGCGGATGCTGATTGGGATTGGTCTCGATGGGGACCGTATTTCGACAATTTCGACGGTCCGTTCGGGCCAGGATTCGGGTGGTAAGACCGGCTACCGGGATTTTCATGTGGACCTGCGCCGCTCGGAAACACGTCCACGTGAAAAAATTCCGGACTACTGCGTCCGCCTTCTATGATAACGTCGGCTGGGACCACAATCCCGATCCACGACGTCTGAGGAGGGCGGACGCCCGAATGTCCGTGTGACGCGAGCGTCGGGGCATAGGTACCCCCCGGCCTTGCGCCGAGCGGGATGCGGGCGGCGGTAGCCAATTCGCCGCTTCAATTGACCGATGGACATCCTGCCACGACTTGAGCTCGGCGGGCAACTTTCCATTCTTCCATGGACGGGAAACGCATCCTTCCTCATAGACCGGAGAGACATCCTTTGCTTTGGCCAGTCGCGCTGTTCCGCGCCTGGCAATTTCGCATGCGGCGGCGCACGCATCTGGTACCTCGAACGCAAATTTGCCGATGGCAGATGGATATCCTCCCAAGACCTCAACAACCTGGATCCCGGCAAGTCTCGGTCGCCGGGTCAACATCTGGAGCCCGGTTGTTGCCGCTGGAGCGCAGCCTACCGAGCCCTTTCTCCAAGCCGATCGTTCAGCAGCGGTGCTTTCGTGCCATGCGGATTGCTCGATCCGACACTGCCGCGAGCGTCTCGCGCACGAGCTCGGGAGATGCATCGATTGGCAGGTCAAGCTTGACCAGTGCGTGCTCGAGAAGGGACGTCCCGTCTAGGCGGGACGGATCGACCAGGCTCTCGGCGACCGCGATGCCGATCCAGCTCGGACAGAGGTCAACGCCCAGCTTCGCCCGGCGATAGGTCGAATTCGCCTTCGACGCTGCGGCTGGTTTGGCAAAGCCTGGGGACCGAAATTGATGCTGATGTGCGTATCATCAATGGCATAGCTGACGTTAATTCGGTGCCTTTCATCGTTGCGGACGCAGATCTCAGCCAGTTGACGCATGATCGCCCCTCGATACCCTTCATACGCGGCAGGCGCAGCAAAGTTCTACGAGTGACTGTCTTCCCGAACCTTTCTCCACTTTCCTTCCTCGCAATTCTAACGAGGACCGTCGTCTCATCGATGAGATGAACATTTTGATTACCACGCGTTTCCCTCGGTCGCCATAGCCGACAAAGGGATGGGAGCGTCTACGGCGCCATTCCTCGGAGAAAAGTAATCCTTTTCGACGCCGCTCAAGCTCAGCGCGGCTACCGAAAGTCATTCTCCCGTCCGGGCGGACCTTGCGCTTCGAAATTCCAATTCTGGTGGCACATTGAGCGGTCCAAGTGTCGTAGGCCCCATCGCCGATAACACGCGCTTTGACTGATTTGTGTTATCCATTTCCCTGCGCGGCGAACCATCGGCCTTGGTTGCGTTCGCGTAAGCGGTGCCATTGCCACAGACTGCGAACGTCGTAACGCTTCTAGTCGGACTAAAGGCTCTTGAGGCATTCCAAACGATAATCCGGATAGTCCCTAAATCATGTTCAGCGGCGGGGAATTGCCCGCCGCTTTTGATTTCTCCAAAACCGTTTTAAAGGTAGCTCATCGGCTATTGCCGACCCCATTCCAGATTCCCGATAAATCAATGTATTCAATCGCCTCTGCTGCTTACAATGCACCGCGGCCCGGTGAATTTCCTTAGGCGAGCGGGTAAAGGCAAACTTTAGTCTAGGCCCCAAAACACCTGAGTATGATTTCGTCGCATGCCCAAAGATCATAGTTTCCTCTCACCGCAGACAAAGCGGTACCGACCGAAAAATCAGGACACAAGTTGCCCGTTGAGCAACGCAAAGCAAAGAGGATTGAAATCATGAACCGCGTATCGAAAATTGCAGTCGCCGCCGCTATCGCATCGCTCTCCTTCGCTGGCATCAGCTACGCTGATAGCGCAGCTATGAACTGGGGTCCCGAGCTGGAAAAGACCCTGACCACGTTCGACAAGGGCTTCGACGTCAAGCAGATCGGCGACTACCAGAACCAGAAGGTCGGTTCGGACGCAGAGGATACGACTATTCCTCGCTCCGCCGAAGCTGTCGAGCACATTCAGGCCGCCATCCGTTCTAACAAGCCGCTTGCCGCAAAGCTCGAAGCTAAAGGCGTAAACCTGAAGGACGTCGTCAACGCTCAGCAGGCAGCCGACGGCACTGTAACGTTCTGGACCCGCTAAAAGGTGCGATCTTAGTTCGGTGGAACTGAACTAAGGACTCTCGATCTCTTTGGTCGGCGCTTGCAGGTCTCCCATTGCAAGCGCCTTCCGCTCATCGCGCTCCTTTCAATGGGATCGCCAAACATTTCAAGATCCGAAAACTGAAAGGAAATAGTATGCGGACTCTTCTCATCGCGTCTGCCGCCATGGCGGTCATCTCTGTTGTCGGAGCTAGCACCGCATTTGCCGCCCCTCACGCTGAGGTGGGACGCCTCGATTGCGATGTTTCTGCTGGCATCGGTGTAATCATTGGTTCACAGCAAGAAGTGACTTGTGATTTCACGCCGACGGACGGTGGCGCCAAGGAAAGCTACAAGGGCAAGATCACTGAGTTTGGTCTCGATATTGGCGAGATCAGCAAAGAGAAGATGGCTTGGTTGGTGTTTGCACCGGCAGACCGCAACAAGGATGCACTTGCCGGAACGTATGCCGGTGTCAGCGCTGATGCTGCCGTTGGTCTTGGCCTTGGCGCAAAAGTGCTTGTAGGCGGCGAAAATGGTACCGTCTCGCTGCAGCCGGTTTCAGTGCAGGCCGAAGAGGGCTTCAACGTCGCGGCTGGAATTTCCGCACTAACGCTCCGGGCATCAAAGTAGAATTATAAGGGCGTGCACTTCATCAGTGGCACGCCCTTCCTGCTAGCGCGACGCTTCGCTCGAAGTTGGCGTGTACTGAACGATAACGAGCTAAAAATTGGTCGATAAGATGCCGCGTAACTCAAAACCTCCAATTGGTGCTGTGTCACAGCTGTGCGGCGGTTCATCTGTCAGAGACTCCGCTGACACTCTACGTGTTGATGCGATTTCGGGGCTGCCGCTAGAGCCGGAGCAGGCATGCCGAGTTCGCGATCTCAAGCCTGGCCTCGCAGACTACCTTCTTCGTGAATACCCGTCTCTAAAGCCAAATGATTACATCGATAAGGCCAGCATCGAGGATTTGCGTCGGCAGTATGTGATCGACGTCTTGAGAGAGGACAAAGGTGAGCTGACCACGCTTGAATCCGAGGTTGCTGAGAGTATTGCGACTAGAGAAACGCTCGCTGAGAATACGGAGCTGGAGTACGACGACAGTCAGGACTTTGGAGGTCGGGTTGCCGATTGGGTCGCCAGGGTCGGGGGAAGTTGGTCGTTCATTATTTTCTTTGGAAGTTTCCTCGCAATCTGGATGATAACAAACGTCTTACTCGGCACACATGAAGCCTTCGATGCCTATCCGTTCGTCCTACTAAACCTCGTGCTGTCAACTATAGCTGCATTCCAGGCGCCGGTGATCATGATGAGCCAGAGGCGTCAGGAGGCCAAGGACCGCTTGCGGGCTACTAACGACTACCAGGTCAACTTGAAGGCCGAGCTGGAAATTCGGCGGCTCCACGAGAAGGTCGACCATTTGATTTCCCGCCAGTGGAAGAAGCTGGATGAGATGCAGTCGCACGTAATCGAACTAAGCCGTAGCTCGGAAAACCAGGAGTTGGCCAAAAAGGGCAGGCGGCTGGCCTCCCGTGGTAAAACGGCGCCCTCCGTCAGCGAACCGTTCATTGCCAATCCAGAAGAGCCCTCACTTTAGGGTTTGGATTGACCGATCACCTTGGAGACGTTGAATGGCGCGAATTGTTCCTATCGCCATAATGATAGTTCTACTCGCGGGAGTGTTTGCACCGCTGTTCGTACGAGGCGATGACGAACAAATTCCTCCGGGCCAGCCGCTAGAGCGCAATCCATAGATCGTCTGCGGTTTGATGCAGCAGAGAAACCTGAAGTCCACGAAGCGGCTATTTATCCAGTCTTGAACCCAGCCTAGAGGAGCAATTTATGACCACATTGAATATAGACGCCACGTCTCTCAGCGCTCTCGAGCGTGTTAGAGCGAGCTGGGCATGGTTCGTCGCGCTAGGAATTGGTCTAATCGTTGTCGGATTCATCGCGAGTGCGCACTTGGTCGCGTCGACTATAGTGACCGTTCTGTATGTTGGGGCGATGATGTTGGTCGGCGCCATCTTTCAATTAACACACGCCTTCTCAGAACGAGGTTGGAAGCGCAAAATGCTGAGCATAGCGGGTGGCTTGTTTTATGGCCTGGCTAGTTTAGTGCTGATCTACGATCCTATTCTGTCGGCTTTAAACATTGCCCTTGTCTTGGGCGCTCTACTGGTCGCCGCAGGTGTAGTTAGGCTGATTTCAGCGATTCGGCATCGTTCTCACCGTGGCTGGGCATGGATTGCTGCGTCAGCAGTTGTAACGATCGTTGTCGGTTTGCTCGTACTCGTCACATGGCCGTCAGTAGGGCTGTGGCTGCTCGGAATGGTCTTGGCTGTCGACCTTGTCTTTCAGGGGTGGGGTTTCTTGGCCTTCGGCCTTGCCCTGAAGACGCGAGCGCCTCGACGCTAACAGTGTCAGTGAAAACGATGGTTGCGAAGTAAACTCTTGAAAACTTCCAAACCTTTAAGGCCCCAAAAATCCGGATGAATTCGATGCAAAAATCTTACCTTGCTTGTTTAGCTGCAATAGCCAGCTGCGCTTATGTCCCTTATGCGTTGGCCGAGACAAATAGTCGAGCCAATGGATCCCAGAGTTTGAAGACGGTCGGCCAGGTAAGCAAACCAGAGACGTCAGCCTCTTTGGTCGTTATAAATGCTAACAGTGCAAAGCTCGACGGCGACAAACTCGTTCTCACTGGTGTCGCGGCTAGCGCGATTGTGTTTTCTGAACGTCCGCAGAAAGCGGCAGGACACCTCGCAACCGGAGACCTCATCGAGCAATGGGGACAGGGACCAGATAATTTCGATGATGATCCTCCTAACGCCACGATCTCGGTTTTAGGACCTGGCAAGGAACCGTCAGACGCCGTCGTGACACTTAAACACCCCGAACTGGAAGGTACGACGCTGACGTTTGAGGTCTCTGTTTTGGAGGGATCTCTTCAGGGGGAATCAGGGCCAGCAGCGTTGTTTATCGATCACTGGCGGGGGTGGCGCGGCGCAGGGCTTTACGGTCTCGGACTGGCTTCAGGAGCCGCTATCGGCGCCGCCATTTTGCGACCATCGCCGCCTCCGGCCCCTGTCTACGTCTCGCCGGAGCCCTACTACGAGTATCCGCCGGTTGTGCCTGCGTCATGTCCTGCTGGTTATTGGCTCGGTCCATGGGGAGAATGCCGCGACACGCCGTATCACGGTAGGCTGCCAAATGGCGGATGGCAGTAAGAGCTTTCGTATAGACACGGAGATGGGATTGGGTGTGCACCCAGTCCCATATGAATTTGCGTTTGTCCCACGCATGACCAACGCGTGCCGTGCTCGATGCGTGCCACATAAGCTATCGAGCTAATCTCGTCTGATGACGGCGATGCACCGACGTCACCTAACCGTCGCTAGATACCATACTACAGTTTAGGTTCTTCAATACCTGTTGGGAATGTCGAACGGACAATAGTTCGCCTAGCTTGGTCATGCGTCCAACATTTTGGATCTTCGCCTCTTAATGGAGAGAACATCATGACCAGCCAATCACTCATCTCGCGCCGTCAGTCACCACTAGCAACGCCAACCGATCTCGGTGCAATCGCTACCAAGGAGATTGCCGCATCACTGACTGCACTTCTTGCAGATGTGTTCGCACTTTATCTCAAGACTAAGAATTTCCACTGGCACATGTCCGGTCCTAACTTTCGCGACTATCACCTGCTGCTTGACGAGCACGGCGATCAGCTGTTTGCAATGACTGATGTTATCGCCGAACGGGCTCGCAAGGTCGGCGGTACGACGCTCCGCTCGATTGGGCATGCGGCACGCCTTCAGCGAATTGCTGATAACGATGCAAGTTTCGTGACGCCCGATGACATGCTCGCTGAGCTTCGCGAAGATAACAAGCAGCTCGCCATCACTCTTCGTCAGCTACATGAGACGACGTCAGAGCACAATGACTATGCATCGACCAGCATTATCGAGAACTGGATCGATGAAACAGAACGGCGCGTGTGGTTTCTATTCGAGATATCAAGATCTCTCTAGTCGCGTCGCAAGACCGCTCACCCACCCCACTCCGAGCACTCAAATCCAATGTCACAAACGTCAAACTAACCTGACGTTCATGAACGACAACAACTCTCTAGGAGAAACTTCATGATCACAATTCTTGCTAAGCATAAAGCGTCGGCCCTCCTCGGTGTCGCCATCATTCTCGGTGCAGCTGCGATGACGTCGGAGGAGATGACTTCGAAAGCCTTCGCTGCACAGCAGGAGCAAAATGGCACTACGGGCACCGTGGCTGCTGTGGTCGAGGCGGATAAGCCCGCTGTCGTCACAATCACTTCAACTATGAAAGCCGACGATGGCGACACTCAAGGTGGTTCGCCAATGGATGAGCAATTCCGCCGGTTCTTCCAGGAACAGGGCATTCCGCTACCTCACCAGCAGCAAGAGCAGAAGGGTCGGAAGGCGATGGCGCTTGGCTCCGGCTTCATAATCAACTCTGACGGGATAATCGTCACGAACAATCACGTGATTGACAAGGCGACGAGTATAAAAGTTGCTCTAGACGACGGGACTGAATTTCCAGCCAAGCTTCTCGGTGCGGACCCAAAGTCTGATCTCGCCGTGCTCAAAGTTGATTCACCAAGAAAGTTGCCGATCGTAGAGTGGGGTGATTCCGACAAGTTAAAGTTGGGTGATCCGATTGTCGCGATTGGTAATCCATTTGGGATTGGCACAACCGTGACGGCTGGAATCGTATCGGCTCGCGGTCGTGACCTTCATAGTGGCCCGTATGACGACTTCATCCAGATCGATGCACCGATTAACCACGGCAACTCAGGTGGTCCACTGGTGAACTTGGAAGGGAAGGTCGTTGGGATCAACACCGCAATTTATTCACCCAACGGCGGTAGCGTCGGCGTTGGCTTTGCCATTCCATCGGATGAAGCGAAAGTAATTGTCGCGAAGTTGGAGAAGAGCGGTACGATTGATCACGGTTACATCGGCGTACAGATTCAGCCTGTCACGAAGGAGATCGCGGATGCCGTAGGTCTGGAAAAGCCCGAGGGGGCATTGATCGCTGATGTAAGCTCCGGCACACCGGCCGCCCGTGCTGGGCTGAAGTCGGGAGATATCGTTACCGCGATCGGTGACAAGTCGGTGCGCACGCCCAAAGACCTATCTCGGTTCGTAGCTGACATGTCCCCGAGCGACAAAGAGACACTGACCGTCTGGCGGGATGGAAAATCCGTCGACTTGAAAGTTGTGATCGGCGGCAACGAGGGAGAGGCCAAACAGGTCGCGGCTGAGAAGAGTGACCCGAGCCAGCCGAGCATCGGTGTCGGTCTTGCTAACCTCACGCCTGATATTCGCGAGCGCCTTAATCTTCCGGCGGATGCGAAAGGGGTTGCTGTCGCCAGCGTCAATCCAGACAAGCCTGCGGCAGATGCTGGCATTCAGACCGGTGACATCATTCTTTCTATCAATTCCAAGTCGGTCAACAGCGCTGACGAGGTGAAGGAAGCCGTCGGCGAGGTCGCGAAGAGTGGCCGGAAATCGGTCCTCCTGCAGATCGAGCGGGACGGAAAGAAGACTTTCGTCGCCGTTCCATTCGCCGCATCTTGATACGATTGGCAGGAACCCCGTTGCTATCCGAACGGGGTTCCTGCAACTAACTGGCGTCAATCGGAAATCTGAAGACGATCTCTGCCGGACAAACTAGCGTTATCTGCATTGCCAGTCTCTTCCCACGACCACGACAGTGCATATCGCTTAGGCTGCAGCGTCAGCAGTCGTAGTGCTCCGTACCGCCTACACCGATGCGCTCGGGTGAACGCGCGGGCTCGGCTTGCCGGAAACCAGGTTGGCGGGCTCTAACGGGTAGGGTTCCACCATCGGCAACACCTCGCTTGATGCCCCAGATGCGTACTTGGCCGCCGGTGGAACGGCTTGCCCACTGTGCCACGCAAGCTGTGACGTCGCGTCGGGGTTGCAGGGCAAACCCCTGACTGTCTGCCGATATTCGAAGTCTCGTGAAGCAAGCGTCCCCAATGTCTTTCCTTGGCGACTTTCTCGATTCCATATCAGTGCGCCAGACGAAAAGGGCTGTATCAGCGCGAGTTGCGTGCCGACGCGTTGGCTGCTTACGGTTCGAAGCTCAAGCAGAAAGATCCGGTATCCGGATTTTAGTGTGGAACTGGAACTGGCCAACGGTTCGACGTAACTGGCGACTTCGCCCTGGGGTTGCCGAATGGGCCTTTGACGGCCTGCCGATTTTCGAAGTCTCATTAAGGAAGTGCCGCCTGATGCCTTCCTTTGCAGACCATCTCCATTCCATATCGACGCTCGAGCGATGACCGTATGTATCTCATCGAGCTACGCCGAGTTTATTCTGCGGCGGTCCGTACAGCGTATGCCAACGCGGTGGCTGCCGACGGTTCGAAGCTGAAGAAGAAAGATTTGCGCGATCTGGTGAAGAGCCGTTTCTTGGGTGGTATCGTCGACGCTTGGCTGCTGCACTGCGCGACGCTCGAAGGAATGGATCAAACGTAAACTTCGATCCGACGGCAAGATGGTGTTCGGGTCCCGAGCAGGGTTGGAGCGCCGCCGCAAAGGACTGATCACCAGCGCCGAATGGCGTGAGATGCGACTGCGTCCGCTCTGCTTCCGAGGCGATAGCACCCAGCTCGGCAATCGTCATTTTCGCTTAACGCCGGACGCTAGAACCTGCCTCCTGAGGATCTATGGCCGGGAAATCCGGTTGGAACTACCCGCCATGACAGGAAACACCGGAGAAGTGTTGCGTCAGGCGTCTGAACTTGCAGCTGATAAAAAGATCAATCTCACCTTCAAGCTTGATGGGAAGAGACTGCACATGACCGTGGACTACAATGATCTTCCGAACCATCCACAGCGCCGAAGACCTGTTGAGGCGCTTCCTTGCGGATGCCTTGGCATCGACCTCAACCCGAACTGGATTGGGATCGCTGCAGCCGAGAACCGCAGCGATCCGACGTCGCTCGGAGCTACGGCACTTTTGGAACACGCTCTCGTGAAACTTGACCTCGCAGTCGATGCGTCACCTCAGTTGGTGCGCGAGACGCTGGCGGTTGTCGCTGACCAGGCGATCTCGATGGCGCGGAAACACCGGTGTGGCACCATTGCCTTGGAGAAGGGCTGGGTAAACTTCGGTCCAGCGGCAGAAACAGGAGCCTCAACCGGCTACTGAACTACTGAGCTCGAACAATCTTCGTCGCCATGCTGACGCGCCGTGCGCGTCTGGCTGGAATCACTGTCATCGAAGTCTGGGCTCGATACTCCTCCACCATCGTAACTCCCATTTGAGGCACCTTAGGCCTTACGCGCCAGCCACAGAAGTTGCCGAGCGCGGGATAACGCGCCCGGCCAACGTCATGGATGTCTTCTCGCGTTCAGAGGGGTCGTCGGCGAGCCTACGGAAGAATTTGCCGCTGCCGTCTATAACGACAGGGAGACGGGCTTTAGCTTGTTAAGGACTGCGAAAGGCGGCGCATGAGGCCTACAGCCAGGAGCGTTGTTAATGCAATTGAGAAAACAATCGACGCAAACTGGCTCACCGTGACAAAATCAAATCCTTCTACATTCGCGAGCAAGAAGCTCGCGCATGTCAGAACTGTGCAAGCTATTCCGATGTAAGTGACGCCTAATCGAGAAAAGGCTCTCGTCGACAGAACGATCAGCGGCAGATACAATACACTTACTACAGGATCGAACGGTCCTGCGACGTCCAGAAGAAAAACTGCGGCGAGTGCCACCGGGACTGTAAACATGAACCACAATGGCGTGTGGCTTTCCTTGGGCATCTTAACACTCCGATCGGGAAAGAGGGGAAGACTCGTGCTCTCTAGCCGCTCTGGCTGGAGCACTCTCGCTAGGTCATTTCACTTGTCGGCAGGGCCGATAGAAACTGGCAGTCAGGCGGCGGCCCTCCGCAGCGAGCTGGGTGTCATACCGAGCCTCTTGCGAAACAGCGTGCAAAGATGAGCCTGATCGACAAGGCCGCAGTCGATCGCAATTTCGCAGAGCGGGAGGCTGGTGGTAAGCAACAGATGCCTGGCGTGATCCACGCGACGAGCGATAATGTACTGATGGGGCGCCTGACCAAACACCGCTTTGAATGCAGTGGCGAAATAGCTTGAGCTCAGGCGAACAAGATTGGCGAGTTCATCGATTCTAATCGTTGTCGAGAGGTTGTCGTCTATAAAATCAACCACCCGACGGATTTGCCAAGGAGCCAGTGTGCCGCGGTTTCGGTTTGGCGAGCTTGGATGGAGAAATTTCAGCTTGTCCGAGAGAGTCTCTGGCAAGGCCGTTGGAGCGGCGGATTTGCAGATGCTTATTTGGGAATGAGCGTTCAAAGCGATTACCTCAGCAGTTTAATAATTTCGCTGATTTTGCTTTGTTTTTCCTCGAAACTCGACTGAACCAAGGGCTCGCGGGCATGGACCTTTGTATAGGTGCGGGGAAGTCCGGTGTTTGCTAGCTGCCCCGTTCGCTGCGTTTTTAGGAGGCTTTTGTTCCAGAAGCCGTCGATCTAGATGGCCGGAGCTGAAGTTGGCCATAGCTGGAGAAGGTGCGACGTTGCATGAGTGTTATAACGCCCATTCCCGAAATTCCCGAGGCTATCAGGATCATCACAACGATCAGGAACTGATAAATTCCAGCGTATAGTGGACTGGATCCTGAGACCATCATCCCTGCCATAACGCCAGGGATCCAAACTAAGCCAAGCGATTTGAGCATATCAAGCCGGGGAAGCAAACTAGCATAAACCGCAGTTTGAATGTAGGGCGCCGCACTGACCGAGGGCTCCGCGCCAAGGCAAAGCGCCGCCTCAATTTGTCCTTGATGGCTGTAGACATCCGCACGGAAGCGTTCCATTGCCTGTGCGCACGCATTCATACTGTTAGCGATTATCATACTCCCGACAGGAACAAGAACCGAGATGTTGGCATCAAGGCTTTTCGACACCAGCATGAACGCAATAGCGGATCCGCCGCCCGCGCCAATGGAATAAAGCGATACTTCGAAAGCATATGGAATATCGGTGAAACGCCTCGATGCGGTAACCGCCGCCGCTACCACCATCGCAAGAAGGATCAGCACCCCAATCATCAGGCTGCCCTTTAGCAAAACCGCAAGCAACAGGCCCACAATGCACATTTGAACCAGGCCACGAAGCAATGAGATACGCGTTTCAGCCAAAACATCAACGCTGAACCGTCGACAGATCAACACCACGCCAAGGGCGAGTGCCGCTGCAAACGCCGCTTGAATCGTGACGGTGATGACTTCGGGGTCAATGAGGTTCGTAAGCATCCAACACCTCCTTCGTTGGGCCGAGCGCTGTCACCTTACCGTTCACCAAGTACATAGTTCGAGGCGCGATCCTCGCAGCCTGAGCCACATTGTGTGTGACGATCAAACACGCCATTTTCCGCTCGGCTGCGATATCCACAACCAAACGTTCGATACCCCGTGCCGTATCCTCATCCAGTGCCGATGTCGGTTCATCCAGAAGGAGGACGTCGGGCATATTCGCCAGCGTTCTCGCGAAGGACACTCGCTGAGCTTCACCTCCCGATAAGGTTGTAACGTCGTGATTTTCGTAGCCGGTCAATCCGACTTGGCTTAGCAATGCATCGATTTGACCGTCAGTGACCGTTTCTCGGTGCTGCGTTGGACCAAAAAGCAGGTTCTGCTTTACCGAGCCCGGAAACAAGTTGGCCGCTTGCATGACCATGCCGACACGCTTGCGGAGTACTGATGGTCCAATCTCCGTATAATCCTGTCCACAAACCAGAACTAATCCCGATGAAGGTTCGTCGAGCCGATTGGTCAGCCGTAAAAATGAGGATTTTCCCGCACCACTCGGGCCTGTGATCGCCAGGATCTCTCCTTGGGCAATCGACACAGAGACGTTGTCGACAAGAGTTCGATCCCCAACTTTGCGACTGAGGCTCCGAGTCTCTATGAGCGCGGTCGATTTTTCGTGGGAGCCGTCCGTTTGCATGCTCATGCGAGATTTTCCGATTTTCGTACACGGAGCGTTTCAAATGATCCACTGCCGAAAGGCCGCGACCTGATAGTGGAGTGAGTGCGGCACCCGGGGATGCCGCATGAGTCGTCCACCGAGTGGGACGACGCGTGTCATCAGCCTTTGATGAACGCAAGGAGATCCGGGTTGATTACGTCCGGATGGACCGTCAGCATGCCGTGCGGGTAGCCGTCGTAGATCTTCAGTACGCTGCCCTTGATCAGCTCGTGCTGAAGGATGCTGGCGTCCTTGTAGGGCACTACCTGGTCATCGCTGCCCTGCGTGACAAGCGTGGGAACGCGGATTGCCTTGAGGTCATCGGTCTGATCCGTCTCGGAAAATGCCTTGATGCCTTCGTACTGTGCCTGTGCGCTGCCCATCATCCCCTGTCTCCACCAATTATTGATGATGCCCTGAGAAATCTTGGCGCCTGGGCGGTTGAACCCATAAAACGGGCCTGCGGGAACATCGATGTAGAACTGCGCTCGGTTGGCAGCCAGCGCCTCCCGGAAACCGTCGAAGACTTCCATCGGCGTGCCTTCGGGGTTGCTCGGCGTCTTCAGCATCAGAGGAGGTACCGCGCTTACCAGGATCGCCTTGGCGACACGTTCTTGAGGCTGGCCGAACCGGGCTACATAGCGGGCGACTTCGCCGCCGCCGGTAGAATGGCCGATATGGATAGCATTCCGCAGATCGAGGTGTTCGACAACGGCCGACGCGTCAGACGCGTAGTGGTCCATATCGTTGCCGTAGCTAACCTGCGTCGAGCGGCCATGGCCACGACGATCGTGAGCTACAACGCGGTATCCCTTGCTGAGAAAGAAGAGCATCTGGTTGTCCCAGTCGTCGGACGACAGCGGCCAGCCGTGATGGAAGTGGATCGGCTGTGCATCCTTGGGGCCCCAGTCCTTGTAAAAGATTTCCACGCCGTCTTTGGTGCGCACAAAAGCTCCACCCTGCATGCGTGCTTCAGATGCGTTGGTGGGGGAAGCATGCTTCTTCTCCGCTGCAGAAGCTGAATTCGCGGCAACAGCAACAGTAGCTACTGCGCCACCTACGAGCGCCTGGCGACGGGAGAATGAGCGGTTGGTTTCTTCGAGCATAGTCTCGGCTCCTTTAAAGATCAGCAATCGCTTGCCTTGTTCAACGCCGACGATCTTAACGCGATGTTTCGTGGTGGATTGTCGATTTCTTGGATTGCGTGTACGGTGGTCGTCTTACGTCCGTTTGGCTATTCGGACTTTGATTTGGAATTGCGCCGCCGGTAAATATGTCAACTTTGAAGTGCATGAAACCGTCTGTCTTCTCGTTCTTTGCAGGCGTCAGCCTTAACGAAGCTGCGGGTGATGAGCCGCTTAAAGTGTCTAGTTTCACATTAGAATTCTCAGCGGCCAACCTTTCCCAATCGCTCAGGTTCGAGGAGGCTTCAGAATTGAGAAGAACGACTCCTACCATCACAACATTTGACTGTTACGTGTGGGAATTGGGCGCGGTCTGGGCGCAAAGATTTTGTGGTTTTTGCCGACAGCGTGATAGTAGGCTACATCGAGCATTTCGTTTGGTACGGAGAAAGGTCGTTGCCTAAACACGTCGCTGCTGACAATCGTAATATGGAATACCTCCGCACGGTGGGTGTCCCACAAGTGTCGTCATCTCACCTCCGTGGTGGTTTGCTTTCCGCCTCAAGGTTTACACGCACGACGGCTGGACACGGTCTGTCTGATGACCATGTGCAGGAAGACGCGTTTATGCTCGCGGTGCAACTACGCGACTATCAGGGTCGACTTTGGCTTGAGCGAAAGCAGCTTGATTTCACCGGAAGCAAAGAAGGAAATTTTACTCTTTACGATTACTCTCAAGCTTGGAGGGCAGATCTTTCGTCGCCATTCGACTGCGTCAACTTCCACATATCGAGAGCAGCGCTAAACACTCTGGAGGAAGACATCGGCACGAAGAGCGTCGGTTACTTCAAAATTGAGCCGGGTGCCGACATCAGCGACTCTGTTGTAAAAGGCATTACCAGCGCAATTCTGCCCGTTTTTGATGGACCATACGAAACCAATCAATTGCTTCTAGACTACGTCGGCGCCGGGTTGATAATTCACATTGCGTCCACTTACGGCGGGGCTAAGCCATTAGCCGGAATGGTAAAGGGTGGTTTGACGCCTTACCAGTTAAGCAAGGCCACGGCGATGCTGGACGCTAACTTGGATGGCAATATCGCGCTCTCCGATGTGGCTCGAGAGACTGGTCTTTCCTTGTCCTACTTCTCCAGGGCATTCAAAGTCTCTACGGGCTCATCACCGTATAAATGGCTAAGCCAACGTCGTATCGAGCGTGCTGTCGATCTGCTCCGAAACACCTCCCTTTCTATCAAAGAAATAGCGGCAGCGTGTGGGTTTGCCGATCACGCTCACTTCACGAGATCCTTCGGTGAAGCGAAAGGAGTGCCGCCAGCCACGTGGCGACGAAACGATCGGAAGACTCATTTTATATCAGGGAGAGGTCTCAAGATCTTCGAGGACTGATTTCCTCGATTTGTGAACCAGATGCCGGTGTCAAACTGGCCCGTGCCTCAGTATAGAAAGCATCGAATTTCCGCGCACAGGCTGAAAGCCCCACCGGCGTCTTCAAGCTGTTCGGGTGATGGGCCAATGGCCAGAAAAATCTGCTCGGGGGGAATCGTTGGCGATTGAGAGAAACTGCGGTCTTGAAGGACGCCGACTGTCATGTATCATTCGCCGGGGCTTACCTATGACTGGATGTAGTGCAACGCCCACTCCTTCAGTGCTATCTGCTATCCCTGCATCGAGACTAGGGGTGTGACGAAGCGAACCGGGCTACGCGTTATCGTCCGCGGCGCGGAGTGTTTGCCCCACCCACCGGGAAGTCGATAATCGCGAAGGAGCGGAGCATATGAGTGCCGACGGACCAGCACCGAAGACCGTTATAGAAGCTCTTGAACTGATTTCCAGCTACATCGGGTCATCAACAACAATAGCCAATACCGAGGTAAGTCATTCACAAGGGCGTGTTGTTGCCGAGGACGTATTTTCGCCGATCACGTTCCCACAGTTCGATAGCGCTGCAATGGACGGTTTTGCCGTTTGTTCGGAAGATGTATCTCCGGATGGAACTGCGATGCTGAAAGTCAAGCATGTCATTCCTGCAGGTCAAACTGGCCGGATTGCCATTTCGAGAGGCGAGGCTGCTCGGATCACGACCGGTGCGATGCTTCCATCTGGCGCTGACAGGGTCGTGATGCAGGAAAATACCCGAACAGCAGGAAACGAGGTTCACCTGTTTGTTCCAATGGGTAGCAAACCTCACGTTCGCCGGGTCGGCGGCGATATCCCTGTAGGAGCCAAGGTGCTGAGCGCAGGTGAGGTGGTTACTGCGGGTCATGTGGCTATGTTAACCGGGCTCGGTATTCGCACGATCAAAGTGCATGCTCGGGCAAAGGTCGGGCTCCTATCGACCGGGAACGAGCTCTGTGATGCGCCAAATCTAACCTCCGTGGGCCAAGTGTACGATACCAACCGGCCAATGCTTTCCATTATGGCGAGAGCAATGGGCGCAGAGGTTACTGACCTTGGCATTGTTCCCGACAATCTTGACACAGTCCTCTCTGTGCTTGTCGGTGCCGCCGCTGAGCATGATCTGTTGATTTCATCCGGGGGCGCATCTGCCGGATTTGCCGATTTCCTGACCGAAGCTGTCTCGCAGCGTGGCCGCGTTGAGTTTTGGAAGCTTAACATGAGACCCGGGAAGCCCATCGGATTCGGCGATGTTGACGACTGCCCGATCCTCATTTTGCCAGGAAATCCAATTTCTGCGATGGCGGGATTTACGCTGTTCGGGCGCCCTATCCTACGGCGTATCAGTGGTGATCGTAGCGGTCAGCGAAAAAGCCTTAGACTTCCTATAAGTTGTGATTAT
Organism: Rhizobium sp. O111; assembly: GCF_055616315.1. NCBI lineage: Bacteria > Pseudomonadati > Pseudomonadota > Alphaproteobacteria > Hyphomicrobiales > Rhizobiaceae > Rhizobium > Rhizobium sp. O111. Next base: position 448,358 of record NZ_JBSHXL010000003.1, on the reverse strand, counting down.
CCGAAGCCCTTTGGGCGCACCCAGTGCCTTCCTGCGACGCTGGTAGTCGATGAGAAGACAGGCCAAACTACTGCACGACCGTTGCCGGACCGTGGTTCCGCTAGCTTAACCGCACTAGCGACCGCAACTGCCTTGATTGTCTTGAACGATCTGCAAGGCGATATCCGAAGCGGAGACGTAGTCGATGTCCACCTTCTCGTCAGCGATCCACTGGGCTTTTGATTCGACTGATGAAACCTGCTGGGCCCGCGTCTGTGCAAGATTTTGAGGGAATCCCAGCTGAATCGCCTCTATTGCCTATGCTGCGGGTGCAACGCGCTGAGTGGGCGAACATCAACTTCAACGCAACTCATACGAAGGTACATACCAAACAAACTCACGTTCAGTCGAAATCAGCGATCAAACAAAGCAGATTCGTGGCTCTAATGGACGCGGTGAGGCGGTGTTTTGTACGTAAATCTAGAAGCCGATAGTTATAGTGCTGCGACAACCGATGTAAACGGGAGCGCTCATGTCGAGCTGCCGGAGGCACCTGCCAGTATCAGTGGAAGGCTCGCGCCCTGGCAGGTTCGTGGGGTAATTGACTTCATCGACAATAACCTCTCGATTGCAATCCGGATTACGGAGCTTGCCAATATTGCTCGTTTGAGCCCTAGTTACTTCGCGTCGGTTTTCAAATCGGCGTTCGGTGCCACGCCCCACCAATACATTATCGATCGTCGTATCGAGAAGGCTACTGCTCACTTGCTGCACTCCGACCTATCCATTAGTGACATCGCTATTGAGTGCGGCTTCGCCGACCAACCCCATATGTGCCGCTTGTTCCGCAGGAAGCTGGGGACAACACCAAGGACATTGCGCAAGCGCAAACGGCAAGATTGTGCACCAGGTCAGACGAACGTTACGACGTCAAGTTAACGAGCTACCGGGAGCCTCAAGAACATTGTTGTCCCTGCAGCGTCAGAGCGTGCTATATCTAGACTACCGCCGTGGAGCTGGGCAATCGTACGGGCGATCGCAAGCTTAATCCCACGGCCTCCGTCCTTTGCAGTATATGTCGGATCGAAGATCGCATCCTGAGCATCTGGCTGAATTCCTAAGCTGGTGTCGGACAGCGACAACTGAACGTGGGTACCCTGCCGGACCGCGGATAATCGTAGCTCGCGCGGCCCTTCTGTGTTTTTCATTTCGCTGATGGCGACACTGGCCAGATTAACTATCGCTTGTTCGATCTGAGGTGCCTCAACACACACCACGCTTTCGCCTGAGAAGTCACATTGGCATGTAACGTTGTTTGCTCGCATCTCCGGGCCGATCAAATCCAAGGCACGTCCAACAAGTTCGTTTAGCTCGGTATTTTGGACGCCCAAGCGGTTTGGATCTGCGACCGACCTGTAAGCGGAGATCACGCGACCTGCGGCGAAAGTCGAAGCTGCAATTTTCCTCAGTGAACTTCTCGCCTTGTCGATTTTTGGTGGCTCCTGGCTTAACCATTCAAGCCCCGCACTAGCGTGAGCTACCACTGCCGACAACGGATCGTTCACTTCTATTGCTACGGACTCAGCGAGCCCACTTAAGATACAAGGGTCTAGATTTTGAACAAGTTTGTTCTTCGACTCCAGCTCGGAGTGAAGGTGTGAAAGCGATAACTCCCGGGCACCAGCGGTCGTGTCTTGATTCCCGTCTGCTCTACAGCGCAGTGCCTCCAACAGGGCTAAGCCGAACAGTTTTAGAGCCTTAGTGGTATGCTCGTGCAATCGTTCGTCCTCTGGCTGTACTTCGACGTACAGCACGAACGACATCGTTCCTGAAGTCGCCATGACGATACAAAAATTTGTGCTGTTGTCTGCTACTGTTAGAGTGTCGGATTTTGCAGCGTGTGCCGTCGCATAATCGAGCGCGGCGCGATACTTTGTCATCGCACGGCTAATTGCGAAAATCTCGTGGGGCGCCAACTCTGCCGCAAGAAGCGGTTCTGTGGCTGGCTGCCCGCAGTGCCGGAACGCTATGCCTGGAAGCAATAGCTCCCCCTTCAAAGGAATCAGGTATCCCACTTTGCCGCCTGTGTAGTCGACGGCTGCAGCAAGTAGATTGCCGATGCGATCAGAGTCAAAAAGATAGTTTTCGCTTCTCAACCGATTGCGTGCGTCACCCACAGCCGTCTCCACACCTGTTTTCATGTCCGTTAACAAACGCTGTCAGTGATAAAGGTCAACGCGAATGATGGAGGAGGACAGATTTTGGGGGCCGAGCCTTCAAGTTTGGCCCACTAAACGGCAATATTGTTCAAGTGAGTGATCACGCCACAGCAGACCGATTACGTGGCAGGCGCGAGGCGGCCCGAGTGAGACAGCCCTTCCAGCTGGCAGTTACGGCGCAACGATCAGGACTGTCTTCCCTATTGTCTCACATGGTGTATAGCCGCGCTGGTTACGTCGCCAGAATGCTTACGGTCATATCAACGAAAGCTCGTAATCTTGCAGACCTTCGGACATCACGGTGATAACCCATCCATATTTCTCGCGATGGGGGGTCGCCACCGAGGTTTATCCTGCGTAAGCGGGCTTGTTGATCGCCCACGGGCCGGGGCAGCACGACTACGCCGACCCCCGCGCAGCTCATTTGAGCTTGAACATTTCGATTGTTGGATTTGAGCGCGACCTTCGCTGCTGGGAGCTTGCTCTTCAACCAGTCAATGTCGGGAAAAGCGCCAAGAGATGTGTCCATCGTTACGAGCTTGAATCCTTCGCCGCTCCCGCTTCGAGGAGTATCTTCCTCGATGGAATGGTAAACGCCATAAGGCATATCCAGCAAACGCCGTTGCACGATATCCGCTTCCGCGAATGGTTGGATACGAAACGCCACATCCGCCTCGCGTTGAGCCAAGCTGAATAGCCGCGTTCCGGTGAGAACCTCAATATCTACGTCCGGATGCGTTCTGCTGAACTTTGCCATAACGGGCGGAAGCACCCATGCGCCAAACCAGTCCGGGGATGAAATACGAAGCGTTCCCTCAAGCTTCTGGACGTCTCCGGCCAACCGGCGCTCCATGGCAAGTGCGGCCTCCTCCATGTGCTCAGCCATGGTAAGAACCGCTGCGCCGTCCTCGGTGAGCACATAGCCATCACTGGTGCGTTGAAACAGGATCTGGCCAGTTGCCTCCTCCAGCGCCTGCAATCGTCGACTTACTGTAGGGTGGCTAATTCTCAAAAGCCGTCCAGCAGCGCCAAGGGTTCCGCTACGCGCAACGGCTAGAAACACTCGTACATCACCCCATTCCATAAGTTCACTCCGTTCAAAATCGTTCAGCGAGTGTGCGGCAACGTTAGTTGATGAACAAGACCGCTCGGCTGATAACCTTGGTCAATCTCCAAAGAAGGATGTGGAAAATGACTTATGTCCGTCAATCAGCCATTGCGCCGAGACTTTCAACGCCGCTTGTATTTGCTATGGCGTTGGCCACCGGTGCAGCGGTTGCAAACATCTACTATAATCAGCCCATGCTGGGGATAATCGCCCGTGAGATCCCAGGTGCGGCCACCTTGATGTCTCCTTTAACGCAGCTGGGCTATGCGTGTGGCTTGTTTTTCCTGGTGCCGCTCGGTGACATCGTCGAGCGAAAGCGCCTTATCGTTGGTCAATTTGCTGCGCTAGCGATCGCATTGCTAGCTCTGTCATTCGCGTCGACTACCGCATCGATACTGACCGCCTCAGTATTTGTCGGCTTCACCGCTACCGTTGCGCAGCAGATCATTCCCTTCGCCGCGCATTTGTCACCTGCAGAGAAGCGAGGTTCGACCGTCGGCACTCTCATGTCGGGTCTGCTTGGCGGCATTCTTCTAAGCCGAACAATCGCCGGTTATGTCGGCGCCAGTTTTGGTTGGAGGGAGATGTACATGATCGCGGTGCCTATCGCCGTAGTCGGTGCGGCTGGAATGTGGGCTGCTCTTCCTTCCGCTAGCCCGTCAAGTTCGCTCCGGTATCCAGCGCTTCTGGCATCAATTCGTACATTGTGGATTGAACTCCCAGATTTGCGTCGTGCTACTTTAACGCAAGCACTGCTGTTTGCTGGATTCTCTGCATTCTGGACCGTACTTCCGTTTCGTTTGGCCGAGCCCCAATTTGGATTGGGCGCTGGAACCGCCGGGCTATTCGGTATCGTAGGTGCTGCGGGTGTTGTCGCCGCGCCGCTGGCTGGCAGGATCTCTGACAAACGTGGACCTGCAATTGTCGTGCTGCTCGGTGCCATCATCTGTCTGCTCTCGTGGGTTCTGTTTGCTGTATCGCCCACAATCGCTGCGCTTATTGTAGGTGTTGTTACGTTGGACTTTGGTATCCAGTCCGCAATGGTCTCCAATCAGTCGATCGTTTACTCCCTTCGCCCCGAAGCCCGGGCTCGCCTTAACACCATTTTTATGGGCTCAATGTTTCTTGGAGGGGCGGCCGGGTCCGCAGCCGGAACGTTCGCATACGCCCACAGCGGTTGGGTCGCGGCGACACTTTTTGCGGGCGTTGCATGTGCCATCGCTGTTGCCCTTCAAGTCGCCAAGCGTCGAGCACAATAAGGGAGGTGCGGCGGGAACGACCCGCCGCGCATTGCGGTCCGTGCGATTTGCGGACAGCCCTGCGGGACGCGCCTATACGATGGTGTAGGTAACCTAGTCCTATGTTCAGTTTCAGCAGATGACTTTGCACCTAAACTGATCAGTCAGAACTCGAGACAGATCACGTATTTCAGTCGACCTTGCAAGGTGGAGCACAACACTTATGGCTATTTCCGCAACCGTGAACGGCAAAGCTGTTCGGCTCGACGGTCCTCCTGATATGCCCCTACTTTGGGCACTCCGCGACCTGCTGGGAATGACTGGTACAAAATTTGGCTGTGGTATCGGGCAGTGCGGGGCCTGCACTGTTCAGCTTGATGGAAAGCCGGTTCGGTCCTGCATGCTCCCTATCGGTGAGATTGCTGGCGATATTACCACGATCGAAGGTATCGGCGACACTGAGGAGGGCAAGCGCATCCAAAAAGCTTGGTTGTCATTAGAGGTCGTCCAATGTGGGTACTGCCAGTGCGGTCAGATAATGGCGGCGGCAGCATTGATCGCCCAGAATCCGCAACCTGATGACAACGCAATCGACGCGGCGATGTCGGGTAACATCTGTCGCTGCTGTACTTACCCGCGCATTCGCGATGCAATCAAGAGGGCCTGACATGCGTCTGTTTGGCTTACTTGAAGACAAGGAAATTCAATCAATCGGCCGCCGTAAATTTCTGGCTGGCAGTGCGCTGGTAGTTGGTTTTGCCTTCGCGGGCTCCGCGCGAGCACTCGTCCCAGAGCCGGATCTTGGCCAAGCAGGCGCCCTCGATGCCGCCGCGACGGGATTTCAGGGCTTTGTTCCCGACGGGTTCATTCGTGTGGGAACTGGCGGCGAGATAATTCTGGTCGTGCCGAGCTCTGAAATGGGTCAGGGAATTGCAACGACTGAGGCAATGCTCCTGGCAGAAGAGCTCGAGGTCGGCCTTGACCAGGTTGAGGTTGCGCTGGCTCCGGCGGACCCAACTGCCTATAACCAGGCAATCTTGAAAGGGCAGATCACTGGCGGTTCGACGTCGGTCCGTGCCTTTTACATTCCGCTACGGCAGGCGGGAGCTGCTGCTCGCATGATGCTTGTGAATGCAGCTGCCGATGGCTGGAAGGTAGCAGCATCGGAATGCGTCGCTTCGCGGGCGGTAGTAACACACCTTCCTACTGGGCAGACCGCCTCCTACGCTTCGCTTGCTTTGGCAGCTCGATCACAGCCAGTTCCTAGCAACGTTGCGCTCAAAAAGCCTGATGAATTCAAACTTATAGGACGGCCACTGAAGAGGGTTGATACACCTGAGAAAGTGGTTGGCGCAGCCAAATTTGGCATCGACGTGATGGTTGAGGGAATGCGATACGCTGCCATTACCATCTGTCCAGTGATGGGTGGTAGGGTCCGATCGGTGGATGGAAGTCTCTCAAGAACCTCGCCTGGCGTTGTCGACATTCTGGAGATCGACGATGCGGTTGCTGTGGTCGGGGAAACCTACTGGGCCGCAAAGAAAGGTCTCGATCAACTGATCGTCGAGTGGGATGAAGGGCCGAATTCGAAACTCTCATCCGATGACCTTTGGAAAGGCCTGCGTGACTCGAAGAGCACCCCCGTGTTGGGAAAGGTGATCGGTGATCCCGATCGTGAGCTCTCTTCAGGTGTCCGCATTCAATCCACCTATGAGTTGCCATATCTTGCGCATGCAGCACTCGAGCCTATCAACACAACAATCCACGTACAGCCCGACAGATGCGATATTTGGGTTAGCACTCAGGTGCCTGAAATTGCGCGTATTGTTGCCTCCGAGATAATCGGATTACCAATCGAAAAGGTAACGGTTCATCCGCACCTGATCGGCGGTGGCTTCGGACGTCGTCTAGCTGTGGATACTATCCAACAGGCTGCACGCTTCGGGAAGCTGGCAAACTATCCGGTGAAGATCATCTGGACGCGTGAACAGGACATCATGCACGACAGGTACCGCCCAGCTTACCACGATACGGTCGCCGCGACGCTCGATGCAAGGACGAGACTTCCTGCAGCATTCTATCACCGAACTACGGGATCGACTGTTCGCCAATATTACGACCGCAAACCGTGGCCAGATGGCAAGCTCGATCCTGACACGATCGCAGGCTCGGTGGACATGCCCTATGCAATACCCAATGCTAAGTGGGAATGGATCCGCGAAGACAGTCCCGTCGCTCTGAACTGGTGGAGAGGCGTGGGTGAGGGACACAATGTTTTCGTCGTTGAAAGTTTTATCGACGAATTGGCCCTCGCCGCGGGCAAAGATCCCGTCGATTATCGATTATCGATGCTCAGGGAAGCTCCTCGAGCTGCCGCTGTTCTGAAGCAGGTGGCAGACGCTTCTGGCTGGGGCAGTGATCTTCCACCGCGAAGGGGGAGAGGGGTTTCGCTCCATCACAGCTTCGGTACTTACGCCGCGCTTGTGATGGACGTTGAGGTCGACAAATTCGGTGGCGTCAAACTTATTAGTGGGACTATCGCTGTCGACTGTGGTGTTGCGATTAATCCAGACAGCATAGTTGCGCAGATGACCGGTGGCGCATTGTTCGGTCTGTCCGCGGCCCTCTACAACGGTGTGACGTTCAAGGATGGTCGGGTAGAGCAAAGCAACTTCAACGACTACCGACAAATTCGAATGAACGAGGTCCCCCCTTTTAAGGTATTCATCATGCCTAGCACTGAAAACCCTGGTGGATTGGGAGAGGTCGGCACTGTCTCCGCACCAGCGGCACTTACTAATGCAATCTTTGCGGCAACTGGCGTACGACTGCGGTCGCTGCCAATCGATCGAAAACTGCTGACGGAGAAGGGGCACGGCGACGATGTCGCGGGCGCCGATGGCATTGACGTCGCCCTCAATGGGAGCGCTGCCCAATGAGTTATCTCCCCCGGTTTCTTCTAATCATCTGCGCCGCTTTGGTTGCAGGCGGGCTAGGTCTGCTCGCCTTCTTCTTCGTGCCGCACAGACTTCCAGAGGTTGCGGCCAGCGCAAATCAACCGCGTGGCGCTGAACTGATTGCTCGCGGGAAGTACCTGACCACGGCAGCCGATTGCGAGGCCTGTCATACAGTGCCGGGTGGTCAGCCTTACGCTGGAGGGCTTGCCTTCAAGCTTCCATTCGGCACCATCTACTCGCCGAACATTACCCCGGACAGAGAGTATGGAATCGGTTCCTGGACCGACGACGAATTTGTCCGGGCCGTCCGCTCTGGCGTAGGAAAACATGGAGAAGACCTATATCCTGCCTTCCCGTACACTTCCTATGCTCTCCTATCCACAGACGATATTCTTGCGATCAAATCCTACCTGAACACACTCCAGCCTATTTCTCAAAATGCGCCAGCTAACGACTTGGCTTTTCCGTTTAATCAACGTTGGTCGCTCCGCGGTTGGAAGCTACTCTTCATGCCCTGGGGTCAGTTCAAAGCAGATCCCGCAAGAGACGAGCAATGGAATACGGGTGCTTATCTGGTTGAAGGGTTGGCGCACTGTGGAGAGTGCCATACTCCGCGCGGCCTACTGTTTCAGCGCAAACAGGGAGAGGCTCTGTCCGGTGGTGAAGTTGATGGCTGGAGGGCGTGGAACATCACACCTGATGAGGCGACCGGTATTGGGACCTGGTCTGACGAAGCAATCGCATCTTATCTGTCCAAAGCGCATGCGGATGGTCACGGTCCCGCTGCAGGTCCGATGCGTCAGGCGATCGACCTCAGCCTGAGCAGATTGCCTTCGTCAGATATTGACGCGATTGTCTCCTATCTTCGAACCGTTCCCGCCAAACCTTCGAGCTACGGCGGACCGTCGGTGGGTGACACAGTGGCGGCCACCCGCGCATCGAAGCCTTGGGCTCCCAGCGAAAAGGACGCGAGCATTGGACGACAGATTTTCGCAGGATCCTGCGCGAGCTGTCACGGCTGGGACGGTAGTGGTCAAAATACTGCGCGAGCTTCCCTCGCTGGATCTCACTCTGTGAACGACCCAACTGGATCAAATTTGGTGCGCGTTATTCTTCAGGGCAGTTCGGACCAGGTGGGAACGCTGACAACAGCGATGCCGTCATTTGGGAAAGCGTACTCCGACGCGGAGGTTGCCGCTCTGGCCAACTATGTCATCGGACACTTCGGCGGGAAAAGGGGAGAGGTGACACCAAAAAGCGTCGAAGACGCCAGATAGTGGATCTGGTGGGAGAGACATAGTGGAAACGGCGCTCGTCCTCAGGCATGGGGGCGGGTGCCCGTTTGTTTGCGGCCGGTTAGCAGAGTTTCGACGTACAGAAGCCCTTACAAGACACTCCAGGCCTATGTCTTGGCATACTCGATCTATGCTTAGGTTTAGTTGCGGTTCCATCATCAAGTTGTGAATGTGGCAGATGATTACAAGCCGAACTCTTAGGAGTTCGCCCCGCCACTCACGTTAAGGAGCGCACTCATGTTAGGTTTCAGCGCACTGGAACTTGCGCGATTTCAATTCGCCTTCACCGTCTCGTTTCATATAATATTTCCCGCAATCACGATCGGGCTTGCAAGCTATCTCGCTGTGCTTGAGGCACTGTGGTTGATCCGGCGAAATACCGTTTATGTCGAGCTTTACCACTTTTGGTCAAAGATTTTTGCCGTCAATTTCGGGATGGGTGTCGTCTCCGGCCTTGTCATGGCCTACGAGTTCGGGACGAACTGGAGCGGATTTTCACAATTCGCTGGTGGCGTCACCGGGCCACTACTTACCTACGAGGTGTTGACTGCTTTTTTTCTTGAAGCTGGTTTTCTAGGCGTGATGTTGTTCGGCTGGAACAAAGTGGGTCCCGGCTTGCATATGTTCGCCACATCTATGGTAGCATTGGGAACTCTGATCTCCACCACCTGGATATTGGCGTCTAATAGCTGGATGCAGACCCCTCAAGGCTTTGAGATTATCAACGGGAAGGTAGTCCCAACAGACTGGCTTGCCGTCATCTTCAATCCATCATTCCCGTTCAGACTTGCCCACATGACATTGGCTGCCTACCTGTCGACAGCTCTTTTTGTTGCGGCAGCTGCAGCTTGGCATCTGCTCCGAGGGCGTTCCACACCTGCGATCCGGAAAATGTTTTCGATGGCACTGTGGATGCTTCTTGCTGTTGCACCAATCCAAATGGTGGTGGGCGACGCCCATGGGCGTAATACGCTGCAGTACCAACCGGCGAAGATAGCGGCAATTGAAGGTCACTGGGAGAATGATCCCAAACAGACAAGCTTGCCTCTGATCGCGTTTGGTGTTCCAGATATGGCTGCCGAGAAGACGAAGTACGCAATTGAAATCCCTTACCTTGGCAGTCTCATTCTGACCCACACGCTTCACGGCACGATCCCGGGCCTAAAAGAGTTTGCACCTCAGGACCGGCCAAACTCCACGATCATCTTCTTCACGTTCCGTATCATGGTTGGCCTGGGCCTTGCGATGCTCTTACTCGGCGTTTGGGGTGCTTATCAACGTTGGCGCGGCAAGCTCTATCAGACCAAGCTCTTCTTGTTGTTTGCGCTCTGCATGGGCCCTGCTGGCCTTGTTGCAGTGCTCGCTGGCTGGGTCACCACCGAGGTAGGCCGTCAGCCCTGGGTGGTCTATGGAATCCTCAGGACGCAGGACGCGGTATCCAGTCACTCTGTGATGACACTGTCAGTGACGTTGATCATGTTTATCGTGATGTATTTCTTCATCTTTGGCACGGGCATCAGCTTCATGCTCAAGATGGTCGGTCATGGGCCAGAAGAAATGGGTCTCAACCGGCCACCGCAGGATCCTGGCCAAGTTCGCCGACCCTCAAGACCGCTTTCTGCAACACCTGACAATATCGATCCCGCGTTGCTGCGCGACACTAAGGAGAGCTGAGATGGGTATCGATCTTCCCCTCATTTGGGCTGTTATCATTGCATTCGGCGTCATGATGTATGTCATCATGGACGGCTTCGATTTGGGAGTTGGAATACTATTCCCGTTTATATCCAATCCGACAGACCGCGACACAATGGTCAGCACGGTTGCGCCCGTCTGGGACGGGAACGAGACTTGGCTCGTGTTAGGTGGAGCTGCGATGTTCGCAGCGTTCCCGCTGGCGTACGGGTTCCTTTTGAGCGCCTTGTATTTACCTCTCATGCTCATGCTCGCCGGTCTAATTTGGCGGGGTGTCTCTTTCGAATTCCGGTTCAAAGCCTCGCCCAAGCGTAAACCGTTTTGGGATAGAGCATTTGCGTTCGGATCATACGTTGCCACTTTCTCTCAGGGCATCGCGCTCGGCGCATTTATCGATGGCTTTAAGCTTGACGGTACCGAATTTGTCGGCACCGCAACGGATTGCTTCACGCCATTCAGCATCTTTACAGGCTTTGCTCTGCTGTTTGCATACGCGCTCCTTGGGTCGACCTGGCTCATAATGAAGACAAGCGAGGACCTCCAACGTCGGATGCGCTATCTCGCGCAATGGATAGCGATGGCGCTATTCGCGATCATCGTTATCGTTAGTGTATGGACGCCGGTAGTGCATGACCAAGTTTTGCGTCGCTGGTTCACTGTTCCCAACGTCGTCTTTCTCGCGCCGGTCCCTGTTTTGGTTCTCGCGGTAACGTGGCTCCTTGTCCGGTCCCTCCAGAGGAGAGAGCCCAAAGCCGTGCCGTTTATATTGGCGCTTCTGCTAGTCTTTCTAGGGTACACCGGGCTTGCTATCAGCATGTGGCCGACGATCATCCCCCCGGCGATTTCAATCTGGGAGGCAGCAGCTCCTGCTGAGAGCATGGGATTTGCACTCGTTGGCACATTGCTGATTATCCCTGTTATCTTGGCCTACACTGCGTGGTCCTATTATGTCTTTCGCGGGAAGCAAACGGCGGGAGAGGGTTACCACTGATGGCAAGTTTACAATTAATGGTTGGTCCTGTCCGTCGTATCGCTTGGCTGGTTGCTATCTGGGCCGCATCGGTTCTATCGCTAGGTATGTTCGCGATGGCATTCCGCTTTATCATGTCGATGGCCGGATTGACTGAGTGAACCTGAGTAAGCGGTTCCCGGTTTAAATTCCGGGAACCGCTGTTCATCCTATTATGCAGGAAGTGAGACTTTCCTCGTGTCCAAAGTATCGTGGTGCCAGCAGGCTCTGGCAACCCCAACCGTACGAATACAGTCTGAGGATTTCGATCTGCAGGCGGAGATCGAGCATGCACGGAAAGCAAGTGCTGGTATCGGTGCTGTAGTTACATTCTCTGGGATTTGCCGGGATGAGGGCGGGATACTCTCCGCTCTGCATTTGGAGCACTATCCGGGAATGGCGCATGCGAGTATACAGCGCATTGCGGACGCAGCGATAGCACGCTTTGGGTTGAATGCCCTCTCCGTCATCCACAGGTATGGTACCATACCGGTCGGCGACAATATTGTGTTGGTGGTCGCCGCCGCTCCGCATCGTCAATCGGCTTTCGATGGCGCCAATTACGTAATGGACTATCTTAAGACTGAGGCACCATTCTGGAAAAAAATGGTCTCAACAGACGGGACTGACAACCATTGGGTCGAACCCAGGAACGCGGATACCGAATCTCAAGTAAGATGGATCGCCCCGCCTGCCTGAGAGCGACGAGAGAGGCCGAAACAACAACTAGTGGGAATTTACAATGGCCAAACGTTACCCGCCATTCGACTTCCCTACAGTTCCGCGACGTGCTGAAACTCACAAGCTCGGGTGGCTGCCTCGATGCAATCAATTACGCTCGAAGCGTCGGCAGGCTTCGTAAGATAAGCCGATGCACCTCCAAGGAAAGCACTTTTCCTTAGAGTCTCATCTGCATGTGACGTAAAGAAAATCACAGGTGGCTTCGGCGGCTCCGCGTTCATTCGTTCTTGGACTTCAAGACCATTCAGACCTGGCATGTTCACGTCCAGCAGAATACACGATATGCAGTCACGGCGGCCATATGCAAGAAAATCTATCCCGGACTTATAAAGCTGCGTTTCATATCCGCATGATCTGACAAGATCATCGAGTGCTTCGCGGATGGCATCGTCGTCATCGACGATGGCAACAATTGGTGTGTCTAACACTGTGCGGGCTTTCTTTAAAAGATCTGTTTGACAACAATCTAGGTCGAGGGGGTGTCGTGCGATACCATACGAGGGTCTGGTATCGGCAATCCTATTTGTGGCTATGGCTAGGCGAGATCCCTAGTGATCGCGCCTATGCAGACCTCATGCTCAGGTGTGGAAGATAATCGATATAAAAATTGCTATAGTTCAAGACTGTCTCTTCTACATGCCATATGTGTGGGCAGATCTCTCGCCTTGATCGCTGTCTGCCGCGAAGGCGGCTGCCTTTGAGGCGCTGCCGACACATACGGATTTCGCCATGCTTGATACTCCACAAACGATAGCTCCACGAAGTGCTCAGCGGCTAGAGATGGGCGGAGTTCGGATTGAGCGACTGCGTGCTCAGGAAGTCACCGATTCTATCTACGACGACATGGATGACGTCGGCAGCTTCGTTGTCAGGTCGCACCTTGTTGCGACGAAGGGTCTTAGGCTTTGGAACGCTAACGATATTTTGTCGACGAGAGACTGCCGCGATGGCGATCTGGCAATCTTTGATGGCGGTCGAGGTTGGCGAGTTGAACAAGGCGCCCCAAGCGATGTAGTCCGCTTTCAGTTTCCTCGTGCTGAGGTCGAGCGTTTCGCTAACGAGAACGGTCGACCCGGCTTCGAAACATTGGTAAGCGAGCCCGGGACTGTCGACCTAATAATAAGAGGGTTATCACTGGCCATGCTACCCTCGCTGATGGAGCCGAGATCAGTGGAACCGGCGTTTGTTGAGCATGTCTTACTGGCTGCTATGACGCATCTCACGCAAAACTACGGCGGGCTCTTCTACCCGCCGCAACGACCGGGCAATCTCGCCGTCTGGCAGGAGCGTCGCGCAACAGAGTACCTAGCAGCTCACATTAACACCCACATCTCAATTTCGGATCTCGCTGCCGAGTGTGGTCTGTCTAGGAGCTATTTCATCCGAGCATTTCGTTTAACTTTCGGAACAACACCGTATAAATGGCTCATGGAATATCGAATATCTCGAGCGAAGGAGATGCTCAAGGCGGGCGCTTTGATCGCAGATGTGGCCTCAGCTTGCGGGTTCTCCGATCAGAGCCATTTCACTCGTACCTTTTCTTCGCTGACTGGCGTCACTCCAGGTACTTGGAGGCGGCAGCTCCTCTAGTTGGTGACGGATTCCAAAGGGCGGCCACCAGCTCCGCAGTCGGCCGCACGTCGCAACTCAATCGTCCGACTGCTGAAGAACGGTTCGAAGTTGAACCATGGCTATAGCGCTCTTCGCTTTCGCCAAACGCCGGGAGGCTCGCCATGCGCGACCCGAAATGCGGACGTAAACTGGCTCTGGGTCCGATATCCACACAATGTGGCGATCTGCGCTAGCGAGACTTTTGGTGTCGAAAGCAATGCCCGCGCTGTCTCCATCCGCTTGCCAAGAATCCAACTAAATGGAGTTTTGCCGGTTGTGTTCTTGAAGGCCTCTAGGAACACTCCGCGCGTCATAGCGCAGGCAGTAGCAAGCTCATCGATAGAGATATCGCCTCCAAGCCCACTGCTCAGCATTTCCTTGACCCTAGCAGTCTTTACCGGCGAGAGGGTCCTCCGATATTTAAGAGGAACGTCCTTTCCTCCTCCGTACGTCTTAACAACGTGGAGCCCAATGGCGTGAGAGACGTGATCCAGGAACAGTGCCGACATCTCCTTCTCGTATGGCGCGGAGAAGAGAGTTGCCACGAGTGCGCCAAGTGTCGGGTCGGGGACAGCAACTGCTTCCCCCAACCTTTCAACACCACCAATGCCGACATTTTCCGCAATGCTTTGGAGGCCCAACCCCGAAATCTCTAGCAAAACAAAATCAAAAGCACCGCTGAGTTCTGCTCTATAGTCTTCGTCAAAACCACGCACATACACGGAACCTACATCGAAGATGTGTGAGGCTTCCGTCTGACGCCCGTAGATTTTTCGCGTGTGCCCTTCCGTCATTGAAATTCCGACGAGAAAACCGCGCTTGTTTGCGGGCATGACCACTTTTACGGGTGAGGGCCCCGATTTTTTTCGGTAGATCTTGATGTCGTTACCGACTCGCCGGAGACCGGTCTCCATACAGTCTAGCTGGCAGCCGAATTCATCGGGGAACCCTTGAGATATAAGTTGGGAGGAGCTTGGAAACATCGCCGATCGTCTCTCCGTTGTACTCCTCCCACCTCGTTCATATGGTGGTCCGTAAGCGATGTCAAAGCCCGCAGCTGGTTTGACACTTCGATGCCTGCGCCGGGACGTACGTAGGCCAACGTTGAGACCTATACCAAGGTATAGACCTCGCAACACCTTGGCTTTATGGCTCACCAACAGCCGAAAGTAATAGGGTTCCCAAAGTGAAATCACCTTGGAGTTTCTAATGTCGGAAGAAATTCGTCCTCGCGACAAAGCAAAGCCGTTCACTCCCGCTCTGGCTGCTTTCGTCGATGACCCGCTGTTCTCTAGAGTTTGGGCCAGTGAGGGTCTCTCGAAGCGCGATCGGAGCCTGATAACTGTGGCGGCACTTGTTGTGCTGTACCGGCCTGGTGAACTCGGTGCACATCTCCAACGCGCGGTCGCCAATGGGCTCACAAAGGAAGAATTGAGCGAGGTGATCACCCACCTTGCGTTCTACGGTGGCTTTCCCGCTGCAATCAGTGCTTCCGTCATCGCGAATGAAACACTTGGGCCACTAGGACAATAACCTCGTACGAAGCGCTGCTCTCGCCCGTTCAATTCTGAACACTGACTTTGCGAAATCGTCTCTGTTACTTCCACGAGTTTTGACCGAACTCTACTCGCGGACAGATCGGAGCGAAGATGATCCTAACTGATGATTTCTATAGCTTTCGCCATGGCGTTTTCGACATCACGGTTCTATCCGACGGGGAGGCTCCCCGCTCTGGAGGCAATTGGGAGCCGCAAAGTCGACGGCGAAGAAGACTGCCATGGAGCCGGAAATCGATTGAGATTGACGATTTCATCGTTGCCCAATCGAACATACCGCTGATTGTTACGGATCAGGACATTGTGTTGATCGATGTTGGGTTGGGTGATCAACTCCATGGCGACTCTGGCCGCCTGGAAGAAAATCTCTCACGCATCGGAGTGCGGGCATCCGACATCACAATGGTCGTGTTAACGCATGCCCATTCGGGACATATCGGCGGTATCACGCGAGCTGATGGAACCCTCCGCTACAAGAACGCTCGGTACTTCATGGCTGCCACTGAGTGGGCCTATTGGATGACGGGAGCTGCTTCCCCATCATCGCGGTATGAGACCCTGGTCCGTAGTACTGCCCAAGCAGCACTGAAGGCGGTTGGAGTGCGGCTCACTTTGGTAGATGACGGCGATGAGATTGTTCCCGACATGCGCGTGCTAATCACCGAAGGGCACACGCCTGGACACATCTCACTAGTCCTGGAGAGTGACATTCCGTTGATTATAACTGGCGATGCGACAGCGAATGACACGGTGTCCTTTGAGAACCCTGAAATGACCACGTGCATCGACCGCGATCCTTCTGTGGCGAGCAATACAAGACGGCGTTTACTCGAACAAGCAGTGGCCTCCCATGCAAAGCTTCTCGGGTTTCACTGGCCATATCCTGGCGTCGGTCGCGCAGATCGCGACGGCGCAGCTTTTCGGCTGCGGCAGATTGGGAAGTTCGCACAATGAGACGAAGAAACTTCGGCAGGAAAGCCAGCTATCTTACCTCGATAGCAGTGGTCGCACACACGATATGGACAAGCGCTGCGCCAGCCTTAACATATCCGGTTTATGCAAAAGAATGGGGGCTCACCACCTTTACGACGACGGCAATCTTTGCCGTGTATCCCGTGTTCGTGGTTCTCGTTCTTGTTCTGTTTGGAAATGTGTCAGACTACATTGGACGCCGCGAGACTATGATGCTCGGATTGCTTGCCTCCACTTTAGGAGCATTGGTGTTCACTGTCGCACCGGGTGTCGGGTGGATATTTGTAGGACGGGCATTCATGGGGATGGGAGTCGGGCTATCGGCAGGGCCTTCTGCTGCTGCGGTCCTAGAATTCAGCGCACCTAAGCATACCCGGAATGCCGGAGCTATGACTGCCGCTGCGCAAGCGATCGGCATGACCGGTGCGGCTGTAATCGGGGGAGCGCTGATTCAATACGGTCCCTATCCCACCCGATTGAATTTCGCAGTTCTGACCGTGATACTGGTCTTCGTCATTATTGCGACGTGGCATCTGCCAAACCACACTGCATCCCGCCCACATGGTCGATGGAGGCCGAGCATCCCTTCGATTCCGAATGGGTTCTTTCGGACTTTTGTCACAGCTACGTCGGCAGTAACTACGTCGTACATTCTTGGAGCAATGACGCTGTCTCTTGGGGCGCAAATTGCTCACGATCTCGTTTCTTCTGAGAACGCGCTTGTGAATGGGGCGATCATAGCAGTCTTTGCTGCGGCCTCGCTTATTGCAACAGTGCCGCTTCGAAAAAAGTCATCTGGATTTGTAATTCGTGTTGCTTCGATTGCGTCAATGCTCGCAGCGGGCTGCCTGTCGGTTGCCGCTGAAGAGGGGCTTATTTGGGCTTTCGCTGTTGCTCAAGTTTGCGCGGGGGTGGCTTACAGCCTTTTGCTTCTCGGCGGCCTTTCATTGGTCAATGAAGGGGCTCCAAAGACACACAGGGCGGCAACTCTATCTGCCTTGTTTCTTGTGGCGTATCTTGCGCAGGCAGTTGTTGCCCTTTCATTGGGAAGACTGGCAACCGCTTTGGCCCTTCCTTTTGCGGTAATTGCAGGAGTTCTACTGATTGTATTCCTTTCGTCTGTGACGCTGATACTGAATTCGGCCCGAAGCCGGTTGGAGCGATCCTCCAGGTCTCATGTCAGCGCCGATAGTTGAGGGGCGACGACATGGTGATCTCTCAGCAGCATCTAGTGACAAATCCTGTCCGAGCAGAGTTGACTGACGATCAGACGCGAGTTCTTGACTTTGCTGTGAGGGAATTTGCTCACGGTGATGTTGCACTTGCAACGCTGACCGAAATCCGTGGTGGAGCGGCACGGGCTTTGGGAGCTCATATGGCAATAGCTGGCGACGGCCGCTATTGCGGATATGTTTCGGGCGGCTGTGTTGAGGCTGCAGTCGCGGCTGAAGCACTCGACGCAATCGCAGCTGGTTCTGACCGGAGTATTATGCTGGGGGCCGGATCTCGTTTTTTCGATATCTCTCTACCATGCGGAGGCGGCATCACCGTTGCTGTCCACGTCGTCAATGACATTCGGCCATTAAAGCAGGTTCTGTCGAATATATCGGGCCGCAGTCTTACAGCGCTAAGATATTGTCCGAAATCGCAGACACTGCAGGTTTGCCCGACACGCTCAAGGTCTGGCTGGTGCGACGGAGCCTTTATAACCGTGTATCGACCGCGAGTTCGCCTCCTTATATCCGGCAACTCGATTGAGGCTGATACCGTTGCCAGACTTGGCAGGAGCGCAAACTTTGACGTGGGAGCGATCGATCCAGCGCACCCAGAGCAAATTTACGACAGGATAGACCCTGCGACTGCTGTAGTGCTGTTGCACCACGACCCCGAAGCCGAACTTCCAATTCTAGAGGTAGCGCTGAGGTCGGAAGCTTTTTATGTGGGGGCACTCGGGAGTACTCGCACTCACCGTAGGAGATGCGAGCGCCTGCACGAAGCTGGCTTCCTCGAAAGGGACACAGCACGGATCAAAGCTCCGATTGGCATGTTCGGGCCAACGAAGCAGTCAATTCCCCTCGCACTCTCAATTCTGGCCGACGTTTCGGCGACAAACTTGACGAGATTTGCGTAGCTAGTTTTGTTTAGCGGGCAACTAAGCGTCGTTGGGACAAAGCAATGAAGCAATTAAGAGTCAGCGCTGTTCTTCTGGCGGCCGGGAAGTCCTCCGGATTGCAAGCGGGCGACATAAATTGCTGGGATGATTGACGGAGTGCCACTTGTACGTCGGTCGGCAACACTACTGCTCGACGCCGGATTGGACAATGGTATCCGTTGCGAACACCCCACACGGATTTTGCTTGACGGTTGGCGAGACGCCTCTGGGGGATCTGTCCTACGAGATGTCGTTTGCAGGAGCGCCGGGATTGAAGCGCATTGGTTTGCAGTGCGCGTAGATGGTTTCGACGGCGGTTGGGATGACGCGCCATGCGTCTTTAAGGAGGGCCTCTGGCGGCGTCGGGTACACTGCTGAGACCATTTCGAGCAGATCTGGCTCCGTGGCTTGCATCAATATGGCCATGATGGGTTCGCCAGTCTGTTTCTCGGCCATGAGGGGCGCCCAGGCTGCCTGGTTCAGTTTGATGGCGCCATAGAACCCATCGGCCCAATCGCCAGGCAGGACTTCCTCATCATCCGTGCGCATTAACATCGGTGCATACCGGCCGGGCGCCGTCAGTTGGTGAGCGATGAGGTTGTAGTGATCGACGATCGTTTCGACCACGGCGTAGGTCTTGTTTCCGACGAACGCCTTTTCCTCGTGCTTCCCAATGACATGGAACATCCAGTCATTCGGAAGCAGGAAGACCGGACCCGCGGCCAATCCCGTCAGGAAGCCATTGAGCGTCGACACGCCCCGGCATGGCGGCGCCGGCTCTGCCTTGTCGAACCATGTCTCCAACTGATCAAGCGTCAGAAGCTTTGCTTGCTTGGGGGCCTTCACGCTGCTACCGCCATGTTCATATCCGCGTGTTCCTGTTTCCAATGCCACGGCAGGCAACGCCCAAGCGATGTCGACTTTATCTCCCCGGACACGATGCGTTCAAGGACGTCATTGAGCCAGGTGTAGGGATCGAGCCCGTTCAATTTTGCCGTGGTCAGCAAGGAGCCTAATATGGCCCAGGTCTCGGCACCGCCATCACTGCCGGCGAACAGGCTGTTGACGCGCCCGAGTGCAACGCTACGCATATTACGCTCAACGGTGTTGGAATCGATTTCAAGTCTTCCATCCTCAAGGAAGAGGGTCAGGCCAGCCCAATGGCCCAGCGTGGATTTGATGGCAGAGGCGACTGGGTCCTTGGCGGATATATCTTTGAGCGCATCCATCAGGAGCATTTTCAGATCAGCCATCAGGACCTTGCTTTTTGCTTGCCGGACACCGAGCCGATGTTCGGCGCTCGTTGAGCGGATTGAGGCCTCGATCGCATAGACCTCAGCCAGGCGTTCGATCACCACCTTGGCCAGCTCGGATTTGTACTTCTTGAAGACATCGACAAACTTGCGACGCGCGTGGGCCAGGCAGTAGGCAAGCGCAATGCTGCCGGCCCGACGATCCTGCCGGGTCAGGCTCTTGTAGGCCTTGTACGCATCAACCTGCAAAATCCCGCTATAGCGGCACAACTGCGACTGGATCTCCGTCTTTCCCCGACCTTGCGCAAAAACATAGGCAACAGCCGGATAGGCTGGTCCATTCCAGGGCCGATCATCCACGGCGTGAGCCCAGAACTGGCAAATCTTGGTTCGTGTTCGGTCTCGCTTGAGGACCGGCATTCGGGTTTCATCGACAAAGACCCGAGAATGACTATGGATATAGGCCAATAGCTTGTCGTAAAGCGATTTCAGCCACCAGGCCGAGCGTTTCACCCAACCGCAAAGCGTTGACGTATCGAGCCGGACACCCGGACCCTTCAACATCTGAACCTGACGGTTGAGCGGCAGATAACATTCCAATGAGGACGGCTCGATGACCTCGACAACCCGCTCAAGATGCTCCGGCAAAGCGCCGATGTTGCGACGAGGCTGAGAATGGGCGCCTGCTTGGCGCGGCATTTTTGGGAGGCCTGCACTTTCGCTAACCGAAGCCACCTCAGGCTCAACGGCCACGTCTCCCAGATCGAGACGGATCTGGCCTTCGACCACATGGGCCAACTGTTCTGATCGTTGGCTAAAGGGCCTTGCATGGGCCGCCTTCAACAGCACCTTCAGACGCTCGATTTCAGCGTCTCTTTCCAGGATCATGCCGACCAGAATGTCAGGATCCCGCGGCAGATGTTGGCCACGATCGAGCATGCCAAAATCTAGCAGATCGGCACGGAATTGTCGATCAATTCCAATGGGATCAAGCTATTTTTGCAGGCCGTTTGACCGGCTTCTTCTCCACCCGTGTCCAGTCTAGGCCATCAAGCAAAAGCGCCAATTCGCTGGCGCTGAGACGAACCGCTCCATCGTGAACAGCCGGCCAGGTAAAACGCCGATCCTCCAAAACCTTGGTCAACAGCACCATGCCGCTGCCATCCCAGACAACCATCTTCAGACGATCGTTCCGCTTGCTGCGGAAGACATAGATGTCGCCTGAGTATGGGTTGGCGCCGAGCGCAGTCGATACCAGCGCCGCCAGCCCATTGATGCCCTTCCTGAAGTCCACCGGCTTTGAAGCGATCATGATCCGCAAATCCGATCCAAGTGAGATCACGCCGAGGCCCTGAGCGCTTTGAACACCATGCACAGTGCCTGCTCATCAATGCCGCCCTCGATCACGGCACAGGCACCGTCGATTTCGACACGGATCGTCAGCGCCGTCACCGCGGCCGGGCCGCCCAAGCCTTCATCGGCTCTGACAACCGGCACAAAGCGCATCTCCTCGTCATCCGACATGTGCTCTCGCGCGCAGCGCCGCCAATAGTGCAGCAGCCCCTGGCTCACGCCATATTGGCGCGCAACGGCAGAGATATTTGCACCAGGCACAAAGCTGGCCGCCGTGATTTCCGCCTTCTCATCAGCGCTCCAACGGCGCCGGCGCTCTTTACCGAGCAAAACCTCGACATGGCGAGGTGCCCGACTATCATCGAAAACTTCACTCGTGGCATAGTGCTGATGACTGTCATCAGCACTATGCGGTGAAGCCTTCTCGTCGAAATTGACTGGTCCAAAATCCATAGTTCCCTCTCACACAATCATGTCAGAGCCGAACTATGCGCGAGCCGAAACCCTCTGGAAATGTGGGGTGCTCGCAACGGTTACGGACAATGTGGTCGTCGTCACCGGAGCGCGACGCTGCGAGATCGAAGACGCTTTGGAAGTGCTGCCGGTCACGATGGCCTTCAATCCGCGTGTTGAAACTGTTATGGGGTCCTCGCTATCAACCGGATTCTCAATTCGCCAAGGCGCAACAGACGGCACTTTGGTCATGCTGGCCGATATGCCTCGACTAACATCGAGCAACATTCGACTAGTCTCGCACCATTTCGTGATGGAAAACGGTGCACATGTCGTGCGTGGGAGCCATGGAGCGAAACTTGGCCATCCGGTGATCCTTCCCAGTACTCTCTACCAAGCGGCCAGGCAGCTCGTTGGCGACATGGGTGCTTCGTCTATCGTCCATCAAAGCAGACTGAGGACGAGACTAGTGGATTTGGGAAGTGCAGCAGTAGTAGATATTAGCAGCGAAGACGATGCGTTGAGGGAAGGGGCTGTCCTTCGAGCCTGAATGTCGTCGATGCGCGAACATGAGAAGTTCGTACCCCCGAACAGGGATGTCGAAATTGTCAATTGCTCGCAAAGCCTGGCAAAGCAACATCGAACGCCTGCAGGATCAATAGGAGGTTTAGGAGCAAAATCACAACGGTTCCAGTTATCGCGAGGAAATCGGTAGCACGACCGTTGGCAAAACCCGCCATTATAGTGTGATTGCGTGTGAATCTTACTAGTGCGATCAGTGGAAAGGGCAGGGCGAATGATAGCACGATCTGACTATAGACCAGTGCTTGTGTAGTATTGACGCCCATAAGCACAACCGCGAATGCCGGGAGCATCGTGATGAGCCGACGGACTGCAACAGGAATGTGAAAAGCAACGAAACCCTGCATGATCATCTGTCCCGCCATAGTGCCGACAGTCGATGATGAGATTCCGGAAGCCATCAAAGACACGAGGAAAAAGCTCGCTGCAGCGCCTCCCAGGAGCGGGGTCAATGTATGATACGCCGTCTCGATCTCAACGACTTCCGGATGACCCACGTGAAAGGCGGCGGATGCCATGATAACCATTGCGATGTTGACAGCACCAGCGACGGCAAGTGCGATTACGCATTCCCAGTTTGAATAGCGTAGCAATTTTCGTCGTTCGCTATCGTTGCGTGCAGGCACGCGGCCCTGTGTTAGACCTGAATGGAGGTAGATCGCGTGGGGCATGATCGTGGCACCGATAATCCCTACCGCGATAGTCAATGCTCCGCCGTCCGGTATCGATGGTGTCACCAAGCTCCAGCCTGCCTGGGCCCAATTGACCGGAGCAAATATCATTTCGGCGACGTAGCAGAGGCTTATTACCGCAACCAAGCTCCCTATGATCAGTTCGATTGGCCGAAAGCCGCGACCTTGGATCATCAGGACGCCGTAGGTAGCAACTCCTGTGATGGTCATCCCAGCTATCAGCGGGATTTTAAATAGGAGCGCGAGCCCGAGGGCCCCACCCAGAAACTCCGCCAGATCCGTCGCCATGGAAGCAATTTCGCTAACAATCCACATCACGATGCGGACAGGCATCGAGAACTCGTCTTGGCAGATCTCGGCTAGGTTCCGGCCTGTAACGATGCCTAACTTCGCAGACAAGGCTTGAAAAAGCATCGCCATAAGGTTTCCAACAAGCACAACCCATAGCAGCGTGTAGCCGTACTTAGATCCGGCTTCGATGTTGGTCGCAAAATTACCTGGGTCCATATATGCAATTGACGCAATGACCGCTGGGCCCGTGAACAATAGCATCGCTCTTGGACCGCCGGTTCTCCCAGACAGAACCCCCCTTATAGCCATGTCAGTTTGGGCGGAAATTGATCGGTTCACAGAAGCATTCCATCTTGGGCAACAGCTAAGCGGTCTTCGCGCCACGCAGGGGTGTTGTGCGGACAATCAATGTACTGACATAAAGCGTGCTGCCGCTGCTACCTAGACCAATGTGTGGCTTGCCGGAAGGCAGAACGCCCTTCTCTAGTGACGAGGCCATTCGATCACGAGTTTTGAGAAGAGTCGTTTGCGAAGCTGCTCATGACGCGCAACTTGTATCCAACGGCCCGCTCATTCTTGTATAAAATGACTGGAACTTGAAGATTACATGCGCGAAGAGCGCCACCCGCGAGCTGTGTCCTTGACACTAGGCGCTTTTGGCGGTTTTTCGGGAATTTAGAGCGCAACCTGCAACGGTGAAACATGACTTACGTTTTTGGTGACCGCCAAATTTTTGGACGGGACTCCGAACTCGCTACATTGCGGCAGGCGTACGAGCGGGTTTCGAAAACGGGCTACGGTGAAATCGTGTTGGTCGGCGGGCCAGCGGGGTACGGGAAGACAACGGTTGTCACTGCATTTCTCGGAAATTCTAAAAACCTAAGAATTGCGATTGGGAAGGCTGACGAAACGCTTCGGCGGGTTCCATACAATGCTGTTTTAAAGGCTTTGGGCTGGCTGCTTCCCGCTGATGAGCTTGAGGAATTAACGCGGGTGCGCGACGCGGGTGCCTTGTCCTCAGCATCGCGAGTCCGAGATCGGTTGATCGAGACAATCCAGAGAAACGCTTCGCCAACAGAACCTTTGGTAATGTTCGTCGATGATATCCAATGGCTTGATGACAGCTCGGTTCGCCTCATGCGTGCCCTTTCAGAGAAAGGCATAAAGGATATGTTGCTGGTAGCAACATATCGGCCAGACGACTCTAAGCAGTTTCGCGAACGAGGATTGGCTGATTTTCTCGGTAATTCAGCTGTGAGAGTAACAGATATCCTTTTAAAAACTCTGCCCTACGAGGCAGTTGAGGGCTTGATCTCAGCTCAGCGGTACGGCGATACGGCTAAATCGCTAGCAAGGCTTGTGCAGTCTGTTGCGGCCGGAAATCCGTTTCACATTCAATTGATTCTGGATGTCCTGAACCAGGCTGAGTCTGCCCCGGACTTGGCCCAGTTCGTTTCCGACCAGAAGAACTGGGGTCTGCACTCGCTTTTGGGCCGCATCATCTCGGAGTTCCCCAAAGAGACCAGGTCAATTTTGGAATTCGCTTCTTGCGTAGGCTTTCAGAGTGCTCACTCTATCCTTGGGGCGGCGACCTATCTAAACATGGAGCAGATCGAACGCGCTCTACAACCCGCGACGGCACTTGGCCTCATCCGTACCGATGGCCACACATGCCAGTTCGCGCACGATGCTGTACGCGAATATGTGCGTAAGACGCTAGATCGAGACCAGCGAACAGCACTTCATGCAAGGATTGCGAGAAGCATGCTGCAAGCTGGGGCGGGTTCTACGGATCAACACCTTGCGGTCGCTGAGCAGATTGTCAAAGCAAAGTATGATCCAATCCTTTTAGAGCATGCTGCCATTGCGGTCGAAGC
Source organism: Rhizobium sp. O111 (assembly GCF_055616315.1). Classification (NCBI taxonomy): domain Bacteria; kingdom Pseudomonadati; phylum Pseudomonadota; class Alphaproteobacteria; order Hyphomicrobiales; family Rhizobiaceae; genus Rhizobium; species Rhizobium sp. O111. The sequence goes on along the minus strand of NZ_JBSHXL010000003.1, from coordinate 423,325 downwards.
GTTATATCAAGGGGCACAGATCGCGAAGACGGTTGGGGCACCCGAGGGGGCACTTCGCTATGCAGAAAAGGGAATCGAGCTTATCGAACTTGCGGATGTACCAGCGTCCTACGTATGGGATTTTGCGGAACTTCGCTGCACGTTGCTGGTCGAGATACACGGCGCCGCAGTTGATGACGCCGAGCTCGAAAGTCTCCGTTCATTGGCAGCCTCGCCGTTGCAAGAGGCTCGCGCCATACGGCTGAAGGCCGCAGTCCTCATTCTCAGAGGCAAGTTCGAGGAGGCGATAGAGGGCGCCCTTTGGGGGCTTCATTGCCTTGGTATATGCGTACCACGTCGGCCTTCGAAGAGTGAGATTGACGAAGGTTACAAAAATATGAGGACAGCACTGGCAACGCTGTCCTTAGAGAACATTAGCTCCTACCCGCGCCTACAAGACAAAGCGATAGTTGTCGCAATGGATCTACTGGCGACGCTCCAGGCCTCTTTCTTTTCCGATGACAACTTGAAATTTCTTCATGTAGCGAAGATTGTCGAGTTGTCAGCGATCCATGGAGTATCGGAAGCGACGTGTTACGGTTTGGCTTGGTGTGGTGTCGCGATTGCGAGTGAATACGGTGACTATCATACAGCGCTCGCGATGGCAGAGGCGGCCGTAGCGCTCTCCCATGAAACGTCATTTCAGGGGTACCGTACCTCGGCTCTTGTGGCGCTCGATCAGGTGAGCGTTTGGCTTCGTCCGCTTTCATACTCGTTGTCGAGAGCAAGGGAGGCATTTGAGCACGGAAAAAGTAGCGGCGACCTCACGATGGCTTGTTTTGCTACAAATCATGTCGTCTCCGACTTGTTGGCAATGGGCGCACCTCTATCAGTCGTCGCAAATGAAGCCAATCGTGGTATCGCCATGGCTACCAGCGTCGGCTTCGTTGAAGTTGTGCGTATTCTGGAGGTGCAGCTAGCCTTCGTAAAGGCACTGAGGGAACGAACCTTCGAGCCGGGTGAGTTAGTCACGCTTGCGACGTCTGATCGAGCTTCTGAAATGTCGCCGCTGGTATTTTGGGGCCACCTATTTGATGGAATAGCTGCGGTCTTCCATGGACACATGCAAATTGCGGCAGATTACCTTCGCAACGCCGCTAAGTGGAAGTGGACCACTCCGGCGCACATTCACATTGCCGACTTGCATTTCTATTCTGCGCTGGTCGCGCAAATTCTGGGAGACGACATCCAAGGGCGGGTCCATCGCGCCGCCGTTGAGGAGTTCGCGAGGCATAATCCCACAACTTTCACCAACAAACTAAAACTCATCGATGCCGAAATATCAAGAGCAGCTGGCGATACAATTACAGCGCTCCGTTTTTACGAGGAGTCTATTAGCGCCGCCCGAAGCGCGGAGCTATGGCAAGAACTCGCTTTCGCTCATGAGCGGGCAGCGCAGCTCGCTCGGGATGCAGGCTTGCCGGTTGTCACCGCAGAACACATCCGTCAAGCGCAGTCATGTTACCGCAAATGGGGTGCCTCTCAACACGCAGAGCGGCTTCGGTCAGAATTCGCTGATATTCTATCAGGTTCACTTGAAAGCCCGGCGGAACCCAATCATATCGACCTCTCAGTGGGGCTGACAAGCGAGCTTGTCGTCGCCGCGGCCAAGTTTTCAGGGGCAATGCGCGGGCAACTGATAAGTGTCGAGGGTGATGCCCTGTCGATTGTTGCTAATACTTGGCTTCGCGATGGCGTTGCAAACATCATCTCGAATAAGGCGGATTTTTCAAATGAGATGGCTCCAGCTTCAATTATCAAACTGGTAAAGGAGAGTGCGCACTCGCTGCGATATGGCCATGCTAGTCTAGAGGCGGGTGCCGATCACGGAGCTAGTTTGCGCGAATGCCCAGTGAAGTCACTGCTTTGCGTTCCGCTAAAGGAGCAAGATCGGGTGTTCTCGGTTCTCTATCTTGAGAACAATGCGGTCAGCGATGCGTTCTCATATGAGACGGAGCAAGCTATAGAGCTTTTCGCGCTTGCTTCCGCCAAAGCAATCCTTCTGAAGTCGCAGCTTGAGGCAAACAGGTCTGGGCAGGCCGCGCAACAGTTCCGCGAAAGCGAGCTGGTTAATGCCCGCGCTGACCTTATCAAGAATTCGCACATCACAGTTTTAGGCGGGATGGCCGCGTCAATCGCTCACGAAGTGAACCAACCTCTTTCGGCAATCGTTACTCACGCAAATGCCGGTTTGAGGTGGATCCGCCAGTCTGTTCCGCAATTAGATAAAGCGATCAACAACTTTGAAAAAATTGAGCAGGCCAGCATACGTGCCAGCAGTATCATCCAAGCACTTCGGTCATTGGCAAAGCAGTCGCCAGCAAATCTAGAATTTATCTCTATGAATGATGTGATCAATGATGTGCTTGAAGTGGTGAAAACCGATAGCCGTACAGAAGGGGTCGAGATAGATTGCTCACTTGCGGACGGAGGCCTGATTTTCGCAGATTCCATTCAGGTACAACAAGTTGTGTTGAACCTAATCACAAATGCACTCGACTCCATGGAAGGGCAAATCGGCCCCAAGACTCTCCGTATTAAGAGTGATGTCCGTGAGACTTCCGTGGTTGTAGCTGTATCTGACAGTGGCAGTGGAATTCCCGCATCAGCTCGGGATTCGATATTCGACCCGTTTTTCACCACTAAAGGAAACGGGCTTGGGATGGGTTTGGCGATCTGTAAGACCATTGCCGAAGTTCATGGGGGAGGATTGAGCATAGGGAGCTCAAATGCCTCCGGAACTACAATGATCTTCAATCTCCCAGTCACGGTTAATCCGACCGCGTCATCGGATGATGTCTCAGTGACACCAATGTGACGTCCTTTAGCGGTACTGTCGGCCAGTCGCTGTGGGTTTAGTCTCGACGGCAGTCCTGCATCACAGCTTTTTATATTCCGTGATCACAATCCTTGTCTCCCTCAGCATCTCTGCGTTCAGAAGTAGTGCAGCCCTTCTTTCAGTGGGTGTGGCTGCGGACAAGCCGAACTTTGCTGCGTCGAGTTGCGTCGCCGCAGCTTCTCTTACGGCCACAGTTGCTTCTTCGTAAGCGCGAATTTCCATGCGCCTTCTGAAGCGCAGTGCTCTGATGCATGAAGTGTCCACCAAAAATAGGTGGACACCAAATCATGGACGATGCTCTTAAACTGCAAGTGCGGCTTGTTGGCCGCGACGGCCGCCGTCGATATGACCCTGCTTCTCGTGATCAGCTCGTCGCAGCGTGTTTAGAACCCGGCGTTTCGGTCTCTCGGCTAGCACGGGAATACGGTGTGAATGCCAATCTCGTTCGTAAGTGGATAAAGAAGGCCCTGGAGCAGCGTCCTTCGCCATCGGTCTCGGCCTTCGTTCCAGTTCAGATTGCTCCATCTATGCGGCCGGGTTCTGGCGGCGATTTACTGACGAAGAGCGTGGCGGTGTGCAAGCCGTGTCATGCATCCAAGGTGAGCGCACTCCTGCCCAACGGGATCAGCCTGACCGTTGAGTGCGACGATGAGAGTGGACTGATCGCAATCATAGGAGCGTTGGGTCATGTTCAGACTGGGCGCTGATCTGAAGGTCTACCTCCATCGGGAGCCGATCGACTTCCGCGCGGGCATCAACAGCCTCGCGGTCCTGGTGCAGGAGACGATGTCGATGGATCCGTTTGCTCCTGCGGTGTTTGCCTTTTGCAATCGGCGTCGTGACCGGATGAAGTTGTTGTTCTTTGATCGGTCCGGCTTTGTCATGGTGCTGAAGAAGTTGACGGAAGACAGGTTCCGCTGGCCCCGCCGAGAGACTGCGGTGGTGATGCTCTCGACCGAGCAACTGCACTGGATCCTCGACGGCATCGATATCGACGCGATGGTGCGCCATCCGGTGCGGCAATATCAGATCGCCGGCTGAAGATGGCGAATTGAGCTGTTGACGCGCGGGGGCGGTTCAGATTCAAGAATCTGATGACTCGGGCCAGCGAACCAAGCGTTGCAGAACTGATGGCGCAGTTGGCGGCAAATGCCGCCGAAATCGCTGCGCTCAAGGTTGAGAAGGAAGCGCTCTCGCAACGGGTCGTCAAGCTGGAAGAAGAACTGGCGCTCGCAAGGCTGCATCGATTTGCGCCGCGCAGCGAAAAGCACATTGACCGCCTCTTCAACGAAGCCGAAGAAGCCGCGGACGAGAGTGATCGTGATTATGGCGACGACGTTGCCGACCTCCCGGATACAGGCCTGCCAGCAGTCGATAGCGCCGTGGGTAAAAAGCGGGGTCGCAGACCTCTACCAGAAGACCTGCCGCGCGAGCGTGTCGAATACGACCTTGCTGACGATCAGAAGGCCTGTCCGTGCTGCAACAACCAAATGCATCGCATGGGCGAGGCCGTTACCGAGCAGCTCCATATCGAGGTCAAGGCAAAGGTCCTGCAGAATGTGCGGTTCAAGTACGCTTGCCGTCATTGCGACCGCACCGGGATTAACACGCCTGTCGTGATCGCGCCTATGCCGAAGCAGCCTCTGCCGGGCAGCATTGCTACCGCCTCGACGCTCGCCTTCGCGCTCGTCCATAAATACGTCGACGGCACACCGCTCTACCGCGTGGCGCAAACATTCGAGCGAGCCGGCGTACCTATCAGCCGGGGTACTCTTGCTCACTGGGTGATCGGTTCGAGCGAGAGGCATCTGCATCGTATCTACGATGCGCTGAGGCTGAAGCTTCAGTCGCAGCCTCTCATTCATGGCGATGAGACGACGGTTCAGGTGTTGAAGGAAAAGAACAAGGAAGCCACCAGCACGTCGTACATGTGGGCGTACCGCAGCAGCGAGGACAGTGACGAGCCAATCGTGCTCCTCGACTACCAGCCGGGCCGCGGTCAGGTCCACCCTCAGACCTTTCTCGGCGACTACCGCGGCATATTAGTGAGCGATGGCTACACAGCCTGGCGCACATTGCATGGCGCAACCCATGTCGGATGCATGGCTCATTCACGGCGGCGCTTTGTCGAGGCTCTCAAAACCAGGAAGAATGGAGGCGGACCGCCGGAGCAGGCGCTCCGGTTCTTCGAGCAGCTCTATCGGATCGAAAAGCAGGCACGAGAGAGCAAGCCTAACGCCGGTGAAACGCAGGCCGATTGCGTTCGCCGTTTCCGGCAGCAGCACAGCCTACCTGTACTGAACGCACTCAAGTCATGGCTCGACAATATCGCGCCGAAGGTCGTGCCGGATACCAAGCTCGGCGATGCCGTGTCCTACACCCTGAACCAATGGGGTTATCTGGCGCGCTACATCAACGACGGTAGGATGCCGATCGATAACAACGTTCTGGAACGTGACATTAGAGTTTTTGCGACCGGAAGAAAATCGTGGCTGTTCAGCGACACCGCTGACGGAGCCAAGGCCAGCGCTGTGATTTACAGCCTCATGCTGACCTGCCGCGCCTGCGGCGTCGATCCGCTCGCCTGGCTGCGCCACGTCCTCACTGAGTTACCTCAGCGCGAAGAAACTGCCGGCATTGGCGACTTACTTCCGTTCCGCTTCTCCAAAACCCCCGCCAATTGATGGACCGGGATATCGCTTCGCAAATGCGGCCGGTGCGGTGATGCCGCCTACGTCAATGTGCATCGAAAATCGCGCTTACGCTTCTTCGTCTAAGATTCCCGAACAAAGCCCGGTCATCGCTGTCACAGCGCGGTTCAACAGAAGGCCCATTTGGACGTCGCTCAGTTGGGCGCTTGAATTGGCAGCTTTGATCAGTTCGGCCACGAGCCTCGGGATGGTATCCATTTCTGGTACTGGCATTGTGAGCTATCGGCCAACTGAAACGGTTGCAGTCAAGCCAGCGGCAAGCCGGACTTCTGGAGGGAGCGGGTTATCAAGTTCAACCCGTACTGGCACGCGCTGCGCAAGACGCACCCAGGTGAACACCGGATTGACCGTTGCAAGCCCCGAAGCATCAGCATCAGCGTTAGCAACCGAAATTCCCCTTCCGACGCCAACGACGCGCCCGTCTAGTTTCATCGGGTAAGCCATCAGCTTCACCATTGCCTTGTCCCCAACATCAACCTTGCTGAGAAGAGTCTCCTCAAAGTACGCATCGACCCAGAAGCTATTGCTATCCACCACGGACAGGGCCCTCTGCCCATCGCTTGCATAGTCGCCAGGCTGAATGGCCAAGTTTGTGACATAACCATCGACAGGCGACACGATCCGTGTGCGGTCAAGATCGAGATGTGCTTTGTCGAGGTTGGCACGGGCCTGCCTGTAGGTCGCGGCCGCCATGTTTGCGGTAGTTATGTAAGTTTGCTCGGATTCCTTAGACACAGTTAGCTCATCCAGCTTCACTCGCCTGTCCGCTTCGGCCTGCTTGTTTTCCATATCCGCCTTGGCGATAGCGACCGCAGCCTCTGCGCTTGCGACCTCGATTTGGAAATCAGAAGGCTCGATAGTCATCAGGAGGTCGCCTTTCTTCACAAATTGGTCGGCCTTGACAGCGAGGTTCGCAACCCTCCCAGAGACCTGGGGGGTGACAGTGACCACATATGCTCGAACGGTGCCGTCGCGTGTCCACGCGGTTTGCATGTAGTTCTTCCAGATAGCCCAGCCGCCGAGCGAAGCGAGCGATACTGCAATCAATGTGATGAGGAATGGGACGCCCCGTTTCCAGGACGAGGGACGTGCCGAGGCAGACTCTATGGTCGTCATGTTTTTGCTCCGGATAGTACGACAATTATGGCTAGGATGATTAGGTAGATTGACAGGTTGAAGAGGCCGCGATGCCAAACTAGTCTGGGCAGGCTGTAGCGGTTGCTGAGCATCAGCACAGGCAACGTAGCGATCCAAGCCGCGATCATCATCACGACGAACGGCGCAACATAGACACCCAAGATGTTCACTTCTGAATACATTGAGGTAACTCCCTCAGGGGTGATTTTGGGAAACGGCAAAGTCTGGTCGAAACAGCGAGCCATGTGCTTTGATGATGTCGAGGAGAACCCTGAGTTCAGCTCGAACATGGATGCTCGTAGTGCGAGGGGCGGAAATTGCCGGTGAGGCCGCAAGTTCGTCCATTTGCTTGATACCCTGTTCGGCCTTTAACAGTTTACCCTCAGCGAGATCCTCGAAGGTGCACTGCAGGGTCGAGAGTTCAGAATAGGAAGCCATTTGCCTCCTTAATCTGCTGATTGACCGGCTGGCCGCTGAAATCGCCACCAACTCGGTGAACTGCGCGTCGCTTGAACCGGGTGGAAGGGCGCATAGGCTCGCAGCATGTGCTCGTATCCATCGCAACGGGGATATCGGTGTGGTGTCGCGGAGCATCGCTCTAAGATCGCTTTGGGAACGCGCAATCAAACGACGCTCTCTCACAAGGGGACTGATTGTTGGGAATACTGCAAACATGACAGTACCAAAGACCGACCCCGCAAGAATTGCAGAGGAGAGGTTGAAATAATTCGTGGCGTTGTAAACCGGCGGATTTCCGATGCCCAATATCGGAAGGCAACACACAGACATCGCGAGGAAGATAACACTGTGCCACTTTCCCGCTTGCATGAAGCCAACGACGGCTAGGAAAATCATCAGCACCGAAAGCAATTCAGGATAGCTGTTGAGCGCTGGCAGGATCGCAAAATATATCACACCGCCAACTGCGACCATAAGTGAGGCGCCTGTCGAATAATCCAATGACAGAGCTCTCGCTTCGTCTCCGAATGACGCAAACACCAATGTGGCAATTGCTGCGAATACGATACAGAATTGGCCGATTGACCAGGCTGTCTCCACCCAAAAGATCGAGGTAAGCAGGACCGCGGCAAACACTCGCAAACCCGCGAGCAAAATCGGGAGTGGGTCCATTACAAGTGGCAGCCAAAATCTGCCCTCACGAGCAGGGCTTCCCTCGACGCCAAGTAGGGCCTGGCAATCTCCGGTAGCTTCCAAGAACCTAATAATTTCGATCAAGCCGTCGGTCACGATTTGAGCGCCGGGACATTCGTGCTCGCTACATTCCAGTTCTGCTAAGGCGGTCCGACATGTCCGGGCAAAGGTGGTGTGGTCACTTTTGCTTCGTACGCCGTCGAGATCAGTAACCATGCGGTGCGCTTTGGCCTTGGCTTCGTGGATCTGGTCTTCATCGGCGGAGCCTAAATGATCAATATTTCGCCAGCCAACAAGAGCTGCGAGGAGGTGCTCAAGTGTGAGGCGCATGTTGCCTCTACGAGAATGGAGGTACGATGACTCTCCGACTGCGGCATCGACCTGATTACGCAGTAAGCCAAGGGAGCGGACAATATCGTGACGGATCACTGTCTGGTCCGCGTTCGCATGGGCTGGATCTAATGAATCGTCAAACCCTCTAATAAGTTGGTTGGTCGTGCTTTCTAATGTGTTGGATAGTTGACGAGCCGCTGCCGCATTCTCGGTCAGCAGTGCGACAAGCGCAGCGGCGCCGATGCCGATACATATTTCGCCAACTCTCGTCAAAGCCAGAAAGAATGCAGTTGTGGGGTCCGAAATTGCATCCGCGAAAATGATTGTGGCCGTTATGCCGGAGAGACCCGCAGCATAAGATGCATAGTTACGCAACATCACTACCGCGCAACCGCATAAGCCGCACCATAGAGACAGTAGTAGGATCACCGTGTTACGTTGCTGGGCGAAGAACGCCAGGCATGTGACGATTGCAATTGCACCAATTATCGTCCCAAGGACGCGATAGCGACCCTTCTGCAGAGATGCTCCGAGATTGGGCTGGCAAACGATTGCCGCCGTTGTCGCTGCCCAAAACGAATTTTGAAGCTCTAGCCAGTATGTGATGAATAGAGCTAGACAAACCGACGCCGACAACCGGAAGCTGAACAGAATACGCGGCTTTAACGAGGCTAGGGGTAGTGAAAGGAACCAAGTAACCAAGCGCTGATGAGGGCACAGGTTAGACTGGCTTTGACTAGTGGTTTCCATTGGAATCTTTCATGCAGCTCCAGTTGGCTCTGTCATGAGTATAGGTTTGGCACGCGATGGATGAACCATACGTGAGGTCGGCCGGACCTATACAAGGGTGTAATTTTTAGCTCGGGCCATTTCGGCTAGCAGATTGGCGTCCCCAACGATGTTTGAAGAACCATCGGGGTCGAATTTCTATCCAACCCCGAAAAAATTTAAGAAAGGTCCCGTCATGTCTGAAGCGAAATCAGGTGAAGCATCTATCTATGGGGCGCTCGCCGGGGAAACATTTCGGGCGGAGCGCGACATCTCCTCCAGCAATCAAGGGCCCAAAAACTTGGCCCTGATGAAGATCAATCCAAACTCGGATGTGCCACCCCCAACAGATCACGGTGTGGTTGAGCCATTCTGGTATTCTTTCGACCTCACGCATCGCCGCGTGCAGGAAGGTGGCTGGACCCATCAGGTGACAAGCCGCGAGCTGCCCGCATCCACAGAGATGGCCGGGGTTAACATGCGCCTGACCAAGGGAAGCTTCCGCGAACTGCATTGGCATCTAGCCGATGAGTGGGCGATCATGCTGACCGGCCGCGCCCGCGTAACGGTGTTCACGCCTGACGGCGCGATGTTCATCGACGATGTGGAAGCGGGTGACCTTTGGCTCTTCCCGGCTGGTGCTCCTCACTCGATCCAGGCTCTGGGCGACGAGGGTTGCGAGTTCCTTCTTGTCTTCAATCAAGGCAACTTCTCGGAAGAGAGCACGCTTCTCATCTCGGACTGGCTGAAACACACGCCGCCAGAGATCCTGGAAAAGAACTTCCGTCTGGGTCCGGATGCTATCGCCAAGCTCCCGAAAGGCGAGCCGCTGTACATTTTCCCGAGCGATGAACCTGAAAAGTCGCTGGAGCAAGAAATTGCTGAAGCAGCAAAGTATGCGGCCAAACCGAAGGTTTCATACACTTTCAAGGCCAGCACGATGGTTCCGACACGCCAAAGCGATGCTGGAAACGTCAAGATCATCGACTCCCGCAACTTCCCCGCATCTGAAAAGATCGCTTCGGCGATCGTCACGCTCAAGCCTGGTTGCATTCGTGAGATGCATTGGCACCCGAACGGTAGCGAGTGGCAGTACTGGATCAAAGGCAAGGGCAGGATGACCGTCTTCCCAGGTCAGGAAGCGGCTCGTACCGTTGACTTCAATGCGAACGACGTCGGTTTTGTCTCCAACATGGCCGGTCATTACATCGAAAACACCGGCGACGAGGACCTTGTCTTCCTCGAAATGTTTGTTGCCTCTGAGTTCCAAGACATCTCGCTGAATCAGTGGATCCGGGCTCTGCCGGAACAGGCCGCCCGCGCTCATACGAATCTGACGAGCGAGGAAATCCAGCAGATCCCCACTGGCGTTAATCCGCTGCTGCGATAGGTCTAAGATCGCCGCAGCGGACGTGGCACCCCGCTGCGGCGAACCTACCAAAAGGATCGCACAATGAGCATCTCGCAAGGTGAAGTCGGACAGGTGCGTGTGGCGCAGGCCATTCCCCCTAAGCATCCGTTGACGCTCGCAACAATCCTCACGGTCTTAGCGGGCTTCCTCGATGCAGCAGCATATATTGAGCTAAACCACCTGTACGTCTCATTCATGAGCGGGAACAGTACGCACTTGGGACTATCGATCCCGACGGCGGATCTTTCACAGATCCTTGGCGTTCTCATCGTAATTGGAGCCTTCGTCTTCGGAGCTTTTGCCGGTACCTGGGTCTCCGACAACAGCGGTCCTCACTCTTTGATCCTAACACTCGCGGCGGAGACGGCGATGCTTTTCATCGCCGTTATATTGGCGATGATGTCTGCTCTGCATCCCTCGCTTTTTGTTGTCGCCGTCGCAATGGGAATGCAGAATAGCCTTCACCAAGTTGTAGCAGGTGCCGATGTTGGCCGCGGCTTTATCACCGGCGCATTGTTTAGCCTTGGTCAATCACTTGCACGTCTGAAAGACGGCAATGGTCAGGAATGGCGTGCTGCTTCAAACTTCCTCAGCTGGCTGGTTTTCGTGATCGGGGCCTCTATTGGCGCCGTATCACTATCGCACTTTGGTCTTGTTGCGTGTCTGACTGGCGCGTTGGCGGTGGCATTAGTTCTCCTGCTATTCCTCTGGCTGAGACGCCTTTGAGCTGATCTGTCCATCGGGTGAAATCATTGGGCTTGCTCCTATTCATGCCAAAAATGGTGTGAGCTCAGACGCATTGATGAGCCGTGAAATACGATCGCTGGGATCTAGCGTCCGCCAATAACGCTGCACAGCGGCTTGAAGCGCTCGCTCGTCAACGCGCGACAGTGCCATGAGCTTGCAATGTGAGACAAATTTACGCAGGCTTGCACAGCGTCTCCGTCATCGGCATTCGGCTCTCGCTTCCAGAAGCCGCCAAATTTGCTTTCCCGTCTATCATCAGGAAGTCTAGCAGGTGAGCATTCTTCGGAAGGTCGGGCCACTGGGTCGTCGGCTTCTGAACGTCAACAGCTGAAGCTGCTTTTAGGAAACCCTGCACTTTGGTTCAGGTAAAACTAAACACGAAGGTCATGCCAGGGAATAATCCAGTCGGATATATTTGGTCATCGAACATCCTGCAATGGTGATCCTAGATGGCTTCCACGATAATCCCCGGTCAGAACTCAGCGCCATGGATAGACGCCAAAACCTCTGCGGCCAGTCGAGACCCGGACAGCCACGGCGCCATGTGTCATTTCAATCTATCTATCCGTCGGCTTCTGTTCTCAGCATCCTGCGGGGAAATCACTGGCTGGCGTCCGAATGCAGACGAGTTCGGCTTGTGCATTGAGGGGGATGCTCTCGTTGCTATTGCCGATCGCTTTGGCAACAGGCAACTATTCGTAGTTGGTCAGGGCGACCTTTTCTTCTTTCCCCAAGGGAGATTGGACGAGATCATCAACATCGGTGGGAGGCAAGCCGAATTCGCAGTTGCATCTCGATTTGATCTGTCCGCCGCTGCAGCAGCAGACAGGCGTACGTCGAATATTGTCGCGAACAGTCACAAGGGGCTAGGCAACCCAACGAAGCCCGTCAGACTATTCCGTTTCACTGTCGACGTAGGCGGGGACATTAGCGGGTCGATGACCGCTACGAGGCATTCTGGCGGACGAGAGCCGTATCCTCTGTTAGAGGATGTGGCTGTCTATTCGGTCCGCGTCCCAATTGGTACGCAGGTTGATTGCCTGTTGAAGCCAGAGACCAACGAGCTCAGCTCGGTAATGACGGGATCAGGAAAGGTAACGGTTTGTGATCCCTTTGGTATCACGGACAGCTACGACATCAAAGCCGGTGATGTTTTCTGTATTCCTGCGGGGCACAGCCGCTCACTGAAAGCGACCGGTGCTGAAGGTCTTCATCTTGTGTCCATCTTTGACCAGAGCACATTGGAGGAGAATGTGATCCGGACCATTAGCTCAGTGATTGTCGGCGACGTGTCTGGAGTCGAGTTTCGAACTCATCGAAACCAAGTTGCCAAACCGCCAGTGATCGTTGGCGATGCGGCAGGCCAGTTGCTGAGACACTGATTGTGCCGGGCATGCGATCTTGCGCTTTATCAGTCGACAAAGCCGGTCCGGTGGCACGCAGTTGCTGACCCGATGCAGAGATCTGGAAGACGGGGAAGGGGGCCGCCGCGTGAGTGCTACCGCCAAGCGAGGTCATCATGGCGGAGCGGCTACCATACCTTGGAATAGGGAAATTCGCCGCTTGTATAATTTCGAATCGAGTTCAAGCGCAATATCTTCTGAGCGTGAGGTCGTCGCGTCGCAACAGGAACTTTGACCTCGCAGTATTGTTTATATGCGCCAGCTATCAGGAACGGACTCCTTAGCATCGATTAGGTTGCTGGTTTGCAGATTTTGAACGAGTTTGATATGTCGAGACACCAATTTGAAACGCCTGTTTTTGTCCGGCAAGCGCAGTCCGTCGAGGAGATATGTGATCTTGATGGCGCATTGGATTTGCTTGAGCGCCTTCCGAACGATATGCGGGGCCTGGCCTACGAGACAGTGCGTGATGCATGCGTCCGCGCGGCGCAAGGAAGTTTTCCTTTTGCTGCGGTCCGAGAGAACTTCCGGAAGTTTCTAAAGAGAGTCGAGATGTTGGTTGAGGACGAAAGCTCGCTTATCTCCGCTTAAAGTAAGCCAGATCCGACAGTGCAGGAAACCTCCGACTTGAAATACAGTTGCGCAAAATGATGAAGCTATCGGTAGCAGGCATGAAAGATCGGCTCTTCGTATTGTAACGCTAGGTGACGTTGGCGGCGTCCCAATAATCGGGGCATAGGATGAGGGTGTAAGCCCTGCGCTGACGCTATCACACTTAGTGGCAAAAACCCGAAGCGATACTACTGTAGGCGAACCGTAAGGTGGCCGTGCCGCGGGTCCGCGCAAATCAGATCTGATAGGCAACTTCCTCACCTGTGAGATTATCCATTCAACTGCGATAGGAGTTAAGGTTATGAAGCTTGAAGAAATCCGCGCGGAGGCAGAGGATCGCTTGGAGGCGTACCATGGGCGCCTGTCTGACTTGGATGGGAATAATATTCAGCATTTTCGTCAAGAGAGAGATGGTCCGTTGATCAATGTCACGCACGCCATCAGAGACGAATATCGCAATCATATCGAAACTTACGCCGCCCTCATCGCGCAGATCGATGCGATGCTAGGGGCCTAAGCGGAACCTGCCCGACGGTATGCACACTACTCAAAGGCAGTTTGGCGCTTCGCGCTTCTGGCTGCCCCATACCTGAGTATAGTTGCGCTACGCCAATGGATATGACGCCAACTTTTTTGCTTTCGGATATGGAAATCAGAAGGCGTTTCCCGCGTTAGATCCACGTCCGTGCGGACAGGGGAATGTCGAGATAAAGAGCGAAATGAGAAGCAGGTCGGAGCTTCGCTCTGCATAGATTAGAGGACTTTAGATGGAGAATACAAAGTCGACGCAATCGGGTAGGCGAGCGCGTGCATCTGAGATGGCAAAGATTGCTAGGGTAACTACCTCGTTGCGTCAACTTCGCCATTTGGGATTTCATAGAGTTGGAGTTGCCCCTTAAAAACCGTGTGTGGACACCTCTCGCAATGCAAGTGATTTTTTCTTCGGTCATGAGCATGCGGTTGAGTTCCGTCGTGTGTCCGGCCTGTTGAAGTGCATCGCTTTAGATGCTGGCCATTATGGTTCGTGCGGGGATTCGGTCCACATCGGACAGGCGTGCTCGGGGCACGTGGTTTTTAACTGGGTTTCCGATCCCGTCACTCTCAACTTTCGCCCATAAACCTCCGCTTAGATCACGCGCATGCCGACACTCTAGCCGCCGCAGTCAGGACGGTAGCTGGAGATTCATATACCCCGCCGCGAGCCATCAACGCCCAAGCGACACGAGCAATTTTGTTTGCCAACGCCACTGCCACTAGCATCTTTGGTTTGCGCGCTAGCATTCGCCCAAGCCACGACTCTTTTTCACTGACCTGTTTGGCAGTGTGTCGAACAACTGCCATCGCGCCGATAATCAAGAGTCGCCTAAGATCACGTTGGCCCATCTTTGACGTCTTTCCAAGACGTGTTTTACCCCCTGTAGAGTCCTGTTTCGGCGTGAGTCCAAGCCAGGCCGCAAAATCCCTGCCCTTGGAGAAGGTTGATGTATCTGGAGAAAGAGCGACCATTGCTGCAGCAGTTATCGGCCCTATCCCCGGAACCTTCATAAGCCGTCGTGCTGTTTCATCCGACTGTGCGGCCTTTCTCACGACCTCGTCCAGTGTTTGAATGCGTTCATTGAGCATCTGAAGGTGCTTCAGGAGTTCTCGACCGAGCTCGACAACTGCCTCCGGCAAATCTGGCTCCGGTTCGTGTAAGACTGCGGCAAGTTGGCGAATGTTTTGCGGGCCTGTTGGGACGACAATTCCGTATTCCGCAAAGTGTCCGCGAAGGGCATTTATAGTTTGCGTTCTCTGAGCCATCAAAAGGTCGCGAGTTTTGAACGCCATGGCTTGGCTCTGCTGGCGGTGAGTTTTCACGCCAACAAATCGCATGGTGGGTCGTGAAGCCGCCTCAGCGATGGCTTCAGCGTCGGCGGCATCATTTTTCTGACGCTTTACAAAAGGCTTGACGTACTGAGGGGCAATAAGGCGCACATCGTGGCCCAGCTTTCCAATTTCGCGACCCCAGTGATGGGCTCCGGCGCAGGCCTCCATTGCAACAAGGCAAGTCGGATGCTCGGCTATGAAAGGCAAAAGTTTTGCGCGTGATAGCTTTTTTCGAAAGGCGACTGATCCATCAGACGCCATTCCGTGCAACTGGAATACATTCTTTGCGAGATCAATTCCGATGATAAAGCGACCGTTCATAACAACCTCTCCGTTAAAGACACTACTATCTTGGCATATTGCGATGCCGGTAGGAGGTGTCCACACCATCGGACAGGATCAGATTTCTGTTTGACGGTCTAAGAACTCGCGCGGTGAGCGATATCCCAAAGCTTTATGCGGGTGAAGCGTGTTGTAGTGCTCGAACCACAATGGCAGTTGGGCGATGACAGTTTTAGCGTCCGGAATGGAATTGACTGAGACATAATCCCGCTTGAACGTCTTTACGAAGGCTTCGGCCATTCCGTTGGACTGAGGGCTGCGGACCGGGGTCGTACGAGGCTCCATCCCGATGTCCAGCAGCAACGATCTCGTGTCTGACGCAATAAAGCACGATCCATTGTCAGTCAGCCATTCGATAGGCTTAGGAAGGATATTGATGCGGCCGAAGCGGTTTTCGACGGCCGTGATGACAAGGTCCTGAACATCTTCACTTTTGATGCCTTCAGTAGTGGCGACATGGGCAATTGCCTCGCGGTCACAGCAGTCGAGCGCAAAGGCAACGCGGACCTTTTCTTTGTTATCGCAGCCGATTTCGAAACCGTCCGAGCACCAACGCAAATTCGATTGAGCGACAGCGACACGACCATCGTGGCGACGGCTATCAATAGCTCCAGTGTGGCGTTCGAGAAGCAGGCCATGCACCTTCATCACCCGATAAACGCGTTTGACGTTCGGCCATGAGCGGCTTTCGTTACGGGCTTTACGGCGTAAGAGCGCGTGAACCCGGCGGTATCCATAGGTTGGCATCTCGGAGATGATCGCTTTGATCTCGTCGACGAGATCATCATCCGCGAACGGCGGCCGACCACGGGCTTTGGGAGGACGCTGTCTCACTCGCTCCGCCATGTTTGACCGGGCAACACCAAAAGTCTCGCACACAGCCGTCATCGGGAACTTCCCTTCGGCAATGACAGCGAGCGCAACAGGTGTTTATGGAATGGCTCGCCCACCGAACATCCGGCACAATGCCGCACGTCACTAGGAAAGGGATCGGTCATGGAAATCGCTTTGATGGGTGTTGATCTTGGTAAAAATAGTTGCAGCGTCACTGGGCTCGACGCGACCGGGCAAGTGGTGTTTCGACGAAGAGTCCATCGTGACGGCGTTGTGAAGCTAGCGGACAAATATCCTAACTGTATCGTTGCTATGGAAGCATGTTGTGGAGCCCATTTCCTCGGTCGTCTCCTTCGAGCTGGGGGCCATGAGGTTCGCTTGATGTCGCCGGAATACGTGCGTCCATATGTAAAGTTATGCTCACCTCGCCATAACTTGACTAATCACGAGGTCGTCGTAATGCGGAGGAGCGCGGCCTGATCGGCGGATTTTCGCTGTTTTCCGATCGGCTTGCTTTGCATTATTCGGTGCCGAACCTCTGCGGGTCAATCGACCAACAGAGGACTCGCCAATGCCCTATATCCGTCACGAACTAATTGCCGCACTCAATTCCTCCCTTATCAGTCAGCGATACAGCCCGGTCGTGGTGAGGAATTACTGCACCTACGCATCTGGATTTCTCGATTATCTGGGACAGCGGGGCATCCTGGTCGCAGACGTGATCGACGTGCAGGTAGAGCAATACCTGCGGCACGCGATCGTAAAGTTCGAAAAGGAGCGTGGTCGACGTCCCGGCGCACGCTGGCACGAGGTTCCGCGCTCCGGAATTCATGCGCTGTTGCGACTTGCTCACGGTCAATGGCCGCCAGCAATCGAGCCTATCTGCGCGGCCGATGTGGCCCGATTTGCAGTTTGTGACGAATACGAAATCTGGCTGCGTGAGGAACGCGGGTTGGCTCGCTCCAGCGTCGCAGCGCTGATGTGGGAAGCCCGGAACTTTCTTGCCTGGCAGATCGATTACGGAAGCGGCGGCTTGGCGGGGCTGAGCGTCGTTGACGTAGACCGTTACATGGATCTGCGCGCGCCGAAACTGACGCGCTGCTCGCTGAAGTCTGTCGCAGAGCGGCTTCGCTCGCTGCTGCGATATCTCCACATCACGGGTCGCGTCACAACGGACCTGTCAGGGCATGTGATAGCTCCGACGCTTTATGCATATGAAGGAGTGCCCTCAATCCTGGAGCGAGACCAGATCGCCGCGGTGCTGGAAACCGCGAGGGCGGACAAGACGCCAGCGGGGCTGCGGGACCATGCAATCCTGCAACTCCTTGCAACATATGGGCTACGGTCTGGAGAGATCCGCAATCTGCGGATCGAGGACATCGACTGGCGGACGGAAGCCATCCATGTTCGCCACCACAAGACGCGGGCCAGCACATCGCTGCCCCTGATGGAGCCGGTCGGTGAAGCGTTGCTTGCTTATCTGCGTTCCGGGCGGCCCGTGACGGACGCCAGGGAAATCTTCCTCCGCACGCGCGCGCCCTATCGCAAGCTCGACAAGCTTTACAGCGTGGTTCGCCGGTGGCTCCGTGACGCTGGTGTCCAACCGCCTGGTAAGTGTGGACCCCATATCTTCCGCCATGCGCGCGCTGTTGAGATGTTGCGGGTCGCGGTGCCTCAAAAGGTCATCGGCGACGTGCTGGGGCACCGTTCGACGGGATCGACGGCTCCCTACCTCAAGCTCGCCACCGAGGACCTCAGGGCCATTGCGCTTGACGTGCCGGGAATGGAGGTGCTGGCATGACCGCCCGCTGGCCCGATCCCGACCGCGCGATCATTGACCGCCATGTCGCGATCCTTGATCTGCACAGCATGAAAAGCCGAGCCTGTTATCGGCAGGTCCTGCATGGCTTCCAGGATGTGGCCGAACGTTACGATGCACTCGGTCAGGAAGTGCTGATTGCGTGGCTGCGTAAATCGGCCGAATGCTGGGCAGCGACGACGCGGCTACACCGCACCCGCATCATTGACCGGTTCCTCGAACGCCTGGTGGAAATCGGCGCGATCGAACGCAATCCCGTCACCGCTCTGCGAGATGCGTGCAATATCAAGCAGTGCATGCCCATCTGGCGGGCATTGGCGTCGCGGGATCCGGAACAGGCTCTCGCCGAACTGCGCCAGCCCAGGCCGTTCGGCAGCGTGCTGGGCGAAATGATGGCTGAGCATGTCGCGATGATGCGGCGCAGAGGATACAAATACACTTCGCAGCCCCTGTTGCTCTTGCGGTTCGACCGGTTCCTGCAGCTGCATCCGGGACCGGAGGCCGAACCGCTGAGCGCCATGGTTGATCGATGGGCGGCAACGAATGTCACGCGTCACCAAGTGGAGGAATGCGAAAAGCTCAAACGCGTCTTTGCGAAAATCCTTCGTCACCGCGACCCGTCGATACCTGTGCGGCGACCGGACCCGAGACCGAGGAAGGAGGCGGCCAGGCAATGGCGAAAGGCTCATATCTACTCGCCTGCCGACGTGCGGCGGATGCTCGAGGTTGCCCGCACCTATCCGTCTCCACGGGTGCCGCTTCGGCCGCTGAGCATGTACACAATGCTGCTGCTGGCCTATTGCGCAGGCTTGCGGCGCGGCGAGCTTGCCCGGCTCGATCTTGGTGACGTTGACCTGCGGGACGGTACGGTAACCGTCCGGCAGACCAAGTTCTTCAAGACTCGGATACTGCCGCTTCCCGACAGCGTTGTAGTCGAGCTTCGCGCCTACGTCGATGCACGGCGTCGTGCCGGTGGATCACAGGACGCGCGCTCCGGCTTGTTCTGGCACGAGCGAGGCGACGGTCACTACACGCCGGAAATGATCACGTGGTTGCTCTCTGACGTCATACGTCGCGCTGGGTTGAAGCCATTGCGAGGAAAAGCGGGCCCTCGCGTTCATGACCTGCGCCACTCGATGGTCGTGAACAGAATCCTGGAATGGTACCGGACGGGCATCAACCCGCAGGATCGCCTGCCGTTCCTCGCGACCTATCTCGGCCATAGGGATATCAACTCTACATTGGTCTACATCACCGTCACGCAGGAGCTGCTGCATTACGCGAATGAGCGGTTCCGGGCAGTTGGCGCACCGTGCCTCAGCATGGGGCAGGAGATGCGGCCATGAGCAAGGTTGACCGGTTCCCGGCCCTGCTGCGCGCGTTCTTCTACGAATGGCTGGTCGAGCAGCGCAACGCATCCATCCATACAGTCCGATCATACCGCGATACCTGGCGGTTGTTGCTCCGGTTCGTCGCCCAGCGTACTGGGAAGAAGGTGGCTATGATCACGCTGGCCGATCTGGCCGCCAGCGAGGTCGCCGCGTTCCTCAGTCACGCCGAACATGACCGTGGCGGTACGATCGGCACGCGCAACTGCCGGCTTGCGGCGATCCGCAGCTTCTTCCACTTCGTGGCCACAAGGGATCCTGGATCGATCGCGCAATGCGTGGAAATCCTCAACATACCGATCAAGCGCGCTCCGGTGTCGGAACCGAGCTATCTGGATCCGGCGGAAGTGACGGCGATCCTCGCTCAGCCAGATCGTTCGACCATTGAGGGCATGCGGGATCATGCGCTGCTCTCGTTCCTCTACAACAGCGGCGCACGAATACAGGAAGCGCTCGACCTTTGCCCAGAAGCAATCCGGTTCGAAAGCCCGAGTTGCGTGCGTTTGACCGGTAAGGGACGGAAGGAACGTATCTGTCCGCTCTGGCCAGAAACCGTGATGTTGCTGCGGAAACTGCTTGAACGGCAACCACGGGCGCCCGACCAGCGGCTGTTCGTCAACCGCTATGGCGAGCCGCTCAGCGCCTCCGGGGTCCGGTTCAAGCTCGCCGCCTACGTGAAGGCGGCGGCCGAAACCATGCCAACGCTGCGTGCCAAGCACGTAACGCCACACGCCTTCCGGCACGCCACCGCCGTGCACCTCATCTCGGCCGGCGTCGACATTACGGTCATCCGAAGCTGGCTCGGTCATGTCAGCCTCGACACGACCAACCACTATGCCAGGGCCAATCTGGAAACGAAGCGGAAAGCCCTGGAAAAGGTCGCCGTTCCAGCCACACCCGGCAGCCAGCCATCCTGGAAGCGCGATGCCAGCGTGCTCGCCTGGCTCGACACACTCTGAAATAATGCGGAGGAACATCGACAAGAACGGCGAAAATCCGCCGATCAGGCCGCGCTCCTCCGCATTACGACGACCTCGTGATTAGTGAAGGCGCAAAAGAACGATGATCGAGACTCCGAGGCTATTGCGGAAGCGGCGACACGCCCGACAATGCGCTTTGTAGAGCTGAAGTCTGAGGAGCAACTCGACATGCAAATATTACATCGGGCCAGAGACCGTCTCGTGGCCGAACGCACAGCGTTAGCCAATCAAATCAGGGCAATTCTGTTGGAGCGTGGGATCACGATACCTCAGGGTAGGCAGAAACTCGAAAGCGGACTGCCCAAGGTCCTCGAAACGCATGACCTTATGCTCAGCGATAGAATTCGAACCCTGCTTCAGGAGTTGAACGAAGAGTTGCAGAATCTAACGCGGCGCATAACTCAGTTTGATAAGGAGTTCGAGATGTTTAGCAAAAGCAACGATGCCTGCCGCAGGCTGTCAACGATACCTGGGATCGGCGCACTGAACGCCACGGCCTTTGTCGCCGCAATCGACAATGCTCAAACTTTTGCTAGAGGCCGAGATCTGGCAGCATGGCTTGGCTTGGTCCCACGACAGATGACGACGGGCGGCAAACCTAAACTCCTCGGCATCAGCAAGCGAGGAAACTCCTACTTGAGGCGAATGCTAATTCATGGTGCTCGTGCAGCGATGCCCCATATTGCGCGATTGGAAACTCCAACCGGAGCTTGGCTACGAAGATTGCTGGCTCGGGCTAATCCAAATGTCGTCGTCGTCGCTTTGGCCGCCAAAATGGCCCGTGTGATATGGGCAGTGTTGCAGCGGCGAACGACTTACCAGCAGGCCGCCGCCTGATTGGCGCGTACGACCTGAAAGCTTCTGCGGGTGGAATGAGGAAGATGGCCTGACAGTTAAACGGTGTCTTGAAAACCTGACCAAAAAAATGGCGCGCTTTCGCACGCCGAGGTGTTTATGAAGGATCAGGGCGCGCGAAGCTCCATCTTGGCCAAGGTCAGCCTTGAGACCGGATACGTTGGTGCAGATTGTTCAGCCTTGTTTATTTGACCACTTGCGGAGGGGCGAGCCATACGTTTTTTGGGCCGGTGGCGATCTCAAGCGCCTCTTTGAGAATCTCGCCTTCCATCGTCTTCTTGCCGAGGAGGCGCTGAAGTTCTTTCACCTGGTTCTGAAGCGTTCTGTATTCGGATGCCGGCACCACCTCTTCCTGCGATGCGGTGGCCGTAAGCGCACCTTGCGCCGCAAGTTTGCGCCAAGCGAACAACTGGTTCGGCTGAATGCCATGCCGTCGCGCAACGATGCTGACCGTGACGTCAGGCTCGTAGGTCTCCTGGACTATCGCGAGCTTCTCCGCTGTCGACCAGCGACGGCGGCGCTCAGGGCCGGAAAGCACTTCTATCTTAGGTATGTGACTGGTCATAATGGGCACATTACTCCTAACACTTAACGAGTGGGAGATCGTGTCCGGGGATTTAGGGGGCCACTACAAGAGTGGACTTACCCGCCGATAGTGAGTTTGTATCAGAAGGTCCTTCCCTGCTTCATGAAGTGGGGTACTGCTCCTCTGGGGAAGTGCTCCTGCTTGTGGGGCATGGGTTTGAACGGGTCGAAACTTTTACCGTTCGCCAAGGCGATGTTTTTTTCCTTCCCGCCGGAAGCGCGTACAGCATCCACAACACTGCGATGGGAGAGTCGAAACTGGTTGTCGCAGCTTCGCGTGACGGGCTTGAGCCGTCCGAGCTTCCGTTGGAAGGCGGACGAGCTGTTGTCTTAGACGTTGTGATTGGCAACTTGCAGATGGAGCTAGGCCCGCCGTCGCGCTCAAGCGAAAGCGATGGTTACGAGGTCCTCTTTCATGCCCAGCCAAATAGCAGTTACGGTGAGCGCACGGTGGGAGAAGTCTTCAGCAAAGACATACTCGCGCGAGAGTTTGGCGTGTCAGAAGCTCAACTATAGCGCGGCAATCTGGAAGGAACTCGCGCGACAATCTAGATGGGACTGTTGTGTCGCGGACAGTGGGAGTTTAGCAGCGTGATTGACGCTGGCAAGCGGTCATTGCTCTTCTAATTGTCGCGGAGCGTCAATCTGTGTAGCCTCGTTGATTGTCGCGTAGATTGGAGGCCGCCCGCGTTGCCGTTTTGCCTCCATAGCTGAGCGGCGACGGTAGCTCTCGACGTTCATCTCGAAGATCGTGGCGTGATGAACGAGGCGATCCACCGCGGCGAGCGTCATGGCGGGATCTGGAAAAACTTTGTTCCATTCGCCAAAGGGCTGATTTGCGGTCAGCAGGATAGATCGCCGCTCATAGCGTGCCGAGATGAGCTCGAAGAGGACGCTGGTCTCAGCCTGATCCTTTGCGACATAGGCAAGATCGTCGAGGATAAGCAGATCGAACTTGTCGAGCTTGTTGATGGCGGATTCCAGTTGCAGTTCGCGTCGCGCGACCTGGAGCTTTTGAACGAGATCCGTCGTCCTGGTGAAGAGCACGCGCCAGCCGTTCTCGACCAGCGCCAAGCCGATGGCTGCCGCAAGATGGCTTTTACCGCCCCCCGGCGGCCCGAACATGAGAACATTAGCCCCCTTCGCCAGCCAGCTATCTCCCGCCGTCATCGCCATGATCTGCGCTTTGGAGATCATCGGCACGGCGTCGAAGGCAAAGCTGTCGAGCGTTTTGCCCGGCGGCAACCTGGCCTCGGACAGATGGCGTTCGATCCTGCGTCTGTCACGTTCGGCAAGCTCATGCTCGGCGATAATCGATAGGAAGCGGGC
Organism: Rhizobium sp. O111; assembly: GCF_055616315.1. Lineage (NCBI taxonomy): Bacteria > Pseudomonadati > Pseudomonadota > Alphaproteobacteria > Hyphomicrobiales > Rhizobiaceae > Rhizobium > Rhizobium sp. O111. The sequence continues at coordinate 400,175 of NZ_JBSHXL010000003.1, read as the reverse complement.
CGCGGGCCAACCCTCTCTGTCGGCCTGTTGGGCAAAGTCTGCCCAAAGCATCTTGATCGCCGGCAAGCGAAGCTCGTTCAACATAATGCTCAGACGGCCAGCATCGATATCATTGGGATTGGTCATGCGCGTTCTCCCACCTGGTCGGCGCTGACAAGGACCTCGTAGCCGCTTAGCGGTGCCAGATGGACGGAGACGACGGGTAAGGCGGCGGGGTCGGGCGCAAAGTGCTTTCGCAACTCAGCCATATCGGGAAGCTCGCCGGCATCCAACGTTCTGGCCAGTTGCTCGGCCAGTTCGCGTTCGCAGGTTCGCTCATGGGCCAGCGCCAGGATCTCGACCATGGTCTTGCAGGCCTGCTTGTCGGTCAGCCGCTCCAGCAAGACCTCGAAGGTTTGCCGATATTCCAGCCTCGGGAAGAGCTGGTCTCGGTAGACGAGCCGCAATAGCGCCATCGGCTTCTGACGGAGCGAGTGAATGACGTGCCGGTAATTGACGACCTGGCTGTGGCGACCATCTGGATGTCCCCGCCCTCGGGAAAGCGTCATGAGATAGGTGCCGCCGACGAACACATCAAGTCGGTCATCGAAGAGGCGCACCCGTAGCCGATGACCGATCAAGCGGGAAGGCACACTGTAGAAGACTTTGCGCAGCGAGAAGCCGCCGGTGCGCATCACCCTGACAACCACCTCCTCGAAGTCTGTCGTCCTGCGCTGCGGCAGGTCCTGAAGATGAGGTCTTTCTGCCTCGATACGCTTGAGATTGTGTGCATTGCGGCGGCTAACGATCTCATCGATGAAGGCACGGTAGGCGGCAAGATCGTCGAAGTCGTTGCTGCCGCGCATGAGCAGCGCATCACGGATCTCTGCCTTGATATGCCCGTGCACGCTCTCGATCGAGCCGTTCTCGTGGGCGATGCCTTTGTTATTGCGCGTTGGCTTCATGTGATAGTGAGCGCAAAGTTCCTCGTATCGACGCGTCAGATCCTCCTGCTCGTCGGCAGTCAGGTTGCGGAACGCCGCCGACAGGCTGTCGCTGCGATGGTCATGCGGCGCGCCGCCAAGGGACCACAGGGCGTTTTGTAGCCCTTCCGCCAGGGCGACAAAGCTCTCGCCGCCGAGGATGACATGACCATGTTCGAAGCCGGAATAGGCAAGGCGGAAGTGATACAGGAGATGATCGAGCAACTGGCCGGCGATCGTGACCTCCAGACTATCCATGTTGGTGAAATCCGAAAGGCCCAACCGGCCGGGCTCGTGAACCTGCCGGAAGATGACCTCCTGCTCTGCGCCATGCACAGCGCGCCAGGAGCGAATGCGCCGCTCCATCGTCCGACGAATGCCGTCCCCAAGCTCCGGGTGGCGGCGCAACATCTCCTCGAATATCGCCACCGCCCGTATTCCGGGCGCAGCCTGAAGCAGCGGCACGATCTCGGCGTCAAAGATATGGGCCAGTGGATCCGGACGCCGGCGCTCTCGCGGTTTTGTTTTTTGAGATGGCAGACGCGGATCCTTCTCGATCCGGAAAGCTGTCGTGCGGCCGATCTCGGCTTTTGCGGCAGCAACCGTGACGGAATGATTTTGACGTAACTTCATGAAAAGCCTCATTTGATGATCGTTTACATGGCGACCTGGCACAAAGTGATTCTCCGGTTATGGAAAATCGCCAGATTGACCGCGATCACAGGCGCAAGGCATGCCTGAATTTGCGCCACGGGTGGTGGGCATAACTTCGATCGGGCTACGCCCTCACTCCGTTACGCCCACCACCCGCAAAGTCCCATCCTGATTGTCGCTCGAATTCCACGTTGATCGTCGCGCGGCACTCAACTCCCGGACATGAGCTTTGGCTTCTGTGACCCGCTGGTCGTTAGACCGATAGGCCAAGGTGTGCAGAGTGAAGACGACCTTGAGGCATTCAACTTCAGTTGAATTCGCGGCGGTAGACTTCAAACCCATGATCTATGTCAGTTAGCTTGATTTCGGTAGCCGACGGTTCCGGCGGAAACGCTGCGTCGGTTTCAGAGCAGCAAAGGCGGGTTCGCTTGAGGGCGCGGCCGCCGACGTCCTTCGTCGGGATCCCCCGCCACCTAAGTGTAGGCTCAGGTGAACGGGTGTATGATACCGATCTTCTCAGGAGCCGGTATTTTGAGTCCATCATCTCCCGATCGACGAGTTGGAGATGATGAACCAACATAACGGATCAACCTTTGCCTCCTACAGCAAGAGCTGTTGTCTCAGTTGCGCGGGAGCCTTTGAAAGAAAACTCGATATGAAGCACACCCTCAAAATCACCACAGCAGTGGTAATGGCATCTCTTGCATCCGCCAGCATGGTTCGCGCGGACAGCTGGGACATGGAAAGCAGCCATTCGATTGAACGAACGCTACGGCACTTCCAGGGCAAGCGGTTCGACATTCGCTACATCCACAACTGGAAGCATTTCTCCGATCGGACAACAGGACCTATCTCGGTGCCTCAGCGGAGCCCATCCGCCGTCAAGCACATTCAAGCCTCGATCGCTTCGAACCGGACCTTAGTCAGAGCACTTCGCGCAAGAGGAGTTGATTTCCGAACGATCGTGAACGCCGATCAGGCAGCCGACGGCAGCATTACGTTCTATATCCGCTGAGATCATTTGTGTTGCGCCTGGTTGATATTAGCAGTCCGATCAGGCGCACCCCAAACGCAGTCCACGCCCTTTGCCCGCTTCACCTTGTCAGTCGACAAAGCTGACCCTAGAGGACGCGCCTCGAGCTTGAGGATGAGGACTCGCGCTTCACATTGTGTCCCGCCGGAAAGCAAATAGCCCGTCCTCTTCATGTGTCGGCGGGCTTCGATATGTTGTTCGACAAAACTGTCTTACGCGGATGGCTGGTTCGGGCACTGGTAGACGGAGTGCTCCTAGCAGGCCGCCGTACTCCATCTTCGTTTCCAAAATCAACAATGAGCTCGGCCGGGATCGCCGCAAGTGGCCAGCCGACTCAGTACCGTCGGCTCTGGAACGCTTCTCTCAGTAGCTTCCAATAGTAACCCATACAGAGGTTTATCTCCCGCTACACCTACGTGGAATTTTTCTCTCGAATTGATCACGGTAAGAATGGGTCAACGTGGAAAGCAGTGGTTGCTTACCGCAAAATACGCCGACACAAGGAAATTAAATGCGACCGCAGTCCAAACCGTTCATTGTCGAAATCAAGAACTCCAAGAGCTCGAAAGTCTCAGCGCCTAGAACTATCTGGGGCGATCTTGGATTCGCTGCATTCGCCGAAGCGCAAGGTTCCCGCATTCGCATTGGTGAAAGGTCTGAAGGTTCGCCCCTCGCTAACGCCTCCCGATCGCGGCAGACATCCAGCCGGGAGATGGGCCATGAAGCCGGTTGATCGAAAGCCCAAGGCGGCCGACGAAATCGTCAGCGAGAACCTACGGCGGCTTCGAACGCTTAGTGGCCTGAGCCAGGGCGAACTTGGTGAACGGCTTGGAGTAACTACGCAGCAGATTCAAAAGTACGAACGCGCAAGCAATCGCTTGAGCGCGGGCGCTATCGTTGATATCGCGGACGTCTTGGGCGTTGAGATAACCGATCTATTCCGTGGTTGTCGCGGGACAAAGGCGGAGATTGGGCGGGCTTTGAGTGCCGGGCAGCTTACTGTTGCGGTGGAATTCGGAAAAATCTCTGACCCGAGAACGAGGCGTCTTGTGAGTGCGCTGATCAGGACACTTGCCGCCCGACCTGTGCAGCCAGAAGAGCTGCCGTCTGAGGAGTAAGCCTCCTAGTGCGATCAAAGCGAGACGCACGCCACCAGACCACCGGAGATTTATGCAATAAAAACCCGTGAAAATGTGGGATGTAGTCAGGGAATGACCGCGCCGAACTGATTTGCATTCACAACGACGGTGCACAAATTACGATCGCCGTGCCGCCCGTCACGCTTCCCCCTGCAGCAAAGGCGTTACATCGCTTGTCGGACAGCTAGATCGCCTACTTTTCCCACGCGATGGCTGCACGCTTTCGCGGCTCAATTCCCAAAAGCAAAAGGTAGTAATCGCATGCCAAATTCCGCTCTTTTCAAACCAATCCATATCCGGGAGCTAAAGCTCGACAACAGGATTGTGATCGCGCCGATGTGCCAATACTCGGCGGTCGATGGGTGCATGACCGACTGGCATTCTATCCACCTTGGCAATCTTGCCCTCTCGGGTGCCGGATTGCTCACGATTGAAGCGACTGCGGTCGTCCCGGAAGGTCGCATTACCTATGCGGACGTCGGCCTATACGACGACGCAACCGAGTTAGCCATGGCTCGTACGCTCGACACTGTGAGACGCTGGTCAAAGATCCCGATTGCTATCCAGCTAGCGCATGCTGGTCGGAAAGCGTCAACAGATGTCCCATGGAGCGGCGGTGGCCAGTTTCCGGCCGAGCATCTGAATGGCTGGCAAACCGAAGGTCCATCGTCGATAGCTCTTCGCGAAGGTTACGCAGCTCCATCTTATCTCGATCGCGACGGACTAGTGCGCATCCGCAATGCTTTCGTGAAAGCTGCTCAGCGTGCCGCTTACCTGGGAATTGACGCTGTCCAGCTCCATGGCGCCCATGGCTACCTTCTCCACCAATTCATGTCACCACTCTCGAATATTCGAACTGACGAATACGGTGGCTCGCTTCAGAACCGTCTTCGGTTTCCATTGGAGGTCTTCGACGCCGTGCGGGAGGCTGTTCCGGATACGGTCGTAACAATGAGAATTTCTGGCTCGGACTGGGTCGATGGCGGTTTTGACATATCGCAAAGCATCGAGCTTGCAAAAGAATTGGAGAAACGAGGCTGTGACGCGATCCATGTTACAAGCGGCGGGCTGCATCCCAGTCAGCAGATTACAGATGGCCCGAACTATCAGGTGCCGTTCGCCAGGGCGATCAAATCGGCGGTCAAGGTGCCCGTCGTGGCCGTCGGCCTCATAACGGATGCAGTGCAAGCTGAAGCGATCGTAGGGACCGGTGACGCAGACCTTATCGCCGTTGCCCGTACAATCCTGTACGATCCCCGCTGGCCTTGGCATGCTGCGGCGGCGCTAGGCGGGCAGGTTAATGCACCTGACCAATATTTGAGATGTCAGCCTGCCGCATACGGCGATCTATTTCGCTCGCGCTAAAAACGAAAAGATCCGGCGGAGCCAGGTTCCGAGGCTCCACCGGATCTTCCCTTTCTGTATCTCTTGCACCGCGGCTCCTTGAAGACCATCACAAGTAACGCAGGCGGAGGCGTTGAATGGCAGTAGAACAATTCAGACTGTCAACCGGCCGTCCCCGGCCTCAGGCTCACCGTCTCAAGCTCTTCGGAAGCTGACGTGGAGGACAAAACCGGTAGACTTCTGCCCCAGCATGTTTGCTTATCGAGAATTCGAGTGCGTTGTTGATAGAGATCTCGAAACGCTCAACAACTCGTGGCGCAACCCCAACGCCCGCATCAATGCAAGACTGGGACACACTAACCGATTTGCCACCTCTGCCAATGATCCGTGCCTCGCAGGCATGAGTGGACGATGAGGCCAAGCCTTTGCCGTCGTAAAAAATGATCGCTGCGTTAGCTGGGTCGGCGCATGATGAGCTTCTCTCGACGTACGTACCAGGTTTCAGCTGGAAGACACCGCCTGGTTTGCTCGATTGGTCCTGGCTCGCTAGGGCGAAGTTTGCAGACGCTAGCAGCACGAAAAGCGTCGTGACTTGCATGCTCCGTTTGGTGTTCAATTTCTGGTCTCCGGTGATCGAGCTGTTGGTCGGTGGGATTGAAGCTATCGTCCTCTCGCGTAGACCTACCACCAGCCGATCAGCACTTTGGCGTGGGTTAGATCGCTGCAGATCGACGATAGTTAAACTTAGGCATTCACACTTTGATTGCTGGATGGTCAAGCGGATGTAATCTAATCCGCCAGCGTCAAGCCCGGTGCCGTATTCGCGGGCACCGGGCTTGCAGATCCTAACGGGAGACGAAGTTCGACATAGTCAGGTCGATCAGTTCGTCGCCGCGACCATTCATGACGGCACGGATAGCCCACAGCCCGAAGCCTTTCACTTGAGCCGCTTCGATCTTCGGCGGCATGGAAAGTTCTTGGGTGTTCGTCACCACATCCAGCAATGCTGGGCCGGGATGGGCGAGGATCTCGCGGATCGCGTCTTCTAGTTCGGTGGGATCCTCAACACGGATCGCATGTACGCCCGCAGCGCGAGCGACAGCAGCGAAATCTGGGTTCTGCAAGGTCGTCCCGGTCTCCAGAAACCCGGAAGCCTTCATCTCCATCGCCACAAAGCCCAAGGTCGAATTATTGAAAATCACCACCTTCACCGGCAGCTCCTCTTGAGCGAGCGTCAGGAAGTCGCCCATGAGCATCGCAAAGCCCCCGTCTCCAGACAGGCTGATAACCTGTCGATCTTTGTACGTCGCCTGAGCGCCAATGGCCTGCGGTAGCGCGTTTGCCATCGAGCCGTGAGCTAGCGACCCGATCATCCGTCGCTTCCCATTCATTTTGAGATAGCGAGCTGCCCAAACGGTCGGGGTTCCCACGTCAAAGGTGAAGACGGCATCATCCGAAGCGTTCTCGCTGATGAGCCGGGCTAGATACTGAGGGTGAATTTTTCCGCCCGCCTTACCGGTGGCGAGGTCGTCCAAACCCTCTCGAGCGTGTTTGTACGCTGCGATGCAGTTGGTGAGGTGATAGTCGTCCTCGCTCTGTTGCAGCCTGGGCAAGACCGCATCAATCGTTGAGCGCACGTCGCCGATCAAAGCGAGGTCAAGTGGAGCACGTTTGCCGAGATTTTCTGGTCGCACATCCACCTGAATTATCTTGGCTTCTTTCGGATAGAACTGCCTGTAGGGGAAATCTGTGCCGAGCATGAGTAAAGTGTCGCATTCGAACATTGCTTGATAGCCGGACGAGAAGCCGATAAGCCCAGTCATGCCCACATCAAAGGGATTTTCCCACTCAACAAACTCCTTGCCGCCGAGAGCGTGTACGATTGGAGCCTTAAGTTTGCTGGCAAGAGCAACCACCTGATCGTGAGACCCTTCGCAGCCCCGGCCGCACAGGATCGTGGTCTTGCTGCTTTCCGTTAGCAACGCCGCCAACTGATCAATCTGCTCGGGTACAGGCGTCACATCAGGTTGCGCTAGAGCAAGCGCGATCGGCTTGGAGATCTTCGCGACAAAATCATTTAGTGCGATGTCGCCAGGGATAACGACAACAGCGACGCCGCGCTTGCCAACAGCGGCTCGGATGGCAGTCTCGATGACGGCAGGAAGTTGCTCTGGATTGCTCACGAGCTCGCAGTAGTGACTGCATTCGCGGAACAGCTGATCGGGATGGGTCTCCTGAAAATAGCCGCGCCCGATCTCGGCTGATGGGATTTGAGCAGCGATCGCTAGGACCGGGACGCGGGATCGATGGCAGTCAAATAGTCCATTGATCAAATGCAGGTTGCCTGGCCCGCAGCTTCCCGCACAGACCGCCAAGCCGCCGGTAAGATGTGCCTCGGCACCTGCTGCGAAAGCAGCGGTCTCCTCATGCCTTGTATGAACCCACTCGATATCGCCGCGCTTGCGCAAGGATTCAGTGAACCCATTGAGGCTGTCCCCTACGACACCATATATCCGTCGGACGCCTGCGGAGTGCAAAACATTTGTTAGCACGTCGGCAACCTTGGTAGCCATGATCTGTCTCCTTTATTGTTAGAAGGTTCTAATTCACTGCGTTTGTAATCTCGGTCGACATGGGCCGATCTTGAATGGCGAAAACCTTGTTCCAGGTCGCTAAGTTGACCTGGTGCTCCATGTTCTTCTGCGTGTCAGGTGAGGGGATGTCTCCAACCTTCGCCAGCAACTGGTTCGAGTTGGCTCTGATCATCTGCAGGCGGCTGTTCACCGCATGCCAGATTGCCAAACCACAATCATAGAAATCCAAAAGATGCGCTCGATTAGGGCGCTTTGGGTCCCCCTTGCCATGTAGAGCGCATCTGCGGCCGCTGGGCGTGGCTGTAAGTGTCATGTCTCACCTGAACCGTTGTGGCGATCCTGGAAAATCTAACGATCCTTCAGAGACATGACACTAGACAACGGTATAGGTTTCTATGGCGATAGGTATGCGGTTGCACATACGGTGGCGAGTTGCGTCGACGGGGCCGCCGCCACGGCCAAGCATGCCGGCCATTAGGCAAGCGGTACTCGATCTCTTCGCACGACCTCCAGCGCGACGATGTCCTCACTGTGATATGCTCCATGCCGAGGCCGCAAATACTAAAGTGCCAAAGTAGTGCAAAGATCCGCGTTTGGACCTCCATGTTGGGTATGAGAAAATGTCGAATGAACCTTGTTGCTTTGCCCCGTTAGCGCCAATACTCAAGATTTGCACGGTGTCTGATCCGTGAGGCGGCATTGAGCGAGCGGCGCACGTCGGAGGCTCGCTTATCTCCGGCTCTTGCCGCCCGCTGGCGTTACATTATTGGCCTCCACTAGGCGTTGACAATTTCTCGGTCGCCTGAAGCGCGCGGCTGCCGCAGGGGCCATCAAAAAAGCCCTTTGGCCCTGAATATGGATTGGACGCTCACTCTCCCAAAGGATTCGAACATGGTCTGAACTTCCCGCCCAGCTAACGGACGAAGCGGTTGTAGCAGGTGGTCGGCGGACCGTAGCGCTCCGGGATTTCCGCCCAGGGCGAGCCTGTCCGGAGCCGCCAGAGGGTGCTTTCCCGTTTCTGATGGCGCCAGTTGTCGTTTGGTTCCAACATTGGCACCCGAGCCGTAGGGAGTGGGTTCCGGATGCCAGTTACGGATTTCTGTCGAGTTTCGAGCGTCGACTTTCGGCTATCCGGATTTCGGTGTGAATCTGTCCCTCACGATGCCGGCCCACGTTGAACGGCCGGAATCCGGGTTACTGCGTCCGTCTTTGCTGAGGTCACTCGGAACAGCAGTCCCGGTCGATGACGTCTGCGAAGGCGGACGACCGCATTTCTCTTGGGACATATGCTTCCCCCAGGCATCGGAAACCCGAGGGCCGGTAGGCACGTCGGGATGCTGGCGGCGGTTTTGACTTTCTGATGGACTTCCGCCCAGCTTCCAGCTTGATCAGGCGGCGGCAATTCCTTCCGTCGGCTTGCCGACCACTCTTTCCGATGTGGGAAGGACGTCCTTGACGTTGGCCAAGCGCGTAATGCCGCGCCTGGGAATTTCTGTGGTGGACGCGCAGGCGTCCGGGGGCTCGAAAGCAAGGTTTCGAATGGCATACAATGAAAACGAGAACCCAGCGACTGGCCCGTCCGCAGAGCCGGTCGTTGTTGCGCTCTTATTCGCTGCTAGCGAACCAGCTTTCCGGTGGTGCCAGCCAAAACGTCTCGCCGGATTGTGAGTTCGCCTTGATCCGTCATAACGCCCATCGCGTGGAGGCCGTATGCTTCGCCATTAAATCGGAGGTTGAGTGTGGAGGCGTGGACCCCCAGGTACTCGCTCATCTCTTCTTCTGTGCCTCCCAATTCAAGCCAAGAGATCCCAGTCGCATTTTTGGACCCAAACTGCGGAGAGACACGCGACGGATGCTTCGTCATGTCAGTGACCAAAAAGAAGTTTGGGATGCCTGCACCCCAGCAAGGAATAGTCTCCGGAGTTCTTACAGCGATGCCTGTGGCACCATCGGGCCTTTGACGAAGACCGCTTTCGTATATATCCGAGCCTAAGCGCTTTGCCAGGCGCTCCAATTCCTCCCGTGTATCGACGCGAGCACACCAGCCAATGAAGACATCGCCGCTCTCGCACTTGTCCTTAAAGAAACGGGCGGAGGGGTTCCCCGACTCGTACTCAAAGACATCAACAACACTTTCTACTTCGATGTACGTGTCGTTTCCTGTCGGAAAGATTTTGTTGGCAAGCCCCAGCTTTGGGAACCAACCACCCTCGTAGCAACCTAGTCCGGTTTCCTCGCGAAGTCGCTGAGAACCTTCGAAGAAGTTCTTTACGCCAAGGCATACGTGGTCAACTTGGATCATTCATAACTCCATAGGATGATGACGTTCAGATGAGATTGATTCAGCAACCGCTAGAAGCCTGCACAGGCTTTGGCCTCCGCGATCACAGCTGCGTGGTCGAAGTTGTTGATTTTCTCAAAGAAAGAGGCGTCATCCGGAATCATCTTTGACGGATCAATCTCCTGCTGGATGAGAGCATTTTCCTTCAAGAACGACTGGAGTTTGCCGAGCCCTTCTGGGGAGGCCTTCGCGCGTAGTTTCCCGCCAGCTTTGTCAAAGGCAATCTTCGTCTCGTCGACATTGGATCGCTCGATCTCTGTATCTTGCTCAAGGGTCGTTGTGCGGTTCGCACCATAATTTTTTCTGTAGATCTTAGCTACGCATTCTGGGTTAGCCTCAGCGAACACCTGTGCCTTGGCGATCCCACGAGCGAGCGCTTCGACCAGTTCGGGGCGATCCTTGAGGACTTCGCTCGTAGCGACCAAACCGTAGTCAGGAAACTCCAGCCAGCGATCGTCGTAGAAGTAGGATGCGTCGTTCCCGAGGGCTTTAAAGTTCGCAATCTCGGACATGAAGGTCAGGCTTGCATCGACCCGACCTGACTTAAGAGCTTCGTAAGATTGGGCTCCCAGCCCGATGACAGCCTGTCTAACATCGCGCTGGGGATTGATGTCTTTCGCCGCGAGCATACTGTTTAAGTACATCGCGCCCCCCGAACCCGCCACGGCTAAGCCTACGGTCTTCCCCTTGAGGTCTTCAGGTCGCTTTATGCCCTTATCGGCCATTGTCAGAATGCGCCATGAGGTGTTGCGCATCGCGGCAACCATCCGAATGTCCGCCAGACCCTTAGTATCTGCGGCAAGCCATGGCGTGGAATTCATCATTCCGATATCACCACTTCCACCGATGACACTCTGAACTGCTGCCGATGATCCCTGCGAATACACGACTTGAACGTCGTACCCATCGTCCTTCCACCAACCGAGCGCCAGGGGGACGTAAAGTTCATAGACCGCGGTGATCATAAGCGGATTGCCGTGCACAATCTTTACGGTCTCTAGGGCGCTTGCGCTCTGCGGCGCCAAAGATGAACTTGCTACAAGTGCCAGGACCGCGCTCGCGTATTTGACGTACTTCTTCATTATCTGTTCCCTTGAGTGTTGTGGCTAACGTTTTGCGGCTTCCATCCAAAAGACGACCTTGCGTCCTATGGACTGCACGGTGGCGCTCGCAGCGGCAGCAATGAAAGTCAGGAGCGCTATCGCTGCGAACACACCTGCAGTATCAAGCGCGAACCCTGCCCGTATGATTGCTGCGCCGATTCCTTCTTGAGCTCCGACGAATTCCGCAACGATGGCGCCGATGACGCTCAATGTTACGGCAACGTTGAGCCCGCCGAAAATGAATGGCGCGGCATTGGGTAGTTTCAGGTAACGAAACCGATGCCATGCAGACGCACCATAAACGGTGAAGAGTTCGTGCTGCTCGGCGGGCGTGGCCCGTAAACCGATGACAGCGTTTACGAAGACCGGGAAGAATGTAATCAGAGAGACGATGACAACTTTGGATGTCATTCCGAACCCGAACCAGACAACAAAGAGGGGCGCGATGGCTACTTTAGGGATCGCTTGAAGTGCCACAATATATGGCGAAAGGATCCTTTCAGCCGTTCGAGATCCGGCAACCGGGATCGCCAACACGAAGCCAATCAACGAGCCAAAGAGATAGCCCAGAAAAACCTCTTGTAGGGTTATCCAGGTGTCGGCTAGCAGGTAGCCGTCCGTCATTCCTGACCAAAGTGCAAATGCGATAGCGCTCGGGCGTGGCAGAAGCGCGGGGCTTATATTGGTAAGAGGTATGAGAACCCATTCCCAAAGCGCCAAGAACGCGATCAAAACGAAGACTGAAACCGCAGTCACTCCATCTACGCGCGGAAGTGTTTTCGCCTTCGGAGAGGCAATCATCGTTGCACCAACGGCTTCACTCACTGGACCACCTCCTCAGTTTCGAAATGGCGCCTTACCGCAGACGCGTAGTCTCCGAATTCTCTTGAGTTGATCATCTCAAGGGTTCTTGGGCGGGGCAGGTCTATGTCGATGTCATCGATGACTCGGCCCGGGCGTGGCGCAAGAACGATAATGCGGTCTGCGAGAAATACGGCCTCCTGGATGCTGTGCGTCACGAATAAGACGGTCTTTTGGCTGCCCATCCAGAGCGCCTGCAGCTCGACTTGCAGCTTATCCTTCGTCATTGCGTCAAGGGCGGCGAACGGCTCGTCCATCAGAAGGACTTCGGGATCATGCACGAGAGCGCGTGTGATGCCGACACGCTGCTGCATTCCTCCGGACAACTCGCCGGGATACTTGTTTTCGAACCCCTTGAGACCAACCAGCGATAGGAACCGGTCGGCGCGTTCATCTACAGCCGCCCGTGTTGAACGACCAAGGTCGGCTGCAAGGGTCACATTCTGACGCACTGTCCGCCACGGAAGCAGAACCGGAGACTGGAACACCATGCCAATTCCCGGCGTAGGGGCGCTTATTTCTGTTCCGGCAATCGATACGTTCCCGGCGGTGCGACGTATCAGCCCACCAACGATCCGCAGCAGTGTGCTTTTCCCGCACCCACTCGGACCAACGAGAGCGACAAACTTTCCCTTATCGATTGATAAATTAACGTCAGAAAGCGCGACGATGTTTTCGCCTGAGCGAGTGACGTAACTCTTCGACATGTTTCGCAGTTTTATGAAGCTTTCTTCCTGTCTCACTGATCCACCTCATTTCTTCTTTGGCGTGGCGTAGCGGCGATAACGCAGCAAGCCAGCACCAAGAGATTATCAAACGATAAATAGGAAGGCAACGTGCAGCTCTGATTGTGGGGTGAGTTCGCGTCGATTGCGTGCATCGACAAGAGCCACCGGCGGCGGCTCTTTGTCAGCAGCGGGTGCAGCGATTCGTTCGCACTAAGTGGGCTCTAGGTTGGTTGCTGCAAACGAACGCCGGTATGCGCGGTTACGTACTGGTCATCAAACCTTGCCCTTGACACCGCGGCTTCGGCGCTACGGTCCATGCGAGACACCAGTATTGTAATCAGGAATGACAGCGGTACCGAAAATAGAGCCGGGTTGTCGTATGGAAAAGGTGCTGCACCTAAGCCGAGGGTCGACGTCCAAACCGCCGGGCCAAGAAAGACCAGGGAGAGCGCAGATATGAGACCTGTCAGCGATCCAATGACAGCGCCACGCGTAGTAAGTCCTCTCCATGAAACAGAGAGAAGAATAATCGGAAAGTTTGCGCTAGCAGCGATAGCGAATACCAAGCCTACCATGAAAGCGATATTCTGATTCTCAAAAAGAATACCCAGCACCATCGCAGCGACACTGATTGCGACGGCAGAAATTTTAGACGCACGCACTTCTTCGTCTTCTCTCAGGTTCCCGCGTCGTATTGTGCGTGCGTACAGGTCGTGTCCAGCAGCGGAAGCGCCCGCTAGCGTGAGCCCGGAGACTACAGCTAGAATGGTCGCGAAGGCCACCGCGGAGATGAAGCCCATCAGCACAGAGCCGCCTAATTTGTCAGACAGATGGATCGCAATCATGTTTGCGCCACCAATAATCTTCCCTGCCGAGTCGAGATACGCACCATCACCCGAGAGCAGGGCAATCGCACCGAACCCTAAAACAAACAGGAGCGAGTAGAACACTGTGATGAAGCAAGTGGCTACGAGTACAGAGACTCTAGCCTGCTTTGCGTCGGAGACCGTGAAAAAGCGCATCAAAATGTGTGGGAGGCCTCCGGTTCCAAATATCAACGCTATCCCTAGTGATAGTGCGGATATCGGATCTTTCATCAAGCCTCCCGGGGCCATGATTGCAATGCCTTTCGGATGGACCTGCACAGCGGTTCCAAAGAGCTTGCTCAGGCTGAAATCGAAGTGCCACATGATCAACGTCGACATAATGACAGTTCCAACGAGCAGCAGCAGAGCTTTGGTGATTTGGACCCAAGTGGTCGCCAGCATGCCGCCGAACGTCACGTACAACATCATTAGACCGCCGACCAGAACGACAGCTAGCCAATACGGCAGGCCGAAGAGCAATTCGATAAGCTTTCCGGCCCCCACCATCTGCGCTATCAGATAGAAGAGTACGATCACGAGCGTGTTCACGCCAGCAACTGTCCTGATCGGACGCTCTGAAAGCCGATAGGCGGCGAGGTCGGCGAACGTATATCTACCCAGATTTCTCAGGGGCTCCGCAATTAAAAACAAAATCATCGGAAAGCCGACGAGAAAGCCGATTGCATAAATCATACCGTCGTACCCGGAGCCGAATACGAGTGCAGTCACCCCCAGAAAGGTTGCCGCAGATGTGTAGTCCCCAGCGATTGCGAGCCCGTTCTGCACCCCTCCAAGGCCTCCGCCAGCAGCGTAGTAGTCGCTTGCCGTTCTCGTGCCACGGCGAGCAGCCCAAGCGGTCACGCAGAGAGTGACGCCCACAAATGCTACAAACATCCCGATTGCTAGCGGATTTAGCGCTTGTCTTTGCACCTGACCTGCCAAGGCATCTGCAAGCGCAGGCGAGCTGATCGCCAAGGCCATGAACGATGCGAACGTCAGCTTGATTTTCAATGGAAGTCCTCCAGCAGCTCGGTCGTGAGCGCATCAAGCCTTTTGCTAGCGTAAACAGCGTAGACGCCCGTCAGAAGGAGACCAGAGACCATCAGCCCAACGCCGCAGACAACACCCATACTAACTACAGAGCCGGAGGACACCGGAATGGCCAAGATCGCAGGGCGAAACGCGACAACGAAGATGAACGAAAAATAGAGGGTAGCCATTACTAGCGCAAGCACTCCTCCTAAGCAGTTCCTCTCGAAACTGAGTTGGCGAAAACGCGGGTGCGATCGGATGTCGCTGGGTCTGGCAGATTTGAGGCTTCCGTCCATTTTCGTTCCCTGGATGTGAGGCGCTGACAGCACGGCCTTGTGACTGAGCTGTCAGCAGGTCCGTTCTACTGAAGGATCAGGGGAGCATTCGCGCTTTCCTTGAACTCCACCGTTGTAAAAATTAGATCAGTATCACCTATGTTCTCCAAGTCATGTGTCATGAACTCTCCAGCACCGAATGTGTGATGTTGAGTGTCGCCGGGCTTGTATGACACCTCAGAGATACGGCCGTCCCCGTAGTGTGACCTGGCCCGGCCGCCCGTAACTGCTGTCCAAAAATAATCAAGGACGTGAGTATGAAAGCCAATGCGTTCCGACGGATGGAGAGTTAGTGACCAGACGCGAACGCGATCAGTCTCGGAAACCAACGTCTTGCCGACCCGGCCGCTACCGGCATTGCGCTCGAACTCTGCCTTGCGTTCATCCCCAAGGTTTTCGGGAGCGGGCGGCCAGTTTCTAATCTTGTGAGTTCCCATCAAAATATCCTCTTTGTCAGTTACGCCGCTATCCCGGTCGAAACAGCGGTTTCCATCATTATCGCTTCGGGCTGGCGGTGCCGCTCGGCCATTTCTCGCTCTTCATCGGTCAGGATCTGAGCTTGCATGTACGCCCCCAGATGACGAGCTCGTCGGATGACTGCCTCACCAAAGCGCAAGCGTCTCAACTCGAAATCCTCAAGCGCGGACTGGAGATCATTGTGGTTCTCTAAAGCCTCGACCAGAGCGAAAGCGTCTGCAGCAGCTTTTGTCACACCCATGCCCACGTGGGGCCTTGCAACGAAAGCCGCATCGCCGATCAAGGCGATACGCCCCTCAAGAACCATTCTCGGCGTCTCCAAATCCTGTATCGCTTGGATGAATGGTTGAGTGGTTCGAGCGACTACCTCAGCGAACTGTGGAGAAAGTGTATTCTGCGCTGCCTCTCTCATGCCGGTGATCACTTCCTGCCTAATGCGGTTTGGGGGAATAGAAAGAGCATGCGTAACGCCGTCCACGTCGGTCAGGAGCTCCTTTAGTTCACCATCCACGGCAGCAGGGCGATACCACACAAAATTGAACCTACGCTGACCTGGCTCGGTGGATTCGTCTACTCCAGCTACCGGGTAACCGAGCATCTGTTCTCCTGTCGGAAGTGAGAATGAGAAGTGGTCGCAGAGAGCTTCCCTTGTCTCTGGAGAAAGATCCTTTTCATCTACGAGCCCACGCCAGGCAATGTAGCCGACATAGCTAGGCATAACCTCGGGCAGAAACTGGGCGCGCACGGTGGAGAAGATACCGTCCGCGGCGATAAGAATGTCGCCTTTCGCCACAGCTCCGTCTTCCATGACTGCCTCAACGCCGCTTTCCGTGACGTTGACCAACTTCAAGTTCGCGCCATGATGATAACAGGAGGCCGGTAGCCCATTTTTCAATATCGCGTAAAGTCGACCCCAAGACGTTAGCACCTGAGGATGGGGTCGCTCCGCGACTATAGAACCATCATGGCCAAAGACCCTTCGTCCCTCGACCTTGACCCCAACCCTTGCATTTTCACTGTCGATGCCGCACGCGTTGAGTATCTCGAATAGTTCTGGGTGGGTGACTATTCCGGCGCCTCGACCCGCGAGTTCCGAGGATATCCTCTCGTACACATCTACCGTCCAACCTTTGCTAAGAAGGAGACGAGCGGCGAAGAGGCCGCCCATTGACCCGCCAATGATGATTGCGTGCCCGGGTTTGATCATTGCAATACCTCCATTCGATGTCGTAACCTCTCGCCATTTGGCGGAGTTGAAGGCGTGACTAATGCACGCCAAGGTAGGCTTGGATGAGTTCGTTGTTCGCCACGATCTCGCTGGCTTTTGCTCGTGCGACAATCTCGCCGGTGTTGATGATCACGACATCGTCCGCCAGACGCAGAGCGAAGTTCGTGTGCTGCTCCACCAAGACAATTGACAATCCTAAGCTTCTCAGCTCGGTGATGATTTTTCCGACTTCAGCGACGATCTGAGGGGCAAGACCCTCAGTGGGCTCGTCCATTAATAAAACTGAAGGACAGGTCATAAGTGCTCGGCCTATCGCGAGCATTTGCTGCTCCCCGCCCGAAAGGCGATCCGCTTGGTTGTGTCGCCGCTCATTCAGCCGAGGAAATAGCCTAAAGATATCGGCGATGTCCCATACCACTCGACCGGGAGGTGTTGGGCGGCGTCTCGCCACAAGAAGGTTCTCGGTCACTGTCAAGCTCCGGAATATCCGGCGTCCTTGAGGCACGAGAGCCACGCCTGCGTTGCAGATGCTTTCCGGTGCAGAGCCTGCAATTGGACGGTCATTGATTGTCACGCTACCGCTTCGCGGGCGCATCAACCCAGCGATGGTATTCATGCAGGTGGTCTTTCCAGCCCCGTTGCGTCCAAGCAACGCAACAACCTTTCCGGATCCAACCGTGAAAGATACGTTCTGGAGGATATGGCTATCGCCGTAGTAGCTGTTGACGGAATCAACTCTCAAAGCGTTAGTCGGCAAGGTATGCCTCCCTCGTTTTTGGATCTGCTATGACCTCATCGCGACTCCCGTCGACTAGAAGCTTGCCGTTTTGCAGCAATGCGATTCGATCAGCAAAGCCGAGGGCGACGTCCATATCATGCTCAATCATGACAACGGTCAGGCTGCGGGGCAGGGCCAATAGAAGCTGCTCGACACCTTTGCGCTCCTCTTTTGATAGACCGGCAAGTGGCTCATCCAACAAGAGCACTTTAGGCCTTTGGGCCAACGCCATAGCGATCTCTAACCTCCGCTGTTCTCCATAGGAGGTCTCACTCACCTGCTTCATCGCAAGATGATCCAGCATTACCGAACCGAGTATATCCATCGCCTCTTCGCGGCGGGCTTGGTCGGTGTCGAGCGAACCGAAGGGGCGCCACCTATCACGCGACCTACCGAGCCCGGCGAGCATCACGTTGCGGAGAACTGTTTCCTTCGGGAACAGGGTTAAGATCTGAAAAGTTCTACCAATTCCTTGGGCTGCCCGTTTATGTGTGGGGAGATGCGATACGTTTTTCCCTTCCAGTGAAACCGTTCCATCGCTTGGCCTTAGGTCACCTGCGATTAGGTTAAACAGGGTTGTCTTGCCAGCGCCATTGGGGCCAAGGATCAAACGTCGCTCACCCGCCATGACGCTAAAGGATACGTCCTGGATGACATGCAGGCCACCGAAGCTCTTTGATAGTCTGTTGAGTTCGAGCGCTATCATTATTTCGCCCTCTGCGTCTCAGCCAAATGAGATGAGTCTCGGGTGCCTATGTTGAAGACCCTGAGGAAGTTGCGCAGAACCCTCTTGGCGCCCGGAAGCAAACCGTCAGGCATTGCCAATATGATTAACAGGAAAATGCACCCCAGGAGAGTCGGCCACCGATCAGTATAGGCGCTCGCGACGTTCTTAAGGAGTACAACAACGCCCGCGCCCAAAAGGGGCCCGAACAACGTGCCGATGCCACCAGCTATAACCATCAGTACCGCTTCCGAAGATACGGCTAGCGAAAGAGCGTGCGGACTAATAAAACGGAATACTTGAACGTATAGAATACCTGCAACAGTGGCAAAGAGCCCAGAAAGAACGTACGTCAGGTAGCGCAGTGCCCAGGTGTCAAATCCCAATGTATTCATTCGCCGGGGTTGATCTCGCACGCCTTTTATCGCGGCCCCTAGCGGGGATCGGAAGAGGACTGCAATCAGGCCGAATGAAATGACGACTACTGCAAGGCAAAGAAAGTAGAGGCCGAACGGATCCACGACTAGAGCTTGGTCGGGTGATAGATTTAAGCCGTTATCGCCATTGGTGAGATCAGTGTACCGGAAGGCGATTCCCCACACAATCTGTCCGAGTGCCAAAGTGATCATGAGGAAACTTAACCCGCTGGTCCTGAGCGCGATTAACCCAAAAACGGCTGCCGCGGCGGTACCTATGAACAAGGTAACGATGGCTGCTGAGGCGGGACTCAACGAATATGCGCCGACTAACAACGCGTAAGCGTACGCCGCGATACCGAGAAAGGCCGCGTGACCAAGTGAAACCATCCCGCCATAGCCAGCCAGAACGTTTACGCTCATAGCGAAAAGGCCATAAGCAAGTATCTGGGTCGCGATGCCAATGTAGAAGGGACCGGGTAGAATGAACGGAAGTGCTGTCGCAGCAACCGCTGCAGTTAGTGCGAATAACGCTTTCATGCAGCTTGCCTCCCAAGCAGACCTTCCGGGCGCACCGCTAGAACGATGACCATCGGGAGAAAGAGGATGACGTAGGAAAGATCCGGCAGGAGTACCTGGCCAAAAGTGTAGATCACACCAATCAGGATGCTACCAATCAGTGCACCGACGAGGCTGCCGATTCCTCCCAGGATCACAACAAGCAAAGCCAGCGGCAGCATCTCGGTGTCTAGGCCTGGATATACCGACATAACCGGCGCAGCGAGCGCACCTCCCAGTCCTGCCAACGCCGAGCCAAGGCAGAATACGAGCGTAAAAAGCCACGGCACCGGAATTCCCATTGCGCGAGCCATTTCACGATCGTCGACCGCAGCTCTGATCTTTGCGCCCAAGGTCGTACGCTCAACCCCGATCCACAATGCAGCTGCAACAGCAGCAGCGAGAACGATCAAGCACAACCGGTAAAGCGGAAATGCAAAGGGGCCAAGCCGCGCCGCACCCTGTAGAAGATGCGGCGGAGACATTGGGATGGGGTCACCGGACCAAATGAGCAAGCATTGGTCGGCGATAATGAACGACAGCCCAAGCGTAGCGAGTACCTGGGCAAGTTCTTTGCCTGCGAGGCGTCTAATCAGAAAATGTTGCACCAGGCCACCCAGTAGGGCGCAACCCAGGCCCGCCGCGAATATCCCCGCAGCAAATCCAAACCCTGTAGCGGAGGTGGCAAGGTAACCACCAAGCATGAAAAACGCGCCGTGTGTTAAGTTTGCGACCCGCATCAATCCAAAAATCAACGAGAATCCAGCGGCCAGCAGGAACAAAATGGCCGCGAAAGCCAAGCTGTTGAAAAGTCCGGTTATCCAGAACATTGGTGTGCTCCTCCACTCCCAAGGGTTAACGGGTATGGGGCTAGTTCAGACGCACATCGGCTGCGCCCATGTCGTACCAGTCGAAAGGCTTATCACCCACATTGACCATCACCGCTTTTACGTCGAAGTAGGCATCGAAAGCCTCTTTGCCGAATTCTCGGCCGATGCCAGACGACTTGAAGCCGCCCCATGGTGAAGCCGCGTCCACTCGATGATGATCGTTGATCCAGATAATCCCGGCCTCAATCTGATCCGCGATGCGATGAGCTCGGGCTACGTCCCTAGTCCTGATTGCTGCCGCAAGCCCGTAAGGGCTGTCGTTCGCGATGCGCACGGCTTCAGCTTCCGTGTCAAACGGAATAACCACGGTAAAGGGCCCGAAAACCTCTTCCTGTGCGACACGCATACCGGGATCGACGTCGGCGAATACTGTCGGCTGAACATAAAAGCCGCCGTTAGGCTGATTTGCAGGGATCCCCCCGCCAGCGACAAGACGCGCTCCTTCATTCTTGCCAATTTCAACGTAGTCTAACACCCGTGCCCGCTGTCTTTGCGAAATCACGGGTCCCATTTGCGTTGATGTGTCAAAAGGGTCGCCAATGCGGATGGCAGTAGTTTTCGCGGCGAGCTTTTCAACAAACTCAGCGTACACGCTCCGCTGAACGATGTGCCGAGCGGCGCATACACAGGTCTGCCCGGCGCCAACGAATGCGCCGAACGCGGCGTAGTTAACCGCTTGATCGACGTTGAAATCTTCAAAGACCACGACCGGAGTTTTGCCGCCAAGTTCGAGCGTCTGGCGAGCGAAATTTGAGGCGGCCGCGGCGCCAGCAAGCCTACCGGCTTCCGTTCCGCCAGTGAGGACAAGTTTGTTGATGCCCGGGCTGCTGGACAACGCTTTTCCAGTTACGGCACCGTTTCCGGTGACTACGTTAAAGACGCCCGGTGGCAAACCAGCTTCGCTGAAGAGTTCGGCAAGCCTGAGGGTCGTGAGCGGCGTATATTCCGACGGCTTGACAACGGTGGTGCATCCCGAAGCAAATGTAGGCGCGAGATTTCTGCTAGCAATCAGTAGCGGATGATTGAAAGGAGTCACATTCGCGACCACCCCGACAGGCAAGCGTTTCGTGTAAGTGAGATAATCTCCTTCCACGGGTATGACGTCGTCCCGCTTGGCCATAATGAGGCTTGCATTGTATCGGAAAAGGTCCGGAACACGCGCCAACTGAGCCCGCGTCTCGCGTATGGGCCGCCCGTTGTTCAGGGTTTCCAGATGGTATAGTTCCTCGAGATGCTGCTCCATAACATCGGCGAGCTTGTTCACCAGACGGGCACGTGTTCTTCCCGACATTCGAGCCCAGTCAGGAGACTGGAATGCCCGGCGGGCGCTTGCGACCGCAGCTTCGACGTCGTCAGAGGAACACAGGGATACTGTCTCGATGACGTTGCCCGTGCTCGGAGAGATTATCTCCATTACCTCTGTCGATCTGGAAGGTGCGTGCTGGCCGTCGATAAAAAGGCCACGTGGTGCCGAATGTTCGGCAGCTCCATTCGACAGGTGCTTAATTTGATCCGACATCGCTTTTCCTTCCTAAACGGCGCTGACGAGGGTGAGCGCGTTCTCGCCTTGAATGAGATCAAGTTCCGATGCTGACACGCCTGCGTGTTTCAAATTTTCCATGGGAGTGAGATCTGCCATGTCGAACGGAATGTCCGTTCCCAAGAGGACGTGCTCCGGACCGACGAGGTCGATAAGGTAACGAAGCGCCTGAGGATCATGCGTAATGCTGTCGAAGTAGAAACGCTTCAGAACATCTTTTGGAGACGTTGCAATGGTCTGAGCTTCCTTCCGGACCTTTTGTCCGTGAACCAATCTCCCTATTTGATAGGGTAGAAATCCCCCTCCATGAGACAGGCAGATCTTCAGGTTCGGAATTTCCTCCATTGCCCCACTGAATATCAGCTGTGCTGCCATCACGGCCGTGTCTAGGGGGTTTCCGATCAGGTTTGTGAGGTAGTACGGCTCGAGTCCCGGCTTGACGCCGAAGTAGTAGGGGTGTGTGAGTATGAAGACATCGAGCTCCGCCGCCTTCTTTAGCACAGAACGATATTCCGGCGCGGCAAGTTGGATGCCGTCCACATGCGTTCCGATCATGACCGCGCGGATGCCTAATTTAGTCACCAGATACTCAAGCTCTAGAACCGAGGCCTCCGGCGACTGCATTGGCAGTGTGCCCATGGCAATCAAACGGGTTGGAGCGGACGCCGCGAAGGCCGCTACTTCATTGTTAAGGGTGCGGACGAACTCTGCGTTCCGTTCCGCGTTTTCACGGTAAAAGAAGAGTGTCGGCGAAGGCGAGATGATAGCTTTGTCAAAGCCCCGCTCGTCGAGCTTCTGGACTTTCGATGCAGGGTTTAGGAACTCATCGAACAGCGGATACGCAAATCCTTCGCGATGGACAAGACGCGTCTGCGAGTCGCCTTTGTCAACTCTGACACCAAATGCCTCTGGGTCTGCATCGAAAAGCGAAACAATCCCTCGGGGAATGACGTGGTTATGTGCATCGACAATCATCCGACGCTCCTCTTCCTATTTCAAATTAGATCTGTGTCGGGTCGTTACGTGAATAAACAGGCGCACCCAGGAATTGCTCCGGGGGATAGTTCCAGAACTGGGATACCTGGTCGTAGGTTTTGATGACGGTGTTCACCAGTTTTCCGTCCTTCCGCTCGACCTTGCGGATGTATATGTTCTCGACCGGGTTGCCGTATTTATCGAGCTTCCATGGACCACGCGGGTCGTTGGCGATAGCAACGTTGCGAAGGGCTTTGAAGAAAGCGTCCTTGTTGTCGACCCCGCCATCTATCGATGTGAGTGCTGCTTCGATCGCAAGACCTGCGGAATAAGCCCCAACCGAATAGAAGCCGGGGTCAACCCCTGTGACCTTCCTAAGGTTTTCGACAAATTGTTTGTTGCTAGGGGTTTCCAGGGCGGCCGAGTACCAGCCTGCGGAAACGATGCCAACCGCCTCATCACCCATCGTGTGCAGTACACCTTCATCGACCGTCGTCATCGCTGAGATGACAGGGATCTGACCGACCATCCCATACTCGCTGTACTGGCGCAGGAATCGTAGACCATTTGCCCCGGCAAATGCTGCGAATACCGCGTCGGCACCAGCAATTTGCGAAATGTATGCGCCGTAGTCTGGGGCATTGAGCGGTGCCCAAAGTTTAGTGGTGATCGAGCCTCCATTCGCCTCAAATACGCGCTGGAAACCCGATGTTTGCTCTTGGCCGAAAGCAAAATCGTCTGCGATCGTTATGATATTCTTATAGCCGAGTTCCTTGGCGGCGTATTCACCAAGGGGATGGCAGGGCTGAGCCGAAGTTGAGGATGTTCTAACGAACCAAGGGTTGAGCTTGCGTTGGGTCAAATCCTCCGCAGCGGCTGAAGAACATATGAATGGGATCTTTGCCTCGGCGAGGTAATCGTTGATTGCCAGTGCCTCGAATGCGGCTACCGGACCGACAACCATGTGAACATCTGACCGCTGCACTAGTTCCTGGGCTCTCGTTTTGGCTAGCGCAGGTTGGCCTCCAGTGTCGGCGACGATCAATTCAACGGGTCGACCGGCGATTTTGCCACTGCGCTCGTTCAGAAACAGCTGGAAACCGTCTTCCATCTGGCGGCCACCTGCGGCCAGGGCGCCGGATTTGCAGCTCAAGAAACCAATTCGGATTGGCTTTTCCTGAGCAAGCGCTGGAATAGCGGTGGCACCTGCGAGTGCAATTGCTGAACCCAATACTTGTCGTCTATTTAGCATGACATCCTCCCACATCTGCTATTTATCGATTGATAAACTGAGCGTAATGTTGGCATCGGTCAAGTGGCTAAATCATAAAAAATGCAGGGGCGTACCGCGTGAAGTGTTTGATTTGGGGGTTTGCAACTGATAAATTAGACGCGAAAAGTTGGGGATTTGGAGGGAAAATCATGAAGTCTGGCCGCCGGTTATCACCCGACGACAGGGAACAGGAGATTGTCCGCGAAGCCGTTAATTTCTTCGCTGAATTTGGCTTTGAGGGAAACACACGGGAGCTGGCGCGAAGACTGGGTATAACGCAACCGCTTCTTTACCGATACTTTCCGACCAAGGACGCTTTGGTCGAAAAAGTTTACGAGGCCGTATTCATGCGCCGCTGGAATCCGTTCTGGGAGGATTTGCTTCAAGATCGTACGAAGACGCTGCACCAGCGACTCCGCGAGTTCTACAAGGATTACTCAAAAGTGATTTTGTCGTACGAGTGGGTGCGCCTGTTCATGTTCGCAGGCCTCAAGGGACTTGATTTCAACACCCGATATCTCGAGCTCCTCAGGCAGAGGGTCTTCTCTGTGATCATTGGGGAACTCCGTGTGGAGTATCAGCGTGAGCCGGTATCCAATGTGCCAATCACCACTCTCGAGGTCGAGGCGGTATGGGGCCTTCATGCGGCCATTTTCTACTTGGGTGTCCGGAAGTTCATCTACGACATGCCTGTCGACAACATCCAAACAGTTGTTGAAATGGAGTTGGACGTCTTCCTGAATGGAGTTCCGACGGTGCTCTCGAAGTGACAAAAATCAGACAACCAGGTCGAGTTCGATCCGAGTGTCTGGAGCTTTATAGGCAGCCAAAATATTGCGCGTATTGTATCGTCTATGCCGCAATTATTTAACCGAAAGACCCAAAAGAGTTTGCGAGTTTGTCGATTTGTCGTGACTTTGTGGTCTCGGTCGCTTTCAGCACCTGTTCGAGAGGCTTCAGATCAGTATACGTACCCGCAGTCCACCGAGCTTCGTGCAGATTTTCAATACGGAAGCTGATATTAAGCAGATACGCATCATCTGACAATGCGCCAGCATCGTGCAATTTTTTCGTGAAATCCAACCAAGTTGACCTGCCACTGCGAATTTCCTCCAGAATGGATTAGACCGTATGTTCGCGGGGTGAGTGTGGCCCGCCCCCGCGGTAAGCTGAATTCGGGGGTTGCTCTGGATTGGCCGGAGCCTTGCCCCATGCTTAGCGAGGGCGAACCATGAAAGAAGATAGCGTATTCTTCATTGGCCTGGATACATCCAAGTCGAAGATTTCAGTTGCGGTTGCCGATGGAGCGCGCAACGGCGAGGTGCGGTTTTTTGGCGACATCTCCTCGGAACCGGCGTCTGTGACGTCGATGGTCAACAGACTTTCAAAGCGTGGAGGGAAGCTTCACTTTTGCTACGAAGCAGGTCCGACCGGTTACGGCCTTTACCGTCAGATTATCGAACTGGGACACGACTGCGTGGTGGTGGCACGATCGCTCGTGCCCAGGCGTGCGGGCGACCGGGTGAAGACAAACCGCCGGGATGCCGTAAGCCTGGCGCGGCTGCACCGGGCGGGCGAACTGACCTCGGTCTGGGTTCCGGACGAAGGTCATGAGGCGATCCGCGACCTGGTACGAGCCCGCGAAGCTGCCAACGACGCGCTGAAACAGGCGCGTCAGCAACTTCAATCTTTCTTGTTGCGTCACGGCCGCATCTATACCGGACGCAAGCCATGGACGCGCGCCCATGTACGGTGGCTGGCGTGCCAGGGATTTGATCACCCCGCCCACCAAATCCTGTTGGCAGAATATTGCCAGGCCATCGAGGATGCCGGCGTGCGTCTGGACAGGCTAACGAAGTTGGTGGCGGAGACCGCAGCTTCCTGGTCGATGGCGCCGGTTGTGGCCGCCTATCAAGCGATGCGCGGCGTCGCGTTCATGACGGCGGTCACCTTTGTCGTCGAAATCGGCGACGTCAGGCGCTTTGATAATCCCCGTCAGTTGATGGCATATCTTGGCCTCGTGCCGTCGGAGAGCTCGACGGGCGAACGGGTCAAGCGTGGTGGGATTACCAAGGCGGGTAACACAAGGGCTCGAAGAGTTCTCATTGAAGGGGCTTGGACATATCGCTTCCCTGCACGGGTAAGCCCGACGATCCAGGCACGGCTGGAGGGACTGCCAAGGACAGTTCGCGAGATTGCCTGGAAAGGCCAAATACGGCTTTGCGCGCGCTATCGAAAACTAATCGCGGCAGGCAAGCCGAAGGTCGTCGCGGTCACCGCCATTGCGCGAGAAATGGCCGCGTTCTGTGGGCGATTGGGCAGGAGGTCGCTCCTGCAACAAAGGTTTAAAGCGCCGACCGTCGGCGGAAAATTATCGAGAAACTCAATCATCTGTCTGATGTGCAAAGTTGGAGGCAGGGCTCCGGTGGGGAACCCTCGCGGACTCTATGTGGCGGATACATCCATGCCCGAGATTAGACAGAGGCAGCCCCAGACGAGCACACGGAAATGCGGTACCCAACCCGCGTATAAGAGTATGCCAGCCGTCGTCTAAATGCCCTGTCTCCTGCTTTGTGCATCAGCTTTACGCATGACCTCCTCGTCAAAGGCGAAAGAAGAAACGCGCCTAACGAGCTTGCAATTTAAAGGGCGGACGCATGAAGAAGCAGCGATTTACGGAAGAGCAGATTATTGCGGTATTGAAGGAGCAGGTGGCCGGCGCGAAGGCGGCCGACCTTTGCCGCGGGCATGGAATCAGAAGCAACGTTTTATAACTGGAAAGCCAAATACGGCGGCATGAAGGTCTCTGAGGCGAAGCGGCTGAAGGCGCTTGAGGACGAGAATGCCAGGCTGAAGAAGCTGCTCGCCGAACAGATGCTTGATGCGGCCGCCCTCCGCGAGCTTCTCCAAAAAAATGGTAGGGCCCGCCGCCAAGCGTGAACCCGTCACTCACCTGAGGACCGTCATGGGGCTTTCGGAACGGCGGGTCTGCCAGATCATAACTGCCGATCGCAAGACGATCCGTTACCAGTCGAACCGACCGTTGGAGACCGAATTGCGAGCAGGGCTGCGCGAGTTGGCTAATGAGCGAAGGCGTTTCGGCTACCGTCGACTGTTCGTCCTGATTCGCCGTGAAAGAAAGCCGTCCGGCGTCAATCGCATCTATCGGCTCTATCGCGAGGAAGGGCTTTCAGTACACAAGCGGAAGACCCGACGCCGTACTGTCGGCACGCGTGCTCCGATCGTGGTCGAAGCGAAGGCAAACGCCCGCGGGTCGCTGGATTTCGTCCACGACCGGTTTGCCTGCGGACGGGGGTTTCGTGTGCTCAACATCGTCGATGATGTGACGCGTGAATGCCTGGCAGCAATTCCAGACATCTCAATCTCCGGCCGCCGTGTCGCACGGGAGCTGACGATGCTGATCGAACGAAGGTGAGGGGCGAACCAAGGGGTATTTAGCTAAATATTTCGCATCCAATCACCCTCGCATTAGCGAGGGGTCCGCCGCCAAAGTTTTGAATTTGGAAGAGTGATCACCAAAGTGCAGTCCATTCCAACGCCACCTGGCGCAGTAGGTAATCGAGCGGCGCATTCAAGCAGGCTAGTAGAACGTCACATCGAGAGCGGGATCGTAGAGCCGTCTTGTTCCGCGTAAAACGTCAACGAGGGCTCGCTCGAAATTCCTACGTCAGCAAAAACCGTTTAACTTCAGTATCTTGATGGCTTCGATCGTCGCCCGCAGTCGGTCCTCTGACTGCCGATTGCCGTTATTTGCATCGGGATGATGTAGCTTCAGCCGCTCTTTGTATCGTTGTCTGATGTCCTCAGGCGCTGCTGTTTGTTGAAGCCCAAGCGTTTCGAAGGCCTTTGCCTCAAGTGGCTTGAGGGTCCGCGAAGATGTTGCCGCGTTCTGTTGGCTCGCCTTGCCTCGTGCTCTCAGTGATTTCGCTGATCCCGACGGGACGGACGACGGCAGCGGGGTCTCGAATTTTGGCTGGTCCGTTCGTACACCGCGCGTGCCTATCTTACCAGCAGCCGCGTCGAGCTGGTACCTTGCTATAGCGGGATCCGAATGGCTTGGATAATAGCTGTAGCCCTTACCGTATGCCTTTGAATGCTCTAGACAGAAGGTGAGGTAAAGTCCCTCGGCGGCACTGCCTACCGGCGCTCTTTGAGTTCCCGAATTTTCGCAGCCGTCCCATTGGCACTTAGGCCCGCTCGGCTGGGTGGGCTTGTCACGGCTGCTGCGGATTGGCCTCAGGCCAACGAAGATTTTCGAATCATTCATCGGCATCATATATGGTGGACGAGGTGTCCTCAGCAAGGTCCGAGCTTGTTAGGAAACTCGTCTGCGGCCATTCGCGCGTTCTGATCATTCGACCTTCGCAGGTCGCCAGAACGTTTCAAATGCCTTTTTCAGGCGCTCACCTGTAAGGCTTGGTCAAATGTGTCATTTCTTGATGTGTATCACAGTTCGGATCAGTCCGACTAAGGGTACGACTTAGCACGTGCCCGTGACAGCGGACAGAGCAGATCAGTTCCAGTTGGGTGCAGACGTCAATTGATCGGCTGTTGCCGTCGGCGCGAGTTCACGCCACGGTTCTTAGTAGGAATGATTTTGCTTTTTTCCCGCTGATCTGGCTACCTTGCCAATTATGGGCGTTTCGTTCCTGATAATCTGGTCTTGGTCCGGTTTCACATGATCTGGTACGCTAGCTCATGGTGTAAAGTTCCATAAGCTATCTTATGCGATCTTTTCATGTAGCCGCAAAGTTAGAATGTCCTAATTTAGCAAAGTTAGAGTGTCACACTCCCCGCGTTTGATAACGCGGAGACGAGCAGATGGGATTGATAGCGATGAGCGAGCGGGATCTGCGGCGGATCGAGGTTTTGTCGAAGGTGGCGGCTGGCCGTATGACGATGGTGACGGCGGCGCATGTGCTTGACGTGAGCACGCGCCAGGTGCGCCGATTGTTGACCCGGATGAGCATTGGAGGAGCCGCATCGATCCGCCACAAGGCGATCGGACGTCCATCGAACAACCGGATCAGCGACGGCGTTCGGGATTACGCGGTGACGCTGGTCCGGGAAAGTTATGCAGACTTTGGCCCGACCCTCGCGTCAGAGATGCTGGCGGAGCGGGATGGATTGTGTGTGTCGCGCGAGACGTTGCGTCATTGGATGATCGATGCCGGCATCTGGTTGTCGCGCAAGCAGCGCCGGACCTTCCATCAGCCAAGATTGCGTCGCGAGGCTTATGGCGAACTGGTGCAGATTGATGGCTCCGACCATCGCTGGTTCGAAGATCGTGGCGATCCGTGTACGTTATTGGTGTTCATCGACGATGCGACCGGCAAGTTGATGCAATTGCGGTTTGTGCGATCGGAAAGTGCGTTTTCCTACTTTGAAGCGCTAGGGCTTTATTTGCGTGAGCACGGTGCCCCAATCGCGTTTTATTCAGACAAGCATTCGGTGTTCCGAGTGGCAAGGAAGGATGCCAAGGGCGGCCAGGCCATGACGCAGTTCGGGCGTGCGCTTTGCGAGCTAAACATCGAGATTCTCTGCGCAAATTCCAGCCAAGCCAAGGGTCGTGTCGAACGGATGAACCGGACATTGCAGGATCGCCTGGTCAAGGCGCTGCGACTGGCCAGGATCGATGACATGGAGACTGGCAACGCGTTTCTGGCGAGTTTCATGAGCCGGTATAATGCGCGATTTTCCATCGTCCCTGCCCGTTGCGATGATTTGCACCGGCCGCTGAATCTGGCGCCGGATCGATTGACCGAGATCCTATGTAAACGCGAGCAGCGTTACGTCGGAACACAGCTGACGTTTTCGTTTGAACGCAAGCGGATCATGTTGGCGGAGACCGACGTGACGCGTGGTCTGGTTGGCCATTATGTCGAGACCTATGCCTATGCGGATGGTCGCCTCGATGTACGCTGGAAAGGATACTCCCTACCCTATACGGTGTTCGACAAGGACCAGCGGGTAACGCATGCGGCAATTACCGAGAACAAGCGGCTCGGTGATATTCTGGCTTACGTCAAGGAGCGTCAGGACCAGCATGTGCCGCCGGTCGTCAAGACCAATAGCGAGAAGATCGGTTACCAGCCACGGGGTCGAAAGCCGGGACGGAGCACGGATTTCATGAATGATCCCGCGGTGATTGCGCGGCGCAAAAAGGCGCTGTTGAAGCAGGCAGCCGCGGAGTGAGCTGAAGGTCGAATAACCTCAAAGCTAAAGCCGAAGAGGTGTGTTTGCCACCCGCCCCGATCTGATCTTGCAAGCGGGATTAGCCGCTCCGATCGGGGCTGGTCGGTGTGCCGTGTAGCGACCAGTCGGACATTTCTACTTTGCATATCGGCGGACATTTCAACATGGCTGCCACATTTCATGTAGCAGGGGTGGGTTCAAGGATGAAGTGCGACTTGCGAATGATACCAATGGGTTGTCACTCGCAAGGAAGCTGCAATGAAACGCACCTACTCCCACATCGACATGGATGAACGGCGTAAGATCGCCCGCTGGCGCATGGCGGGCCTGACTGTTGACACCATCGCCGAGAAGCTTGGGCGCCATCGCTCGACGATTTTCCGGGAGATCAAGCGCAACATGTTCACCGATGAGGTCATCCCGGATCTCAACGGCTATTACTGTGTAACAGCGCATGACATGGCCTGCGAACGACGCGCCAAGCTGAGGAAGCTGGCGCGGTTCTCGCGCGTCCGTCAGTCGGTGATTGATCGGATCAAGCACGGTTGGTCGCCGCAGCAGATCGCCGGCCGAATGCGGCTAGAGCGACATCCCGTCTCGGTGAGCCACGAAACGATCTACAAGTTCGCGTATTCGGCCGATGGTCAGGCGATCAAGTTGTGGCGACATTTGCCCGAACATCGGGCTCGGCGGCGACCTCGACATGCAAGACGCAAGCATGGCCAACGGTTTAGCCCGGAACTCAACATTCTGCGCCGCCCTGATACTGTCGCTGACCGAAAGCAGTTCGGGCACTGGGAATGCGATCTCATTCAGTTCCGCAAGAAGTTCGGAAAAGCCAATGTGACGTCGCTCGTCGAACGCGTGAGCCGCTTTGCCATCTTCCTGCGTAACAATGACCGGCAATCCAGACCCGTCATGGATGGCCTCGTCCAGACCCTGCAAGCCCTGCCCCATCTTGCGCGTCGCTCCATCACTTTTGATCGCGGCACGGAGTTCACCGACTGGCCTTATCTGCAAGCCAGCATCGGTACACAGACCTGGTTCTGTGACCCGCAGTCGCCGTGGCAGAAAGGAACCGTCGAAAACACCAACGGCAGAGTGCGGAAATGGCTTTCGAGAGATGTCGACCCTTTATCCATCACGGATGCCGATCTCATCGAGATCTGCAACCGGCTAAACGCGACGCCGCGCAAATGCCTTGGCTATCGAACGCCAGCAGAGGTCTTTCGAAAGAAACTGCTCGCGCAGATTCGTTATGCTGGTTAGCTTGGCCGAACCCGCAAGTCGCGGTTCAGCATGAACTCACACCGGGGCAGATTCCATTTTCAAATGCAACGAGGACAATAATGGCCATGGTTTCAGGAGGATGGAATGGCCCGCTCTTTTGTGCAGTTGAGTTTGGATGAACGCCGCATCATCGCGCGGATGCATGAGAAGAAGATCAGTCAAGCGGAGATCGCGCGCGCCCTTCGCCGCGATCGCTCGACGATCTGCCGGGAACTGCGACGCAATTTCTGGCGTGATCGTGACGTTCCGATTGCCGAAGGATACTGGCACGTCACTGCACATGGGATGGCGGTCGACCGACGCCGCAAATACCGCAAGCTGCTGCGGGATCCTGGTCTGTGTGCCGCCGTGATAGATCGCTTGAAGGATGGCTGGTCTCCGGAACAGATTTCCGGGCGGCTGCGGCTTGCCGGTGGTGCCGCCACCCGGCTGAGCCATGAGACAATTTATCAGTACGTCTATTCGCAGGAAGGCCAGGATCAGCAATTGGCGCGTCACCTGCCTGAACGACGCCGCAGACGGCGGCCGAGATATGCACGCAAACCAAGAAACCTCGTATTTCCAATGGAATGCGCCATTCGCAACAGACCTGACATCATCAATTCCCGAAGTGAATTCGGTCACTGGGAAGCGGATCTGATGATCTTCAGAAAGGAGCATGGCGCCGCAAACATCGCCACCGTCGTGGAGCGCAAGAGCCGTTACACTCTGCTGTTTCGCAACAATGACCGGCGCTCGAAGCCGATCATGAACCAGTTGATCCGGCATCTCGCACCCCTGCCCGTCCAAGCCAGGCAAAGCCTGACATTCGATCGAGGACTGGAGTTCGTGTCATGGCGCGAGCTCGAGCACGGCATGGGAACGACCGCCTGGTTCTGCGACCCCCAGGCTCCCTGGCAGAAGGGCACGGTCGAGAACACAAACAAGCGTGTTCGACGATACCTGCCGCCAGAAACGGTCGTACTGGATGTCAGCAATCAGGAGATCCGTTCCCTGTGTAACAGGCTGAATGACACGCCGCGCAAGTGCCTAGGATTTCAAACGCCAAGGGAGATGTTCAGCAGACCTCTATTGGATCTGGAAAGGCAATGTGAGTAGCTTACGAAGCAACGTTGCATTCAATCTGGAACCAGCAATCGTACGTTAAATCAACAGCGAAGCCTGAGCCATTTGCACCGCTTTCTGACCTAAGCTCGCTTGCGGAGACCATAGACGTTGTTTCATCGCCTACGCCACGTGCAGCTTAAAAATTGTCGCCGAGTGAGCTGGAAGGAAGTTTCGCTTGAAAGCCGTCACATAGTAGACGAGAAAGGTAGTGTAATCGCGGACGAGGAAGTCACTGCTCTTTGTTTTTGAAACTCCGAGCCATTGAAGATTGCTACGCCAGTTGCGGCGATAACCATTTGTCCAACCACGATCCAATCACCATTTCGGAGATTGGCGTCGATTAGAAGAAACTTCCTGGAGTCAGGTTCTCTCATCCCCTGGCGGACTTTCTCCCAACCGGTTGATAGCTGAAGCCATGTCTCGTGACTTCGGCGATCGGATAGATGTTGCGCAGATCGACCAGCACCGGCGTCTTGACGAGCGTCTTTAGCCGCTTGAAGTCGAGTGCGCGGAACTCTTCCCATTCGGTGACCAGCACCAGCGCATCGGCGCCTTCAGCGATCTCATAAGGGTCGCTGCCGTAGACGACCGGGCCGAGCAGGTCTTTCGCCGCATCCATCCCCTCGGGATCATAGACGTGGACGGTGGCACCACCGTCGAGCAGCGCCTGGATGATGGTGATCGAGGGCGCATCGCGCATGTCGTCGGTATTCGGCTTGAAGGTGAGGCCGAGGATGGCGATCTTCTTGCCACGCACGTTGCCATCGCAGGCCGCGACCACCTTGCGGCCCATGGCGCGCTTGCGGTTGTCGTTGATGGCGACGGTGGTCTCGATCAGCCGCATCGGGCTGTCATGATCCTGCGCGGTCTTGACCAGCGCCAGCGTATCCTTGGGGAAGCACGAGCCGCCGTAGCCTGGACCGGCATGCAGGAACTTGTCGCCGATGCGCTTGTCCATGCCGATGCCCTTCGCGACCTTCTGCACGTCGGCGCCGATCTGCTCGCAGAGATCGGCGATCTCGTTGATGAAGGTGATCTTCATGGCGAGGAACGCGTTGGCGGCGTATTTGATCAGCTCGGAGGTGCGGCGCTCGCAGAAATAGAGCGGGGCTTCGTTGAGATAGAGCGGGCGGTAGACTTCGCGCATGACCTCGATGGCACGCGGCTCCTCGGTACCGAGCACGATGCGGTCGGGGCGCTTGAAGTCGGTGATGGCGGCACCTTCGCGCAGGAATTCCGGGTTCGACACGACCTCGATGTCCTTGTCGGGAAACTCTTCGCGGAAGATGCGCTCAAGCTCATCGCCAGTGCCGACGGGGACCGTCGACTTGGTGACAACGACGGTGAAGCCTTCGACGGATGCGGCGATTTCACGCGCGGCGGCATAGACGTAACTGAGGTCCGCATGACCATCGCCACGGCGCGAGGGCGTGCCGACCGCGATGAAGACGACGTCGGCGGCGGCCACGGGGGCGGCGAGATCCTTGGAGAAATCCAGGCGTCCGGCGGCGCGGTTCTGTGCGATGATGGTGTCGAGGCCGGGTTCGAAGATCGGTACCTGGCCTGCTTCTAGCGCGTCGATCTTGGCGGCCGACTTGTCGACGCAGGTGATATGATGGCCGAAATCCGCGAGGCAGGCCCCCGAGACGAGGCCGACATAGCCCGAGCCGATCATCACAATACGCATTCGACCTCACAATTCCGGGGCGATGAAGCGCCCCAACTTAGCAACGAGTTAAACTGTCAATTGAATGGGCAATCGCCTTCTGCCCTCAGGTATAGACCCTAAAATAGTCCACACGCATATGCGTCAACTTATCCTCGTCCCGCAAAGGTTGTGGAAACGGCACGTCGGTTCTCAACGCAAGCGTCAAAAGGGGCCAGAACACGTCAAACTCATCGTCCAGCCGTTCGGACCGTGTGATCGGCCAGTTCGCAACTTGCCCCGTCTTAGTATCCACCACTGGTTTGCGATTGAAGTACGGGACGCACCGTGTGTCATCGACGAGCATGCCGTAGAGGCAATAGCCCGCCGTCATGTCGACTGACGTCTCAACGCCCGTGCTTCTGCTACTTGCGTCCGGGCCTCCCCATTCATGAAGATATGTCCCATAAACAGTCGGCTCCCATCCCTTGTGCTCCACGACATCGAGCTCAATACTGGTTTTGGGCTCCAGGATACTGCGACCGTTCAGCAACCAGAATGCCGGCCAGGTTAGGGGATGACGCGGAAACAACATTCGGGCCTCGAAGTAACCCTTCCGCCAGCCTTTTAGAACCACCCCATCCTTGCGTGCGGATTGGAGGCTTCCGGAAATCCACTGAAATTCGGGCAGAGAGTTCCCATAATACTTGCGCACGTCCATCGGACGGCCAATGTATTTGGCGGCTATCTGCAGTGCCTTGCCGTCTTCGGCAGCATCGTCATCGACAATCGAATATGGATTGAACCCTTCCTCTCCGTGTCGGGTCGCAAAGGCCGAGCGGCCATAGAATCCGGTGCCGTCTGTGGTTGCTTTCGGCCCGGCGTTCCAGATTGACCAGTCGAGCGAATTGAATCGATCCTCGAACACGATGTTCCTGGATGCCGTCGGGTCATTTGTCGTTGCCGCTTCGGATGAAAAGCCTCCACACGGCATCGCTAGCAAGGTGGATGCACCTTGAAGAAACCGACGTCGATCGAATAGTTGCATCATGTGCGCGCCCCGTTCCAACGGTTGTTTCTATGCAAGCTCCTGGACAGCCGAACGAAGCGCCTGCGCGTGAATTTCAACCACGCGTTCCGGGCTGTATCTTTCGATGAAGGCTTTCCGGAAATCAGAATGCGCCTTTTCGCTCGCTATGTTGTCGCAGTAATAGATCATTGCCTCGACCAACGTCGCGCCACCATCCAACGCGACGAGCCGGCCAAGACGACTGTCCACTAGGATATCGCTAGGCCCAAAGTCGCAGTCCGTGGATACGACCGGCAAGCCGAAACGCAATGCCTCGCATATAGCAAGCGACCAGCCCTCCCATCGCGATGTCGAGACGTAAACATCGCTTGTCGCAAGAGCGGGCTCAGGGCTGCTAGGATAGTGCTCGATACGGACAACCTCATCCAACCCGAGCTTTGAGATCTCAGCGCGCAGACTGGCTTCCTCGCTGCCGTATCCGACGACCTTCAGTCTGACGTTTGGACGAACCTTGACGAGCCTCGAGAACGCATGGAGGAGAATGTCCTGGCCCTTTTGAAAGGCAAAACGCCCCACATTGACGAATGTGACCACGTCGGACGACTGGTCGGAAGCTGATCCATTGTCAAGATCAAAAGACCGCACCGGATTAGGCACCCACACTTGTGGTGTTTTGCTGTTGAACATCTCCTTGAAAGACTCCAACTGCCTCGGAGAGGTGCCAAAAACATATGACACTCGAGACAGGAAATAGGTCCGCATCAAAAAGAACAGCACCTTTGCCTTGAAATGGGCCGCCTCGCGCTTCGGATTCCCGTGCAGATGCACGGCAAACCGGCGCTTCAGGCCTAGGCAAGCCGCCATGCACATGACGGTCGGCTCGATTTGCGGGACAACGACGAGGCTGTAATCTGTCGCCTTGATGACGCTCCTGAATGTCCGGATCAATTCGATCCTGCTACGCGCGACCCGGTCGATACTGCGATAGCCGCGTGCTTCGGTGGGGCGGTTTTTATGGACTGATGTGTAAAGGACATCAACCTCGAAATCATCCGGATATCGGTCCGCCAGCATCGCGCAGACGGCATCGACCACCCGCTCTATGCCGGCAAACGCGCTCGTTCCAGGCTGGATATAAAGGATTTTAAGGCGGCGCTTCGGTTTATCGCGCACGCTTGACCCAACCTGAATGTTCATTCGTCCTCCGGGCCAATACTTGGCTAAACACGAGCCGCCGGCACAGGCAGATGGCTTTCACAAAGGGTTTTCACTCGACAGTTGTCGCCGAGACCATCTCAACGTTCGGCAGGCACTTGCTGTGATCGTCGCCACCTCGGCGGCGGCGTTGAACGCCGTGCCAAAGACCGACGATGATGGTTATATTGCAGCCTCGGCATTACTCGGATGTGACAGTTTTATAGACAATACTATCTCAATAAAGATGCCGTGGCTGAGGCGTTATTTTCTAGACGTCTTGCACTGCACTTGTTATGCTGCTTTGCAACATAATCTGTGCGGAGAAGGTTTGCAAGATGTTAAAGTCTCAGCCCCTGCTAAGCGTCATCATTACTTGCTATAACTACGAAACGTACATCGATGAATGCATTCAAAGTGTTCTCTCTCAGGACTATGATAATCTAGAAGTAATTGTTGTTGATGACGGGTCGACCGACGGCTCTTGGAGTAAGATCCAGAAATATGGTGACCGGATCACCGCCATTCGAGGCGAAAACAGTGGCCCGCTTAAGGCGTGTAGAAGTGGCTTGTCACGATCGCATGGCGCCTTCATCTATTTCCTTGATGCCGATGATGCTTTGTGCGAAGGCGCACTGACGGAACTAGAACCCTATCTACGATCTGACGTCTCCAAGATTCAGTTCATGCTACTGCCCGTCGACAAAGACGGGAAGGCCATTGGCAATCCGTTTCCTGAACTGCGTAGATCGGCCAACTCCCAGCAACTTATCCAGTCCATTCGACAAAAGGGTCACTACAATACGCCGCCGACATCCGGAAACGTCTATCGTCGGGATGTCTATGACGGGTTGGGCGAGATGACGTATGAGCGGGCGATCGACGGGGTACCCTATCTTCTGGCGCCCTTCGTCGGAGAAGTCATCTCCATCGACCATCCGCTTGGCCGATACAGAATCCACAACGCTAACCTCTCGTCCTTTTCCGACATCAGTTCCAAACGCATGAAAGCATATGTCGAGCGTTTTATGGGTCGCCTCCACCATCTGGCCGAGCTCGTGGAAGCAAGGAGCGCCACGGCCGCCAAAGTCAACGTGCGTAACGACTATGCCTACGTCACGGAATTGAACACGATGAGTCTGGTCGTCGATGGGAAAAGACCCAGCGTTGGGCAGATCTCGGCGCATATCGGCGCGGTCGTGCGCGAAAATTCTGGCATGAAGCGGGTTGCACTATGCCTATTCGCAGTTGGACTGTTCGCACTTCCAAATGTTCTGGCGAAGCACCTGGCCGCCGTCAGAATCGATCCTTCCCGCGCGCGTCGGATGCGCTCGCGCCTCAAGCACGTCTTTTCGCTCGCTTGACTTCAACCTACGGTTAGCTTGCCATCGCTGGGGAGGCCGCCGAGGGCGCCCTTGCCTCGTTATAGACCTCAAGTGTTTCCCTGGCGACACGTTCAATCGTCAGACGCTCTATTCTGAACTGGCTTTTCTGGCGCCATTCGGACAGGCGACTGGGAGCTTCCAACAAATGTCGAAGCATGTCGGCAAGGGCGGCCGGATCACGCGGTGGTACCAGAAGACCGGCTTTGCCATGTTCCAACAGCTGTGGAATTCCATCGACAGACGAACCGACGACAGCGCAGCCGGCCTCGCGCGCTTCCGACAGGACGAGAGGGGCCGGATCGGCGTGCGACGGCAAAACGAAGATGTCGGCGCCCAGCATGTAGGGATAGGGATCGGTGGTCGAGCCAACGAACGTGATGTCGCGCGCACTGTCCAACGCCGCGGCTCTGGCTTTGTATTCCTCGCGTAGCGGGCCGTCGCCAACGATGTAAAGGCGGGCATCCGAGTACGATTTGTGGACGACTTCAAAAGCATCGAGAAGATCGGGTAGGCCCTTGCGCGGGTGGAGGCCACCAACGAATAGGATGCTTGGGGAGCGCAGTGGTTTCGGCTCCTCGCTGCGGCCCGTCGACCGGCTCGATCCGATTGTGCCGTTTAGCACGACCTTCAACTTTGAGGGACGCACACCTCGTCGTTGCATCGAGGCGCCAACGACGTCGCTAACAGCAATGACGCGGGTGCCAAGTCCCATCAGCGTTGCGCTTTTCTCGAACTCATTGTGAACAGTGGTAATCAGCGGAACACCCCGCAACTTGCAGATCGGGAACGCGATCACTGCGCTTGTCATCATATGCGCGTGGACAACATCGACGTCATATCTGCCAATCGCACGATGCAAACCAAAAAGCGCCCTTAAAAGATGCGGAATTTTCCGCTGATGTGGGATGTAGATTGTCTTGACACCGTTTGCCTTTAGCAGGCTGTCAAAGTCGCCACCCTCGCTCGCCATGAAGACCTCATGCCCAAGCTTTACTTGCGCACATGCGAGGTCGACTGCGGCATGGACATGCCCGTTCAGGCGACGCGTGTGATTGAGAACATGTAAAATCCGCATGGTCGACCTCGTGTGACACTCTACTGAGACCCTGATCCGATCTCCGTTGATCGTAGCAATCTCATTGCGATGAGACGGCATTTTCAACGTCCAACGTCGAGACCCGGGCCGTCGGCTGATAGTTGAAGCCGCCCTGGCGGCCGATCGATTCCACGCCGAAGGCTTTCAATCTCGAGATCGCCCGGGCAGCGTCCTGCGCGGCACCTTTAGCGTAGATCGGATAGGCGTTGGCGAGCGTATGGCTTCCTTCGAGCTTGAGATCGCCGAGGAACAGTCGATTGGCATTGGCGTGCCGGCGAAAATCTGCTTCGGCCTCTTCGCACGAATCGACTTGGCCGGCGATGACCTCGACTGCAAAATACTCACGACCATCGACGCGACCGTAAAAGTCTGAGTAGACCGTCAAACGCTTCCATGCACCCTCGTGTGAGAAATTGTAGATGATCGCCTGGGAAAAGCCCTTGTCGCCGGAAAAGCTGAAGTAGAGCGTAATCAGTGTGATCGTCTTCAATCCCGAGGTTTGAACGTTGCCGCATATGCGTTCGGCAACGCTAATCGGAACCGTCGACACGACTCGCTCGGCAACAAGCGTTTCTCCCTTGTGGAACAGTTCATAGCCCGTGGATGCCCGGCTGAGGTGGAGGGCCTCAGCCGATAGTGTGAACACCACACCACGACCTTCGAGCTTGCATCGAGCGAGGCAGTAAAGCGCTTCGAAGCCTTCTCGTGGCCGCGCCATTTGACGATTCTTTGGACCGCTTGCCTTTTTGCGTTTCAAAAATCGACGGCTCAGATTGATGATCGAGGCATATTCGGAGATCCAAAGCATGCGTTTTCGTGCGAGATCAAGGTCGATCTCTTCAGCGGCAATACCATAGAATCGCTGCATGTAAGTCCCCAGTCCGGATCGGTGTAGCAAGTAAGCGCCGATCCAGTAGCGTGCGAAGTCACGCGCGTTTTCCATGCGGCGGCGAAACAGGCGCGCATAAAGGACAGAAGCGAAAATACGCACTACGCCGAGAGGCCCGGCTGCTAGAATGTCGTCGCGTATCGAAATTGGATAAAGCGTGATTTTCCCCTGCGGATTTAGTCTCCCCCAGCTCGGCTTGATGTGTACGTAGCGTTCAAGGAGCTCGGGAAAGTGTCGGAGCAATGGAGAATCGTCTTGAAATATCAGGCTCCCGACATCAAAGGTGTAGCCCGCCCGCGACGACCAATCCATGTGGTTTCCGCCCACATGGGAGTACTCGTCGACAACGGCAACCCGCTTGCCTTCCCCTGAAAAAATCGCCGCGGCAACCAGGCCTGAAATGCCGGCGCCGAGCACGATGACGTCAAAATGCTGCACTGCGGACATGCGTGAGGGTTGATGGCTCACATCATCCATTGTTCACCCCCGAACTGCTATCACTCACGAAAGTGATACAGTATAATTCAATTGAAAAAGCGTCGTTATATCAATCGATACGACGACCAAAGAATAGATAGGTAAATAAATTTTGCAACTATTCTGCACTGCAAAATAAATAATTTTTGCACTTGATGGAATTAAAATAATGCTGCAGAATTTTTGCAATTGCGAATTCACTGATCCAGTCCTTGTTGCAGCGCATCCACAGCAACAGTACTGTCCAATGACAGGAACGGGGCCGATCGATGGCAAAGGGTTATTCGGTGCCACGGCAAAGCCTCGCCCATCTGCTGCAAGCACCCCTGGACGGTATCGACTTGATATCGACAGATGTGTTCGACACCCTCCTCTTGCGGCAGCCTCGATCCCAAAGATCGCGCTTGATACAAGCCGAGAAGCTCTTTTCAGGAGTGCTGCGAGATGAGGGATTTCACATCAGCCCAGATCATCTGTTTCGCACGCGCCAACTTGCCGAGCGCTTTGGTTACCGCGCGCTCAATATCGGTGGCGGGGCCGGAGAAGTTCGGCTTGTCGATATCCTCAAACGTCAGTTCGCAATTCTCGGCCTGCCGGAGCGCTTCATCGAGAAGCGCATCGCGATCGAGGTGGCGATCGAAAAGCGCTCACTGTCGGCAAACCAGATGCTTGCCCGAGTGCTGCGCGTTCATCGCCGGACCGGCATTCGCATTGTTGCAGTCTCGGACACGGCACTGCCAAAGCGCCAACTGTCGGAACTGATCAATCATTTCCACGGGCCCGGTCTGATCGACGATATCTACTCGAGCGCCGAGGTCGGGGAAAGCAAGCGTTTTGGTCATCTCTTTTCGCATGTCCTCCTGACGGAAGGCATTGCGGCATCACGTCTTTTGCATCTCGGAGACGATCTTCTTGCCGACTGCACGGTCCCAAGAACCATGGGTATCCACACGCTGCATCTTCCTAAAGGACGCCTTAGGCGCCTCGCCACGCAAGCCGACGGTGCCAGGTCGCAAGCAGCCCGTGGCGTTCGCAATACCGTCATCAAGCCTGCCCGCGTGCCACATCTCGCAGATCGGGAAGGCTTCGGCCGAGACGTCTTCGGTCCTGTTGTCGCGCAGTTTTGCTTCTATATCTGGCTCTACGCCCGACAGGCGGAGATGAAAGGCGATGCGGCTCTCCTGTTTTGTGCGCGCGGCGGTATCGGCATCCGCGCAGCCTTCGAGAAGCTGGTCGCCAAACTTGATCTCCCGATTGCAATCCGACGTGAGAATATTCTCATTTCACGCCTGATTGCCGCGCGATCAGCGCTCATCCAGCAAAGCCCCACAGTTCTTGATGAGTTGGCACGTGAATTCAAGAAGAACACATTTGCCGAGGTAGCCGACGCCCTTGGTGGCGCAACCTACAGACTGTCCGACGCCTGGCAACGACCCTTTGATCCAGCCCAGTTCTACGGGTTGCTGGAGACCACCGAAGGCGGCCGCGTGCTTGCTGATATCGCGCAGCAGAACGCGCTCTTCGAGCGCCATCTGGCGCAGATTGCCGGCGATGCCAAACGCATCATTCTCTGTGACACCGGTCTCTATGGAAGCACCCAGCGTCTCGTCGCAGCTGGGCTCCCCCAGCGCAAATTTGAAACGATCCAGTTCGCGCGGTGCAACTACAAAGGCCTCAGCGAAGATCACTTCTCGCGCGTTACGGGTTTGGTCGTTGAAGAAGACCTCTATAACCCGCTACGGATCGAGACGGTGATTTTGCGTTACTGGCAGATCATCGAGAGCCTGTTCGAACCAGCAATCCCTTCGGTTCGCCATCTTAGCGAGTCGGACGACGGATCCGTTCATAGCAACGCCGGTCCGATCGCCTATGGGCAGCTTGATCCAGCGCAGGTCAACCCCTTGCTTACGGGTGTCTTTCAATACATCGATCGTGTCGAAAGCGGTGCAAGGGTCATGTCGGATGCAGACCGCGCTTGGCGGAGACTTAAGAGGGCAATCACCAAGCCTGACGCGTTCGACATTATAGCACTGGGCGTGGGCGCGCGATCCGTCGATTTCGGACGTGCCGACAATGTCCACGTTCTCGAGAAATCGAACGCACCCAATCTGGCCAACAAGCTGACGGAGATCAAGTCACAGCTGTGGCGGGAAGGTGCGATCGTTCGAGACTTTCCGTTGCTCAAGAGCGCGTTGCTCCCAGCCCTGGAGATGGTCCACATTATCAGGCAGGTGTCTGCACGGCTCAAATAGCCGCGCCAAGACACTGTCCACAGCAAGTCAGATTTCAGCACAGTGATTAAGTTACCCGGCATGGGGGCCTTTCAAGATTGCATGGCCCCGCACAATCACAGCTTTACAGCCTGGCGCAGTGAACGAGCGCTTGAACTTGGAGTAAGAGATGCTTGCGGTAAAGACGATCAAGGGAGCCGGATGGCTGGTCTTTTCCCGCTTTCTCGGACGCATCATCGACTTTTTCACCCTGCTGGTCCTCGCCCGTGTGCTGACGCCGGGCGACTTTGGCCTGGCGGCGATCGCCACATCGCTCGTCGTGGTCGTTGATACGGTGCTTGAGGTTCCTGTAACGCAGGCCCTCGTTCGGCTCCCGACAATCAACAAATCCCACCTTGATACCGGTTTTACCGTAGGCGTGATGAGAGGTGTCGTTATCGGAGCGATAGTCCTGGCGATCGCGTGGCCTTATTCCTGGATCAATCACGACAGCCATCTCGTGCTGCTTGTCGCTGT
This sequence comes from Rhizobium sp. O111, assembly GCF_055616315.1. Taxonomy (NCBI): domain Bacteria; kingdom Pseudomonadati; phylum Pseudomonadota; class Alphaproteobacteria; order Hyphomicrobiales; family Rhizobiaceae; genus Rhizobium; species Rhizobium sp. O111. The sequence goes on along the minus strand of NZ_JBSHXL010000003.1, from coordinate 357,248 downwards.
GCTAAGCCTCGGCCCGATATCCAGGGGGCTGGCCAGCCCAGCAATGGTGAACTTCGCGCGGGAGCTGGGATTTCGTCAGACGTTCATTCTGGAATCATCGGGCAAGTTGACCGCCGCGCTCGTTGCTGTCTTCGTTGTCCTTGCCGGTGGAGCGTACTGGGCAATCGTCGCCAATTTCGTTGTCGCCTCGCTTGCATCAACAATCGTGTCCTACGTCCTCGCGCCCTACCGTCCCGCCTTCTCGCTCGCGCGTCTTCCCGACTTCGCCGGCTTTATCGGCTGGTTTTCCTCGGCACAGCTGATTTCTGCATTGAACTGGCAGTTCGATCGATTTCTTGTGGGAGCGCTGGCAGATCGTCCGACCCTCGGTCGCTATGCGGTTGCAAGCGATGTCGCGGTGATCCCAACGCAAAGTCTGATTGGCCCGGCTCTTCAGCCCGTCATGGCTGCTTTTTCGCAAATCAATACCGATCGCGTCCGCGTAAGGCAGGCCTTTTTGAAGGCCACGCGCATCGCGATGATGGTATCGGCCCCCGCCTGCGTGGGCATATCGCTGACAGCAGATCTCGCGACCGATATCCTGCTTGGCGCGAAATGGGAGCATGCAGCACCCCTCCTCAGCCTGCTGGCGTTGGCCGTTGCGCCAATCCCCTATGTTCAGACACTCTCGTCAGTGAGCATCGCGCTGGATCGGCCGCAAATCATCTTTCGGCTGAACGCTATAGACCTCACCTTTCGCGTGCTGCTGATCTCGATAGGCTTCTACCTGGCTTCCGTCACTGGCGTCAGCGTGGCCAGGATCGCCTTGTCCTCGCTCATGTTTGCCTTCTACCTTGCTGAAGCGCGCCGGCTGCTCGACGTTTCCTTTGCAGCCCAACTGCTCAATATTTGGAAGGTGGTGGTTGCGGTGGCTCTCATGGCTGTGGCCGTGTGGTTTTTACGAGAAGAGCTTGCCGGAAGAAATTTTCCGCACGTCGTGGAGCTTGGGATCGCTATAGCCGCCGGTGCAGCCACCTATGCCGCAGGGCTCCTGCTCCTTGGGGTTAGGGTGGCGGCAGGTCGCGGCCGGTTGGCGCTCTACGACAGATATTAAGGTACTGCTCAGCAGGCCTCCGCCGTCAATGGGGGCGAAAAAGCACTGCCAAACCCCAAATTGCGCGAGGCAGTAACCCGGCCTGAGGCGCTTATCAAAACGGGACCAGCTTAGAGTTGTCAGTACCGGAGCAATACTCCCCATTCGTGCCGTTTCATCTTCCCCAGGTGCTGCGGCCGCTGGTCTTCCGGGGCGCGCGCCGGAAGACCAGCGGCGCGTCATCGCCGATACTCCTTCCGATGGTCGGAAGGGGGACATTGGTGATCAAGCTGAGGGGGACGATCATGATCCTGGATCTGCATCAGCAGGGGCTGACGGTGTCGGCTATTTCCAGGGAAACAGGCATTGATCGCAAGACTGTGCGCAAATAGATTGAACGAGGCCTTGAGGCTCCGGCTTATGGACCGAGAAAGCCTCGCGCGACAGTTATCGATCCGTTCGCTTCATCGGACTGATTGGCATAGTCTTCTATGCTGGCTGGTTCTCCAGGTGAGGCGACGGAAGCGCGAAAATCATGCATAGGCGGATGATGGTCGGATCAAGGGCGACATCAACTTCCCGACCGCATACTTCAATCGCAAAGGTCATTTTTCCGAGCGCAACAAAAACGCAAGGCTAGTTCATATAACGCGTTGACCTGACGCATTGCTTCGAGCTCGCGTCGATCTGTATGCCCTACATCAAGGAGACGCGCGGAGACAACGACCTGGCCGAGTTTGGATTGGCGCCATTCGACGGGCACCTTCACCGTCGTTTTTGATGGTCGCTCGGTGACACCATCCTCCCCCCGGCTCGGGCGGAGGTCGGCATCGGTGCCGTCATGGCGCCGGTCTATACCGCAATGCAGCAGCGCTCGCATGCCACAATGACCCGACATGGATTTGGGCGCTCAGTCGCTCGCTGTCGCGTGACCTGAGACAGTCTCAGTCGTCCGGCCGCAGGAAAACCACTAGCCTTAGCCTATCCACGCGTACGGTTGATCACCGTTCCAATAACATTTGCTCCTGCACGGCGCAGCAACTGAACCGATTCCGATATCTCCTCGATCGTCGTGTGCCCGGCGCGGGCAACGACAAGAACAGCATCGGCATAGCTTGCCAAGGCAAGCGCATCCATCGAGTGGCGCAGCGGCGGCAAGTCGAGCAGAACATCACCTCGAGACCGCGCCACTTCAAATATGCGCCGAACACGAGGATTTCGAAAGTCGGTGAACAGATTGGCGTTGGCGTCTCGCGAGTGGATTGGCAACACCGCAACGCCACTGACTTCCTCAAACGACAATTGCTCCGGCATAAGCCCAGCAAAGGCCGCCCCGGCCAAGGAAAGAGCCGGGCCATGGTCCTCAACTGCGTGGAGATCGGCGCCATCCGAAGCCTTGAAAAGCGTAACCTGCCGACCGCCCCGACTGATCAACTGCGCGATACTGGCACATAACGTTGACACCCCGGCACCCGGGGTCCAACCAACAATGGCGATTACGATGCTTTTTTCGTTCCGCAGGCTCGTGCACGCGATTTCAATGGATGTACGTAGATCTCGAATTGCGGCGACGTACTTCTGTTGCTGAGGGCTTGTAATATGCCAGGGAACGCCTTCTGCCCCGGGCACGTCAGGGATAGATCCCAAACAGCGAAGATCGACTTCGTGCGCCAGTTCTTTAGCGCTGCGCACGCGCCGATCAAGTGCCATGCGCAGGACCACCACGCCGGAACCGAACAAAAGTCCGACAACGGCGCCAAGCGCCATGATAAGTGATCTGCGGGGCGCCGACGGTCCAAGCGGCGGCAAGGCTGCACCGATAATGCGGGCGTCGGCGTCAGGAGTTGCGATCGCCGGCAGGGTGCCGAGGTGCATCGCTTCGCGCGCTGCATCGGACTGCCGAGCAAGCGAATCCAGCCGCCCTTGTAGGGCCTCGGTGCCCGCGCGAGCAATCTGTTCCTTGAATGCCACGGTCTGGTAGATGTACCCCGAAATCGTCGCATTGGCGACGCGCGCCGGTAGCTTCGGGTCGGAAGAGGAATAGTCGATCTGGATTACGAAGGACTGACCGACGCGCCGCGCGTTCAGCCGTGAAAAGAACTTCAGAAAGGCTGCCCGGTCCGCATCATTGTCAAGCTCATCGGTGGCACTGGTTGCACCTGACGCGGTGCCGGTGGTGTCGGCCACGGTATCTGCCGGTCTGGGCCCGAGTAGGTCGAACAACCGCGCGATGAAGCCTGGCTGCTTGCCAGCAAGCTCCGGATCGCTTTTCATGTTCAGGCTCTCAAAAACCGCCGACAGAAGACGCTCGGACTTTATGGTCTGAAGCTCGCTGTCGGCACGATTGAGATCAAGCGTCTGCTGAGCGCCAAATTCCCCCGAAGAAATCACCGATTGACGGGGCTCGAGCAGCAGTGTCGCGGTCGCCTGGTATGTGGGTGGTAAAGAGTAGGCGTAGAGCGCGGAAACGGCCAGGCCGACCGCGCAGCAAATCGCAAGCGTGGCCTTGTGGCGGGCGGCAAGTTCGATAAGAGCGCGCAAAAGCGCGATTGGCCCATCGCCAGCCACGTTGGCTTGCGCCTCATTTTCCCGCCAGAACCTCGATGTGACGTCAATTGGGCGAGGTCTGTTGAACATTGTTCTGCTCCTAGCGTTCATATGGCTTGGCGGCTGGTCGAGGTGTCTCGATCGCTGCAGCGCGTTCCGGCTCAAGGCGCCCTCGTAGGGCGTCAAATGCAGCCAACAGATTGCCGCGGACCCGGCCGCGTCGGTCAATGAATGGCTCGGGCCAGAAGGCTCCGATAAAATTGCTCGCGGTATTGCGGAAGATTTGACCGACGACTTTGGGCAGGCTCATCGTGCCTTTGGTCAGCATGTAAAGCGGGTTGATCACCTGCGAATAGCCAAGCCGGTCGCCACTCACACGCCCGCCTTTTACACCCATATGAACGCCGAAGGATCGCCCCGATTTGACGAGCCGGCCACCGCGCTTGGCAAGAGCAGCGGCGAAGTCGCGATCCTCCAGCCAGCCGTAGAGAACCAAGCGCTCATCGAACCTGAGATCTCCGATGGCCCTGAACCGGAAGGCCATGTTGCAACCATACGGACTGAACCGCTCCTGCCACGTTGCGTCCGATCGTCCTGCCTCGACCAGGTCCACCGCCTGCTGAAACGAAATTCCAGGTCCCTTGATCCCATCCGCGATGACGTTGCCTGTGTAGCCGACAATCTGGTGTTCGTCGCGAAAAGTCTGGATCGCAGCCGCAAGCCAGCCTCCATCGGCGACAAAATCGTCATCGAAGAAGGCAACGATTTCGGTATATGGCGCTACATGCCGCAAAGCCGTGTTGCGCTGCGCGGCAAGACCTGGAGGCCCAGTGATGATCGTCACGTCCGGATGGTCGCTGAGGTCTCCGGCATCGGCCACGTCTACACCGGAGACAATGATCTTATCGGGCGCCACGGTTTGCGTCGCGAGAAATCGACGAACGCTAGCGGCCACGACATCGGGACGCCCGCGCGTCGCGAAGATGACGCTTACACGTGGCAGGCTTGGATCAACGGTCTTGTGCGCGCGGATTTCGGCCTTCGGATTGTCCAGCAGGTCGACATATCCGCGCGCAGAGGTCTCCCATGAAAACTGACGTCGCTGTTCGTGACCAGCACCCACGAGATCGCAACGTAGCTGCTCTGAGGACGCAAGGGCTTTGATCTGCTCGATCCACTCGCGAGGCTCGAACGGAGACGCCGCGAGCGCGGCTTTTCCATAGACTTCGGGCATGCTCGCACTGTGTGACGAGATGACAGGACAGGATCTGGCCATCGCCTCCACGATCGGAAGCCCAAAGCCTTCCGCTAGGGAAGGAAACGCTAGACACAAGGCACGGTCCAGCAAGTAAGCCAAATCATCATCGGAGACACGTCCGAGGAAGTACACATTGCTGCGATGCCGCAAGGTTTGTTGAGCAAATATGCCGTCACCTCCGCCGGCGATGACGACATCAAGGCCCATCTCGTCGAGGGCTTCTGCAATGTCGATCAGAAGAGAAAGGTTCTTATGGATCGCGCGCGACCCAAGCGCCAGAACGAACGGTCGCATTGTCGATCTCGTCGCCAGAAATGTCGGCGCTGCCCGTGCTAGCGAAGGATCCCAACGAAGCGCATGCTCGTGTCCGTTTGGTAGAACCGCGATCTCTGACACGCGAACCGGTAGATATCGGGCCAGCTGTCGCGCCGCAGCGTGCGACACCGTGGCGACGCGAAGTGAACGCCGAACCAGGAGTGGTTGAAGCGTGTGATACAACGCGCGAAACGACCGGCTGTAGCTTTGCGGTGCTGCGAAAATGTTGGCATCATGGATGCAGACAAGCTGATCGCCCTTAAAAGCCGGGGCCGTGTTGCAAAGGTTCAAAAGCGTGCGGTTGCTGCTTAACAATGGCAACTCGACTTGCTCCCAAGCATGACCGGTTAATCGCCCGCGTGTCTCCGATCGTAGTCGTTGCAAAGGGAGTTCGCCGGAAGGCTGCGGCGCGATCAGGACGGCGTGCTCGGCGCCGGCAAGCGTGTCCATCGCAGTGACGATGTTTCGGGCGTAACGCTGGACACCCGTGAGCTCCTGGGTGAGGAAGCGACCATTGACCGCGACGTCTGTTACGCTCATGCACAATCTCCCGGCGACCATCAATCCGCGTCTTGACCACGCAGCTTGACGCACGTGCCGTGAAGCACGTTGCAACAACAATCACGAAGGTGGAAAGGCGCGGTGCCGCGCCGTGTAATGTCAGTAGCTGCCGCGCGAGCGAAGGACCGCCGGAACGGTTTTCAGCATGATTGTCAGATCGCCCAGAACCGTCTGTTCCGCGACGTAGCGCACGTCGAGCTGTACGCGTTCGCTGTAACTGGTGTCACTGCGCCCGCTGACCTGCCACAGACCCGTTACACCCGGACGAACCTGGATGTAATCAGCATAATGAATGCCATAGAGTTCAGCTTCGCCGGCAACGATCGGCCTTGGTCCGACCAGGCTCATCTGACCGCGTATGACGTTCAGAAGCTGGGGAATTTCGTCAATGCTGCTTTTACGCATAAGCGCACCTAGCGGTGTGACGCGAGGATCGTCTCGCAGCTTGCGCGTCGCGTTCCATTCCGCGTTGAGCGAAGGGTTTGCCGCCAAGTGCCGATGGAGAACCTCGTCTGCATTCTTCACCATTGTCCTGAACTTCAGGCAGGGAAACATGATGCCGTGCCGGCCGATGCGCCTATGCGCAATAAAGATGGGCTGCCCCTGCAAGACGAGAAGTACCACGACCAACATCGCAATCATCGGCGCCAAGACGACGAGGCCTACGACTGCGATTGTCGCATCGATGCCATATTTGATGCCATCGAGAATGGCGGAACGTTTTCCGCTTTCAAAAAGATCGGACCGTCGGGATGTCGTCCTGCGAGCGGGCCGCGGCGCCTTGTTGAACCGGCCGAAGTTCCGACTGAGATCAATTTCACTCATCTGCGTACTCCCTTGCAATAGTTCGGAATGTGGGCACGTGCAGACAATGCCTTGTGGCATGCAGAAGAAAGTTAACAAGTATTAAACGGTTTGACAATAAAATTATTGCGCTGCACTATGTAACGGTGCAATGCGGGAAATAACGTCACTAACTGTTCATAAAACTGTTTTTCGTGCCTAATATAAATGCCGAACGTCTAATTATTGATCGATATTTCGGCAAGAACTACACCCGCAATGCAAGCCACGATGTTTTCGATCGATGTATCTCGGGGAGCTTGGCGTGCGCGTAGCAATTATTCACTACTGGTTGGTCGGAATGCGCGGTGGCGAGAAGGTTATCGAAGCCTTGTGCGATATCTTTCCCACAGCTGACATATTCACGCACGTGTGCGATTTGTCCGCGATTTCCGACAAGATTAAGCGGCACAAGATCCAGACGACCTTCATCGGCGGTCTCCCCTATGCGAAGCGGATGTACAAGCGTTATCTTCCGCTGATGCCGATGGCGCTCGAGCAAATCGACCTTTCTCCGTACGATCTCGTTATCAGCAGCGAGTCGGGACCGGCCAAGGGCATTATACCGACCTCGCCTGCGCTTCACCTGTGCTACTGCCACTCCCCGATGCGTTACATCTGGAACATGTACAACAGGTACTACGAGAGCTCCGGGTTGATGACGCGAATGATGATGCCTCCCATGGCGCACTATTTGAGAACATGGGACGTCGCAACGGCCAACCGCGTGGACGGTTTCGTCGCCAACTCGACAACCGTCGCTCAAAGGATCAAGAGCTATTACCGACGCGAGGCCGATGTCATTCATCCTCCCGTCGACACAGCGGCCTTCAGGCCGGTGGCGAGCCGTGAGGTCGAGGACTACTATCTGATGGTCGGCGAACTTGTTAGCTACAAGCGGCCGGACCTTGCAGTCGAGGCGTTCAATCGGATGAAGGCAAAGCTGGTCGTCATTGGCGGCGGCGAAATGCTCGATCACCTCAAGAAGATTGCCGGGCCAACGGTCACCGTTCTTGGCGCGCAGCCTTTCGATTCTCTCAGACATCACTACGCGCACTGCAAGGGGCTGATTTTCCCGGGCGAGGAAGACTTCGGCATCGTACCGGTAGAGGCGATGGCAAGCGGCCGGCCTGTGATCGCCTTTGGTAGAGGGGGTGCAACCGAAACCGTCGTAAACAACAAGACGGGCGTTTTTTTCGAGACCCAAACGACCGATGCCCTCATCGACGCGGTCGAACGGATGGAGCGGCTGGATTTCAATCCCGCAGATGCCGTGTCGCGCGCAGCCGATTTTCGAAGGGACGTCTTTGTGGATCGCTTTCGAGGCTATGTTGCACAAGCCACAGGCGTGAAGCTGGCTGTGTCGGCCTGAGCCCAGACCGGACCGTTGTCAAATAGGAGTATACGATGCCGCTTTCTGCCCTCCCCCGAGTCCTCGTAAGAGGATGCGGCTTTCTTGATCTCCGTTTGATCAGACGCGCCATCAATGCTGGTGTTTGCATCATCGCGTTGACCGCCACAGCTGCAAGCGCAACAATAGCCCATGCCGCAGAGGAATACGTTCCAGGACCGCAGGACACGCTGAAAATCCGCGTCTACGAGTGGCGGCCCAGTACCATGACAGCATTCGAGTGGGCTCCCTTATCCGGCGACTTCGTCGTCTCTTCCGCCGGCAACCTCTCGCTGCCGATCATCGGAAATGTATCGGTGGCCGGCAAGACGCTTGAGCAGATCTCCGAGACCATCGGACAGCGTCTGCAGACGGAAGTCGGTCTGCAAAAGCGACCAAGCGCTTCTGTGGAGATCTCGTCCTATCGTCCCCTCTTTGTCACGGGGCTCGTGGCCAATCCTGGTAAATACAACTTCAGTCCAGGCCTTACCGTCGTTCAGGCACTAAGCATGGCCGGCGGAATAGGGTCGACGGATGCCAACATAATTGGTCTGCAACGGGACGCATTGTCCAGCCAAGGCCAGGTGCGGGCACTGGAAGCAGAGCGGCTCGGGCTCCTTGCGCGGCAGGCACGTGTCGATGCGGTCTTGAGCGGAGCGTCGTCGGTCTCATTCCCACAGGAGTTGATCTCAAGAGGCAGCGAGCCTCGATTTGCCAAGATGATGGACGAAGAGCGGTCGTTGTTTGCGACGCGTGAGCAATCGATGAGGACGGAGATTGACGCTCTCGGCCGCGCCAAGGTTCTCGCCAACAACCAGATCGCGGCACTGAAGGAAAAAACAGTAGCTCTGGCCAAGCAGATTGATCTGGCAAGCAAGGATCTGTCCTCGGTCAACAAGCTGATATCCCAGGGTTTGACAATTTCCGCCCGCCAACTGGGCGCGAACCAGACGGTGGCCGAACTAGAGAGCCGAAATCTCGACGTTTCGCTGGCGATCTTGAAAACCGAGCAGGATCTCGCCAAAGGTGACCAGGATATCGCCGATGTACGAAACCGCTATCGTGTCAGCGCGCTAAGCGAGGCGGCGGAATTGCGTGACCGATTTGCCTCCAACGCTGAAAGGCTTCGGACGGAACGAGACCAATTGAGAAATCTTGAAGTTCGCGCACCGTCGGCAATAGCCTCTCTTGCTGACGAGCAGAACCCCTTTGCATACCTGATGACGGTCAATCGGGTCGTAAACGGCAGCATGGAAACACTCGTCGTCGACGATAACGACCCGGTCACTCCCGGCGACATGATCAAGGTAGAGCGGCGCGAAAAGACTGCCGCCGCGCCGGCTGATATCAGCAGCAATTAAGCTGTTGCCGTTGTCACACGACGGGTCATAATTTGCACTTGCCTCGACATCTCATATGCGGAATTATATCTGCCTGCGGTTCCACGGATTGGGAGTCAGGAGCGACCTATGGGCTGGGCACTTGTTATCTCGCTGCTGATCGGCGCGATCTGTGCCTTGCGCGTGCCTGTGCTTGTGTTCGCACTGTTGGTCATAGCCGTTTTGGTGATCTACGCCGTCGTCAGCTACAGTAGTGGAAGCACACTGTGGCACGCGGTCCTGTGGGGAGGCGCCTTCGCGGTTATGCTAGAGGCTGGATACGTTTTGACCCACGTCCTTCTTCACGCCTTCTATACCCGTCGGGTCGATAACGATGAGAAACGCACCCCGCAAGGCGCGAATCCCAAATACCCCGCTGACTAATCAAAAGGCCTGGGACTAGACCGTGTTGTTTTGCGGAACCGCTTTCGTCTGGGCGCCCGCCTTTGCCTGATCGTCCAGTCGGGAAAGGGCGAGTTCTTCCGCCTGGGCCATGCCGAACTTCAATCGGTATCCGGCATCCCGCAGCCGCCGGCTGGAAAACCGCATGCGCCATAGCGGGTTCCTCAACGGGAGCGTTCTGAAGCGAAGGAAGTCGTGCAACCAGTCGACAGCTGAGGGCGCACTCACGACGCGGTAATGCGGGTCCCCACTTGCCCTGAACGCCTTACGCATAAAGTCGATATGGCGTGGTTGTGGCCGATCGTCTTCCGCAAGGTTGAAGATCTCGACGTCGCCTGGGGTTCCCCGGCCAGCCAATGCCTGTTCGACAGACCAGATGAGTGCGTCGGAGACATCCCACACGTATATGTGATGGGCATGTCGATGTGACGCAAGCATCCGCTTTACCAAGCTCCAGTCGCGTATGCCGATGATCTGGTCCAAATCCACGACGACAGCTGGCCTGAAGATTATGCATCTCATCTGGTCGGCAACGCGTGAAATGGCTCGTTCGCCTGCAAGCTTCGTGCGTCCGTATTCCCGCACGTAGTCGAGCGCCCAATACTCCGAAGCGTTATCCTCATCAATCGACAGCACCGGCGAAGCTTCGGAGATCTCGATCGAGCGTCCGGAACCATAGACGGAAACTGAACTCGTGTAGCAAAACGCCCCAACCCGCGCGTCCTGCGCCGCCTTCGCGAGCCGCTCGGTCGCATCTTCATTGAGCGCCCGCATCCGGCTCTTCTTGCCGATTTCTGCAGCCAGATGGATAACCGCATCGCAACCATCCACCAGCGGAAGTAGATCGTCGTTGCGGGCCAAGTCGGCTTGACGCCATTCGAGCCGCTGAACGCCTTCTGATGGCGGCGACTTTGAAGTAACCGCCCTAACGTGATATCCACGCTGTAGCAGATCGGAAACGACGACCCGGCCGATCCGACCGGTGGCGCCTGTGACGAGCACGATTTTATCCGACACGGGCCATCGTCTCCAAAACCAGCGGACGTTGGGCTTTTTCCCTTACATGATCGGCCAGGCGAATAGCCATCGCGACAATCATCTGCGTCGGGTTGCAGTGCCCGGCGGTGGGAAAGACGGAGCTACCGGATACATAAAGTCCCTCGACCCCATGAACCTGGCAATCAACATCGACGACACCGTTCGCCGGATCGCTTGACATGCGTGTCGTGCCGGTTGGATGAGCAACATCGACGAAACTTGTGGGAATGGGTGCCTTATCGCGTACCCAATCGGCAAGCGCTGCAGTAGGAAAATTCAGACGGGAGAATTCGCTGGCGACCAGTTCAGCCATCCGGTGCATCGTCCGCGCCTCGGCCGGATGGCTGCGCCAGTCGATTTTGGGAAGCGGCATGCCATGACGATCGCGACGGTCCGAGAGCGTTACCCTGCTGTCTGCATCGGGCATCTGCTCGCACATGCATTCGAGAGTGAGTTCTCGCAACTTGCGTGGCAACCCATTGCGCGCGACAAAATAGTCGACCGCGCCGCGCACCATAAGTGGAATATTGCGCGCCACGTCGACGAGGTCGTCAGGCAACTTCGGCTTTCGGGCGGCCAAGCGCCGCATCGCGTCCCATGGATCGTCCGGCGCCAAGGTCTCGCCGAGCCAGGCCGCGCAGTTAAGCAGGCGCTCCTCGCGCTGAACCGCAGGGCTAAGCCTAAGGCCCGCCCGGAAAAATCGACCTTGAACGTTGTAACGTCCGAACCTGCGCTGCAGGGCAGCGGAACCTGGCACGGAAATGAACGCTGCCGGGCCGCGCAGATGATCCATGAGATAGCGGCCAACCTGGTCGCGATCGTTGCCAAGTGCCGGACGACCGGGCTCATGTGAGTTAAGCAGAAGACGAGCATTTTCGATGCCGCCGGCACACAGAACCACGGAACCTGCCGCAAGCGTATGCGTACGTCCGTCACCAGTCGCAAACTCCAGCCCGCCGACCTTATTGCGCGTGTCATCGACCAATAGGCGCAAAGCGGTTGCTCCAATGACAGTTGTGACATTGGAACCAAGCCGCTTGGCGATATGGCGACCAAACCGCATGTATTCAAACGGGTAGCTTTCCGCATCATCTCTGCTGAACTGCCAGAAGAATGGCAACAGCAGGTTGGCACGAAATTCTTCCTTCGGTGCTGGTCGTCCCGAAATTCCCCAAAAGCGATCATTGCTGTATCCGGTGCCGACTGCGAGTCCGAGATGAACAGCGCTGCGTTCCAAATAGGGGTCCAGCTCCTTCATGGCGATCGGCCATCCGGAATGATCAACCCACTCTCGATGTTCGAAATCGATAGCGTCAAACGGGCCGCATCGCCCCCCCCACGTGTGCGAGCTCCCGCCAAGAATTCTATTTCTGACGGACCACTGGTCGCTCGCACGCGGCCGGCCGACATTGTCGATGTCGTTTAGTGCATCATTTTCCGCCTGTCGTGTTGTGCCGCCACTCTCGAGAAGGACAATGCTTAGCCCTGACCCCGATAGCTCTCGCGCCAACGTGGCGCCAGCCGGCCCTGATCCGACAATGCACACGTCGCATCGAAGCAATGGTACGATGCTGTTGCCTGGCTGAAAATCGATCATTGGCATTGTCAGTCCCCCGCGGGTCGTTGCCGCGACGCCGTGCAAGGCGTCTCGGAAATGCACTGTCCTCGTCCTAACGACGCATTCTGGTTATTCGTATGAGATAACTTGGCTGATACACCTAGCTCGTCCCCCACCGGGTGGAGAGCCTGTTCTGCTCGCTTAGCTGGAGAAACGGTGCGGGCGCATCGGCAGTGGATGTCGGTCGGGATGCGGCCAGACCCGCTAGAATGAAAAATAGAAGACCAAGATCGACGGTCGGCCCAACGATGAACGATCCAGTAAGCAAACAAAGGCATCCATTGCGTGCCGAAAGCTGAACATCGGCGGTGAAGCTTCTAGCCATTGCACCCGAAGGGCCAAGCGCCGTTGCGATGAACAGCAGGTAGAATACTGCTCCCGGGATGCCTACGTTCGACAACACTGCTACCAGGAAGCTCGAGGTTCGCGCCGTTCCAAGCCCCACACCAATGCCATATGTATCGAAGAAATTCTGCATTCCGTGCGTGTTCCACGCACCGCGCTCCATACCTGAAGCCGAGGTCGATTTGCTTAAGATAGCCATGTCGATATAGTCGTAGATCGAGTTGAATATATCGGTCTGCAGCACAACAGCGAGGCCGACAGCGACGGCGACCAACGGCGCAAAGATGACCACCGCGCTACTGTTGGCGCTCCCATGCGAAGTCCCACTTCGGATCACAGCCGTCACATAGAAAATGGCAAGGCAGACGGGTGCGGCGACAAGCCCACCGGATGAGGTCGACAATATAATCAGCGCAAAAGACGTCAGGGCAAGTGCCCCTGTCCACCTGGAGGATCGCCCACATAGCCACAGCGTGGACGTAAAGCCGAACGCGCCGAGCGTCGTGCCGGCAAACGCGGAAGCTTCTGGCCAAGAGCCAACGATACGCTTCATTCCGTTGATTTTGTCATTGTCATGAAAGACATACTGCGCATTGCGCATAAACTGCAGCATGTCTTGGGCACCGATTGCCCCGGTGACAACGTCGAGCGCCGCGAACACGATGTTGAGAGCCGTGTAGGCTATGAGGCCGCTGATTATGGCCCGAAACCCCTGGGTCGTTGAACCGATCGCCGTCACCAGCAGGAAGCAAGCGAGGTCTGCGATCAGATAAACGGTTTGGGTCAGGTTGCTGGAGACTGGAGCGAGTGACACAACGCCGCTGGTCAGCGGCCGGTCGGCCACACCCAAGGGAACGATCATCGTTGCATCCGCAAACAGGCGCGGAAGAAAGTACGCCGAAAGGCCTCCATAAAGAACCAGGCATCCCAACCAAAATCCTGGGCGACCGAAATGCAACCCATCCGCCAGCGGCGTGGTTTTCTGGGTGCCGCGGAAGATCGAAAGAGCTACAAAAAGAAGAAACAGATGTGCGGGCTGAACGCTGGAAGAGCCGACCACGAAAGCGGCTGCGGCTCCAAGCAGCGTCAACGCAACAAAAACCTTCATCGTCGCAGCCTGATCGAGCGACAGGCAATACAGTCCGAGAGTGACCGTAAAAATACCGATCGGCTCGAAACTCATGGCAAAACGCCCTCGTCCCGGCGCTTCGTCGTCAAATCGCAGCAGTGCATTCCGCGGAGAATGAGATCGACAGAAGAAAGCAACCCAAGGTGGATAACGCTTATGGGCGAGCGTCCCGTGAACGAACTCTTCATCGACATGGTCATTACTCCCGCCGCTGCGCACCGGATTAAGGCTAAATACTACGCTGCGTCGCACAATAGGACGGATTCTAAGATCTGCAAAGAGGATATTGCATTGCGACACTATCTGGCACTTGAGATAAAATATCTAACCAAAATTCCCTCGGCCCATCAGTCTACTAGGCGATCTTGTCGCTAGGAAAGATGACTCACGCATTAAAATGTTGATTATTATAGATTAAATATAAGAAGATGAATATGCGACGTCGGCCTAATCTGGGCCTCAGAATGTTGCGGCGCGTCAAATATTCGTCGCGAGACCGGTGAATTTCCGCCTTGGACTAGGTGACACTTCTCCAATTGTGTTGCATTGTTTGATTAACCATGAGAAATATTGCCAATGACTGGAAATAAAATGACGCGCTTTATCCAGTTAATGCGAGCACCAGGTATCTACTTCAGGATATTCGGCGCTACTTTTGGATTCTCTATAATCGCATATCTGCATTACAGATCCGTGACTTTGACGTTATACTACAGCGTTATTTGCATGTTTCTTATGCAGGTTGGCTACATTGGAGGCGTTCTGTTCCTTATCTGGCGGGAGGGGGTTCGTCAGAAGATCCACTAGGGGTTGTTTCGAGTTCGTGTGTCATGCCCGGGATTGGAGGACCCGGACATGGGCGCACACATTACAGGGTCTATGTGTGTGATGAAATTTGGGACAAGCGGGCTTCGCGGCCTTTCCGAGGATCTGAAGGGCCGGGCTTCGGCGCTCTATGCGACGGCGTTTGGCCGCTATCTTCTCGAAAGCGGCCGGGCGAAGGCGGGAGACCCGATCCTTGTCGGTCGCGACTTCCGCGATTCCAGCCCTCAGATATCAGCCGATTGCATCAAGGCGCTCGGCAGGCTCGGCTTTGCGATGATCGATTGCGGCACGATCCCGACGCCGGCGCTGGCGCTTTACGGCCTGCATCTCGGCGCCGCCTCGCTGATGATCACCGGCTCCCACATCCCCGCCGACCGCAACGGCATCAAGTTCTATCGGCCGGATGGCGAGATCGACAAGGCCGACGAAGCCGCGATCACGGCAGCGGCAACCGATCTCGACCGCACCGGCTTCGAATGGCCGCTGGATGACCGGCAGGCCGAGGATCGGTCGGTCGCATGTCTCGATCTGTTCACGAAGCGCAACGCCAGCCTGTTGCCCGCCAATGCGCTTGCCGGCCTGAAGGTCGGCGTCTACCAGCACAGCACCGTCGCCCGCGATCTCATGGTCGACCTGCTCGAGCACTTCGGCGCGGAGGTCAAAGCGTTCGCGCGCTCCGAACACTTCATTCCCGTCGACACCGAAGCCGTCTCGGAAGAGACCGTTGCACTGCTGAAGCAGGCTGCACGCGATCATGGCCTCGACGCCATCGTGTCTGCCGATGGCGATGGCGACCGGCCGCTGGTCACAGATGAAACCGGCACCCCGCTGCGCGGTGACCTTCTCGGCTTGATCGCCGCCAACTTCCTCGGCGCGGACGCCGTGGTGACACCCGTCACCTCCAATTCCGGCATCGAAGCATCAGGATCGTTCAGCGTCATCCGCACCCGTGTCGGATCGCCCTTCGTGATATCGGGCATGCAGGACGCGCTGGCATCGGGCAAGACCGGCGTCGTCGGCTTCGAGGCCAATGGCGGCACGCTGGTGGCAAGCGATTTCGAGCTCAATGGCACAACATTGCTGGCGCTGCCGACCCGCGATTGCTTCCTGCCGATATTGGCGACGCTGGCGCAGGCGGCCGCAAACAAGCGCCCCCTGTCGGTCGTCGCATCCGGCTACGCGCTCCCCTTCGCCGCCGCCGATCGGCTGGAGAGCTTCCCGGTCGAGACCAGCGCGAAGCTTATGGCGCATCTGCGCGCAAGCCCCGCCAATCTCTCCGACTTCCTGCAGCCGATCGGCGAAGTCGACAGCACCAGCGACATCGACGGCCTGCGTGTGACGCTTGCCGACAAGCGCATCATCCACTTCCGCCCATCGGGCAATGCGCCGGAAATGCGCTGCTACGTGGAGGCAGAGACGGAGAGCGCAGCCACCGACCTTCTCGCAGCCGGTCTCGGGCGCATCCGCGCCTGGGCGAGCGCAAACTGATCAACGATTAAAGACCATTTCGAGGACCAATGCAGATGACGCAGAAGATCGTTCCGGTAATCATGGCAGGCGGCAAGGGCACGCGCCTGTGGCCGCTGTCGCGCGCCGCCGCCCCCAAGCAGTTCATCCGCTTCATCGGCGATACCACCCTCGTTCAGGACACGTTGCTGCGCGTCTCCGACAAGGCGCTCTATGAACCGGCGATCGTCATCACCAACGAGGAATTCCGCTTCCTCGTCGCCGAACAGGCCCGCGAACTCGATCTGACGCTGTCGAGCATCCTTCTGGAGCCGATGGCCCGCAACACGGCCGCCGCCGTTGCTGCCGCCGGTGCGCTGGTGCGCGACCGCTTCGGCGAGAGCGCCATCATGCATGTGCTGGCTTCGGACCATGAGATCGACGCCGATGACGTCTATTTCGACGCTGTGCGCGCCGCGATTGCCGCTGCATCCGCTGGCAAGCTCGTCACCTTCGGCATCAAGCCGACGGAACCCGCAACCGGCTATGGCTATATCGAAGGCGGCGAGGCGCTGCCGAGTGGCGCGCTGACGGTCAAGCGCTTCATCGAGAAGCCACCGCTCGCGAAAGCCGAGGAGATGCTGGCATCCGGCGGTTTCTACTGGAACTCCGGCATGTTCATGTTCCCGGTCGCCAAGCTGCTCAGCGAGATGACCACGTTTGCCCCCGATGTCCTCAAGGCCGCCGGCGAAGCCGTCATCAAGGGTATCAAGGATCTCGACTTCATCCGCCTCGACAAGGCGGTCTTCGCTGAAAGCCCCGATATCTCGATCGATTACGCGGTCATGGAGAAGACCAAGAACGCAGCCGTCGTTCCCTCGCCCTTCCAATGGTCTGATCTCGGCAGCTGGGACGCGATATGGAAGAGCGGCAATCCTGACGAAAAGGGCAATGTCGCCGCCGAAAACACCACCGTCGTCAACACCCGCAACTCGCTGGTCATGACCCACGGCGTGCATCTCGCGGTCAATGGCATGGACGACGTCGCCGTCATCGCCAGCGAGGATGCCGTCTATGTCGGCCACCTCAAGGACAGCCAGGACGTCGGCGCCATCGTCAAGATGCTGGCCTCCAGGCCGGCGACATCGAAGCTCACCGAGACGCACCCGACCTCCTACCGCCCCTGGGGCGGCTACACCTCGATCTTCAACGGCGACCGCTTCCAGGTGAAGCGCATCTTCGTCACGCCGGGCAAGAAGCTCTCGCTGCAGAAGCACCACCACCGCTCCGAGCACTGGATCGTCGTCAAGGGCACGGCGGAAGTGACGATCGGCGAGAACGTGCAGATGCTGCGCGAAAACGAATCTGTCTACATACCCCTTGGCGAAGTCCACCGCCTCGCCAACCCGGGCAAGATCCTGCTCGAACTGATCGAAGTCCAGACCGGCTCCTATCTCGGCGAGGACGACATCATCCGTATCGTCGACGAGTTCGGCCGTAGATGACGACAAAGATTGACATCCAGAAACTTGGAGGCGCGCAAATGGGTAACAGCCTGACGGAACATTCATCCCAGACGAGGCAACAACCCGCCCTTGTCGGATTCAGTCGACTCCAGCGTGAAAGCCGGTTCTTTCAAGAAGATTTGGACTGCGGATCGGCTTGCGGCGGCGACAATGCCATCCCTGAATTTGAACCGTTACGACGGCTCAGAATTGGAAGGGTGGATTTTTGAGCGCTTGGCGGTGGCTCAAGCGCCGATCCTCATAGACCGGAGATCAACCGATGCAATCACTCATCAAAACGCAATGGCTCAGACTGCGTGGCGAAATCGAGCGAGGCGACTCGAAAGGACATCGATATGAAGGTTTGGACATACTAAGGGGCGTCGCCGCGCTCGCTGTCCTTTTCAAACACTTCCACTCTCGTCTCGATCTTCCCTATCTCGCTCCAAACGGCTACCTCGCGGTCGATTTCTTTTTTGTCCTCAGCGGCTTCGTCATCGCCAACGCATACGGGAAACAGCTCGAGGATGGAACGCTATCCACAGGCACCTTCTTTTGGAAGCGATGGATCAGGCTCATGCCGCTGATTGTCGTGGGTATGATGATTTCTGTGATCGCGCAGCTCGGGCGACCCGATCCCGATCAGACGCGGCATTTGAGCGATGTAGCAATTGCGCTAATCTTTGGTCTGAGCTTGACGCCGATCCTTCAGACGTCGTTTTTCAAGACGCCGACACTTGAGCAATCGGTATTCCCGCTGAACACACCGATGTGGTCCTTGTTCTTTGAGGTTTTCGCCAACATTGCTTTCGCGGTCTATACAAGGCTTCGACTGCCGCCGTGGTCTCTTCTCGTGATCGTTGTGGTAAGCGGTCTTTGGCTATTGATTGGGATCAGCAGTAGAGGTGACGTAAACTTTGGTTTCAATACAAGTGGCTTTTGGTTCGGCTTTCCGCGGGTGATCTGGTCATTTTCCATCGGCATGCTGATCTATCGGTATCGTTCATTCGCCCCCAGGAACATGTTTTTCCCGGCGATGGTCGTCTTGGTCGCCATTCTCCTAACGCCCACGCTTGGCCTCTCCAGGGTGGCAGCCGATATGATCATCGTGATGATCATAATGCCCGCAATTGTCTTTGCATGCTTGAATGCGGATCTCGGCAGCCGCGCTCGGCTGTGCGCGACCTGGGGCGGTAACCTCTCCTACCCGCTGTATGCGCTCCACTATCCGATCGTCCAAGTCTTGGGCTACGTGGCAAAAGCGCAGAACTTGCCATGGATAATGCAGGCTGGTGTCGTGATCGGAGGAACGGCCTTCCTTGTTGGCCTGTCTGCGGTCGTCTACACCATGGTAGATGTTCCGCTGAGAAGACGCATATCGATGCTGGTGCGGCGCGCTTGAGCGCTTCTTCGATCGCTCTGGGAGCCGTGTCACAGCCAATCAGTGATGGTTGGATTTCGAATGCCAGTTCCAGGCCGAGCTGATGATCTGGGACAGATCATGCTGCGGCACCCAGCCGAGCACTTCGCGTGCCTTGTCGTTGTTGGCGACCAGCGTATGCGAATCGCCTTCGCGGCGACCGACATATTCGACGGGGAATGGCTTGGCGGAGACGTCTTCGATCGCGCCTAGCAGTTCCTTAACCGTCGTGCCGGTGCCGGTGCCGAGATTGAGCGCGACCGAGTCACCGCCGCGCAGCAGGTGCTCGACGGCGCGGACGTGTGCATCGGCAAGATCCAGCACGTGGATATAATCGCGCACGCAGGTTCCGTCGCGGGTCTCATAGTCGCTGCCGAACACCTTGAAGCCGTCGCGCCGTCCGAGTGCTGCGTCGATCGCGAGCGGGATGGCGTGGGTTTCCGGCTGATGCCACTCGCCGATACGACCTTCGAAATCGGCGCCGGCGGCGTTGAAATAGCGCAGCACGACCGAGCGAAAGCCGGTGTACTTGTCGTAGTCGGCAAGCGCCTGCTCGACGATGTATTTCGTCTGGCCGTAGGGGTTGATCGGCACCTGGCGGTGGGTTTCATCCAGCGGCACGCTCTGCGGCAGGCCATAGGTCGCGCATGTGGAGGAGAAAACGAAAGCCTTGATGCCAGCTGCCTGGGCCGCTGCCAACAAGGTGAGCGTGCCGATGACGTTGTTTTCGTAGAAGGTGACCGGGTCTTTTACGGATTCACCCACCTCGATCAGGGCCGCGAAGTGCAGGATGGCTGCGGGCTTGTGCTTGGCCAGAACCTCGTCGAGGCGCGCGCGGTCCCTGATATCGCCTTCTTCTGCCGGACCCCATTTGACGAACTCGCGGTGCCCGTTGGAGAAGTTGTCGTAAACGACGGGCTTGAAGCCCTTGTTGGCGAGATCGAGACATGTGTGGGAGCCGATATAGCCTGCACCACCAACGACCAGAACTGTTTCACCTGACATGCACCACCTTCTACAGTGCCACCATCACAGGGTAATGGCCACGTTCTTCTCATCTGGCAAGGGTCATCCGGGTGCCATCATCTCGAAAGCAAGCGCAACAAAGGCCGCACTTAAACACTTACCGCCCATCCTCAGGCATTCATCAAGCGGTCTTGAGCGGCGAGCTTCGCGTAACGGGGAACGTTGACGTTCTCGAAGGCAGTAAAAAGAAACAGTTTCAACGCAGTGACCTCTATTTCCATCGCAGCCGCCTGTGCTGGATCAGAAGCAGTCCATTGCCGCACGGTTGAGATCGACCTGCTCAGCGCGCCTGGAGAGGTAAGGTTGGCTGCGTCAAACTTCCCGCTATCCGTTACATACCAAACGAACAGGCGGATCGCGACATAGGCTGGATTGTAGTAACCCTCCGCGCAAATATTTTCATGCTCCTTGCGCAGCATAGCGGATGTTTCGCGTTTTAGTCCACGCATGTCCAACCCGAGCTCGCAAAGCTTATCGGCGACACTTTCCGACTGAGTTTCAGGCCTAAGCCTTGCGAGTATGGGTCTCATTTCCATACGCACAGCGTAACGCGAGATTGGCGAGTTGAGAACGGTGCTTACATAAGCAATTTGGCTAATGTAGTGCAGCAAAAATACAGACCGCGATCTTCTATCCAGATCTCGCGGAATTCGCATCGGACATACCGATCAAGTAGGGTTGATGTCTCTCGAAACCCGCTGGCCCTTGAGGCGCTTTGTTCTATTGAACTTTCCTGGACCCTTGGTCGGTGTCAACCACGATCCCGTGCTTTAGGGCTTCGTCCACAATTTCCTCGATCGCTTGCCTTACGCGGTAAACTGCGATGTCAAATCCAGGGCCTCCCCCTAGGGGCAATGTCACCGGCGACAATAAGTGTTAAAATCAACTGTGCAATACTGGATTCGTCATGAATATCGCCCTCATGTAATCGTAGAGACTGGCGGCAATACTCTTATGCTGCAATGCACAATACCAGAATGCGCTTGCGAAATTGCAGTGGCGATGTCTCCGAGGTCAGACTGCGATCCGTTCAAGCGGCCCCACAGTCCTCACTCCCATCACTGTACCGGATATGCGGACTCCTCGCTGTTGACTTTCACCGAGAAATGACCCGGCATTGCCGGGGATGCAGACCTAAAACTTCGATCACCGAGCGTTAGCGCAATCCTATTTTCCGGGGCCTCGAGGAGACCAACATGGTCCCATTCGGCGGCTTCCTTCCCACGGTTGAAGTGGATGCATCGACCGAGGTGCTGGCAACCTTCATTTCGGACTTCCCGATCTTTCCGCCGGAAACGTCTTGGGTGCGAGAACCAAAATCAAACACTCCGGCCATCACCATCAAAACCACGTCCAACGGCGGCAAGCCGCGGCCGACTTGGACCGTTGCTATGGGCGTGACGCCAATCCCGACCTCGCGCTGATCATTGCCAACGCAGTGAATTACGCGATCGGCGACGAACGAAAGGTGGCGCTGTCGGGTACCCACGGTGTCATCATTGCTGAGCTCTACCGTCAGGGAGGCCGCAAGATCCTTCACCTGAACAACAGGATTCTGCTCTCGAACGTCCCAGGAAGACAATATGACCTCGTTCCGATCGGTCCGGTCACTGTCCGCCTTCGCATCGAGAAGGCGTCCGCGAAGATCGACCTGCGTGTTCGTGGGAAGGCCGTGGAAGGAAAGACCGACGGTAACTACGTGACCTTCGTTGTCGACGCCATCCCCCACCATGAAGTTGTCGTGGTGGACTGACGAGGCTAGCCAAGCGATGGGGGCGGTGTGCTCCCATCGCTACCCCAGTCGGTCGGCAGTGGCTTTGCTTGCTGAAATACGCGATCCCACCCCCGACGATCTGGTGCGTTCACCTCTCCGGCAAGCCAGCTTTCCGGAAGCCATCGACGAAGTGGTCCCGCACATATGTGTCGCGCAGCGGCTGGGAGTTTAACCAGTGGTCGATCGTGAAATGAGGGTGGGCGATCAGGAACAATTCCGCTTCTCGGTGCGCTTCCTCATGGTCGCCCAACTGCGCAAGCGTAGCGGCCAGGAATTTGCGTGAGTTGGTGCGATATGTCTCCTCCCTGCGGAGTGTGGCTTTCGCCGCCTGATAGTCGTGCGCGGCGTATTGCGCCTGTCCAAGATGGCAAAGGTACCAGCAGGCTGGATAGGGATTAAGCCGCAGGGCCTTTTCGATCTGCGCCAAGCCGGCGGCAACCTTGCCATCCAGCACGGACATGTCCGACATGGCAGCCCAGGTGTCGGCGTGGTTGGGGTCCAACTCCAGGGCCTTTGCGAAGGCTGTCTCGGATTCCTCCCATCGCCGCTCATAAGCCATGATGGTCCCCAGAATGTAACGGCAGTCGGCATCGTTGGGATCCATGTCGACCGCTTCCTGCGCCAGCGTCACTGCCATCGCCCGGTTTGGATCTTCCGGCTCGCCGAAATGAGTCCAGGCAAGCCAACGATTATATGCGAGCAGACCGAGCGCCTCGGCATATGATGGTTCGAGCTGAACCGCGCGCTGGAGCAACATGTAAGCCTCGCGCTCGGTTTGCGGCGACTCTTCCGTCAGGAGGCGGGCGCGGACACACAGATCGTATGCCTCGACGTTCTTCGGACGATTGCGTTGCGCCGGAGCGGTCAGCCGGCCGACGAGGGCTTCGACGATCTTGGCATTGACTTCGTCCTGCAGCTCGAAAACATCTTCGACCGTCCTGTCAAACCGGTCGGCCCACAGGTGCTTGCCGCCAAGCGCGTCGAACAATTGCGCGTTGATGCGCACACGCCCCATCGTGCGTCTGGCGCTTCCCTCAAGCACGTAGCGGACGCCGAGTTCCTGGGCGACCAGCCGTACGTCGACCGCTTTGCCCTTGTAAACATAGGCGGAATTGCGCGCGATAACGAACAGGCCGGCCGTACGGGACAGGTCGGTGATCAAGTCTTCCGTCAAGCCGTCGACAAAATGAGCGTCAGCATCATCTCCGCTCATATTGGTGAACGGCAATACGGCGATCGAGGGCCCTTCGGGGAGTTGCAATATGCTCTGCAGCGCATCCGGCCAATGCCACACGTGGACCGGGCGGGTCAGGTTCTTCAGGTAGCGTTCGCCGGCATCGAAGAACCGCTCGTTGATTTTGCCGACGATTTCGCCGTGGACGCCGGCTGAAATGCAGATGCCTCCCGATGCGGCCTGCGTCTGAAGGCGCGCGGCGACGTTTACGCCGTCGCCGAGGATGTCCGAGCCGTCGCCGATGACATCTCCCACATTGACGCCTATGCGCAAAGGCAGGCGGCGGTCTCCAACCAGTTCAACAGCGGCAGTGGCCCGCTGTATCTCCAACGCCGCGGCGACCGCGTCCAACGCGCTTGCGAATTCGATGAAAAATCCGTCGCCCATGACCTTGAAAATGCGACCGTTGTGGCGCACCGCGGCCGGTTCGATAGCGCCGGAACGGAGTACCCTGAGGTTCTCCACCGTCGCGACTTCATCAGCCTCCATCAGGCGAGAATATCCCACCACATCGGCAACGACGATGGCGGCAAGGCGCCGCTGAAGAGATAGATCCGTCATCTGAGGACAAGCCTAACGACTGAGCTCGCAGGTTATTGTTCAGCCGTATGTGAGTCAACAACTCGTGAGAGGTGCAATGTCTACTGTCGGCATGAAGTCGCCATAGGGGCTCCCGCGCTTCCCATTGGCGCGTCCATGATCATTCATCCAAACATGCCGAATAAGCCTTCAACTTTCGAAGCTCGGTCGATATGAATCGAGTGGATGTCAGTCGAGGTCACCGACCTATGGCAAGTAGAAAATGAGTTGCTGCAGCTTTGATAACAAATCGGAAACAGGGTCGCTTCCGGATCGCGCGACTGAGGTCCAGCCCGCTACGTCTTCTCCACCATGCGATGTCAAGGAGATCCCAGGGGGTCGTGTTCACGTCGGGACAGCTAAGTTGCTTCTTACCTTTGTCGGCGAAGGGCCGCCACGCGTGAAAGCCCCAGACAGGTCTCCTGACATTTCACTCTCGATGGGGCCGAGACGCGGCCGAACCGCTGCGGCCTTGGGATTGCGATTGGTTTTGCGTGAGATGCCACGCTCTCGCTATCTTTTGTCGCACCTGCATCCAGTGGCAATTAAAATTAAAATCGATTAGCAGATTCATGAAACGACAGAAATGCCCGGATTCGCGATTTCCGGTACTGGACAGGTATTGACGTCTTTGGTTGATGAGCCTCGGCCATAAACGCCGTGCAATGAATAAGCGCGACCCGGTCGCCGTTAGGGGTACAATAAACATGACATTGAAAATTGGAGCCCCGAAGGAGCTTATAGCCGGCGAATCGCGGGTGGCGATGACACCGGACTCGGCGTTGCAACTGCAGAAGCTGGGTTATATCTGTCTGATCGAGGCTGGCGCCGGCTCTCTGGCCGGCTTTTCCGACAAAGCCTATCGCGCGGCGGGCGTGGAGGTTGTCGAAACAGCCGAGGCCCTGTTTGGACAAGCCGATATCATCGCCAAGGTGCGCCCTCCCGAACCGCGGGAACTGGAGCGCCTGCGTGCCGGTCAGACGCTGATTTCGTTCTTTTATCCGGGGCAAAACGCCACGCTGCTGGAGCAGGCCAAGGCAACCGGTGCCAACGTCATCGCCATGGACATGGTGCCGCGCATTTCGCGCGCGCAGAAGATGGACGCGCTTTCGTCGATGGCCAACATCGCCGGTTACCGCGCCGTCATCGAGGCGGGCAACAATTTCGGCCGCTTCTTCACCGGCCAGGTCACCGCCGCCGGCAAGGTTCCGCCGGCCAAGGTGCTGATCATCGGCGCCGGTGTCGCCGGACTTGCCGCGATCGGCACGGCTACTTCGCTCGGCGCCATCACCTACGCCTTCGACGTCCGCCCGGAAGTGGCCGAGCAGATCGAAAGCATGGGGGCCGAATTCGTGTTCCTCGACTTCAAGGGCGACAGCCAAGACGGCGCAGCGACCGGCGGTTATGCAGCACCGTCCTCGCCGGAGTTCCGCGAAAAGCAGCTGGAGAAGTTCCGCGAACTGGCGCCTCAGATCGACATCGTCATCACCACGGCGCTGATCCCGGGGCGCGATGCGCCAAAGCTGTGGCTGGCCGATATGGTCGCCGCCATGAAGCCGGGTTCCGTTATCGTCGACCTCGCCGCCGAGCGCGGTGGTAACTGTGAGCTTACCGTTGCCGACCAGCGTATCGTCTCTGACAACGGCGTCGTCATCATCGGCTACACGGATTTTCCGAGCCGCATGGCCGCGCAGGCATCGACGCTCTATTCGACCAATATCCGCCACATGATGACGGACCTGACGCCGGCGAAGGACGGTGTTGTCGTCCACAACATGGAAGACGACGTCATTCGTGGCTCGACCGTCGCCTTCGAGGGCAACGTGACTTATCCGCCGCCGCCGCCGAAGATCCAGGCGATCGCCGCGCAGAAGCGACAAGAAAAGGCCAAGGAGCTGACGCCCGAGGAAAAGCGGGCGAAAGAGACCGCGGCTTTCAAGGCGCAGACGAAGAGCCAGGGCTTCCTGCTTTTGATCGGCACCGCCCTGTTGTTGCTCGTCGGTGCCTATGCGCCGGCAAGCTTCATGAACCACTTCGTGGTCTTCATGCTGGCGTGCTTCATCGGCTTCCAGGTTATCTGGAACGTCTCTCACTCCCTGCATACGCCTCTGATGGCGGTGACCAATGCGATTTCCGGCATCGTCATCCTCGGTGCGTTGCTGCAGATCGCCTCCGGCAACTGGTTGGTCATTCTCCTTGCCGCTCTGTCGGTGCTGGTCGCGACGATCAACATCGTCGGCGGCTTCCTCGTCACGCGGCGTATGCTCGCCATGTTCCAGAAGTCCTGATCGGCCAAGGGATATCAAAGGGTTTTCAATATGACGATTGGTATCGTTTCGGCCGCCTATATCTCCGCGGCCGTGCTTTTCATCCTCTCGCTCGGCGGCCTTTCGGGCCAGGAAAGCGCCAAGCGCGCCGCTTGGTACGGCATTGTCGGCATGGCGCTCGCCATTGTCGCGACCATTTTCGGCCCTGGTGTCAGCAACTGGTTCATCATTCTCCCGATGATCCTGGCCGGCTCCATCGCAGGCTACTACGTGGCCAACCGCGTGCAGATGACCGAGATGCCGCAGCTCGTAGCGGCACTTCACTCCTTCGTCGGCCTCGCCGCCGTCTTCATCGGCTACAACGCCCACATCGAAGCATGGCGCGTTGCCGGCATGGATGAGGCGGCACGCGCTGCACTCGATGGCTTCGCCGGCATTCTCGCGCACAAGACCCCGGTCGAGCTCGCGATCATGAAGGTCGAGGTCTTCCTCGGCGTCTTCATCGGCGCGATCACCTTCACAGGCTCGGTCGTTGCCTTCGGCAAGCTGGCGGGCAAGGTCGACGGCAAGGCCAGGAAGCTGCCGGGCGGGCACTTCCTCAATGCCGCCGCAGCGATCCTGTCGCTGATCCTGCTCCTGATGTACGCCAACGATGCTGGTGTCTGGACGCTGATCCTGATGACGTTGCTCGCCTTCTTCATCGGCTACCACCTGATCATGGGCATCGGCGGCGCCGACATGCCGGTCGTGGTGTCGATGCTGAACAGCTATTCCGGCTGGGCGGCCGCCGCCATCGGCTTCACGCTCGGCAACGATCTCCTGATCGTCACCGGCGCGCTGGTCGGCTCCTCGGGCGCGATCCTGTCCTACATCATGTGCAAGGCGATGAACCGCTCGTTTGTCTCCGTCATCCTCGGCGGCTTCGGCGGCACCACGGGTCCTGCCATGGAAATCGAAGGCGAGCAGATCGCCATCGATGCCGAAGGCGTGGCGTCCGCGCTCAACGATGCCGACAGCGTCGTCATCGTGCCGGGCTACGGCATGGCGGTGGCGCAGGCGCAGCAGGCAGTCTCGGAGCTGACGCGCAAGCTGCGCGCCGCCGGCAAGACCGTGCGCTTCGCGATCCATCCCGTTGCCGGCCGTCTGCCCGGTCACATGAACGTGCTGCTTGCCGAAGCCAAGGTGCCTTATGACATCGTGCTCGAAATGGACGAGATCAACGACGACTTCCCCGAGACCGACGTCGTCATCGTCATCGGCTCGAACGACATCGTCAACCCGGCCGCGCAGGAAGATCCGAACTCGCCGATCGCGGGCATGCCGGTTCTCGAAGTCTGGAAGGCCAAGCAGGTCTTCGTCTCCAAGCGCGGACAGGGCACCGGTTATTCCGGCATTGAGAACCCGCTCTTCTACAAGGAGAACACACGCATGTTCTATGGGGACGCAAAGGCGAGCGTTGGAGCGCTGGTGCCTCTTCTCGCATAGTTAGGTGACGAGAGGCAGCCTACCGCGACTTCCAACACTGCGTGAATACACTATGCCGGGCGATCTAAAAGCGTCCGGCATTTTCCCGTCGGGTTGCGTTTTCGCGGACGTTTCTGGCGGCCCACGGCCGCCAGAACATCATTCTCAATGTACCGGTTTTGAAAATCCTGCGACAAACTTCCTACAGACCCGGCAAACCCCTGCGCCAACTCTAAAGTAACTACCGCTCACCGATAGTCCTCAAAGGGAGACGGATATGCGTGGAGAACTTTGGCAGGTGATCATTATGCGGCAGGTGCTCAACGAGTTCCGCGCTCAGCATGATCTGTCCGTCAAGGATCGCCCCGCGTCGAAGCGGCTGAATTGCTCATGCGGTTTGTGGCGGAAGGTGAGTTGGATCCCGACGAACCGCGGGCGCGTCTCGATGACGTGATGGTGGATCACCCTTTCGGCAAGCGGCCCCAGTCCGCAGCGCAAGACGGCGCCCGCGCCTAAAGCCTTTTCGCGTTCACAGTTATAAAATACCGAAGGGGGAGCGACCTGAAGGATGGCTCTGGTATCCGCGTTGAAATTCATTGATGGAAAATTCAGGCGTCAGCCTTCCGTCCGCTTTCCAGGCTATCAACGAGTTGTCATGGAATTGTGCCGGATAGTATGAACAGTGTAACGGGATTGTCTCAACTGGCTGTACGATGCGATCGTAATTCATTGCGTCCGCTGCCACTTTACCGCATCAACGCGCGGCCATGGAACGCGTGACGCTGTCGCGTCAGAGAGCGGGTGCTGACCGCGAAGGGTGGTCGGCGATGTCGTGCTGATCTGGCGCTTCAGACGTGAATAAGTAAGCCTGACGTTTTCATGATCGATCTGCTCGGACGAGACGCCTAAGATAGGCGCTCCGTCACTGTGCGCGGTTGCCGGATCAAGGCAGTGGCGGCGCATTCGTGCGGCCCGCTACTGCTATCTATACCACCAGGCAATGCCTATGGATGCTGTTGCACGCTCAGACCGCCATCGATGGTCAGGCAAGTCGCATTCATGAATGGGCATTCGTCCGAGATCATGAAGACCGCAGCCAGTGCGATCTCCTCGGGCGTCGCTATGCGCCCGCCCGGGTGCAGCTTCATCGTCTCGGCCTTGGCGGCGACGGGATCTGGGAAGCTGTCCCAGTAATCGATGACCTTCTGCGTCGCCACGTAGCCCGGTGCCAGGGCGTTTACCCTGACATTGTGGGCCGCATATTCGAGCCCGAGCGACTTTGTCATTCCGAGCAGTGCGTGCTTGGCCAGCGGATAGGGGAATGTGTGGGGTATGATGGTGAAGGCGTGGGTCGATGCGATGTTGAGGATGACGCCACCCCGCATCGCAATCATGTTAGGAAGCACAGCCTTGCAGCAATTCCAGGCACCCTTCAGGTTGATGTCGAAACACCGATCCCACTCCTGATCGGTGGTCCCCAAGGGATGCGAGAAGACGTTGACGCCGGCGTTGTTGACCAGGGCGTTTATCGCGCCGATTTCATCTGCTGCCTGCTTGACCGCGGCGGTGACAGCCGTTGCATCGGTGATATCGACCGAGCAGTAGCCCACCTTTCCGCCAAGCTGCTTGAGACGCTCGGCTTGTTCGGCCAGGAGCGCTGCATCCCTGTCGATCAGGAACAGCGAGGCATCCTGCCGGAGAAACTCCTTCGCGATAGCCAGGCCGATGCCCTGCGCCGCGCCGGTGACAAAGATTTTCTTTCCATTTAATCGACCGGACATATTCTCGCTCCAACCTACCATTCGGCAAAGCTGCCGTCGCCATGGCGCCACACTGGATTGCGCCAACGGTGGCCTTGCTTGGCCTTCTCGATAACGTATTCCTCGTTGACTTCCACCCCAAGCCCCGGCCCTTGAGGGATGCTGACGAAACCGTCCGCATAGTGGAACACCTCCTTGTTGGAGATGTAGTCCAGGATGTCGTTGCCCTTGTTGTAATGGATGCCGAGGCTCTGTTCCTGGATGAAGGCGTTGTAGCTGACAGCATCGACCTGCAGGCAGGCGGCAAGCGCGATCGGCCCGAGAGGGCAATGCGGGGCGAGCGCCACGTCATAGGCTTCCGCCATGGTGGCGATCTTGCGGCATTCGGTGATGCCACCGGCATGGCTGAGATCGGGTTGAAGGATATCCACATAGCCCTCGGCCAGGATGCGCTTGAAATCCCAGCGCGAGTACAGCCGTTCGCCGAGCGCGATGGGCGTCGAGGAGTGATTGGCGATTTCCTTCAGCGCCTCATGGTTCTCGGAAAGCACCGGTTCTTCAATGAAGAGCAGCTTGTAGGGCTCAAGCTCCTTGGCGAGCACCTTGGCCATCGGTCGATGAACGCGGCCGTGGAAATCGACGCCGATACCAACATGCGGTCCGATGGCCTCACGGATGGTCGCTATGGTCTCGACCGCCTTTTCCACCTTGTCATAGGTATCGACGATCTGCATCTCTTCGCAGCCATTGAGCTTGATGGCCTGGAACCCACGGGCCACCACCTCACGGGCGTTGTTGGCGACATCCGCGGGGCGATCACCACCGATCCAGGAATAGACCTTGATCCGGTCTCGCACCTGGCCTCCGAGCAGCGAGTGAACCGGCTGGCCGAGCGCTTTGCCTTTGATGTCCCAGAGTGCCTGGTCGATGCCGGAGATCGCGCTCATGTGGATTGCGCCGCCGCGGTAGAAGCCGCCGCGATACATGACATTCCAGTGGTCTTCGATCAGAAACGGGTCCTTGCCGATCAGGTAGTCCTCAAGCTCGTGCACGGCGGCCTGAACCGTGAGGGCGCGCCCCTCGACGATCGGCTCACCCCAACCGACAATCCCCTCGTCCGTTTCGATCTTCAGGAACAGCCAGCGCGGCGGAACGATGTAGCTGGTCAGCTTGGTAATCTTCATGGCGTGGGTCCGATCAAGCGAGAATGAGGTCGGCCGCCTTGGCGGCGGCGGCAAGGACAGCGGCGTTGGTGTTGCCGCTAACGATGGTCGGCATGAGCGAGGCGTCGATCACGCGCAGGCCGCGTGTTCCGTAGACGTTCAGGCTTGCATCCAAGACGGCCTCGGGATCGCTGTCGCGGCCCATTTTGCAGGTGCCGACAGGGTGGTAGCCGGTCTTTACGGTGCGTTTGCAGTGGGCGGCGACGGCCTCGTCGCTCGAGACATCAGGGCCAGGGAAAATTTCCTTGTCGATTAGATCACGCAGCGGCGAGGCTTGCAGGACCGTTCGAGCGAAGCGAAAGCTTGCCATCGTCAGCCGCAGGTCGTCGGGGTCGGAAAAGATCTGCGTATCGACAACCGGATCGGCAAATGGATCCGCCGACGAAAGCGTTACGGATCCGCGTGCCTTGGGGCGCAGCAGCAGCGAGTTGATGGTGACGCCGTCTCCCGGCTCCGTCCCCATCACGTCGCGATCTAGATAGACCGTAGGCACGCAGAACATCTGGATCGTCGGTCGGTCGTTGTTGCCGTCGGGGTCGTAGAAAGCGCAGGTCTCGACGCCGGTGGTGGAAACGGGGCCGGACTTGAACAGCAGATATTGCAGCCCTGCCTTGATCATCGGCCAACCCCGGTCGGCGCCGTAATATCCGAACGATCCGCGGGTCGTGGCGACGACCGGGCACTCATAGTGGTCCTGCAGGTTCTTGCCGACACCGGGGAGCGCAAGCCTCGTCTTTATTCCGTGCCTTGAAAGTTCATCTTCCGGTCCGATGCCTGAGATCATCATCAGCTTCGGTGTCTGATAAGCGCCGGCGGCCAGAATGACCTCGGCGCCGGCTGTCGCCGTTTTGCTGCTCCCGCCTTTCATGTAGTCGACGCCTGTCGCGCGGTCGCCTTCCATGCGAATGGCGGTTACGGTCGCACCGGTCTCGATCGTCAGCAACGGATTGTCCATCACCGGCTTCAGGAAGGCATCGACCGCGCTCGAACGCTTGCGCGTCGCCCAATCGATCGTGTGTTGCATGAAGCCGACGCCGAACTGATGCTCGCCGTTGAAATCCGGGTTGTAGGGAATGCCCATGCCCTGCAGCGTTTTCACATAGGTGCGCGTCATCGGGCTTGTATGGCCCAGATGCGATATTTTCAGCGGACCGCCGAAGCCATGATACGCACCCGCCAGATGATCGTTGTCCTCCTGGCCTTTGAAGTAGCCAAGCATGTCCTGATAGGACCAGGCGCCATCGTTATTGGCACCGGCCGGTGTCACGAGCTCGTTCCAATGATCGAAATCCGCTGCCTGGCCGCGCATGTAAACCATGGCGTTGACCGTGCTGCCGCCGCCGAGAACGCGACCCTGCGGTACGATCGGACCACGATCGCCCAACTGTGGTTGCGGTTTGGTCTTGTGCATGGCGAGGTACGTATCCTTCGCCAGGAATTTCATGTATCCGGCGGGGAAATTCATGATTGGGTTGGGTTTGGCGGGGCCGCGCTCGAGGATGAGCACGCGCGCCTTGCCATCGGCCACAAGTCTCGCGGCAACGACGCAGGCGGAACTGCCTCCGCCAACAATGATGTAGTCGAACTGACCAGTACCGGGCATGCGATTCTCCAGCTATGCGCGACGTATTAAATAGCTTGTGGCCGAAGGCGAATGGATCCCGAGAGCGTCTCGCCGGGTTCCAGCCGCCTGAGATCACCGAGACCGGGAAGATTATGCCCGTTCGCCAGATGCGACATTGGCTCGAAGCAGAAATAATCCCGCTTGAATGAAGGATCGAACGCCGTATCGGAAACGAAGACGAAGGCGTGCTTGAACACGGGGTCCGCCGTCAGATGAAGAGCGGTGTGGCGCTCTGGCCATGATACGATCGCCTCGCCGCACCAGTCCTCGAATCCGTTGTTTACCCACCGATGTGGAAGTTCGGACGGCCTGCTGAAATCGAGGTCCTCGGGAATGTTTGTCGCCTCTCCAGGCAGCCAGCCCTCGACCTCGGTCCAGAACTTCGAAGCTGGGGCGAAGAGCGTTGTCTCAGCTGTCATCGGAAAGTATGGATGCCAGCCGATGCCGAACGGCAAGGCCAATTCTCCGCGGTTCTCCACGGCCAATGTCAAAACCAGTGCGCCATCCTTCAACGCGAAGGACTGCGTCGCATGATATGCATAGGGCGTATGGCCAGCTCGGTGCGTGAAGCCGAGCTCGAGGTGATCATCGCCCTGGCCATCGATCGCCCATTCCGACTGCCATCCCTCGCCATGGAGGTAATGCTCATCCCATGGGGTGTTTGGCGTGAATTGATACCCCCTACCCTCGTACACGAAGCGGTTTTGCCGAACGCGATTTCCGAAGGGCACCAGGGGATAGCATCCTGATGATAGCGCGTCGGCATCATCAGACCGAGCCGGACGCAACAGCGGCACCTTGCCCATGTCACTGTCTTGCCAGAAGCCGAGGACAAGGCCGCCCGTCGTCGATACCTTCAGTGACAGCGAGCCTGACGTCAGTTCAATTGCGGACATGATATGCGCTCAGCCCTTGTTTCGCGACATGCTGCGCTTGATCGCCTGGATGTTTGCCAGCACGGCGATGACGATAATGAGACCACGCACGACCTGCTGGAAGAACGGGTTGATACCGAGCAGCACGAGGCCATTCCCGATCAGTGTGATGACGAGCACACCAAGAAGCGTTCCCAGCATGGACCCGCGGCCGCCGGACAGCGATGTGCCGCCGACCACTACCGCCGCGATCACGTCGAATTCCAAGCCGGTGGCAGCCGTTGCATTGCCCGATCCGAGACGCGAGACGAGCAGGATGCCGGAGATTGCCGCCATGGCGCCGGCAATGGCAAATAACGCGACCCGAATTTTCGATACGCTGATGCCGCTCAGGAACGCGGCATGCGCATTGCCGCCGATCGCGAATACCGACCGACCGAAGGCTGTCTTTCTGCTGATGAACGCGAAGGCCGCAAACAGCACCAGCATGATGATTGCCGCCGGCGGCACGCCGAACAGCGAGCGATCAAGCGCGTCCAGCATGTCGTTGCGACCGATGGAGACAGGCAGCGCATCCGTGACGAACAGGGCCGTACCGCGCAGCGCGCTCCACAGGCCGAGTGTGGCAACGAAGGATGGAACGTCGCAATAGGCGCGCAGCGCGCCTGCGATGGATCCCAGCAAAGCACCGACCACGATCGCAAGCGCAAAGGCCAGCGGTGTCGGAGCACCCCACTGCAGGAAGAAAGCCAATACGACGGAAATGAACGCCACCATCGGTCCGACGCTGACGTCAATTTCGCCGGCGATGATGATCAGCGTGGCCGCCCAGGCAGCGATCCCGATCGTGGCGGCATCGCGCAGGATGTTGATCTGGTTGTTGAACGACAGGAAGCCGTTCGCGGACGAGGTAAACACGACGTAGAGAACGATAATGGCGACGAAGAGGCTCAACTCGTTCATGTGTTGCGACAGACCAAAGCCCGACTTGCTGGATTTTGATCTTGAGGACGGCTTGGCCGTCTGTTCGAGTGACATCTGGTGCCTCCCTCAATGTCCGCTGATGCAGGCGGCCATCACGGCATCCTGATCGATGTTGGGTGATATGAACTCGTCTTGCAGCGTGCCGTCTCTGAGGACGAGGACGCGATCGCAAACAAGCGGAAGTTCCTCGATTTCGCTGGAGACAAAGATCACGCTCCGGCCCTCGGCCGCGAGTTGACGGATGATTGCATAGATTTGCGCCTTGGCCTCGACATCGACGCCACGCGTGGGTTCGTCGAGAAGTAGGATACGGCTGTTGGCATAGACCCAGCGACCGATGACGACCTTCTGCTGGTTGCCTCCGGAGAGCGTGCCGATCGGCGTGTCGGTGCGCGCTGCCTTGATATGCAGCCGATCGATCACGCGCCGTGTTGCTTCCGCCATCATCCGGCTCGACAGGACACCTGTCTTGCTGACACCGGAGAAGTTGGTCGAGAGCGTATTCTCATCGACACCCAGCAACGGGACGATGCCTTCTTCCTTGCGGCTCTCCGGTGTGTAGCCGAAGCCACGGCGCAGCATCTCCTTGTAGCGGCCAGGCTTCACGGTCGCGCCATCGACAAGCAACTGACCGGCATCAAAACGGCGCACACCGGCGATCGACTGCAGCAGCTCCGTTCGCCCGGAGCCCAGAAGGCCGGCAATGCCGAGCACCTCGCCTTTCCTGAGTGCGAAGGAAACGGAGTTCAGCTTAGGCGCAAGCGCCAGATCCCGCACCTCGAGGACGACCTTGTCACTGCCGGTGTTTTCAAGAGCGGCCGTCCGCGAAGCTTCCGATCCCAGCATCAGCCGAACGATCTCGCGCGTGTCGGCGCCCTTGACGTCAACCGTGTCGATGATGCGCCCGTCACGCATCACGGTCGCCGAATGCGCGATCTGGCGGATCTCGTTCATGCGGTGGCTAACATAGATCACGGCTATGCCCTCGGAAGCGATGCGCGTCACCGCGGCCATCACTTTTTCCGCTTCGGCCGCTGCAAGCGAGCTTGTCGGCTCGTCCAGAATGACGATCGTCGGCTTGCCGACGAGAACACGGGCAATCTCCAGAAGCTGCCGTTCGGCGGGGCTGAGGCCAGCAACCAGCCTGTTGGGAGGCAGGTCGAGGCCCAGCCGTCCCATCGCTTCGGCTGCCGCGGCTTCCATCTCCGCATATTGGATAACGCCGCCCTTGCGCGGCCAGCGGCCGAGGAACAGGTTCTCGGCAAGCGTCATTCCTGGTACCAGGCTGAGTTCCTGATAGACAACCCGAACACCCTTTTCGAATGACTCCTGAGCGCGCCCCGATCCGGCATGCGACAGTTCCGCGCCGTTGATCGAAACCGATCCGCTGTCCGGGATTTCGGCACCGGTCAGCATGCGGATGAGCGTCGATTTTCCGGCGCCGTTTTTTCCGAGCAGCGCCCGGACTTCACCGGCCGCCACCTGGAACGTGGCGTTGTCGAGCGCAAGCACGCCAGGGTAGCGACGCGTACAGCCGATGACGGATGCAACGATGGGCGATGACGCTGGCTGAAGATTGGTGGCTTGTGTCATAGGTCTTTCCACTCATGGAGCGATGCCGCCGGTGGGCCGGCGGCCTCTTTCTTCAAGGCAAGCGAGAGGATCCGCGATCAGGGGATGCCGTCCGCGTGTGCCTTCAGCCAAGCCTTTCCGTCGTCGGAAGACTTGTAGAGGTCGATGTCGTAGGCAACCTTGATGTCGGCCGGAGCCTGCCCGTCAATGGACTTGATCGCCTGGGCCAGAGCCAACTTGCCCAACCCCTGGCCGGAGATGTCGACCACGGCCTTGATGACCGTGAAGTCTGAAAGTTCCTGTGCGATTTCAGTGGTCATGTCGCCGCCGAAGACAACAACCTTGCCGGTCTTGCCCTGACTCTTGACCGCGCGAGCGGCGCCGAGCGTGGCGCCACCGGCCTCGCCGAAGAACGCATCGATATCCGGGTTGGAGGAAAGCATGGTGCTGGCGACGGATACCGCCTTGTCCAGAACGGCACCTTCCTGGTTCGCGACGATCTGGGCGCCGGGAACCTTGGCTTTCAGGGCATCTTCAAAGCCCTTGCGGCGCGTGACGCACACTTCGACAAATTCACAATTGAGGACCGCGATCTTCGGCGCATCCTTTTTCTCGGCGATGAAGTAATCGGCCGCTGCCTCGCCGAGCTTGTGTCCAAAGTCGTAGGGGTCTCCGACGGCATAGGCGGAGATATATTCCTTCATGTCGGCGTCGTTGAGGCAGGTATTATAGCAGACCACCGGGATGCCGGCGTCATGCGCGCGGCGGATCGCGCGGTAGGAGCCGTCGGCGGAAACGGGCGAGACGATGATCGCTTGAACGCCGGCGGAGATCAGTGAATCGATGAACGACGATTCCTTGCTGACATCGCCCTGCGCATTGGTTTCCACCACGTCCAGTTTGCGCCCGGCGTCGTTGGCGCCAGTCTGGATACCCTTGCGGACGCCGGCATAGAAGCCCTGGGCATCCATGTAGATCGCGCCGACCTTCAGGTCCTTGTCCTGCGCGAAGGCAGGGGCTGCGCTTGAGGCAGCAAGGGCGCTAATCGCCGCCAATGCGACGCGGCTGAAACGTTTCATTTTTTCCTCCCAAAAAATTGACCACCGGCGAAGGCCAAGGCTCATCTGCCGCCCTCTCCACGACGACTGGAAACTATTCATCATCGTACAAATGTCAATATAAATACGATTTATTTTCGGAATTTTGCCTGAGTGTGACGCCGGATCGCCGAAAAGGCCCGAGTTCCATCAAATTTGTGGATAATAAATCGTATTTATTTGACGATTTATCGGTGATTGACTACTGCTGCGTGTTGCGGGCATTTGCAGAAGATGAATCGGGAGGACACGAGTGGCAGGCGCAAGAACGGCACGCAATCTGACGGAAGACGGCGACCCAATAGCAGCACGCGGAAAGCGCAGTGTCCGCGAGGCACTTCTGCATCACTTCGTCGAGAAGATCGTTTCCGGCGAGATGGCGGAGGGCTCCACCTTGCCCAACGAGGCTGAGCTTACCGAGCGATTTGGCGTCAGCCGTACGAGCTTGCGCGAGGCGATGCAGTATTTGTCCGCGCTCGGGCTTGTGCGGTCGCGTACGCGGGCGGGAACGACGGTGCTGCCACGCGAGAACTGGAACTATCTCGATCCGCTGGTTCTGGATGTGCTGCTGTCCATCGGCACCGACGAGAACTTCTACATGTCACTGATCGACGCCCGCCAGTTGCTTGAGCCCGCGGCCGCCGCGCATGCGGCCGCGAATGCAACCGCACGCCAACTCTACCAGATCTCCAAGGCCTTCGAGGACATGGTCGAGGCCAATTCACGTGACAACGAGGCCTGGAGTCGCGCCGACCTCGAGTTCCATACGGCCATTATCGATGCGAGCGGCAACTGGGTCTATCGCCAGTTCGCCAGCGCAATCCGCGCCGCGCTTCTGGCGAGCTTCCGTCTGACGAACCGCGCCAGCCAGTCACACGAGCAGGCGATCCTGAAGCACCAGGACGTGCTTGAAGCAATCAGAATGCGCAGGCCGGAGGCCGCTCGGCACGCGATGGAGCAGCTGATCGGTGTCGCCCGAAGCGAGATCACCGATGCGCTTCGCAAGGTTCGCGTGTGACTACAAGGCTGTTGTCGCGGAGGCTTCATTATTCCGGCCGGTGACG
Organism: Rhizobium sp. O111; assembly: GCF_055616315.1. Classification (NCBI taxonomy): domain Bacteria; kingdom Pseudomonadati; phylum Pseudomonadota; class Alphaproteobacteria; order Hyphomicrobiales; family Rhizobiaceae; genus Rhizobium; species Rhizobium sp. O111. Next base: position 319,612 of record NZ_JBSHXL010000003.1, on the reverse strand, counting down.
TCTCATTGATCTGACCGCGCTATCGCTCATGTCCAGCAGTGGCGACACGATTGGCAACCCCGCTTCGGCAAGCGACCGGTTGGCAACGACCGGATGCTGAGCTGAAAGGATGAGCGTCGTCCCCTCACCGTTCCGCGGGAATGTCAACGCGGCGGCCTGGCGGCGTCGGATAGCCACTCGAAACTGACAGCCGCTTCGTTCGCAAGCATTCACGCTGGTTCCGTCGCAAGTTCCAGTATGCGCCGCGCCTGCCGCAGGTGCGGTGCATCGATCATCCGGCCATCGAGTTGAAGCACGCCTTTTCCCGGATTCGCTTCGAATGCCGCGACGATGGCTCGGGCCTTTTCGACGTCGGCCCGCGTCGGCGAGAAGGCCTCGTTGATAACGGGGATCTGAGAGGGATGAATTGCCATCATCCCGGTAAAGCCATCGCAGCGCGCCCGGTGCGCGTAGCGCCGCAGGCCCTCTAGGTCGCCGAGTGCCGGGTAGATGGTCTCGATGGCAGCGGCGCCGGCGGCGTGACCGGCAAACAATGTCAGGGAGCGCAGCATTTCATAGGGATGGGTATAGCTGCCATCCTCATTTCGCGACCGTGTCGCACCGATCGCCGCTGGCAGATCTTCCGCCCCCCAGGTCAATCCCAGGATCAGGTGACGAACGGCCGCATAGCTTCCGAGCTGGAAGATTGCCGCGGGCGTCTCCGTCGCGATCGGCATGATCGGCACACCGGGGGCGAGCGCCGCCAAGACCTCGACACTTGTGCTGCCCTCGGCCTTCGGCAAGACAAGCGCGTCGGGCCGGGCATCGAGAATGGTCGCGAGATCCTGCTCCAGAAGGCCACTCCCCAGTGAGTTCACCCGCACAAAGAGCTTGGTCCGCCGTTCGGCCGATCGCAGGAACGTCGCGACAGCCTCTCTTGCCGCGAGTTTCTCGACAAGCGCAACGGCATCTTCCAGATCGAGAATGAGGGCATCGGCGGAAAGCGCGAGCGCCTTCCACATGCGATCCGGACGATCTCCTGGCACAAAGAGCAGTGAGCGCAACCTCATGTCGGTCTCCTTTGCACCAGTGCGGTGCGCAGGCATCTGCAAACCACTTCGCCGCGCTGATTGATCAACTCGTGCTGGAAGGTAACGATGCCGGCCGTCGGCCTAGATCGGCTGTCCCTCAGATCGGCGATTTCGGTTTCGGCGCGCATCGTATCACCGATGAAAACGGGTTTCGGCATCACGAGCTTATCATAACCCAAATTCGCAACCAGCGTCCCCAGGGTCGTATCACCGACCGAAAGACCGATCATCAGCGCGAAGGTGAAGGTGCCGTTGACCAGTATCTGGCCGAATTCGCTGGCCTTGGCCGCTTCCGCATCGATGTGCAGCGGCTGCGGATTGTGGGTCATGGTGGAAAAGAGGAGATTGTCTGTCTCGGTGACCGTGCGACGTATCTCGTGCGCAATTCTGTCGCCGATGGTCCAGTCCTCGAAATGACGCCCGGCCATCACTGGTCTCCTTCCAGCTGCATGAGGACACTGCCTTCGACGACCTGGGCGTCGGCAAGGACCTTCATCTCCGAAACGGCGCCATCGAAGGGCGCGCTCAGCGTCTGCTCCATCTTCATTGCCTCGATGACGACGAGGGGCTGCCCTCTGGTCACCCGATCTCCCTTGTCGACCATCAACGCGATCACCCTGCCCGGCATCGGCGCAACAATCGCGCCATCGGAATGGCCGGCGCTCCCTCCGGCATGACCGGCGCGTGGCGGCCCGAAAGCCCAGGCTTCGCCGTCCAGAAACAGCACGCCGGCGTGGGTCACGGCCGGCTCGCCACCATCATCGCGCAGTTCCACCCAATATGCCGCGCCGCCGACCTCGACGCCGATTTCCCGCGACGCCGGCGCGTTCATCCGCAAGCCGCTTACCATCGTCCATATATCGCCGCCCAATTTCGGCAGGATCGCCCGTGCCGCCGCTTGCAGCACGCGCCCGCTGGGTTCGGTCGGCGGGATGAGATCGGTCGCGTGTCTTTCGATGAAGCCGGTATCGACCGTGCCGGCCTTAAAATCGGGATGATCAAGCGTGCGCGCGAGGAAGGCTGCGTTGGTGCGCACGGGCCAGACCTCCACGGAACCGGCCGCCCGGGCCAATCGCCGCGCCGCGTCCTGTCGCGTCGCGCCGTGGCTGATCAGCTTGGCGATCATCGGATCGTAATAGGAGCTGATCTCATTGCCTTCCTCGACACCGCTATCGACCCTTATGCCATCGGGAAACCGCAAATGGCTCAGCCGCCCGGTCGACGGCAGAAAGCCGGTGGACGGATTTTCGGCATAGAGCCTCGCTTCCATCGCCCATCCGTTGATCGATAATTGCTCCTGGCGCAGAGGCAGCGGCTCGCCGGATGCCACCAGGATTTGCCATTCCACCAAATCCTGGCCGGTGATGGCCTCGGTCACAGGATGTTCGACCTGCAGCCGGGTATTCATCTCCATGAACCATATGCGATCGGCGCGAAGTCCGTCGGACGAATCCGCGATGAACTCGATCGTTCCCGCGCCGACATAATCGACCGCGCGCGCTGCCTGGACCGCGGCCTTGCAGACAGCCTCTCGCGTCGACGCATCCATGCCCGGCGCCGGCGCTTCCTCGATGACCTTTTGGTGGCGTCGCTGAAGCGAGCAATCGCGCTCGAACAGGTGAACGACGCTTCCGTGTGTGTCGCCAAAGATCTGGACCTCGATGTGCCGGGGCGAGAGGATGTATTTCTCGAGCAGCACCCGGTCATCGCTGAAGGCGGCAACGGCTTCACGCCGGCAGCTGGCAAGCGCCGCTGGAAATTCCGCTGCGCTATCGACCCGACGCATCCCCTTGCCGCCGCCACCGGCGACAGCCTTGATGAGGACAGGATAGCCGATCGCTTCCGCCTCGCGCCGCAGTCGTTCGTCCGTTTGGTCCTCGCCGAGATAGCCTGGCGTGACCGGGACGCCCGCCGCGATCATCCGCTTCTTGGCTGCATCCTTCAGGCCCATGGCCCGGATCGAAGCCGCCGGCGCGCCGACCCAGATCAGACCGGAGGCCGTGACCCGCTCTGCGAACTCGGCATTTTCCGACAGAAAGCCGTATCCCGGATGGATCGCCTTCGCGCCAGTCCTGATGGCGGCCTCGATGATCCTGTCGGCATTGAGATAGCTCTCCTTGGCCGACGCCGGGCCGATGCATACCGCCTCGTCCGCCTCGCGAACGAAGGGCATGTCGCCATCGATCTCGGAGTGCACGGCGATCGTGCGGATCCCGAGCCGTTTCGCCGTTTTTATGATCCTCCTCGCGATCTCGCCGCGATTGGCGATCAGCAGGCTGTCTATCACGGTCTCTCCTCTCCCTGCCTTCGCGACTACATGCGAAACAGACCGAACTGGGCGCGCTCTGGTATCGGCGCATTCAGCGTCGCCGCGAAGGCCAGGCCGAGCACGTCGCGTGTCTGAGCGGGGTCGATGATGCCGTCGTCCCACAGCCGCGCGGTTGCGTAGTAGGGGTTGCCCTCGTCCTCGTACTTCCGCCGGATCGGCACCTTGAAGGCTTCGGCCTCATCGGCGCTCCAGCTCTCGGCATCGCGATGCACGGTCGCCAGAACCGAGGCCGCCTGCTCACCGCCCATGACGGAAATGCGCGCATTCGGCCAAGTAAACAGAAAGCGCGGCTGATAGGCTCGGCCGCACATGCCGTAATTGCCCGCGCCGAAGCTGCCGCCGATCAGCACCGTTACCTTCGGCACCGATGCCGTTGCCACCGCTGTCACCAGTTTCGCGCCGTTCTTGGCAATCCCCTCGGCTTCATATTTTCCGCCGACCATGAAGCCGGAGATGTTTTGCAGGAAGAGCAGCGGGATGCGCCGCTGGCAAGCAAGCTGGATGAAATGGGCGCCCTTCAGCGCACTCTCGGAGAAGAGCACGCCATTATTGGCGAGAATGGCGACCGGGATACCCCAGATACGCGCGAAACCGCAGACCAGCGTGGTGCCATAGAGCGCCTTGAACTCCTGCAACTCCGATCCGTCGACGATACGGGCGATGACCTCACGGACGTCGTATGGCGTGCGCACGTCTCGCGGAACAATGCCATAAAGCTCCTCCGGATCGAGCTTAGGCGGCTGTGGCTCGGCCACCTCGATATCCACCCGCTTCGGCCGATTGAGCGTGGCGACGATGTCGCGGACGATCAGGAGCGCGTGCTCGTCGTTTTCGGCGACATGGTCGACGACGCCGGATTTCCGGCCGTGCGTATCGGCACCGCCGAGTTCTTCGGCGGATATGATCTCACCCGTCGCCGCCTTCACCAGCGGCGGGCCGGCGAGAAAGATCGTTCCCTGGTTGCGCACGATGACGGTTTCATCGGACATCGCGGGTACGTAAGCCCCACCCGCCGTGCAGCTCCCCATGACGCAGGCGATCTGGGCGATGCCCGCCGCCGACATCCGCGCCTGATTGTAGAAGATGCGCCCGAAATGATCGCGATCTGGAAAGACCTCGGCCTGATGCGGCAGATTGGCTCCGCCCGAGTCGACCAGATAGATGCAGGGCAGTCGGTTTTCCCAGGCGATCTCCTGCGCCCGCAGATGCTTCTTCACCGTCATCGGAAAATAGGCGCCGCCCTTCACCGTCGGGTCGTGCGCCACGATCATGCATTCGACGCCCGAGACACGCCCGATGCCGGCGATCATGCCCGCGCCGGGCGCCTCGTCGTCATACATGCCATTGGCGACAAGCTGTCCGATCTCGAGAAACGGCGAGCCGGGGTCGAGAAGGCGCTGGACGCGGTCGCGCGGGAGAAGCTTGCCGCGCTCGACATGCCGCTCGCGATGCTTTTCGGAACCACCTCGGGCTGCCTGCGCCACCTTGGATCGAAGTGTCTCCACCAGAGCAAGATTATGCGCATGATTGGCGGCGAAGGTTTTCGAGCTGGAATCGAGCATGGTCTGCAGTTCCGGCATCAGCCCCTCCCCTCAGCACCTATGACTTCGCGCCCGATCAGCATGCGGCGCACCTCGTTGGTACCGGCGCCGATGTCGAGCAATTTCGAATCCCGCCAATACCGCTCCACCGGCCAGTCTTTCGTATATCCCGCGCCGCCCAGAGCCTGGATCGCCTGCTCGGCCACTTTGACCGCACTCTCCGACGCATAAAGAATGGCCCCGGCTGCATCATGCCGCGTCGTCTTGCCGGCATCGCAGGCTCGTGCCACTGCGTAAACGTAGGCGCGGGCGGAATTCAGTGCCACGACCATGTCCGCCACCTTCGCCTGGATCAGCTGGAAACTCCCGATCGGGGCTCCGAACTGCTTGCGCTCCATGATATAAGGAAGCACCACATCCACACAGGCCTGCATGATGCCGAGCTGAATACCTGAGAGCACGACGCGCTCGTAGTCGAGCCCGGACATCAGCACTTTAACGCCGCCATTCAGCGGGCCCATGATGTTTTCTTCCGGAACGAAGCAGTCGTCGAAAACCAGTTCCGCGGTCGGTGAGCCCCGCATGCCGACCTTGTTGATCTTCTGCCCGATCGAGAAACCCTCAAAACCCTTTTCGACCAGGAAAGCACTAATGCCCTTCGAGCCACCATCGGGAACGGTCTTGGCATAAACGACCAGCGTATGGGCATAAGGCGCGTTGGTGATCCAGAATTTGGTGCCGTTCAGGCGGTAACCGCCATCGACCCTATCGGCGCGCAGGCGCATCGAGACCACGTCCGAACCGGCGCCCGCTTCCGACATGGCAAGGCTGCCGACATGCGCGCCAGATATCAGAAAGGGAAGGTATCGCTGCTTTTGTTCGGCGGTTCCCCATCGCGAAATCTGGTTGATGCAGAGATTGGAGTGCGCGCCATAGGACAGGCCGACCGATGCCGAGGCGCGGCTGATTTCCTCGCACGCAATAACGTGTTCGAGATAGCCAAGCCCAAGGCCGCCATGCTCTTCGGGCACTGTAATGCCGTGAAGGCCAAGTGCGCCCATCTCGGGCCAGATTTCGACCGGGAACAAGTCTTCCTCGTCAATCCTCGCGGCAAGCGGGGCAATACGCTCTGTCGCAAACCGATGCGTCGTCTCACGGATAGCCTCCGCCATTTCGGATAACCCGAAATCCAACTCCAGCATGTCGCCAGTCCTCCCAGACCGCGATCATGCTACCGCGACGAATGCGATTAGTAAAATCGTATCAACGCCATCGCCTCCTGGCAGGTTGCCGGTAGGCACAATGGGCTACGCCTTGCGCCGCGCCAAAATCTCGGCTGCGACCAGCGCCTGCAGGCGCCATAGGTTACGGTCGCGGATGCCCTCCGCCTGAAGATCGACGATCGTGTTGTGTAGATACTCGGCGCAGGAGCCGCCCTGACCGCAGGCTGCCGCGATCAGCGAGGAAGCTTCCGCCGCCGGCAGCGGTTTCGTCAGTCCGGCCCGCTTGGTGCTGGCCCAGAATGTCAGGGCTTTTTTGGCGCCGCTTTCAGTTCTGACCGGAAGCCAGCGCACCATGTCGATCACTTCACTATACTTGATCTCGCGCGCGACGAGCGCGCGCAGATCCTGGCGGCGGCGATCGGCTGAAAGCTCGAAGGCGATACCATCGCACTGGCCGCCGCGCTCAAGCGCCATCATCAGCCCGGGCTGGTCGCTGGTTGCGCGCCAGCGCTGAATTTTCAAGGAGAACGACCTGTGCCAGCCATAAGCGGTGGCTCGTTCGCGGCTGGCGGGTTCGAACTCCGGGTTCCAGATCAGGGACCCATAGGCAAAGACGAGAAGAGGCTCACCTGCCGCTTCGCGTTCAATCCTGTCGACGAGATCGTCAAGCTCAGCTTCCGAAAGCGGCGTCCAGCCCGGCTCCGGTCCGTCATCACGGACATCTCGGATGGTCAGGGCAACAAGTTCGGGCGTCAGCTGCATGGTGGTATCGATCTGTATCAGGTCAAGGAAATGGAGCAACTGGCCGTGGCGGATGTCCGCCACGGCCAGGTCTTTTCGTTAGGACTGCACGAAAGCGAGCAAGTCGGCGTTCAGCACATCGGCATTGACAGTCAGCATGCCGTGCGAGAAGCCCGGGTAGGTCTTCAGCGAACCGTTCTTCAGGAGCTTGGCCGACTTCAGCGCGGAGTCCGCGATCGGTACGATCTGGTCGTCTTCGCCGTGCAGGACAAGCGTCGGAACGGTGATCGCCTTCAGGTCTTCCGTCTGGTCCGTTTCGGAGAAGGCCTTGATGCCGTCATAGTGCGCCTTGGCGCCGCCCATCATGCCCTGGCGCCACCAATTCTGGATCACGCCTTCCTGAACCTTGGCGCCATCACGGTTGAAACCGTAAAACGGGCCAGCCGGGACATCGCGGAAGAACTGCGCACGGTTGGCGGCAAGCGCGGCACGGAAGCCATCGAACACTTCGATCGGCAGACCCTCGGGGTTGTTTTCGGTCTTCAGCATCAGCGGCGGAACGGCCGATACCAGAACAGCCTTGGCGACACGGCCGGCCGGCTGGCCGAACTTCGCGACATAGCGAGCAACTTCACCGCCGCCGGTGGAATGGCCGATATGGACGGCGTTCTTCAGGTCGAGCGCCTGGACGACGGCAAATGCGTCGGCTGCGTAGTGGTCCATGTCGTGTCCGTCGGCAACCTGGGCGGAGCGGCCGTGACCGCGGCGATCATGGGCAACGACGCGGTAACCCTTCGACAGGAAGAACAGCATCTGCGCGTCCCAGTCATCCGACGACAGCGGCCAGCCGTGGTGGAAGACGATTGGCTGTGCGTCCTTCGGACCCCAATCCTTGTAGAAGATTTCGACGCCGTCCTTGGTGGTGATGGTAGCCATTTCAGTATTTCCTTCTGTTTTAGTGTTTGCGGGCGCAGCGCTCGCTGCGAATGTAAAGGCGGGTGAGATTGCCATGGTCGTTGCGGCCGCGCCGGCGGAGAGCAGTGCGCGGCGACGCGTCATGGAAGAAAAAATCTCGGTCATTTCATATCCCGTAATCTTGTCGTTTCAAGCTTCAGACGACGCTGTTGCTCGGCTGATGACTGGAAATTGCCACGGATCGAGGGACGCAAACAATTGCACTAATGCTTTCGATTTAATTGCCTAATTTGCAACAATGGAGAAGAAGGTTTCGGGTGACCGGCGATGAGAGACTTTCTGTCGGTCACGAGCCGATCGCGCGTCGATCCCGCGAGCCGTCGATCAAGGCAGGCGCTTCTGCCCCACCTATGCTTTGCTACCTCAATTGCGTCAGTTCTCTCACGCGATGTGGCTAGTGGTTTGCCAGCTCGCACGGATCATCAGTCCTCAACGCCGGAAAGGCCCGGCTGCGAGCAAGCGTCTCAGCCGAAATCACCCAATTCTTCGTGGATGGCCGAAATGATTTCGGCGCGCTGCTGCGCGGATCGACCGGTGTGAGCAGCGTAGGTCAGTGCCAGAAGTCTTACCGTGCTGAGGATTGTCGTATGCGAAGGACCGAGGGCGAAGCTCGCGACATGGCAGGACAGAACGACTTTGGAATAACGCTGAGCCTCCAGCATCGAGGTGCGGTCGGTGATGGTGATGACATTGAGACGGCTCGTCGCGGCAGCTGAGAATCGGCCGCGAAATCGGCTGATGTGGCGGCAGCGTCACCAGGATCAGCACGTCCTTCGGGCCGGTCATGGCAAGGGTCCTCGTCCCACGATCCCTGATTGATGCCGAGGTTCATCACATTGTGACGAAGCCGCGCCGATCAGTTCGGCGGCCTGGCGTACCTTGTCGGAGCGCATCTCCTCGAAGGTCTTGGTCAAATCACTCAGCTCAAGTTCCAAAAGGGCGCCGATCGTGCGGCCAAGCGCAACCTGTTCGGGCTGGGTAACGGAATAGCCATAAGGTTCGGTGCTTGGCGAGCGCCCCGATACTCAATTGGTCGCAGCGAGCGATAACAATTCTCAAGGTGACGTTTTCGCAAATCGACTGCGCGCTCTGGCGCAGGATGTCGGCTGCTCATATCGTCGATCGCGACCGGCCGCCGAGGACCGGAACGACGTGGTGAAACAGTCCGGAAGGTTCGCTTGACCTCCCTTTATCCTGCGGCATAGACGAGCCGTTTCGACGGTTAGTGTCTGTTCGGGTCGTTTTGAGACTGCTTCAATGGAAGATCGTTGGGGTCGGTGCTACGGACCACCCGCACGCTGCCGCGGATTGCGAGCCAGATGCAGCTCAGCATTGCCGCTGGCATTCCCCATTCGAAGATCACTCCGGCATAGGTCGGCCACGGTTGCCCGGCGCTCAAGCCGTCGATCAGATATCGGTATCCACCAAGAATGAACGACAGCAGGGTTGCCCAACCGATAAGCAGGAGGAGCAGATTGAGCGCCTTCAATTTGAACAGCTTGGATGGTCCGCGCAGGGGGATGTAGCCGCGTTCCCTAGTGCGATCGATGAAGGCTGCAACTCGCCGAGCGTCGTTGAAAAATCGATGGTCGGGACCCACGATCCAGCTGCAAAGCACGTGACGAGCAATTGCCAGTATGAAAAAAATGGATGTGATCGCAAAGACCGCGGATGCAAATCCCTTGCCGTGATTAGGGAACAAATCCACCAGCGGGACGCCGATAATCCAGATCGGCAGGGTTGCGCCCACCACACGCAACGTCCCGAGATTGGCTTCGATGTTTCGGAGCCGATGAAGCTCGAAGATTGACTGCTGGGTCATTGAGGGCTCCCCCAGTTTGGATTTCGGTGATCCATATGATTGCCACAGTCTATGGGTTGTGGATGACCCCGGCAACCGGCAACCGGCAACTTCCTTCATGCGGACATTAAAATGCGTCGCCTCATATCGTCGCCCGCCATAGCCCTCGCGGCCACTGCATAGCTGCATTGCGCAATAAATGTTTTCCAGGTGGTCAATATTCAGGCATAACGCCTACAGCTAATGCATATGACGGTTTCCTCCCAGTTCCGTTGCATTGGCTGTTCCCCTCTGGAGGTTTTTTGACCTTCAAACTTTATGGGCCGCGGCTTTTGCCGTCGGCCCTTTTTTCTTCCCGCGACCCTGGCATCATTCTGATACGATCAGTTGCTCAAGAGGCGTCGGTCGGCGTCGTGCTCGCGCTTGGCGCCGGCAACTTCAAGCTTGAAGTCGCAGGATTATGCTCGACGGCATCGGCGCCGAAACGATCGGTGCGATCGTGCTCTATCACGCCTTGGGCTGGTCGAAAGTCTCGGGTCGCACGAACAACAATCCGTAGTAGCGCTCTGTGCACGAGCACAAGAGATCGAGGCCGCCTTCGTGAAAGGCGGCCTTTCTACTCGTTTCCACCGTCATCTGGCCGGAAGACTGATTTCGAAAATTGATATGAATCAATCTGCGCCTGGACGATCAATGGTTCGCTTCCGACGGCCGAAAGGGAGTTGGCTCAACAAATCGAACACATAGCTTAGCCCGCTCTCATCCGCATCATCATGCGAAAGTTGCGAGGGGTGTCTTCCGTATGGTGTTTGAAAACAGCGTAGAAACGCGCGGGGGAACCGAAACCACAGTCATGTGCGATCTCAAGGATCGGGTCGTCAGTCTCAGCCAGCCGTTGCATGGCACGCGACAACCGAAACCGCGTCAGGTACTCCATGACAGATATCCCTAGCACGTTGCGAAATGCCCTGTTGGCGGTTGTGGGATGCACGCGAGCTAGCTTCGCGATCGATGCGAGCGTCAGTGGTTCACGGTAGCGCTTGCTGATTATCTCCGTGAGAGCCTGCGTATAGCGTATACCCGGACCGGCGAGCGCCGTCGCTTCGCGGCGGGTGATGCCAGCGTCTGCATGGTCAAGGATAAGCCGGCGCACACGAAGAGCAACCTCATCGCTGACCAGTTGCCGCCGCGCCTGATCGCCAGCGGACCATTCACGGACCCACCGGGCGCCTGAAAGCGTCGCGCCTTCGGCGGGATTGGGCTCGTGTATGAACGCCCCTTGCAGGATGGCCTGCCTGGCGGTTGCCTCGATCGGCATTGCCAGAAAGTCCGCGAGCGGAAGATAGGCGCAGACGAGCGGTGATTGTGGCGTCACGACAATCGTTTGATGGGGGATCGCCGCCCAGAACAAGACCAGACGCCCCGCCTCGACATGCTCCTGCTTTCCGTTGAAAAGGTAGGTCATCGAGCCCTCGCGAAGCAGATTGATCTCGATGTGATCGTGCCAATGCGCTGACGTCATCGTATCGGCCATATGCTCTTCAACGAGAAAGTCGCGTGGTGAGCCGAGCCACTTGCCTTGCGTACCAGCTTCTTCTCCGTTCACCGTCGTCTGCTCCGATCCGAGAATAATTTCCCTATTATTGAGAAGAAAGTCCCAATTAAAAGGGGCATGAAAGGTCGATCTCATCAAAGGAGAACCTTATGCCGAAGATTTGCCTCGTCGGAGCCGGAAGCACGGTCTTTGCCCAGAACATTCTGGGCGACGTGCTATCGACCTCGTCCGACCATGATTATGTAATCAGTCTTTTCGACATAGATCCGGAGCGTCTGAAGACGTCCGAGATTGTCGCGCGACGCATATGTGAGGCGCTGAAGTTGCCCTCGGTGCGGATCGAGGCGACGCTCAATCGTCGCGAGGCACTCAAGGGCTCGGACTTCGTCATCTTGATGATGCAGGTCGGTGGCTACAAGCCAGCAACGGTCACGGATTTCGACGTGCCGAAGAAATACGGCTTGCGACAGACGATTGCCGATACCCTCGGCATCGGCGGTATCTTCCGGGGTCTCAGAACAATCCCGGTACTCGAGGCCATTTGCCACGACATGGAGGAGGTGTGCCCGAATGCTTTGTTGATGCAGTATGTCAACCCGATGGCGATCAATTGCTGGGCCATCAAGGAGATCGCTCCGACCATCCGCAATGTAGGCCTGTGCCATAGCGTGCAACACACCGCCGGCCACCTTGCAGCGTGCCTTGGAGAGAATATCGACGACATCAACTACGTCTCCGCCGGTATCAATCACATCGCGTTCTTTCTCAAATACGAGAAGATCGGAGCGAATGGTGGCCGCGAAGATCTCTATCCGAGGCTGAAGGCGCTGGCGGATGAGGGCAAGGCTCCCGCCGACGATCGTGTCCGTTTCGATGCCCTGAAACGGCTCGGCCATTTCGTCACCGAATCCAGCGAGCACTTCTCGGAATATACGTCCTGGTACATCAAGGATCGCCGGCCGGAACTGGTGGAGCAACTCAACATACCGCTCGACGAGTATATCCGCCGATGCGAGGTGCAGATTGCCGAATGGCATGCGTTGCGCAAGGACCTCGAGGGTGGCAAGCCGATCGAGGTGTGCCGCAGCAACGAGTATGCCGCCGGCATCATCCACGCGGCCGTGACCGGAAAGCCGGCGCTGATCTATGGCAATGTTCCGAACAACGGCCTGATCGAGAATCTTCCGCCGGAATGCATCGTCGAGGTGCCCTGCCATGTCGACCGCAATGGCATCCAGCCGACGCGGATCGGCAGGATTCCATCGCAGCTCGCAGCCGTCATGCGATTGAGCATTTCGGTGCAGGAACTGACCGTCGAGGCAGCGCTGACCGGTAAGCGGGACCGGATCTACCAGGCCGCGCTGCTCGATCCGCACACATCCGCCGAGCTGTCGCCCGACGAAATCTGGCACATGGTGGATGATCTGATCGAACAACACGGCGACCTGCTGCCAAAGTATCACTGAGCACACCCCTACCCTTTTCAGCGGCGCCTTGTTTAAGGCGCCGTTTTCTTTGTGCGCAAGGAAAACGATCATAAAAAATCATAATAGTGATTGACATTGATCTTTTCAAATGAAAACCTGATTGAAATTATAAAGCCAAAAAGGGAGCATGCCTTGAACCAGAGCGGCGGCCTCAAGACCGATCGGCAAGACCTCATCCGCAGTCATCTGTATGCGAACGGATTTTCCACGATCCAGGACATCGCGGATGCGGTCGGCGCTTCGCTCGCGACCGTGCGGCGCGATCTGCAGCTTTTGCAGGAGGCTGGTGCGATCGATCGGGTACACGGCGGCGCCCGCATCGCCGAAGGGTCTTCGGTGGAGCTCGCGTTTCAGGAGCGCGAGAAGCGTCAATTGGCTGCCAAGCGCGCTATTGCGAATGCGGCCCACGAGCGCCTTCACCCCCGCACCGCAATCTTCCTCGATGCCGGCACGACGGTGCTCCAGCTGGCCAAGCTGATCCGCATCAATCCCATGCCGCTGCGTATCTTCACCAACGGGCTGATCGTGGCGCAGGAGTTCATGAACGTCCCGAACCTCGACGTCGTCCTGCTCGGCGGGCAGTTGCGCAGCGAAAATGCATCGCTCGTCGGCCCCCAGGCCGAAGCCATGCTGGAAACGATCTGGTTCGACCAGCTGTTTCTCGGCGCGAGCGCGGTGAGCAATGATGGCGCGATCTATAGCGTGGACAGCGCCGAAGCGAGCCTCAATCGGAAGATGCTCACCCGATCCAGCCATCGCTTCGTACTCGCGGACTCCTCGAAATTCGGCACGACGGCAACCTACAAGGTGGCGCCGCTGAACAGTGCCAAGCTGATCACCGATGCCGATCTGTCGAAGGACTGGCGCGCGCAGCTTGGCGACCTTGCCGTCGAGACAATTTTCGCCGACCAGGGAGCGAAGTCTTGAGCACCGACCTGATCCTCGGCATCGACGGCGGCGGCACAAAGGTGATGGTGGCGCTTGCCGATCGCAGCGGACGCATCCTTCGTACCGGTTTGGGTGGTGGCGTCAACGCCATGGACAATCCAGCCTGGCGGACCGAACTCGAGGCGCGGATCGAACCGTTTCGCGGCGAAAGGCGATTGACCGCCGTGGCGGCCGCCTTGCCCGTTTACGGAGAGGTCGCCCATCTTTCCCAACAGTTGGAAGAAACCATCGCGCAAGCCTTCCCGAATGCGCGGACACGCGTTCTCAACGATGTCGATGCCGCCCATCTCGGCGCGCTCGCCGGCAAGTCGGGTATTCTCGTACTCTCTGGAACCGGTTCCATGGCCTGGGCGCGCAATGCAGGGGGCGAAGCCGCCCGGACCGGCGGCTGGGGCGACATCATCGGCGACGAAGGCAGCAGCTACTGGATCGGCAGGCTGGCGCTCAATCTTGTCAGCCAGAGCCTGGATGGACGTCTGCCGCCGACCGCCTTGGCAAAGGCTGTCTTTGATCACCTTCAACTCGACCCAACCAACCCGATGGACAGCCTCGGTGCCTGGGCGACGTCTGATGCGAAACGGTCAAGCATCGCTGCGCTGTCCGCCGTGGTCGACAAGGCCGCACTAAACGGCGACACGGCCGCCATTGTTCTCCTCGACCTCGCGGCGGACGAGCTCGCCAAGCACCACCGTGCGATCGCCGGCCACTGTGAACCGGGAGCCGACTGGACATTTGCCGGCGGCACGTTCCGAAGCACGATCCTTTTGAAAGCCCTCGAGCGACGCATCGGTCGCCCCCCGATTGCTCCGAAACTACCCCCGATCGGCGGAGCGCTCTTCGCTGCCGCCCAACTTCTCGACTGGCCCATGGACGAAGGCTGGATCGGGCACGTCGTCGCATCGGCAAATGCGGCGTTTGCGCAATAAAATCACGTAAATTCTTGATAACAAAGAAGGATGGGAACATGCGTAAAACAATCTTATCACTGCTCGCTTCAGCCGCCCTGGCCGTCGCTCTTCCGGCGGCCGCGCAAGACAAGCCGCTTGCCGGTGAATCGATCACCGTATTGATGCCGTCGCCGCAGGGCCCCGATATCGCCGCCGCGTTCGAAGCCGAAACTGGCATCCACGTCGACCTGCAGACGCTTTCCTGGGACGATATCCGCCCGAAGCTGGTGACGGCACTGGTTGCCGGCACGGCGCCGGCCGACGTGACCGAGTTCGACTGGTCCTGGACGGGCCAGTTCGCGGCAGCCGACTGGTATATGCCGCTTAACGATGTGATAGACGCGGACTCCACCAAGGACATCGGCGTTGCCAAGATCTTCACGGTCGATGGAAAGCTGCTTGGCGTCCCCTATTCGAACGACTTCCGCGTGATGCTCATCAACAAGAAGCATTTCGCGGATGCCGGCATCACCGAGACCCCGAAGACGCTCGACCAGCTGGTGGGAGCGGCCAAGAAAATCAAGGAAAAGGGCATCGCCACCTATCCGATCGGCCTGCCGGTGTCCGCGACAGAGGGTGCCTCGACGAGCTGGTACTTGCTGACCAAGGCATTTGGCGGCGAGCTGTTCGACAAGGATTTCAACCCGCTCTTCACCAAGCCCGGTTCCGCCGGCTACAAGGCGCTGGCATTCGAACTGATGCTTTTGAAGGAAGGCCTGGTCGATCCGGCTTCCACCGGTCTCAAGGATAGCCAGATCAACGAGGGTATGTTCTCCCAGGGTCTGACCAGCATCATGATCTCGGGCGAACCCGGCCGTCTTGGACAGATGAACGATCCCAAGCAGTCCAAGGTCGCCGGTCAGGTCGAGGCGATCCTGGTTCCGACCGAAAGCGGCGAGACTCGCAGCTTCGGCCTGCCGGAGGCGCTTGCGATCCCGAACGTCTCGCCCAACAAGGAAGCGGCTGTTGCCTTCGTCAAGTGGTTCACGAGCCGCGAATTCCAGAAGAAGAACATGGCGAACGGCTTCCTGCCGACCCGCACGTCGGCACTGGCCGAGCTCAACTCGGAAGGCAAGCTGAACAGCGGCGATGCGCTCGTGGCGCAGTCTAAGACGGTCGAGGCGCTGTTCCCGCAGGGCACGCCCCCTTGGTACCCGCAGTTCTCCAGCGGCGTGAACACCGCGATCAACAGCGCTGCCAAGGGTCAGATGAGCGTTGACCAGGCTGTCGAAAGCATCGCCTACGCCGCCAAGCAGGCGATGGCGCAATGACTGCTGTCGCCTATAAGGAGACCGCGGCCAAGAAGGGTGTCGGCTTGAATGCCGACACCATTCTCGGCGTGCTGCTGGTGTCGCCCATTCTCATCACCATGACGGCGCTCGTCTTCTATCCTATGGCGCGAACGCTTTGGGACAGCCTTCACCGGGTCAATCCGATGCAGGCCGGCACGCCCTTCGTCGGCCTGGAAAACTACACGCGCATGTTGTCGGACGCGCAGCTCGGCACGACCTGGGTCAACACGCTCATCTATGTCGTGCTCGCAGTGCTCGCGGAAACGGTCTTCGGCGTGCTCGCCGCCTCGCTGATCAATCAGTTGAAGGTCGGCCGGCAGTGGGTTCTCGCGGCGGTCATTCTTCCCTGGGCGCTTCCCGGTGTCGTCAACTCCGTGATCTGGCTATGGATCTATCAGCCTGGCGCGGGCCTGCTGAACGGCATCCTCACCTCGCTCGGCCTTCCCTTCGAAAACCACGTCTGGTTCAACGATCGGACGAGCGCGATCATTGCCGTCACCGTCGTGCATGTCTGGCGCATGATGCCGCTGACGATCGTCATCGTTCTCGCGGCGATGCAGAGCATTCCCTCGCATCTTTATGAAGCGGCACGCATCGATGGCGCGACACGCCCGCAGATGTTCGCGCTTGTCACGCTTCCGCTTGTTCGTAGCGCGATCGCGGTTGCCATGACCAACGCCACGGTTAACGCCTTCAATCTTTTCGACGAGGCCTGGGTTCTTGCCGGCTCCAGTCTCGAGACGCGACCGATCCTCGTGCAGATTTATCTGGAGACCTTCCAGAACTTGCGGTTCTCATACGGCATGGCGCTTTCCGTCGTCATCACCTTCGTCTCGCTTCTCGTCTCGCTCATTTACGTCCTTCGGGTCTATCGCAACACACGGTTCGACTGATGAAACCCACCCTTCTTTATCGCCTGATGATATGGATCGGCGTCGCCGTGCTATTGATCTGGTCGCTCGGTCCGATCTACTGGACGGTCGCCAGTTCGGTGACGCCGACGGACGACTTCTCCGTCCGGCCAATCAACTTCTTCCCTCAACATTTCACGCTAGATCACTACTCTCGGCTGCTCGGCATCAACGTCGATCGTATCGGCGGCGTTGAGGTGTGGCGGCAGTTTCGCGCGGCGCTCTTGAACAGCGTCGTCACCTCGGCGGCCGCGACGCTCCTTTGCGTGGCCATTTCCGCGCTGGGCGCCTACGCCTTCACCCGCATACGCTTCCCCGGCCGCAACGCGCTCTTCGGCCTTGTGGTCGCGACGCTGGCGATCCCGGCCTATGCGGTGCTGATCCCGCTCTACCAGATCATGATCAAGATGCATCTCGTCGATACCTATGTCGGCGTCGCCCTGATCTATGTCTCGGCCTACCTGCCGCTCTCGCTCTGGCTACTGCGCAGCGTCTTCGAGGCCCTGCCCCTGGCGCTGGAGGAAGCCGCGCAGCTCGATGGCGCGGGACGTCTCTACATCTTCTTCAATATCGTGCTGCCGCTGGCTGGTCCCGGCCTGACCGCTGCCGCGATCCTCACCTTCCTCGGCGCCTGGGGGCAATATCTCGTGCCCCTCATATTCTCGCCGCAGGCGACCAAGCCACTGACTGTTCTCATTCCCGAGTTCGTCACGAAAAACTTCATCGACTACGGGCTGATCACGGCTAGCGGTTCCATCGCGATCGTCATCCCCGCCCTCGTCGTCATCTTCCTCAACCGATACCTCGTCAGCGGTCTGCTGGCCGGCTCGGTCAAGTAATCGGAGCCACCATGAACACGACCGAAAAAGTCATCCGCGAGCAGTTCCCCTTCTGGGAGAAGGCACTGGGCTCGAACACCGCGACCACGCGCGACGACGTGCTCGTCTATGTCGGCTGCGGAACATCCTACTACCTCGCCATGTCGCTGGCGGCCCATGCGAACAATGCCGGTCGTCGTGCGATCGCCGTGCCTGGCGCCGAATGGCTCAATCGCCCATCATTCTTCTGGCCGGACTGGAAGAACACGCATGTCGTCGCGATCTCGCGCAGCGGTGAAACGACCGAGACGGTCGCTGCCGCCAAGAAGAGCCGGGAAAACGGCGCCTTCGTCACCGCGCTGACCGTCGAGGCCGAGAGCTCGCTTGCAAAATGCAGCGACGACGTCGTCGCCTCGCCGACCCACAGCGAGGAAGGCATCGTCATGTCGGTCTCGGCCAGCCTCATGCTGCTGCTTGGCTTGCAGATGATCGGCCATGAGATCCCCGCATCGGCCGTGGCATCCGCAAAAGAGCTCGCTGATGCGCTCGACGCTTCGCTCAGCAAACAGGTTCTCGATCGCAGCCATTTCGTTTTTCTTGGCGGCGGTCCGCTTTTCGGCCTGGCCGCCGAAGGCGCGCTGAAGCTGATGGAAATGAGCCAGGTCCTGACCCAGCCCTTCCATCCGCTTGAATATCGCCATGGCCCAATCAGCCTTGTGGACGAGAAGACCGCGACCGTCATGCTCTACAGCACCGACCAGAAGGATGCCGAAGCCAAACTCGTCGAAGAGCTGCGGGAAAAGGGCGCTATCGTCATCGGCCTCGGCGGACCTGGCGATATCGAACTCGCTGTCGACGCCGATCTTTCGCTCGCCGCACTCGTCGTTCTCCCTGCCCTGCAGATGCTCGGTGAGCGTGTCGCGCAATCGAGAGGCATAGACACGGTATCGCCGCGACACCTGACCAAGGTTGTAACGTTGGTATGAGCGACGCCCTCGATCAAAATCGTGAGCGCGCGCTCTCCAAGCTTTTTGGCGCGCGCCAACAAGCCTTGCCGCGCGGGATAACGTCAGTGTGCTCGGCACATCCACTCGTGATCGAGGCCGCCTTGCGGCGGGCGGCACGGGAAGGCACCGTGGTCCTCATCGAGGCCACCTGCAACCAGGTCAACCAGGAAGGCGGTTATACGGGCATGACTCCGGCAGCCTTCCGGCGGTTCATTGAGCGGATCGCCACAGAGGTCGGTTTCCCACTGGAGAGGATCATCCTCGGCGGCGATCATCTTGGTCCCAACCCCTGGAAGAAGCTGGGCGCGGACGAAGCCATGGCTCGAGCCGAGGCAATGGTCGCGGCTTATGTCGAGGCAGGCTTCGAGAAGCTGCATCTTGACACGTCGATGGGATGCGCCGGGGAACCGCCGGCGCTCGACGACGAGGTAACCGCCGAAAGGGCGGCACGTCTGGCACGGGTCGCGGAGGACACGGCACGCCGCATCCGGCAGCGGCCTCCGGTGTATATTATCGGCACGGAGGTCCCTCCTCCCGGCGGCGCGACGCATGCGATCGAGGAGCTTGAGGTCACCTCTCCCGACGCCGCCCTGAAGACGATCGCCATCCACGCATCGGCTTTCGAGAAGGCTGGCGCCGGAGCGGCCATGGACCGCGTGATCGGGATCGTCGTCCAGCCAGGCGTCGAGTTTGGTAATGCGAATGTCGTCCTTTACAAGCCGGACCGCGCCCGGGGATTGGCATCGTCGCTTTCCCGGATGCCGGGACTCCTCTTCGAGGCCCATTCGACGGATTACCAGACCGTTGCCGAGCTTTCGGCTCTCGTTGATGACGGTTTCGCTATCCTGAAAGTCGGTCCCGGCTTGACCTTCGCACTGCGCGAGGCGCTCTACGGGCTTGATGCCATCAGGCAGGTACTCGCTGGCGGGTCGGATAGCCTGCATGCCGAGATGGACGCGATCATGTTGAGCCAGCCGCGACATTGGACGGGTCATTACATAGGGTCGGCCGAGGAACTGAGGCTGCAGCGCCACTTCAGCTACAGCGACCGTATCCGCTACTATTGGCCCGACAGGCAGGCTGCCGGCGCGGTGGAAACGCTGATGAAAGCGCTTCCCGATCCGATCCCGGAAACGCTGATCAGCCAGTATCTCGCTCGTGTTTATCCTGACGTCGTGACAGGAGGCGTGGCGCCACGAGCTCGCGATCTTTGCCTCGCCGCAATCGATGCGGCGCTGGCGCCCTATTCCACGGCCACGGCCAGCCAGTAAATTTCAAGTGGTGCGGCAGGCTGCCGGTACGGCGGCCACACGTCACACAGTTTCAGTCGGAGAGAATTATGGCGTCAGTCAGCGTCGCGAATGCCCGCAAGAACTACGGTCACCTGGAAATCCTTCATGGGGTCGATATCGACATTCAGGACGGCGAGTTCGTCATTCTTGTCGGTCCCTCGGGCTGCGGAAAATCCACCCTTCTGCGGATGATCGCGGGCCTGGAGGAGATTTCCGGCGGACGCATCTCGATCGGTGGGCGTGTCGTCAACGACGTCGCCCCGAAGGAGCGCGACATCGCCATGGTGTTCCAGTCTTATGCTCTTTATCCGCATATGACGGTGGAGGCCAACATGGGCTTTTCCCTGAGGTTGGCGAAGGCACCGAAAGAAGAGATCAAGGCACGCGTGCGTGAAGCAGCTCAAATTCTCGGGCTGGAAAAACTGCTCGACCGCCATCCAAGAAACCTGTCCGGCGGCCAGCGCCAGCGCGTCGCCATGGGGCGCGCCATCGTGCGCCAGCCGCAGGTCTTCCTGTTTGACGAACCATTGTCCAATCTGGATGCCAAGCTGCGCGTCCAGATGCGCTCGGAAATCAAGCAACTGCACCAGCGCCTCAAAACCACCACCATCTACGTCACGCACGACCAGATCGAGGCGATGACCATGGCAGACAAGATCGTCGTCATGCGCGATGGTCATGTCGAGCAGATCGGATCGCCGCTCGACCTCTACGACAGCCCGACCAACCTCTTCGTCGCCGGCTTCATCGGTTCGCCGGGAATGAACTTCATCAAAGGCCAGATCAGTGCCGAAGGTCCCATCGAGTTTATCGCGAATGGAGACGCGAGGTTGCCCATTCCCGCCGACGTTCCAGTCACCCGCGGCCAGCAGGTCATCTATGGCATCCGCCCGGAACATCTGACGATCAACCAGGGTGGCGCGCAGGCTGACGTCACCTTGATCGAACCAACGGGCGCTGAAACGCAGATCACGGCTGGCCTTGGAGACGTGCAGATCGTGGCAACCGTCCGTGACCGTCTTGCGCTGCACGCTGGCGACTCGATATCGATCGCACCAGAGCTGACCAAAGTGCAACTCTTCGATGCAGTCACCGAGAAGGCGTTGCGAGTGTGATGGGACCGACTGACTGTGACCAGCGATAAGCCGTTGCAGCGGCGGTTGACGCTAGCGCGACAGGCGCCCCCTCATCGTCGATCCGTGTGAGACCTTCGGATTTTTGACAAAGTTTGCCAATATCAGTAATGAAGATCGGACAGATGGAGGCCTGCTATGGCGACAATGAATGTTTCTCTCCCTGACCCGATGAAGGACTGGGTCGAGGCGCAAACCAAAACCGGGCGATACTCCAATGCCAGCGACTACGTGCGGGACCTGATCAGGCGGGACCAATCGCGCAATGACAAGATTGCCGCAATGCAGCGCTTCGTCGACGACGGGCTTGAAAGTGGCGTCGGTACTCGATCCAAAGACCAACTCTTTGCCGAAGCTACGGCTCGCGCCGGCAACTCATGAGTTTCAAGCTCTCAGTCGAGGCAGAAGAAGACATTATTACAATCGCGGCGCAAGGCGTTCGTCTGTTCGGCGTCGCACAGGCGCGACGTTATCACGATGATCTCTACGGCCTATTGGATCTGATCGCAGGCAATCCGCTTATCGCCCGCGAAAGAGACGAAATCCATCCGCCGGTTAGAGTTCATCCTTTCAAGGCTCATCTCGTAGTTTATCGGATCGAGGACGACGATTCGATTCTGATTATCCGAATTCGACACGGTCATGACGATTGGGCGAGCGATGCATTCTAAATTAGCGCAGCCTCTGTATTCCCCTGTGCCGTGTCTGGCTTACCCGGCGTCTAAAAGAAAGAGCCGATGACTTTGGCCATAGACGCCGTGAAGTGACTATCCAACCTTGGCTACGCAGAGATGCCTCTCGCTAGTAGGCGCCTTACTTGAAACTCTCTTCGAGCTGACACCAGATGGCAAGCAAAGGCTGAAAGGTGCATCTTATCGCGAGTGGGAGGGATGGCCGACACTGTCGAGTTTGCGTTTCACGAAGTCGAGGTGTGCCTGATAGCACGCACAAAGCCAGCGTATATATCAGCCTTATATTGTTGATATGATTTGTGTTGCTGCGCTGAGCCGCTCATCTTTCCTCTTTTCCCCCTTCATCACGTACGGCGGTCATGGTCTTGGCGATAGCCTGGATGTGGCCCGCTCGCTTGCGCCGCGATCCGACGTTCGTCAGGCATTGTCGATGGAAGCCGATCAGGAACGCCGGACGCTGAAAGAGGTCATGGGGTGGCTCTCGCGGGAGTCAACCGCCTTCAACGCCGTTGCCATCGCCGTCCGTTTATCCTCGGTGCCTTATCAAGCGCGGAAATCAAGACCGATATCGAGAATGGGCGCGCTGTGGGTGATCCAGCCGACGGAGACCAAATCGACCCCCGATGCTGCAATGTCGCGCGCGGTTTCAGGCGTTATGCGCCCCGAAGCCTCCGTGATTGCACGTCCTCCGACCATCGCCACCGCTTCGCTGAGCTGCCGGGCCCCCATATTGTCGAGAAGAACCGCATCGACACCCTCCTCCATCACGTCACTGAGTTGATCGAGCGTATCGACTTCGATCTCGATCTTCAGCATATGTCCCGCCGCTGCTTTAGCCCGACGCAGAGCCTCCCGGACACCACCGGCAATCACGATGTGATTGTCCTTGATCAGCATCGCGTCATGCAGCGCGAACCGGTGGTTCATCCCGCCGCCGGCGC
This sequence comes from Rhizobium sp. O111, assembly GCF_055616315.1. Lineage (NCBI taxonomy): Bacteria > Pseudomonadati > Pseudomonadota > Alphaproteobacteria > Hyphomicrobiales > Rhizobiaceae > Rhizobium > Rhizobium sp. O111. The sequence goes on along the minus strand of NZ_JBSHXL010000003.1, from coordinate 296,909 downwards.
GCACCGCGTATTTTTCGAGCGCCCTTAGTCCCGGCGTCGTTTTGCGGGTACAGGCGACGGCCGCGCCGCTGCCGGCAACCGCTTCGACGATCGATGCGGTCACCGTTGCTATCCCTGACAGATGGCTGAGGAAGTTGAGCGCTGTGCGCTCACCGGTCAGTATTCCTCTGGACGGCCCGCTGATGGTGGCGATCACGTCACCCGGCCCTACCGTGCTTCCCTCACGGATGTGCCGGGCGACCGATATCGCGGGATCGACCAGCTCGAATGCAAGGGCTGCGGCATCCAATCCTGCGACAATGCCGGGCTGACGCGCGGCCATGACGACGGTCGACATGTGCTTTTCAGGAATGACTGCGGCCGAGGTGACGTCACCGGCCATTCCCAGATCTTCGGCAAGCGCTGTTCTGACCGCAGGTTCGATGACGAGACGTGGAAGAGATGTGACGTGCATTTCATGCACTCCTTGCAAAGTTTGATGAGCTTGCGGAACGGGCGATCTGCAACGCCTGTTCAAGCGTTATCCGGCTGCGCTCAGCAACCGCGTGCTTCAACGGATAGTCGGTCCGGGCATGCGCCCCGCGCGATTCCGTGCGCAGGCTTGCGGAGACGGCGATCATCAACGCGACGATCGCGGGGTCGGCCGCTATGTCATTGCCTTCTGCCACAGGCAACAGCTCCTCAATCGCCTGGTGAATGCCGACCGCGCCGCGCAGAACGCCAACTTGCCGGGAGACAATTGGGCGCACGGTCGTCGTGTCGGGCACGCTCGGCATGGGCGGAACATATCCAAGCGTAACCGCCGTCAGCTTTGATCTCATGTCGTTGGCCGCGCGCACGCCCATGACGGCGGCTTCCAGCAGCGAATTGCTGGCGAGCCTGTTGGCGCCATGCAATCCGGTCGAAGCGGCCTCACCCGCGACCCAAAGGCCAGCAACGGTACTGCGTCCGGCTCGATCCGTCGCAACACCGCCCATGTGGTAATGCGCGGCCGGGCGAACGGGGATCGGCTGCTCGGCGGTATCGATCCCGGCCGAGCGGCAAGCGGCATGGATCGTGGGAAAGCGCGAGGCGAAGCGCGCGCCAATCGCTTGGCGCGCATCGAGAAAGGCGCGGCCGCCGCGGGCGATCTCGGCGCTGATTGCACGCGCGACAACATCGCGCGGCGCGAGTTCAGCACCTGCAACATGCCTCATGAAGCGTTCGCCGCGCTCGTTGATCAGCACGGCGCCCTCGCCCCTCACCGCCTCGCTGATCAGGACCAGAGGGCGCCGATTGCCGTCAAGTGCGGTCGGGTGGAACTGGACGAATTCCATATCGGCGAGCACGGCACCCGCGCGCGCGGCGAGCACGATCCCCTGGCCGAAGTTGCCGGCAGGATTGGTCGTCGCCTCATACAGTCCGCCAATGCCGCCGGTGGCGAGAAGAATGCGCGACGACGGCAAGACCATGCCCCCGCCAGAACTGGCGCAGAGCAAGCCGGAAACAACGCCATCAGTCGTCAATATCCGCCGCGCATCCACCCCTTCGATAACGGTGATTGCAGGATCGGCATGGACCGCCCTTTTGAGGGCGGCGATAATGGCCGCACCCGAGCCATCGCCGCCGGCATGCACGACGCGCCGACGCGAATGGGCAGCCTCCAGGCCGAGCGCCAGACTCCCATTGCCATCTTGATCGAACGAGACGCCGAGACGCTGCAAGGCTCCGATCACGGACGGCGCTTCAGCAATAATTTCGGCGGCTGCAGCGGCATCGCAAAGGCCATCGCCGGCAGCGAGGGTATCGGCAAGGTGCAGGTCCACACTATCATCCGCACCGATGCATGCCGCGATGCCACCCTGCGCCCACCCGCTCGAGCTCTCGGCGCCGAGATGTGCGCGGGTGACGAGCACGCAGGGCTCGGGAGACAGCGTCAATGCCGCGATCAGCCCGGCAAGCCCGCTTCCGACAATGACCGGTCGATCCGCGAGGTTTTGGAGGATCTCGGTCATATCGCCAGCATCCTTTCGACAGCGCGGCGAGCAGCAGTCGCGACATTGGCGTCGACGACGACTTCGTGCTGGTTTTCCTCAAGCGCGGTTCGAATGTTGCGCAAGGTGATGCGCTTCATGTGCGGGCAGAGATTACAGGGGCGAATGAACTCGACATCGGGATGATGCACCGCGACGTTGTCGCTCATCGAGCACTCGGTCAGAAGCACGACGCGGGCAGGCTTCTTCTCTCCGACATAGTCGGACATGACCGCCGTCGAGCCTGCAAAGTCGGCTTCCGCCACGACATCCGGCGGGCATTCGGGATGGGCGAGCACGGTGACGCCGGGATGGTTCTCCCGAAGCTGGCGAACATCTTCGGCGGAGAACAGTTCATGCACTTCGCAGTGCCCGTGCCAGGCGATGATCTCGACATTCGTTTCCTTGGCGACGTTGCGTGCCAGGTATTCGTCGGGGATCATCAGAACTCTGGGAACGCCGAGCGCCTCGACGATCTGCTTGGCATTGCCCGATGTGCAGCAGATGTCAGATGCTGCCTTCACAGCGGCCGATGTGTTGACGTAGGTGATCACGGGAACGCCGGGGTAAGCCTTGCGCAGCAGGGCGACGTCCTCGGGCGTGATGGAATCCGCCAGCGAACAGCCCGCCTCGGTGTCGGGGATCAAAACCGTCTTTTTCGGGTTCAGCAGCTTGGCCGTCTCGGCCATGAAATGCACACCCGCGAGCACGATCACGTCGGCGTCGACGTCGATTGCCTTGCGGGCAAGCGCCAGGCTGTCACCGACGATATCGGCGACACCGTGGAAGATCTCCGGCGTTTGATAGTTATGCGCGAGGATGACCGCGTTGCGTTTGCGCTTCAGCTCCAGGATTGCCTCGACATCCTCCTCGAAGCTCATCCATTCCGCTTTGGGAATGACCCGGCTGACACGGTTGTAAAGCGACGCGGCAGACACTGCGGTATTCATCTCATCCTCCATTATACTCAGTTCGAGTATATCTAGGAGAAATAGATATTCTCACAGTGAGCATATGTCAATTGCGGGCGAGAGGCAGCTTTGTCCCTGATAGAGCGCGTTCTTCGACGACCGTCTGCCGGAAGCGGAAGAGCTTGGCGGGGCGGCCGCCGGTTTCGCTGGTGATGCCACCGGTTTCCTCGACAAGCTCCTGCTGCTCGATAAGGCGGCGGAAGTTCTGTTTGTGGAGGCAAAGGCCGGCCAAGGCCTCGACCGTTCGCTGCAGCTGCAGCAAGGTGAACGCGCTCGGCATCAGCTCGAAGACGACCGGGCGGTATTTTATCTTCGCGCGCAGGCGCGCTATGCCGGTCGCCAGGATCCTGCGGTGGTCGGCAAACATCGGCCGGCCAAAATTGTCGCTCACATCACCTGCTTCTGTCACCAACCCGGCTTCGTAGAGCAATTCGTATCGCTGCAGCGTCAGATCCTCGTTCCAGCCACCGTGATCGAGGCCGAAGGTGAAGTCGGCGCGCTGGTGACGCTCGTCGCGACGTCTTGGGTCGACATCGGCCCAGACCCGGAGCTTCTCGATGATCGCATCCAGAACCTTGGGTCGTCCCTGCCGATGATCCTCCCACGGCAGATATTCGTACCACCCATGCCATGCCGGACGGCCCGCACCTGGCGCATCCTGTTCCAGCACCAGCCCGAGATAGCTGATCGAGATCGTTCGTCCGCCACGAATGTCGTTGTTGCGGTCCCGGTCGGCGAATGTGTAGAGCTGCTCAAGGTAGCCGATCGGGTGGCCGGTCTGCTCCTGGATCCATTCGCGCAAGCCGCTCTGCAGCGTGCGATGTCCAAGCTCGAACGGGCCGGACGGCAAGGCTTCGCCGGAACGCACCGTCATCACACGTGGCTCGTTGCTGGTGACGGCTGCCACAACAGCCATGAGTTCCGCGTGGGCAAGCCCGATCGTCAAGCAATTCTCCCTGAATTTAGCAACATCAATTGCACGCCGGCCGCTTTACCGCCTGCCCGCAACCTTCTGCCCCAAGAGGCTTGCCACGTCGAGCATCCGGTTCGCGAAGCCAAATTCGTTGTCGTACCAGCCGAACACGCGAAGCAGTCCACCCGGCGCGATCGATGTCTCCGGACCGGAGACGACCAATGACTCCTGGCGCGCCCGCATGTCCACGGAAACCACCGGCTTCTCCGTCCAACCAAGAACACGTGACGCGGCGGCAGCTTTTTGCATCTGCGCGCGCGCATCGGCGAGTGACGGGGTGTCTCGCAACGACACTGTCAGATCGATCGCCGAAACGCTCGCCGTCGGCACCCTTATGGCACGCGCCTCGATCGCTCCAGCCAGCGACGGCAGGACCTTGCCGAGAAGCTTGTGCGCGCTGGTGGTCGTCGGCACCATGGAGAGCGCGGCGGCGCGGCTTCTCGCGAAATCGTCACGCGGCTGGTCAACCGTGGGCTGGCTCCCGGTATAGCAATGCACAGTGGTCATCTGGCCGCCCACCACGCCCCAGGCATCGTCGATAACCTTGAGCAACGGGGCAAGCGCATTGGTCGTGCAGGAAGCGTTGGAGACGATGAGGTGATCCCCAAGCATCTCCTCGTTGGCGCCGAGAACAACCGTCACATCGGCGGCCTCGGCGGGCCCTGAGATCAACACGCTTTTCGCGCCCGCTTCCAGCGCACGAGAAATGAACTCGCGTGTATAGCGCTGGCCCGTGCACTCGAGAAAGACATCGACATCCGAGAGATCAAGCTGGCGGACATCGCGAACATTGTGGAAGGCGATCAGCCTGTCGCCCACCTGCAGCGCCTGGTCGCGGACCGCGACCTCTTCCGGCCAGGGGCCGAAAACACTGTCATACTGGAAGAGGTAGGCGCAGCTTTCCAGCGCCGCGACATCGTTGATCAGGACGAGTTCGAAACTCCCGCCCTTGCTCAGCAGGACACGCAGCACCGTTCGGCCGATGCGACCGAAACCATTGATGGCTATTTTCGTCTTCCGCTTTGTCATGTGTGCCCGGACTCACATTGCCTGTCATTGCTCGGTACGCCCGTCAGACGGATTTCGCAACATGGAGATCTGGCTTCCTCAGCCTCCGTGGCAGCGCAACCGCCGACTGCGCGGATATGTCCCTCCCGGGTCTGCGATTGATTGTTAGAAATGGAAAAATCGGGGGCACATCTCTGCGACAAATCAATATTAGCTATGCGTCACGCAAAGCTGGCAGGCACGATTGAAATGCCAACGGCTGACTCGGGTCGCGGTCAATCACGGAGGCGACAACGACCGTTGAGTTCGATCGGATTGGTGGGCGTTCTGTTTGCCGCGAGCCGTTGGCCGATGAATGCCATGAACGGTGCGCGGCGACGACCGACGTGTGAAGCAGACGAAAGAGAACGTGAATCATGTTAGAAAAAATGATCCACGTCCTGCGCTTTCGCTCTCTACCTTGCGCAAGCGTGGTGTTGCTACCTAATTCCGGAAGATTGGAGCAGGCGTCGGGGACTGACAGTTTCAGTGGTTTCATCCCGACCGGTCGATAAAGAGCGACGAGAACACCGCGCGTTGCCACTCATGTCACCGCTCTCGTCAGCAGAGCCAGTTCATGTTCACGCTTTTTGAAGCAAAGAGCGTCAGCAGTTGAGCAGGCCGTTCACGAAGATCTCGGGCAGCGCACGCCAGCGGCTCGGCGGACGCATCGTCCTTGCCGTCTGCATGGACACGCTCATGCTGCTTGGTCTCGCATACTGGTGGCTCGAAAACCTCGCCCAGGAGCTTTTTGGAACCGCGTTGTTCCTGCTTCTTGTAAGGCATATCTACCGGAACCGGAGCTGGTTTCGGAACATCGTCAAAAGGCATTATGGTTTACGACGCACGGTTATCGTCACATTTCATGCCGCGCTCGCTCTGAACATGGCTGCGCTTCTGGCAACAAGTCTCGCCATATCCCAATCCCTATTCGCGGCTCTGCCACGGCCGGATAGCGCCGTGCTGACCGAAATACACTGGTTCTCTTGGGCCGTGATCGCGATCGGGTGCCATGTCGGGCCGCACTGGTCGAGGATCGGGGCAATCACGAGCGCCGCCCTCGATCTGCCGCCGGCCACACCGGCTCAGACACGGTCCTGACGTTACTCGCCGTCGTGCTTGTCGCAATCGGCATATCGAGCCTTTCAGCGCTCGGTGTCCAAACGAAGCTATCCTTTGAGCTAAGTCCCAATTTCTGGGACTTCAGCACTTCGGCAACACCATTCTTTGTCCGCAGGACCGGTGTTCTTGCACTGCCCGCGATCACAACCTATTGCGCAATGGATATTGTTCCACGCCTCCGAACGCGATCGAAGCTCTGATGTGACGCTAGGAGCGGCTTGCGCTCGTTGCGGCTATCGCGTTGAGCGTCTGCGCATCGCGACCATAGATGTCGTCGTAATAGTGAATGATGCCGTCGGCCGTCGGCCATGCCGTGAAATAGGAGACGTAAACGGGAACTTCCTCGGGAACCGGAACGTCCTTCTTCTCACCGCCCGCAATTTCCTGCGCGACCGAATCCACCGATGTTTTCAAGACGGCGGCGGCCATGGCTCTCGGATTTTCCAGCCGCACGCAACCGTGGCTGAACATTCTATCCTGCGAAGCGAATTTTCCGCGCGCCGGCGTGTCGTGCATGTAGATGGCATGCGGATTGGGGAACAATATCTTCAGCTGGCCGAGCGCATTATCGGGGCCTGGCGGCTGTACGACGGCGATATTCTCGAGCGGTTGCGCCCAATCGACTTTCGCCGAGGACATCGGCTTGCCGTTGACCGATACCTTGTAGCCCTCGCGGTCGAGGTAGGACGGATCCCGCTTCAGATGCGGAAGCATCTCGTTCTTGATGATCGACTGCGGCACCCCCCAATCGGGATTGAATTCGACTGTCTTGATCGAAGCATCGAAAAAGTTCGTCTGGTGATCTTGCTGCCCAATCACCGCCTTCATCGAAAGGGTGACATCGCCGTTCTCGGTGTAGTAGGCCATATAGGCCGGCTGATTGATGAATACGTACCGATCCGGAAACTCCTGCGGCAACCATCGCAGCTCCTCCATGGCGACAATCACCTTGTTCTTGTTGACGGTCGTATCCCCGCCCTGGCCTGATGTTCGCAACCAGTGCAATTCGGCGGCGAGCTGGGCAAACTTTGGACTGCTCGGCATGAAGCGGTCGACCGCCGACGCCAGGTTTTGCGCTGCTGCCAACTGAGCAAGCGTCGCTTTCAAATCGACGGGCTTACGCTTGAAGTCATAATAGTTCGACAGCTTGTTCGGATCGATGCGCCCCCTGAAATTATCCTGGAGAAACATCAGCATATTGTTTGAGAGGGACAGTTCGAACGCTGCCAAAGCTTTGGCGCGGTCGGGCGAATTCTGCTGCAAAGTCTCCGGAGATGGCGAAACGGCATAGTCCGAAACGGTTAGTCCCCAATCGTCGGCCTGCCGCAAGAGGTCAAGCGCTTGCCTCGCCTTGGCGTTCGGTCCCTTCGCGTCAGTCCAGATGAGCTTTGTTTTCGGCTGACCATAATAGGCTTCAAGCGCGGCGGCAATGTCGCTGTTCATCGATGGAGAAAGGCCAGCCATCTCCCGCAGGACCTTGGCCGGGTTTCCAGCCCCGCTTTCGAACAGCGTCGACAGCGCTGAATCGTCACCGTGACCGGCGACATGCACGAGCCGGCGCTCGGGAACGGCATATCCCTTCGAGGCGGAGAGCTGCGCAGCGGGCGCGGCGGGCTGCGGCTCCGCACGGGCGCCTATCCCGCTTGCCATAAGCGCGACCACGCTCATCAGAGTGATCTTCAGGCGTAAAGCTGATGTGTCTGCCATTCCAAATATCCCCAGCACTCGACGAGAAAAGCCACTCCGGATGAGCACACTATCTTCGCTTGTCGTCACCGCGGACTAGAGCGGCAACATTCAGGCGGAAGCTGGGCAAAACGCCATCACGAGAGGTTGAAAGCAGGACCACGACAAAAATGTCACGCGTATGAAATGCAGGCGCGACAGTATGGTGGGCGGGTCATCACTCAGGTGAATCGTTCACCCTCGATTGATTCATAAGTCTCGTTGGACGCCAGCACCTGCTTCCCCGATTCTAGGGGCATGATCGCTCAGCTATATCATCACCATGTCGAACGCACGGACGCCGAGAGGAACATGGCCCGGTATTACATCATGAAGATCTCCCTGGCGCTATTCGGCGAGATCCGCCTGACACGCAGCTGGGGTCGGATTGGCCAAAATGGACAAACCAAGGAGCACCATTTCGAGCGTGAGACGGAGCAGTCGGTCTGTTTCTCGCGCTCGTCCGGCAGCGGGCACGCGGTTATCGGCCGCGTGTCGCACCTCTCAGCCCATGAGACCGGGCCGCGGCTGGTCGATTTGACGCCGTGTCAGGCGCCACACTGGCGACGCCTGACACGATCATAGGCTCAGAAGTCTTCCCAGGCTTTGTCCACGACCGCTACCGCGGCCGGCCGGCCATCACGGCGCCAGGATATGATTTCATCGTGCATGGATGCAGTCCCGTCTTATATGGCTGTCATTACACGGCATGCTCCCGTCGAATGCAAAAGTCTGCAAAACCTGCGATGCAAAGGTTAGGTGTATCGCATCCCACGTCATCGTCGGCGACACTCCGCCTCTGAACGATCGTGCGCTTCAGCGATATTCGGTCGGATTTAGGAAATCCCTCCCAAAAGCATTCTCGGACGTCGTTGATATGGTTCCCGGATAGGCCACGAACGCCAAGATTTTACTTCTAAACGTGCACTCCGGGCTTTCGGATGATTGAGAACAGTGCTATTTGTGGCTAGACAGCCTAGCTAGATTGGAGCAAATTCATGGATTGGCAGCTGCAGGACGCTAAAAACCAATTTTCGAAAGTAGTGCAAAAAGCCCGCTTTGAAGGCCCGCAAGAGATAACCGTGCGTGGCGAGCGGACGGCGGTTGTCTTGTCCGCAAAAGACTATGACGCTTTGCGCGCAGGGCGACCGACTTTGGTCGATGATCTGCTTGCCGGTCCGCCTTGGGATGACGCCTTCACCGACGCGGTCGACGCGCGGGCTAAAGTCTCAAGCCGCGACGTGGCTTTCTGATGTATCTAGTGGATACGAATATCGTCTCGGAGGCAAGGCGGGGCACCCCGCAGGCAGTGTCCTGGCTGCGCTCGGTCGATCCTCTCAGCGTCCACTTGAGTGCGCTGACGCTTGGTGAGATCATGCGCGGTATTGCCTTGAAACAAAAATCAGATCCCAAGGCTGCGGCACATCTTGCCGAATGGCTGCGCAAGCTGCGCCACGATCATTCTGACCGCATCCTCACGGTGACCGACGAGATCGCAGTCGAATGGGGCCGCATCGCCGCGATCCGTCCGCGCGGAGACATCGACGGGCTGATCGCAGCCACCGCAATCGTCCATGACCTGATCCTCGTCACTCGCAACGTCAAGGACTTTGAGGACACAGGCGCAGCCGTGATCAATCCATGGGAAGCGTGAGATGAGCGACATACTCGGTGGAGAAGCTGTGGCGGACGAGCCTTCCATTTCCAGAGCAGAAATCCCCTCCCCTCCCCACAACCGGGGTCCAGCCTGTCAGGCCAGCTGCAAGACCTCAACGATCGCGCTCGAAGCTACGTCGAGGCAGCCAGCTCGATCAACACCCGAAAAGCCTACGCATCCGACTGGAAGCATTTTTCCGCTTGGTGCCGGCGCTCCAATCTTTCCCCCCACACCCACAGGCGGTCGGGCTTTACATTACCGCCTGTGCTTCCGGCACGGCCGAACGCGGCATGAAGGCGAATTCTGTCGCGACGATCGAGCGTCGTCTCTCGTCAATATCCTGGAACTATGCACAACGCGGTCTGAGCCTTGATCGCAAGGACCGGCATATCGCCACTGTCATGGCTGGCATCCGCAACAGCCATGGACGGCCGCCGGTCCAGAAGGAAGCTGTCATGGCGACAGACGTCATCGCCATGCTAGAAACACTCGATCGCGGCACTCCGCGTGGTGTGCGCGACCGGGCGATGCTGCTGGTCGGCTACGCAGGTGGACGCCGGCGCTCCGAGATCGTCGGCCTCGGTCTAAAGGTGGATCAGACCGAAGACAGCCGTGGCTGGATCGAAATCCTCAATAAGGGCATGCTCCTCACTTGCGTGGCAAGACCGGATGGCGGGAGGTCGAGATCGGCCGCGGCTCAGCCGATGCGACCTGCCCGGTCGCCGCAGTTGAGACCTGGATCAAGTTCGCCAAGCTGGCTCATGGCCCGCTTTTTCGCCGGGTGACCGGACAAGGCAAAGCAGTTGGGACAGAACGACTGAATGACAAGGAAGTAGCTCGGCTGGTGAAGCGGGCCGCAATGGCGGCCGGCGTTCGCGGTGATCTTAGCGAGATCGGACGCGCCATCAAATTCTCCGGACATTCCCTTCGCGCGGGCTTGGCCTCCTCCGCCGAAGTCGACGAGCGTTACGTCCAGAAACAGCTCGGTCATGCTTCAGCGGAGATCACACGCAGATATCAGCGCCGGCGGGATCGCTTCCGCGTGAATCTCACCAAGGCATCAGGGCGTTAGTTGGCCCTCCCCTACTCCGCAGCGAAATCGAAAGAGGAGATTTCAGTGCCGAATTCCTCGCTTAGCGCTTCAATTGAAATCGGGAGCTAAAAGCCACAGCCGTATCGCCGCGTGCAAGAGATGTCATGCGCTCGCGCAATCTCGCGATCGGTGCGGTAATCCCGCGCGCGGACACCAGCAGGGCCGCCGCGATACTTGCCGCGAAGATGAGGGTCAGCATCGTGAGGGAGATGAAAATCGTCGAGCGCGTCTGCTGGGTCAGCTCGTTCGCTCGCGCATTGATATTCTTCTTCATCAATGTCGTGAGATCGCGCATATCGGACAGCAGCGGCCTGATCAGGATATCCGCCTGCGCCAGAATCGCTAGCGCTTCGGCTGCACGCCCGCTTCCCAATTTGACGGCGGCATCGGTCTTGGCGATCACGTCATTCGACCTCGCGATGAAGGCATCGATCGCCTCAGCATCCTCTGGACGACCACCCTTGGATTGCTGGAGGCGAGCGATCAGGCTCCCGGCGTTGTCCTTGTAAAAGTCGTTCGCCGCCTTGAAGGCCGGATCCCGAGCGTCGTAGGCAAGCGTCTGGTAGGCCGCGTAACCGATGGAAACCAGGCTTCGCGTGGAGGCGACGAGGTCGACCTCTGCCTGATAGTCCTGCGCGATGAACTCCGAATAGGTGGCATCGACGGCCTTGAACTTATCGGACATGAAGAGCGTGGCGCCGATGCCCATCACACAGATGGGAATGATGAGAGAGAGAATTTTCGTGCGAATGCGCGCGTTTTTCAGAAACGACATGTGACCTCTGTTTGACGGGATCGAGTGGCACGAGGCCGCGAATTCCCATTCGACAGCACGACAACACGACGGCGCCGGGACAACGGCACATGACGTGCCGAAGCGATGCGTATCGTTTCGCCATGCAGGGATAGGTCCATGGTTTCTTGGCCGCCAATCCACTCATCGATCGGGTGGGGATATCGACATGGCAGAGATCTTGGCCATCATGGCGACTTGAGCGGCTTCTACCAATTACAAATTCGGCTCAAGGCTAAGGTTTTCAGTATGTCTTGAAGGCAAATCAAAAGCACGGCGTAGCATGCGCCATGCCTACGCTTAAATCATCTAAGCAAATGCAATCTAGGACTATTTACTAGTTGTGAGAGCGTGGCCGCGCAATCAGTCTTTACTGGAATCAGTTTTCATAAAAATTGAACCAACATGCATCTTCCCGGCATCTCGAAACGATGCCAGGACGCGGCTAATAGCCCCGATCGAAATCGATCCCGTCGGGCGGGACGCCGGTCGCGCGGTATTCGTCGATCCTGTTGGCAACGATCTTTGCCGCGGTCGACGGGTTGGTGGGCGCCGAGATATGCGGCAGCACGGTCACGCCCGGGTGATCCCATAGAGGGCTCTGCTCATCGAGTGGTTCGGTCTCGAAGACATCAAGCACGGTATGCTTGACAGCGCCCGCATCGAGCGCCGCGATCAGCTCGATCGTTTTGACGATGCGGCCACGCCCGAAATTGATGAAGCCGGCGTTTGGGGGCAGTAGTGCGAATTCACGCGCGCCGAGGAGCCCCGTCGTTTCAGCCGTCAACGGCAGAAGGCAGACCACGATGTCGGACGTCCTGAGCATGGCGTCCAAGCCGTCCGCGCCGAAATAGGTCTCGACACCGTCGACCTGCTTTTCGGTCCGGCTCCAGCCGCTGACCGCAAAACCCGCCAACCGCAGTTGTCGTGCGGCCGCGCGGCCGAGCGTCCCGAGGCCCAGCAGGCCGACCCGCGTGTCGGGTGCCGACCGATAGGGAAGCTGTCGCCAAAGGCTTTGGCGTTGCTGCATGTCATAGGCGGGCATGTCGCGGGAGAGATAGAGGGTCCAGGCGAGCACGGCCTCGGCCATGGTGCGCGCGAGATCAGGATCGACGAGGCGTACGATCGGACGTGAGAAGCCCTTGAGTTCCAAGACCAACCGCTCGACACCCGCCCAGAGGCTGTGCACCCATTTCAAGTTCGGCAGCCGCTCGAGATCTGCGGGGTCGGGATTGGCGACGATGGCGATATCGACACGGCCGAGCTCATCCGGCGAAAGCTGACGAATGGAACGGATGGTTTCTTGCGGCATGGCTGCGCTGAGCGCCATGAGCCAGTTGCTTTCGGCTGCTTCGGACAAGCGCGTGACAAGCGCGATGAGAGGCGACATCGATCTGCTCTACATGGATTGCCCGGCGCGAAAGCCTGGCGGCATCAAGGAAAAAAGGCCGGGCACTTTCGGTGCCCAGCCATGCGATCATTACTGAATGGTCTTGATCGGGTCCTTCGGCGTCGGATCGAAGCCGACCAGATCGGTCGTCAGCTTGGCGTAGGTGCCGTCGGCAACCATGTCGGCCAGCGCCTTGTTCACGGCCTCGACCAGATGCGGCTTGCCCTTCTTGAAGGCGAAGCCCTTTTGAACGTGGCTGACATAATCGTCGGTCATGGTCAGCGGCATCTTCGCGGACTTGATGGCGTAGGCGGCGGCGATCGCATCGGTGATGACGGCGTCGACGTTGCCGTTGACGAGGTCCTGCATGGCGTCGGATTCGGCCTTGTAGCCCTTGGCGGTCGCGCCCTTGTCTTCGGCGATCTTCGTCCAGCTCGATGCAACGAGCGCACCGACCGTCTTGCCCTTGAGATCGGCAGCGCTCTTGATCGCGGAATCGGTCGGGATAACAACGCGGCCGCCGGATTCAAGCCAGCCGTTCGAGAAGGTGACCTGCTGCTGACGGGCTTCGGTGATGTCCATGGCCGCGCTGATGACGTCGTACTGGTCAGCCTGGAGGCCAACGAGCAGCGAGTCCCACTTGATCAGGACGGGCGTGTATTCGAGGTTGAGGCGCTTCGCGACTTCGGTCATGACGCGGATTTCGAGGCCGTCGAGCTTACCATCGGGCGCGCGCATGCTGAACGGCGCGTAGGTGCCTTCGGTGGCGACCATCAGCTTGCCCGGCTGAAGCAGCTCGAGGTCGGCGGCGTGGGCGATGGAGCTCACGGCCATGCCCGCAAGGGCGGCGGCGGTCATGATGAGAGATTTCAATTTCATGGTTCAGTTCCCTTTATGTTGGTTCATTGCATTCACGCGGCATCGCACGCCGGTTTTCGTTAACCCTTCGCCTGAGCGCGTTGGGAAGCAAGCAAGGCCATCAGTTCCGCCATCACGGTCGCGGCCATCAGGGCGGTGATCTGTCCCGGCCCATCGTAGAGTGGATTGGCCTCGACCACGTCGCAGCCGACGAGGTTGATGCCGTGGAGGGCGCGCAGAATCTGCAAGGTCTCACGCGCTGTCGGCCCACCCGCCTCGGGTGTCTGGACCGCGGGGGCCGCGGACGGATCGATGAAATCCATGTCGAAGGAAATGAAGGCCGGCCGGCCGCCGGCACGATCGGCGATGCGTTGGGCGAGACCATGGGGGCCGAGATCGAGTGCATCGTCGGTCGTCAGCACGTCGTAGCCGAGATCGATCGACTGGTTGATATCGTCCTTCTGGAACAGCGAGCCCCGCATGCCGATCTGAATAGAGTGCGCGGGATCGATGATGGCTTCCTCCGCGCCGCGGCGGAACGGGGTTCCGGCGCTATACTTCTTGCCGGCGAAATACTTGTCCCAGGTGTCGGTGTGGGAATCGAAGTGGATCAGTGAGATCGGGCCATGGACCTTGGCGAGCGCCCTGATCTCGGCCAGCGTGATCGAGTGATCGCCGCCGATCGCGAAGGGGACGATGCCGGCATTGACCAATGCCGCGACCGACTCTTCGATGCGCTCCAAGGATTCGATCTCGTAACCCGGCACGACGCTGGCGTCGCCGACGTCAGCCACGGCGAGCTCTTCGAAGACATTGATATCGCCGCGATAGGGATTGATCGGACGCAGCATCACCGACATGGCGCGCACCGCGTTCGGCGCGAAGCGCGCGCCGGTGCGGTACGGGCCGCCGGAATCGGAGGGAAGTCCGATCACGGCCGCGTCCAACCCGCTCAATGTCGTTGCCTGCGGCAGGCGCATGAAGGTCGGCACACCGCAGAACCGAGGCGTTTCAAGCGAGTCGATCGGCAGGACACTCATGGCTGACCTCAACCCAGGTTGGCGTAGCGTCGCTCAAGCCAGGAGGCGACGAATGTGAGGATCGTGGTCAGCAAGAGATAGATGACGGCTACCGCGATGTAGAACTCGAAGGGACGGAAGGTCGCCGCGATGAGGGTCTGCGCATAAAGCGTCAGCTCGACGACGGTGATCGTCGAAAGAAGCGAGGTGTTCTTCAGGGTCGAGATCGCCTCGTTGGTGACCGCGGGCAGGATGATGCGGAAGACCTGCGGCAGGATGATAGTGCGCATGGTCTCGCTGGGGCTGAAGCCGAGTGCCAGCGCCGATTCATTCTGGCCGCGCGGGATGGCGTTCAGGCCACCGCGGACGATCTCGGCGACATAGGCGCCGCTATTGATGCCGAGCGCGATGACGCCGGCCGTAAACGGCGAAAGCCGGATACCGATCTGCGGAAGGCCGAAATAGATGATGAAGACCTGGATCAGCGTCGGCGTGCCACGAATGAACCAGATATAGAAGCCCGCCGCCACGCGCGCGGATTTCCATTTGGAACGCTGTGCCAAGGCAGCCAGCAGGCCGCATGCCCAACTGACGACGATCGTCAGGATCGTCAGGCCGAATACCGTCCAGGCGGCTTCAAGAAAGCCTGGACCATAAAGCTGAACTTCTTCGATAAAACCGCTCATTACGCCTGCGCTCCCTGACCCTGATCGTTCGAGAAGGAATGACCAACGTCGTCATGCAGGATGCGATGAAGGAACTGCTTCAGGCGGTCGCTTTCGGGGTGCCTCAGAATATCCGGCGGCCCCTCTTCGGCGATCACGCCCTTGTCGAAGAACAGGACGCGCGAGGAGACGTCGCGCGCGAAGGCGATCTCGTGGGTAACGAGCAGCATGGTCATGCCCTCGGACGCCAGCGATGCCATCAGCACCAGCACCTCGTGAACGAGCTCCGGATCGAGCGCCGAGGTGACCTCGTCGAACAGCATCAGGCGCGGCTTCATGGCGAGCGCACGGGCGATCGCCACGCGCTGCTGCTGGCCGCCCGAGAGTCGCGACGGATAGCTATGGCGCTTTTCGAACAGGCCGATCCGCGACAGTAGAGCCTCGGCCTCCTCGATCGCCCGCGCGCGCGGCAGCTTCAAGAGACGGATCGGCGCGTGGGTGACGTTTTCGAGCACCGTCATGTGCGGCCAGAGATTGTAGCTCTGGAACACCATGCCGACGCGCGCCCGCAGGGACTGTAGCTGCGACGGCGTCGGGAAGAAGCGCGAGGCTGGACGGAAATCGAAAGACAGGCCCTCGAATTCCATGAAACCCGATTGCGGCATTTCCAGCGCGTTGATCGAGCGCAGGAAGGTGCTCTTGCCGGAGCCGCTGGCGCCGATGATCGAAACGACCTCGCCCGCCTTGACGTCCAGCGAGACGCCTTTCAGCACCTCGTTCTCGCCAAAGCTCTTGCGGATTTCGCGCAGTTTCAGAAGCTGCTCGCTCATGCTGACACCTCCGACGGATAGGTATCGAGGATATTGACCGCCACATCGCGCGGGGTGCGCGCGGCGCCGTTGATCGGCGTGATGTCCTGCGGACAGGCCGACAGGACGAAGATCAGATCCATCTCGGCGCGCATGACAACATAGTCGCCGGCAGCCGTATCGGGTGGGACGCGATCGACGGTGCCATCGGAAGTAACGGGCACGTTCATGAAGAGGTTCAACGACGCGGGCGTGAACGGCATTTCGATACCTACGCCAGAAAGCGCCTCGTGGAAGTTGTCGGTGCAACTGCGATGATACTCCTCGCATCCGAGCTGCTGATAGAGCTCGCGATTGCACGGGCAAAGCAACGTGTCGTGCCTGACCTTGGCGCTGTCGGCGACCATTGTCAGCATGGGGCGGCGGCGTGAACTCATCAGCGCCATCCCCTCGGTGAAGAAGATGTTGCTGTTCATCGAACGCGTGTGATCGAGCGAAGACGTCTCGAAGTGATCGCTGTCAGCCAACGCCCAGGCATCGACAACCTGGTTGCCATGGGTGTTCGTCACGAGGGCAAATTGCCCGGCCTTCATCTTGAAGGAGCGCCCCCTGCTGGCGGGCACGATATCTGCGTCTAGGCTCATTTCAAACTCGTCTTTCTTCGATGCGATCGGCATTGAGTGAGGGTCGATCGATCAAGTCCCAGCAACCCTATTCAGTATACCAGTGGAGTTCAAGTAGCAATTTCAACAAATTACAGCCCACATAATCGGCTTCGTGCGTGTAATTTAAGCAGAGTATGATTATATCATGAGCACATTTCGTCGGCTGATGCTTTAATTAGCAGAAGCGCGCATCGCTCGATTGACGTTCGGATACTCGTGGTGTACCGAAAATCAAGGCCTTACCGCGAGAGTGCATACGGAGTGATATGATGGATCGCTATTTTCCGCTGGACGAATACGAGGCGCGCTGGGATCGCGTTCAAAACGAGATGAAACGGCGTGGGTTTGCCACGACGGTCGTCTTCGGACGCGGCGGCGGAACGACCGACAATTGCGGCGACATTCTCTACCTCTCCAACCACTATGCCATCAGCGGCGGCATGGACTCGTTGATCTGGACCGCAAGATCCTTCGCGGGCGTCATCTTACAGGAAGGACTTGCGCCGCAGCTGCATATCGACGAGCCGGAAGTTCGTCGCGATCTGGTATCGATCGATGATGTGCTCAGCAGCAATCATCCCTTCGAAAGCGTCGCCCGCTCGCTCGTCGAACGCGGCGTGAAGGGCCCCGTCGCGCTTGTTGGCACCAACCTGATCCCGGTGAAATACTACCGCGAGTTGGAAGCCATTGCGCCCGATATCGAATGGGTCCCGGCCGACGACCTTGTCAGATCCGTTCGGCGGATCAAGAGCAAGCGCGAACTCGACTGTTATCGCGTCGCGGGCGAGACCGCGACGGCGGGAATGACGATCCTGATGGAAAGCCTGATCAGCGGCATGTCGGAGCGTGAAGCGGCCGGCGAGGCCGCTCGCGAGGTCGTCCGCCGCGGTGGCCGCATCCAGATGATCGGCACCAACCATGGCGACACGCTAGGCTTCGATCAGCGCTTCCCGCTCACGGGCTACAGCGCCGACGTGCCTGCTATCGGCGACATCGTCACCGGCACGCTTCATGGCCCGCTGTTTCAGGGATATTACCTTGACCCGGGCCGTACGGCTGTGCGTGGCAAGGCCAACAGCGAACAGCTGCGCCTGATCGAAGCCGCGGGCAACATCGTGCACCGCTTGTCGGATATGCTGAGACCCGGCACGAAGCTGCTTGACGTCGCGGCCGAAGGTGATCGCATGACGGCGGCATTCGGCGGCTCGATCTCGCCGATCATGAAGAACTTCCCCTTCTATGGCCACGGCATCGGTCTCGGCTTCGAGTTGCCGCGCATCTCGACGACCATGTCGATGCCTGAAGATGTCGTGGAAGAGAACATGGCATTCGGCGTCGAGGCGTTTCTATCGCTCGACGGCGTTGGTGCTGCCTTCTTCGAAGACATCATCATCATCGGCGGGGATGGCAACGAGCTCCTGACGAAGTCGCCGAGCGTCTTCTAGACTGAGCGACAACCGCGACCTGGATAAAAAAGGACCGGGCGAGATGATCGCCCGGTCCTTTTCTTTTTAGTGCGCGAAGACGCTGTCGAAGTCCTTGAAGCCCTTGACTTCGATCGGGTTGCCGCTCGGGTCGAAGAAGAACATCGTCCGCTGCTCGCCCGGCTCACCCTCGAAACGGACGACTGGCGGAATATCGAAGGCGATGTTGCCCTTTTGCAGGCGTTCGGCGAGCGCGAACCAATCATCGAGCGGCAGTACGACGCCGAGATGCGGCATCATCACCATGTGATCGCCGACCTTGCCGGTGCGCGTGACCTCGAACGGCTTGCCGAGGTGCAGCGAGATCTGGTGGCCGAAGAAGTCGAAATCGACCCAGGTATCGGTCGAACGGCCTTCGGCGCAACCGAGGACGTCGCCGTAGAAGCGTCTCGACGCGTCGAGATCGGTGACGTGGTAGGCGAGATGGAAGAGTGAGCGCACGGTGGTCTCCTTTGTGATGGCGATATGATCTTGATCAGCGAATGGTGAGGGTTCTGGGCAGGCTCGATAGCGGCTCGGCGCCGTGTTCGGTAACGATCACCGTCTCCGACGCACCGACCGTCCAATGGCCGTATCTGCGAAGCGTGGCAGGCAGGTGGAACACCATGCCGGGCTCGATTACGCGCGAGACGCCGGTAAACAGGCTGAGGATCCCCCCCTCGCCCCAGTCGGGCGCGAAGGCGACGCCCATCGAGTAGCCGATACGCTTGCGAAACGCGACGGTGTAGCCGGCCTCGTCGATGACGCTCTGTGCGGCCTCATGCGGCGCCGAACACGGCGCGCCCGGGCGGATCGCCGATAGCGCGGCATCAAGGGCGCGCAGCGAGCAATCCATCATCCGCTGTGCGTCATCCGGCGGGCCGCCGATCCAGACGCTGCGCATGAGCGCGGAATGATAACGGGCATGGCTGCCCGCGAGTTCGAGGAAAACGGGATCGCCCGCTTCCAACAGGCGCCGGCGCCAGGTCATGTGCGGCAGGCCGCTGCGTGGTCCCGACGAGACGAGCGGCTCCATTGCCATGGCCTCGGAACCGGCCTGCGTTGCGGCCCGCAGCATGGCCGCGGCGATGTCGTTTTCGTTGGCGCCACCACGGCAGGCGTCGATGGCCGCGATCATGCCCGCTTCGGCATAACGCGCGGCAGCACGGATCGCGGCGAGTTCATCGGCTGATTTGACCATGCGCAACGGCGGCAGGATGTCCGAGCCATCCGCAAGACGCTGCTGTCCAAGCTCCCTGGCGATCTCATCCGCAAGCCTGGGCGGCAGGAACCAGCCACCGAGCTCGATCGCCGGCCGCGTGATCTCGCGGTCTCGCAGCAGTGCCACCAGCGCCGAGACAGGGCTCTCGCCATCCTGGTAGACGACGATGTCGGAAAGCCAGGTATTGGCCACCGTTCCGTAGAGTTCCAGCTGCCGCACCAGCAGCGTGAGCTCGCCCGATGCCGTGAGGATCAGCGCCTGAAACGCGAAGTATCCGGCGGTTTGGCGCCCTGTCAGCCAATAGATCGTCTCAGGCCCGGTGACGACAAGCGCCTCGTGGCCGCTGGCCACCAGCGCCGACACTGCCCGCGCCTGACGCCTGGCGAATTCGTCTCGCGAGAACGAAGCCTCGCTTCCGCGAAGAGCGTCCAGGCCGTCATTGGGTGCCTTGGATTGCATTTTCATTGCCTCAGCTCCGCGCCAGCCAGCCCAGGAAGCGGGCGCGCACGCTGTCGAAGTGGGCCTCCATCGCTAGTCTTGCAGCGACGCCGTCCCCGGCTTCGATCGCATCGATGACCGCGATGTGCTCGAGCGCCTGCTGGTCGAAGCGGTCGTGTGTGCGGGTGATCGTGCAGCGGCGGGCGATGCCGCGCATCTCGGTCAGCATGGCCGCGAGCAGGGGAA
This sequence comes from Rhizobium sp. O111, assembly GCF_055616315.1. NCBI lineage: Bacteria > Pseudomonadati > Pseudomonadota > Alphaproteobacteria > Hyphomicrobiales > Rhizobiaceae > Rhizobium > Rhizobium sp. O111. Next base: position 276,741 of record NZ_JBSHXL010000003.1, on the reverse strand, counting down.
GCTCGGCGGCATGGGCGACAGCATTGTGAAAGGCATCGTCGTCGAGCCAGAAGTGATCGAAAGCGATGTCGCCGCCATTGGCGTAGGCACGCATGCGTTCGCGCGACTGGATGAGATCGGGCGTGAGCGGTCGCGTGGCCGCTGTCTCGGCTGCTGCTCCTTCGAGCAAGCGTCTGAGCTGGACGATCTCAAGCAGCTGCTCCACGGTCACCTGGCGCACCATGAGCGCGCCGTTCGGCAGCCTTGAGATCACGTCCTCTTTTTCCAGGCGGGAAATCGCCGCGCGCAGTGGCGTGCGGGAAATACCGGAGTCCTGCGCGAGCGAACGTTCCGTCAGCATATCGCCGGAGGAAAACTGCCCTTCCAGGATACGCTGCTTCAGATCGCGATAGACCTGTTGTGTCAGGTTTTCCTTTTCACTCATCGTGAACCGCCCGTCTCACCGGCAATCGCGGCGTACAAGATTTCGACTGCCGCGGCCAAATCCGCGTTGTCCATGGCTTCATCGGGATTGTGGCTGCCGTTCCAGTTGCGCAGGAACACCATGACGGAGTCCCAGCCCGCCTGCGCGAAGGCTGCCGCATCATGGCCGCCCCCCGACAGCATCCGGCGCGGGGAGTGGCCGAGCCGTTTCGCCGCGTCGGCAATCATGTTGCCGAGATCAGTCGACAGCCGGGTCGGCTGGCTGCGCGACTGTTGCCCGAAGTCGAAGCGCACGCCACGCGAGGCCGCGATCGATGCCGCCTCGGCCCGCAGCAGCGCATCGGCGCGTTCGAGAACCGCGACATCGTCACTGCGCAGATCAACGCAGAAATCGACGCGGCCCGGCACCTTGGCGAAGGCGTGTTCGGAGCTCGCCGCATCGACCCGACCGAAGGTGACGGCGAGATCGTCGCCACCATCGAGGATCTCACCCCAGTGCTTGTCAATGGCAACGATCAGATCGGCCAGCGCGAAGACCGCGTCCGAGCGCGCGGCGCGCGGCGCTCCGCCCGAATGCGCCCATGTTCCGTCGATGCGCGCCTCGCGATATCGCAATCCGCCGCGTACGCCATCGACGATGCCGAACGCTTCCTTCGCGTCGTCGAGCACCGGCCCCTGCTCGATATGCAGCTCGATGAAGCGCGCCGGCGAAAGGCCCGGGCCATTCAAAATCGCATTAGGATCTCCGCCTTCCGCGCGGATATGGTCGCCGAGGGTCCGGCCGTTATCGGCTCGCTTCGCCTGCAGTTCAGGCGCGGTCAGGCGTCCCAGCGCTGCCCGCGAGCCGGCGTAGGAGACAGGAAACCACACGCTTTCCTCCGCGCGCGTCACGGTAACGACAAGATCGACCGGCGGCGCCTGCCCGCTGTCCACGAAGGCAGCCGCAAGCGCAACGGCGCCGGCGACGCCGGCCGCGCCGTCATAAGCGCCGCCCATGGAAACCGTATCTACGTGCGAGCCGATGTAGATCGGCGGGGCGTCGCGATCACGTCCCGACAGGCGCGCGAAGAGATTGAGCGCGGCGTCCCGGGTCACGGTCATGCCCAGGCGCTCTACTTCCTCGGCGACCACTTCATGCGCGCGGCTTTCGAGTGGGCTGTAGGATGGGCGGGTGAAGCCCGGGCCGGGATCGGAGATGGCGTTGATGCGATCGAGCAGTCTATCGATCGTGTCCCTGATGATTGCGCTCACGCGGATGCCTCCGGTAGAAATTCAATGGTCGTGGCCGGCTTCTCGCCGGAAAGCGCCAGGAGCACATTGCGGGCGGCGCCGACCGCGACCCGCTGCAACGCCTCGGGCGTCGTGCCGCCGAGATGCGGGGTGAAGATGACGCGCTCGGTGGCGCCCAGTGGACCGCTCGGTGCTTCTGGCGAATAGACGTCCAGCGCGGCAGCGGCAACGACGCCGCTCGCGAGCGCCTCGGCAAGTGCCGTCTCGTCGATCAAGCCGGCACGCGCCGTGTTGACGAGAATGGCGCCCGGTTTCATGGCCGCGAAAGCAATTTTGCCGATCATTCCGCGTGTTTCCTCACGCATGGGGGTGTGGAGCGAGACGACATCGGCCTGTGCGAGGCCCTCGGCAAGCGTGCCCGCTCGCTGGAACGAACCGGTATCCGCGCTTCTCGGCGAAAAGACGAGAACCCGCATGCCGAGCGCCGCGTGAAGCATCCGCCCCAATCCGGCGCCCGTCGCGCCCCAGCCGACGACGAACGCGGTCTTGCCGGACAATTCATGAAACGTATGGGCCTCGCGAAAGCCGCGCTCACCGGAACGAACAGCACGATCGGCGGCCGGCACCAGCCGGGCCGCGGCGAGCATAAGCCCCAATGCGAGTTCCGAAACCGATTGCGCGTTGGCGCCGGGTGTATTGCAGACCAGCACGCCCTTCTCATGCGCCGCGCGCTTGTCGACCGCATCGTGGCCGGCGCCGTGGACCACGATAACCTTCAGACGATCGCTCGCGAGAATGGGCGCGGCCGGCAGGCCCGCATCGCGGGTGATGGCTGCGTCGCAGCCCATGATCATCGTCGATACGGTCTCAGCATCCGGCGACGGGCACAAGACGGGTTCCACGCCCGCCTGCCGTAGGAGATCAAGGCCATCCTTGTGAATGGGCTGAACGATCAGGCACTTCATCGCGTTGCTTTCCGCTCGTTGTGTTCAAGCCGCCCAACGATTGCATCGCGGGCATTGAGGACATGTCGGCTCATCAGCTTTCCAGCCTGCTCGCCATCCTTGGCGCGCAGCGCCGCGATGATTTCGAGGTGCTCCTCGCAGCCCTTCAGATAGCGTGCGGGAACGAGGCTGTGGTCGAACATGCAGGTCCGGCGCCTGAGATCGCTGATGGTGCGCACCATCATCTCGTTGGACGTGGAGCGGGCCAGCGTCAGATGGAAATCGTCGTCGACCCGGCGCTGCTCGTCTTCCTCGCCCGGTCCTTCGGTCATCAGGGCGGTCACACGCCTCTCGAGACCGTCGAGGATAGCGGGCGCGACCGCCGTCGCATGGCGGGCGCAATAGCCTTCGATGACACTTCTGAGAAAGAAGATCTCGTTCACCTCGCCCGGGGTCAGCGTGCGAACCTTGAGAAAGCGCCCGTCCTGAACGGCAAGTCCTTCGGCCTCGATGCGCTTGATCGCTTCGCGAACCGGGGTGCGCGACATGGCGAGCTCCTCTCCGAGCTTCGCCTCTTGCAAGACGTCTCCGGGCTTCAGCCCGCCGGCGAGGATCATCTCGATGATTTTCGCATAGGCCTGCTTGGCAAGCGGTTGGCTCATGTTTGTCGGTCCTCCACCTTTGCCGCGTCCCCTGGTTTTTCCTCGAGAGAAGCAAGGATATTCGCGAGCGCGTTATAGCGCGCGATCAGCAAATCTTCCGCCTCTTCCTGTGATATGGATTTGAAGCGAATGGTGCTGCCCGTCGCCGTCTGCGCCAATCTTGGCAGGTCGACCGAGGCAACGGTCGCGATCTTCGGGTAGCCGCCCGTGGTCTGGCGCTCCGCCATCAGCACGATCGGGCGCCCGGACGACGGCACCTGGATCGAGCCCGCCACCGTCCCATCAGAGACGATATCGTGACCGGCGAAGGCACGGATGGCGGGACCATCGAGAACCTGCGCCATCCGGTCCCGGCTTGGGGTGACACTAAAGGGTTCCCGCAGGAAATTCTTCCAGGCGGCCGCGTCGAAATGATCCGCCTGCGGCCCCGGAACGACGCGCACCGGGCCGTTCGATCGCGAGAACGGCTTGCGCAATGCAAGGAGCGAAGACTTCTTGGTCTCGCCAAGCGGCAGCGCATCGCCGATCGCAAGACGCCGTCCGTCAATGCCGCCGAGACCGGAGCGAAGATGCGTCGAGCGCGCCTCCAAAACCTTCGGCGTATCGATGCCACCCGAGATGGCGAGATAACCCCAGACGGCCCGCCGCAGGGCGCCGATCTTCAGCACCTCGCCCGGCATGAGCCAGTGGCTTTCCCAACCATGCCTGAGCTGACCGTCGACGGTGATATCGATGGCGCCGCCGGTTACCGCGAAACGCACCGGTTTTTCGGCCACGAACGCCCCGCCGACATGCGCGAACTCCAGCGCCGCGTCACTATCCGCGTTGCCGACCAGCCGGTTGGCGATCAGCATCGACGTCGGGTCCATCGCACCGGCGCCGGAGACGCCGAGGTGCATGAGCCCGGTGCGTCCGAGATCCTGGACCGTCAGCATGGGGCCGGCTTGCTTGATATGGAGCATGGTCATGGTGCCTCCCACTCCTCCACCGCCTCGCCTCGGCTGATGGCGGCATCGAGGCTTTCGGCCTCGTCGGCGCCGACAGGACGAAAGCGCACGCGATCGCCCGCGCGCAAAAGGAATGGCTGAGGTCGCGAGGGATCGAACAGCTTGAGCGGCGTGCGGCCGATGAAGCGCCAACCGCTTGGGCCGGGAACGGAATTGATGCTGGCCTGCTTGCCTCCAATGCCGATCGCGCTCGCGTCGATCCGCTGGCGCGGAACGGCCAGGCGCGGTGTATGCAATTGCCGAGGCAGGCCGCCGAGATAGGAAAAGCCCGGCGCGAAGCCGATCATATAGACGCGATAATCGGCGGACGCATGCAACGCGATCAGCTCCTCGCGCGACATCTGCTTCATATCCGCGAGTTCATCGAGATCGATCCCGACCTCCTCGCCATAAAGAACGGGTACGGTGATCCGGCGCGCGGTTGCGCCGCCCACCGACAGCTGGCCAAGCAATGTTTGGAGCGAAGAGGAAAGCGTCTTCCCGCGTATGATGACGGGATCATAAGCGACAAGGAGCGAACGGTAGGTTGGAACGGTTTCGATGACGCCTGTTATCGGCCGCGTCGCCAGCATGTCCGCCAAGGCAATGACACGCTCATTCGTATATTCATCGATCTGGTCGGAGAATTCGACCACCAGCGCACTGTCACCGCACGCGATAATGCGCGGATAGTTGGGATGGACCGACTGCATCATGGCCATGGGCGCGACTTTACCTGCAAGAAGGGCGCGGACGCGGTAACATGCCGCTCCAGAGGCCTAGGTGCCGAGCGCAAACGGAAAGCGAGAGATATTTCCACCATCACCATCAAACACGTCTCGACAAGCGAGATTCTCAATCGACAATGCCCTTGTCATTTCAGTACACCAACTGTATGTCAAGCACTATCACACCCTCAGCGGCGATTGACGAATGGCCGGCGGCGCCCTCGCGAACAAGGAGTTCAGCCATGGTATCAGTAGATTTGAACTGCGACATGGGCGAGAGCTTCGGCGCCTACAAGATCGGCGACGACGCGGCCATGATGGAGATCATTACCACGGCGAACGTGGCCTGCGGTTTCCATGCCGGCGATCCTATTGTCATGCGCGACACGATCCTGAACGCCAAGAAGCATGGCGTCGCCGTCGGCGCCCATCCATCCTTCATGGACCTCTACGGTTTCGGCCGACGCAGAATTTCGGGCGAGCGGCCTGAGGATATAGAGGCGCAGATCATCTATCAGATCGCCGCGATCCAGGGGATGGCGTCGGCGCTCGGCTGGCCGATCACCCATGTGAAGACACATGGCTCGCTTGGCAACATGGCGGCCGAGGATACGGAACTGGCGGCGGTTTGCGTGCGCGCCATCCGCGCCGTCGATCCGAACCTCGTCTTCATCACTCTCCCCTATTCGCGGACCATGCGGGCCGCCGAGGCCGCCGGCCTCAGCGTCGCCTGCGAGGTCTATGCCGATCGCAGTTATCTCGAAAATGGCATGCTGGCGCCACGGCAAATGGAGGGCGCGGTCATTCATGATGTCGACCAAAGCGTCGACCAGGTGCTCTCGATGGTCTGCAACAACAAGATTCCGACGGTCGGTGGCGCAAGTCTCGACGTCACCGCGGCCACCGTCTGCATTCACGGCGATACGCCGGGTGCGGCGGTAACGGCGCGCGCCCTGCGTGACAAACTTATCGCCGCTGGCGTGGATATCGCGCCCTTTTCCAAGCCTGAAATCTGAACGAGGACTGATCTTGACCCGTACCGTATATCTGAATGGCAGCTGGCTCGCCGAAGCTGACGCGAAAGTCTCCATTTTCGACCGCGGCTTCCTGTTCGCCGACGCGATCTACGAAGTCACCGGCGTGATCGGCGGCAAGCTGCTGGAGTATGCCGGTCACGCGGCACGCCTGCAGCGCTCCACGGCCGAACTGGGCATCGCCTGCCCGCTGACGGAAGAGGAACTACTTGAAGTTCATCGCGAGATCGTCCGCAGGAACGATCTTCGGGAGGGGCTTATCTATCTGCAGATTTCCCGCGGCGCCGCCGACCGAGACTTCGCCTTCCCTGAGAACGCAACCCCGACGCTGGTTCTGTTCACCCAGGCCAAGTCCGTGCTCGACAACCCGAAGGTCAAGACGGGGATTTCCGTTGCGCTCGTTCCCGACCAGCGCTGGGCTCGGCGCGACATCAAGACGGTCCAGCTGCTCTATCCCTCGATGGCGAAGATGCAGGCCGCATCCGTCGGCGCCGATGACGCCTGGCTGGTCGAGGACGGCTTCGTAACCGAAGCAAGCGCGGCAACGGCACACATTATCAGCAAGGATGGGACGCTGATCACGCGGGGCCTGTCAAACGCGATCCTGCATGGCATCACGCGCCTCAGCGTTCTCGACATCGCTCGCAACGCCGGCCTTCCCGTCGAGGAACGCGCGTTCACGCCAGAGGAAGCGAAGGATGCCGCCGAAGCCTTCATCACCTCGGCGACCAACTTCGTTCTACCCGTGACCTCGATCGACGGACAGGCGGTCGGCGACGGAAAGCCTGGACCCCAGACGCTGAAGCTCCGCCAGCTCTATATCGAAGACAAGCTGGCAAACGCCATCTGACCCATCGTTGTCGCCCGTTTACGGGCGACAACCGCTATTTCGCCGGTGTCGGCTCGCCGAGCGAGAGCATGAGGCGGTTCGCCCAGTTGAAGAAGGCGGCGCCGCGAATGACGTCGGCGATTTCGAGATCGTCGAGACCCTCGTCATGCAGCTGGTCGACCTGCTCCGCGCCGAATGCTGGCGGTGTCGCGGTCAAAGCCACCGAGGCCGCGACCACGGCCTTCCAACGGGGGCTGGCGAGATCGGCGCCGGTGCCTTCGTCAAGCAGCCTCTGAACCTCTTCAGTGCGCTTCGAATGATGCGACGGAAAGCGCGAATGTACCGAGGCGCAGAAGATGCACCCGTTGCTGCGCGAAGCGGCCGTGGCGGAAAGCTCACGCTCGGCACGCGGCAAACCCGCCTCGGTATTGTAGAAAATGTCCTTGTCGGTCTTGGTGCGGGCTTCGAGGATCCCCGGATCGCGCGCAAGGAGCATGAAGTACGGAGACTTCGACCGAGAGGCGTCAACGAGGCCGGCCCAGTGCCGTTCGGTGAACTCCCCCTGCGAAAGCGGCTCGAGCCAGGCGTCCAGCCGATTTCTTCCTGGGTAAAGCTATTCGGGCGATTTTCAATCCGCGGATGAATGACGATATCGGTCATGACGAGCTCCTTATTCCGCGGCCGCGCGTGGAGCTCCGACGCGCTCCACACAAGCCATTGGAATTTTACCCCGCGATGCTGTCGCTGATCCGTCGCGCGACAGTGCGCGCCTGTGCCCGGATATCGGGAACAGCCGTGATCTCCCAGAACTGACCGGCCGTCAGCGCGCCTACCGCATGCATCGGCACTGAACCGGGATTGCCGCCCACAACCCTGGAAGCCTCGTCCACTCCAATACCAAGCTGAAGGGGGTCGGCCTTGATCAAACCCTGCCGCATCATCTCCCGCAGCAAGGGCGAATGAGCGATGCCGGCGCGTTCCACGCCCGTACAGTTAACCAGCCAATCGCAGGTAATATCCCTCGCATCGTGCGTTCCTCGCCCGCGGTAGCGGAGCATAAGCTGATTTCCCGCCTGCTCGACGCTTTGAAGATATCCGGCATGAACCGACACCTGACCGCTCGCCATCATGCCGCGAAACCTGTCGTAAACATCCGGCGCCACGCGATGGCGATGAATGTTCCACCATGCAAGACCGTGACGCAGAAATCTGGAGCGCTCCGACGGCGGCAGCCGCTGCCACAATGCCTGCGTCTTCGGACGCAAGGTGTCCATGACGCTGCGCCAGTCTCCGGAGCGGCGGCTCTCGCGGCGCAATTCGCGCAGAAGCGCACTCATGCTGCTCGGCAGGCTGGCCGGATCAAAATCCGCCGGTGGTTTTGGTGTCCTTGCGTGCCCGTGCGGCACAAGGCCCCTTCGCGACAGCACGTCGATCCTGCCGCGGAACCCCTGGGCAAACAAGGCAAGGACCTGATCAATCATCGTGAGTCCCGAGCCGAGGATGCAGACACTGTCATGTGCCTCCACGCGACGAAGCCAAGAGAGGCGCCAGGGATTTTCGACAGTCCTGTCGTGTGCCTCCGCGGAAAGTCCAGAGAGCTTAACGGGCATCGGCGCGTTGCCGACGCCGAGACATAGCACCACGTTTCGTCCGACGATCTCGTCGCCATTGTCGAGCAGGAAGCCAAGCGTGGCGCTATAGCGCTCCACGCAGCCGGTGGCCTTCGCGCGGATGAAATCGACCTTGCAGCGTGATCGCTTATCCCGCAGCAGGGCTGCGAGCGTATCTCGAACGTAGAGCCCATAATCTTGGCGCGAGGCGAAATCGCCATCACGCAGCGGACGCTTGCGCTCGGCAAGCCACGTCACGAACGCATCCGGCCTGTCGGGAAAGAGGCTCATCCTGCCGGCCGGCACATTCAATCTGTGCAGATAGAGCTCCGAGCGATAAGCGGTTCCGCGTCCAAAGCCCGGATCATCGCCAACAACGGCAACCTTGGCCGAAGCGGGAAGATGCTCGATCAGATTGCAGACAGTGGCGATTGCCGAAAAGCCCGCCCCTACCACCACCACGTCATAACTCATGCGCATCTCCCTCGCGGCCCGCATACAGACGTGGTTTCTCCGGCGGGAGTTTCAAGACCGCTACAGCGAGCGGTTGACGCCACACCAGTCGGCGACAGCTTCGGACCGTCGTTCCCAACCCAAACGCTGGCCGGGAACAACCGGCCAGAAAATTCGTTGTGTCAGCATCTCGGAATAAACCCCATCCGAGACTCTCCCGTGGCGAAGCGCGTGCAGCGTCGGGTGCTTCGCCATCGGGATCCGTGGAAAGGAGACTAAGATGATGAACCGCGCCAAGCAGACAGCCGACGAGTATCGCCACCTTGGAGGACGGCGGTTGGCGGCTTTTGACGACAACAAGGCCTCAACGCGAGCCTGGGACAAGGATACGCCGGAAGCCGAGCGTTTTTGGCAGACGAGGATTGCGACCCTCCCGGATAAGGAGCGCGCTGAGGTCCAGTCGTTCTTGCCATCAATCGTTGACGAGACCGACGAGCCACGCGGCGGACACTAACATCCTGTCAGCGGTTTTGAAACTTTCTGATTTTCAGAACGTTTAGCTGGTCATGAGGGACGATGATATTGATCCGACCAACGCTGGCGGCACCCAACCGGGTGAAAGAGAAGATCCGGCCCAGGAGAACACGCCAACGCCTGATATCGCCCCTCCACCAGAGGTCCTGAAACCCGAGGAAGACGTGACGCCCGAGGAATTCGAGGCGGCACGAAGGGCTTATCTTCTCAAGCGGTTCTGGATCAGCGCGCGCGGTTACTGGACGCGGCGCGGTGACAAGCTGGCTTGGCCGCTATCCATCGGCCTGCTGGCGCTGATCGGACTGAACGTCTGCTTCCAATACGGCATAAACGTCTGGAACCGCGGCCTCTTCGATGCCATCGAAAAGCGCGATGCGCCCACGGTCTACTTCCTTGGCGCGCTCTTTCCGCCGCTAGTGCTGGGAAGCGTTGCCCTCGTCACCATTCAGGTCTACATGCGCATGAAGATGCAGCGGCGTTGGCGATCATGGCTGACGAAAGCGCTCATCGGGCGCTGGCTGGCAAGCGGTCGCTACTATCAGCTTAATCTCATCGGCGGTGACCACAAGAATCCGGAGGCGCGCATTTCCGAGGATATGCGCATCGCCACCGAATCCCCCGTCGACTTCGTCGCCGGCGTCATCGCGGCCTTCGTTTCGGCTTCGACCTTCATCGTGGTGCTCTGGATGATCGGTGGAGCATTGTCTTTGCCGATCGCTGGAACCGTGATCACCATTCCCGGCTTTCTGGTCGTCACGGCCGTTCTCTACGCCATTATCACATCAACCTCGATCGCCTTCATCGGCCGCCATTTCGTCAAGGTCTCGGAAGCCAAGAACCAGGTGGAGGCCGAATTTCGTTACACGCTGACGCGTGTGCGCGAAAATGGCGAGAGCATCGCCCTGCTCGGTGGCGAGGACGAAGAGCGCAACGACCTGGAAAAGACCTTCGGCAACGTTCTGCATCAATGGGCCCTGCTGGCGCGTCAGTACATGCGAACGACCCTGGTTTCGCACGGTTCGATGCTGATCGCGCCGGTCGTGCCTGTTCTGCTCTGCGCGCCCAAATTCCTCGACGGCAGCATGAGTTTGGGTCAGGTCATGCAGGCCGCATCCGCGTTCACCATTGTCCAAAGCGCGTTCGGATGGCTGGTCGACAACTATCCGCGGCTCGCCGACTGGAACGCATGCGCAAGGCGCGTCGCGTCCCTGATGATGTCGATCGACGGGCTGGAGCGGGCTGAACAGAGCAATGCGCTTGGACGTATCAAACGCGGCGAAACCGAAGGCGATGCGATCCTCAGTTTGAACGATCTCTCTGTCTCGCTGGGCGACGGCACGGCCGTGGTCAAGGAGACGGAGGTGGAGATCCAGCCAGGGGAGCGGGTGCTTGTGGCAGGCGAATCCGGATCCGGCAAGAGCACCTTGGTCCGGGCGATCGCCGGCCTCTGGCCATGGGGCGATGGCGCCGTCAATTTCCGCCCCGACAAACGCCTCTTCATGCTGCCGCAGCGACCTTACATCCCATCGGGGACGCTCCGCAGGGCAGTGACTTATCCGGCGGGCGCCGACACATGGACGGTCGAGGAGATTGGCGGTGGCCTTGAGCAGGTCGGCCTCGGTCATCTGAAGGACAGGATCGAAGACGAGGCGCCTTGGGACCAGACATTATCAGGTGGCGAAAAGCAGCGGTTGGCGTTTGCAAGGTTGCTGTTGCACGATCCCGATATCATCGTTCTTGATGAGGCGACCTCGGCCCTCGACGAAAAGAGCCAGGATCGGCTGATGGAAATGCTGATCGGCGAATTGCCGAAGGCCACTATCTTGAGCGTCGGGCATCGCGTCGAACTGGAAGCGTTTCATAGCCGCAAGATCACATTGGAAAAGCGCGATGGCGGTGCGAGGCTTGTGAGCGACGTCGACCTTATCCCGAGGAAGAAGAAAAAGCGCAACGTCCTGTCACGGCTTGTACGAAATCGGCGCCGGCGCCGTGATGGCGGAACGCCCGTGTCCGGCGGAGCTGGGCAATGAACCACCCAGAGCTCATCAGCCCGGGCCGGTCGAGCGCGCGCCGACAAGCTCCAACACATCCACCTTGCCCGCCCGCCCCTTGAGCCGCGCCAGGCCGAGCGGTCGAAAATCGAACCCACCGCCGACCGCATCCCTCACCGCCGCGCTGACCAGGATCGACGTGTTGAACTCCTTGTTCAGCCCTTCGAGCCGTGACGCCACGTTGATCGTATCACCCATTGCCGTGTACTGCTGGCGCGAAGCGGCACCGAAACTGCCGACAACGGCCGGCCCGGTGTGCAGTCCAAATCGCGTCAACAGCAGCGGACGTCCATCCCTCTCATTGGCATCGTTCAACGCATCCACGGCTGCCTTCATCGCAAGGGCGCACCGGCAGCCCTCTTCGACATGGGTTGCGGTCTCGACGGGCGCGTTCCACATGACGAAGATGGAATCGCCGAGATATTGGACAACCGTCCCGCCATGGCGCTCGGCAATGCTGTTCAGCAGTTCGAAATAGGTGGAGAGCGTTTCGACGACGTCTTCCGGCGAGTGCTGCTCGGAGATGGTGGTGAAGTCGCGGATGTCGGTGAACAGCGCGGTTATTTCCTGCCGCTTGGCGGTGACGATGGCCGGCCCGCCCGGCCCCACGATCCGCCGAACCACCTCACGTGGCACATAGAGCGCGAACTGGCCGATGGCCCGGCGGCTTGCCGCGAGAGCGGTCGCGAGCGTATTGATCTCGGTGATCAAGGAATGCGAGGTGGTCTTTTCGTGAACGTCGAGGTTGCCGATCTCCCGTGCCTCCTCCGCCAGCTGGTTAAGCGAGCGGCTGACCATGCGTGACAGAAGCACCGACGCGACGACACCCGCGATGACAAAGCCAGCAGCGATAATGAGATTGTGCATCAGCGATCGGTTTGCTTGCTCCACGAGGTCCGCCAATGGCACGACGATCGCCGCCTCGCTTCCCGCGAACAAACCGGACACGCTGATCGGCGCAACCTGGATCAGATAGCGCTCGTCATCGAGGTCCAGCCGCGCGAGCCCTCCGGCGCCGAGGGCCGAATCTCGCCGCAGGTTGGCCACGGTGGCCAGGCTGGTGTCGAAACCGCTTGCCGTCGCGCCGATGCCGCCGGCGCTTCGAGACCATAGATCCATCAGTCTATTCATGATGTCGGGGTCTGAATGAGCGACCAGCTGATCTTCATCGTCGATAATGTAGGCACGGGCGCGTGACGAAATTTGGCTGGCATCCAGGAGACGACTGATCGTCCTCAGGTGGATGTTGATACCGACCACGACGTTGCCGTCGTCGCGCATGGGTGCCGCGATCGTCAGCGTCGGCGTCTTGAGGGTTCCAGCCACATAGGGCCCGACCGAAACCGCCTTTCTATCCTGGACGACCGCCTGGTACCAAGCCCGCTGCCGCGGATCGAAGGATGCGTACTCGACCGATCTCTCCTCGATCACGCGGGCGTTGGCATCGAGAAAACGCAGCGTTGACACGGCGTCCGGCCGGTCCCTGCCGGCGATCGTCCGGATCGCGAAAGCCGTTCCATCGGGCGCCGACAGCGTCTGCCTGACGTCATCGCGGATGGCGGCGATCACCTGCAGGTACGAGCCATCAGGATATCCGGTGTAGACGCTTGTCGCATTGGGGACGTTGCGCAGAACCTCGAGAAAGAAGCCCTCTTTCGCGCTGATATCCGCCGGCGGCGCGGAGGCGAGCTGCCGCATGGTCGAGGCCAGCGCCACCGCTTCGGTGCCTTCCTGCAATGTGTTTCGGTATCCCTCGATCAGCCGCAGGCTCATCTCGCGCATCTGTTGCGCCCCCGCGGTGACTGCCGCGCTCGTTCCCTGGCTGAAGGCCATCCAGATGATTGGTACCGATGTGCAGAGAAGCGATCCAACGACCAGCACGCCAAGATGCAGCCTAAGCGGCCGGGACCAGTCCACAAGCCCCTTGGACGTGCCATGCCGCTTCATGCCGACCCCCTCATCCGCGCTCCCTTAACACCAGCTAAGCGTGTTTTAAGCCGGCGCACAAGATGGGCAAAGGACGGACGGTGCGGAGGTCAGGAAGTGTTTGCCGGCGTCATGTCACGAACTACCGCGATGTTCGACATGGGGCTCGACCAAGACATGTCTGGCTTCGCGTCTGCCATCGATCCGCTCAAGCAACATTTGCGTCGCCGTTCGTGCCAACTGGACGGGGTTCTGGTCGACGCTTGTCAGCCCGACCAGCGGCAGCGCCGAGACGGGCGAGTTGTCGTAGCCGATGATGGCCAGGTCCGAGGGCACGCCGATATCTCGCATCCGCGCGATGTTGATCAGCGGCACGGCATCGAGATCCGACCAGACGAACACGGCTCTCGGGCGATCGAGAGCGGATAGAAAATCGTTCAGGGCGGCGGTTCTGTCGGCATCAACAGGCGGAAGCCGCAGCACGCGCGCCTCCAAGCCGGCCGCCCTCATGGCGTCCAGATAACCGAGCTCTCTTTGCACGGCGACGATGGTGGCCGGTGAGCCCTCTATGTCGTAGCCGAGCATCGCGATATCGCGATAGCCTTTCGAAAGAGCAGCCTCGACAGCGAGGTAGGCGCCCTTCCGGTCGTCGGAATTGGCGGTGTCGTAGGTCTGAGCGTCCGGCTCGTGATGCGCGATGACCACGATCGGAATCTGCTTGGCGTAGCGCTCGAGAACCTTGCCGGAAATACGGGGAGCGATGATCAGAACGCCATCCATGCGGTTGTCGATCATCGACTCGATCATTGACGCCTCGATCGGCTGAGCAGATCGCCCGAGCCCGACCAGCGCCTTGAAGCCGCTGTCGGCGAGCGTGTTGCTGGCCGCCTCGATCAGGCCGGGCAGGAACGGGTTAGAGAGCTCGATCGCCAGCACGCCAATGGTGTTCGTCCGCCCCCGCATGGCGCGGGCGGCAACGGATGGGCGATAGTTGAGCTTCTCGATCGACGTCTCGACTTTCGTGCGCAGAAGCGCGCTGACGCCATATGCGTTGCGAAGGACTTTCGATACCGCGGCGACCGAGACGCCGGCGTCTTCCGCGACATGGCGGATGGTGACCCGCGCTCGCGCTCCGTCGTTATCCTTCTGAAAGGTCTGCATAATTTTCCGTTCATATCAATCTTGCCCGGAGTATAGGCATTTTTCTGTTGCACATCAAACAGGAATGTAGAATGATATACATATAACGATACACACTTCGTTTGATGGGTCCGCCTCAAGCGGATCGGGAGGGGACATGGATATTATGCAAGGGCGCGCGAGCGCTGCCGCTGGCTCGTCATTTCAATTCACCGCCGCGATTGTGGCGCCACTATGCGATGAAGGCCAAGGCACCGCCGGCACATTCGTGTCCCGCGACTTCCAGCTTGAGCATGCCCCTCGCGAAGCCGTGCTCACCATTTCAGCGCTCGGGCTCTACCGCGCCTTTATCAATGGCCGCCGCGTCGGCTCGGACCTGCTGACGCCGGGCTGGACCTGCTACGACGATCGCATCGCCTATCAGACCTATGACGTCGCCAGCCTGCTTCAGCCGGGCGAGAACAGGATCGAGATTTGGCTCGGCGACGGCTGGTATCGCGGCCAGCTCATGTGGGCGTCGAACCCGATCTTCAATTGCTGGGGCGATCGCACAGCCGCCATTGCCGAACTCAGCGTCGATGGCGCCTTGGCGCTGAAGACAGATTCCACCTGGAAAAGTGGACTGACCCCCGTCACCAGGAACGGCATCTATTACGGCGAGGACTACGACGCCCGCTTGAGGGCGGAAGACGCGTTCGGCGTTGAAGAACTCGCCTTCGACAAAACCTTGCTTGTGCCCCATGAGACGGCCGCCGTTGTCGAGCTCGCCCCGTTCGAGCCGATCGACAGCTGGACGGAAGAGGATGGCCGGCTGGTCCATGATTTCGGCCAGAACGCCGGGGCGTATATCCGCATCGAGGCCCAAGGCGAGGCTGGCGCGAGCGTACGCGTGGAGCATTCCGAAGTCCTCGGGCCAAACCGGTTCTTCGACAACCGCAACTACCGCAGTGCCAGGGCCGAGTTGGTCTACACGCTGTCGGGAGATGGCGTCGAAATCTACGCGCCGCTGTTTACGTTCATGGGCTTCCGCTACGCTCGCGTGACCGTCACCGGCGATGCGAAGCTTCTCTCCATCAAGATGGTCCCGATCACCTCGGTCCCGGTCGCGACAGGCGGCATCATGACCGGCGTGCCCGCCGTCAACCGCCTTGTCGAGAACACGATCTGGTCGCAGCGATCGAACTTCATCGAGATACCGACGGACTGCCCGCAGCGCGACGAACGGCTGGGGTGGACGGGCGACGCCCAGGTCTTTGCCGGCACCGCATGCTGGCTTGCCGAGAGCCAGTCGTTTCTCCGGAAATTTCTTCGCGATGTGATGCACGATCAGAGAGAGAACGGGGCAGTGCCGCACTTCTCGCCGGATCCGACACGTCTGCATCCGATCAGCAACCGCGGCGATTGGGCCGGATCGACCGGTTGGGGCGATGCGATCGTCATCATCCCATGGCAGCTTTATCTGCATTATGGCGACAAGGCAGTCCTGCGGGAGTGCTTTCCGGCGATGTTGCACTGGCTGGATTACCTCTGGGGTATTTCCAACGGCCCGATCATCCGCCCTCCGGCGGTTTGGGGTGAGCACGGCTTCACCTTTGGCGACTGGCTGCAGCCGGTCGGCGACAATCGAAAGCCGCGCCCGACCGTCGCCGACGATTGCGCCGCGACGCTCTATCACTTCGTCGCAACGCAGCTGACGGCGAAGATCGCGCGGGTCCTCGGCGATACGAGCGAGGCACGGCGCCTCGACAGCAAGCTCGAGGACATCCGCGCGGCATTCAAGAACGAGTTCTTTTCCCCATCAGGGCGCATTGCCCATAACGACCAGACATCGTGGGCGATCGCCTTCCTCCATGGTCTCGTTCCGCTGGAATATGAAGAGGCAGGTCGCGGTTATTTCCGCCGCGTCGCGGAAGAGACCGATGGCGTGATCGGCACCGGGTTTATCGGCACCCCTGCGTTGCTGCCAGCCCTCACCCGGCTCGGCATGCTCGATCTCGCCGAAAAGATGTTCCTCAATCGCAAGGTTCCCGGCTGGCTCTACCAGGTGGAGCGCGGAGCAACATCGATCTGGGAGCGTTGGGATGCGCTTGCCGAAGACGGAACGATCTACGATCCCGATATGAACAGCTACAATCACTATGCATATGGCGCCGTTTGCCAATGGCTGTTCGAGGATGTGGCTGGCATCAGGCCGCTTGAAGACAAGCCCGGTTTCGAGGAAATCGAGTTCGATCCGGCTATCCTTCCGGCGCTATCGCCCGTTGCGGCCTGGCACGACACGCGCTTCGGCCGCATCGAGGCCGGATGGGATATCGACGGGGGGAAAGTCACGTGCCATCTTGAAATCCCAGATGGCATAACCGTGCATATGCGCGGTAATCGTGCAAGGAAGAACCTGACGGTGAACGGCGCCAACGTGGTGGATGACGAGCGTGTCCAGATCGGACATGGGAGCCATTCGATCACCTTCGACATCTGATCAAGACGGCGCGGCGAGCCGCGCACGACGTGACTGATCTTAACGGTAAATCGCAAGTCCTTTGGAGGAGGAGACGACCATGCGGATGACCAAGTGCAGCATCATCGCGGCGGCCACTTTGGCGCTGGCGAGTAGCGTCGCCCACGCAGACGTGACATTGAGCGTATTGATCGACACGAACCCGGAAACCATCGCTTCCTTCGATGCCGTTTCCAAAGCCTATAGCGAGAAGCGTCCGGATGTGACCTTCGACGTGGAGCAGCGAGCGGGCGGTTCCGAGGGCGACAACATCGTCAAGACGCGGCTGGCGACCGGCGAGATGCCTGACATTTTCCAGTATAACAGCGGCTCTCTGTTCCAGGCCTTGAAGCCCGAGCAGACGATGGCTGATCTCTCCGATCTCCCATCCGCCGCCGGTATTCTCGAAAGCTTCAAGAAGGTGGTCAGCGGATCCGATGGTCATGTGCGCGGGATACCCTTCGGCCCGGCGATGGGCGGCGGGATTTTCTACAACAGGAAGATCTACGCGGAGCTTGGGCTGCAGCCGCCGAAAACCTGGGCCGAATTCATGTCCAACAACGAGAAGATCAAGGCAGCCGGCAAGGTCGCCATCGCCCAGACATACGGCACGACCTGGACATCGCAGATCTTCGTCCTGGCGGACTTCTTCAACGTCCAGACCGAAGTTCCGACCTTTGCTGACGATTACACCGCCAACAAGGTCAAGTACGCCACGACACCCGCGGCACTTCGCGGTTTCGAGCATCAGGAAGAGGTCGCGAAAGCGGGATTCTTTAACGAGGATTTCGGCGCGGCGAGCTTCGATGACGGCATGCGCATGGTCTCGACCGGTGAGGCAGCGCACTATCCCAGCCTGACCTTCGGGATCGGCAACATCCAGCAGAACTTTCCCGACAACGTTCAGGATGTCGGCTTTTTCGCGGAACCCGGGACCGATGCCGCGAAGAACGGTTTGACGATCTGGATGCCGGCGGCACTCTATCTGTCAGCCAAGGCCGAGCATCTCGACGAAGCCAAGAAGTTCCTCGATTTCGTGGCCTCCAAGGAAGGTTGCGAGCTGATGGCGAAGGCCGTTCCGTCGGGTCCCTACCTGATCAAGGGCTGCGAGCTGCCGAAGGACGTGCCGCAAGCCGTCACGGACATGTTGCCCTATTTCCAGACGGAAGGCCGCAATGGCCCGGCGCTGGAATTCCTGTCGCCCGTGAAAGGACCAGCGCTCGAGCAGATCACCGTCGAGGTTGGAACGGGTATCCGTTCCGCCAAGGACGCGGCCGCGCTTTACGACCAGGACGTCGCCAAGCAGGCCAAGCAGCTCGGCCTCCCGAACTGGTAACATCCAGACGCACCTTGCCAGGCAAATATCCGGGCAAGGTGCTTAGGAACCGCCATGGTTATACGCAAGTCACCCTACCCCTATTGGTTCATCCTGCCGGCGGCGGTCATTTTTACCGTTCTGTTCCTGGCACCCACGATCGCATCCTTCTGGTTCAGCCTGACACGTTGGGATCTGTTCACGACAGAGTTCATCGGGCTTGAGAACTACAAGCAGTTCTTTCGCGAGCCTTTCCTCATCCAGGGGCTGACCAACACTGTAATCTATGCGGTGGCGACGTCGGCCGCGAAGACGGTTCTCGGCCTGCTTCTGGCTGTGCTGCTGACATCCGGCCTTTGGGCTCAGGGTCTTCTTCGAACGGTAATCTTCTTTCCCGTGCTGGTGTCGACCATCGGCGTCGGCATTACCTTTTCGGTTCTCATGCATCCGACGCGTGGCATCATCAATGTCGCGCTGGCCGCCATCGGCATCCACGGACCGGGCTGGCTGACGGATCCGGCGCTGGCGCTCTATTCGATCGTGCTCGTCGATCTCTGGAAGGGCATCGGGCTTGCGACGGTGATCTATATCGCCGGACTGGCATCCATCAGCGCCGACTACTACGAAGCCGCGCGCATCGACGGCGCAACCAGAACGCAGATGCTCTTCCGCGTCACCATACCGCTAGTCAAGCCGGCGACGATCACCGTCATCACCCTGTCGCTGATCGGCGGGCTGCGCAGCTTCGATCTGATCTGGGCGATGACGAAGGGTGGCCCCGGATTTTCCTCGGACGTGCTCGCGAGCGTGATCTACAAGCAATATCAGGCTGGCTTTTACGGCCTTTCCACCGCCGGGAACGTCATACTGTTCGTGCTGATCGCGGTGATCGTTCTGCCGCTGACCTTCTGGCTTAATCGCAGGGAGGTCGATGTATGACCCGGCGCCAGTTTTACACCGGGGCCTCGGCGCTCGCCGCATGCTGCGTGATCTTCGTCATGCCGTTCCTGTTCATCTTTTTGACGGCCGCGAAAACCAAGCAGGATGCCGCGGCGCTTAAATTCACATTGCCGAGCGAATGGCAGCTCTGGACGAATTTCGTGGATGTGATCCAGGCCCGCAATTACATGCTGCTGCTGGCGTACTTCAACTCGACGGTCATCACGGTTGTTGCCGTCACGTTGCTCGTGCTGTTCGGCGCGATGGTGGGCTATGTGCTGCAGCGCCGGCCATCGCGATGGAACGCGGTGATCTATGCCTTTGTGCTCGCCGGTTTGATGATCCCGCCCGCCGTGGTACCGACGATCTGGGTGTTGCAGGCGCTTGGTCTCTTCAAGACGATTTCCGGCATGGTCCTGATCCAGGTCGCCTACGGCCTGTCGTTCACCGTGCTGCTTTTTCGAAGCTTCATCGCGACCATCCCGCGCGACCTGGACGAGGCGGCGATCATCGACGGCGCAAAGCCGCTGCAGATCTTCTTCCGGGTTGTGCTTCCTCTGCTGAAGCCGGTGACCGTGACCGTCATCGTCGTCCAGTCGATTGCGATCTTCAACGATTTCACCAACCCGCTCTACTATTTGCCCGGCCGGGAAAACGTGACCGTGCAGCTCACCCTCTATAATTTCCAGGGACAGTTCCAGACGCAGTTCAACCTGCTGTTCATGAACATCCTGCTTGTGACCATTCCGCCGCTGATCGTGTTCATCTTCTTCAATCGACAGATCGTGGCGGGCATGACGGCCGGCGCAGTGAAAGGATAAGCCATGACCAGCGTTGTTCTCGATGGCGTCAGAAAGAGCTTCGGTAGCCTCGAAGTCATCAAGGGCGTCGATCTCAACATCGGCGCCGGAGAATTTTGTGTGTTCGTCGGACCTTCGGGCTGCGGAAAGTCGACGTTGCTGAGGATGATCTCGGGCCTGGAAAAATCAAGCGCCGGAAAGATCGTCATCGATAACAAGGATGTGACCGATGCCGAGCCCTCCGAGCGTGGCATCGCGATGGTGTTTCAATCCTATGCTCTCTACCCGCACCTCACGGTCGCCGAAAATATCGGCTTCGGTCTCTCGCTCGCGAGACGCCCGAAGGCGGAAATCGCTGAGAAAGTGAAGCAGACCGCGGACATTCTGCAGCTCTCGCATCTGCTCGATCGTAAGCCGAAAGCACTTTCCGGCGGCCAGCGGCAGCGCGTGGCGATCGGGCGAGCGATCATCCGCAATCCGAAGGTGTTTCTGTTCGACGAGCCGCTTTCCAACCTCGACGCTTCGCTGCGCTCTCAGATGCGCATGGAGCTCACCGAGCTGCATGCCCGCCTTGGCGCGACGATGATCTACGTGACCCACGACCAGGTGGAAGCCATGACCATGGCCGACAAGATCGTGGTGTTGAACGGCGGTCACATCGAGCAGGTCGGCTCTCCGATGGCGCTCTACAACGGTCCGCGGACCGCCTTTGTCGCGGGCTTCATCGGATCCCCCAAGATGAACCTGTTCGACGGAGCCCTGGCCAAGGCCGAGGGGTGCCGGGTTTACGGAATCCGGCCTGAGCACCTGGCGCTTTCCTCGACCGATGGTAAATGGCGGGGCACAGTCCGGCATATCGAGCGGCTGGGAGCGGATTCGATCATTCATCTCGATGTCGACACCCTCGGAGCCGTGCTCGTAAGGGCTGATGGCGACAGCACCATCAGCGTTGGCGACACGGCGTTTGCCTCACCCTTGCCAAACAAGGAACATCGTTTTTCTTGAGACAGCTTCGGAAGCAAGCGCCGGCCATCGCGGATGGCATCGGAAGCTATACGTCTTTTCGGGCTTAAGCCACGCGATCCCGCGCCGGCCGCACTCTCGAGACCGTTCGTGTCAACGACACTTCCTTCCCTTGATCGCGGTGTCGGTGCGTCCTTCCTTCGGACGAGATATGATCGCCCTCAAGCCAGGATCATTGGAACGGAGAATGATGTCGCCGCCCCTGGCGCGCGATCGCCCGTGCGATGGACAAGCCCAGGCCGACACCACCCGTATCTCGATTGCGCGACGCCTCAAGCCGATAGAAGGGTATCAAATACCTTCTCACGCATTGTCTCCGGAATTCCAGGGCCGCTGTCTTCAACGACGATATCGACCGTCGCAAGCGGCTGCACAATATGCACGCGCGCCTTCCCACCGTAGCGCACGGCGTTTTCAGCGAGATTGCGCACGGCGCGCCGCAATTCATCCGGGCGGCATCGATAGGTCATCGTCGGGCCCTCGACATATTCGACAGCCTGGCCGAGATCGGAGAGATCGTCGCGGTTGCTGCCGACCAGCGCATCCAGTTCCATGGCTCTTGTCTCCTCGACGTTCGCCTCTCCGCGCGCGAAAGCAATCGCGGCCTCGGTCATGTTCTGGAGCTCATCGATGGTGCCCAGCATCTTCTGCTGGACGTTCTTATCGGTAACGAACTCCGCTCTCAGACGCAGTGACGTCAGGGGCGTTCTGAGATCACGACCGATAGCCGCGAGCATTCTGGTCCGGTCGTCGACGAAGCGACGGAGCCGTTCCTGCATCTTGTTGAACGCCTCTGCCGTGCGACGAATGTCATCCGGACCTTGCTCGGGAAGTGGCGGAAGACTTTCTCCCCGACCAAGGGCTTCGGCCGAGAGCCGGCGTCGCTCCATGCATTAGTAATTCATTAACCGGGCTTGGATAGAAATTGTTAACCATCCCGTCGATGCATGGCGGGTGCCCGTTAGCCTCGACCGAACCAGATGAAATCACCGCTCTCGGCATTCTCCCGCCGCCTAGGCTTGTTCACGGCACTTGCATCGGCCACGCTGCCGGCGCACTGCCTTGCCCAGTCCGCGTGGTCCGGTACCGCGGACAATGAGTTCAGCAATTCATCCAACTGGACCCCATCCGCGCCCGGGTCCAGCGACACCGCGCGCGTGGACGCAGGTTCCCCGCAGGTCACGACGGACGTCACGATCGGCCATCTCGATGTGGGTGGTGGCAACGTTACCGTCACCTCTGACGGTACGCTCAATGCCGCGAGCGGCATCACGATCAGCTCGGGCAGCCTTGGCATCAACCAGGGGGGCGTCGTCAACTCGGATGTCAGCCTGGACGGCGGCAGCCTCTCTCTTGATGGCAACCTCGGTGGCCAGCTAAACCTCAATAACGGCAATGTCACCGTAACCGGCACCGGCACGCTCACCAGCGCCGAGGTCAAGGCCGGGACGGCCCTTACCAATAATGGCGCCACCGGCGCCGCGAACATCTCCGCCGGCGGAACATTGGTCAACAACAGCGGCGCGACGATCGCGACGGTCACCAATGCCGGTACGGCGTCGAATGCCGGTGCGGTAGGCAGCTTGACCAATACGGCGGGGACCTTCACCAATAACGTCGGCGGAACGGTTAGCGGAAAGACGACCATCACGGGTGGGACCGTCACGAACAACTTCGTCATCACCGATGCGGATGTGGCCGCCACCGCTGCCTTCATCAACAACGCCGGAGCCTCAGCCGGCGCGATCAGGAATTCCGGCACCGTCACAAACGCGGGAACGATCGCCTCCATCCAGAACGAGGCTGGATCATTCACCAACAATACGGGCGGCATCGTCACCGGTACTACCAACGTCGACGGCGGGAATGTGACGAACAACGCCACGCTCAATGGGGTTGAGGTCGGCACGGCGGGCATCCTCACCAACTCCAGCGGCGCCATCGCGGGGGCGGTCACGAACGCCGGCACCACATCCAACGCCGGCACGATTGCGAGCCTGACCAATACGGCGGGCACCTTCATCAACAACGCCGGCGGAACGGTGACTGGAAAGACCACCGTCACTGGCGGAACCGTCACGAACAACTTCGTCATCACCGATGCCGACGTCGCCGCCACCGCTGCCTTTATCAACAATACGGGAGCCACGGCCGGTGCAATCAGGACCTCCGGCACCGTTACAAACGCCGGCACGGTCGCCTCCCTGCAAAGCGATGCCGGAACCTTCGTCAATAATGCAGGTGGGGTCGTTAGTGGCAATACCAGCGTCAATGGCGGCGTGGTTACGAACAACGCCACGCTCAACGGCGTCGAGGTCGGCACGGCGGGCATCTTCACCAACGCCACTGGCGCGACCGCCGGGGATGTCACGAATGCCGGCACCACATCCAATGCCGGCACGGTTGCCAGCCTGACCAACAGGGCTGGCACTTTCACCAACAACGCCGGCGGCACGATTGCCGGGCAAACCGTGGTCGCGGGCGGAACCGTGATCAACAATTTCATCGTCACCGACGCCGACGTCGCGGCCGTGGCCTCGTTCGTGAACAACAGTGGGGCCACGGCGGGCGCGATCAGGAATTCCGGCAGCGTCACAAATGCCGGAACGATCGCCTCCGTTCAAAACGACGGTGGGAGTTTCGTCAACAACGCGGGTGGATCGGTAACCGGCAACACGACAGTGAGCGGAGGTGAGGTCGTCAACAATGCGACATTGGCCAACGTCGATGTCGGCGCGCGGGGCACCCTCATCAACAACAATGGCGCAGTGGCGGGAACGATTACAAATGCCGGCAGCACCGCGAACGACGGGACTGTCGCCGCATTGGTGAACAATGGCGGCACGTTCTCAAACACCGGAACCATAGCGGGAACGGCAACGGTTTCGGGCGGCGCGCTGATCAACGACGGCATTATCTCGGGCGCGGTCGACGTCAATGACGGCGGTCTGCTATCCGGTAGCGGCGCCGTCGGCGAGCTCGTCGTGAATGCTGGCGGCTCGTTGTCACCAGGACCGGGTATCGCGACGCTCAGCGTCAACGGCGATCTGACGTTTGGCGCCGGCTCGACCTATCAGGTGGACATCCAGGCCGACGGCCGCTCCGACAGCGTCAATGCGACAGGCGCGGTTGCCATCCAGGGAGGCAGGCTCGACATCAGAGCGGCTGGCGGCAATTATGCGACGACAAGCAGCTACACGATCCTGACCGCCGGAAGCGTTACTGGCGCCTTCGATACGATCTCAAGCGATTTTGCCTTTTTGTCGCCGACACTCACCTATGATGTCACCGGCATAGACATGACGCTCGATCGCAACAATGTGCGCTTTGCCGACGTCGCCGATACGGCGAATGGTCGGGCAACCGCTACGGCCGTGGAAGCATCAGGCTCGGGCAACGCGGTCTATGACGCAGTGTTGTCATTGGATGACATCACCGCGAAAAGCGCGTTCCCGCAACTGAGCGGCGAGGTTCATGCCTCGCTCAAGAGCGCCCTCCTGTGGGAGAGCCGCTTCGCGCGCGAGGCGATCCTCAATGACATCGCTTCACGCGCGGACGACGCGGTTTTCTGGACCTCCGGCTACGCGTCGTCCAACCGTTGGTCGGACAATGGAAATGCGGCGGGAATCGATACCGGCGTTTCCGGTGTCGTGTTTGGAGCCGATGCGCCGATCTCCGATCAATGGCGCGTTGGCGCGATAGCGGGTTACAGCAGAGGCTCCTTGGACCAGGCGGACGCGGATTCCTACCACGCCGGCCTTTATGCCACGGGCGACTTCGGGCCGATAACCCTCACAAGCGGCGCCGTTTACTCCCATAACGAAGCTTCGATACACAGGGACGTCTCGTTTGGAACATTTTCGAATGAACTGAACGCCGAGTATGCGAGCGCCACCAGCCAGCTGTTCGCAGATGTCTCGTGGACGCAACAATGGAATGCCGTCAGGTTCCAGCCATTTGCCAACCTCGCTTACGTCAACCTCAAGACCGACGCGTTTCAGGAAAGTGGCGGCGCTGCAGCTCTGTCATCTGGGGGCGGTAACGATGCAATCGCCACATCGACGGTTGGGTTGCGTTGGTCCATGGATTGGTCGCAAGGCGACGTGCCTATCCTGTTCTCCGGCATGTTGGGATGGCGACATGTCGCGGGTGATGTGACGCCATATTCCAGCCTCGCCTTCGCCGGCGGTTCGCCATTACTCATCGGTGGCGTCGATATTCCGCAAAACTCGATCGTGACACAGTTTGGTATTTCTGCGAAGCTTGCCAAGTCGGCGCGCCTGACACTCGCCTATACCGGTGAGTTTGGCAAGGATCTGCGCTCCAGCGCGGCACAGATCAATTTTGTCACACGTTTCTAGAGGCCGAGCCCTCATGGGCATCAGGCGTAGCCCTTGGCCAGAGCCGGTGCAATCTGCAGCTCCGCAAAGAGCGAACGACCGATGTCGGTCGATTTATTGAACTCGCCGTCTTTGGCGCGACGGATGTATCGCTTATTCGTCCCTGTATCGACGAGTTCGCGTTTTGACATCATTTTCTCCTCGGTTGAGGATTTGAAACGCGCAAGATTCCAAAATGTCGCGAACTGCTCAGCGGGCTACGCTCAACCAGCTGGATGCGCCACTGGAGCTCCGCCATGCGCACCAGCGCTAAAGGACCGGGCCGTCCGCTACGTCTGTGCGCCCTTGCAAAGCCCCGCATATCGCCGTGCCTTTAGAGATCATCATTGCCGAGGGAGCTCATCGGGACAAAAGGGCATATTGCCGATCGCCTCTTCCGCGGCGGCCACTTCGTCCAAGATGCGGCACGCATGGGCGTAGAACATCTCACCCGTCTCGGTCAGGCGAAGACACCTTGTCGAGCGCTCTATTAAGACCCGGCCGACTTCGGCCTCTAACCTCGCCAGAGCCCTGCTCACAGACGATTTAGGCATTTTGAGTGAACGCGCAGCACCCGAAATGCTTCTAACATCGGCGATCAACGCAAAAACGGCGAGGTCTGTAAGGTGGAACATTCAACAAGGCTCACATGTTTAGGCACCGATGTCCACAGCTCGTTGTGTTGTTCATCGATGCAGGAATAATGAAAGGCTAGAGGATGAGAAACGTTTTCATCGCAATCGGCATAGCTCTTTTGACCACAGGCTCGGTCCACGCGTTCGATGCTAAGGGTAAGGGCGGGTACGACAGCTTGCTCGGAGGTGACGCGAATGTGTGTCACCGCGAACCGTGGCGCTGTACAAAACACCCTGAGAGCGCCGAGCGACGCCATTACCGCGACCGAGATTTCAGAGAAAACAACCGTCACTACGATCGACGCGATCGCGACTGGCGACGTCGCCATGACAGCGACTGGTACGAATAGCTTAGGGCACTGTGTCCGTTTTCTGTTAGCGGTTGATCGTCCACGACCGAGGAGTTCCAGACCGGCAAGCTCGAAGGTGAAGCGGGGCACCGGTATCACCGCCACGGGCGAACGCCCCGGCGACCTGGAAAACGGCTTCTTCGTCGATGGCTACACCCTGGATGCGTCACTCGCCTACAAGGTCAACGAGCATCTGGATTTCTCGCTTATCGGTCGCAACCTGACCGACCAACGCTACATCGAAACCAGGGCGGGCATAACAGAAACTACGCGGGGAGGCCGATCAACGTCATGGCATCCCTCAAGGCGAGTTTCTGACAGGTTAAAGGGAGCCGTTCCTCCCCTCCCAACGCTCCCTTTTATACGCCAACATCCCGTGATCTGCCCGTTCAGCCCAGGCGTTCTCAGTCCGCCGTGCGCGGGCACGCGGCGATCTACGGGACGAACGACCTCAGCGACGAACGGGCGGCATCCCGGTGACACGTTCCCAGAACTCATCGGCCCGTTTTTCAAATGTCGATGCGCCGCGCGCGTCGCTCTGATAGAAGGCTCCCCGGGGGATCCCTTCCGCATAGGTCTGCTCGACCCAGCCTCGAGCATCATCATGCGGAAACTGGTATCCGACATGGCCGAGCGAAGCAGCCCCCTTGTAATGCGCATCACGCAAATGCGGCGGGACGCTTTCCGGGGGCTGCGAGGCGACGTACTGAAGAGCAAGCCCTAGGCCTCGGGAAGCCGAACTCGACTTCGGCGCACGCGCCAGATGAAGGGCGGCATGTGCCAGAATCGTCTGCGCTTCCGGATATCCGATTTTCTCGACCGCCTGTGAAGCCGCCACCGCGGTTTGGAGCACCGAGTTATCGGCCAATCCGATATCTTCCGACGCATGAATCATGATGCGCCGGGCGATGTAGCGCGGATCCTCGCCGCCGTGGATCAGCCGTGCGAGCCAATAGAGCGTCGCGTCCGGATCCGAACCGCGCATGGATTTGATGAAGGCCGAGACGATGTCGTAATGGGCATCACCCGAACGATCGTGATTGATGGGGGCAGACGCGTAAGCTTCGTTGATCATGTCATCTGTTATGACGATGTCTTGATCGCCAGCGTGACCGACGGCCAGGCTCTCCAATGTGGTGAGAGCTCGGCGGGCGTCTCCACCCGACCGGCCGGCAATCAGCCGGACCATATCGGGCGTCAGGACAATCGGAATGTCGGTCGCGTGCAGATGATCGATGCCGCGCCGAACGACCTGTTCCATTTCACCAAGCGTCAAGGGCTCGAGCCGAATGATCGTCGAGCGAGAGACAAGAGCGGGTGTCAGGACATGGAACGGATTGCCAGTCGTGGCGCCGATGAAGTCGACGAGCCCCTCTTCGCAAAGCGCCAGAAGATCGTCGGTTTGGGTCGCCGAGAAGCGTTGAACCTCATCGACGAAAATCAGGGTTGGATGGATGCGGGCGCCGTCGGCGATCCGGCGGATATCGGCAACGCCCGCCCGTGTCGCATTGAGAGGTCGGAACGTCTTGCCAAGCATGTTGCCGACGGCGCGGGCGATCGACGTCTTGCCGAGGCCGGGAGGACCGTAGAGTATGATGCTTCCCAGCCGGCCGGCCGCGATACGCCGGCGCAGGATGGAGCCAGGAGCAACAACAGCTTCCTGGCCAATGATGTCGTCGAGCGTCGCTGGCCTCAGCGCCGCGGCAAGAGGTTGCGGATTCATCCGTCCAGCAGTGTCAAACAGGTCGCTCATCAGGTCATCCGGCGGGTGGGCAATCACTCATCCGTGGCTCGTCAGCCATTTTGCCGCTCACAACGCGCCGTGATCGGCAGATGCCCGGTTTAAGATGAAGATACCGGATCCGCAAGACATCTGGCGCAAGGCCGATATCGCGCAGCACCTGCCCGCGACATGCTTTCGCCTGCGATGCGGTCCGTGGACTTCCAGCACTTCCAGCAAAAGCGCGACGGATGGGGCGAAGGCCTATCCTTGATCAGCAATCACGCACTTGCTGCCCCAACTGCTGCAACAGCTTGAAAGCGTCATATCTCCGCAGGTGAATATCGGCGGCCGGGCCCGCGGATGGCGTGAACGTTCCGTCGACCATCGTCAGCATGCTCATCGCGTCGCGAACATCGCGGTAACGGCCACTGGCGACCGCGCCAAGGATAGCCGCGCCTAGCAACACCGGTTCATCGGCTGACGTCGCGACAATAGGCTTGCCACAGGCATCCGCCAAAAGCTGACGAACGAAAGCCTGCTGCCCGGCCCCGCCGCTGATGACGACCGTATCGATCTCGACACCCGCCTGCGCTTGTGCGTCGATGATCTGCCTGAGCCCATAACCGATGCCATAGAGCCCCGCCACGTACAGCCGGACAAGGCTGTCGATATCGCGTTCCATGCCAAGGCCCGCGATCAGCGCGCGGGCGTGCGGATCGGCCAGCGGTGCGCGGTTACCCAGGAATTCAGGGACGACGTGAAGGCCTGTCACGAGCGAGGCGGCATCGGTTCCCGCTGTGCTGGCGGCGAGGTCGGCAAGCATGATGGGAAGCGGTTGGCCTTTGTCCTTTGCAATTTGCGTCGCTTCCGCCGCGGCAGGATGAAAGGAGAGAAGCTGTTCGATCGCAGCACCCGCGGCACTCTGGCCGCCTTCATTGAGCCAAAGCCCAGGAACCATCGCGGAATAGTAGGGTCCCCATACGCCCTGCACGAAGGCCGGTTCGACTGTTGATGTCATCGTGCAGGATGAGGTGCCGAAGACATAGCCGAGGTTCGCCGTCGGTCCGTCCCCGAAGCCGACCGTCCCGATCCCGCCGGCATGGGCATCGATCAGTCCGGCGGCAACCGCCGTCCCCGGCAACAGACCGAGTTCCGCCGCCGCAGCCGGCGTCAGGCCGCCACCAAGCGCCGAGCCTGGTTCGACAATCGTCTGGCCGATGCGGGCAAAGCCTTCATCCGCCAGCGCGCCGAGGCCGACTTCCTCGAAATATGTCGGATCCCAGCGTTTCTCGTGCGCGAGATAGGTCCACTTGCAGGTGACGGTGCAGGTGGAGCGCGAGAGGTCGCCGGTGGCGCGCCAGGTCAGGTAATCGGCGAGATCGAGGAATTGCCACGCCGCGTCGAACACGTCAGGCCGATTCTCCTTCAGCCACAGCAGCTTGGGCGTCTCCATCTCGGGAGAGATGCGCCCGCCGACATAGCGCAGGACCTCATGGCCGAGCGCATTGATCCGCTCCGCCTGCGAAACCGCCCGGTGATCCATCCAGACGATGATGTTGCGGTCGGGATCCTCCGATGGGCCGACCGGCAAGGGCTTGCCCTGGTCACCGAGGACGACGAGCGAGCATGTCGCGTCGAAGCCCAGTCCGACGACGGTCTCCGGGCTTACGCCTGCATCTTGAACGGACTGACGCACGGCGTCGCGGACCGCCCGCCAGATCTCGTTGCTCGACTGTTCGACGATCGATCCCGCCTCGCGGTAAAGCGTGATGTCGCGCTTGGCCGAAGCCAGCATCCGTCCGCCGAGATCGAACACCCCCGCGCGAGCGCTTCCGGTGCCGACGTCAACGCCGATCACGTAGCGCGGTGTTTGGACTTCGTCGCTCATGGTCTCTCATCTTTCTGGCATGAATGGCTGATGCCCGCGCATCGCGCGGAGATCACGGTCTCTAGAGGTCGACGCTGTTGGGGAGGATCACGAGGTCACGAATGGTCACGTTGCGCGGCCGCGATAGCATGAAGAGCACGCAGTCGGCGACTTCCCTTGGCTGCATCAGGCTGCCATTGGCAAGCGCTTCCTCCATCTTCGCCTTCGGCCAGTCATCAAGCAGCGCGGTCACGACCGGACCCGGCAGGACAGCGCCGACGCGTACGCCGTGTTGCGCGACCTGGCGGCGTGTCGAATGCACGAATGCCTGCACCGCGAATTTCGAGGCGGTGTAGATCGGTTCCCAGACAACCGGCACGACACCGGCGATCGAGCTGGTGAACAGGATGTCGCCCGACTTCTGGGCGATCATGTGCGGCAACACGGCATGAACGGAGCGGAAGGCTGCGTTGATGTTGAGGTTCAGCATCCTGTCCCAGGCATCGGGATCGCCTTCGGCGACCTGCCCGCCGATATAGGCGCCGGCATTAGCGTGGAAAATGTCGAGCCCACCAGCGATCTCCAAAATCCTGGGAAGGATGCCAGAGAGTTGCTTGCCGTCGAGAAGATCGACGACGAGAGGGAATGCGCGCTCGCCGAACTCCGCGCAGATTTCGTCCAGTCTGTCCTTGGCGCGGTCGATGAGAACGACGGTCGCGCCTTCGGCGTGCAATGTGCGGGCGCATTCGAGGCCGATGCCGGAAGCCGAGCCGGTGATGGCGGCGACTTTGCCTTTCATGAGGTCGGTCATGAATTTACTCCTAGAAGTTTGATCAGGCGCGTCCGTGGCTGACGCGGGAACGACGGGCGAGCGAGTCGACGATGACGGCAATGGCGAGAACGCCGCCCGTGATCATGTAGCGCAACGACGAGCTGAGGTTGAGCAGGGTCAGGCCGTTGGAGATCGCCTGGATGACGATGATCCCGAGCAGCGCGGAATAGGCGCTGCCACGGCCGCCGAAGAGGCTCGTCCCACCGATCACGGCGGCGGCGATGGCGTTGAGGTTGACGTCACCAGTGCCGGCCTGCTGGCTCGATGAGGCAAGACGCGAGGCTGACAAAATGCCGCCGATGGTGGCAAGCGTCGAGCAAAGCACGAAGGCGCTCAGATAGATGCGGCGAACATTGATGCCGGCGCGCCGCGCGGCTTCGCGATTGCCGCCGACCGCGAACATCGAGCGTCCCCATTGGGTACGCGTCAGGCCGTAGTTCAAGACCACCGCGATGGCGACGAACAGGCCGAACATCCACGGAATGCCGCGACCGAGGTTGAGATAGTAGACGGCGAATTCGAGTGCCGCGGTCAGCACGACGGCCTTGATGGCTGTCGCCGCGAAGGGCTGCGACGATAGGTTGACGGCAGCGCGTTGCTGGCGTGTCCGCAGGCCCTTGGCGATGATCACGGCGCCTGGAATGAGAGCGAGCAGATAAGACAGCCAATCGGGCATCACCAGGATCTGGCCGAAGCGGACGAGCGGGGAAGCATAGGGAAGGTTGATGCTGCCACTCGGGCCTAGGATGTAAAGCTGCATGCCGAGCAGCGCCAGCAGGCCGGCAAGCGTCGCCACGAAGCTTGGCATTCCCAGCCGATTGTAAAGCACGGCGTAGACGGTCCCGATGACCGCGCCGGCCGCGATGGCCGCGATGATCGCGACGACAAACGGGAGGCCGTTGTTCACCCAGAGAACCCCGAGAATGGCGGATGACAGGCCGCTCATCGAGCCAACGGAGAGATCGATCTCGCCGAGCATCAGCACGCAGACGATGCCGAGTGAAATGATGCCGACGGTCGCGCAGTCGAAGAGCAGGTTGACGAGGTTGTTGGGCGCGAGGAACACCGGATTGAGAAGCGAGAAGACCGTCGAGATGACGATCAACCCGACCGCGACGGGAAGCATGCCCAAATCGCCGGATTTGACG
This sequence comes from Rhizobium sp. O111, assembly GCF_055616315.1. Taxonomy (NCBI): domain Bacteria; kingdom Pseudomonadati; phylum Pseudomonadota; class Alphaproteobacteria; order Hyphomicrobiales; family Rhizobiaceae; genus Rhizobium; species Rhizobium sp. O111. The sequence goes on along the minus strand of NZ_JBSHXL010000003.1, from coordinate 244,683 downwards.
CGATCGATAAAAGCGCCGACCATCGCCATCATGCTGTCGTCATGGCGGACGCGTTCGTCGCTGCGATCGAGCGTCGTGGCGGGTGCGAGTGTTGTATCGGATGGTTTCTGGCTCATGCCGGTCTCCCGCTGTTTTCCTGCGCCGTGCCTGTCTTGCGCTCGATGCGGCGCGAGACGGAATTTTCCGTGGCACCCGTGATCGAGGCCACGAGTTCCTGGTTGGAGGCATCTGGCGTGAAGACGCCGTTGTTTCGGCCCAGCCGCAATACGACGATGCGATCGGCTACGGCGCGGACGTCTTCCATGTTGTGGCTGATGATGATGACGCCCAGGCCGCGATCACGGACCCGCTCGATCAGATTGAGCACCTCGGCGGTCTGCGCGACGCCGAGTGCGGCCGTCGGCTCGTCGAGCATGATGATCTTCGGATTGAGGAGGAGCGACCTTGCAATCGCTACCGTCTGGCGTTGACCGCCGGACAGAGAGGCGATCGGCTCCCTGACGGATGGGATGCGCGCGGCCAGCTCCCGAAGCAGTGTCCAGGCTCGGACCTCCATCGCCACCTCGTCGAGCGACCACGGCGAGAGCTCATGCCCGAGGAACAGGTTGGCGACGACGTCGAGGTTCTCGCAGAGCGCCAGATCCTGGAAGACGGTGGCGATGCCGAGTTCCAGCGCCTTGCCGGGGCTGTCGAGCGATACACTCTGGCCGCAGAACTCGATCGAGCCGGACGATGGCTGGTGAACGCCCGCGAGAACCTTGACTAGCGTCGACTTGCCGGCGCCGTTGTCTCCCACCAGGGCCACGACTTCGCCCGCCTTGACGTCCAGTTCGATATCGGTCAGCGCCGAGACGGCACCGAAATTCTTCGACACGTTTCGTAGTCGCAGGATGGGCTGCCCGCGCTCCGGTACATTGCTTGCTGTGGTGCTCATGGCTGAGGGCCTTTGTACGTCCTTGAGAAACCGGCCGCACGCGGTGCGGCCGGAATGGCGGATCGGCTTTTAGTTGCCGATGCCGAGCTTCTTGCAGCCCTCGGCATATTCGCCGGTGCAGATCTGCTCAGCCGTCTGGATCTTCTTGTCGAAGATTTCCGCCTTGATGTTTTCGGCGGTGACGACGGCCGGGATGAAGAGCTGCGACGGCGTGTTGTAAAGCGTCGTCTTGGCTTCCGGCTTCTCGCCCTTGATGAGCTGGACAGCGACCTGCGCGGCCGCCGCCGCTACGATCTCGGAAGGCTTGGAGATCGTGTTGTACTGGTCGCCCGAGATGATGAGCTGCAGTGCCGCGATCGTCGCGTCGTTGCCGGTGACCGGCGGAACGGGGTTGACGCCCGCCGCCTTGAACGCGGCGATCGCACCACCGCCGGTGCCGTCATTGGCGGCGACCACGCCCTTGATATCGGCGCCGAAGCGCGTGATCTGGCCGGCGGCCCATTCCTGCGCCTTCGGCGGCGCCCATTCCGGCGTGTCGAATTCGGCAAGCGTCTTGTACTTGGATTCCTTAAGTCCGCGATGGATGCCGTCGCGAATAAGGCCGGCGGCCGCATCGGTCGGGGAGCCGTTGATCTCAAGCACGCCGGCTCCGTCAGGCACACCCGACTTCTTCAGATGCTCGACAAGCGACTTGGCAATCGCGTAGCCGATACCTTCATTGTCGAAGGAAACGTAGAAATCGGCAGGCTTGTCCGGGATCGGACGGTCATAAGCGATGACCTTGACGTCCTGGGACTGGGCGAGTTCCACGAGGCCCGCGGCGGCGGCCGAGTCGACCGGATCGAGGACCACGACCTTGGCTCCCTGCGCAATCACCGAGTTGAACTGTTGCTGCTGCAGCGACGCGTCGCCATTGGCGTTCTGGTAGACGACAGTACACTTGGCGCACAGTTTTTCCATTTCCGCCTTGAAGCCCGGAAAATCGTGCTGCTCGTAGCGGGTTGATGCCTGATCGGGCATCAGGAACGCCACCGTGGACGCTTCCTGGGCGAATGCTGCTCCGCCGAGCGCCATCAGCATGGTCGCCGACATCAGGGAAAGTTTGCGATAGGTCATGTTCTCCTCCTTAATTGACCAACGGCAAGGTTCGGCCATTGCCGCAACATCGGCCTGATGCGCGATGCGTCATCGCCTCAAGCCGCGGCTCGACGAGAGCCGCACGGCAAAGAGGACCACCAATAGCTGCGAAATCACCTCCCGGTGCCAGCCTCCTAGCTGACACGTATCATCGATTGAGCGCACTTGCTCAATCGATGAAGCAAGATTTGCCACTTCTCTGGTTTGATGTCAAGTTAGCGCCCGATACAGGAGATGAGAATTTTGAGTCTGGACAGGCAGCAGAAGCGAACAACGATCTACGACCTTGCGGAACTCGCGGGCACATCCGCGAGCGCGGTCAGCGCTGTCTTGAACGGAAACTGGAAGAAGCGGCGCATCAGCAAGCAGCTTGCGGAGAAGATAACGCGCATAGCCGAAGAGCAGGGTTACGCGCTCAACATGCAGGCAAGTCTCCTGCGTCGCGAGAAGTCGCACATCATTGGGATGATCGTTCCCAAGTACGACAACCGGTATTTCGGTTCGATCGTCGAGCTCTTCGAGACGATGGCGCGTGACAAGGGCCTCTTCCCGCTCATCACCTGCACGCGACGCGACCCCGCGCTTGAGATCGAGGCCGCTCGAACGATGCTTTCGTATCAGGTGGACTGCGTGATCGCGACAGGTGCGACCGACCCAGACAGGATCACCGAGCTTTGCGCCGCCGCCGGCGTGCGCACGATCAACCTCGATCTGCCCGGCACACTCGCTCCTTCAGTCATTTCCGACAATTTCGCAGGCGCCCGGGAGCTGACGCGAAGAATTCTCGTCAGTTGCCAACAAAGATTTGGCGCCATGGAGCCTCTGATGTTCGTTGGCGGACGCGGTGGCGATCACAACACGATGGAACGCTTGAGGGGCTTTCGCCAGGCACATGCGGATCACGGCATCGACCTTGAGGACCACAGGGTCATCGCCTGTGGCTACGCCCCCGAAAAGGCGCAAAGCGCGCTCCAAGAGCGCGCCGCAAGCGGTTTGCCGTTTTCGAGAGGCATGTTCGTCAATTCGACGATTACACTCGAAGGTGTGCTGCGCTGGGTGCGGCTCGCCGGACCTGTCAGCGAACAGGAATTCGCCCTCGGCTGCTTCGACTACGACCCTCTCGTCGCCCTCCTCGGCGACAACATCGAGATGGTCCGCCAGGATGTGCCGGCAATGCTGACACGGATGTTCGAGCTCATTGAGCTCGGAAACTTTGAGCCAAACGTGTCCGAAATCCCGCCCGTTCTGAGGTAAGTGTTACCGCGCGGCCCAGAGAGCACCGCGCCTGAAGATTTCATACATCTGCGGCACATCGAATTCCTTGGCAGCATGGCCAAGCGACGAGTAGAAAACGCGGCCTTTGCCATACATGCGCTTCCAGACAACAGGCATGGTGACGCCATCGATCCAATAAGCATGTTCACCGGTAAAGGTCGTCGTCGCCAGCACATCGTTCGACGGGTCGACATGCATGTAATACTGCTCGGAACTGTAGCGAAAATCTGCAATCCCCGCCATCCGCCGCAGTGCATGCGACAGGCCACCGGCTTCCGCCGGCGTTCGGATATCACATTGGTGTTTAGAAGGATCATTCGAAAGTCATATGTTCGGCAGGCGTATCATCACGTGTCCGCTGCAGGGCTTCGACATCCGCATTGGAGAGCTCTGCATTGCGACCAATGCCCAGCAACAGAGAACCAAGCTTTACGCCCTGAGAAGGGCGAGCCGCGGCCTCGATAATGTCGCGGATTTCAGCCTCCGTGCCGCGGCCATTGTGAGCCGCGCGCACGCGCAAAGCGCGATGTGTTTCATCAGGAAGAATGCGGATCGTTACGGCCGGCATCGATATCACCTCGGCTTTAGTGATGACACTGATATCGATATATGTGAAGTGACACCAACATCCAAACAGAATTCGGGTTGCGGGCAAAGCTGCTCTTGTGGGATCGCCCGACGGTGAACGCGCATCCACATCGGCTGGCATGACGGTCTCGCGGAGTTTAACATCACGACCCCAACCAGTCAGGTGGCCGACAAGCTCCTATCTGTGCTCCGGGTTGTGCTTTGGAGGCGCCTCTCCATTTGCCTCGGCGCGATCCCGGTGCAAGGCAGCGCGCGCCAGCATCATCAGCGTGATGGGTGTCGTTACCGTCACGAAAATGCCGATCAGAATCTCGTGGATCGCCAATCGCGACGACGCCACGGAAAAGAAGATCATCGAGCCGAGCATGACGCCACCAATTCCCCAGCTAGTCCCGAGGGTGGGCGCGTGAATGCGTTGGTAGAAGCTTGGCAGACGCAGAAATCCGATCGCGCCAATCAGCGCCAGAAGGGCGCCGAGCACGAGAAAGAAGGCGACCAGCGCCGCCACCCAAACAGGCATATCCATAGCCGGGTGCATCATTCGATCACCTCTCCGCGCATAAGGAATTTCGCCAGCGCGACGGTCGCAACGAAGCCGATCATGCCGATGACCAGAGCAGCCTCGAAATACACCACCCGTCCCGTTCCGACGCCGAATGTCACCAGAAGCAGCATGGCATTGATGTAGAACGTGTCGAGGCCTAGGATCCGGTCCTGCGCGCGGGGCCCGACGAACATGCGGATCGAGACGATGGCCATGGCGGCGACGAGCATGATCTGGGCGACCGAAACGGCCGTGAAGAGGATGATTGCACTCATGCGAATATCTCCAGCAACAGCGCTTCGTAGCGGTTCTTGATCGTATCGCGCCATACGGCTTCGTTCTGGATGTCGAGAACGTGCAGCAGCACCGAATGATCGTTGGAATCATATTCCAGCCAGGCGGACCCCGGCGTGCTCGTCAGGATGACGGCTAACACGGCGAGCGCGAACTGGCTGCGGAGTTCGAGATGGACGGTGATAAAACCGGGATTGTGCCGACGTTTGCCGCTGCGCAGGATGATCCACGCGACGTCGATGTTCGACTTGACGATATCACGGAACACTAGGCCGAAGAGCTTAGGGAGCAGGTACCATTTCTTCACCCGTATCGGTTCCGGCTGCAAGGATGCCATCGCCCAGCCCGCGAAGACCGCGACGATTAGGCCGAGAATGAAATGGCCAAGGGTGAAGCCGTTGAGCAGCAGCCACATGATGAGAAGGCACGTCGCGAGAATGGGATAGGGAAGCATCACTCGCCCTCCGTTCCAGCTTTGACGCCCTTGATCGGAAGCGCGTTGTTGACCGCGTCGATATAGATGGACGGCTTGCTCAGTGTACGGATCGTCGTGTCCATGTACTGCATCGCCGGCCCGGCCCGCACGGTGAGTGCGAGCGTCAGGGCCAAGAGGAACATCACCGGCACGATCTCGATGACCAGCACGCGGGGAACCGTTCCCTCGATCGAGCTCCAGAAGGTGCGGATGCCGACGCGCGTCATGGAAATCAATGCGGCGATGCCCGAGAGAATGACAAGAACGACCAGAGCCCAGATCGCGGCCGTGGGCGGCACGCCGATGGAGCCGGTGCCCATCATCGCCGAGAGCATGGCGAACTTGGCGACGAAGCCCGAGAGCGGCGGGAGGCCGGACAGGAGGATGCCGCAGGCGGCGAAGCAGATGCCCAAAACGGCCATGGTGCCGGGCATGGTCACGCCCTCTTTCTCGTTTTCAGGCTCGTCGTCGGCCTCGCCATAGGCTTCCATGGTCACGGCTAGCACGTTTGCGCCGGCATCCTGGCCGCGCTCGACGAGTTCGATCAGCATGAAGAAGGCGCTGATCGTGAGTGTCGAGCTGACGAGATAAAGCAGCGCGCCGGAAGAGACGGCGCCGTCGTTGATGCCGAGCACCATCAGCAGCGTGCCCGAGGAGACCAGTACGGAAAAGCCAGCAAGCCGCCCGAGCGCCTGCGACGCGAGAACGCCGACGATCCCGAAGATCAGCGTCGCCATGCCGCCATAAAGCAGCACCGGCGCACCGAACCCGGCCGAAGGTCCCTCGCCGAACAAAAGCATTGTCAGCCGCAGGATCACGTAGATGCCGAGCTTGCTCATGATCGCGAAGATACCGGCCACCGGCGCCGATGCGGCGCTATAGGCGGTGGGCAGCCAGAAGCACAGTGGCCACATGCCGGCCTTGATGAGGAAGACGACACCCAATATGCCGGCGCCGGCCTCCATCAGCATACGCCGGTCAGGCTCGATCTCGGGGATGCGGGCCGCAAGGTCGGCCATGTTGAGCGTTCCGGCGGTTCCGTAGATGAGGCTGACGCCGATCAGGAACAGCAGGGCGGCCACGAGGTTGATGGCGATATAATGCATGCCGGCCTTGACGCGCAGCGGACCGGAGCCGTGCAGCAGGAGGCCATAGGATGCTGCCAGCATGACCTCGAAAAAGACGAAGAGGTTGAAGAGGTCGCCAGTGAGGAACGCCCCGTTGACCCCCATGAGGAGCAACTGGAACATGCTGTGGAAATGCGCGCCGACGGCATGCCAGCGCGCCAGCGAGAAGACGAGTGCCGACACGGCAAGCAGCGCGGTCAGAAGCAGCATCATGGCTGATAGGCCATCGAGAACGAGCACGATGCCGAAGGGTGCCGACCAGTTGCCGACCAGATAAACGCCCTCGAAGCCGTTGGGGCCACTTTCGATCCTGAATAGGATGAAGGCGATCACGGTAAGCAAGATCGCGGAGGCGAGGCTGACCATTGCCTTGGCGACCCGGCGACGCTCGTCGATGAACAGCAGGAGCGCGCTAGCGATCAGCGGAATTAGGATGGGCGCGACGATGAGATGATGGGACCAACCGTTCATTTCGGCTCGTTCCTTCCGTCGACATGGTCGCTGCCCGTCAGCCCGCGCGACGCCAGGAGGACGACGAGAAACAGCGCCGTCGTCGCGAAGCCGATGACGATCGCGGTCAGCACCAGGGCCTGCGGCACAGGATCGGCGAGAATGGACGGATCGTCATTGCCCAGGATCGGCGGCACGTTGGCCTTCACGCCGCCGACGCCGAATATGAACAGGTTGACGGCGTAGGAGAGCAGCGAAAGCCCGATAATCACCTGATAGGTGCGAGGGCGCAGGATAAGCCAGACCCCGCAGCTCGTCATGATGCCGATGGCGATCGACAGAACCAGTTCCATCACCGCTCCTCCGATTTGGCCGCTTCGATCGTGCGCAAGCGATTGATCCGCAGTGATTGGTGGGCAAGGGCGACAAGGATAAGCACGGTCGATCCGACGACCAGGGAGAAGACGCCGAGATCAAAGAGCAGCGCCGTCGCCGCCGGTATTTTGCCGATCAGGGGCAGCTCGAGATAGCGCGAATGCGAGGTCAGGAACGGATAGCCGAGCAACCAGGCGCCGGCGCCCGTCAACACCGCCGTCAACAGCCCCGCGCCCATCCAGCGCAGCGGCAGAATGCGGATGCGGTCCTCGGCCCAGCGCGTACCGCCGGCGAGATATTGCAGCAGAAAGGCGATCGAGAGCGTCAATCCCGCGGAGAACCCGCCGCCCGGCAGGTCATGCCCGCGCATGAAGAGATAGACCGAGAAGGTGATGATGACGGGGAACATCCACTGCATGATCACCGATGGCACGAGCAGGTAGTCACGCACCGTGTCGCCCGCGGACCGTTCGGGCCGCTCCTCGTCGAAGCGATTCTGAACCTGTTGCTGCTCCGGCATCCCCATGCTGTCTTCAGCCGGGCGGAAACGACGCAGCAGACCGTAGACGGTGAGCGAGACGACGCCGAGCACAGCGATTTCGCCCAGTGTATCGAAGCCGCGGAAATCCACCAGGATCACGTTCACGACGTTTCGTCCGCCGCCGAGCGAATAGGCATGCTCGAGGAAATAGTTGGCGATCGCGTCGGGCACCGGCATCGTCATAACGGCATAGGCGATTGCCGACATGGCGACACCGCAGATGACGGCGAGCGCGAAGTCGCGGAAGCGCCGGAACCGGGCGCGGATCGTCATGGATTCGCGAATGTCTTCGGATCGCTTCGGCAGCCAACGGAGGCCCAACAGGATGAGAACGGTGGTGACGATCTCCACCAACAGCTGGGTGATGGCTAGGTCGGGTGCCGAAAGCCATACGAAGGTGATGCAGACGATCAGGCCGACACCGCCGAGCATGATCAGCGCGGCCAGTCGGTGGTATTTGGCCGTGTAGGCGGTTCCGATCGCCAGACACACTCCGATCATCCATAGCGCGGCGAAGACAGGATCGACGCCGGAATAGGCAAAGGGCCGATGCTCAAAGCCACGCGAGTAAAGTGGCAGAGCGCCGGCAAGCAGCCCCGCGAGCACCAACCACCGCAATTGCGGCTGCAACTTGCGTGTTCCCAAGCGTCGCTCGGCAACGCGCGCCCAGCGCCAGGAGACTTCCACGAGGATTCGCTCGAAAATGCGCTGCCCCTTCAGCCGCCGGATAAAGGGCGGTCCATCGTCACAGCGAGACAGGTAACCTTTCAATGCCCAGTATATCGCGGTTCCAGCGATCAGCGCGATGACACTCATGATCAGCGGAAGATTGATCCCGTGCCACAGTGAGAGGCTGTATTCAGGCGTGTCGTCTCTCAGAACGCTGATCACCGCGCTATGGAGAAATGGTCCGATCGAGAGTGCAGGCACGATACCGACGACCAGGCACAGCACGACGAGAAACTCGATCGGAAAGCGCATCCAGCGCGGCGGCTCGTGCGGATGCGCGATCGGCAGGTCTGTCGGCGGCGGCCCAAAGAAAACGGTGTGAATGAAGCGCAGGGAATAGGCCACGCTGAAGGCGCTGGCGAGCGTTGCGACATAGGGTAGAATTCTGTCGAGGATGGAATCGGCATGGGTCTCGACCGCTTCCGCGAAGAACATTTCCTTCGAAAGAAACCCGTTCAGCAGCGGCACGCCCGCCATGGCGGCGCTGGCGACGACGGCAAGCGTCGCCGTGATCGGCATGAACCGGTACAGCCCGCTCAGCTTGCGCATGTCGCGCGTTCCGGTCTCGTGGTCGATGATGCCGGCCGCCATGAACAGCGACGCCTTGAACGTCGCGTGATTAAGCATGTGGAAAATCGCCGCCACCGTCGCCAATGGGCTTCCCAGGCTCAATAGTGTCGTGATCAATCCTAGATGGCTGATTGTCGAATAGGCGAGCAGCCCCTTCAGATCGCGCTGGAATATCGCGAAGTAGGCGCCCAGCAGCAAGGTGATCATGCCCGCGGCGCCTAGGATCCAGAACCACTCGTAGGTTCCCGACAGGACGGGCCAGAAACGCACGAGCAGGAAGACACCCGCCTTCACCATCGTCGCCGAATGCAGGAACGCCGACACGGGCGTCGGCGCCGACATGGCGTTGGGCAGCCAGAAATGGAATGGGAACTGGGCGCTCTTCGTCAGAGCTCCAAGCAGAATGAAGATCAGCGCGGGCACATATAGGCTATGATTTCGGATCAGGTCGCCCGAGTTCAGGATCTTGTCCAGATCGTAGCTGCCGACGATCTTGCCGAGCAGGATCAGGCCGATCAACAAGGAGAAGCCACCGATCCCGGTGATCGTCAGCGCCATTCTCGCGCCATCGCGCGCGGCGGAATTGTTGTGCCAATAGCTTATCAGCAGGAAAGAGAAGATGCTTGTCAGCTCCCAGAACACCGACAGCAGGATGACATTGCCTGATATGACAATGCCTATCATTGCACCCATGAATGCAAGCAGGAACGAGAAGAACCGCGGGACCGGATCGTCTTCCGACATGTAATAGCGGGCGTAGAGGATCACCAGAAAGCCGATGGAGGTTATCAGCATGGTGAAAATCCACGCAAACGCGTCCATTCGCAGCGTCAGATCAAGACCGAGCTGCGGCAACCATTCACCGTTAAAGCGAATGACGCCACCATCAATGACTTGCGGGTAAAGAAAGGCGGTGAGCAAAAGGGAAATGAGGACGACGAAACCAGCAAGACCAGCGGGCAGACGACGTGATGCCGTCCTCAAGAAAAAGACCGATAGAATGCTTCCGATGAACGGCAAAAGCAGCAGCGCAACGAGCATGAACGGTCCGGCTGTTATCCCAATGCATCGATCCTTTTCGAATTCTGATCCCCCGGCTTAGCACCTTAGGTGCCCACCTAGAAATCTTTCTCAAATTAACCTATATGATCTATGTCAACCAATATGGGCGATAGTCGAACATGGGTCAAGCTTACGACCATAGGATTTTGTCACCGGCTCTCTGTCGAGCGGCACGCGGTCTTCTGGACTGGACACAGCTCGAGCTGTCGGCACGTGCGGGTGTGTCGCGAAGCACGGTTCGCGATTACGAAGGTGGGCGCCACGATGTCCACCGTGCGACGGCGGCACAATTGAAGTTCGCGCTGGAAAATGGCGGTGTCAATTTCATTGCTCTGGATGACGGCAAGATAGCCGTTTGCGCCAACCAGTCGCCGCCGGGGCAGCCTTGACGTATGGTAAAATGTGGATCTTTGCGCATGAGTAAGAAACCCGACCACTCCGCGGACCTTCTTGTAACGGAGAAGGACGGTGTGGTGGCAAGGCTCGTCGTGCGCGGCGCAGCGCGTCGCCCCGATGCCTTGCAAGGCTTTTTGAATGCCTTTGCCTCGGCAATGCTCTCCTCCAACGCCTGTCCAACGGCAAGCTTCATCGCGGGAAAGGTGCTTCAGCGAACGGAACGAACGGGGATTTTCAATCTCGAGGAAACGGCGTCGCGCAAGCAATCCTTCGAAACGGCATTGCGCCACGCTCGTCAATCATCCGGCTTTCCCCACCAAGGCCTGGCCACTGAACTCGCTCAGCTGAGCCCATATATTGCCTGGCGAAGCGGTCGCTCCGGTCCGTTTGCGAGCGTGAACTTCTCGAAAGCGCACGCGCACAGCATTTTGATCGGTCCGTCGGGCATTGAAACTCGACCAGACATCCGGATTTGTTTGATCCTGATGGAGCCGTATACGCGGTTTCCCGATAACGTGCAGGCCCGCTCCAAGGCTTTCCTGCTTCTAAGCCCCTCGGAAATATGCATCGATGGTGAAGCTTGGTTGAGGGCTGACGCAGGATCGGTTTTCGTGGTCGAGGCAGGGCAGGCATTCGCGATACGGTGCACCTCTCAACCGCTACTCGCCATCTGGTGCCAACTTGAAGAGGGCTTCAAGTAGCCGCTCGTTTTCAGTCCCTCCCCTCTTTACGCAAACGATTTTGCCGAAGGTTTCGGGCCGAGATACGGAAATGCCGCGCGGCTTTCGCGGTCGTCGATTTTGGATCCCCTTCCGCTCATTCACGAGCATGCTCCTCCAGCGTCTCGCCGCAGGTCTAATATTTGGTCGACTGCTTCGGGCCTCCCGCGAATAGCTTGTGAAAATCGAGCAAAAAGATCGAGGAAGGGCGATAAACGCTCCAGCGATATCTTGACTCGTTTAGTAATGTTTTTATTGATGCGCCGGAAAGGCGACGTGCCTTTCGGCGGCGCAAATTGCCGCCTTGAGAATTTTAGTCTTGCGTCGGCTATTTGCCGGCGCCTCTGCTTGCCGAGAAGGGTCGCGCAATGGCATTTTCTTTCAAACGAACTCGCACGCATCGCGGCCTCCTCAATTCCACCATGCTCGTGGGAGTGGTGACTGCCGTCGCCCTGAACGTGGGGCCAGCCTTCGCTCAGGACGGCAGCAGCACCGAGCTTGAGAAAATCACCGTCACCGGCAACGGTTCGAATCCTCGGTCAATTAAAGAGGACAATGCCACGGTCGTGGCCAAGCGCACGATATCGGCCACGAAGACGGATACGCCGCTTGTCGAGACGCCACGCTCCGTCTCCGTTGTCACGCGCGCGGAAATGGATGAGCGTGCGGTCACCGATATGATCCAGGCGGCCCGTTACGCATCGGGCGTCACAACCGGTGCCTTCGGTTATGATCCGCGATTCGATCAGATCTATATTCGGGGTATCGAGACCACCACCACCGGCGACTTCCGCGATGGCCTGCGCCAACCGATCATGAACTACGGTTCGTTCATGACGGAAGTTTACACGCTCGATCGCATTGAAGTCCTGAAGGGCCCGGTGTCTGTGATGTACGGCGCGGCGAGCGCCGCCGGTATCGTCAATCGCATCTCAAAGCTGCCGCTGGATGAAGCACATCACGAGATTGAGCTGCAATACGGCACCTTCGGCCGTAAGCAGGCAGCCTTCGATTTTGGAGGACCGATCAACGACGAAATAGATTACCGTCTGGTCGGTTTGGCCCGCGCGGGGGAAGGAAGCTACGACATTGATGATGACCGCTATCTGCTGCAGCCATCCGCGACCTGGAAGCCGAGCGAAGACACAACCTTCACCGTTCATGGACTGGCGCAAAAGAGCGAGACAGGTGCAAGCGCCTGGAGCTACCTGCGGGACAACGACGTCTTCCTCTACACCGATCCGGACTTCAACAGCCAGAAGGTCGAGCAATATCAGCTAGGGTACCAGCTGGAGCATGAGTTCGAGAACGGCCTGACCTTCCGCCAGAATGCCCGCGCGGGCGATGTGGATCTGAAGGCCCATTACCTCAACCGCATCCTGGTCAACACAGACGGCGGCTGGCCGACGACCGCCGTGACGGAGGACTTACGCAGCTATCAGATCGACAACCAGCTGGAAGCCGAATTCGATACCGGTGACGTCTCTCACACGCTGCTCGGCGGCCTCGACTACACATGGGTTTCGTCCGACTTCGCCATGGGTAGCGGTAGCGTCGCGGCGAATACACCCGGCTCAATCGTGCCAGTCCCCGCGCTTACCTCGTTCACGGGAAGCAGCCTCACCCAAACCGGCATTTATGCACAAGATCAGATGGAACTCGGCAGTTGGCGCGCCGTGGCGGGCCTTCGCTATGACTGGGCGCATCAGGAATCCACTGTAAAGGGCGCCGGCGGCTCGACGGATGAGAAGGACGATGGCGTTCTTTCCGGCCAGGTGGGACTACTCTACCTGTTCGACAATGGTATCGCACCTTATGTCAGCTACGGAACGTCGTTCGTACCATCGACAGCTCTGTCGGAAGATGGCTCGGTTCTGGACCCCACCAAAGGGCGGCAGATCGAGGTTGGCGTGAAGTACCAGCCAGAAGGCGAGAACTACTCACTGAGCGGCGCCGTCTATCGCCTGATCGAGACGAACAAGCCCCAATACGCTTCGAGCTTCCTGTTTTCCGAGAATTCAGGAGAAAACACCTATACGGGTTTCGAACTTGAGGGCCGCACCCAGTTCGACAATGGCATCAGCCTCATTGCCGCCTACACCTACTCCCATGCGGAGATCACCGGCAATAACGATGCGACCTTGATCGGCAATGCCCCTTCGACGGTGCCGCGCCACGTTGCTTCGTTGTGGGTGAACTACGCGATGCCGGAGACCTCCGCCATACCTGGGCTGAGCATTGGGGGCGGCATTCGCGCGATGAGCGACTCCTTTACGAGCGACTCCAACACGGCCAAGAACGCAGGCGTCGGCTATCTGGATGCAGTCGTTTCCTATGACTTCGGCGTGAGCTCTCCGGAACTCAAAGGACTGTCGCTGTCGGTAAGCGCCACAAACCTCGCCGATCGTCGCGAGCAGGTCTGCACCGACGGCTACTGCTACACCGGCCAGGGTCGTACGGTCATGGGATCGCTGAAATTCAAGTGGTAACGAGCATTGCAACCACTTGTCGATCGACCAAGCGATAATCGGAATGAATATGACTGATCAAGCCTACGCCTTGCCCGGAACATTTCATTTCGACCTTGAGCCAACCGACGGTGGCGACCCATACCGCATCTTCCTGTTCATACCAAAAGGCGAGCCGCCCTTCGGCGGCTGGCCTCTTTTGGTCACGACCGACGGCAATGCGACATTCCCCTTCGCTTTCGCCAGTTTGGTGACGCAAGCCCCTTATCCAACCGGAACCAACGTCAACTGGGGGGTTGTGGCCGCGATCGGCTACCCCTGCGAGGAACCTTATGATGCCTTCCGGCGGGCTTGGGATCTTGGCCCTCCACCGATCAAATCCTATCCGCCCTATTTCGAGGGAGGACCGCCGGTCCGTATTGGCGGGACCGGGCGACTCGTCGACTTCATCGAGCACCGCCTCTTACCGCGGCTCGACGCGATCACGCGCATCGATCGAACGCGCAGGTCGCTGTTCGGCCATTCGTTCGGCGGGCTTTTCACGCTTTATACCCTTTTCGAACGGCCGAGCCTTTTCACCAACTGGATTGCCGCAAGTCCAACGATCTATTGGGAGGCAAGCGAAATCCTGAACAACGAGGCCGCGCGGCAGCCCATCGTTGGCCCACCCGTCTTCCTTCATTTGTCGGCCGGCGAGTACGAAGGCGATGAGCTCGCCCCCTTCCAGTATCGCAACGACGACGCTGCATCCCGCGCGGAAAAACGCAAGACCGAACGCACGGTCGCGCTCGCACGGGAAATGGCGGATCGGCTGCATGATCCCGCCACGGGTATTCAGACGCGGTTCGAGCTCTTCGCGGGACAGACGCACATGTCCGTGCTCGGACCAGCTGTCAATCGAGCCGTTGGTATCGCGTTTGAGAGCGGCCGTGCGGACGACAATCAACCGTCGGCCCGATAGTCAGTGAAAAGGGGAAACACCTTGACCTCGCTAGAACCCGCGCAAGCGGTCACCCAAATGGTAGCGGCGTTCGACGTCAGAGGCGTTGGGCTCTCCATCCAGGACAACATCATCCTGTCCAACGTCAGCCTTGAATTCCCCGCAGGCGAAGTCGTGGCTCTGGTCGGGCACAATGGATCAGGCAAATCCAGCCTCTTGAAGATTCTTGGGCGCCAACAGTCGCCCACCTCAGGAACTGTTACCTGTAGCGGCCAGGCACTGGATCACTATGGCGACCGCGACTTTGCGCGAGCGGTCGCTTATTTGCCGCAGGATCTGAGCACGGGTCTTGAGATGACAGTTCGCGAGCTTGTCGGTTGCGGGCGTTATCCATGGCATGGCGCCCTCGGTCGTTTTTCCGAAATCGACAAGAGCAAGGTCGATGCCGCCCTTGCAGCAACACACCTAGGGATGCTTGCCGAACGCCTCGTCGGCACCCTGTCCGGTGGCGAACGGCAACGCGCCTGGATCGCGATGCTGGTCGCTCAGGATGCTCGCTGTCTGCTCCTCGACGAACCCACCGCGGCACTCGACATCGCCCACCAGATCGAGGTTCTTTCGCTCGTCCGGCGTCTGGCACATGAAGGCGGGCGAAGCGTGGTGATCGTCCTTCACGATATCAACATGGCAGCGCGCTTCTGTGATCGGATCCATGCTCTGAACCACGGTCACGTGGTTGCCAGCGGCACGCCGGCCGACATACTCGTGCCCGAGACGCTACATGACATTTATGGGATCGACATGAACGTTATCGCCGCGCCCAATTTGAACCACCCACTTGCCTATGCCTGCTAGGCCCGGTGGTTTGATGCCCATCTCGCGAAGGACCTTCCTGCAATATGCGGCTGCGATGGCAGCCACGTCCACGCCGGTATTCGCTCAAGCGCCGGACCAAAGAATCGTCAGTCTTGACTATGGCCTGTCATCGACGCTTCTGTCACTCGGCCTACCGCCGGTCGGCATTTCCGATCTCGCGGACTGGGGTCGGTGGGTGGTCGAGCCTGCAATGCCGGGTTCCGTCGTCGATATCGGCAGCTCCTTCGAGGTGAATTTCGAGATCCTGCTCCAACTGAAACCCGATATCATCTTGACGACGCCCTACCTCGACGAATTGCTGCCCAGGCTGAAGCCTTATGGAAGGATCGTGCGCCTGGAGATATTCACGCCTGATAGTGGACCTGCTCTTCAGTCGGCGATATCGGGGACGCGCAAGCTTTCGGTGGAAATTGGACGGGAGAAGGAAGGTGAGGCATTCCTGGCGCGTTCAGAGGCGTTCCTTGATCGTTGCCGCGAGCGACTGGCAGGGAAAAACATCCCGCCGATCGCCTTGGTGAACTTCATGGACGCGCGTCACGTCCGCGTCTATTCAAACCCCGGACTGTTTCATGGTGTGTTCGAGCGGCTGGGCGTCAGGAACGCATGGACGAGGGAATCGAACTATTGGGGGTTCGAAACCATTGGCATCGAAGATCTCGCCAAGATAACCGACCCGGATGCCCGGCTCGTGGCCTTCGATCCCGTCCCGCCAGACGTCCTTCCCAAACTTGCGGAAAGCCCTCTATGGAACCGGCTTCCATTTGCTCGTCCCGGACACCTATCGATCCTTCCCGCGGCCCTGATGTTCGGGATGGTGAATGAAGCCATCCGATTTGCTGGTCTTCTGACTGATCTCCTGGAGCGCGACGCATGAAGATTTCCCGTCGAGACGTTGTCGGGCCGGCACTCGTGGTCATCATTTTTCTCATCGTTGGAGGCTCCGCATCCCTGTTGCTCGTCACCCCTTCCCTGAGGGCGCCTTCCGAGGCAAGCTACGATGCGACACGGCTGGTGCTCTATTACTCGACCCTACCCCGTCTTGCGACAGCGATCCTCGCGGGCGCGGCACTTGCCTTGGCGGGTGCGCTGTTCCAGCAGGTGTTGCGAAATCCTCTCGCAGATCCGACAACGCTTGGCGTATCTGCGGGCGCCAACCTCACCTTGGTGGTAGCGTCGCTCTTCATCCCGGGACTGCTTGGAACCAATCGCGATCTCGTCGCCTTGGCTGGGAGCGCGGCCGCCGCAGCGATTGTTCTCACCCTTGGCGCGCGGCGTGGGTTTTCGCCCTATTCCCTCGTGCTGTCAGGGCTGGTGCTTAGTCTATGGTGCGGCGGCCTCTCGGCCATCCTGACCTATCTCAATCAGCGCTACCTTGCGAGCCTCTTCATTTGGGGAAGCGGGTCACTTTCTCAGCAGAGCTGGGTCATACCGTTGTCCTTGTTCTGGAAGATGGCGGTGGTGACGGTTATTTGCGCCTTGATCGTGAGGCCATTGTCCCTGCTAGATCTCGGCGACAACAGTTCAGTCTCCCTCGGCGTCCGGGTGGGCCGGCTTCGTGTCATCGCCATCGGCTGCGCCGTGGCCCTTTCCGCCTTCGTCACCAGTGCCATAGGTGTGATCAGCTTTATTGGTCTGGTCGCGCCGACGCTCTCGCGACTGTCGGGCGCGCGGCGTCCCGGACAGTTGATCTTCTGGTCTCCACTGATCGGCGGCAGCCTTCTTTTCTGTGCCGACGCTGTGCTCCAGCTGGTTGCGGGTGGGCTTGGGGACTTCCTACCGACGGGCGCGGTCACCGCGATATTCGGATCCCCCCTGCTGTTGGCGCTTTTACCCCGGCTGAAAATCCGCCACCGGATCCAGCAGTCCGCCGTCTGGAACAGACCCCGGCGTACCAGCGCAGCGACATCGATCGCCTTTGTCGCGGTTGGACTGCTTCTGGCCGTTGGCGTGAGCATGATCGTGGGACGCGGTATTGATGGCAGCCTTTCAATTCTTTCCGGCGATACGTCATCGGACATCCTCGCCATCCGAGCGCCAAAGGTTTTTGCGGCTTTGGCCTCAGGCGCGATGCTCGCGGTCGCAGGTTCGATCCTCCAACGGCTCACCGGCAACGAAATGTCGAGCCCCGAGGTTCTCGGCATCAGCGCTGGATCGACATTCGGCGTTGCGATCGGACTGTTTGCCGTCGCGCCGGGCCTGTTTGGCCAGTTTACCTTCGCGGTCGCCGGCGCGATCGGTGTGCTTGCCGTCATTTTCTTGAGCTCGCGCCGATCCGGCTTTTCTCCCGAGCGCGTCCTGCTTGCCGGGATCGCGCTGAGCGCGATGGTCGATGCAGTCGTCGGCGTCTTGAGCTCCACCGGCGATCCAAGAGCCGCACTTCTCATGCGATGGATGAGCGGCTCGACCTATCTCGTCGACGGGCCGACGGCCCTCGCGGAAATAGGCATCGGTATCGTGTTGATGACCATCGCGTTCTTTACCCGACGCTGGCTCGATATCCTCCCACTCGGGCCGTCACCAACATCAGCCGTCGGCATATCATTGGCGCGATCAAGACTTGTTCTCTTCGCATTGGCGGGCCTGATGACGGGCGCGGCAACGCTCACTGTCGGACCCCTGTCATTCGTAGGATTGATGGGGCCGCATCTGGCACGGGAGGCGGGCCTGACGCGTGCATTGCCGCAGATGATCGGCGCAGCCCTGATCGGCGGCGCACTCATGGTGGCTGCCGATTTCCTGGGACGCTCGCTCGTATCGCCCTATCAAATCCCGGCCGGACTGGTTTCCGCGATGATCGGTGCGCCATTCCTGATGTTCATGATGCGGAAGAGAGCCTAGGTCAGGCGCCGCAACATGATCCTGCGTTGCGTCTTGACACGCAGGCGCGATGCGCTCGGGCTTGCGGCAATTACCGCGATCGACCAAGCGCTTTGGAATATCACCCGCAAGGCCGCCGGACTGCCGGTCGATGTGCTGCTGATCAGGCATGGCTTGTCAAAATACGAGCGACTTGACCCAGACAAGAGCTCGGATCTGGGAAATGTCCCGCCGGACGGCACGTTGCTGCTTGACTTCAACTTCTCTTATTTTCCCTCCTGTGCATACTCTTCTCGCTATGTATGCCCGTTGTCGCCTTCAGCCAGTGCCCTGAAAGGCGCGCTTCGAGCTGGGGAGGGACATCGCTAACGATCTCGCCAGCGAAGTGCCAACTTTTCCGACATGAATTGAATAGCAACCTCTCCGATACAACGCATATTGCCGGCCGGCATCATCGCCGACTATCTTCAGATTGCTCAGATCAGCTCCCCAAATCTCTGGCATCAACTGTTTAAGCTCTTGCTCCAATTTCGCGGAGAGCTCAGGCTACACATACTCGCATAGCGATGGGCGCGGGATCGCTGCCGAGCGATATTCCGGTTGAGATCGAGGCAGTGTTCGACGTGTCACGAGACTGATTATAAACGATCATCCGGCACGCTAGCGATAACACTCCAGCGAACCCATAGTCGACCGGAGAGAACGCGCTCCAGCCATGATGAACGCAGATCCGGTGCGTTGCGGTTACGGATGCCGCATTAGCCTCGAAACATAGGTGAAGCGGTCGCCCGGATGGATGCTGATTGAAGCGAGCACGAGTTCGCTGGTTCCCAGGAAATAGCGGCGGGTGATTTCCAGCGCGTGGCCGTCGACTGGCGCCTTCAACGCTTCGGCATATTGGGCCGGAACGCCGACGCCGCGAAGTGCTTGCTCCACCTGCGAGATAGGCCGGCCCGCCGCCTCCTCGACCAGTTCTGAGACCGCTCCCACGTGCAGCGCCATGCGGTCCGACACGAAACTTGCATATCGCCTGTCGACGTACACGTCGGTCCAGCAGATGGGCGGTGCGGTGTTCACAAGCTTGTCGACGCGGCGGTAGGAGATCTTTAGCCACTTCGAACCGGGATTGGTCTGCAGGCGGGTCGCGAGACTATCATCCAGCACAATCTGCTCAAACGTCAGGCCGTCCCGCAGCGTAATGGCAGCATATTGAACGATGGCCTCGATCGAGCTGAAGGTCTGCGAAAAGCGTTCACCCGATGTCAACGGCTCAGATGCCTCGATGCGCGTGCCGAGGCTCGGTCGCCGTGACACCATGCCGAGTTTCTGCAATTCGCCAAGCGCGGCGCGGACCGTCGAGCGGCTGACGCCCAATGCTTCGGCCAAGACGGGCTCGCTGGGTAGGGTCGACCCCAACGGATAGACGCCATTTGCGATGTCGAGAGACAGCTGTTGAGCGATCTCCGCATAACGCTTGCTTGCCTTCATTCGCCGAAAATCTCCATCTTTACTGGATGTTATAGGCGGCGCAGGGGGAGCAGACAAGTCGACCTGACCTTGTTCGTACAAAACGTTTTGTTCGGACAATAGTGGAGGACTAAATATGTCAAGCACGGTTTCCGACTCTCTGCTGTTCATATGTTCGGGACGGCCGCGATGCGCGCGGTCTTCAGCGATGAGGCCCTGGTTGGCCGCTCACGAGGCGTTATATTCGGCGATTGCTGGCCCTGGATTACATGAGCAATTTCTAAATAATGGGTTACCGTAAGCGACGACGATGATACCGTCGAATTGCTTGAGATGACCTCCTTCGACCCCGCTGCGGCCTGCGGCGGGGTTTCTTTTGTCAGATTTCTCGAGTCCCGCTTAGGCTGCCTGGATCGTATTTATGCCAACACATCACCTGACAGGTGAACCAAATAGGTCCCGATACTGTCTTGGTTGGCTCCTGAGATATTGATCGGGAGCTCGCACGGTCTCCCCGAAATGGGCCGCGGCATGCCATGGCCAACGTGGATCATAAAGAATTGCCCGCGCGAGAGCGACAAGGTCAGCGTCACCGGTCGTCAGAATTCCCTCCGCTTGCTCGAACTCCGTGATCAAACCGACGGCGATGACGGGAATGTCGATGGCCTGCTTGACAGCGCGGGCGAACGGCACCTGATAGTTGGGGCCGGGAGCGATCTGCTGATGTGATGCCAGCCCGCCTGTAGAAACGTGGATCGCCGAACAACCTCTCGCCTCGAGCGCCTTTGCAAACACGATCGTCTGATCGGTGTCCCAGCCACCTTCGGCCCAGTCGGTCGCCGACACTCGCATTGTCACGGGTTTTTGGTGAGGGAACGCCTCCCTGACCGCATCAAATACTTCGAGCGGGAACCGCATGCGATTTTCGAGAGAACCGCCATACTCATCGCTACGCCTGTTGGACAAAGGCGACAGGAATTGATGGAGAAGGTAGCCGTGCGCACCATGTAGCTGTACGGCGTCGATACCCAAAGCAGCAGCTCTTAGCGTGGCGTCGACGAACGCGTTTCTGACACGCGAGAGCCCCTCTTTGTCGAGGCTTTTCGGGTGATCGTACTCGTCCTTGAACGGGATATCGCTCGGCGCGACGGTCTTCCAGCCGTTATTGCTGCCCGAGCTGATCTGATGGCCTCCTAGCCAGGGCTTTTCAGTCGAAGCCTTGCGCCCGGCATGACCAAGCTGGATGGCGATCGGGATGTCGGACCACCTGCGCACGCTGGTTAGCACGCGGGCCATGGCTGCCTGGCAAGCGTCCGAGTAGAGGCCGACGTCGCCGTATGAAATCCTTCCCTCCGGCGAGACCGCTGTCGCCTCGATAGTCAGAATGCCCGCCCCCGAGAGTGCGAGGTTGCCCAAATGGATTTGATGCCAGTCAGTCATCTCGCCCTCGACTGCGGAGTACTGGCACATCGGTGCAATCACGATGCGATTGCGAAGCTCGAGAGAACCGACACTGACGGGTGAGAATAGTCTGGTCTTCGACATTGCAGCTCCTTCAGGGTCGGTCCACGCATTGGTAATGCTTCTCGACAATATAGCAACGTGGTTCTCAAAGGCATGGCACTTGAGCAGCGTTCTCCTTGGCAGGGGTATTGAGCCCCTGCCAAACTTTACCCGCCGCAGTGGGCCGTGTTCAAGGAACCGTTACCGCGCGTGCTTGTTAAGGTCATGACCAATCCAGGAGGCTTCCATGACCTATGACAGATATCCAATCCCGCCCTACCCCGAGCAGCAGCAAGAGCCGCCCGGCTATACGGGTCAAATGCAACCCACTCCCGATCACGGCGAGCAGTCCTACCGCGGCAACGGCCTGCTCGAAGGAAAGGTTGCCTTGGTGACAGGTGGCGACTCCGGTATTGGCAAAGCTGTTGCGATCGCATTCGCTCGCGAAGGCGCGAATGTGGCGATTGCTTATCTTAACGAAGATGGCGATGCCGAGGACACAGCAAAGTGGGTACGAGAAGCCGGCCGTAAGGCCGTTCTCATTCCGGGAGACCTGACAACGGAGACCCACTGCAACGAGGTGATCCAGCGAACGGTGCGCGAGCTCGGCGGCATCGATATCCTCGTTAACAATGCAGCGTTTCAGCGAACATACGCCGACATCGGTGACATTTCTGTCGAAGAGTGGGATCGGACGTTCCGCACGAACATCTACGCGCCTTTCTTCCTCTCAAAAGCTGCCATTCCATACATGCGATCGGGTAGCGCGATCATCAATACGACGTCTATCCAATCGCGCCAACCCTCGCCTCAGCTGCTGGCCTATGCGTCGACGAAGGGCGCGATCTCGAATTTCACCGCCGGGCTTGCGGGAATGGTGGCCGAAAAAGGCATCCGGGTAAACGCTGTCGCGCCCGGCCCGATCTGGACACCGTTGATCCCTTCGACAATGCCGTCGGAAAAAGCGGCAAAGTTCGGTCAAAACACGTTGATTGGACGGGCCGGGCAGCCGGCGGAGTTGGCGGGGGCTTACGTGCTGCTCGCCTCCGACCTTGGCAGCTACATGACGGGTGCCGTCGTTCCCGTCACAGGCGGCGAGATCATGATTTAGCGATCAGTCTGCGGCTCGATAGAGCGGCATGTCGAGATGTTTAGCTTCACTCGTGCGGCGGGTTGACCGCACGCTCACGCCCTCACCAGCACAGAGCCGCGACTAACGCCCATGGCAATCCCGATTTCCCCCTCGCAACCGTTCGACGCTCACGCAAATAGACTGCAGCAGGAGGTAGCGTTTCGCCGGTGAAGCGTAAGGTAGAGACAGTTGAGCTCGCTGACTGATAGTGAATGAAGCCCCCCTGTTTCGACGACCAGAGCGGCGCGACAATTCAGACTCTATGCCAAGCTGCTGGGAGCCCGAACGACAAAAAGGCCCCGGCCGGAGCCGAGGCAGTTTCCCCTAATCACGTTGTTGCGCGAATGAAACCAACGTTGAAATACTCGCGGTGCTCCGAGCCGGGCATCAGTTGATAAAGCGCACTGCCAACATCAGGCGGTCACCTCGGGTCGGGGGTGAGGCGCGATGATAGCAGGAAGTGTCCTGAACGAACCCTGTTCCCGCCGGGCCTTCGATCGTTATTTCGTTGTCCCTTCCGAACTGCCTATACACGGCCTCTGGCGAGGCTCTCGCCGACCCGAGAAGCATTCTTAAAGGCTTAGACTTGTGCGATCGCTTCATCATGACATGAGCCCCGGAGAAGCGATCGGTATCAGTGATGTAGAAGCTCGCGTACACGAAGCTGTAGCCACCTACATCGTAGTGATAATCGATGACGCCATGTTTCAGCCGCCGGCGCTCCTCGTCGTTCATGGCCGATGCAAAACTCCAGTCCAGTATGGTCACTATCTTCCGGGGCTCGTGCCCGAGATATTTCCGCACGATGGACCGAAGAATTGGGTCATCAATCACCTTCTGCACCGCCGAGCATCGCTCTGGCTTGGTGATGCCACCAATCGGCATGAGCCTCCCGTCAGCTGCGACGCCATCCTTGACGTCAGAGTATTGGAAGGTCGGCCCGGTTGGATCGTAAATGGCGTGTAATGGCTCCGACAGGGCGAATTCCCTGATTTGATCAACCACGTATCCCGGCAAGTTCAGGCCGATAAAAACGGCTTCATCACGAATTGATTGCACAATGTCAGGCACATTTGCCTGAGGAAACAAGGTCGGCATGCTCCATCGGCCTAGCGGTTTCCGTTTGAATAGCTCTGCCGCTCCTCTTGCGGAGCTGTATCCAATTCTGACTAATCTGAACCGTCCAAGCATGTAGGCTAAATCCTTGGACTTAATGCGATTAATTATGCCTCCCCCACGCTTCCGCTCTCTCCGGTTGTTGACCCCGCATTAGCTGCCGCGCATATAGAATACCGACTTGGCGGCTCACGTACACGGGCCGAGGATCGGCATAAAGTGGTAAATCCATTTCGACATATAGCTGAGCTGTTAAAGCCCTGGTGCCAACAACGAGAGCCGCGGCTCAATCAATCACCCGCTCTGCGGCATGTCTATTTAGCGGATGGCTATCCGCGCCAGCGTTCTCAACTGCTCCGGAATTTCTTGACCCGGCTATGGACACCACAACTCTCTTCAGAGCACCAAATCCGCCGTCCTCCCTTCGATTTATCAAGGAACAGCCAGCCGCAGTTGTCGCCCTTGCATTCCTTCACTTGCCGACGCTCGGATCGTGTTGCCAATAGCTCCGCAGCGGATGAGGAAAGAACGTGCACAAGGTCGGCCGGTGTCTCGATTTTATGCGCCCAAGTCCATGCCGCGGATCGTTGCGCGAAAACCTGACGGCCACGAGCCGCCGTTGCCACTGCGCCGATATAAGCGACGTCATCCATCTTGGGTTTTCCGCGCGCGTCCTCATTCAGAAAGACACGGTACACGCATTCGCGGAGTTCCACCGAAGCTTCCAGAGCCGTTGCTGCCGCAGCAGGGTTCTCTTTTGCCATCTGCTTCAAACCAGCCGCTTGCGCGTCCGAAAGGAGATCGACCCGTCTACTGAAAGTAATCAAGTCAACGTAATCGCTGAGGAAATCAGGACCCCATCGATTTCGTCGGCTGTCGACGGTGTTCACAAAGTCGAGCGCGGGATGGCCGCCGCTCAGTCGCATATCTTTTACTGATTTTGCCATATGGAACAGGATGCAGTTGCGTTAGTTGTAACGGTATAAACGAATTATACTCGTTACATAGATCGGGTCCATACCATGTCAGCTTCAAACTATGGGAAATTCGCGATCCTCTGCGCTGTTTGGGGTTTGACCTGGATCGCTGTGAAATTCGGGGTGACGACCTTGCCACCCATGCTGTTCGCGGCCCTGCGCTTTGTTACGGCAGGGGTTGTCTTTCTGTCGATAGCAATCTGGCACCGTTGCTCGATGCGAGCATTGGCTGCCGACTGGTTCCCAATCTTCATTGCCAGCTTGCTGATGATAACCCTCTGCTACGGACCGTTGTTCTGGGGAATGACAAAGGTTCCGTCCGGCACTTCTGCCGTCTTGGAGATGTCTCTGACGCCAGTTTGCCTCTTCGTGTTTGGTATGCTTTTACGACAGGAATCATGGAGTTGGGCAGCGGCCGCCGGCCTGGCCGTCGGTTCCATTGGGCTATATCTTCTATTCGTAGGGGGAGATCGCGCGAGCTACGACGACGGGGCGTGGATAGGCATTATTGCCGTCTGCTGGGCTGCCGCATCGTCGGCACTCGGCTCGGTGTTGGCAAAACCAATTATCGCGAAGCACGGCAGCACGGCAATCGCGGGGGCAACGACCCTCTTGGGCGGATTGCTGCTTGCCGCTGCGGCCTCAATCTGCGGCGAAGATGTCACCGACCTGGCGGTCTCCAAATGGACCATGAAGGCGTTCGGTGGTTGGCTGTTTCTGGTGATCTTCGGTTCGCTGATTGGATACCGACTTTACGTGCAGCTCCTGAGGGATGCGGGGCCGACACGCGCAGGCATGTTTGCCTTCGTATCGCCAGCTATTGCTGTCGCAGTCGGCACCTTCTTGGCAAGGGAGCCGCTCACCGCCACGAACCTCGTCGGGATGGCTTTCATGCTCTTGTCGGCGGGAGTCTGCCTGTACGGTACAAAAGTGCCATCTAACAAGATGTCCAGATAATGCCGCCCCGTGCTGTATGACGGGCCGGCCGCAAATTTATCCCGACGCTTACCGTTGTGCCCCTAAACTAGGTTGTGCTCCGCCTCCCTCTCTAAGTCTCTGATCAAAGCTTCATATTCGGCAACGCGGTCTGTTGGTGAGCCGGTGGCGATCAGTTTCCGCGTGTAGAGGACCGCGAGGCTATAGTGTTCGAAGATTTCAACGGCCCAATGAGACTGAGCGTCAAGTGGCGGATGGCAGGCACTCGCATAGCCGGTAGCGCCCGCTTGGGTGGTGGCGTCGAGCGCCAGCCTAGGACAGCCTTTATGTTCGTCCGGCCTTGAGCGCGCGGACGATGCCGTGTGCGTTCCTCGAGGCGTCTCCCTCGCCACGTCACGAGATTTCATTTCACCGCTGTGGTATCGGGACAGAATTCGTATGGTGCAGACAGAGCAAGAAGCCTCGGACCGGGTTGTCCGTGAGGCCTGAGATGCGCGAAGTTCACGATCACTTGGACGAACGTTCGTCCTCCAAAAGCTGCCTGATTGCCGCCACGCCCTTTGCGGTGTCAGACCATGACTGTCGCCAAATCAGCAGTGAAACACACGCCATCGTCGCAGCCACGAATGGTAATAGGCCAAGAAACCAGAACGCGGCAGCTACCGTAAAGTAATACGATCGGACCCCGACACTGAACGATCTAAGTGCTGGATTGAGGACGAGCGTCAACGCGTGGGTCCAGGCTACAAGGTCGCGCTCCTCTTGGCGAGACGGGCTCGCGCCTATCGCTGCGAGGCAGTAGTTGATCTGACGAACTGCCCAGATGAAGTCCGAGAGCCCTCTCAAAAGCGTCGCAACAACGAGCAATACTTTGCATTGGAAGAACCAAGCGGGGTCCTGAACGGCAAACATTGCTATCAGACCGTGTCCCGATCCGTAGTTCGGCTCAACGAACAACGCGCCGCTCAAGCCCACGATGACAATAAGGTTAGCCGAGCCGAAGAACGACGCCGAGTTGATCGTATGTCAAAGAATGGCGGCGTCGCCGATAAAGTTGTTATCCCTCGTCAGCACCTCTCTCATCCAGGAAGAGCGAATGCGGACCATGTCGATCGAGAGGCTGTCGTTTCTCCTTGGCCAACCGATCGCCATCAGGGGCTCAAAAGTGATCCACACAATCAGGAAGAAAAGAAACGCGAGGGCATTCAGAAAATCCATCGGCGACCTCGAACTATTTATCGTGCCAACTGTAATCGGGGTGGCCGCTACTGCAAGGGGAGCGCGCTCCTGATTTTCAGTCCGCTGAAAAGCGCCTCGATAGCTTCGCAAACAACTTTTTCAAGCCAGGCTCGCCCACGCGATGAGCTGCTTCCGACGCCGAGACCCAAGCCAACTCCCTTTGGCCGCGCTCCGGAAAAATCGATCGGGTCTCCCTCACCTTGATAAGGTGAACCGGCGCCCCTCACTGCCAGACTGAGTGAATGCCCTACCAACCCCTCTACCACTGGCGCCGCACAAAGCTCACGGTCTTGCCAACTGGACAGCCTGAAGCAGATATCATTGATGACCGACATCGACGCAAGATCCGCGCTCCTGACGCTGCTGAAAGAGATGAAGCTCGAACCTGGGTTTCGCTCAGCCTCTATGAGATCGGCCCGCCCCTCGGCGGCCAAGGCATCAGCCAGGACGCTATCGTCAAAGCGCTGTACGCCATCAAGGATGAAGGCGTGATTGATCTGCCGAGCGGTAATCGGCTCGTCCTGCTGAAGCCACTTACATGAGCAGAACGAGCCCCGTAACTAACTTCGCATCTTGATGTTGCGTAAAAAAGCCGAAGCACAACGCCCCGGCCCTTTGTTGGTGCAGTCAAAGCGTTGCAAAGAACGCCTCACCGGCAGCTTACTTGCGTGCGCCGCCCGGACGGCCCCTGTTCTGGCCGGCGCCACCGGAGGTCTTCGCATCGTTGGACTGGCCAAATTGGGTGCCGCCGAGGTGTCCACCGCCACTGCTATTGGCAACGTATCGTTCCGTCCGACGCTGAAGCTCGGCTGCATTGGTCTTGCTCATAGGATCTTCCCTTTGTTGAACAGAAATCGCCTCCGGCCGGGCGGCCGGGGTGCGTCGAATCGATTTTGAGAGAAGAAGTCAGCTTGAACGCCTGAGACGTTAAACAAAGCTCGACCAGCAATTCCGATTTGAAAGCTTTGCGCGCTTATCGCACCCAAAGCAAGGGTAGCCCGTCGCCCGCTCGTGAATTTCGGCCCGCCAGCGGGCGACCGGAGCACAAAACCGACTGGTGCGACTGAGACCCGGGAACTCTCCGCCCTTCCATATGTTCGTGTGTGTCGCTG
The DNA here is from genome assembly GCF_055616315.1 of Rhizobium sp. O111. Taxonomy (NCBI): domain Bacteria; kingdom Pseudomonadati; phylum Pseudomonadota; class Alphaproteobacteria; order Hyphomicrobiales; family Rhizobiaceae; genus Rhizobium; species Rhizobium sp. O111. The sequence goes on along the minus strand of NZ_JBSHXL010000003.1, from coordinate 216,884 downwards.
TGAACGGTCTGCAGCCAACGCAGCGGCAAGGCAAAGGGCTTTCGTTGCTGACGGCCCTTCGTCGACCTGTTGCTGGGTCGGCTTTCCGTTACAGTGGCGTTAACATGGCCGACCCAGTACGGGCCGAATGGCCTTGCCACCGTGGAACTTATCGCCGTTTCTGCGTGTTTTACACCGCCGGGATGCATCCCTTGCCTTCACCGGCACGTGGAGGGCCTTGAGCCCCTGTAACTCTCTCGGCTCTCCATATCCTCGGACTTCCAACCGGAAAGACAGGAGCACCTGCATGTCAGGCTACGGTCCAACCCTTCGCCTTGCCCTACTTCTGCACCGTCTGAACACCGACGAGTTCAAGCCGCTCCCTCCGGGCCTAGGGCGAAAAACGGTGAAAGTTGCGGATGAAGCGGGGTTTGTCGAAGTCAGCGATAGCTCGCGGTTTCCGATGTGCCGGTTGACGGCCGCAGGTCTGGCTTACCGTAAGGCGAACCCATACCGCTTCGACTAGGATCGCAAGACGTGGCGGCCGGGACACCGCAATGACTGGTGTGACTGAGCCTCTTCAGACTTTTGGCTGCCTTGGATGACAGTGGACTTGCCGTAAACTTGCCATTGCATCCTGTGAGTGTCGCTGAGATGAAAACTGAAATCGACCACGTCGCCCATGGCTGGGCTTTGCTGGCGCTACGCAATCCCGAGATCCGCGCGCTTTCTGAGCACCGACAATCGATTGGCGAGATGTGTGAAGCCTACAGCATCGCCGTCCTCCACCTTCGCGAGTTGAGAGCACTTGGCCCCGACACCGATCACATCGCCGAGTATGAACGCCTTATTGCCGAAATCGAGCACGAGACGTCGTATTACTTGACAATGCGCGCTCGATTGTCGGCCTAGATGTGCCGGAGCGATCAGTGGTCCCTGCCAGCGCGGGGCGGCGTAATGATTTGATCGAAAGTGCTTGGCATCAACGTCAAGTCAACCCGATATGGGGGCATCACCTGAGCGTTTCGCAAAGCATTTGGCTTCGACCGGGCTGTGAGCTTGTTGGAAGTCAGAGGTCTTTGGTCGGTTCGCTTGCGAATAGACAGCGGAGGCATTTTTGTTCTCCTTCATTGGCTGTGTATCCCATGACAACAATGGCTCGACGTGTTTGTTCCGATCGGCGTTTGGTCAGTCTGAGGCCACGCTCTGGATGCTTAGGACGCGGAACTTATCGCGCTCACCTGTGTTCTTTCCCGCCGAGATAGTCTCCCAACGTCTTGCTCGGCACTTTTGGCTGCCTTGGATGACAGTGGACTTGCCGTAAACTTGCCATTGCATCCTGTGAGTGTCGCTGAGATGAAAACTGAAAGACCACGTCGCCCATGGCTGGGCCTTATTGGCACTGCGAGTTCCTGAGATCCGTGCGCTGGCGGAACATCGCCAATCGATCGAGGAGATGTGTGAAGCCTACAGCATCGCCGTCCTCCACCTTCGCGAGTTGAGAGCACTTGGCCCCGATACCGAACAAATCACCGAGTATGAAAGCCTTGTTGCCGGGATCGAGTACGAGACGTCGTATTACCTGACGATGCGCGCTCAACTGTCGCCTAACTTTGCGGGAACTGATCCCGCTCAACCGCGTTCTTCCCCGCCGAGATAGTCTCCCAACGTCTTGCTCGGCACGTGGAGGGCCTTGAGCCCCTGTAACTCTCTCGGCTCTCCACATCCCCTTCACTCCGGAACATCTGGCTCGTTTCGATCCGACCGCGCTGGTTAGCTGTGCCGGCTTTGCCATTGTTGCGGTTGAAAGGTGGGGAGGCTTCCGGGGTCTCCCCCACCGCCACACGGATGGATCAAGCCGTAATGCGCATCTACTGCGTGTGTTAACGATATCTTAAAGTGCAATTTGACGTCGTACAAATTTCTGCGATTGTCGCCCCGGGCAACTGAGGGGTTAAACCGTGACTGTAGGAATTTGGGCTCGCCGCGCTGGTGCCGTGATGATGGCGCTTGCGCTGGCAAGCTGTACGACGACACAGGCAGAATTTGCGAAGAAGCCGTCTGCCGTGAGCAAGGCAGCGCTTTGCAAAACCGCGTTGGAGACGACAGATCCCGCATTCCAGTTCCAGCTGGTATCCGAGGTGACCCGTCGCGGCATGAACATGTTGCAATGTCAGCAGATGGTCATCCAGCAGCAGCAGGCCGCAGCAGCTCTCGTTGCTATCGCTGTAGTCGGCACCGCCGTCGCGGTATGCGCGAATAACAACTGTGGTGGCGGCAGCTACTACCAGCCTCGGCGCTACCCCGGAAACTGCTATTCGCCGAATGACACGGCGGCCGATGGAACGCGCTGCGGCAACCGAAGCGCGATGTCACGACCTGGTGGGTGGTGATCACTAAGAAGCCAATTTGAACACCACCGTCGAAATACAATATTAGACGACCACACTCCATGAGCCTGTCACGCCTTTTTCACGATGCCAGATATTGCGCGAATCGAACCTTGCTGACCTCTTTCAAGCAACCAAAGGAGGTGCTTCAATCTTCCACCTCGACGAAAAAAACGCAGTAGCCTTTACCGAGGATTCCGTCTCTCGCGCCGTGAAAAAAAGCAGGCGTGGAAGTCAAGACCGTCCGTGTCGAGCCTCACGGATCTGTGGTTATCAACGGGGATAACGGGGGGCTTCTGAGGGAGGACATGCCCCGCAAACGCTATGCTTTCACCGTGCAAGAATTCGACCGCTTCGGAAACGAACGCTGGTATTTTCGCATTGGCAAGGGGAAGCGCATCCGGCTCCCGGCACCGTGGGGGTCAAAGGAGTTCGAGGCCGAGTGGCGCCGCTGCATGGCAAACGAGGAGCCCGCCCCTGCTCCAACCACGCAAATGCCTGGGCTACTAATCGCCAGCCGAGGTCTTCATCGCTCATTTGCGCGAAAGCGGCTGATCCCCTACCCTGCAAACGAGGCAGGATGCACTTGGGTTGGGTTCTCCAAACTCGCACACCATAGACTCCAATTGAGAAAATCACCGCCAGGAATCATGCGGAAATACACCGAGACCGAAAGGACTACCGACATGCGCGGACCGATTATCGAGAAGCTCTCTGACGAGATCGGTATCTAACCAGCGACTTTCCCCGCGCCTAGTGCTCGTGATCGTTGATCCGATGGGGACACGGCGCGGGAAGACGGTCTCGGCGCCCTTAGGCGATGGGCTTGGCGGGTGGTGCCGCCTCGTGCTTCGATCCTCGATGGGATGGAACTTTCGGCCGCCCGAAGTATTTTGACGGAATGAAACTCAATATCGCAATCGTAACAATGGTAGGCACTGTGTTGGCTGCGTGCAGCCCAGCTGGGCCATCAGGCAATTCATCCGTACCTCAGCCCGCCAAACCTGTCGAACTCAAAAAATACATGGGCCACTGGTTCGAGCTGGCGCGCTACGAGAACCAGTTTGAGCGCGGTTGCGAGGCGGTTACCGCCGACTACTCGCTCCGCGACGATGGCATGGTTCGTGTGCTGAATGCCTGTCGCGAAGGCGGGATAATCGGTAAGCGCAAAGAGTCCGAAGGTAAGGCAAAGATTGTTGCAGACAGCGGAAACGCCAAGCTCAAAGTCTCGTTCTTCGGCCCGTTTTACGGGGATTACTGGATCCTCGATCACGCCAACGACTATTCATGGTCGATTGTCGGCGAGCCCTCAGGTCGCTATTTGTGGATCCTGACGCGGACACCAACACCCTCAGGAAAGACCAGTGACATGCTTGTCGAAAAGGCGAAGACGCTAGGTTACGATGTCGACATGCTGAGGTGGACGCATCACTGAGCGCACCATGGGCGCTTGCCGCTCTGCAGGGCGTACTTATCAGGTAACTAGGACAGGACTGCAGCGGATAATGCCGGTATAATCGAGTGATGGTCTCCCAGCCCATACCGGGTTTCTCGCCCACAGAAAGGCCGGTGCAGAACACAGCGCATACATTCGCTGAAGCAAATCTCCTTTAAGGGGAGGATACTGCTCAAACAGCTGTGCGTACACCAGATCGTTGTCGTCTGGGACATTCTCCCCGAGTTCAACGTGCGAACGAGCGCGCGGCGCGTAGTTTGGGGCAGTCGCGTCAGAACCTCGGCGGCGACGACGGGCCTACGCTCAAAGACATTCGTGATGCCATCATCGTTTTTGAATGCCGTGCATCCGACCGCCGTGACACCTTCGATCGGAAGGTCCTCGTCGCCCAAGTCGGCGCGGCGGCGAGCTTCGCGAAACTACGGCGGAGGTTCACTGTGGGATGCGAGCGGATGTGCGACGTAGATGGCGACAGGTGCGAGACCAAGTTTCCTTGCCTCGACGCGGCGCCCTTGTTGGCGCCGAAGGTCTCTTAGCTCCTAACAGGGCGCGCGCCTCGCCACGAGCCAGCCTCGGTCCTTTCTTACAAAGCGAAACCTAACGTGCTCCGCCTGGGATACTATTGACGCGGGTGACCGCATTCAGGATCGGTGGCGCAATGGGTCGTTTCGTCGGCGACGAAGAACCTGATGGGCGCAGGATGCCGATCAGGCGTTGGTCGATGATGGTTGCGGACCGTCGGATCCCGCATTTCTTCGCGTCCCGTCTCATGCAAGCCCCCACTCTGGTCGGCTGGGCTTGCGATCTCGTGCTACCTGCGGCGGCCTCCGTCCTGCTTGTAGTTTTATTCGGCGGCCTCCACGCGCTCGGTACGCTTCTACTGTTTCGCGCGATAAATCGCGGCGTAGTCATATCCTGGCACTGGTGTCAGGGTTCGTCAGAACGGAACGAGCATGGCTGAGGAAGTCGATGATCTTCCCAGTCTGGAAACGCGGAGCCGCGCGGGAATAAACTCGTGGTTCTTGACCACGACCGCCCGCGCGGCAACAGGAGTTCGTGGAACGAAATCGCCGCTCGCGCATTAAGATGCGTTACCATCCAGGAATATCGATGACAGAAAACAATAACAGCCGGCAGGACGCCAGAGACGCCGGTGACCGTCTTGTCGCTGATCACGCTTCGGAAGACCCGTTCGCCGCAGCGTTCAAAGCCACGCGTATGCCGATGCTGATCACCGATCCTCGTCAAGCGGACAATCCGATAATCTTTTGCAACGCAGCTTTCTGCAAGCTCACGGGCTACTCCAACGAAGAGCTCATTGGCAAGAACTGCCGCCTCCTTCAGGGCCCCGAGACCGATCCGGACGCCGTGTCCAGGCTTCGCGAAGCCATTGCTGCCGAAAAAGATCTCGCGATCGACATTCTCAATTATCGAAAAGATGGGTCTCCTTTCTGGAACGCCCTCTTCGTCAGCCCGGTCCGGGATATTTCTGGCACGGTGATCTACTTTTTTGCCTCTCAACTCGACTTCACGAATATCAAAAGCAAGGAAGCCGAACTCGCGCGCGCGCGTCACCTCGCCGAGGAAGAAGTGGGGATGCGAACGGCAGACCTGACCGACGCCCTGCGTGCAAAGACAACGCTGGTCCACGAGGTCGATCATAGGGTCAAGAATAACCTGCTTACGATCGCATCCATCGTAAAGCTCCAGGCCCGGATGACCGAAAACGACATTGTCAAGCGTACGCTGACGTCTGTTCTCAATCGCGTTGAAGCTCTTAGCACCGTCCAGCGCAAGCTTTTGAACGACGAGGAAGTGGGGCAATTCGACGTAGCCGATTTCGCGAACACCCTCATGATCGACAAGATCGGCGCACTGAAGCGCTCCGACATACACCTGACAACGGATCTACACGCGGTTGTGGTGCCTGCTACCAAGGCATCGCCCTTGGCTCTCATTATCAACGAACTAGTCGGCGACGCGATAAGAAGAGGTCTGAGCGACGGCGGTGGCGAGATCCATCTGGAGATCAGACGGCTCAACGGACACTTCCTTATCCGAGTCGTCGATACGGTCACGCCGGTTGACGTAGACAAAGAGGAAGCTGCGTTCAGCCAAGCCATGCTCGAGGCGTGCCTGAAGCAGCTTCGAGCAAAAATCGACCGAGTTGTGAAGGGCCACCGGACAGACGTTACAGTCACGCTGTCCGTTAAGGACTGAAAGGATTTGATTTGAATATTCTGATTGTGGAAGATGAAGTCCTTCTTGCCATGGAGCTGGAAAGCGAAGTGGAAGGCGCCGGGCATCTCGTTGTTGGGACGGCGACCGATAGCCGTGAGGCGATCGAGATCATTGATGCCACCTCGCCGCAATTTGCCTTTGTCGACATTCAATTGCTGGATGGCCCAACGGGTATCGACGTCGGACGCTACCTTTCGGCCAAGGCCATTCCATTCGTGTTCGTATCGGGAAATCTCAAGCGCATACCGGACGACTTTGCCGGTGCGCTCGGGGCGATCGAGAAGCCCTACACGGTTAACGGTCTGCAAAACGCCTTGCAGTTTCTGCAGATCATCATCGATGGCGGCCATGGCTCGCAGGTCGCGCCGCCTAGCCTCGTCCTCTCCCCTGCCGCGCGCGCCACCGTTGCGGCATGATCAACTCCGCGATTTCGCGGTGAAGGAAACCAGTGAGTTCACCATCGGAGCGCATCGGCGCCGTTCGGAATTCAGGTCTGCTTGGCGTTCAGGGCCAGTCCGAATTTCAGGACATTATCGAGGTCGTAAAGGCCGGGCTGGACTGTCCCGTGGCGCTTGTCTCCATTCTTGACGAGGACCGGCAGGTCTTCATCGCTCATCTCGGTCTGCCGGAGAAATGGGCCGAGGCGGCAGAGACCCCGCTGACCCATTCCTTCTGTCAACACGTGGTGCGGGACAATCAGCCCTTGATCATTGGCGACGCGACGATCCATGATCTTGTCAGAGATAACCTGGCCATCACGGATCTGGGCGTGATCTCCTACATGGGCGTCCCGGTCACAATGCCGGACGGTCTGGTTATCGGAGCGTTGGCGGCGATTGACGGTGAGCCCAGAACATGGACAAGACGAGAGCTCGAGCTGTTGAGCCGCATCGGCAAGGTTGCCTCGAACCAGATCGCTACGTTTCTATCAGAGCGCCGGTGGAGTTCGCTTTTCGAGCAGCTCGAGGAAGGTATCATCGTCGGTTCGGTCGTCCGTGACGTCAATGGAACTATTGTCGATTGGCGACATGACAGCGTCAATCCGGCTTGGAGCAAGCTTGTGGACTGTCCCGTCAAGGACGCCACCGGTCGTATGATGCGAGAGATCTTTCCAAATTTTGGAGAGGAGTGGGTATCGGACGTCGCGCTCGTTGTCGAAAGCGGACAGAGCAGGCGTTTTACTCGGCACATTCCCACCCTCGGACGTTGGTTCGACGGCTACGTGCAGGCGACAGGGGACGACAAATTCATCATCATTTTTGTCGATGTGACAGACAGAATGGAGGCTGTGGAGGCCCTTCGGGACAGTGAGACAAGACTGCGCCTGATCGTCGAGGGCGCCAAGGATTATGTGATCGTGACCATCGATCACGAAAAGCGTATCACGAGCTGGCTTGGCGGCGCAGAGGACACCTTTGGCTGGACCGAAGCAGAGATGCATGGACGACGGTTCGAGGAGATATTCACGGAGGAGGACCGCGCGGTCGGCGTTCCAGAAACTGAAATGCGCAAAGCTGCAGCCGAAGGCGTGGCACTTGATCGAAGGTGGCACCAAGCGGCCGACGGAACACGGGTTTTCCTAGACGGGACCATACGACCGTTTCCAGGCCATTCCGGTCCGGAAGTACCAGGCTTCATCAAGGTGGCCAGAAACGCGACATCTCAGAAGATCGCCGAAAATCGGCAATTGGCATTCCTTGAGCTCGGCGACAAGATACGGGAGCTGGACGATGTGAAAGATGTTGCATTCGCCGCAGCGGAAATCATGGCCCGCAACCTGGAGGGCGCGACAAGAGCTGGTTACGGGGTCATCGATCCCATCGTCGAGACCGTGCAGATGCTACCCGATTGGTGCGCCGAAGGTATCTCGACTGTCGCCGGCTCGCACCAATTCCGGGATTATGGCTCCTATATCGAAGATCTCAAACGCGGCGAGACGGTCATTATTCCAGACGTGGCCAAGGATCCTCGGACATCGGCGTCAGCCGAGCTTTTCCATTCGATCGGGATTTCTGTGCTGGTGAATGTGCCAATCATCGAGCACGGCGCCTTCGTAGGAGTCATGTTCGTTCACTACGACAGACCTCATGATTTCTCGTCGGAGGAACGCGACTTCGTTCGGACGATCGCAGATCGCACACGAGAGGCGATTTCGAGGATTCGCGCGGAGCAGGAGCAGCAGGTTCTTAATCACGAGATCAGTCACCGACTGAAGAATACGATGGCAATGGTCCAAGCGATAGCCACGCAGACCCTTCGCCCTGTCACCGATCGGGCGCCTGTCGAAGCTTTTACGAGCCGGCTTCACGCTCTTTCGAAGGCACACGATGTTTTACTCGGCCAGGACTGGTCGTCGGCGCGGATGATCGCCGTGATCGATTCCGTTCTCGGTCAGCTCTCATTGCCAGAGCGATATTCTATCTCGGGTCCAGACCTGCAGCTTGGACCGCGCTCGGCGCTCTCTCTGGCGCTGCTGATGCACGAACTCGGGACCAACGCGCTCAAATATGGAGCCTGGTCCAACGAAGCAGGCAGTGTCGATGTCTCGTGGATGATCGAAGGAGCCAGCGATGACAGTCTGCTTTTTCTTGCGTGGGACGAGCATGAAGGCCCTCCAGTGACCGCCCCATCTGGCAAGGGGTTCGGATCGAAGCTCATACGTCTCGGCTTGACGGGAACCGGCGGTGTCGACGTTGATTATTCCCCTGATGGGCTGAAGGTTAAGATGCGCGGACTGATTTCGCAGTTGAGGCAGTCGTGATGACCGTGAGTAATATTGCCAAGGACGTCGCAATCGTTCTAGTCGTTGAAGACGAGCCGCTCCTGCGTCTTGCCGGCATAGACCTCATCGAAGCTGCTGGATATGAGGCGGTAGCGGCGTCGGACGCGACAGAGGCGATCGCGATACTTGAGTCACGCGATGACATCCGTGTAGTCTTTACAGATGTCGATATGCCGCGCGGCGTCGACGGAATGCGCCTGGCCGCGATCATTCGAGACAGATGGCCGCCAATCAAGGTGATCGTGGTCTCCGGCCACATCGAGGATCCCGGAGACGTGATCCCGGCCGAGACGGTGTTTTTCTCCAAGCCTTACCGGGAGGAACAGATCGTGGCAACCATCAGGCAGATGCTGTCATGACACGGACCGGACTGAGCCCGCGTGCTTCTGGAGTTAAATCCATCCCTGGGTGTTCGGTGCGTCCGAATTCAGCTTGGCGAAGTCGACGAATGCCCTCAATGGCGCGGGCATGAACCTGCGGGAGAAATAAAGGCGCGGCCCATCGAAAACTCATCCACCAGTCCGGTGGAACTAGCTCTAGTTCCCCCAATGCGACGTGCGGCTCGAACCAGTTATCGAACCTGTATATCACACCGCGACCCGCGCGCGCCCAATCGATGGCGGCAGCCGCCGCATCCACGCCGACGATCAGCCTGCCCTGTGGGTCGATATTGACCGACTGCCCGTCTCTCTCCAGTTCCCATGGCACGAAGGCGCCGCTCGAGAACCTGAGCTGTATGCAGGCGTGGGCAAGCAACTCATCCAACTGCTCTGGCATGCCGACCTTTGCGAGGTATGACGGCGCTGCGAATGACTGCGGAGGTGTCGGGGAATTGGCGCGAGCACAATGTCGTTGCCGAGGCAGAACGCCGCAGGCATGCGGTATCAGGCGATACTGACGCGGTCGAAGCGGCGGGATAAGGTGAAGGCCCGCCACGCTGACGAAGTGGGCTCAGGTCTCAGTGGCTGGGATGAGTTTGAAAGCAAAGGCCTGCTGCGATAGATGTCCTTTTAAAGTAACCCGGCTAGGGCAACTCGACATCTATTCCGTGGAACTCGTCTCGAAATGATTTCAGACCTTTTTTGTCGGCTGCTGTCACGATCACAAATCGGCGGCCGCCTCCAGGTGGCTCCTGGTTTGACAAGTCGAACATCCAGATCGTTGTCGCGGTTCCCCTAGTGATCTCGATCAGCTTCTTCATGGCTGGATCTTCGACGGCGTCGACGACGAAGCTCATCTGATAAGCAAACGTCTCTTGGCCCGAGCCTCCCTGGAGCTGCTCCCTGAACCACTGCCAGACGTTGGGAAAGTCGACCGGAAACGGAGAGAGGTCCATGTTCACGTGAACAACGTCCCGCGCGAAAATGACCTCACCATCGAAGAAGGCATGAATACCTAGAAAGTATTCGGGGAGGTCCATGTGCGCGGATAGCGCGTCTTTCAGCATTCTCAAATTCGAAGTCTTTTGGAACACGTACTTCCCCATGCGATTGACAAATGCAGTCGAAAAAATCCTTTGTTCTTCTATGGGTGGCGCAGAACCGTTAAAAGTTGGCCATACGATTCAGGCGGGTATTCGTGGAGGTCTCATCGATAAAGATGAGCCGCGACAAGGCCTTGTTGAAGAACCGCTTTCGGCGGTTGATTCAAAGGTCACGGCCATTGGCGATCTCCGGCCTGCGCTGCTCGCTTGCCTTGAGGCCTTTTTTATTGCTTAGCCCAAGCCGGTGCAAAACCGCCCGACCGTAGCGCGATGGATTTCAATTCCGCGCCCCGCGAGTGCAACGCGCAGCTCATCCTGAGTCGTTTCGTCATGCGCGGACATCCGCTCGCGAACCCAATCAGCATGAGCCATAAGCTTCGCGCCGCCAGGCGGGTGGCCCTGCTCGGCGGCGGCGAGAAAACCGGATGACCGATGCAGGATCATCATGCGGTTGAGGTTCGCTCTGCGCTTGCCAACAGGCATGACACTGCTTCGGAAGCAGGTGAGCCGAACAACACACCTCGCCCGGTCGTGCTGTCGTCCTCCATGCAATTTGTCGTAAGGTGGGTCGGTCAGCCTCCAAGCTGCCCGCCTTCACCTGCTACTGGACCTTCTCGGTTCCATTAGGCGTCGTCACTTGCGTCGGCCCTCCACCGTTCCCAGACGGTGACGGGTTGCGATCGGTAGCCTCCGGAGGGCGGCCACTACCATCGGCCGCGTTGTTGTCGAAGGTACCAGGACCCGAGGGCTGAGCATTGATCGGGTCATTCTTCGTAGCGGTTGCAGGCTGAACATCGGAATCGACGCTCTCACCCCAAATCTCGACGCCGCCCCATACCATCAGCGCGAGGACAAGGCTGCAGACCAGCACCACGAAGACTGGTTTGCCGTAGCTTCCTTGCCGAGCTTCGCTCGCGGTTTCTGTGATCTTATCAGTCTGTCTGCCGTTGAACTGTGACATTGCGGATCTCCTGAACTTCAATAACCGCCGACGATTGGTAGGATTTCACCTGTGATGTAACTCGACATCTGCGGGGACGCGAGGAACACATAGGCGGGTGCAATCTCCTCCGGTTGCGCCGCGCGTTTCATGACCGCCCCGCTGCCAAATTTCGCGACATCCTCGGCCTGCTTGTCGGAGGGATTGAGTGGAGTCCAGACTGGCCCAGGCGCGACGGCGTTTACTCGGATGCCCTTCGGCACGAGCTGACTCGACAACGCTTTGGTGAAAGCGTGAATGCCACCCTTCGTCATCGAGTAATCGAGGAGCTCCTTGGACCCTTCGAGGCCAGTCACCGAACCAGTATTGATGATGGCGGAACCGTTGGACAGATGCGGGATCGCGGCCTTGGCCATATAGAAGTAGCCGTAGAGGTTCGTCTTCAGGGTCTCGTCGAAGTGTTCGTCGGTCAGATCTTCGATATCCGTGGTGTGGACCTGGAATGCGGCGTTGTTCACCAGGATGTCGAGCTTCGAGAATTGCATCTTCGTCTTCTCGACTGCCTTGCGGCAGAAGGCGGGATCCTTCACATCGCCGCGAATGATGAGACACTTGCGCCCTTCCTTTTCCACCGCGGACTTGGTTACCTCAGCGTCCTCGGTCTCGTCGAGATGAACAATGGCGACATCGGCGCCTTCCCGGGCGAAGAGGATTGCGACCGAACGTCCGATGCCGGAGTCCCCACCTGTGATGAGTCCGACCTTGTCCTTCAGCTTCTCGGAGCCTTTGTAAAACGGCGCGTCGTACATAGGCGCCAGCGGAAGGTCTGCCTCGGATCCGGGTTTGTCCTGATGGACGGCCGGAAACGGGGGCTCTGGATATCGACGAGCGCCCGCCTGCATGGCTCCGTCCGGCTTCGACTTCTTCTTCTCGTCGGCCTTCTTTACCTGCTGCTGGATCTCTCGCTGTTTTTTGGATGTGGCTTCTGACGACATGAGACGATCTCCTTGCTGTTGGAGGCCTAACGTCGGCCGAGGCAAAAGGTTTGCGTTCTTGAAAGAATTCGAGCGCACACGAAAACCTTGTCAAGGCAGCCTGCTGGAGACATCGACCACGCCCCCCGAATTGGCTTCCGTGAGCGTCTGTCGACCGCCCTGCCTGCGCAAAACGGGCGTCTTTTGCCCGGACATCGCTCCCCAAAGCCAAGCTGTTGGCTGGGACGGGGGCGCTTCCGTTAGAGCGCGGTATTTTGCGACGAGTCCAACGCGATTTCGGTACGGCGGTTGAAGCGTGGTGGTTGACCTGGCTGGCGTCGCCCGCTGGCCCTCCACAAAGGCATCGTCCCGGATCCGAAGGTGGCAACCTCCATCATCAATTCCCCAGCGTGATTGACGGATCCTTCATAATGAAACTCCGGGGAAGCAGCCATGCGTACCGAGATGGCTACTCAGCCCTCGCCGTTGAACTCGACTGTGACTTTCCCGTCATCCCTTTTATGACTCGAGTTCCTAGATGCCGTAATGGGCCGGCGTCTCACGAGTAGCCAGTTAGGTGGCTGTCCCTCAGAATGATGATGTTTTGGAACGAGGTCCGAGCGATCGGTCTCAAGCATCATGAGAGGAACAGCCATGGAGTATTATGCAGGAATTGACGTCTCGCTGAAAGAGAGCAGCGTGTGCGTGGTCGACGCGACGGGCAAGTTGGTTCGCGAGGCCAGGGTGGGCAGCGAGCCAGAATGCCTGGTCGGGTATTTTGCTCAACTGGAGTTTCCGGTAGAGCGCATTGGCCTTGAAGCGGGGCCTTTGTCCCAATGGCTATACGCGGCTCTCGCTGCTGCGGGTCATGAGGTGGTTTTGCTGGAAACACGACATGTGAAGGCGGCGCTTTCGGCGATGACGGTGAAGACAGATCGCAAGGATGCACGGGGGATCGCGCAACTTCTGCGCATGGGATGGTATCGTCCGGTCCACGCGAAATCGTCGCCGGCGCAGGACACTCGGGCTCTGTTGGTGGGTCGCAAGCTTCTGCAGTCCAAGCTGCTCGACGTCGAGCTCAGCATACGGGGTATCCTGCGCGGCTATGGACTAAAGGTCGGCGAAGTGAGCCGAGGGCGTTTTGAGGTGCGCATCCGCGAACTGATTGCAGGGCATGCGACATTGTCGACGGTGATTGACGCGATGCTGACGGCGCGAGCAGTGTTGTGGAGCGAATTTGCGAAGCTGCACCGCGAGATGCTCAGGATCGCCCGCGCTGACAAAGTTTGCCAACGGCTGATGAGTGCGCCAGGTGTCGGTGCCTTGGTTGCGCTGACCTATCGCTCTGCCGTCGATGATCCTGCCCGGTTCCAAAAGTCCAGCACCGTGGGTGCCTACTTCGGGCTGACGCCGAAGAAATATCAATCCGGCGAAACTGATCGCGATGGCGGCGTCAGCAAGGTCGGCGACGCGATGGTGAGAACCGCATTGTTCGAGTCCGCGCACATAATGCTGACGCGGGCCACGCGCTTTTCCAGTCTGAAGCGCTGGGCGCTCGATGTGGCCAGGCGTCGCGGAATGAAGCGCGCGAAGGTTGCCCTTGCACGCAAACTCGGTGTCGTTCTTCACCGCATGTGGGTGGATGCGACGGACTTTCGCTGGAGCGCAAGCCCTATGGCGGCATGACGATCGATATGTGATTGATGCAGGCAAGTATAAGGCTTGCATCAGATGAGGTCCCGTCGCTGGGACGCAGGCTTGGCAAGGTCGTGTGTAGTGCTGTGATCGCTTCGGCGAAGCACGCTTCCTAGATTGACCTGTCGGCTTGTTGATCTGATGGCATAGTGTGGCGGCCTTCGTGCTGACCACGGACAGAAGCATGACCTCAGCGACGAGATATTCATTCAGAGGGACTTGACGCACAAAGGCCCATTACAGAAACATTACAGTTGCGCGTTTTGGTGAACTCTGAATCTATGGGTCTCCATGATTGGGAGGTCATGGATGGCAGGTGCGTCAATCGAGACGACGTTGGAACTTTTTGCATCGTCGCTGCGCGACGTGAAGGCTCGTATTCGAATTGTTTACGCAGGAGCGCGTTGCGGCTTCAGCGAACCTTTTCCTGGACGGCTTGCTGGGTGACGAGCGCCGCAAGACAGGCTGGATGCGCGCCGAGGCGGCCGGTGATTCCGGTCCCTGGCGGCAACAAGCTATTCTCGGTCGCGGACGCTGGGACATCGAAACCCGCTCATGGCATGGCTGGCACCGCCACGTTTCCCTCGTCATGCTGGCCTTCGCCATGATGGCGGTGATCCGGTATCGCGCCAATGACGCGACGCCCCCAAAAAGACCGCGGATTCCGACCATCAGGAGTTGATCCGCTGGTCTATCCAGGAAGTCCGGCGCATCGCCAATAAGCTCGCCCAGCGTCGCATAAAGCACGCCTACGTCATCGCATGGTCGTGTTGGAGACGCGCGCATCAGGCCGCCGCCAGGCGCGCGCATTTGGAAACAAAAATGCAACTGTAATGGTAGGCGGCAAGCGAGTTGTCGCCTAAGCACCAAAGAACCAGGTCAGCCGTTCGGTCGGATGACGACCTTCACGCAACCATCCTGCTTGTCCCGGAACGTTTGGTACGCCTCGGGACCTTCCTCCAGACCGATACGGTGTGTGATGAGGAACGAGGGATCGATTGCGCCCTCCTCAATCAGGTCCATCAGTGGCTTTAGATACCGCTGAACGTGTGTCTGGCCTGTCCTCAGCGTCAGTCCCTTGCCGACGACGGCGCCAAGTGGAGTGGGCACGGCAGGCCCGATGAACACGCCCGGCAGGGATACAACGCCGCCAGGACGGCAAGCCCTGATAGCCTGGCTCAATGCGTACGGACGTTCGGTAGAGGTAAGCTTGGTTTGCATCGTCTCCATGACACCGCCCGCGCCGTGGCTCTCCATGCCGACCGCCTCGATGACCGCATCAGGGCCCTTGCCGCCGGTTAATTCAAGGATGCGCTGTTGCAGGTCTTCGTCGGTGTAATCGAGCGCTTCGGCGCCGGATTGCCGGGCAAGCTCCAGCCGTTCCGGCACGGTGTCGATTGCGAGGACACGCTCCGCGCCGAGAAGGAAAGCGGACTTGATCGCGAAGAGACCGACAGGGCCGCAGCCGAACACGGCGATGGTCTGGCCCTGTTTGATATCGCAGTTTTCCGCCGCCATGTAGCCCGTCGGGAAGATATCCGACAGAAAGAGGACCTGCTCGTCGGAAAGTCCGTCCGGGACCTTGATCGGACCGACGTCCGCATAGGGTACGCGTAAATATTGCGCCTGCCCGCCGGGGAAACGACCGTATAGTTCGGAGTAGCCAAAGAGGCCCGCGGTCGGATAACCGACCTGCTTGGCCTGTTCGGCGCCGTTCGGGTTAGAGCGCTCGCAGAGGGAGAATTGGCCCCACTTGCACTGACGGCATTCGCCGCAGGATATTGTGAACGGAACCACGACGCGGTCCCCTACCTTCAGTTTCGAGTTGCCGCGGCCGACCTCGACCACTTCGCCCATCGTCTCATGGCCCATGACGTCGCCGGCATGCATTCCCGGCACGAAGCCGCCATAGAGATGGAGGTCGGAGCCGCAGATGGCGCAGCTCGTCACCTTGATGATTGCGTCGCGGTCGTGCTGAATGATCGGATCGTCGACTTCCTCACACCGGATGTCGCCGCTGCCGTGCCAGGTAAGTGCTTTCATGTCTTTTGTCCTTTGGATTGAGTTTCGATGATGCTGGCGGGTTACGGCTGCCACCGCCACCCGCCGCGCCGTAGACCTGCCCCGTCGCGTAGCTGGCCCGAGGATCGGCAAGTTGGACGTGGATCGATGCGAGTTCGGCGGGCTGTCCCGGGCGGTCCATTGGCGCGTCGCCCCCGAACTTCTCGAGCTTTTCCATTGTCGCGCCGCCGCTGACCTGAAGCGGCGTCCGGACGGCAGCCATCGCCTATGCCCGCGAGGGCGCGGGCGTTGCCATCAACTACCTTCCCGACGAAGAGCACGAGCGTCGCGCTCGCCGCGGAAAATATTGATCGTCGGCTGATCGGAAATTTAGATTGAAATGTCATCTTGATCCCGTCGGCATGTGGGCGGACATGCCCAACTCGCTAACCTCTACCGCGGGGTGTTGTTCCCGCTAAATCAAATCGTGGCAGGAATTGCCGTGGCGGAGGGAACAGAGGTTCAGGACGCTGCCGGCCCCAAGGGCGCCTCCGATGGAAGAGGCTCCGGTCTTTCAAAGAAGAGGCGGAAACGGTCGAAAAAAGTGGGACGGCAGCTTGCTAAACCATGATCTTGTAAAATGGGATTTTTGTCCCACTCGGGGTTAAGCAGATGATTTTCTTGGAATTCGGCAGACCCTCAAAGTATGCTCTCGCCAAGCCTTCGATCCCAGGGCCTCCCAGTATGAGATCGCTGCGGACAGATCGCGCGCTGGGCTGCCATTTCGTTAGCCATGGCGAGAAACCGGCAAAACCACCATGTTCACCATCCCTGTCGCGTCCGGTTAGCACGCTCGCGATCTCGAATTCGGAAATGCGGACCTGGCCCTGATGTTCCCCCAACCCCCCGTGTACGCTAAGGTACAAAGCATGCAAGATGGGTCGGATCTTGCCTGAGAATTGGAACCTCCAGCTGCCCGACGTGTTTTCAAACGTCATTTCATAGGAGGACACGATGGCTACCACCAAGACCAACACGAAGACACTTGATGATTTGTTCCTTGATACGCTGAAGGATATCTACTTCGCCGAGAAGCAGATTTTAAAAGCTCTACCAAAGATGGCCCGCGCTGCACAGTCCGAAGAAGGCAAGGCGGGTTTCCTTCAGCATCGAGATGAGACGCAGGGTCAGATCGAACGCCTGGAACAGGTTTTCGAACTCCTTGGCAAGCCCGCCCGTGGCAAGACGTGCGAAGCGATCCAGGGGATCATCTCCGAAGGCGAGGAAATCATGGAAGAGTTCAAGGGTTCCCCTGCCCTTGACGCAGGATTGATTTCATCGGCTCAGGCTGTCGAACACTACGAGATCGCTCGTTACGGCACGCTTATAGCCTGGGCGACCCAGCTTGGCATGAAGGATGCAATCCCGCTGCTCCAGGCAAACCTCGAAGAAGAGGAAGCGACGGATCAGAAACTAACGCGGCTTGCCGAGGCGGCGGCGAACGCCAAGGCCACGAAAGCAGCCTAACGCTTGGTCAGGGCTGCCCCAAAAGGGGCAGCCCTATCGTATGTCGGCCAGTAGCCGTCCTCCGTGATGTTCATTGGGATCGGCGAAAGTCTCGATAACGCTTCCACCGTAAACTCCACCTGCAGCATGAATGCCCGCATCGGGCTAGGCATAGCGATGCCAGTGAGTTTCTCGCGTGCTAGAAAACGGCCCACGCCCGCCTCCCGCAGACGCCTTTCCCCCTCGGCCGCGATCGACGCATTCTTGCTTTGAGCGACAGACTTGGTTTCGGTTAGGCCACCTTCGATTACCCTGAACATCCCATTGCCCTGATTACGTTTTGCAGCCTATCTCAAAACTTACCGCGATTCCTGGCAAGTCTTCCGACATTCAGCGGTAATAACTTTCATGCCGCGTGACAAATTCGCGACAACACTCGTCTCTGATAGCAGGAGCAAGAATCGGCCACGGGCTAGCTTTTGGTCTGAAGGATACGAATGCGTTACGCTGTGGTCGATATTGATCGCCGGAGCAAGGCAACTTGGGTTGTTGTACACCGACCCATTTATCGAAGACGGCGGCGCGGGGCCGAAAGTCATGATTGGAAAGCTGCCGAGGCTGTTCGCGTTGAGCCAATTGTCCTTGGCATCGAAGTTCCAATGTCGGTGCCCACCAAAGGCGACATCCGAGCAACGATCCAACAGCTCCCTGGCGAGGCAGGCCATGGAACGCGGGGGGCGGGCCTAGTGTCACGGCGATGGCCCTGGCCCTGGTGCTCGCGATCTTGGATGGGTTCGCATCAAACCCGCCAGGTCTCAGTGCTTGCAGGGTTGGGCTCCGAGACCTCAAAGTCTCGGCGACATACTCGTGTTTGAAGCATTCGCCGCCCTGGCGCGTCTGATGGGCACGGCGGATGACGCGACTTGCCGCTTACGCAGCACGGGAACGACTGGCCGGGGTCGATGTAACCAGCGCTCTTGGTCCGGAATCGTGCATGAGCATGCTCGGTGCCGTACTCATACATGCCGATCTTTCCGACAACCTTGAAGAGCTTCGTCGGCAATGCCTTGTGGTAAGGCTCTCCAAAACAAGAAGGCCCCCGACCGCTACTTAGCGCTTACCGCCCGAGCCGTCCTAGCATCTCACCGTCCCAAGTTCATTACCAAAACTGACCTTGACAACGCGCCCGGGCAAGGCGGTCGGAAGTTAACCCTGCGAGCGCCGGTCAGAGACAGCTTACTTCTCCCGAGGTTCCCTATGTCGAACTCGATCGAAGTCATCATCGTTCTTTCCGTCGTCGCTGTCCCTGTATTTGAAGCTATCGAGTCTCCGCTGCCCCACTTTGTCCGATTCTTAGGAACTGATGTGGGAACCGTCAGCGACCTTCTTGGTTTGCGTTGGAGCAAAACCGGAGATTGATATGACCGAAGAAGCACGTCGCCCGACGCCACCCTACCCCAAGCAGCATCAGGAACCGCCAGGCAAGACCGAGGCGATGCAACCGGTTCCTGACCACGGTGAGCAGTCATACAAGGGCAGCGGCAGGCTTGAGGGTAAGGTCGCCCTGATCACCGGCGCGGACTCAGGCATCGGCAAGGCGGTGGCAATCGCGTTTGCTCGCGAAGGAGCAGATGTCGTGATTTCCTACTTGAGCGAAGACGACGATGCCGCTGATACTGTGAAGTGGGTTGAGCAGGCAGGCCGTCGAGCAATTGCCGCCCCGGGCGATATCACCTATGAGGAGCATTGCCAGGAACTCGTCCAACGAGCTGTCCGCGAGTTGGGAGGCATCGACGTTCTCGTCAACAATGCCGCCTTCCAGCGAACCTATTCCGACATATCGGAAATACCCGTCGAGGAATGGGACCGGACGTTCCGCACGAACATCTACGCACCTTTCTTCCTGTCAAAGGCGGCAATCCCGTACATGCGTCCAGGAAGCTCGATCATCAACACGACGTCGATCCAGTCGCGGCAGCCCTCACCGCCGCTGCTGGCCTACGCGTCCACGAAGGGCGCGATCTCAAACTTCACGGCGGGTCTCGCTGAAATGGTTGCCGAGAAGGGTATCCGAGTAAACGCGGTTGCACCCGGGCCGATTTGGACACCGCTCATCCCGTCGACGATGCCAGCGGAAAAGGCTGCCAAGTTCGGCCAGCAGACCCTGATCGGTCGCGCGGGGCAACCGGCTGAGTTAGCTGGGGCTTACGTTCTGCTGGCTTCAGAACTCGGCAGTTACATGACCGGCGCCGTGGTCCCGGTGACGGGTGGCGAGATCATGATCTAGGACGTGGACTCGCAAACTGAATTGATCCAAATTCGTGTCGCAACGAGTTTCAGTGCAGCAAGGTAATTGTCAGGGCGACGGTCGTAGCGCGTGGCCAGGCCCCGCATGTGTTTGATACGATTGAAGAACCTCTCCACTTGGTTTCGCTGCCTATAGACCCAGCGACTGAAGCTGAAGCTCTGCTTCCGATTTATCTTTGTTGGGATGTTAGCCCAAGCCTTGCGGCCTTTCACAAACGCTCGGATCGCATCCGTGTCATACGCTTTATCTGCAAGTAGCGTCGTGCCTGGTTCGATGTCAGATATCAGCCTCTCAGCGACCGGAGCATCCGCTGCCTGGCCTGCTGTCAGCTCCATTCGTAACGGTCGGCCATCCGCATCGACCATGGCATGGATTTTGGTCGTCAGGCCGCCGCGCGAACGTCCCATGCAAGGATCGGTAGAGCCCCCTTTTTTGCGTTGGCACCATGCTGGTGAACGCGCACACACGACGAGTCGATCATAACTATATCGCCGTCGTAACGCCTTGATACCGCTTCAAGAAGTCGGTCCCAAACGCCGGCTTTACGCCAGCGCGAGAACCGATTGTAAAGTGTAGTACGAGGGCCGTAGCGCTCAGGGATATCCCGCCAAGAGCAGCCAGTTCTGAAACGCCACAAAATGCCATTGATCACCCGGCGGTCATCAACACGTTCGACACCACGGCTCTTATTCGGCAAAAGTGGTGCGATAATCGCCCACTCTTCATCGCTAAGTTCATGACGGCGCATATCAATCTCCTTCCAAGGACATTGAATCATCATCCTGACTAAAGCGAAACCCTTTAATGGGGACGCGACCTAGTGCTCTTCGTCGGCTTGGCTCACCACCGATTGGCAAACACCAAGTATGCGGGTCGTGCGAGTTGGCTTGCTTTTGAGATTGCGCCCAGCTTCATTGTTGAGGTGGCATGCGAGGGCCTGGCCTGTGCAGGGCCGGGCCTTCGCCGCGGGGCGGTAACCACTCACACTGTCCTGATTGCAGCTTTCCGAAGCCGTTGATCTGCATCTGGACCGCGATTAGGCTCAGTTGGATCAAACCATTCCCAGCCAAACTTCGACATGAACGTGTACGCTTACGGCCGGGTTGCAAAACAGTGGATCCTGCAGAGGGCCTTCGTGGGTTAAGGACAGGGCCTCGGCGCAGTGCGGCTTAATAACCGGTTGCAGAAGAGTGCCTGCTCTTCCGATATATTGGCATTGGAGACGTCCATGCGAAGCACGATTTGATGAGAAATCAGCAAGAGCGGTTCGGTTGAGCGTATCTTGGCAGCTATGGGAGACGTGGCTGTCAGCAGCCAGACCCTCGACAAGCTGAAGGCCAAGCGACCGGTGGTTCTTTATCAAGGCGAGTAGCATTGTTCCGTGGTTGGACGGATGATGGCAATCTGCGCCACGCTTCATTACAACGGCCTTCGGGAGGTCCAGGATAGCACTGCGATCTTCGAGATTGATGGCATCGCTTAGAGGAGATGCATCTCTCCAGCGCCGTCGGCACTGGCGCCGTTTAGCCGCGCGCCGCTGAATAATGCGGGAAACGAGCCAAGCACGGGGAGCTTAAATGCGTTAAGAGATGACCGCGTCCTTGCGCGGCCACCTCAAATCAACTGATTAAAATCTTTACATCACCAGCCTGTCGCGGAGTTCCAAGCGCGTCCTTTTGATGCGGCGTCGGCCTTTTCCAGCCCTTGCTTAATTCGATCATCGGAAAATGGCTTACCAATTATGTCGACCGCGCCATCCAGGCCATGCCCCACGTCACCCGGAGATCCCGTAACGAAGACCACGCTTACTCCAAAACGGTCCGTGAGACGACGGGCAAGGGCTGCTCCACTCATGCCGTCGGCGAGCCCCAGATCCACTAACGCCACATCAACGCGGGGTGCGTGAGCAAGAGCCTGCTCCACGGTAGTGACAGGCCCAACTGCTGTGTGCCCCACTTCGGCAACAATTCGCTCAAGCTCCAAGGCAATAAGCGCTTCGTCCTCGACTATTAAAACTCGCATGACACTCTCCTAAAAAAGCAACTATTTAAATCGCCCTCTGTGAAGTTCGAGGATTTTCACATGTTATTGAAGGCTGCCTTCCCTTGGCTGACCGAGACGAGAGGACTGTACAATTCTCCCGCGATGGACGTTGACGATGGAGCGGATCGGCCCTCTGAACCACGACATCAAGAGGGCGTCACTCAATTTTTCCGCTAAGACCAATCAGTGGAGGACCGCCCCGACCGGGTATCGTGCATGACGGCACTGAAACGCAGTCAGCAGGCCTAGCGCACGCAGGACCACGCTCTCGGTTAGGATGATATCCGTCACAGCAAGTTCGCCCGCCGCTGAAGACATCGCGCTTCTGACGGATCGCAGTATCATCCCAAGGGCATCGTCGCCCTTTTCCGTCGCTACATCCGCATTACTTTCAATTGCCGTGGCAAGCAGCTCAATGATTGCCGGCGCTCCGGTACGGTCATGTATCTGACGTCAAGTGTTGAAGCGATCATGATTGCCCTCCGTGGTTCCGCCTTCGAATAAAACATAGACTACGCGATAAAGCCCCGTTCGAGCCCAAGCGTACGGTGGCGAACAATGAGCTTACCACTCCAGGGACGCGGGGACGCGCGCGGCATGCCTGCCAGTCATCGACCATGCCGGGGACCTTGCCGCACCTGCGCCAGCAGTTCGGCTTTCAGGCGGCTTGGGCCGCGGGGGGGGGGCGGGTTTCCGTTGCCTTAGATGTCGATTTGGGTCCGGGGGAACCGGCAGTTCTTGCCGACAACTTTGAGCTTCCAGTGATCCGTGGAAGCGTCGATGACGGCAAACGCGAAATCCCCAGGTTGCCAGACCTTTTCAGTAGCCTCGAAGCTTCTGGATCACCAGCATTCAGCCGCGCGTCAATGATGGACAAATGCCAGTAACGGAAGAACTCGAATCTGTTGCTGGAACGGTGGTTGTGTCAAACTCGATCGCACACTTCAAGAATGCGCCCCCGCTCGGGCCCAACTCTGACCGTCCCACAACCCGAGCATCCATGACGCCTCTCCTGGAAACATGAAAACGTATCGACGCAGGCTGTGACGCAGCATCGTACGGCTCTTTTCCGGGGGCGGTGGCACGACGACAATCTAACCCTTAGTTGAGTGTAATGTAACTATCGTTTGCAGACTGGGAGACGTATCGCCGTGGGACGCAAGCAAACACTCGTGCAGCCGGAACCAGCCCTCCTTGTCGCCGACGCGTTATGGTAGCATTCGAGGCGCGGGAGCGCGAGACGACAAGACGTTTGGGCCACGGCGGATGCTTGGAGGCGATCCATCCTCCAGCAACAGTCCGGCGCCGCTATACCTCGCTTCGCTTCAGCAGGTAGTCCAAGCCACCTGCCCGATACCAGCGAAACCCATAGGGCTCTAGCACCATGTGATGCTCGTAAGTTCCCGTTGCCTGGCTGTCGTGTCCGTCGAGAATGTCAATCAACATTCCCGGATTGCCCTCATTGTTGAGGCTGAAACTGATTTCGACGGGCTTGTCGTGGAAATTATGGATGATGACGACGACGTTTTCGCGCCATTCGTACCGCATGATCAGAACACCTGGATCCTGGCAGTCGATCACGGTGCAAGTGCCCCATCCGATCTCTGGAGCTTCCTTGCGCATTCTTATCATTCGCTCGGTCCAGTTCAGCATCGAGTCACTATCACGGCGCTGAAAAGCCACGTTCACATTCTCGTACCCGTATGGACCCTGTGAAATCAGCGGTAATACGGGTTTCTGACCTTTCGTGAAGCCACCTTGGGGCTCGTTTGACCACTGCATTGGAGTACGCGCGCAGTTACGCTCGGGCAGCGATAAGTCATCGCCCATGCCAATCTCATCGCCGTAGCGAAGAACCGGTGTGCCGGGCAACGAGTACATGAGGCTGTAGGCGAGCTTGAGACGACGGATGTCTCCTCCCAGCATCGGAGCTAGGCGCCTGCGAATTCCGCGATCGTATAGCTGCATGTCCTTGTCTGGCCCAAAGGCGGAGAAGACTGCTTCCCTTTCATTCTTTGATAGCCGCCCAAGATCAAGTTCGTCATGGTTGCGTAGAAATATGCCCCATTGGCCAGTACGCGGGAGCTTCTCCGTGTCCCGCATTGCCTTTGCAAGCGGACGGGTGTCCGCGCTCGCCAGCGCATAGAAGAGTGACTGGTTAACGTGGAAATTGAACATCATCTGCAGGCGCTCGCCGTCGTGCCCGAAGTACTGCATATTTTCCCTCGGGACGACGTTGGCTTCCGCCAGGATGATGCTATCACCCTTTCGCCACTGAAGAAATTCGCGAAAAGCGCGCAGCATGTCGAAGTATTCCTTGGGCTTTTTCACGTCCGCGCCCTTTTCGGCGATTACGAAAGGCACGGCGTCCATTCGAAACCCGGAAACCCCGAGTTGGATCCAGAAGCCCATGATTTTAAGGATCTCGGCCTGAACAAGCGGGTTGGCGGTATTAAGGTCAGGCTGGAAATCGTAGAAGCGGTGGAAGTAATATTCGCCGGAATGCGTGTCGCGCGTCCAAGTGGATTTTTGTACACCGGGGAAGACCATGCCCTCGCTTGCGTTTTTCGGCTTTGTCCTGGACCAGACATACCAGTCCCGGTACTTTGAGGTTTTGTCAGCCCTGGCCTCCTTGAACCAGGGATGTTCGTCTGAGGTATGGTTGACAACAAGGTCGATGAGAACTCGGATTCCGCGCTGCTTTGCGCCATGCGTGAACTCGACGAAATCCCCCAAGGTCCCGTAGCGCGGATCAACGTTATAATAGTCGGAGACGTCGTAGCCGTCATCGCGACCAGGCGATGCCTGGAATGGCATCAACCAAATCGCGGTGACGCCAAGCCCAGCCAAGTAGTCCAAGCGACGTTGCAGGCCTTGGAAATCGCCGATTCCGTCTCCGTTGGAATCCATGAACGTCTCCACCGATAGGCAGTAGACGACCGCGTTCTTGTACCAAAGGTCGTTGATCAAGGCGTTGCTCCCATCAGCAGATTGATATGGTGGTGGAAGGCATCGGCAACGGAAAGGTTCCAGGGTGTGAGCTGCCCGCGAGATTTTGGCAGCGGTTTCGACGAGGTTCTGGGAGCCGGTGTAGTTGCCGCTACATACCAGGGACGTGCAATCTCCCGCGGACCTTGACCCTCGTGCGTCCTTCAGGGCCGACCGATGCCTTATCTTCGCGCAACAATCTGTTGGGCTCTTCCCACGCCGAACAGGAGCGCCAGGAGTAAACTGGGCGAAGACTTCGCGTCACCGCGGGTGCCACGTCATGGGAGGCAGAACACGTGAAGAGTGAAACCACCTCGCGGTTTGCGTGGAAGCGTGATCGGCGGGCGTCGAAGTCGATGACATCTCGAGTCCCACCACTTGAAATTAGAGACGATGGCGATAGTTATGTCCGCTAACGTACAAAGCTCGCGCTAAGTCTCGGGAGCATACTCTTTCAGAGAAGCGAGCCCCGCATGCCCACGGACCAGATAGTCGTGCTCGTCGTGGACGACGAGCTTATTCTTCGCCTGTCGATCTCGGCCGAGTTGGAAGACGAGGGTTTCGTCGTGTTTGAAGCTGGCACGGCGGACGAGGCGATAGCGACCCTCGAGCGGCATCCGGAAATCCGGCTCGTGTTCACGGACGTGGACATGCCAGGAAGCATGGACGGGCTGAAACTCGCAGCGTTCGTACGCGATCGTTGGCCGCCGATCAAAATCATCGTGACGTCAGGCTACCGCCAGCCGGAAATTGGCCAGCTTCCGCAGGGCTCGCCCTTCTTGACAAAGCCTTATGCTTCCACCGACGTCGCGACTATGATCCGTGGGCTATTAATGGGTTGACACGGGCTTGGCCGTAGAAAGGCCATCAAGCCATCAAGCCATCAAGCCATCAAGCCATCAAGCCATCAAGCCGCTATTCGCGCTGGTCATGCGTCGTCGATGTGACCCGCGTTTTCAGTGAACTCTCGTTCCTTGGCTATCCGCACGTCAACGGACATCTTTTCGCTCTTGTATGGTCCGAGTGACCCGGTGGCGCCGTCGTTGTTCCATTCCACCCAATGACCCTTGTCATCGGATCGAACGACTACGGATAGTGAGTGCTTCTCTTCTGACATGACTAGGTCCCCTACTGTCGTTACCACAGCTGGAATGATGGCAATGCGCCGCTGGAATTCGCGATCGAAGCTAGCTCAGCGAGTTTGATCCCTGGCCTCGTCACGCGCGATCCGCGCTTCGCGAAGCCGTTGAGTCTTAGCTTGTCGCGCCTGTTCCTCGGTCTGAAGTTCCTCGACGGCTTGACCGTGTGCGAAGAATTGGGATTGGACGCGGTCGAATGCGGCTTCGGCCTGCTGCCTGGACTTGCTGTGGGTCATGAAACCTCCTTGGGTTTCGGGGCTATGAAGCGAAAAGGCCGGACAACATTGCCCGGCCCTTCAAACGCGCTGCCCCATTGCCAGTACATCCGTGGTCAATGGGGCGGCCCGTTCAATCATGCAGCTTGCAGGTTGCAGGCAGACATCTTGCCGGACTTGGCGTCGCGCTCGAGATCATAGCCGATCTTCTGGCCCTCGACGATTTCGCGCATTCCCGCACGCTCGACGGCGGAGATATGGACGAACGCATCAGCGCCGCCGTTATCCGGCTGAATGAAGCCGAAGCCCTTTGTGGAATTGAACCATTTTACTGTGCCCGTGGTCATAATGAACCCTTTCAAAGCATAGAGTGAGGGACCGCGGAAGCAAGGCTTCGCGGACGGTGATACGACTATTTTTGAGAGAGAAGGTTCGAATAGAGCGCGGTGCCAATCGCGCGGTAGACAAAGCTCGGCAAGCAAAAGATCGATGAAGTCATAGATAGAGGCTTTACGCCGAAAGTCAACCGATAGTTTTCCAGGGGCCGGTCGCTTCTCTTTTCGGATTTGGCCTCGATTGATGGTGTGGATGGCTCCTTCTTCCGCCGGCGTATTCCGGCATGGTTTCGGTGTCATTGCCTGAAGCAAAGGAGCGATCCATGTCAGAACTTGCCACAGTCGGTATCGACCTCGCAAAGAGCGTCTTCCAGATCCATGGTGTAGACGAAACGGTCTGGTCCTTGTGCGGCGGCAGCTTCGCCGCAGCCAATTGCTTGCGTTTTTCCAGAACCATCCCCGGTGCCTCATCGGCATGGAGGCTTGCGCTGGTGCTCATGACTGGGCACGCAAGCTTCAGTAACTGGGACATGATGTCCGGCTGATGCCGCCATCGTAATGTAAAGCCCTACGTCGCGGAAAGACCGACGCCGCGGACGCGGCCGCCATCTGCGAGGCTGTGACGCGGTCCTCGATGCGGTTCGTCGCCATCAAGAGCGAGGCCTGCTCGTGGGTAATGGTTCTTCACCGCACGCGGGACTTTCTGGTTCGCCAGCGCACGCAGATCGGCAATGCGATCCGAGCGCATATGACAGAATTCGGCATCATAGCCGCGAAGGGCGTGCAAAATGTCGAGCGGCTGAAGGAACAAGTGGATCAATTACCGCAAGCGGTTCGGATGCCCTTGATCTTACTATTAGACCAACTGTCCGAGACGAACACGCGGATCGAGCGGCTGACCGACGAGATCGAAGAGACCCATTCGCAAAGCGAGACAAGTCAGCGTCTGGCGACGATCCCCGGTGTGGGGGTACTGTCGGCGACGATTATCGCGGCAACGACCTCTGATGTCGACAATTTCGACTGCGCGAGGGATTATGCCGCTTGGCTCGGCCTCGCGCCCAAGCCTCATTCTACCGGAGGCAAGCAAAGAGTGGGCGCTGTATCGAAGATGGGTAATCGGTACATCCGGCGCCTGCTGTATCTCGGCGCCATGGCGCAGATCATGCTCCGACGTCGGCTCAAGCGGGAGCCAGGAGCGGACTGGCTGTCGGGCATGCTCATGCGCAAGAAGACGAAGATTGTCGCGATTGCCTTGGCGCATCGCATGGCACGAATGATTTTTGCCGTCCTCGGGGACGGGTCTCGATACGAGCCGCGGGTCGCCTGACGGCTCCTGGAATGGTCAGGGCAACGTGAGGTGATGGCAAACAAGCGGAGAAGAAGAACCAGGACACCCCGATGAATCCGAAGCTCTTCGATTGAGTGGGACCTGTTCTCCAAGCGGATATTCATCAGGGCTCGCAGCGGTCTCGCTGCATATCAGACGCCGTATACATGGCCGCAACCGACCTATTTACCGGAACCGATCTTGTCCTTTGCTCGCAGGAGCCATCCATACAGGGATTAAGGTCGGCGCCGATGCGATCGCTGTATCTCTTACGCGAGTTACCAACGCTATCCTATATCGGTCGTACGAAGAGATGACCCTATATTTTCATTCGGCACGAGGTTTCGAGACTGACAGGCACACGCACGGCTGCCGGCTTAGGGGTTGTGCCCTTCCGTCGGCCGAGCAAGGCGAGACATGACGTGATGGTCTTGCGACTATTTCCGGGCCCGAGCGTCCACAACAACCTGGAATTAGGGGCGGCCGAGGACAGCCGAATTCGCATCAATAACTACGGTTGCCTACAACATGTGACGGTTTCGGGGAATGCGATCCGCCCCGATTTCTCGACGGGCCACTTCTCTCGAAACCTGGAAACAGGAGAGGCCGCGCCCGGAGGTTTACCTTTTACGTTTTCGATCCAAGGATGGTGGAGGATCTGCTGGATCGAGGAGCCGTGGACGAATGGCGCGAGGAGGATGCGGTGACAAAGGCCGAAAAACGCAGACAGGCGGCCTACAAGGCAAAGCTTCCTCTGTCGCTTGAGCAAGTTAGGGAAGCTCTGAAATCGGCGAGTGAGAAGACGGATGACGCGCGGCCACGAAGCTGCGCGGATGGGAGGAATTCGATCTCGATGGCTTGCTCCATTGACGGAGTTGGATTGATAAACCTCGTATCCCGGAACACATCGGCGTTGGAGACGTTTTCTAGAAAATTGTCGAGGTTTTGATCATGAGAAGCTTGATCATGAAAACCATAGCGATCGTCATCACCGCGCTGTTGGCGACTTCTCCCGCGGTCGCGATCTCACGCCTGAGCCCGCTCAAGATGACGTGCGAACAGGCGCGCGCAACCGTCCACAACCAAGGCGCCGTGATTTTTCGCTGGTCGTCGCCCAGGGGACTTCCGCTGTATGACCGCTTCGTGCGGAACAGCCGCTATTGCGACGCGAACGAGTATGCCGAATGGAAGCGGATTCCGACGCGCGACCAATCATGCCCGGTTTTGTTTTGCGAGAACCTTGATCGTCTGGACGGCGACTTTATTATCCCGGACAACTCGCTCTGACGGGGTCGAACGCGCGTGCCCCACAAGGGCTTTTGTTGACGGGCTACGATCCACACATCATTCCGGGCCAACTCGCGGATATCGTGAGGCTCAAAAGCCGATCACGCTCCGCGATATCGTTGATGCGGTGAACAAAGCTCTGAATGGCCCGCAGCGATAGCCCCGACCACTCATTCAGCGTCTGGCGGGGCGCGCCAGCCTAGGCTGCTGGCCGAAGCCACCCGCGTCAGTCCGCCAAGCCGCCCGCGCGAAACCGCCGATCAGATAAGATCCCGCGCCGCGCCCTCGCGCGCCCTCGTAATCCCGCAGCACTGCAACGCATCACGAAACACCGCTTCGACCTGATTGGCTGCCGGTGTCAACACTGGCGGCGGCGGCTAGAAGAGCTTCAAGAAATGGCAGGCGGTCTTCAAACCCGGTCTTCAAGTCAAACAGAATCCGCTTGCCCTTAGCGGTTGCTCTCGCTAACTTTTTCCACTCCGCCAGTATCGCTGCGCTAGCGCGCTCATGAAATTCGACCGCGGCGCCGTCTGGCCCCACTCGCAGCGACGCGATGCCGAGAAGACCTGCCCACGCTCGAATACGAGCCGTTCGAAGCAACGCCGCCACTGGGTGGGGGAGGTCACCGAAGCGATCCAAGATTTCCTCCTCCAACTCTTCAAACTCTTCCTTCACCCTCATCTTCGACAGACGTGTGTAAAAGCCTAGTCTCACGGTTGGATCCGGGACGAAATCGGAGGGAATGAAGCCGGTTACGCCGACCTCGAAATCAGGAAGATCAGGGAAAGCGGCTTTTCCGCCGCGAAGCGAGCTGACCGCCTTTGCGAGAAGCTCCTGGTAGAGACCAGTTCCGAGAACCTTTATGTGTCCCGCCTGTTCCTCGCCCACCACGCTACCGCCGCCACGCAGTTCAAGGTCATTCATCGCCACGTCGGCTCCCGATCCCAGACGATCGAACTTGAGCAGTAAGGATAGGCGCTGACGACTATCATCGCTTTCCTTCTCACCTGGCTCGGTCAGCATGTAGGCGAGCCCTTGCGATCGGCCCCTTCCAACGCGGCCCCGCAACTGGTGAAGCTGCGCCAGGCCGAATTGATCGGAACGCCAGACAAAAATCGTGTTCGCGCGAGGGACATCGAGACCGCTTTCAACGATATTGGTTGACAGCAGAATGTCGGCCTCGCCTTCTGAAAAGCGGACAACCGCGTCATCCATCTTGTCCACCGACATCTTGCCATGCGCCACCAGGACCGAGAGTTCCGGCGCTATCTCCGCGAGCATTGCCTGGAGCGGATCGATGTCGGCGACCCGTGGGGCGACGAAAAAGGACTGCCCGCCACGACGTCTCTCGCGCAGCAAGGCCGCGCGGATCGTTGCCGCGTCGATTTGGAGGATCGAGGTCCTGATGGGGCGGCGCCGAGATGGTGCGGTGGTAAGCAGGCTCACGTCTTGAACGCCGATGAGAGCGGATTGCAATGTGCGCGGGATAGGCGTCGCGGACAGCGCCAGGACGTGGACGTTCGGCGAAAGCGCTCGCATGGCGGCCTTGTCAGCGGCGCCGAAACGATGCTCCTCGTCGATGACGACCAGTCCCAGTCTCTGGAAGCTCACGTTCTTTCCAAGGATTGCGTGGGTCGCGATAACAATATCGACGGTCCCTGCACTTATCTCATCGCGCGTGCGCGTGACCTCGTCGTTCCTCACCGCGCGAGACAGCAGGCCGACCGAGAGCCCAGACTTCTCAAATCGCTTCTTGAACACGTCATGATGTTGTCTGGCCAGAACAGTTGTAGGCGCCACGACCGTCACCTGCAGATTGGACATCGCGACGGCCGCCGCTGCTCTCAGGGCGATCTCGGTCTTTCCGAACCCGACATCCCCGCAAATCAGGCGATCCATGGGACGGCCACTCGCCATGTCGGCGAGACATTCATCTATCGCGCTCATTTGATCGGTGGTGAGACCGTAGGGGAAGCGCGCGCAGAATTTCCGATACTCGTCTTGCGGCGGCACTATCGGTTTCGTTTTAGTTTCCGAACGTCGACGGGCAACGTCAACGAGATGCTTGGCCGCGGACCGGATATCCCGCTGGAGGTCATTTCGCTTGCGTGCCCATCCATTTGTATTGGGCCGGTCCAGGGTAACGGATGAGGCTTCGGCGCCGTATCGCCAAAGGAGGCCAAAATCCTTCATCGGAACGATGATCGAGGCGCCCCCGTGATACTCAAGCCGCGCGGAGTCAAATTCCACGCCTTCGACAACGGTGGTTTCGATCGCCCGCAAGATCGCGACCCCATGTTCCTCATGGACAACAACATCCCCGATCTGGAGATCCGGCGCCCGCAGCGTCGACCGGGTAAGGTCGCGTTGGTCGCCGATGGGCGGCCCAAGAATGTCCTGGCAAGCCACAACAACAAGATTTCGTCCACGATCCACATACCCTTCCGTCCACGGGATCCTTCCGCTTCGAACGCTCGATCCCGTCTCCAACAGCTCTTGCCAGGTCGTGGCTGGCACGACGTTCGTGTTCAGCGATTTGCTCACCCGATCCGTCAATCGGCTCAACTGGGGTTCGTCTCCCACTATCGCGAGATGGGTGCCATTTGTGGCAACATTGTTGACAAGCTCGGTTAGAGCTCCGAACCCTTTCCGACCCGCTTCCAGCGGCAGGTATCCATCCGTATCAAGAAGTGACCAGCCGGGCCCCGAGCGCGCGTCGTCCCAAGATTCGCGATCGAGGTAGAGTGAGCGCTGCGTCAAGGGCGCCCCGGAGGATATTCGCGCGTCCTCCATGATGTCGAGATACTCGTCCACTCTCCGGTCGACGTCGTCCTCGATAAGGAAGGTGGCGGGTTTCAGCACGTCAAAGACTGTTTCGAGCGCGCTGTAATTTCTCAACATCCGTGTGTATACGGCCTGGCCATCGGAGGGTTCGTCGAGCTCGCCAGGGGCAAGGATTATTTCTGAAGCTGGTCCGAACAGCATCTCTTGGACACTCGCTTGCGTGCGCTGTGTCGCCGGATCGTAAAACCAGAGTTCCTCGACGATGCCGTCCTCGTTCAGATAGCATCGCATGGGGAGGTCGCCGCCGGCGGGAAATATATCAACGACGCCGTTAAGGATAGCGACCTCACCTGGTTCATCGACAACACCGTCCACCGCGTAGCCTGTCCGCGAAAGGAAGGCTTCAAACAACGACAGATCAAACCGGCCGCCGACAGCGACTTCGAAGCATGCAGACTGGATGACGTCCGCGGGTGGAATTCGCTGAAGCAAGGCTTCAAGTGATGTCACACACAATCGTCCGCCCGGCCGCGTCGCCAGCCACTCGCGCAAGGCATCCATTCTCATTCCCATTGAAGCTCGCGATGGCGGTACCCTATCAAATGGAAGACAGTCCCACGCGGGAAGATAAAAGAGTTTGCTCCCGAGCGAGAGGCATTCGCACGCCTCGATGATGCGCTTCGCACGTCCGTCCGAGCGTGCGACGAAGACGATGTCGTCGCCGTGCTCAGCGCCGACCTGGCGCGCGAGCTCGCTAGCGATAAATGATGAATTCGCGGCGCTATGTTGGTTTTGAGGGGCTACTGGCATCGATCCTTACCATGTATCTTGGAGGCGGGCGAAAAGGCGATAGTCAACGATGATCACGCGGCTAGGTTCCGGATGGATGGATGCTGGTTGCTTTCGCGAGATCGCGCCATGGGACAGAGCCTTTTGCCCCGGCATGCCCTGTCTACTCCCGCAAGCGGGCGCGTGGCGCGTGGCGGGAGTGGCCATGGACCGTGGGATACGTCTTCCAAACCCCGGCCACGGATTCCATCCCGGACACTGGCTATCCGCGCCCGCGGCTCCTGGATTTTGGCACCGATCTGGCCTCGCTGTTCGCTCAGACGCCTGCACCGGTCCCGGACGAGTTTCCAATGGCGGCGCCGAGGCAACAAAGCCCGCTTTCGATCGTTAATCCAAAGGTGAAAGGGAGGACGTTCATGTCTAACGTGTCAAAAGCAGGTGGCGACGACCACAACAATGCCACAACTCGCAACACATTCGGTTCCTCAGTCGAGAGCCAGGCGCAGATTTCGGACGCGGCGGCCGCGGGAGCATCGGGGGGTGAAGCGGAAAAGCTTTCAATATATCGGCTGGAGCCAATCGCGGCACCGGGTGATCCGCGGTGGGTGAACTCGCCCGGCCACGGGGTCGTCATGGTCGCGGCCCGAACGTCGGGGGACGCTAGGATCGTGGCCGCGAGTCGCGAACTCGACTTCATGGAAGTGGATGCCGCGCCCGCTGAGGATGTGACGACCTTCAACGCAAGCGCTTTTCGCGACGATAAGCTCTACACCGTGATCGAGGTCGAGCGAGGGCGGACCGATATCGCCCGCGGAGTGATCAAGGGCGAGATCTCGGTTGATACCATCAGGCCGGTGCAACCAGACTGAGACGCGGTTCGCAACCTCGCTCATCCATGCCAGAAGCAACACGGGATCGGAAGATGTAGATGTCGGTCCCGTCAGTGTCCAACATATGCCGAAGGCGGGAGGCGCCCCCACCGAACGCAAGTGCGCGATATCAGGCGCCCTCCCCCCGGAGAGGCTCGATCGGATAAGCGCTACCTACGGCCAAGCTCGGAAGCCTGCTTCACGGGGGCTCGGCGGCGGAAAATCCGTACCGTCATTGGAAGCTGAATTCGGGTCGTGGCGGCTTTTTGCTCGAGGAGGCCCGCATATTCAATCTGATCAACGAGACCGCGATATAAGGTTGATAAGCTCAAGGCGGGTCGTGGGTTCAGACATGAACGCCATTTCATTGCGCGGATCTCGACGCGCGAACTTGATTAGCCCCGACGTCACGATGATCCGAATGCTCGGCCACCGGCTCCGCACGGTGGCGACGAGTCCCAGCCCGTCCATCGATCCGGGCATGTCAGTGTCCGCGAACAGCATGTCGACGATGTTGGTCTCAAGAAGAACAAGTGCCTCGGCAGCGTTGGCGGCTTCAAGCGTTCGGAAGCCGGCTCTGTCCAGGAAGTCCACCGTGTCGTGGCGTATCCGCGGCTCGTCCTCGACAATCAGAATGTTTCTGTTTTTGGCACCGCTCCGGTTGTCTTGGCAAGCAAATTCGCCACGCAGTTTTACGAGGACCTCGCGCCCATCACTTGATGCGCGCGTCGCCTCCAATAAATCGTACTCGGCGGATGCCTGATCCCAGTGATATTTATCCTGTCCGAAGGGCCGGCCGGCCTCCTCCCACAAAGCATAGGCACGCCTGACGATCCATTCGCCACGATTTTCCATTCCAACCTCCCCATGATCCGGATTGCGCGAACTATTAGCCAAACCTCCTCGATCGAAGCAGCTCCGGCCTGGACAGAGCCGAACCCGCGTTTCCATCGACGGCCTTCGTTTGTCTCTCGGCGGCTCAAACCTCGTTAATGTCGCGAGGTTCCCGTCGCGAACATGGCGAAGCGACATTCTCGTGAGATATTGATTTGATGCTGATCGATTGGCGCGCGAGCCGACAGCTGGCGATGGTGACCGGTGCCCGACGAGGCTAGGCCTGCTCCGACCCGCAACACCCACGTACGCCCCCGCTTGAAGCGATTTAGCGCGGTAACGGGAACGAACACTCACGCTTGGAGTTTCAAAATGGAAAAATTCCTTCGAGGGCTGACATGACGAATTCTCACGGCGGTAAGCAAATTGTAGCCGGCGACTGGACGCGTCTCGGCGCGAACTTCGATGGCGATGGAGTGAACTTCGCGATATTCAGTGCGCACGCCGAGCGCGTCGAGCTGTGCCTATTCGACGAGACGGGAATAATAGAGACCGACCGCATCGTGCTTCCGGAATTCACGAACGAGGTTTGGCACGGCTACGTGCCGGGTCTGAAGCCCAGAGCACTTTACGCGTACAGGGTCCACGGGCCTTACGACCCGGAGAGCGGCCATCGTTTCAACCCGAACAAGTTGCTGATCGATCCATATGCGCGCGAGCTGGTGGGGGACGTCGAATGGAGCCAAGCGCAGTTCGCGTATAAGTTGGACGCAGAGGAAAAGGACATGTCGTTCGATGAGACCGACAGCGCCCAGTCAATGCCTAAATGCCGCGTGATTGACCCGTCCAGTTACGACTGGCAAGGGGACACGAAGCCGCGGGTTGCCTGGTCGAACACGATCTTCTACGAGACCCACGTGAAAGGGTTCACCAAGCTCCACCCCGCCGTTCCCGAGGAGCTGCGCGGATCCTTCGAAGGATTGGGGCACCGAGAGGTCGTGGACTACATCCGCAACCTCGGGGTCACGTCCGTCGAGCTTCTCCCCGTCCACTGGTTTCCAGATGACGCGCACCTACTCGACAAGGGTCTTAAAAACTATTGGGGATACAATTCCCTAGGCTTCTTCGCGCCAGCTGCCCGTTACTACGGCCCGAAGGGCATTGTTGGCTTCCGGGACATGGTCCGCGCCTTCCATGACGCCGGCGTCGAGGTTATTCTCGACGTGGTCTACAACCATACCGCTGAAGGCAACGAACTCGGTCCCACGCTGTCGTTCAAGGGGATCGACAACTTTTCCTATTACCGCACGATGCCCGAGCAACCTCGCTACTACATCAACGACACAGGAACTGGAAACACTGTTAACACCTCCCATCCTCGCGTCCTGCAGTTGATAACCGACAGCCTCCGATATTGGGCTGAAGAGATGCATGTGGATGGCTTCCGTTTTGATCTCGGTACGATCCTCGGCCGTGAACCGGAAGGCTTTGATCAACGAGGCGGATTTTTTGACGCGGTCGGGCAGGACCCCGTTCTGTCTCGATTGAAGCTTATCGGGGAGCCGTGGGACATCGGTCCAGGGGGGTATCAGGTTGGTGGCTTTCCGCCGGGGTGGGCCGAATGGAATGACAAGTATCGGGATACGGCGCGCGATTACTGGAAGGACACCGATGGCACCACGGGGGATTTCGCGGCGCGTGTGCTTGGGTCTGGAGACGTGTACGACCTTCGTGGTCGCAGACCGTGGGCCAGTGTGAATTTCATTACGGCGCATGATGGTTTCACGTTGAATGACGTCGTTTCCTACGATGAGAAGCACAATGACGATAATGGCGAAGACAACAAGGATGGTCATGGCGACAACCGAAGCCATAATCACGGCGTCGAGGGTCCAACGGATGACCAAGACGTGATAGATGTTCGAGAACGACAAAAGCGCAACTTCCTCGCAACCCTGTTCCTATCCCATGGCACGCCTATGCTGCTCGCTGGCGACGAATTCGGTCGCAGCCAGATGGGCAACAACAATGGTTATTGCCAAGACAGCGAGCTTAGTTGGGTCCATTGGGAAAACCTCCCGGTCTCCGCCGATAGCCTTCGGGGCTTCGTGAAGAGGTTGATCAGCCTGCGTCAGTCCAATCGAATTCTTCGGCGGGAGAGCTGGCGCGATGGCACCCTGGTGACGTGGCTTAATCCAGGCGGCGGCGAACAGACGCAAGAGCATTGGGCCGATCAAGGGAGCACGACCATAGGCTTGCGTCTGACGGCAAGTTCGGACACGGAAGGGATGAATGACGTCATCATTCTGTTCAACCCGCATGATGGTGACGTGGAGTTCAGCCTGCCCGAGAGTTCGGGCAAGGGCTGGGTGGTTACTTTGACGACCGCCGATCCGATCATTGGGGAACAAGATATCGGCGAGACGGAGTCCTATCTACTCTCTCCGCGCAGCCTTGTGCTGCTATCCGCCAAGGGGTGAACCCGGCAATAAGGGTGAGTGATTGGTTGACGGATGGAAACCACAATGGCCGTCAGCATGTTACGCCCTGTTCTCGCCTAAGCTTTACCGGTGACGGTTTAGCATCCTTGATCCCCTACGCCAGCGAAGATAAGGGAACTATTGCTCGAAGCAAAGGTTCGGGTGACAGGCTTTATCTATAATCCATACTCTTTCCTCGAGATTTCTCCGATCAAGCCTGTCGACACGCAACCCCCATGGAGACAACCATGTCCGACGGAAATCAAGGCCCTGCCTGGTGGTTCGCCTGGGTGGGCCATACCAACACCAATCTCGGCATGGCCCGATTTCTCGCGGTCCCCGTTAGCTTTGTTGTCATCCTCGGGCTCGTGGCATGGTCAATATGGCCGTGAAGCCTTGGAGGATTCGGGCAAGACCTGATTCGCGCTATATCGACGAAGCCACGGGCAACTTGCGTCATCACGTCATCTGGTGGCGACAGGTGATCGACCCATCACCAGCCGTCACCAAGCGCGGCTGCTTGAAAAACCGATTGGTGTTTTTCCGAGTTCGATGGCAGTAAGTAAGCACCGTATTCGGCGGCTTGCGAGAGCCTCGGATCGCGGTGGAAACGGTGCTCGCGGGAGCCGGTCAAACCAGCCCCGTGGGCGGTGCCCTGGTCCTATCGCATCTTTCCCTCATTTTCCTCCGCGGGATCGAAGTTGATGTCCCAATCCTTGACCGGCTTTCTTCCTGGAGGTGTCTTATGTTCGGTCGCGTCCTCTGAGCCTGTTATCACGGTGGGCTTAGCGCTATGCACCCCCGTGGCCTTGCGATCAGCGACGGACTTGGCAAATTGACCCTTGGCGTCCTTCTCGATGTCCGACATGTCATTCGCCTTTCTGCTTAAGGCCGTCGGAGATCTTCTTGACCTCGGGATCGGCGTTGGTTTCACCGTTGGCATCCTTGGCCGTGTCGGGATTGTCCTCGGCGCGAAGGTAGCCAGGCGGGATATTTTCACCGCGGTCCTTCCCATCGGGGCGATTGGTCGGTGGTGCCGGGAGCACCTTCACTTTGCTTGCTCATACCCATTGTAAAACTCCTTGTGGTGTATGGGTAACCTCGCAAAACATCACTTGTTCCGGGTTGATCATGATGTTTGGTTTGATCCGAGAAAGACAATCTAGTGTCTCGTTCCTTTTCCAGCAGCGATTGAGAGTGTCGCGGCCTTCCAGGTTTTCCACGATGGCGACAAGGCCATTTTGGTCGCGGGAGCGGATGGGGACTTGGCGGGGGGCGGGGCTCGCTCGCGCCATCAACCAATCTCCCCGCTTACGCGACGGCCACGAACCGAACGTCCCCAATTAAAGACGCCAGGACAGGAACGATCAGGCGACCAATAAGTTTAGTGGTCTCAACTCGCCAAAGGAGCACCATCAAAATGAGAACCGCCCTCGCCATCGCTGGACTTGCAATCCTATTTACTTCGCCCGTCCTCGCCCAATCCGCGGCCGAAAAGACTGGGGTCAACTCGGTCATGGGCGTTGCTCCAAGGACCGAGGACTTCGTCACCGAGGTGGCGAGCTCCGACATGTTCGAAATCGAATCCAGCAAGCTTGCCGTCGAACGCTCGCAGGACGCCGCGACGAAGACATTCGCCCAGCAGATGATCAGCGATCACATGAAGACGTCCGCGGAGCTGAAGGCGATGATCGATGGTGGCAAGGTCAAGGCCGCGATCCCGAGCGCGATGAGCTCGGCGCAGCAGAGCATGCTGGACGATCTGAAGAAGCTCAACGGGGACGATTTCACCAAGCGGTACCACTCGGATCAGGAAGATGCTCATGAAGACGCCGTCGATCTTTTCAAACGGTACGGCGATGAAGGCGAGAACGCGGAGTTGAAGGCATGGGCCGCGAAAACCCGACCCGCGTTGGAACATCATCTGACGATGGCCAAGGACTTGAATAAGTAGTCTCGGTTATCGGATTCAAAACGCCGTGGACCAGGAAATCCACGGCGTTTTGGTATCGACGCATTCGAGCGCGTCATTCGTTCCATCGCGACGCAGCGTTCGATGGTACAGTTTAACCTTCGCCTCCAGGCTCGACGCCGTTGGAACCGGTCCCTGGGAATGCCAGACGTGACGATGTGCACTCCGTCGCACGCGTGCCAATGATGTAGGTCCCGTTGAAGGCGAACCACTTCACGGAGGGCGGGTTGTCACCAGGACGCAAGCGGCCAGCGCGGCGGCGATCCGGGCATTTCGATTGGGCAAGCAGTCACTGGCTCCCTGGGCCCTCGCCGTCTTCGACGGCTCCTTTTGCGGGAGTACCCAGCGCTTCCGACGACGGAGTTTTCCTCAAATCGCCCGTGGCCGAAGGCGCATCCGGATCGGCATCGTCTCCACGCACTGCCGAACGCAGTCCTTTCGCGGCTTTTTTCGCCAGCTCCTCGCGCCGCTCGTCGGCGCCATCCGAGACGCGGCGATCGTCGGTTGCGGCCTGTTTCGATCCAGTCATCCTATATCTCTCGTCTGTTTGAGGAGGGATGCTTTGCAAACCGCGCTGGCACTCAAAGGTTCCGTCAGGCGTGGTCCGGCGCGCTTGCCCCTTCCCAGTCGAGCCCCGAGAGCGGCAGCGACCAGGCCGGGCTCGGCCTCAGTATTGCCATGGTCCGGTTAAGACCACTGACGTTGAACGCCGTCGACACTCGGACCGCGACGGGAATTCCTCCTCGGAAGGGCGCATTCGGCACGAAAGTCCATTCGATGTCAGATTCGGATGGCCCCGGTTTCAAAAGCCTGCCCGACGATTAGCGCGATAGGCGTCTTTTATTGGGAACAACACGAGGTTTTCGAGGTTCATGGGGTTCCACAACGAAAGGAAACACCCTGTGCTCGGGGAGCCGGCTCCGGTGAAGGGCGACCCCGGCGGCAAGTCCTACCGATCGTTGTGAGCGACTTTTCCAACCCGCCTAGAAATGTATAGGAAAGCTTATGAAAAAGGTTCGAAATCCGATTAACGCATCGCGACAGCGTTCTGGCCTGGAACGGCCGACAGAGGATCCCGGCGCGCGGGAAGGCCTGGCCCCCGCGCCCAATGAAGGGGAGATGACGTCACCTAGCGAGCCTAGCGTGTTCAAGAGCGACGATGAAACGGTATCTGTCCACGAGCGAGAGCGCAACGAGTGGATTAGCAAGCGAGCCTACTCGTTGTGGGAGCAAGCGGGCCGTCCCGAAGGGCGCCACGTCGAGCATTGGGAGCAGGCAGTTATCGATTTCAAGGAAAAAGGAAACGTTGACGGGGAAGACGCTCCAGACGGGGTTGGCGCGCCCGGCTCGTCAGGGACGTCGCGCGCCACATAGCAGCCACCGCCGCCGGGGGCGGGAGGTCGCTCACGAAGGTGGTATTGATTGCATGCTGCGCGGGCCTGTGTGCGACGGTCGGCAATGAGGGTGCTTGGTGTTTTAGGGCCGGGTGGATCGCTACCTCACCCCAAGGGGAGTTTCTTCCGGGAGACCCTCGACTGGCTGGCCCAGGGGATATCCGTCGAGGAGAACAGATCTTCACGGCCGCGGATTGCTCCTCTTGCCACGCCACTCCCTGTCAAACCGACCGCCTTCACCTTGGAGGCGGGCTAGCCTTGGCGTCGACCTTCGTTACATTCAGGCCTCCGAACATCGGCCGACCCGATTGATGGAATCGGAAATTGGGACGTCTCGGACTTGGCGAACGCACTGGTGGCGGGGATCTCCCCCACCGGCGCTAATTACTATCCGGCCTTCCCCTACACCAGCTATACGTCGATGACACCGGGCGACATACGCGACCTTCATGCCTATCTCAGGATTGTTCCCTGGGTTAAGGGCCGCGCTCCACCGCATCAACCGAGCCTTCTCTTCGCGATCAGGAGGTCCGTCGGAGCATGGAAGCTTCTTTTTTCAGTAAGGGTCGCTCCGCCGCCCCGCCAGCCAAGCCGTGCGGCCGTCCGTCACGGATTGACGCAACGATCGAAACCATCTCCGGGCCATAAAGCCACCAGCCATCCAGGAAAGTCGGGCCTTGCCCACCTCGTCCGTCGCCATGACATGTGGGCAGCCGAACCAAGTATAAAGGCGCTTGCCTCGGCTCAGGTTATAAGCGTCGTTTTCGTATGGTTGGCCGCGCGCGAAGTCTATCTCGGGCGGCGCTCCACTTATGCCGTTCGGCATCAGCCTGAAACCGTCCAGTTCGGAATTAACGGGCGGATCGAGCCGGAACCTTCTGCCTTCGTCGATCCAGCCCATCACGCCGGCGCCTATGATAAGCGCGGCGGCAACACCCGACCAAGCGATGACATGCGACCAAGTGACGGCATGCCGGATCGGCGAACCTTGATCACGACAGTCCACGGGTTGATCGCGATCGCCGCGTGGAGCGCGCGCCACGCCCGAAAATCCTCGGCGGGCTGGGCGCCACGTCACGAACAAGGCCACCCAGCAGCATCGTAAGCCCGTTTATAAGCCTGGAAGATGTTATGATCATCCTTCTTAATCTTCACGTTAGTCGCGAGGTTTCTCCGAGGATCGGGTGACCGTGACAGGAAGCAGCTTGTAGGACGGGGTTTTGGACTTTGGGTCATGGTGGTCCAAGGGAAATAGCGGGTTGGCCTCCGGAAAATAGGCGGCGCAAGAGCCTTTCGGGATGTCGTACTCGACAATTCGAAGCCCGTGGATCATGCGTTTGCTTGATAGGTCGATCGCGGTGACAAGATCGACCGACATCCCGTTCTCAAGACCAAGGGCCGCGATGTCGGCGGCATTCATGAATACAACTCGCCTTGTCCCATCCACGCCCCGAAAGCGATCGCTGTAGCCATACACGGTCGTATTGAATTGATCATTGGACCGAAGAGTGGCCAGGTGAAGAACGTCGGTCCGTCCCTGCGTTGACAGGTCCGGGAAAAGCCTCCGCGGCGTCAAGAAATTCGCCTTGCCGTTCGCGGTGACCCACTTTCGTTCGCGCGCCGGAACGGGTCGAGGAAATCCTCCCGGCTTGAAAAGCCGCTTGTTGAAGTCCCTGAAGGTTTCGGGATATGTCTCCTCGATCGCATCCCTGATCTTGGCGTAGTCGTTTGTCCACTCGTCCCAAGGAACGCTATCTGATCGCAACGTGGCCTTGGCCAGCCCCGCGATGATCGCGGGTTCCGAGAGCAGCTCCCCGCTCGCCGGTTTCATTTTGCCAACGGAGCCGTGGAAGTGAGCGATCGAACTTTCGATCGACACGGCCTGGGGACCCGTGGCCTGTTGATCGATCTCGATCCTGCCCAGGCAGGGCAAGAGGTACGCGATCTCTCCGTGGATGACGTGGCTTCGATTGAGTTTCGTCGCGATCTGCACGGTCAGTCGCATTTTTCGCCAGGCTCGTTCCATTGCGTCGGTTTCCGGCGCCGCCCTCAGGAAATTGCCTCCGAGACCGAGGAAGGCGCGCGCCTCCCCTCCCAGGATCGCCTGACAGGTCTCCACTGTCGTGCGGCCAGTCCATCGAGGCGGTTCGAAGTGGTAGAGCTCGGAGAGCTTGTCCAAGGGTACCAGACCTGGCTTCTCGGTTATGCCCACGGTTCGTTGCCCCTGCACATTGGAGTGTCCCCTCACCGCGCATATGTTCGCGCCGGGCTTTCCGATGTTGCCACGAAGCAAGGCTAGATTGGCAACCATGTGGACCGTCTGAACGCCCATGAGATGTTGAGTGAGACCCATCCCGTAGACGAGTAGAACCGCCTTGGCGTTAGCGTATATGGTCGCGGCCTGCTCCATCTCTTGACGTGAGAGACCTGAGATTTTTTCCAGTTCGCTCCAGTCATGGCCGCGAGCCGCGGCGGAGAATTCCTCGAAGCCCGCCGTATGCTCCGCTATGAAGTCGTGATCCAGCACATGTTTTTTATCCACGGCCGCCATCGAAGCCGCGAACGCTACCATCGCGGCGTTCGAGGGATCGGCGGGTTGACCGTCATTTCCCGCCACTTTTGTCCTGGTTTCGGCGCGAAGGGCATCGTCCGCCTCGATCAAGGCCTTGCATATGCCAAACAGCGCCGCGATATCTCCTCCGTTGCGCACCTGATGGTAGTTCGACGAGATCTTGGTTTCAGGGCCGCCTAGCATTTGCGTCGGCGATTGCGGGTTCACGAAGCGCTCAAGCCCCCTTTCTCGAAGCATGTTGAAGGTCACGATCGAGACGCCTCGATCGACCGCGTCCTGCAGGTCATGAAGGAGCCTCGGCGACGATGTCCCAACATTCTGGCCGATGTAAAATATGCAATCGGTGTTTTCAAAGTCCGACAGGATCGCTGTCCCGACGGAGGCGCCGATACTTTCCGGCAGCGCTACCGACGAACTCTCGTGGCACATGTTGGAGCTGTCGGGCAGATTGTTGCTGCCATAGATGCGCGCGAACAACTGATACATGTAGCTCGCCTCGAGGGAGGCGCGGCCCGAGGTGTAGAAGTCGACTTGCCTTGGCTCGAAGCCCCGGAGCTCCTTGCCTATTTCCTCGAATGCTTCCTTCCATGAAACCGGGACATACTTGTCCGTCGAAGGATCCCAGCGCATCGGATGGGTCAAGCGACCCTGCTCCTCGAGATCGTGATCGCGCCATCGCTCAAGCTCGCTCAATGTGTGGGATGCGAAGAATGCCCTGTCAGCTCGGCGATCGGTGATTTCCCATGCGGTCGCCTTTGCTCCATTTTCGCAGAACTCGAGAGGATGGGTTTTCGCGGGCTTGGCCCATGCACAGCTCACGCACATGTAGCCTTGCGGCTTGTTTTGCTCCGATAGCCTTCTAGCGCCTAAGGCAACCTTGCGCTCCCGGAGCAACATTTCGGCGACGGATTTGGCCGATCCCCAGCCTCCGGCGGGTCCTCCGTAACGCTTGATCTTGGGTGGATGGCTTGGTTTCGCAGACATGGCGGTCCCTCTTTTGTCGGCAAACCACGAAACGTGCCGTTTGTTCCCGATGGTCATGGGGTGGTCCGCGTATCGAAGCCGGGGCGGCTCCACGCAGCCTCGCTCGATGGTAAGATTGGCCGACAGACGAGCGGGAAGCGTGCCTAAACTAACGTTGGGCCGTGGAACGTAACCACACCAGTCCCGTGGAACTATCCTTCATGAATGGTGTTGGGACTTGCCACGCCAGCGAAATATTCCTGGCTGCTGACTGTTTAACCACTGGAGAGAAGCCTAGTGCGACGGCCCGCCCTGAGACTGTTTGTCGAAAAACGTGTCTTGATCGTTGAAGACGAGTATTTCCTAGCCGATGAGACCCGGCGAGAACTGGAAAGCAATGGGGCGGTCGTCGTGGGGCCGGTGGGAACTGTCGGCGCCGCCTTGGAGTTGCTCGAAACGGAACAGGTCGACGCCGCCATACTGGATATCCATCTCGCCGACGAACTCGTGTTCCCGGTCGCCGAGGAACTTGAACGACGAGAAATTCCCTTTGTATTCGCCACGGGATACGACCCTTCGATCCTGCCCTTGAAGTTTACCGGTTTCGCGCTTTGCGGGAAGCCAACGGAACTCGGCACCATCGCCGAGGCTTTGTTCGGCAATGGTCCGGTGGACCTTCACTGACACCGTCTATCCGAGCATGCCGGCCAGGCGCGCGCGGGCGCGGCTCACCCTGCTCTTGATGGTGCCGACAGGAACGTCGCAACGCTCGGCGGCGAGTTCGTAGCTCATCCCCTGGATCAGCACCAGATCCACGACCAAGCGAAAATCTCGCGGCAGCGTGTCAATGGCCCGCTCCAATTCATGGGCTCGCAGCTCCCAATCCTGGGTCGGTGGTGACCAAACCTCGCCAGCGCAGTCATCCAGGCCGCCGACCTGTTCCCTCCTTGAGAGCTTGTACCTCGTGCAGAAGGTGTTGCGCATTATCGTGAAAAGCCAGGAGCGAAGGTTGGAACCACGCTGGAACCGGTGCGAACTCCCGATTGCCTTCGCCAGGGTTTCCTGAACAAGATCGTCGACCTCGCTCGCCCCCCGATGAAATCGCCGAGCGAATTGCTGTAACGCGGGCAGAATTACCATGAGTTCGGCTTCAGTGAAGCCAGTCGCGCGATCATCCAACATTGTTGCTCTCCCTTGTCGGGTGAACATCCCTTGCGGACAGTCGTTCCATCGACACGGCGTTTCG
The DNA here is from genome assembly GCF_055616315.1 of Rhizobium sp. O111. Taxonomy (NCBI): domain Bacteria; kingdom Pseudomonadati; phylum Pseudomonadota; class Alphaproteobacteria; order Hyphomicrobiales; family Rhizobiaceae; genus Rhizobium; species Rhizobium sp. O111. The sequence goes on along the minus strand of NZ_JBSHXL010000003.1, from coordinate 171,889 downwards.
TCTCCGACCGTACGGACAGGCGCGCGCTGTGTCGGTGATTTCGAGCGGTCATCGCGGGGTTGCCGGAGACACCGCCACGGCTTATTCGCGAGGCGACGATCTTCCAGCCAAGTCAGGGGTTTGATCGCCCCTCGCGCATCGCCTCGCAGATTTTCAATAGCAGGGGGAGCTTGGATAGCTGATCCAAATCGACAGACAGCTTTGGCTTCCAGTTCGGGTAACTGTCGCTCGTGCCGGGAATGTTGGTTGGGCGCTTTTCGTCAGTCATGTCGGCCAACCGAACAGCGGCGAGCATCGAGGAGGTCTTGGCGATGAATTCGTGCGCGCTCACGACCAATTCCTCCAACTTTTTGTCGTTGGTGGTCACCGCTGGCGGATCAGCGGGCGGGTGCGTGCCGGTAATGTCCAGCGCGTTCTTGAGATCCTCCCGTTCGTGACGCCGCTCCTCGACATGGGCTTTCGTCACATCCGGGGGGACGATGCCATGTCGCAGTCGCGCTTGAATATCGGCGCCACGCCACCAGCCAGCCAACGTTTGATGATCATGGGTCGAAATGCACGCGATAGACAGCCGAGGATAGGCGTCGGCGGGCTTGAAGCCGTGCTCTCCACGCTCGTAGGACAAAATTCGGTAGGATAAAACTCCAGCCGCGGCCAGATCTTCCCGAAGGCCGTCGGGGAGCACCCCAAGATCTTCCCCGATGACGATACACCGAAACCTTTTGGAGGTCTCGGCCAGAATTCGCAGCAGTTCATCTCGCGGATAGTCGACGTAAGCGCCCTGATCCGGCGTGCATTCGATCGGCACGAGAAACAGACGTCGGAGCGCCGCGGCGTGATCGATCCTGATGGCTCCCGCGTAGCGCATCGCCGAGGACAGCATGCGCCGAAAAGGCGCCTCGCCTCCTGACGCCATGGCGGCGGGATGAAAGGCCGCCAGATGCCAATCCTGTCCTTGCGTCGCGAACGGGTCAGGGGGGCTTCCGATGGTCGCGTCGGAGATGTAGGCGTCGCGCTCACCCCAGGTTGCCGACCCATCGATCGCCTCGCCGACAGCCAGATCGAGATAGAGGCCAATCCGGAGACCCTCTTGGCGCGCGGCCCGCGCGGCAGTCATCAGTTGCCGATGCGCATGCCATTGCAGCCACATGTGAAAGTCGATTGTTTCGGCGTGTTCCTTGGCGAAAACGGCAGCCTCGGAGCTGGTGGCGCGCTGGTAATGGACCGGCCATGATTTCCATCCCGTACCCCGTCCGAGCCCGCCCATGTGGGACGACAGGGTTTCAAACATGGCGTGCCGTCGAAGACTTTCACCTCCGTCCTCGACGAAAGCGTCGAAGGCCCGCCATTCATCCGCCAACTCGCCCCTCGCCGCCTGGAATTTTTTCCATAGATCACGCAACACCTTGATCTTCGTCTCGGCGACGCCGACATAGTCCACGAGGTCGGTTTGCCTTAGCGACTCCAACCTCGCGTCCAGTTCTGGGCTGCTTTCAAAACCCGTTATCTTGTCGGCCGCTATGTACAACGGATTGAGCATTTGCCGGTTCGATGGTTCATAGGGACTGCATCGATCCGGGTCGGCCAGGAACGGCGCATGCAGTGGATTAAGGCCGACGAAGTCAGCGCCCTGGGAAGCAGCGATCGTGATCATTTGAACAAGATCGTCGAAGTCGCCCATGCCCCAGTTGCGCGCCGAGCGAAGCTCATAGAGCTGCAGGCTGATCCCCCAGACCCGCTTTCCCTCGAGAAAGCCGGGCAGAAACGACTTGGGAACGATCTTTTCCACCACTTGCCTTGGTGTGGGCTTGGGGGCGGTTTGGCGGGCGGGGTCGGTCTCGACCCCTAACGCGGCCAGAATTTTTCGCTTGGTGGCGTCCGTGATCGGCACCTCCACATTCTCCGGGCTCGGCCTTGTGAGGCTGATCCCGTGTTCTCGCGCAAGCTGGTCAAGATTCGGTTCCATTATTTTTCTTTCTGGAATACGCTCTCGCATCTCAATTGGCCGCCGGACTAATGATGGCTGTCACGGCCCATGGCCCGAAAATCTCGTCGGTGGCCGCACCACGCGAGAAAATGACTTCGCCAGAGGGTGGTGATGGCGGTGTTCCTGTCTTATCCGAAAGGTTCGCGAGCAGACGTAGCGTTGACCCATTGTTCAGCACCCACTCGGCAACGGTCATGCTCCCATGTCGGTGGTGCCTTCCCACCCCGCCACCGGTCCCCTTGAGCAAGGGAACAATCCGTTGATGCCGCAGCGTGAGAAGTGACCGATAAAGCGCGAGCATTTCCAGCGCTTGTGGTTCGGCGAGCCTGGACCAGTCGAGCCTGGCCATTTCGAACGTCGACATCGCGGTCGGATCGAGAAGCTCATCGGTGTCGAAGCCGGGAAGACGAGACAGCTCCTTTCGGCGTCCCTCCCTCACCTTTCCGTTCAATTCTTCATTGAAATCACAAAAATATGGAAACGGCTCGCGCGCGCCCCATTCCTCGCCCATGAACAGCATAGGGATCTGTGGCGACAACAAATAGAGCGTCGCGATGGCCTTGAGCCGGTCGAGCGGCCGGTATGTGATCATGCGGTCGCCGAGCGCCCGATTCCCAATCTGATCATGATTTTGAATGAAGGAAACGAAGGCGGTCGGTGGTAGGTCGCGTGTCGGCTTGCCGCGATTTCCGCCACGATATGGCATATGTTCGCCTTGAAACACGAAACCCTGCGCGAGCGCCCGCCCGAGCTTGTCAGGCTCATCGGCATAATCCTGATAGTAGCCGAACGTTTCGCCTGTCGCCGCGATGTGCAGCACATGGTGCATATCGTCGTTCCACTGAGCGGTGAATAAGGTGGCGCGTCCAGTCTCGTCGCGCTTTAGGAGATCGCTGTCGTTGTCTTCGTTCTCGACGACGAGGTGAACATGCCGTTTGTCGGCCGCCCACCGAACACGGCGCGCAAGCTCGTGCAAAAGATGTTCCTCGCTGTCGTCCTTGATGGCGTGCACGGCGTCAAGACGCAAACCGTCAAGGCGAAATTCCGTAATCCAAAAAATCGCGTTCTGAATCATGAATTCCCGAACGGCGGCCGAAGCCTCGCCGTCATAATTAAGACCGTTACCCCAGGGCGTCTTGTGATGTTCGGTGAAAAGCGGCGCGTAATTGGGAAGATAGTTTCCGTCCGGCCCGAAGTGGTTGTAGACGACATCCATGAAGATGCAAATGCCGCGTTGGTGAGCGGCATCCACCAGCGCCATCAAATCCTCCGGGCGGCCATAGGTGGCGTCGGGGGCATAGGGGAGGACGCCGTCATAGCCCCAGTTGCAGCGGCCAGGGAAGTCACTGACAGGCATGATTTGAATGGCGGTAACACCAAGGCTCGCCAGATGGTCCAGCTTTTCGATCGCGGCTCGGAACGTCCCCTGCGCGGTGAACGAGCCGATATGGGCCTCGTACAGAACGACTTCCTCCCAAGGCCGGCCCGGCCATGAATTCGTGTTCCATCGGTGGGCCTTCAGGTCGACGAGTTCACTTGGGCCGTGAACGTCGTGGGGCTGATGGCGCGAGGCGGGATCGGGGACCGCCGTTCCGTCCGGTAAAATGAACCTGTAGAGGTCACCGGGTCCCACTTCAGCGACGCGGCATCGATGCCAACCGTCATCATCCCGCTCCATTCGCCAGGGCTCACGGCCGTCGACGCTCAAGAGAACCTTATCCATGAAGGGGGCCCAAAGCCGAAACTCGACGCCGTCGTCAAGAAACCGAGGGCCAAAGGAATAATCCATCACGACATCACCTCGTTATCCAAATACATGTTGAAACCGACGCGGCACTCCCGCCCGACGTTCGACCAAGGTGGGCGACCGGACGTGCCGAGATCCTTGAGACGCGAAAAGACGATCACGTCCTCACCGTCCTTGCCCGGCCGTGGCGCCGGTTCTTGACGGGTGACCGGCCTTCGGGCGACCGACGCGTATCTCGGCTCCTTCGCTTTCCGGTGCTCGTGTTGGCGTCGAGCGTTGGCTGCATACTCCGCCAAACCCCGCAACGAGCTGTCCGATCGCTTCCGCCATCGCGTGCTCTTGCGAAATGTCCGCATGAAGCTGGATGGCTTGGCGCACACATCCCGGTCGCGCGCGAGTGCTCCGACCTCCAACCCTTCAGCGGCACGTGCCAACGCCGCGGCCCTCCCAATCGCCAGGCCGGCTCCGGTGACAAGCGCTGCTGGTGGCGTCATTTCTAGCCTCCAATAATGTAGATGGTCGTCAGGAACCCGTGACATTGATCCGGGTTCCCCGGCCGGGGGCGTTGGCTGGATGAACAAGACCTGATCCGTGATGCGACTGGAGCCGTTGGCGCGGCAGGATTGCGTTGAATGGACGGGCAAGCCCGGTTCCAAGTCGCGGGCCAGCGGCGATTGGAAAGTCAGCGCTTGGAATCCTCCGCGTTGCTGTCATGCAAGTACCTTGGCCACCACGGCGGCCTCCACGAATGCCCGTCGAGCGAGCTCCGGGCTGCCGTGGCGGGCGATGGCGTCCACGCAACGGCGCTTGGCGATCGCGTATTCCGGGTAAGTATTGGATGGCCAGCGGCGAAGAAGCTCCGAGAGTGCCGCGTCGGGGCCGCCTATCCGTTCGCGGAACCCTGTTCCTATCCTCACGAAAACGGGCGTCTCCCAGGTAACGTGGAAGTCCACGTCAATAATCCTTTCCATGAGGGGCTCCTTTCTTGACATCTTTGCCTACAAACCACGCCCGGGCCGCCAAGTTCCTCCACCGGTCGGTTCGTGCGCTAACGGACACGAGCCATCCGGTTGGGAACCCGTGGCGAAAGCCAGGGTTGGGTGGGTGCAACCAAAACACATGGAGATCGAAAATGTTCTATACTGACGGGAAACTGCAATTCCCCGCGTTGAGACGCCCGACCCGCAATTCGCGCGAGCCTTGCAGCAGGCGATCGGCGGGGTTGAGGGAGAAATTCGCGTCGCCATGCAGTACTTTTTCCAGGCCTGTGGAGCCCGTGGCAATCCAAAGTTCCGCGACCTCTTGATGAACACGGCCGCGGAGGAGCTGGGACATATAGAGATGCTGGCGACCGCCGTCGCGCTCAATTTGGAAGGGGCGCCGGTCTCGGTCAAGGACGAGGTCGCGGCGGACCCGGTGGCGAGCGCGGTGCTCGGCGGCCTCAACATGAAGAACCTGCTGTCGGCTGGGCTTTCCGCGATGCCCGTCGATTCCGACGGCGTCCCGTTCGATATGTCGCACATCTACGCCAGCGGGAACATCGCGGCCGACATGACCGCGAACGTCGCGGCGGAATCCACTGGGCGGGTACTAGCGGTGCGTCTCTTCAATCTGACAAACGACGCGGGCATGAAGGAAATGCTTTCCTACCTCATCGCGCGCGACACGATGCACCAGAACCAGTGGTTGGCCGCGCTCGAGGAGCTTGGTGGTCCCACCGGCGTTTTTCCAATCCCCAACAGCTTTCCCCAAGAAAAGGAACTTCAGGAATTCAGCTACACCTATCTCGGCTTTCAAGCCGACGGCAGCGCCCCGGCCACGGGTCGGTGGTCGGAAGGGCCATCGGTCGATGGCAAGGGAACGTACTCGATGCGATCTCTATCGCCGATGGGCGAGACACCCAATCTTGGATCCGCGAAGCCGAACAGCGGCGCGCAAGCCGAGCAACTTTGATAAAATGGCGGGCTTCGGCCCGCCCCGCCGGATGAGCGATGAAGGATATTTTTCAGCCTTTCTGTCTGCCTGACCGCGCTACCCGCCGCGACTTCCGATGACGCGCGCGAAGCAGGAATTCGCGCGAAAGGTCATCACGTCAAATCTGCTCGAGATGGATGCGGCGAAAGTCGAAGTCGCCAGGGGGCGAGCGAACGATGCCACGTTCGCCCAGGATATGCCGCGGAACCACGGCCAAGCAGCGACGCCGCTCTCGGAAGCCGCCAGGAGCGATGCTGTGACCGTCGCGCGATCGCTCGACTTGGAGCATGGAAAAACTCGACGCGTTACGAGCGAGCGACGCCGCTAATCTGGACCTGGCGTGTCTCTCGACGCAAATGATCGCTCATCAGCAGACATTCGAAATGTTCGAGGCGTATCAGAGGGACGGTCCGGAGACGGTTCCTTGAGGAACTCGCCATGCGATGATGCCGGACCCGCGCATGCATTTAGCTCGTGTCCAGGGATTAGCCAACACATAGAGATACTCACGACGTGTCGGCTCGCGCTGTTTGAGCCACCTTTGGGATTTAGTCATGAGGTAATAGTCGCGCGACTTGCCACGGGATTTTTTTGCTTCCGCGCTCGTCAACTCCTATTCCTTGATGAACATGAGCGTGGATAACGGCGGCAAATCGGCTTCGATCGAGAATGAACGACCGTGAGCGGGTACGGGTTGGCCCGTGGCATCGCGAGCGTCCATTCCCGATCCACCATAGACCACATCGTCCGTGCTCAGTATCCTACGCCACAAGCCATCCAAGGGCACGCCTATCCTGTAGGCGTGGCGAGGCACGGGAGTAAAGTTCGATACAACGAGGCAAGCGCTGCTCCGCGTCTTATCGTACCGGACCATGGCCAGGACGGATCGCTCGGAATCGTCGGCGACCGCCCACTCGAACCCATCCGAATTCAGATCGCCGTGCTGAAGGCTCGGAAAATGCGAATATACCCGATTCAGGTCCCTTACCAATCGCTGGAGCCCTCGATGACGAGGATCGTCGAGCAGATCCCATTCGACCGAACCCTCGTGGTTCCATTCACTTCGCTGGCCAATCTCGCAACCCATGAACAGCAGCTTTTTGCCTGGATGGCCCCACATGAAAGCGAACAGCGCTCTTAGATTAGCGAGTTTGCCCCATTCGTCGCCCGGCATCTTTCCCAGCATCGAGCCTTTTCCGTGCACCACCTCGTCATGGGAAAACGGCAACACGAACCGCTCGTCATATGCGTAGATCATGCCGAACGTCATGGAACCGTGGTGGTATTTTCGATAGACCGGATCATCCGACATGTAGTGAAGAGTGTCATGCATCCACCCCATGTTCCATTTCATGTCGAAACCCAGGCCTCCGTGGGCGGGCGATCCCGTCACTTTCGGAAAGGCGGTGGATTCCTCGGCAATCATCAACACGTTGGGATGGCGTTCGTGAACGACGCTGTTGAGGTGCTTGAAAAACTCGATCGCTTCCAGGTTCTCTCGACCACCAAACCGGTTGGGGAGCCACTCCCCTTCAGGGCGGCTGTAGTCCCGATAAAGCATCGAGGCCACCGCGTCGACGCGCAGACCATCGACATGATACCGTTCCAACCACTCGAGAGCGCTGGCGATCAGGAAGTTTTTCACCTCGGATCGTCCAAGATTGTATATCAGTGTGTTCCAGTCCCGGTGATACCCTTCCCTTGGGTCCTCGTGCTCGTACAGGGCGGTACCGTCGAAGCGGGCCAGTCCCCATACGTCGCTTGGGAAATGGGCCGGAACCCAGTCCAAGATAACGCCAATGTCGCTCTCATGGCATCGGTTGACGAAATATCCAAAGTCCTCGGGCGTGCCGTATCTTCCCGTGGGCGCGAAAAGTCCCAAGGGTTGATATCCCCACGATCCGCCGAACGGATACTCCATGATCGGCATGAGCTCGATATGGGTGAACCCCATCTCCTTGACATACGGCACCAGTCGTTGCGAAAGCTCGAACCAGTCGAGCGACCTTCCGCCGTCGGACATCTCCCTCAGCCAAGACCCTGGATGAACCTCGTAGATCGAGATCGGCCGATCCATGACATCCGTCGTCGCGCGTTTCTCCATCCATGAAGCGTCGCGCCACCTGACAGGTTCCGGCGATGCGACCACGGAAGCGGTGGAAGGGGCGGCCTCGGCACTGCGTGCTACTGGATCGGCTTTCTGGGATAGCAGGTTGCCGTGACTGTCGACAATCTCGAACTTGTAGCGCTCGCCGACGGTCAAGCCAGGAATGAAGAGTTCCCAAACCCCTGCTTCACGCCTTAGTCTCATTGGATGTCTGCGACCGTCCCAACTGTTGAAATCCCCCACGACGGAGACCCTGCGCGCGTTCGGCGCCCAAACGGCGAAGCGGACGCCCTCGACGCCGTCGACGACAAGCGGGTTGGCGCCAAGCGCCGACGAAAGGCGGTAATGAGTGCCCTGCGATATCAAATGCAGATCGAGATCACCCAATAGCGGTGCGAAGCTGTAGGGATCCTCCGTCTCTTGTGAGCCTTGAGGCCAGATAATCCTCAGCCTGTATGATGCTCCGCCCTCCAGGGCCGCCTCGAACAATCCGCCGGCGTCAACCAGCAACGACACCGCCAAGACCGATCCGTCGCCACGATCAAGCAATTCGACGCCTAGCGCTCCAGGAGCAAAGGTACGGATTTTTACCTTGCCGTCCAGCGCCGGGTGAGGTCCTAGAACCGCGAAGGGGTCGCCGTGCCTGCCCTCGACGATCGCGGCGAGTTCGCCTGGATCTAGATCCGATGTCATCACCACCTCGGTCTCCATCATGCGCGATCTCCCCGCGAAGGTGAAACGATTTTCGAAAATCCAAACAATGGTATTGGCAGCCATTTTGGTCGATTGCGCGCTTCGTAGGCGATTTCATAGGCTGCCTTTTCCAGGAGGAAAATGTCGAGAAGCTCGCCGACTGTTTTCGGATCGCTCGGCAGCTCCGGTGACGCCGAAAGGGCTCGGGTATAGTTTTCAAGGAACGCTTTCTCGGCGGAGCCTCCGAACCGACTGATGACTAGCCGCCGACGCTCGTCGTGATGATCGGACACCGCGTCGTTCTCCAGGGTCGCCGTCGCCACGAGGTAGTCGAGCGAACGCAGCAGGCCCGCCGCGTCCCGCAGTGGGCTTGTCTTGGCGCGACGTTCGGCGAGATTTCGCGCTGGTTCGCCCTCGAAGTCGATGATGACAGCGTCGCCCTCCGACACCAGGATCTGCCCGAGATGGAAATCGCCGTGCGCGCGTGTCAACAACGTTGCCGCGGATTTCTCCGAACGCTGGGCGGCAAGCTCGAGAATCTGCTCCTTGCGAGAGAGTAAGTCGCGAACGCCTTCGTCGACCGCGTTATCGCCAGTGTCGCCCAGTTCCCGCAATTTCGAGAAAGCGTACGCGATCTCACCGGTGACCGCTGTCTTGATGGTATCGATGTCAGTCGACGAGGCGTGTCGTGGCGCGAACGATTGGTCATCGGTCGGTTTGGCCAGGAGCACGTGCAGCTCACCAAGGCGTTGGCCAATCATGGCAACGAAATTGAGGAGCGGGTCTAGCTGGTCGTCGGCAAGATCCAGGCCGGCTTCCGTGGTCGCCACCTCGTCCGCGATCCGCCTCAGATTGGCCAGCATCCAGTTCCACGCGTCGCCTTGATTGCGGATCGCGCCTTGAACCACGACGAGGGTCGACCGTCGACCTTCTCCATCGGTGCGAGCGACCTCGCCAAGAAGGGGCGCGGTATGTTCATAGCCTTGCTCTGTAAGAAAGCGGGTCATCTCGACTTCGGGGTGAATACCCTCGAACACGTGCCTGATGAGCTTGATCATCGCGACGTCGCCGATGATGAGCGAACTATTGGACTGTTCGGCCGAAAGCCACCTGATTTCCATTTCGTCGGTGATCTCGAGGCGGTCAAGATGCTCGGTGCCAATATATTCGATCGTACCGGAACGACCGGTAATCATCGATCTGTTTTTCAGGCCCTCGATTATCCCTCGCCCCATGGATTCCACGGTAAAGCCGTCCGTCAGAAATCCGACACGCCGCCCCTGTCTAATCCTTGCCAAGGCAAGCTGCTGGCCAAGGATGTTGGTCGTTGCGTCGTCCCATTCCACGGCGAGTGGAAGTTGATAGCTCTCGACGTGATCAGGTAGGACGGCTTCCAGCTCGCCGAGCACGACGCCATCGGCGAAGGGGATCGGGGTGGCTGAAACCAGCCTTGCCGATTGAAGCGATTGGTCCTTGGCGCCAAACCAACGCCGTCTGGATAGATATGCTGGAAGGATGTCGCCGCTCAAAACCCGTTCGTGCCGGGGTTCGTCCACGAGCTCCGTGAGGCTTCGGCGTATGACGACCGTGTGAAAATCTGGAAGTTGCTCGGGCGGAGCGGTGCGCCACGCTGGACCGTCCGATTGATCGGTGAGTTGAAACCAGAAAAAGCCATATGGCGGCAGCGTCAGAAGATAGGTGAGCTGTCCAATCGGCGGGAAAGGCGACATGCCCGTCATTTCGACGGGCACTCTTCCCTCGAAGGTCGAGAGGTCGAGCTCGACGGCTTGGGGTACTCTCGACAGATTGGCGACGCACAGGATCACCTCGCCCGCGTATTCACGAAGATAGGCAAGGATGCGCCTGTTGTCCGGCGTCAGAAATCGGAGCGATCCCCTACCGAAGGCGGGGTGTCGGCCGCGCAGCGCCAGCATGCGCCGGGTCCAGTTCAACAACGAATGCGCGTCGGAGGTCTGGGATTCGACGTTGAGGGCCTCATAGCCATATTGAGCATCCGATACTGGCGGAAGGACCAGGCGCGCCGGATTGGCCTTGGAAAAGCCGCCATTGCGATCGGGAGACCACTGCATCGGTGTGCGAACGCCATCACGATCGCCGAGATAGATGTTGTCACCCATTCCGATCTCGTCGCCGTAGTAAAGCACGGGCGTGCCGGGCATCGACAGCAGAAGCGCGTTCATCAGCTCGATCCGCCTGCGATCGCGCTCCATCAGCGGCGCCAGACGGCGGCGGATTCCAAGATTTATGCGTGCCCTCTTGTCGGACGCGTAGGTGTCCCAAAGGTAATCGCGTTCCGCGTCCGTCACCATTTCGAGCGTCAATTCATCATGATTTCTGAGGAAGATCGCCCACTGGCAGGTGTCGGGGATATCCGGCGTTTGCCGCATGATGTCCGTGATCGGGAAACGATCTTCCTTGGCGATGGCCATGTACATGCGTGGCATCAGAGGGAAATGGAACGCCATGTGACACTCGTCGCCCTCTCCGAAATACTCGCGGGTATCCTCGGGCCACTGGTTTGCCTCGGCGAGTAACATGACGCCGGGATGGGTCTCGTCGAGAGCTGCTCGGATGCGCTTCAGGATCGCGTGCGTTTCAGGTAGATTCTCGTTGTTGGTCCCCTCGCGCTCGACCAGGTAGGGAATGGCATCCAAACGAAAACCGTCTATGCCGGTCTCAAGCCAAAAGCGCATCACTGACAAGAGTTCCTCCATCACGAGAGGATTGTCGAAATTCAGGTCGGGCTGGTGCGAATAGAAGCGGTGCCAATAGTACGCACCGGCCGTCTGATCCCACGTCCAGTTGGACTTTTCGGTATCCAGGAAAATGATGCGGGTCTCGGGAAACTTTTGGTCATTGTCCGACCAGACATAGAAATCGCGCTCCGGACTATCCGGAGGCGCTAGCCTCGCCCTTTGAAACCATGGATGTTGGTCGGAGGTGTGGTTGATGACCAGCTCCATGATCACTCGAATATTGCGTTGATGGGCCGCTGAGACGAATTTGCGGAAATCGTCGATCGTCCCGTAATCGGAACTGACGCTGCCGTAGTCCGCGATGTCGTAACCATCGTCTCGTCTGGGTGAGGGAAAGAACGGCAGGAGCCATATGGCGGTCGCACCCAACGCCGCGATGTGATCGAGCTTCTCGAAAAGGCCTTGGAAATCGCCTATTCCGTCACCGTTGGCGTCGTAAAAGGACTTTATATGCAGTTGATAGATGATGGCGTCCTTGTACCACGAAGTGACGTCCGCGGTCTGCGTGGCGCTTGCGCCTATTGACACGTCGTCCATATCAAATCTCTCCTGTTTCGACGCGCCAGATAGCGAACGGCAAATGCGATGGATCGAGCCTGAGCGTCCGCCACTTCCCCGTTAGCGAGAACCGGCCGCCGCTGACCAAGTCTTCCACGTCGATCGTTCCACCGTCGTCCTTGCCCGATTTCCATAGGGGAATTTCAACAGTGCTTTCCTCCACGCCATGCGGGTTCAGGCAGATCCCGATAAGGAGAACGTTATGGCGGCCGGGCGCGGCTTTTTCGAAGAAGATCACATTTGGATTCGATGAGCTGAGAAGCGTGAGCCCAAGATGGGAATGGAGCGCGGAATTATCTCGTCGGATCCGGTTCAACATCGTTATTTCCGCCTTGATGTTGCCGGGGCGGTCATAGTCCCAGGCGCGGATCTCGTATTTCTCGCTGTCGGCGTATTCCTTGCGCTTGACGTCTGGTCGGCCCTCGCAAAGCTCAAATCCGTTGTAAACGCCCCACAGACCGGAAAGCGTGGCGGCCAGGGCGGCGCGAATGACAAACGCTGGCCGCGGGGCGTCTTGGAGAAAGTCCGGATTGATGTCGTGCGTGTTGACGAAAAAGTGGGGCCGAAAGTATTCCCGTGCCTCGGTCTGAGTGATCTCGAGCATGTACTGCTCGAGCTCCCACCGGCTGTCGCGCCATGTAAAATAGGTATACGACTGCGAAAAGCCCACTTTAGCCAGCCGATACATCACCTTGGGTCTGGTGAACGCTTCCGAAAGAAACACAACGTCGGGATGTCGGGCGCGAATGTCACCGATCAGCCATTCCCAGAAGGGAAACGGCTTTGTATGCGGGTTGTCCACGCGAAAGAGCTTGACGCCCTCGTTGACCCATAGTTGGACGATATCTCTCAACTCCTCCCAAAGCGCTGGCAAAGCGTCTCGCGCGTAGAAGTCGACGTTGACAATGTCCTCGTATTTTTTTGGCGGGTTTTCGGCGTAACGGATCGTCCCATCCGGCCGCCATTCAAACCAGCCCGGGTGCTCCTTGAGCCAAGGGTGGTCTGGTGACGCCTGAATTGCAAGATCCAACGCCAGTTCCAGACCCTCCTGCCTGGTTGCCGCGATCAACCGTCGAAAGGAATCGAACCCGCCAAGCCGAGGATGGATCGCATCATGCCCGCCATCCGCCGAGCCAATCGCGTAGGGGCTCCCCGGATCATCTGGCGCGGCCAAAAGACTGTTGTTTCGACCTTTCCGGTTCGTGCTTCCGATCGGATGGATCGGTGGAAAATAAAGGACATCAAATCCCATCGCGCGGATCGCGGGTAATCGAGCGATGACGTCGTCAAAAGTGCCGTGCCGGTTCACGTCTCCACTTTGCGATCGCGGAAACACCTGGTACCAGCTAGCAAACGATGCCTCCACGCGTTCCGCATCTATCAACGAAGGCGTTGACCGCACCCGGAATAATCGCGCGCCGGCTTCAAGCATCAGATCCGATAGACGAGATGACAAAAGCAGCCGCGTCTTCTCGGTTGCGTCCGCGTCATCGAGACTAGCAACGATCCCGAGAAGCCTTTCGCGCAGCGCGGGGTCGCTCGTCCCACCAGTCATCGCGGCGGTGGCTTTACCGACCAGGGTCTCTCCCTCGATCAGTTCCAGGGTGAGATCGAGACCGGCCTGCGCTTTCTTGGAGAGCTCATGGCGATATATGGCGAATGGATTCTTCCAGGCTTCAACGCAAAATTCAAACCGGCCAATCCTGTCCAGTCGAAACGCGCCGACCCATCGATCGTTGCCATCAAGCGCCAACGGTGCCCCCCGCCACGCATCATCGTCCACCGCTCGATACAGCAGGGCTGCCTCTATTCGATCGTGACCGTCGGCGAAAATGTCGGCTTGAACGGAGACCAAATCGCCGACGACCCGCTTGGCGGGAAAACGTCCGCCTTCGACCCTAGGCTCAATGTTTTCTATCGCGATTCGTGCTGATTGGTCTGTTGCCTTCCCCGGCGAGGTAACGATCTCATTCGCGATCACGGCGCTCGCGGCCGCGGGGAGCAACGCGACATCGCCGGGCGAAAGCACGCCGCTCGTGGCTTCTTGATCGGGAAAGAATGGCGGGGCGGCCCCCGATATGATGTCAATGGGGTACGAGGAAGGATTGCGAAGATCGCGGTTAATGGCGAGCAATTCCACATGCTTCGCCACGCGAAGATCCGCAGCGTCCGAGAGGGTGATGACGGTCACTCGAGCGGAAGTTTCATGGGCGAAAGGCGCGACCGTTTTTCGCGATGCCATCACCTCGTTGGCGTCTCTAACCGCGGCGGAAATATCGAACCCGCCGTTTGAACGCATCATATGCACGTTTTGGCCCGCGCCTCGGGTCGCGTCTTGTGGCAAGACGGCGCCGAATTCGAATCCCATGGGGATCATGATGCCGTCGCCAAGTCTCGCGGAGAGCCAGAGCGAGCGAAGGGACTTGCGCTGGCGTATCTCTTGGCTATCGGTTCCATGCGCGAGCCTGGTCGCGAACGGTGCTTCGGGAAAGGCGACTTGCATGCCAAGTCGCTGTTGCAAACGGTGTTCCTCTAGAAACCAGCCATCGCGCATGTTCCACCACGCGAGCGAGGAGAACACACCGTCGAAGCCAAGGTCCCGTAACTTTCCGCGAAAGGCGAAATCGGTGCCGGGCGTGTAAACCAGCCGCAACGACTGAGCCGTGCCCGTTGCCGATCGAGCAACGCGATGAAGATCCGCGTCGCTCAATGCATCAAGGCCCATGTAGCGAAATCCGGAGACGCCAAGGGAAGATAGCCGCGACACAACGTCGTTGAGGCCGTCTATATCGGGCGCTTTAACCGAATGCCGCCAAGGCGCGGATGGCGAACGTCGCGGATCGAGCGAACCCGGGCCATCGCCGAGGCTTGATCCGCTCGCGGTGAACGCGACATCCATCATGAGAGCGACGCCCCGCGATCTTGCGGCTTCACACAAAAACGCGGCGCTTTCTTCAACCCCACCCGTAAATCGTAACGCCGGATCGATGGAGCCGTAGTCGACGGAAGCAAAAATGCTTCCTCCCGGATCATGCCTTTGAAAAAATGGACCCGTCAGTACCGCGTTGAAGTTCAATGAGGCGGCATGATCGAACATGGCGAGCCAGCTCATCTCGTCGGGCATGTCGAGTGGATTGACATAATATATGCGGGGTCTCGAGCTTTCGGCGCGGCTCGGAGGTATCATCGGTGGTGTCTCCACGAGCGGGCGCGTTCAGCGCCAGGTTCCTTGACCAGAGCCATCGAAACTTCCAGACGATGTCCTTGTTCCTGGGGGAGGTTTGGAATTGTCGCGCTCGAAGCGATTCATGGCCTCGCCAAGGTGGTGCGCCCGACAATCGAGGCGATTGCCCGGGTCGGTTCGACGTGAAGAGTGATTTGCGATGGAAGTGTTCCCGGCCAGGACGAGGCGAGCGTCAAGAGCCGATCCCGCGACGGAGCCCATGCCGTGTGGAAAGACAACAAGTTGGTCGGGGCGGACATTGTTCTTTTGCTGATGGCACTTGGCGACCAAACGATGTTGACCCGAACAAAGAAGTCGGCCGCGAAGCTGGGTGAGAGCCGCGAGACGTCGACCGCGGAGCAGCGCCTGAAGGCTTGGCGACCAGGCTGGCCCGCCGCTTTCCGCCTCTTTACCGAAGCGGCCGGAACAATTCTCACGTCGCGAATGCCGCCCATTTTTCGGGGGCTTCCACCTGAAGAGAGCCCGCGTCTAGTTGCGGCACAGGCTCTGGGCGTTTCACCAGGTAATGACTTCGCGCTTCTCGATCGATTGGGCGGCGACGTTGCCGGAGCGCTTCAGTTGCTGCCGGAAGGTGAGTTGCCGCCTGTCTTTTCGCCCGCCTTCGAGGTGTTTGCACTCGTTCGCTAGGACTCGGACCCTGCGCGCCGCGTGCCTCGTCAGGATAAAGTGTCAGCGGTGGTGCTCATCCACGCGCGATGCCGTTCTTCATCTTGTCGCGCCTGCATGAAGAAGGCCTTGGAGGCGGGGATCGCATCCTCGTGTCGGGCCGCCCGCTCATAAGCCGTGACTGTATCGTCTTCATTGGTCTTCATCGCCTTGAGGATCGCGGTATCGCCAATGAGACCGGCGAGCGCGATTTTACCGGTGGTGAGCATCTGCTTCATATCGCCCTTGGTCGGGGCCTCGATCCCGAGCTCGCGAGCCATCGCGCTCAGCACGCGCAGATGTTCAACGTGGTCCTCCTTGAACCTGGCGATCTGAGTGCTGAATTCTCGATTATCGAGACGCTCGATGCAAGAATCGTAGGCGGCGATCGCATCGTGCTCGAGGTAGATCAGATCCTTTACCAATTCCTCGATACTTGACTCGTGTCCGACCATCGTGACCATCATGCTCTCCTTGTACGTTGGACAATGTTGGGGAACGGCGTTCGTTGACCGATGTTCCCGCGATTACGCGACTGTCGTGCGCCGTACAAACGCGGAGGGCGAAGTCACCATGGCTGGCTGACCAACATGCGGTGAGATCTTTTCCCATTGGGTCAGGGACAATGTCGATGGCGCGTAAATGTCTGTCGCTGATCGGCCACCACGTTCACTGTTGGACGCATCGTTCGCGCCTTGCATGACCGTAGACGCCTTTCCCGGGGCGATTGCCGATGATCAATATCGCGAACTTCTCTCAGCCTCTCTTCCCGGCTTGCTCGCCGCGTTGTCGCTCTTCCAGGTCTCCATTTTCAGCCTTCCATTGGTGCCCGGGGCCCGATCCCTTGAAATCCAGTGTGAACTTGAGGAACCTGAGCGAGTGACCGTCTGGATAGCCAAGACTGGGCTTGACGGTACTTGCACGAGGCGTGGACGCCGACGGTTATTCCGAGACGATGCATAGACGGCGCCTGTCAAGACGAAAGCAAAAGGTCGGCCGCGCCTCGAACGTCCGCGACCTCGACGTAGGGAAGCCAGTCAGGATTGCCCTTCTCATTCCGCCGGTTAACCCAGATGCCGCGAAAACCTAGCGCGTGGCGGGCTTTCATATCCCAATACATGCCCATGGCCACATGGACAGTCTCGTCCGCGGTCACCCCGATGGCGCGATAGGCATGCTCGAGGAACTTTCTCGAGGGCTTGTAGGCTTGCGCCTGTTGGGCGGTGATAACGTGATCGAATGGGGCGCCGATGCGTTCGACCGTGGGGGCGATCAGGTCGTCATCGGAATTCGTCAAGATGGCCAGCTTGTAGCGTTCACCGAGCCGCCGCAGCGCGTCTGGAACGTCCGGGTGCGGTCAATGTCCTAGGCGAGTTAGCGATACGCTCGAGATCATGATTGTCCAGCTCCACGTGATGCGTTCGGAACGCCGCGAGAAAGCCGGACCGCGGAATATCCTCGTTAGGCCGATGAGGCTTCGCCGCAGTGGTTCGCCTTGCTTCCCTTGAAAAGCTTCGAGGATCTGTCCGGCGTCGACCTCCGTTCGATCACCGGCTGCTAGCGTCCTACCCTTCGTCCAGGAGCACTTCGTACCACCGCACGAGAGCCCCGTAGCAATCAAACGTGATGACCTTGGGAGCAGGGCCGATAAATGACGGTTCAGGCGCGTGGTTCAGGTCTGGTGGAACCTGTTCAAGGGAACCGTTTTCCACGGCCATGTCGGCGGTCGCTTCGACGAGATCGAACGACTGCTCCTCGCCCGCCAGTCGTTCGTCCGCTCGCTTTCCGAGCCGCGTATCATGGCTTGTCCGCGGCCACGTGCTCGGCAAGCTCGCCCTTGCTGATGAAGGTGTCCGTCGCTCCCGCCTCGTGATCAGGGTGCGAAACCTCGATTTCGATTTCTTCCGGAAGCTCGAGTGCTTGTTCAGCGTTCATCAAGCCAAGGGGAATTCGATCACCATCCGATGTGACAGCTACCTCGACGATTTTGGAAAGCTTATCCAAGTCCATCTCCTTCAATGTGACAGTTCCAAAAAACCAAACCGGCGGGGACCCGATCACCTCAGCGCCATCTCGTCCGCTGCCCTTAAACCTTGGCAAACCCGCCTTGGCCCGCCATGAGGCTGGTAGGTGTTGTCTTCAGGCCTATAGGACCGGTAACGCGATGCGCACCAAGTCGCCACGCGCTCCCCCACGGAAGACGATCGCGCGGCTTGGCCTTTCGAGTATTTCGAGACGGGCGTGGTGGTTTCAAGCGGCGGCGAACAGGTTCTGACCTCGCCGCTAAACGAGCGGTAGGAATTCGTCGCGGGATTGAACGAACGATATCGGCTGGCGCACCAATGGAGATGGTCCGCCGACAAGGGCACAGCGCTGGCCGCGGGAGACCTCGAAGCCGCGACTTCCTGTTCCTCCGGCGCCTTTGTCCCGGCGGTCCGAACAGGTGCCGAGGCGTATGTCGAAAGAACGGCGGGTATCCGCTCGAAGGTTTGGGCGGACCGATCGATCTTGACCGGCGCCGAGGTCCACAAATCCGACCCCTCCAATTTCATCGACGCCGACCTGTCGGAGCCTTCTACGACTGAAGTGACGGACGCTACTCCAAGCGACGCGCCAACCGCGCAGGCCAGTCCGCAAGCGAGAGATGTGATGGTCTTCATGACGTTTTCCAGATGCCAAATTGTTCTGGTGGAGAAAACGCGAAAGAAGACAAACCGTTCAATCGAGTTTGAAATCGTCAAGAAGCGGTCGATCGCGGATAGCGCGAGCTGGCCAACGTTGGCCGGCTCCCGGCCCGCGACGAAGCACTGGCGTTTCGCGGTGGTTGTTTGATCTCCTTCGCGCATTACAACGCACGGGCTGATGACAAGAACGGGCCGAGCGATCCTAGCGCCCATCCCTGGGGCATCGGCGGTCCACTTATGTCATCGATGCGGAAGGCTCCGCGCCACATTAGAGCCCGACATGGATGCCTGCCTCTTCCCTCGGACCGCGCCGACGCGTTTCGGTTGGCTAGCCATTCTTCTCGCGCGCGCCGAGTGGGCGGTTCGAGCGCGCGAGACCCGCTCGCGGGCACGCCGCCGTTGTCCGCGCGCCCGCGAGCCCGATGGGAGCGTCGTGGGAAACTCCGTTCGTCCATGGTCCGCGAGGAGAACTGTCTTCACATATTGCCCGCGATCCTCTCATGCGGCATGATTGGCGGTATGCTGAACCTTTTTGATCCAGACAATTTCATCGTGCGCGCCGAGGTTCGTATCCTCGACATCGAACCCGAGATCAGCCGTGTTCTCGAGCTGCCGATCAGCCTCAACCTCGCTCAACTGCACGAAGTGCTGCAGGCTGCGTTCGGATGGACTGATAGTCATCTGCATCAGTTCAATATCGGCGGCCTGATTTATGGCGCGCCGGAGTTCGATGAGGATGGTCTGTCCGACAACACGACCTTCGAGGCCACCGAAGTGAGGATGACTGATTTTCATTTTCCCCATGGCGGCAACGAGGACGCGCTGACCTTCCTCTACGAGTATGACTTCGGAGACGGTTGGCGCCACCTCCTTCGCTTGATCCGCGTTCCTCGCGAGGAGGGTGTGAAATATCCCCGCTGCGTCGCCGGTAAACGCTCCGGACCTCCAGAGGATGTGGGCGGAACCTCTGGTTATGCCGACTTCCTTGAGGCCTGGCTCGATCCCGAGCACGAGGAACACAAGGATATGCGACGATGGGTCGGTCGCAAATTCCATCCGGAAGCCTGTAATCTCGATGATATCAATAAAGCGATCGTCAAAGCGATGCGTCGATCAAGGGGAGGCTATCGCTTCCGTCGAGAAGAGCGTTATTGATCCAGCCAGCGATCAACCATAAGGTCGAGATACCGGGCTGAAATAGCAATCATCATGGTTTCCCGGCTGAAGGGTCCTTGACGCATAAATGCGTGGGTCCGCTCAGCTTCGACGCCAGGCGCGTGCCACGCGATCCAGATCAGCACGGGGCATTGGCGACAAAAACATATCGTTAGCCGGGGTAAAACGCCGCGCGCCACCACGTTCGCGTCACCGAGGGCTGGCATATTTGGAGAAGAGGTAATCGTAGCGGCGCGCGGTCGACCGCGCCCAGATCTGGGCTCCGCCAAGGACGATCCGGCGTGACCGTTGATCATGCCGTCGTCGAAGCGGAAACCTGAGCGGATTTAGCGCGGAGGGCCCGAGGCCGAGGATGCCCCGGGCGCTACGTGGAAGGAAGCCTTGCCGCGCATAACCGGGGAGATTTCATGACGGAAGACACACTCGTGACATTCAATGCTGGCTCATCCTCCTTGAAGATCGGCGTCTTCGAAATGGCGTCGGGCGTGGCGCGTTCAGCGGGGCGGGCGAAGATCGACCTCGAGACCGGCCCTCCCCGGCTGTCTGGCAAGATTGGCGGCCTGGCCTTCGAACGAGAACTTGTTGGCGATCCAAAAGCCGACCTGGGTGATGTCGTCGCGCAGGTGATCGATCATCTGCATGCCGTCTTACCGGGCAAGATCATTGCCGCGGGGCATCGCGTCGTCCATGGCGGCATGACGTTCGACGCTCCGGTTCTGCTTGGTGATCAAGTCGTCACTGACATTGAAGGCTTGATACCGTTCGCGCCACTCCACCAGCCCGCTGCCTTGGGGGTGATCCGCGCCGTGAGGGACAGCCATCCCGCGATCGCGCAAACAGCCTCGTTCGATACGGCCTTCCATGCCTCGCAGAGCGATCTCGTCCGCCGCCTCGCGATCCCGCGGGCGATGCACGACGAAGGCGTTAGGCGATACGGGTTTCACGGCCTTTCCTATGCCTACATCGCTCACGCGATCGCGCGGATTGATCCGCGAGCCGCGGCGGGTCGCGTCGTGGCATGCCATTTGGGAAGCGGGGCCAGCATTTGCGGCATGATCGGTGGCCGGAGCGTCGATGTCAGCATGGGGTTCTCGGCTCTTGACGGAATTCCGATGGCGACGCGGCCCGGCTGGATTGATCCCGGCGCCTTGCTCCATCTCATGCGAAAAGGCATGATCCAGCCGGAGCGGCTGGAGCGGTTCCTCTACCATGAATGTGGCTTGCTCGGTGTCTCGGGCATCAGCGGCGACACGCGGGTTCTACTCAAGGACCCAAGTCGCGAGGCTGCCGAGGCCATCGACCTTTTCTGCCTGCGTGTGGCGGGCGAGATATCGCGGCAGGTGGCCACGCTCGGCGGACTCGACGCCGTGGTTTTCACCGCAGGGATCGGCGAGAACCAACCCGACATCCGCGGCCGGATCGCGGCGCGGCTGGGCTGGCTGGGCCTTGACTTGGACGACGGCCGCAATGAAGCTAACAACCAGATCATCAGCACGGCGAAGAGCCGGATCACGGTTTTCGTCATCCCCACCGACGAGGAACAGGTCATCGCGAGCGAGGCCCTTTCCGTCGTCTCGCGTCATAGGCTGTGAAGGAGAAGATCGTGAACGATGTCGCCATGAATGTCATCGATGATGCCGAACTTGCCCTGATCGACCGTTATTGGCGGGCAGCCAACTATCTATCGGTCGGGCAGATCTACCTCATGGACAACCCGCTCCTGCGCGAACCGCTGAAGGCGGAACACATCAAACCGCGACTTCTCGGTCACTGGGGCACGACACCCGGGCTGAACTTCATCTACGCGCACCTCAATCGGGTCATCAGGAAGCGCGACCTCGACATTCTGTACGTTTGCGGCCCGGGTCACGGCGGCCCGGGCATGGTTGCGAACACCTATCTCGAGGGCACCTACAGCGAGGTCTACCCAGACATCCCCGAAACCACGGAAGGTCTGCGGAAGCTGTTCAAGCAGTTCTCCTTCCCCGGCGGCATTCCAAGTCACGTCGCGCCGGAGACACCTGGCTCGATCCACGAGGGCGGCGAACTCGGCTACGCCCTGGTGCATGCCTTCGGAGCGGTATTCGACAATCCGAACCTGATCGCTGCCTGCGTTGTCGGTGATGGTGAAGCGGAAACCGGTCCACTCGCCGCTGCTTGGCACTCGACGAAGTTCCTCAATCCGTCCCGCGACGGCGTCGTGCTGCCAATCCTTCATCTCAATGGCTACAAGATCGCCAACCCCACGATCCTTGCCCGGAGCAGCGACGAAGATCTCACCAGTCTATTTCGAGGTTACGGGTATGAGCCAATCTTCATCGAGGGTGAGGATCCTCATGTCATGCACCGGAAGATGGCGGAGATAATGGAGTATGTCTTCGAAAGGATCCGCGAACTCAGGGACGAGGCTCGCGCCAACGCATCCTCGCCAGGCGTTCCCCGCTGGCCGATGATCGTCCTGAGAAGTCCTAAGGGATGGACGGGCCCGAAGGAGGTCGATGGGAAGAAAGTCGAGGGCTTTTGGCGCGCGCATCAAGTTCCGGTCGCCAATTGCCGGGGCGACGACGGGCATCGAGGGATTCTCGAGGAATGGATGCGGTCGTACGACCCCGACGATCTCTTCGACCACGAAGGACGGATGAAGGAGGAGCTTCGCGCCCTGGCTCCCACGGGAACGAAGAGGATGGGGGCAACGCCGTTCGCCAATGGGGGCCTGCTTCGCAAGGAATTGCTGGCGCGACCCATCAAGGATTTCGCCGTCGAGATTGGCGAGCGCGGCTCTCAACAGGTCCAGACCACGGAGATCTTCGGCCATTACCTCAGGGAGGTCGTCAAGCTCAATGCCGGCAACAAGAACTTCCGCGTCTTTGGTCCCGACGAGACCGAAAGCAATCGCCTGGGAAGCGTCTTCGATGAGACACAGCGGGTGTGGATGCAGGCCATCGAGGATTATGACGTGCATCTGTCACGCGATGGCCGGGTGATGGAGGTGTTGTCCGAACATCTTTGCCAGGGGTGGCTGGAAGGCTATCTGCTAACGGGACGACACGGCCTCTTTTCCTGTTACGAGGCTTTCATCCATATTATCGACTCCATGTTCAACCAGCACGCCAAGTGGCTGAAGGTCACACGCGAACTGGAATGGCGGGCGCCGATCTCCTCGCTGAACTACCTTTTGACATCGCACGTGTGGCGGCAGGATCACAATGGTTTCTCACATCAGGATCCGGGCTTCGTTGATCTCGTCGCCAACAAGAAGGCGGACATCGTCCGCATCTATCTGCCGCCGGACGCCAACACGCTCCTTTGGGTCGGCGACCACTGCCTGAAGACCTATGACCGCATCAACGTGATTGTCGCGGGCAAGCAGCCGGAGCCACAATGGCTTTCCATCGAGGAAGCCGAGGCCCATTGCAAGGCAGGCGCCAGCGTCTGGGACTGGGCGAGCTACGAGGAAGACACGATCGCGCCCGATGTGGTCATGGCCTGCGCCGGTGACGTGCCGACGATGGAGACGTTGGCGGCGGTGATGTTGCTGCACGAAGCGATACCTGACCTCAAGATCCGCACCGTCAATGTCGTGGACCTACTCGCGCTGCAAGATCCCGAACAGCACCCCCATGGCATCGATAACGCGGCGTTCGACCGCATCTTCACCAAGGACAAGCCCGTCGTTTTCGCCTACCACGGCTATCCATATCTCATACATCGGCTGACCTATCGCCGGACGAACCACCAGAACTTCCACGTGCGCGGTTTTATCGAGGAAGGCACCACGACGACGCCGTTCGACATGACGGTGCTGAACGAGCTGGACAGGTTCCATCTGGCGCTCGGGGTGATAGCCCGCGTGCCGGGGCTGGCGGAAAAGGTGCCGGATGTCGCGAACCGCCTACGGGAGAAGCTCGCGGAACATCGTGCCCATGTCGAACGGTATGGAGAGGATATGCCGGAGATCAGGAATTGGCGATGGAAGCGCTGACGAGGAACTCGGCGCGATCCAGCATCAACCGGCCACAAGAGCGAACCGGCAATGCAGAGGGGAATAGGGTTCGGGTGTCTCGGCGCGCCGAGGCAGCGCGCACCGAAAGGCCTTTCGCGGACAGCGGGAAGCCGCGTTTCACCCCTGTGCCCGCCATGGCGGTCCAGCTCCCTGGAGATTGTCGGGCACGACGTTGACCAGCTTCTCGCGACGCGCGACGTTGCCAGAGCGGATTTGAGCCACATCGTCATAACTGGACCTCACATCGATGGGTCGTCACGCCGATGTTATCTTCTCGTCGCATCAGGGCGATGGCCCTCTCGACGCAAGGCTATCGCCTCCAACGGAGCTTTCAAAGTGATCGCGCTGACAACGGTAGCGCGATCTTCTTGGACGGGTCGGTCGAAACGCTCATCCGAAGCTACTCGCTTGTCATCAGCGAGCGAGAACGGTGATAACACCGCAATAGCTCATCGCCGTCAAAAGCAGAAGCGACGCGGATGCCGCGAGAATGACGCGCCCGCCCGCGCTGGCGACGGTGCGAATGTTCACCGAAAGACCGAGCGCCGCCATTGCAAGGACGGTCAACGCGCTCGATAGCGTTAGCAAGAATGGGATGATCGCGGCTGGTATGAGCCCCATCGAACGAGCGATCACCACAATGATGAAGCCTATGATGAACCACGGAACGAGACCCCGTTGCGAATGGGCGCAATCACCGCGGTCCTTCTGAAGAATTCCAAGGACGAAGATGACCGGCCCCAACATCAGGACGCGCAGCAGCTTGATGAGCGTCCCGGTTTGCACCGCGACTAGGCCTGCGGGCGCGGCTGCCGCAAGAACTTGCGGCACGGCGTAGACCGTCAAGCCGGCCAAGGCGCCGTATTGCGTTACCGTCATGCCCGCATAGAGATAAACTAGCGGAAGGATGAGCACCGAGGCGACACCCAGAACCGCGGTAAAGGCCAGCGCGGCGGCAACTTCGTCCGAATCCGCTTCGATCACCGGAGCAACCGCAACGATCGCGGAATTGCCACAGATCGAGTTTCCGCAGGCGATCAACAGGGCAAGCCGGCTCGACAATCCGCAAAAGCGGGCAACGAGAAAGCTGGCGCAGATCGAGATGACAACGATCGCCACCACGCAGACGACCAGCGTCGCACCGGCGCTTCGTAGCGTTCCCAAACTCAAGGAAGCGCCCAGAAGCACGATCGCGATCTCGAGCAATGTCTTGGAGCTGAAACCGATGCCCGGCTGCCATGATGTTTTGCCGGGTAAAGCCGTTCGCGTGATGATCCCGATCACGATCGCAAAGACCAGTGCTTCGAGAAGCCCAACCCCGAATACGACATGTTCCAGTCGCTCGAACAGATAGGCGGCCGCAGCCACCGCGATGCAGGCAAGCAAGCCGGGAACGATCTGGCGACCATGGTTGTAACAGTTATGGAGGGTCATCGGGCACCTGGAATTCTAATGATTGCTTGACAGATTTTTCAG
The DNA here is from genome assembly GCF_055616315.1 of Rhizobium sp. O111. Taxonomy (NCBI): domain Bacteria; kingdom Pseudomonadati; phylum Pseudomonadota; class Alphaproteobacteria; order Hyphomicrobiales; family Rhizobiaceae; genus Rhizobium; species Rhizobium sp. O111. The sequence continues at coordinate 146,818 of NZ_JBSHXL010000003.1, read as the reverse complement.
CTAATCGCGTCGACTTCCATCGAATATTCTTCTACATTTCATTCGACAAAATAGAATGATTTCCCATGACCTTTGAACAGCTTGCAATTTTCGTCGCGGTGGCGGAACGCGAACATCTGACCAAGGCGGCGGCCTCGATCAATCTCACGCCATCGGCTGTCAGCACCGCGATCAAGAATCTCGAGCACCACTATGGCGTCGAGCTTTTTCACCGCGTCGGCCGCCGCATCGAGCTGACGGAATCGGGACGGATCTTCCTCGGCGAAGCGAAGTCATTGCTCTCGAGAGCGCGCGCGGCCGAGCTCGTGCTCAGCGAACTCGGCGGAATGCGGCGCGGAGCGTTGAGTGTGTTCGCCAGCCAGACGATCGCCAGCTATTGGCTCCCTTCCCGCCTCATGCGGTTCCACGCGTCACACCCGGGCATTGACCTCACCCTGACGATTGGCAACACCCGAACGGTCGCCGACGCGGTCATTTCCGGCGAGGCTGATGTCGGCTTCGTGGAAGGCGACATCGACGAGCCGGCGCTCGCGGCCTCGGTCGTCGCGCAAGACGAACTGGTGGTGGTCGTTAGTGCGTCGCATCCTTGGGCGCGCGGCGGAACACCACCGAACGACGAGCTTGTCGCCGCACCTTGGGTGATGCGCGAGATTGGCTCGGGGACCCGTTCCGTATTCGAGGACGCGCTTGTCGAGATGGGTATAAAGGTCGGGGATTTGACGATCGCGATGGTGCTGCCATCCAACGAGGCGATCTTGTCGGCACTCGAGGACAGCCTGTGCGCCGCCTCCGTTTCCCGTCTCGCCGCTCAGCAACACATCGAGGCCGGCAAACTGATCGAGGTCGATTTTTGCCGGCCGGTCCGTGAATTTCGCCTTCTGAACCACAAGGAGCGGCACAACAGCAGGGCCGCCTCGACTTTGATCGAGATGTGCCGCGTCAAAAAGCTCTAGCTGCCGCTCAAAGCTCAGCCAGCGCCGCGAAGGTCGCGGCGAACGATGCGTCGGCGCGATAAAAGACCGGCGGCTCACCGACCGGCGCGGCAATACTGATTTCCTGACCGCCGGCATACGCCTCGCCGCTCCATACGTGTATCCAGTCAACGCCGTTTGGCAGATAGAGCAATCGTTCTTGCTGTCCGGCTTGCCAGACAGGCGCGACAAGCAGTTCCTTGCCATAAAGGTAGCTGTCCTGGATCGCATAGGTGTCGCGGTCGTCTTCATGATGCAGGAAGAGTGGTCTCTGCACCGGAAGGCCTGTTTCCTCGGCGGCTGCCGACAGTGTGCGGAGATAGGGTGCCAGATGCACGTAGAGGCGCGTCATGCGCGCGAAATGCGCCAACACTTGTGGATCCTGGTCAATCTGGACGTTGTCACGGGGCCGATTTCCCTCATGCGTGCGCATGACCGAGGTGAAGACCGACATCTCCGCCCAACGCATCAACAGTTCAGGCGTCCGTACGTTTCCGAACAAGCTGGTGTATCCGCCGATATCGGAGTGATGGTAAGCGTTGCCGAGCAATCCTGACGATAGTGCCGCCGAGATGACGGTCACGAGACCGTCATGGCGCGAAAAGTCAACCGATTGGTCTCCCCCCCATAGCAAAGGGCAATGCGCTTGGACGCCGGTGAAGCCTGCCCGCATGAAGAACAGCGCTTCACCAGTCATGCCACGCGAGGCGACGGCATTGGCATTGACCTCGGCCCAAAGGGTCGGCCACGCATTGTGCATCAGCTTGGCGTCGATGCCATTGTCCAGATTGACATCGATCGGCAGGTATTCGCCAAAATCCGCCATCCAGCCGGATAGACCGAAATCCAGCATCTTCTTGCCGATGACCTCTTCCGCAAACCATTCGGCCGCTTCCGGATTGGTGAAATCGACGACGCCGCAATCGAACTCGCCGAAATCGACCAGGGCTGTCGCGCCTTCCGCGGTCTTGGCAAAATAACCGGCACGTTCAGCCTCCGGGAAGAGCGGACCATCAACGCATAGGTAGGGGTTCACATAGCCCAGAAAACGGATGCCCGCGTCATTCAGCTCGGCGATCTTCTGGCGTAGACCCGGATAGCGCTCCTCGTTAGCCTGCCAGTCCCAAAACAGTCTTGCGCCGAAGGAGGTCTGCCTAAGCCCGACCCAGTCCTCACACCAGAGGCCGGAGACCTGTACGCCGGCGTCCCGCATCGCCTGCAGCCTGGCGAAGGAGTTGACACCGTCTTTCAGGCCAATGATCGCACCCTTATAGACCCACTCGGGTAGGCGCGGCTGGCGGCCGAAGCGCTGGGAAAGCTGGCGGACGAGCTCTACGAAACTGGGCGCCGCGAAGAGCTCGATCCGTTCGGGGATCGCCCAGGCCTCGATCTCGTGGAAGCTCTTGTGGCGGAAGTCGAAGACCGAATAGGCGGTCGTCTCCACATGCAGTGCGTAGCGTGCCGACGAGACATAGGTCGGCTGCGGGTAGTTGGTATTGAAGTAGTCGCCGCCGGCGCGATCCTTGATGTTGGACTTGAAGGTAATCTCGCTGGTCTTGTCGCGGCCGACGCCCGGCTCGGACGTCCAGAGCGGAAAACGCCTGCCGCGCATGTCGAAATAAGACATCTGCTCGCCGCCACCCCAGACATGCTCGTCATGGTCGGCGGCGACCCGCATCCAGAAGCGGTTGATCAGCGGATCGAGGGCTTGGATCTCGATGGCGCTGTCGGTGAGGGTCAGGACGAGGCGTGGCGGCTGGCCAGCGCGTTCCGACAAGGCGATCCGGCGCCCGTCGATCTCGGCATGCGCCAATCTGCTGCGCTCGATCACATAGTCCTCGATGTCGAAATTGCCGCGATACATGTCCATGCGCTCTTCGCCAATGCCAACGAACATCGCGGGTGCGCTGCTCGTGTGGTTGAGAACGACGCGCCCGTCGAGGGACACGGTGAAGCCCGAAGCAGTCGCCTCGAGCACGATGCGTTCTCCGGTCCCGCTCGCGTGCCTGAGTTCAGTCGGCGCCGGACGTTCGAGTGTTGAATCGGTAAACATATGATGTCGCTGCATTGCTGTGGCGTGGCTCATCCCTTGATGCCTCCCGAGGTCAGGCCGGACACGACACGCTCCTGGAAGATGACGATCAGGATTGCCACCGGAACGATGCCGACGACGAGCGCGGACGAGATGACCGGCCAGGGAAAGGCGAACTCGCCCTGATAGAGCTGGATACCGACAGGGAGGGTACGGAGCGACGGATTGGAGTTGAATGACAATGCCAGCAGGAACTCGTCCCAGGCGTTGACGAAGGCGAGGATGCCCGCGGTGAAGACGCCGGGCGCGCAAAGGGGAACGACGACCTTGAAAAGGGCGCCAAGCCGGGTGCAGCCGTCGATCATCGCCGCATTTTCGAGATCGCGCGGGATGCCCTCGAAGAACGAGATCAGCATCAGCGTGCAGATCGGCAGGGACAGCACCGTATAGGGTAGGATCAGTGCAACCCACGTGTTCAAGAGATTGAGCGAGCGCATGATCTCGAAAAGCGGTACGAGCAGGGTCACCAGTGGGAAGGTGGAGACGGCGACAATCAGCGCCAGGATCAGTCCACGGAAACGCAGGTTGAGCCGCGCCAACGCGTATGCGGCGAGAACCGATATGAAGAGCGTGAGCAGCGTCGACAGCAGCGCCACCATGAAGCTGTTGAACAGGAACAGATGCAGCGGCTGGTCGGAGAAAGCCTGCATGTAGTTTGCGAGCGTGGCTTGATGCGGCAGCCAGGTGATCGGTTTCAGCGTCAGTTCGCTCTCCGTCTTCAGCGACGTGAACAAGATCCACAGTGCCGGGAACAGCCCGTTGACGAGCAGGATCGCGGCGGCAATGAAGCGCAGAGGTTTACCGGTCAGGAACGACGCGGGGCTGGGAACGACGACGGCGCTCATGACCTATTCCTTTGTCCTGATGATGCGGAGATAGACCGCGGTGACGACCATCGACAGCGCGAACATGACAACGGCGAGCGCCGATCCGTAGCCGAGGTCGAGGAACGACACGGTGTTCTGGTGGATGTACATGGCAAGCGTCGCCGTCGACGTACCCGGACCACCGCCCGTCATCATGAATGGGATATCGAAAGTCTGCAGCGCGGTAATGGTGCGGAAAATCAGAGCGACGACGATCGAGGGCTTGAGCAGCGGCAGGGTGATCTCGAAGAACTGTCGGATACGCCCTGCCCCATCGACATCGGCCGCCTCATAGAGAGAACGTGGAATGGTCTGAAGGCCAGCAAGGATCATCAGCGCCATGAAGGACGACGTCTTCCACACGATCGTCAGGCAGATTGCGGCGAAAGCCCAGTTCGGGGAATTGAACCAGATGATACTGCCGAAGCCGAGACGCGTGAGCACATCGTTCACTACACCGTATTCCGAGTGGAAGAACCACGCGAAGATCAGACCCGCGAAGGACAGCGGCAGCGCCCAGGGGATGAGCAGCGACAACCGCACCGGCCATTGCATGGCAAAGGGCAGATTGGCGAGAAGCGCAAGTCCGAGGCCGACCAACAGGGCGCCGGGTACCGTGATGATGGTGATCAGCACCGTGTTCCACAGCGTCTGCCAGAACACCGGATCGTCAATCATCGCGCGGTAATTATCGATGCCGACGAACTCCGCCGGCAAGCCGGAAGTTAGCGACAGGTTGAAGAAGCTGGTGTAAACCAGCCGCCCAACGGGATAGACGATGATCAGCGACAGCAGGATGGCTGCGGGCGCCAGCAAGAGAACGGCCAACGCGCGGTCGCTCAGGTCGAGCCATTTGCTCCACCGCGGCAATTGCTCTTCATCCGCGTCAGTGAGCGGCATGATTGATATACTCACGGCGAGCGCTCCTGCTGTGCGTGTTCATGTCATATCCCTTTCTGTCGGGGCGCGGTCAGCGCGACCTGCAACGCTGAAACACGATGCACCGCAGGTCAGCGCATGGTGCGCAAAGGCGGATTATCGCAAGATCCGCTTCAGCCGCGCTTCGATCTGCGAAGCGCCTTCTTCCGGCGTGCTGACACCGGCCAGCACGGCATTGATGGTGGTGCGGATCGTCTCGCTGACCTCGTTGTAGCGAGGGGTGACAGGGCGGGCCTTCGCGGTTTCAACCACCGGCAGAGCGCTGGCGAACCACGGCGCCGCCTTGGTGACGTCGGCATCCTTGTAGAGATCGGCATAGGTCGGCAACAGCGCGCCATTGACCGCCATGAACTTCGAGACTTCAGGGCTGGACAGGAACTCGACAAGCTTCCTTGCCTCTTCCTGATGCGTGGAGTAGGCGGACACGCCGAACTCCCAACCGCCCAGGCAGCTTGCTTGCTCGCCGCCGGTCACTGACGGAAGCGTGGCAACATCGACCTTGCCGACAACGGCCGAATCCTTGCCCTGGAAGCTGGACCAGCCATAGGACCAGTTGATGGCGAACACGACGTTGCCAGCCTGGAATTCCTTGCGAGTGTCATCGGTCGCCACTTCGGAAATGTTCTTCTTGGCGACGCCGTCATCGACGAAGCTCTTCCACAGCGCCAGCGACTTGACCGCGGCATCGTGATCGAAAGTCAGCTTGCCGTTCTCGACGAGCGTCTTGCCCTGGCTCCAGTAAGGCAGGAGGAAAGTGCAGACCGCGCCCTCGATCGCCTTGCCCTGGAATGACAGGCCCTGAAGATCTGGACGCCCTTCACCCTGGGTGATTTTCTTGGCCGCTGCCGTCAATTCATCCCACGTCTTTGGGGGCTGGATGCCGTACTTGTCGAGCAGATCCTTGCGATAGTAGAGGAACATCGCATCGGCGAATGCCGGGATGGCGACCACCTTGCCATCGACGGTATTTGCTTCCGTGTAGGTCGGCAGGAACTTCGACATATCCTTGTCGGAGAAGTCGCTGGTCCAGCCGGCCTTGGCATATTGAGCCGGCCGGATGACATCGAGCATCAGGACGTCGAGATTAGTGTCCTTGGCCGACATCACGGTGTTCAGGTACTGAGCCTGAGCCTCCGACGTGTTGCCGCCAGCCTCGATGGTGACCTTCACCCCTGGCGTCTTGGCTTCGTATTGGTCGAATACCTTGCGCCATACATCGGGATGATGCTGGCTCGACACGAAGATCTTGAGTTCCGTATCGGCGAAAGCCGGAACGGCCGAGCCCAGAATGCTGGCGCAAAGCGCCAAGCCGATAAGTGGCCTGCTGATCATGTTTTCCTCCCAGTGATCATAAGCGCGGACCTCAATCCTCCGCCGCGCAAAGAGCTTCAGGCGATCGCGCGCTGCGTCGCGGCGTCGAACAGATGAATCCTTGAAGGGTTGACGCCGATCCTGATTTCCTCGCCGGCATGCGTGCGAACATCAGGCGGCATACGTGCGGTCAAGACGTCGCCGCCCAACTGGAAATGGACCAGTGTGTCGGAGCCGAGCGGCTCGACGACCTGAACCTTCACGGCCAGTTGGACATCGGATGCCGCGACCGGCGTGAAATGCTCGGGCCGAATGCCTGCGATCACTTCCCGGCCTTCGTCCAGCGTCCCCTGACCTGAACGGACCGCGGCACATGGCAGCTGGTTGCCGTCGGCGAAGACGAGACGGTCGCCCTTGATCGCGGCTTTTGCGAAATTCATCGCCGGAGAACCAACGAAGCCACCGACGAAGACGCTGTTCGGCCGGTTGTAGACTTCATCGGGTGTGCCGACCTGCTCGATATCGCCGCCGCGCAGAATGACGATGCGGTCCGCCAGCGTCATCGCCTCCACCTGATCGTGCGTGACGTAGATGATGGTCGTGCCGATCTGCTGATGCAGACGCTTGATCTCGGTGCGCACCTGTCCGCGAAGTTTGGCATCGAGGTTCGACAGCGGCTCGTCGAACAGAAACACCTGCGGGCGGCGCACGATCGCGCGGCCCATGGCGACACGCTGACGCTGACCACCGGACAATTGCCCCGGCCGGCGATCCAGAAGATGCGAGATGCCGAGGATTTCCGCCGCCTCGTCGATGCGTCGGTTGGAATCGGCAATGTTCGTTCCGCGCACCTTGAGGCTGAAGCCCAGGTTCTCGCGCACGGTCTTGTGCGGATAAAGCGCGTAATCCTGGAAGACCATGGCAATGTCGCGTTCTCGCGGCGGCAGCGCGTTGACGACCCGATCTCCGATACGGATTTCTCCGCCGGAAATGGTCTCGAGCCCGGCCACCATGCGCAGTGTCGTCGATTTTCCGCAGCCGGACGGACCAACGAAAACGACGAACTCGCCGTCGGCGATCTCCAGATCGATACCCTTGACGATGCGCAGAGCGCCGTAACTTTTGTCAAGCTTCCTCAGACTTACCGACGCCATGCGTTCCTCCTCCAACCTTGACCAAAATCAAACCAAGGCCACCTCTTGGCAGCGATCATACCGACCGCGATAAGGAAATCAATGGTGTATCAATTTTATTTATGTCGATTAATTTACAACCTAACCTATTGAATTTTAGAGCATCCATTGTTTACGCGGAAATTGCATTTCGTCATTTTTTCCCAAGCCCTTGGCGGAGCAGGATAATGTCCGACCTTAGCGAAGCCGGCTGACGTAACGTGCCAGTTCATGATCATACCACGTATGCGAGAGCTCGGCCGTCGCACCGTCCTGTGCCTGGCTCATACGCACGACATGGGGTACCGAACTACCCGGTTTCTGCCCAAAGGCCTCGGGCGCCCATTCGGGAACGGCACTCATCCCGATCTGATCCTCGGCGCGCGCTATCCACAGTCCGAGCCTGGTCCTGTAGTAGAGATAAAGAGATTCCGACAATTCCTCCGCGGTGACCGTTTCCACATAGGATCCGTCGAGCCAAATCTCCTCCACGGCCACCACCTTGCCGGACAGACGGCGCAAACGACGGATGCGATGCCCTTCGCTCGAGGCGCCGAACGTCGGCAAATACTCGGGTTTTTTCAGTCGGCATACATCCAGTACCTCGGCGGTCGGAAGCCCGCCGCCGCCGACCAGTTCAAGTCGGAACATGGCGTAGACGCTCTTGGGATCGCTGATCGCCCTGATGTAATTGCCCGAGCCTTGAACGCGCTCCAGAAGGCCGCGGCTTTGCAATTCCGCCAGGGTCTTGCGCAACGTTCCAACGGCGATGCCAAGGTTGGCGGCCATCTCGCGCTCGGGGGCAAGCTTCTCGCCATCGATCAACCGCCCCGCCGCGATATCACGAACCAGAAGCTCGGCGATCTGGAGATACATGGGCAGGCTGCCGCGGGCGTTCTTCATTTGCAGGCTTTCCTTGGGCGCGAGACAAAAAATTGATACACCATTGATTTACTAAAAACCTGATGATATTCAAGTGTCATTCGGCAGCTGAGGAGGAATTTCATGACCGTTGTACCGATAACATCAGGCGATCTCGATGCCGCCGAAGTATCATGGTTTTCCGCGCTTTGCTCCGACGATTACGCATATCTCGGCGTTCCTGACGACACTTTGCGCTCGAGCTGGGCGCATTGCTCGTCAATCGTCCAGAAGACGGAAGCGCTTGGCTTCCGCAACATCCTGTGCCCCTCGTCCTACCAGGTTGGCCAGGACACACTCAGCTTCGTTGCTGGTTGTGCGCCGATCACGGAGAAGATCAACTTTCTCGCGGCGATCCGCTGCGGGGAGATGCAGCCAATCATGCTAGCCAGAACTGTCGCCACGCTCGACCATATGCTGAAGGGTCGGCTGACGCTAAACGTCATCAGCTCCGATTTCCCTGGCGAGGTCGCCGACAGCGCCTACCGCTATCGCCGCAGCCACGAGGTGGTCGAGATCCTGCGCCAGGCCTGGACGCGCGACACGATCGACCACGACGGAGAAATCTACCAGTTCAAGGGCGTCTCCACTGAACCGGCGAGGCCATATCAACAGAACGGCGGGCCGCTGCTTTATTTCGGCGGCTATTCGCCTGACGCGCTTGAACTGTGCGGCGCCCAGTGCGATGTTTATCTGATGTGGCCCGAGGTCAAGGAGCAGCTTGCCGAGCGCATGCGCGCCGTCCATGGCCGGGCCGAGGCCCATGGCCGCACGCTCGATTACGGCCTGCGCATTCATATGATTGTCCGTGACACCGAAGCCGAAGCCCGCGAGTACGCTGAGCATCTGGTGTCAAGGCTTGATGACGAGTATGGCCAGCTGATCCGCAACCGCGCCCATGACAGCATTTCGCTCGGGGTTTCCCACCAGGCGCGGGCCCGCGAACTCGCCGACAAGTTCGGCTATGTCGAACCCAACATCTGGACCGGGGTCGGCCGCGCGCGTTCTGGCTGCGGCGCCGCTTTGGTGGGGTCCACCGATCAGGTGCTGACCGCACTCGAAGACTATCAGAAAATGGGCATCCGTGCCTTCATCTTCTCGGGCTATCCGCATCTCGACGAGGCCGAGCATTTCGGCACGAAGGTTCTGCCGCAGATGAAGACCTGCTCTCTGCCGGAAGTGCGAGGCAGGGTTCCCGCCGAGACCCCAGCCACTCCCCTTGGAAATGGAAAGCGCCACTGATGGAACGCATCGAACTGAACGCCGACGTTTCGCTGAGCCGGCTCGTCTATGGAATGTGGCGCATCGGCGATGACGCCGACACTTCGCCGGCGCATGTGCGGGCGAAGGTCGAGGCGTGCCTCGCCCAGGGCATAACCACTCTCGATCAGGCCGATATATACGGCGGCTACACCGCGGAAGCCATTCTTGGTGGTGCGTTTCGGGCGTCACCCGGCCTGCGCGACAAGCTGGAGATCGTTACCAAATGCGGCATCGTGGCGCCCGCTGGCCGGCATGCCGCCTCGCGCGTCAAGCACTACGATACCAGCGCCGCCCATATCAGGGCCTCGGTCGAGGCGTCCCTGCGCGACATGGCGACGGACCGGATTGATCTCCTCCTTATCCATCGCCCGGACCCATTCATGGACGCGGACGAAACCGGCGCGGCCCTCGATGCACTTGTGAAATCAGGCAAGGTGAAAGCAGTCGGCGTCTCCAATTTCCGCCCCTGGGATTTCGCACTGCTGCAATCGGCCATGAACACGCCACTGTCGACCAACCAGATCGAGCTCAGCCTCTCCGCCACTGACGCCTTTACCAACGGCGATCTCGCCTTCCTGCGGGAGCGCAAGCGGCAGGTCATGGCCTGGTCGCCGCTGGGTGGCGGTTCTCTGTTGACCCGGGGTGGTGCGCTCGCCACCGGACTTGCCAAGATCGCGGCCGAACAGGGTGTCGATGTCGCCGCGGTCGCTGTCGCGTGGCTGCTGGCGCACCCGGCTTCGATCCTACCGGTGCTGGGGACCAACAACTTGCGGCGGATCGCGGCAATCTCCGACGCGAATAAAGTGTCAATCGATCGCCAGACCTGGTTCGAGCTCTATTCACTTGCCATTGGACATGAGGTGCCGTGATGACAATCGTCGAAACCGCGAGATCCTTCGAAGAGCATGTGTTCATACCTGATGCCGAGACCACGCGCAGCTACCGCAACGCGCTCGGCGCTTTCCCAACGGGCGTGACCGTTGTGACCGCGAACACCGATGCCGGTCCAATTGGCATGACGGTAAACAGCTTCGCATCGGTCTCACTCGACCCACCGCTGGTGCTCTGGTCGCCAGCCAAGAGTTCGTCGCGCCACGCACTCTTCACGTCCGCCGGACATTTTTCCATTCACGTCCTGAGCGCGGAGCAAACAGCGCTTAGCAGCCGCTTTACGCGGGGTGGCCAAGGCTTCGCGGATCTAGGATGGGAGCATAACGTGGAAGGCGCTCCCATCATCCCTGGAACGCTTGCCCGGTTCGAGTGCGAGCAGCAGTCTGTCTATGATGCTGGCGATCACTCACTGGTCATTGGGCGGGTATTGCGGGTCGGGCTGCGGGATGGCGAGCCGCTTTGCTTCGCACGCGGTGGTTTCGGCCGGTTCGAGCGTCATGCCTAAGAGCTTGATCGGACAAGGCCCGAGGCAAGTTTCATTTCGCCGTGGTATCTGTCGCCCATCACGCGCGGTTTCCAGTTTCGCTCGCTGAGTTACGGGCGGGCAAGCGTGGGCCGCTGTACCAATGTCAAGCCGGACACGATCCGGCGGTTTTTGCGCGGGCGGCGGAAAAGCCTTCAGCTCTATCCCATGGGAGATGAGAAGCCCGCCGCCTAACATCTGAAAATTCCGCCGTTATCGATTGCGGTGCGCACCATGGCGGGGTATGGATTCGCATCGGACCCGAGGGCAAGGGAACTGCATGTCACCATTGAGTAGCGGTTCCAGTGAATTGCAGCCGGGCTCCGTCTCGCGCGCGTCACTCGCGATCATTGGCCTGATGTTCATGGCGCTGCTCTCCGTCCTAGGTTTATGGCTCGGTTCAAGCTACCAGGCGACCGTGAAACGCGCTGACGCCCAGGTAACCGCTGCTTCGAAAATCGTTGCCGCTAACGCGGTCTGGCTCAATTCGCTTGCTCGCGAGACACTACACCGCATAGACGATTCCCTGGGGTCGAACGTGCTCTCCGCGGATGCGGAACGGGTCCACGATCTCAACGCGGCCGTCGCGGACCTCCCGCCGCAGGTGACGGCATACGTGGTCGGCGCCGACGGTCTCACGCTGTTTTCCAACAACCCCAGGACACAAGCGATGGACGTGTCCGATCGCGACTACTTCACACGGCTGAGGAATGGCGCGGACGAATACACATCGGACTTGATCGTCAGTCGCTTGACCGACCGCCAGATTTTCGTCGTCAGCCGGCGGCTCGAACGGAATGGAAACTTTGCTGGTATCGCCGCTATTGCCTTTAACGCGGATGTACTCAGGCCAATCTGGGATGCTGTCGATATCGGACCAAATTCGACGGTGAGCTTGATCAGGCGCGACGGCAAGCTCATCGCGCGCCATCCAGAGCCCCCGGGTCCGGTCGACATGGGTGGGTACGTGCTTTTTACTGACTACATGAGGAAGGCGACTGCTGGTGTCTATCGCTCCTATTCGCCTGTTGACGCCCAAGACCGACTGGTTGGCTACCGTATCATAGAGCGAACACCATTCGTCGCCATCGCGTCGGCCGACATTGGCGTCCTCATGCAACCATTCTGGGACGATGCGAAGATCGCTGCCCTTTTGATATTTTTCGCGGTAATCGGCGCGATCGCGGCCGCGCTCTGGATCCAAAAACTAATCAGAATAGATGGGTTGCACACTCGTCAGCTCGCGCAAGCGCTGGCAGCGAACCAAACACTGATGCGCGAGATACATCACCGGGTCAAAAACAATTTGCAGACGGTCATGGCACTACTTCGCCTCGAGGGGTTCGAGCCCGACGTGGTGCGAAGGCTCAATGAGCGTATCTCCGCGATGTCGGCCGTGCATGAACAGATGTATGGCTTCGATCAGTTTAGTGGAGTATCCGCGGTCGAGTTCATCCCGTCCTTCGTGAGCACGCTCGTGAACGTTCATGGGCAGTCCGTGACTGTTTCGTTTGATGTCGAGAACATGACGATCGCGCCCGACCGAGCCACGCCCTTCGCCCTGCTCGTCAATGAGTTGATCGCGAACAGCATGAAATACGCCTTCGCCGGCCGAGAGGCGGGGTCCATCCGTGTCGGTCTTCGATCCGGGGCCGAGGGTTTCGCCGAACTGTCCGTCGTTGACGACGGGATCGGCTTTAATGGAGACACGGATTCGCCCGGCATGGGCACACGCTTGATCAAGGCTTTCGTTCAACAGCTGGGTGGTGAGTTTCGTTTCGTGAAAGACAATGGAACGAAATTCACGGCGGTGTTGAAGATCGCCGATTGAGCACACCGAAGCGTCCTCCCCACGTCCGTGAGCCACTTTCATTTTGGACACGGCGCGTCGCGCCAACATCCGGGGTTGTCGGGTGAAAGGCCCGTGCGTCGACCCGTTGCCCCATACACGGATCAAAACCACGGGAACTTTCCTCAAGCTCCGGATTTGTCAGACGAACCAAGAGGAGGTCCAAGCATGTTCGTCCGAGACGTTATGACGAGGCAGGTAATGACCGCGGCGCCCGATGCCAGCATCAGGCAGGTTGCGCGGGTGATGTCACAGATCGATTCTGGCGCGGTCCCCATCGTCAACGACAAGGTTCTCGGTATCGTGACTGATCGCGACATCGTAGTGAGGGCGGTGGCCGAGGGGCTCGATCTTGACGGCCCGGTGTCGGAGATCATGACCTCGGGAGTTGAGAGCTGTCTTGAGGATGACGACCTGCGCGAAGCTTCTCGCGGAATGTCTGAGCTGCAGATGCGCCGTCTGTTGGTCTTCGACCGGGCGGGCAATGTATGTGGCATACTTTCGCTCGGGGATATGGCGGTTCTTGATGAGGAACTAGCGGGCGTTACGTTGGAAGAGATTTCGGACGACGAGGAGCCGAGATAAGCCGTCGTGTCCCAACCATGTTCGCGACGTGAAGGCCAGTTGTTAACCTCCTGAAAACCCAGTAAGTCGCTGGTCTTTCCACGACCTTCAACCTCTTCACGCCTCGGAGATTCTTGAAAAGCGAAGTTGCCCGTCGACCCCGCCTGGCCGCGGTGTGATCTCGGATGCCGAGGGCGCTGACCGAATGATGTGATGTGCACGCGCTTTGGGTTTGGGTCCAAGTCGTATCACTCGGCCAGCCCACGAACTATCGGCCAAGCATGCAAATATCGCAATACTTGCATGTATGTTCGTACGTTACCGCGCTGATGATCCAGCCACCGCGCAAGCTTGATCAGTCACTGATCGATTTGGCGACCAAGCGTGCAGTCGAAAAAATGATTTCAGCGACCACCTTGCGATCGCCTCGCCTATTTCGCGAGCCAGTGCAAAACTCACTTGGTTCCCAAGCGCCGAACCGCGCCAGGGTCTTTCAGCGAAGCCTCGCGAGCCGGCGGACATACGGAGCTAGCATTTTCCAGATCGAACGCCATTTATCGTGAAATCGAGGGTTTGGAGAGAAGGACGTCATGCGGGACATACAAAGTGACGAGGCCGACCTTAACGCCTCGATCATCGAAATCGAAGCTGTTGAATTTGATCCAGGATCTCCGGGCTGAGCAGCATTGTACGCCCGGCTTGCTGGTGGCAGCACCTTGAGGCTGGAATTTGACGCAAAGGCGTTCGTCACGCTGGAGACCGCCATTAGCGCGGCGCAAAAGCAGATGACCGAGGACCAGGGAGTGCAGTGACGCCCGCAATGAGGGTGTTTATCGCCCTCCGGACGCTTCTCGCGGACCATGCTCAAGAGGAGCCGCGGGCGTGGTCCATGCCGGCGGCTGGCGACCGGCGCTTGCGATCGGCTCGGCTACCAGCGCGCCGATCTCGCCCAGCACTGGATATTCCCTTGAAGAAGCGGGCGACCATCCGTCCGCTGGCGCTCGCGGGGATCGTCTTTGGGTCTGGCCGGTCATCGCGCTGTCCCTCTTTTCGTTGTTGAGGATAATGGTAGCAATCGCGATGGACGGTCGTCCACACATGGGACGTGAAGCGAATCGCGGCAAGGACGGCATTTTGGGCCGGACGGCCTGCCGTGCGTGTGATCCAAGCCCTTGCCTGGTTACGTGATGACCCAATCGCTCCCGATGCCTCCGTAAATGGGATCGCCAGATCCATGGCCGAAAATCCCAATCGGGCCGAAATCGAGCGAGATCCGCGCGACAACATCAACGTCGTTCCGGCCTGGATGTACCCTTACGTGGACGCGATTATCCGGCGACCTGCCCTTGGCGACGACACAGCCAACGAGCGTCCTGGCTTACGGAGGAAAGGGCATAATGCTGCGCTCGACCGCCGACGAGCAGCGCGCCCTATATTCGGCGGTTGCGGCTATTACTCTTATAGACGTGGCTTCGGCCGTGGCGACGTCGCGATCAGGTCGAGGGAAGCGCGCGATCGAGCTGATCCATTGCTGATCCGCCGCTTTGCCGAGGGTCAGAGGAGAGCATTGGAAGCGTCAGAGGAAGAAGAACTCGTATGCGATCGTCGAGCCATTGCGCGGCCTTTTCACCCGCCGGATTGCCCTCGTCGTAGGTCGCAACGTTCTCGACCTGAGGGACGCGGCATGTCTCAGACGGGATTTCCACTCCCTCCGCGAGAACGTGCCCGCGAGGATGAGCGTGATCCCGTAGCGTGACGCGTAACATCAAGAGCGCGGTTAAGTGCCTCTGCTCCCTGAACCTTGGCAACCGCGATCGCCCGCGACACGAGCGCGGGGCGCTATTGCTGAATAAGGAGCATCGACCAGTAAGACGCGTGGATCAGTATCGCGATCGTCAACGGCCTGGAACCACGCGCGAATTCCGACGTTTCACTGCCATTCCAAGGACACCAACGCCGACTGCTTGTCGGCGGCGAATCAGACGGAAGGAACAACATCGTGGGCATCTTTGACCGCATCAAGCAGGCTATCCTCGGCCAAGCGCACGCTGCCCAACAGCGCGGCGGCGGTGCTTCGGTCCCGATCGGGCGGACGACCGCCGCGGGCGCGACAGCGCAGTCTGGTTCATCGTTGTCGGGGGGCAAGCCAACGCCCTCCCCGGTGTCCACCCAACCCACGACACCACCGTCCGGCCAGATCGCATCCCCAGCTCCTTCCCAGGAACAGGCCTCCGCTGGCGCTTCCTCGACCAGTTCCCCCCGGGACGTCGACATTGTCCCCATCTTGGATGCCGCGGTGACGAAGTCAGGTCAGAAGCTCGACTGGAAGCGTTCGATCGTTGACCTGATGAAGGCTGTGGGAATGGACGCCAGCCTCGACGAGCGTACGGAACTCGCGCGCTAACTTGGCTACGCCGGCGATGCGCACGACTCCGCGAGAATGAACACCTTCTTGCACAAGGCGCTGATGAAGAAGCTTTCGGAAAATGGTGGAACGGTTCCGGCTGATCTTCTCGACTAATCACCGATCCTCATTTCATCCAGCAGGGCGCTAACAGGTGTGTGTCGCATCCGTCCACTGAAAGGAAAAGACCATGATGAGCGGACCAATGAAAGCGCTTCTAGGCGCTATCGTCATCGCGGGGTACCAGAACCGCGATAAGATTGGGGAATTCATTCGAGGCTTGCAGGGCCCACGGTCGGGGGGTGATTACGCCAGTGGACGGGAACCTGGATCCACCACGTCGCAACCCGCCGGTGGGCAGGGAGGCATCTTCACGGGCCCCGGCGGCCTTGGTGATCTTCTTGGCGGACTGACGACTGGCGGAATTCTAAGCGGTGGCCTCGGCGACCTCCTGAAAACGTTCCAACAGAACGGCCATGAGGATAAGGCGAGGAGCTGGGTCGAAACTGGTCCCAACGCGACCATGGACAACGACCAGCTTTCGGAAGCGCTTGGTCCGGAAGTCATCAACGAACTGTCGGCCAAGACAGGATTGTCGCCGCGAGACATCCTCGACCGCCTTAGCCGCGACCTTCCCACCGCTGTCGATAACCTTACTCCCCATGGCAAGGTGCCGGACGCGGGGGACGAATTCCTAGCTTCCGCCAGCGCGGCAACAAACAGCCCCCAGACGCAAACCTAGTCGAAGAACTCAATAGGAGGAGCCGATATGCCAGACTCGAAATCGCCAGCCGTCCAGTCAATGCTGAATGAGCAAGCCAAGCAGCGCGAGAGCGCCCGCGAGGGTCACCTCGACAAGGGTCTCGAGGATACATTCCCCGCCTCGGACCCGGTATCGGCGACGACCACCTCGATCCCCGCGGGTCGCACGGATCCAGATGAAGCAGCTCGCGTCGCCAATGACCCATCCTTCGCGACGCAGGGCGATTATCCCTTGGTCGACGCCGCCCTCGCCGCGACAGGCGAGAAATCGAGCGGCTTCGACCACGATGTTCGGCGTGAGGGACTTGATGGCCTCCGTCGCGATGCTGGCCGCGTGGCGGACTCCATGTCAGAGGTCGCGGAAGGCGGTGTTCACCTGGCGAAGTCGCAAGTCCGCGGGATATGGACAGACGTGGAGGCCAGGATCCGCGATCGCCCCCTCACGGCGGTCGGTATCGTGGCTGCCCTTGCTTATTTGTGGGGTGCGACCCGCTAGTGCGCATAAGCGGCGCAAGGGAGCCTGGCCGGCGCCCGTCGCCGGGGTCCACCCGGGTTCCAAAGGCTGCCGAGAGTTGGCCGCCTTTGTCCGCGAGAGGCATTTATCGGGTGGACGCAGCGAGTGTCCGCCCCACGCTTTCTTGAACGCGGGCGGCGGACCCCGGAGGCGCGGCGGCTGGCATGAGAGCGCGGCCGCCGCGTTAACCCGCCGCAACAAAAACGGTGTGTTCGCTTTCACGGCTGCCCGTCGGCACTCAAGCTCTTCTGTGTCCAGATTGTTAGTGATGTGTCGGGATGACGGATTTGGAAGCAGCGATGCATTCGAGCACGTGGATAAGCTTCTCGAACTCTCGCAGTATGTCGAGAAGATCGGTGGTCTCCATCATGGATATTTCGTCAACCGAGCCGCGGACCGTTAAGATGAGAGTGTCGATCCAAATGTGTTTGTCTGGCGGGACGCCTTGGACTGCCGTTGCGTAATAGGTTTCCAACTGCCCGAGAATCCGTTCGATCAGGCAGTGGCGATGATGTCGATCAAGCAATGGCAGCGCGTGGCAGGCATCGTTGATGTCGGCGGCAAGTGTCATGCTGTCCTCCTGGGCGTTTCCCAGATTTATCACAACAACCGAAACGGCTATTGGGACTTAGGTCCGAGTCTTGTCATCAGTCCGGTTCCGTACGGTGTGGGCCGCGCGCCGCACCACGTCGCGCGCTTGAGTTCGCGGCAAGCGGCGGCTGGCGGTGCGCGACCATGGTTCAAGTTGCCTATCCGCGCCGTGCCTCAATCAGATGGTGAAGACGCCACGATTATCGGTCCGGCCTGGGTTCAGGTGCCCCCACTCCGCCATGAGCTTATATCGATGGACTTAGGTCCCCCGCCTCGATGTCCCCTCAGCGTTGAGGGCGGCATGTTCGACGATGGTTTCCTCGCGCGAGCTACATCGTGCATCAAGACGGGAAAACAGATGCGCTTCGCCCGACGCCCGGCCCGCCCCAAATACTGGTCCAACCAAAGAGGCTCCGCGCTATGAAACCGTAACCGCGTCCATTCATCGATGGCCCAGCCTCACTTATTGGAATTGCGCGTGACCGAGGGCGTTTGATTTGTCGCATTCCCCGGTTTCATTTCACGGTTGTCCCCCGCCGCCCCTTTTTCTCGCGTCAATGAGAACACGTCCATCGGCTTACTTGCCGTTACCGGTATCAGGCGACTCGTCGCGGGAACCCAAGCATCTGACTGAACCGGTCTGGTTGGGGGTTTCCCGTCAGGGCAATTCGACGAGCTCAGCCAGAGCACCGGGATTTATGTCTAGTACGCGCCACGCCTACCCCGAATTTTCATGGGTAAGGAACCACATCACTTTATGAGAGCTCAATGTTTGCTTGCCTTGTGGCTGTCGAAGGCTCGGTGGCCTTGGTTTTCATATTGAACCGGGCCGCGCGGAGACGCGCGGTCTTGGCATGACCAGACAAGTTCAGGTCTGATGACATCCTATACATCGATGTCTCGTGTACCACCAAACATGGTCCAGGATTGATCGCACTTTGAGATGAGGCATGCTTGCGGCTCGTCTAGCATCGTTGCTTTTCAGATCACCGCGCACCATCACCTTGACCGGGAAACCAGGTCGCCATGTCCGTCGTCTCATGCCACCTCTTCAAATGCTATTCCGGAACGCTTTCCGGGCGGCTGAGTTCCAGGGGGAGATGTCGAGCGGAAGGTGCGGAACGAATTGCTTGAACGGAGGTTCACATCGCACGGACGAAACGCTCGCCACGGTGCGTTCTAGTGGGTAACGCGGCTGAGAAGGTTTCGGGGAATGCAAAAGACCGCCGGCAAGGCTCGCCAGGTGGAGGCGGACGTTCGACGGGCAAAAGGTTGAGCGAGGAAAACAAAGCTCGACAGTGCATCGCGCCCGCGACGGGACCAGCTGGATGAACCGGTCGCGCGTTTCTAGCGGGCGCCATCCAAAGGAAACGGCGAATGTCGCCTACTTGTATAACTCTTGAAAGATAGGATTTCCAATGTCTCAAGGCGATAATCCGAACACCAATCCCGTCCGTGCCCTTCTCGCGGAGCTTGGCATTGTTGACCCGATTTCTGTTGCCGATGTCCAGGAGCGGCATGCTGAGATTATCGCGGCCTATCAAGATGGCAAATTGACCGAGGCCGCCCTCCGCCACAGTCTAGCGCGAGCTCGCGACGAAACCGTCACTGGAACACTCGATACCGAGCCAGATCAACCCAATCGAAACCTGCGGTAACGGGGTGACGCGCGTGCCCAATTAGGTCGACACAGGAGCTCGAAAGACATTGGCTCGCAGGTGAGAGAGGTCAGGAACATCCAAGGCCTTGTTGGGTGCGATCCAGCGCATCATTGGAATGCTCCGAGCCGTGAGCCCTATCCCGTCATGAGAACTGAAGACGGCGACTGTCGGCTCCCACTGGCTCTGTTTCCTGGCGGGAGATGCCTTGCCTCGCGACGGGCACGGACCGCACTGGACTGGTTGCCTCTACCACCAACGGGACGGTCACCGGCGTAAAAACGCCTAACGCACCGGCCGGGTGGCGCGATCTTTCACTTCCTCCGCCTTGCCTGGATTTCCTCCGACTTGCCGCGGCGCGTTAGACCCGCGCGCGGCCGGTGC
The DNA here is from genome assembly GCF_055616315.1 of Rhizobium sp. O111. Taxonomy (NCBI): domain Bacteria; kingdom Pseudomonadati; phylum Pseudomonadota; class Alphaproteobacteria; order Hyphomicrobiales; family Rhizobiaceae; genus Rhizobium; species Rhizobium sp. O111. The sequence goes on along the minus strand of NZ_JBSHXL010000003.1, from coordinate 127,143 downwards.
GGCTGTTCATGGTTCGCGCGGTCGGCGCCCGCTGGAACCGGAAAGAGAATACTGGACTACCGCCGACGTCCCGCCACCGCATCGGGAAGCGTCAACACTTGAAACGACGGACACAAATCGCCAAATCAACAGAGTCGGGATAGCTATATGAAGTGGCCAAATGACGAAGCAAGTTTCCGTTCCAAAAAGTTCACTCGATACGTTGGGCGCCATTGCAAGGTTTCGCCGTCAACATCGTTCCAGCCGGGGCTGGCTGCTGGGTAACAGACAAGTTTCGTCGGCGGCGATTGCTCGCTTGGAACAGAAATCCCTGGTCAAGGAGGTCGCCTTCAAAGGCGAGCCAACCCTCATCCTCACCGAGGTCGGTAAGCACCTCCTCGCGGAGCACCCACGGGATTAAGATCGGGGCTTTGAACGCCCCTTTTGAATGGCCCGGTGCTTTCCTGTCGTGAGCCTTGGAGCTTCAGATATACCGTGCCGGAGAACGGACAGTCGATGATCACGTCACAAGAAAAAGCCCACGACGTGGAGGCGTGGGCTTTTCTTCTCCGCTGTTGAGGGTTAGCGGAGGGAACGAGATCCCCGAGTTCAAAAGGTCCGTTCGCGATGATAACTTCGCTTAGCATCGAAGGTTCCCCACCAATAAATTGGCATTTGTCCGGAGCTTGCTTTCGTTGCGTCGATCGACAAATGGATCGCCCACGCCTAACACAATCCGGGGCAGACCATCTGAGCGGCTAGGTATCTTCAATCCAAGAGGGTCGCCCTCGCCCACGATGAATGCTACGGATTGCTCGGCTTTTGCGGTTGCTCCCCAGCAAGCATCTCGTCGATGCTAACACCTTCGCCACTGTCCCCTGATCTCAATGCTCCCCGAGCTACCTTTAGGTCATCCATCATCTTCTCAGCGAAAGCGACAGCTTCCTTATCATTCAAGGCACTATCGGCGGACATGCGGACGCTAACGAGCTCGTTGCCTTCCCCGTGATACTCGACGGTGATCGTGCCCTCGGTCGTTCTTGCTACGTTTATGCCTAACAGGCGCATCTAAAACTTCCTTGATTTGTCGACGCGACGAATAGATCGCTCGCGCACAGGAAAGCTCTCGATGATAATAAGGTTCCATTGCACACGCCAGGCGATCGGGACGACACGCGCTCAAGTTCAAAAAGCGCATTTCAAGGGATGATCTCCTTGCGAGCCTGTCCTCGACGCCGGCGAGGTTTGTTGACTATGCCTTGTTCGCGCCGAAGGAGCATGAAACCGCCGCAAGCGTTACAGTAGCCAGCCAAAGCGGCGGCCTTGATCGGGATATGGCGGCGCTTAAGGGTGGCGGTCGAGGAGCTGGCTAATTCATCGGCCTCGAGCTTCGTCGTCAGATTCCGTCAAACGGGAAGCAACTCAGCGCACCCAGCTTACAGCCTTGGGGACGTCAGTCGGGTTGACGACCTCACAGCCGACACCGCTTACGGATGCCGTTGCTGCACTAAACCGCGCAAGGGCTGCTTGGGAGCCTTCGCATGATCTACCTTTGGAGGGTAGCCGTGACCGCGGCGAGAGCATCCTTGAGTTGTGTTTGGCTGTAGGGCTTTGCCAGTTTTAGCAGATTTTCGCCTACGCCCGCGGGGAGTTCGGCGTAGCCTGTAGCAAGTACGATTGGTGTACCGGGACATATCTCCGCGGCTCTCGAGGCGAACTCGATTCCGGTCATGTGTGGCATTGCTTGATCGGTTAGAATGACATCCGGTACAAACCCTTCCAGGAGCATCGCGATCGCGTCCACGCCGGACTGCGCCTCAACGACGGTGTGGCCTAGGTCCTCCAACATGAGGGAAGTGTTCATCAAGACGAGCCCGTCGTCATCGACCGCCAGAATATTCAGTGATCTATCGAGCCTTGTCGGCTCCACGGGGTCCACTTGCTGAACCGGGACCGCCTGCACTTCAACCGCTTTGGCAATGGGCAACCAGAGTTCGGCGCGCGTCCCCTCGCCTTCTTGAGAATGCAGAACGAGCGCCCCGCCCGATTGAGCCATAAGTCCATGGACCATTGGCAGCCCTAACCCGGTTCCCTTGCCAATCCCCTTGGTGGTGAAAAACGGAGTGATGGCTTTTTCAAGTGTCGCCGCGTCCATCCCGGACCCTTCGTCCGCCACGGAAAGGCAGACATATTCGCCGGGCTCCAGGTCGCGAACCTGATCACGTTCCACGAGGCGGCGGCTGGCCTCGATCTTGATCACGCCGCCTTTTGGCATCGCGTCTCGAGCGTTTACAACCAGGTTTAGCACCGCCGCCTCCAACTGGTTTGGATCCGATAGGACCGCGGGCAATGAGAGCGGATATGTCGTGGCGATCTCGATCTGTGGCCCGATCGTCCGCTCTAGCAGAACAGCCATTTCCCTGACGAGTTCAGGAACGTCCACCGCTTCCAGGTTTAGATCCTGCTTTCGAGAGAATGCAAGAAGTCTCTGAGTGAGCGCGGCGCCTCGCTTCGCTCCCTGGATAGCGATATCAATGAGTTCTTCGTTTTCCTGTCCAGCCGCCGCGCGCTTCTTCGCGATTTCAAGACTGCCCAGCACCGCCATTAGTAGATTATTGAAGTCGTGCGCGATGCCGCCCGTGAGTTGGCCGACGGCTTCCATCTTCTGGGCTTGAAACAACTCGCGTTGGGCAAGTTGCAGCGCCTCTTCGGCCTCCCGCTTCTCGGTGACGTCCCTGGTGACCTTGGCGAAGCCGAGAAGCTCTCCACTGTCGTCCCGGATGGCATCGATGATCACACTCGCCCAAAAGCGGCTGCCATCCTTTCGGATCCGCCATCCTTCGTTTTCGAAGCGGCCCTCGGTCGAGGCAATGGCGAGTGCCTTCACCGGCAGCCCCGCGACACGGTCTTCATCGGTGTAGAAGCGGGAAAAATGCTGTCCGATAATCTCCTGGGGTTCATAGCCCTTGATCCGCCGCGCGCCAGGGTTCCAGCTCGAAACCTCGCCATTTGGGGTCAACATGTAGATGGCATAGTCAGTGACGCCTTGCACCAGGAGCCGGAACTGTTCCTCGCTCCGTCTGAGCGCCTGTTCAGCCGCCCGTCTCTCGGTAAGATCGCGCGTAATCTTCGCGTAGCCCACCAGCTCGCCATCTTTGTCCCTGATCGCGTCAATAATGACGTGGGCCCAGAACCTTTCTCCATCCTTTCTCACCCGCCAACCCTCGGCTTCGAAACGCCCTTCACGCGCCGCAGTTGCGAGCGCCCGCTTCGGGAGACCGGATGCGCGGTCCTCGTCCGTGTAAAATCGCGAGAAGTGCTCGCCAAGAATTTCGCGCTCCGTATAGCCCTTGAAGCGGCTGGCACCCGTGTTCCAACTGATGACTCGGCCATCTGGATCGAGCATGTAGATTGCGTAGTCGACAATCGCTTCGACCAGGGTTCGGTAGCGGCCGTCCAACGTGCCTACTAGGCCGTCGGTAACTTCAGCGATCATTGTATCCCCTTGGACACTAGCTCATGAGGTAACATCTAGGCCTTTCAATCCTTCACATACGGCGGCAATCGGTGTGAAGCCAAGTCTCTCTCGGCCCAATGCTCGTGCAGATATAGGGCCCCAACGCGCCGATCAGGTCAATCGTCCGTTTCCGTACAAAGCCAGACCGGCACGGCGCCAGGTCCACCTGGGATACGGTTTATCAAGCTAGGCCATGAAGTCGCCAGCTGTCAGGTTCGAAAATGCGCCCGAAGCCGCGCGATGGAGACTTTGATTTTGCTCCTGGAAAGCTTCGCCACGGGCTCGGCGTCCCCCACGCCTTGAGCGGTGGGAACCTTCCGTGGCGCTCCTGGTGCGAGCAATGCCTTCTCCAATTCCGGCGTTTGGAAAAAGGTAGGAATGGCAGGCATGGAAGTCGTGATCAGACTCGTGGCAAGGGCCACAAGGCCGTCGGCGACCGTGATATACGTGATGCCAACCACCGCCAGCATCCTGCTGGAGGTCATGTACCCTCGGCTCCATCGTTGAAAGGGTATGATAGGTCGAAGCAGCGTCGCTCCAGGGAGAACAGCCAGGTGGGACAACGACGCCCCATCCGCCATCGATCGCCGATGTTGCCATAATGGGATCAAGCGGGCTTATGCTCACGCTCGCGCGCCCTGTCATCGACGACATCCTCGACGCATTCCGCCTTCTCCGCCAACGCTCTGCTCATCTCGCGAAGCTGCTGGTCATCCAGTTTCTCGATGCCGACGAACTTGTTTTGAGCCTGCGATGACAGGATCAGTTCATCCAGCTTCGCCTGCAAGGCCTTGCCATCACGGTTCTGCGAATTCTGGAGGACGAAGACCATGAGGAAGGTGATGATCGTCGTGCTTGTGTTGATCACAAGCTGCCAGTTTTCGCTGTAGTTGAAGATCGGTCCCGTGACGGCCCAAACAAGGACTAAAGTCACAGCCAAGACGAAGGTCGCGGGCTTTCCTGACATGGCCGCGACGGTGGAAGCAAACTTGGAAAAACCCTGGGATATAATGCTGTCGCTCATGGAAACCTCTCTGGTACCCGGCAAATGACAACGCCAACGTCGGTCAGGGGTTCCTGACATGGGACTTCAGTCCGATATCATTTACTTTCGTCGGCTCGGCCCGGTGAAATGCCGAAGCGTGCTCAAGGTCAGTGCGCGACCTTGCGTTTTTTTGCCAGCGAGATTGCCAACGTAATTGCCATTGCGTCCATATCGAACGGCTTCTGAAGGCAGTGGACAGCGGAAAATCGCGTCGGGACCACCTCCCCGTCGGGGTCAGTGATAAATATGAATGGGATCCCATTCGCATTGAGCTTGTCAGCTAGGGAATATACGCGATCCTCGCCAAGACAAACATTTAGAACGGCGGCATCGATTTCAACTTGCTTGACGGCATCAAGCCCTTCTCGCAGCGAGTGAAAAGGTCCAACCACGTCTGACCCCTGGAATTCGAGCGCGGCACTCACACTTGAAGCCCGCGTGTTGTCTTCCTCGACCACTAGAATCCGTCTGTTCAAAAGGTTCATGAAAAACATGGGGTGCCCCTGCTATGTAGGACATCAGTTCACCTCGAAAGCCGTCGGTCAACATTCACTCGGGAAGAGTAAACTTCTGTTCGCTTTCGTACAAACGGCGGTCGCGCCAAGAAACCGATTTTCGAGCCGCCTTCGGCCAAACACGGTGTTCGGGGAAGTTGAGGATCCATTCGAGTCCGCGGCGGGGGCGTTCGCGCTCGCATCGGGGCAACAGCGCGTCGCTTCGATACATGATTATGGATCGCGTGAACGTGACCGCTCGGTGGATTCCACCAGCGTCCGGGCGCCAACATCGATGGGCTGGCATTTGCCGTGACGACGTCACTGGGAGCGCCTTCGGGTTCGGACCCGCCCGGTGTTTTGATGTCTTGGCGAACCACGCGATGTTCGCACTTGACTGGTAAATCCGCCAAAGTCCGGGCGCCAAGGCTCAGCGTCTCGCGGTCGTATCGCTCAAAGTCTCCACAGCCGCATCAACTCCAGCGGAGCCGACACTCCCGCCGCCAAGACGTAGGGATCGCCTGCTACCCCCTTGCGGTTTCGGGCGGTGAGCTTCACAGGAAGTCCGTGTCCCATCCCGTCGATCGAATAGAACGCGATAGGGTTCTTGCCCCGGGAGCCCCACGTTCGGCGCGTGCCCCATGATTTCTTTTCCTTTCGAGGTCTCAGCTGGTCAATGTCACCAGCCTGCAGCCACTGCTCGAGCATGGCGTCCGCGTTCTTGGGGTTCACCACGGTATCGTCCTTACCCTGCCAGATACTGATCGGCGGGTATGATTTCTTGTGGTCGAACAGTCCCGCGACGCGGCTCCCCCAACCCGACGAAGGCGGCGTTGCTCCATTGCTCATTGCGCCCATGGCGGAGATGGCGTCGCGCACCGAGCCGACTGGCATTGCAGCCACGAAGGCGGCACCAGCGAACGTTTCGGGGTAGTGGGCGACGAGGGCCGCGGCCATCGCTCCACCCGCGGACAAGCCGACGATGGAAATTCGCGAGCGGTCGATGCGATGCTTCTGGCAGGCATGCTCGATCATTTGCTTGATCGACATGAGCTCGCCACGGTCGTGTGCGACAGCGCTCGGTCGAAACCAGTTGAAGCAGCGCTGCGGATTGTTCCGGGTGGTCTGTTCGGGGAAGAGAATTACGAACCCCCTAGCTCTCGCAAGCCGCGTGAACCCACTCGCGGCATCAAAGCTCTCGGGTGTCTGTCGGCATCCATGGAGCACAACGACGAGTGGCGATTTCGGCAGCAAGCCCGCAGGCGCGAAGGACTTCATGAGGAGCCCTCCAGGGTTGCTGTCAAACTTCGACGTTGTCGCGAATGTCGATATCGCGGTCCGCGCGGCTTTGCGTGCTCGCGGCCGAACCTTCACTTCCAACGGCTTGCCGATCTTCCCCGGGGCGCGAAGCAACTTCGATAGCGACCTTGGCAATCGCAACATCAGACGCAAGCCACATTATCGTCGGGACCCATCGTTTGCTCCTTGTGCAGCGCAACATTTGAAATAGGTCAGTGGAGCGTCTTTGCAATCGCCGCGGGCCCCGTGGGTGCGAAAATCGCGTCAACCACCCGTCGCTGGACAACGTTGGATGGTTATGTCTTCAGATTCTCCACCACGATCGCCACCGCCCGCTGAAGTGGAACTGGTGTCTGGCACAATTTCTCGACAATCTCCAAACCGATCTTTGAGCTTAGAAAAGCACGCATTTGAGGGGTCACCGGATCAGCGAAGCCTTCGGCTCCTCCCATGTAGTTAAGAGGAAGACCTTCGAAGAAATATGCAGATGGAACGTTTAGAAAATGCATCATCGCAAACATGGTGGAGGCGCTAACGCGGTTCGTCCCCCGCTCGTATTTCTGGACCTGCTGAAAGGTCACACCAATAGCCGCGCCCAGTTGGCTTTGTGACAGCCGTTTGGCCTTCCTCGCGGCAGCGATTTGCATTCCAACATGAACATCGACGGGATGAGGGCTCCCGTCGTGAGCCGAGCCCATACGAAAGTCGTGCATAGGGTGCTTTTCCAATGTTTCCTCCGTCAAAACGAATAGGTCGATTGCAATATGTCGCAGATCACCTCGGAACTTCCTAGCTCAAAAGGGGTTTTAAGTCTGTCAGGCTCTCCAAGCTTGCCAGGCTCCAGTGACTTGGCCCTGTCCGCGGTGAGGCTAGTTTCATCGGCTGCTCTGATCGAAGGAGACCTGCCTCGATCGTGGGATGGAAGGCCGCGTTTTCACATGGGCTGGAAAGCAAGCTCGGATGTGCGATCGACCATGAACATGGCATCTTTGATATGTGTTTACCCCAAGGGCCGATGGTTCTCGGCATTGAGCGTTTAACTCGCCGATCGCTATGATGGACAACCGATGAATTTGGGTGGGTCGACGTTATCGATATCTTCATGGACGAGACGACGGAATAGAAGGGTCGACCCTTGGCAAGACTCGAGGAAAAGATCTCTCGCTTGCTTTTCCAGGATGCTGATAGCAATCGACCATCACCGCCGATGCCTCGGTTTTCGGGGGATAGTCGCGCGTTTATCACCCCCCGCCAGGTGCCAAAGACCACGAGAGCCAGCATCAAAATGAAGAGCGCCAGCCCAAGCGCGGACCGGGCTCTCTTCTTTCTGGAGCCTGTGCTCGCCGGCCCTGATACGGGGTTCGCACTGGACCTCCATCGAATTTCGGAGGCTCAGCTACGACTATTGCGCCGTGAAGAAGGTGAGTAGGACCTTGCCTTTCTCACCGAGTAGGCAAACAAACCGGTCCGGCTTACCAGTCTGCTGTTTGCGGCTGATGTAAGCCTCTCCTAGGACGACCGTCTTCACAGGCACGTCGCCAACCTTGGTGTCGGCCTTGCTCACAGCGAGACTTTCCATGTCGAGGACGAGATCCGTGATTTCTGGTGAACGCTCTTGTAGCGCCAACAATCCGGTCGACTTGCATGCATCGACCGCCGGATCCGCGGGCGCCTGGCTCTGCGCTTGCGCGCTGCATGAAAGCAAAGCTAATCCGGCGGCGTAAAGTGCTGATCTTGTAATTCTCATGAACCTCCCCCTAAGGAGAGCCCGCGACGAGCGCGAGCCCGCGACATCGGTCGATGTCATGCCTTGTCGACGACCTTCTTCACGGCTTCCTTGGCATCACCCTTGGCGACCTGAGCCTTGCCCTTGGCTTCCTGGAGGGTTCCCTTGGCTTGCTCTTCGTGATTGCCGACGGCCTTGCCCGCGGCCTGGCGGGCGTTGCCCGCGACCTCGTTTGCCATGCCTTTGATCTTGTCTGACGTGCTTCCCATGGTCGAATCTCCTTGGTTGGGTTTCAAGGAAAAGCGCGGCTGGATGTTTCGTTCCACGGCTGGGAGATGGCGCGATGAAAATGGTCATTTGACCGACGGCGCTGGCGGCGATGGGGAGTTGAGCATTTCATGCCGTTTTCCACTTTCGATGATTGTCGCGTTCTTTGGAACTGCAACCGGCGGAAAATCTTACGAGAGTCAGGGTTAGCCGGCTAAAACACTCTCTCTGCCAGACCGATATAATGGACAGCGGCGAGCTTGTATGTGCGGAGACGGAGCGCGAAACGCCGCTGACGCACTCGTTCCGCCAGCACGTGGTCGCAAGGGCCGCTCCCCTGGTTATCGAGGATGCGACGTCGACCCTCTTGTCCGCGACAACCTTGCCGTCCCAGAGCTGAACGTCTGGGCCTACCTCGGCATTCCCCTTGCTGACTAGTGAGGGCGATGTCCTGGATCTCTTCGCGCGATTGACAGTCAGCCGAGCCATTGGTCGCCTCGCGAGCAGGATATCCTAGCGGACTTTGGCAAGCTCGTGGAAGAGCAGATCGCCCTACGCGAGCGGGTGGCGGAGTTCGCGCGGTTGGACACCGCCCTCGACCCAATCATAGTCGATTGAACGTCCGAGCTGCCCCGATGTCGTCCGAGTCTAAGTCTCCTGCTCCAGATCTGAAAATTGGCACAGTTCATTACTAGCGGGCTGGACAAGCGTTATCATTGGCCTAAGTCGCTTCTGCAACGATCCCCGGGACATACGATGACAGTACAAGCTTCCGATAAATACCTGGATATCTTCGTCGGTGACGGAGAAATGGCGCAAATGATGCGCCAGCATGATTGGGAGTCCAGCTCGCTGGGCTCGCCAGATTCATGGCCTGAAGCGCTAAAGGTAGCGCTGCGGTTGCTGTTGACGTCAAAGTTCGAAATGTGGCTTGGTTGGGGGCCTGACATCGCGTTTTTCTATAACGATGCTTACCGGCCAACACTGGGGAACAAGCACCCCAATGCACTGGCTGTGCCGACGAAAATCTTGTGGGCGGAAATCTGGGACGATATCAGGGAGCGGCTGGAAACCGTTTATGGATCTGGTCAAGCCACTTGGGACCGTGCGCTCTTGCTTCTGCTTGAGCGCAACGGCTATTCCGAGGAGACCTATCACACGTTCTCGTACAGCCCTCTGATCGGCGACACTGGTAAGGTGGAAGGCGTTTTCTGCGCCGTGGCCGAGGAGACCAAGCGGGTCATTGGCGAGAGGCGCATCTTGACGATGCGGGCGTTGGCCTCGGAACTCGCCGCCGTCGATACGCGAATTGACGTGATCAGAGCTTCCCATCGCGCTCTAAAGGACAATCTTCAAGACCTGCCGTTCAGTGCGCTTTATCTTTTCGACGAAAGTGGCAACGCAAGACGGGAGTGGGTATGTGGCGCGCTGGATAGCCATCCATTGATGCCGGCGGAAATCGTCGGCAGCGCTGGTTTTTGGGACTTGGAGCGCGCGTGGACGGAGCAGGACGTCGAGCTGGTCAGCTTGACGGGCATTGATGGCATTCCTTCGGGACCTTGGCCCAAGGCACCGAAACAGGCGGCGGTCGTTCCCCTGATTGGACAGGGCGGCGGTAGGCCGAAAGGAATACTGATCGCGGGGCTGAATTTCCATCGCGCGGTCGACGACGAGTATCTCGACTTCCTCAAGCTAATCACGGGGCAGATCGCCTCGCGGCTGGCGAGCACTGAAGCGTTTGAGACGGAACGTCAACGGGCGGCGGCCTTGGCGGAAGCGGCCGAAATGCGTGAACAAGCCGCCGTTGCCCTGGAGCAGCTTAACCAGCAGCTCTCGTCGGAGGTCGAACTTCGCACCGCCGAGCGGGACCGTATGCGAGACCTGTTCCAGCAGGCGCCGAGCTTCATGTGTATCCTGAGTGGACCGGATCACATCTTCGAGCTCGTCAACGACTCCTACCTACAACTGGTCGGAAACCGTCAACTGCTAGGCTTGAGCGTAAGGGAAGCCTTGCCCGAAGTGGAGGGGCAAGGATTTTTGGACTTGCTGGATGGAGTGTACCTGTCGGGCAAGCCGTATATCGGACGGAACCTAAAGGTGTTTCTGCGGCGCGATGGCGACAGTACGCCCGACGAACGGTTCATCAATCTGATCTACCAGCCGATATTCGATGCTAGCGGCCACGTGGCTGGCATCTTTGTCGACGGCTTTGACGTCACACATCAGAAGCGTGCGGAAGATCAACTTCAGAGCCTCAATCATACGCTTGAGCAACGTGTCGAGCAGCGCACACATGAACTGCGTTCCGCGGTACTCCAGTTGGAAAAGGAAACCGTAGAGCGCGAAACCGCGCAGATGGCTCTGCGGCAGGCGCAAAAAATGGAGGCGCTCGGCAATCTCACCGGAGGCGTCGCGCACGATTTCAACAACCTTCTGCAGGTCGTGAGCGGCAACTTGCAACTCCTGTCCAAAGACATCGGCGGCAACGCTCGGGCTGAACAGCGCCTTGAGAACGCATTGGCTGGCGTTGCCCGAGGCGCGAAGCTGGCGTCGCAGTTGCTGGCGTTCGGGCGTCGCCAACCGCTCGAGCCCAAGGTCATTGATTGCCGGAAGTTGATCCAGAACATGGACGACATGCTTCGCCGCGCCTTGGGAGAAGAGATCGAGCTCGAAACCGTCGTTTCCGGCGGGTTGTGGAACACGCTGATCGACCCCAGCCAGCTGGAAAACGCCATCCTTAATCTGGCGATAAATGCAAGGGACGCGATGACCGGCCGCGGGCGCCTGACGATCGAAACGGCAAACGCCGTGCTCGATGACGATTATGCTCGCGCTCACGAGGATGTCCGTCCTGGTCAATATGTGCTGGTCGCCGTCACCGACACGGGATCCGGGATACCGGCCGACATCATCGAACATGTGCTTGAGCCATTCTTCAGCACGAAATCCGAAGGCAGGGGCAGCGGGCTCGGGCTGTCGATGGTTTACGGCTTCCTGAAGCAGTCCGGCGGCCACCTCAAGATTTACACCGAGGTCGGCCATGGCACGACAATGAAACTCTATATGCCGCGGACAAACCAGGTCGGGGACGGGCTCGCGAACCTTAATGCCCTTCCAGTGACGGGCGGCACGGAGACCGTGCTTGTCGTTGAAGACGACGACGGGGTGCGGGAGACGTCGGTCGCCCTTCTGACGGATCTCGGATATCGCGTTCTCAAGGCCCATGATGCCCAGTCCGCATTCGCGATCGTCAACAGTGGCATCCCGATCGATCTCCTATTCACCGATGTCGTGATGCCCGGTCCCATGCGCAGCACGGAACTCGCAAGGAAGTGCAAGGCGCTATTTCCTGGCATGGCGGTGCTTTATACTTCTGGTTACACGGAAAACTCGATCGTCCACGGCGGCAGGCTGGACGCCGGCGTCGAGCTACTATCCAAACCCTACACACGGGAGGCGCTTGCCCGCAAAATCCGGCACGTGCTGAACAACGCACGCCAGCACCAGATCGCTGTCGAGCGGCTCGGGAGACAGGAGCAGGCGGCTGATCCCGCCCAAGAGGCAACCCGCACCCAGGCCGCACGGGTTCTCGTCGTCGAGGACGAGCCTCTGATCCTGATGTCGACTGTCGATATGGTCAACGAGCTCGGCCACGACGTTCACGAAGCAAGCTCGGCCGAGGATGCCTTGGCGGTGTTGGAGAAACACGGCATCGATATCCTGCTCACGGATGTCGGACTGCCGGGAATGTCAGGGACCGATCTTGCCCGGCACGTTCGGGAGCGCTGGCCTTCCGTGCGCATCGTGTTTGCCAGCGGCGACGATAGCGCTAAGTCAGCGTCCGGTATCGAGGATGCCCTTCAGCTGCCAAAGCCATTTACCATCGACCGCTTGTCCAAAGTCCTGTCGAGTTCTATCGAAAGTGTTTGATCTTTGAATGCGAACCGGCGGATCGACCGACGTAATGGGGCTGCGGTTTCTGACACCTCCTCTTGGTGGAAAAAGCCGCTAAAGCGGGCTTTTCCATTGGAGTGGCGGTAGGGGCAAGGCTTGTCGAGACCCCTCTTGAAGTGTGTTTCGCAACATCGGCCACGCCGGGCCGTGGCCCGCCGTTCCATTCGCGATGCGAAGGAGGGCAGCGACTGGCGGATGCCCGCGCAGGCGAGTGAACGATGCGAAAGTAGCGGTTGGTGAGCGGGGAACCACGTGGTGGACCGATGGCGCTCCCGATTACAATCGCCACCTCGCACGCAACACTCCCTATGCAGACTGGCATCCCGACTGTGAGGATCGCGCACTTATCGCGAAGGAATCCTCGAATGTGAAACGCTAAGTAGTGCGGCCGGTGAGCGATACAGAATGCGGGTTAGCTGACGATAGGGGCGAAGAGAGCGCTTGATCAACGAGCACACATCCTTGTTTGGAGCGGTGTTCCAGCGAAGGGCCGTCGTTTCCAATTAAAGGAAAGAAAGCCACGAGCGGTCCGAGGCGGTGTTGCCTCCACTTGTCTGAAAATCTGTACGGCGCACTGCCCATGTTCGAGATAATCGCGAGAATCGGGCAAGCGGAGGGGTGGCCCCCGCCTGCTCTTGGTGATTACCGGGTGGCGGTAAGCTTGAGACGGGACACGCCTGCGGCCACGTTCAGACCAGTGTTCGCCTCGCCGCTCAATGGCTGCAACGCATAGTTCTTGGAATTTCCGCCCACGAGCGCATTGGCGCCCAAGCCCACGCCTACCGAGGCCGCGGCAGATGCGCCGACATAAGTTCCAGCCAGCGCTCCATCGCCAACTCGCGTTGGAGCAGTGTTGACAACGATCCAGCTAAGATACGACTTTCCGGTGATGCCGACATCGACGCCGAGCTTGCCGATCGTGCCGGTGTAGCGCTCGATTTTGCCAGTCCGCTGCTTGAAGTTGCAAGTCACGGCTTTGCTCGATCCAATGATCATTCCCGTCCCACCCGCGACTTCGCATGAAAGGGTACCCAACCGTTCCCGCGGCTCGGTCGCGGCAATGTGCTGTGGAGAGTGCTTGGACTGTTTATGCATCGACGCGGCGTTCGCCTGCGGAACGAGCGCGAGCGATGCTAATGTGGTGATCAGGATTGCGTTTCTCATCTTGGGGTCCTCTTGTTCAGCCCTCTCGATAAACGCCATCCCTGGCAACTCGTTCAAACGGCTCGTCGCTTTCCGGCATGATCGACGGCGATCAACTACACTCTGTGGATCTGTCACGATACCTTCAGTATTCATTCAACAATCCGATGAGTACGGAAATTAGAAGCTCGAAGCTTTCGAGTCGCACCGGCTGCGCAAGATCGGCAGCGGAGACGTGTTGTTTCTCGACCCGCACACGACTTTCAAACCGCAAGTGATGTCCCCGTGACCGGCAGCGATGAAAAGCCGCGACTCGCCAAATTAAGCTGGAGGTTTACTGCACCGGTGGCATCGAACCCAGTGATCAAATCGAGTGGGTAGCGGAGACACCAAGCAGACTGAATTAGGGTTCTAGCAGACGGTACGCTGTGACCTTCAAAATGATCGATGGTCTGAATCTTGCTAGGTCGCGTCCCCATTAAAGGGTTTCGCTTTAGTCAGGATGATGATTCAATGTCCTTGGAAGGAGATTGATATGCGCCGTCATGAACTTAGCGATGAAGAGTGGGCGATTATCGCACCACTTTTGCCGAATAAGAGCCGTGGTGTCGAACGTGTTGATGACCGCCGGGTGATCAATGGCATTTTGTGGCGTTTCAGAACTGGCTGCTCTTGGCGGGATATCCCTGAGCGCTACGGCCCTCGTACTACACTTTACAATCGGTTCTCGCGCTGGCGTAAAGCCGGCGTTTGGGACCGACTTCTTGAAGCGGTATCAAGGCGTTACGACGGCGATATAGTTATGATCGACTCGTCGTGTGTGCGCGTTCACCAGCATGGTGCCAACGCAAAAAAGGGGGCTCTACCGATCCTTGCATGGGACGTTCGCGCGGCGGCCTGACGACCAAAATCCATGCCATGGTCGATGCGGATGGCCGACCGTTACGAATGGAGCTGACAGCAGGCCAGGCAGCGGATGCTCCGGTCGCTGAGAGGCTGATATCTGACATCGAACCAGGCACGACGCTACTTGCAGATAAAGCGTATGACACGGATGCGATCCGAGCGTTTGTGAAAGGCCGCAAGGCTTGGGCTAACATCCCAACAAAGATAAATCGGAAGCAGAGCTTCAGCTTCAGTCGCTGGGTCTATAGGCAGCGAAACCAAGTGGAGAGGTTCTTCAATCGTATCAAACACATGCGGGGCCTGGCCACGCGCTACGACCGTCGCCCTGACAATTACCTTGCTGCACTGAAACTCGTTGCGACACGAATTTGGATCAATTCAGTTTGCGAGTCCACGTCCTATCCGGATGTAGGTCCGTTCGGATTTTGTGACGAGACGAACACGTTGAACCAGTCCGAGATTGGTGCGTCCATCTTCCTGTCTCACGATCAGACGAAACACAAGTCCGGACTATGACGTCCTTCAAGCCGAACAAGCGTGCATGGTCGTAGGGATGCGATTTTCCGGAGCTTCGAACCCTGGCTGCCGACACGTTGCGATGCGCGCGCCGTAGTCAGGTTTCGCCGCTTCATTAATCCAAAGACGTTCCGCCAGGGATAGAGTTTGGCGCGCAACTTCCCATCCCATCCCTCCATCCACGAGGAACGCAACCTCACTCGCGAGCCGGCGGGAAGCCCTTCGCGCGCCTACTCCATCGTATGGCCCGATATGACCCCATACCAACCCAAGACGGCACCATCCGCGCCAAGATGGGCGCGAGCACGGCTCAAGACTGGGCGGTATGTTCCATCGGGCCGGGCAATCCTAAACTGGATCTCCCACGGCTTTCCCGTCGGGATCCATTCCAACCAGGTTGATCGTACCCGCACCCGGTCCTCCGGATGCATCTTTCCCATCCACCGATCAATGCGGTCCTGCATCGTATCGTTCGGGAGATCCTCGAATGTTGGGCTGATGTAATAAACAACGCCTTCTACCGTGGCAGCCCAGGCGATATCCGGATTGAGTTCAACGGCGCGACGAAAGTGCTCTTCGCTTTGCTGGAGCGTTTGCATGACGAGGTTCTGCTCAGTCACATCTATGGCGACGACCGAAAACCCAAGGTTCTCGCCGCCGATGTCACAGACCTTCTGCGCAAAGACGCGAAACTCCTTGTTGCCCATGCGATAGTCTTGAGGTGGAAGTGGATCCGTGCCTAGCGACCTGCTCAGGACGGTTTCGACGCGCTTGAGGATCTCACCCTCCATGACATCGTAGATCGTCTTGCCTTCCAGTTCGCGTCCGGTGAGCCCGTGCATTGCCGCAAAGATGTCATTCGCCCGCACGTGCCGGAAATGAAGGTCAAGGAAGCAGAGGCCGACGGGAGCCTGTTCATATAGAGTTTCCAGCTGATGGAGTTGCTGGAACGGAGACGTGTCAAGCAAGGAGGTTGGGGCAGGCATCTGTGGAAGACGCTGAAAAACGTCGAATGCCTCGGACGCGGGCACGCCTTTTCCAAAAAGCCAGCCTTGTGCCAAAGGACAGCCAAGCGCTCGCAGTATCGCCGCCTCGGTCTCCGTCTCGACGCCCTCGGCGACAACCGTTATGTCGAGACTCTGGCCCAAACCGACGACTGACGAGACAATCCTGCGCTTACGGTTATCATGCTCCAGACCGCGCACGAACTGAGCGTCGATCTTGAGCTTACGGAAAGGGAGGGACTCTAGTCGCGCAAGGCTGGAATAACCTGTTCCGAAATCGTCAAGCGAGATTGCGACTCCGATCTGGTTGAGCCGGTTGAGTGTCCGGTAGGCAACCGCACTATCGGAAATCAAGGAGCTTTCCGTGATTTCCATCTGGACACGGCCGAGCGGGAACCCCGTTCGCGAAGCTATGGCGCTTAGCCAATCCGGCAAGTCATCGCGGAGAAGCTGATCGGGGGTAACGTTGAACGCAAGAAAAAACCGACCCTGCCATCTCGCCGCCGCCGCGCACGCCGATTGCAGTAAAGCCTCCAAAAGAATGTCAACGAGCTGATGTTTGTCGAGAAGGGGAATAAACTGCGCTGGGCTGATGTCCCCGAGTTCGGGATCGCTCCACCGAGCGAGGATCTCAAATCCAGCGAGAGATCCAGAGCGAAGGTCAACGATTGGCTGGAAGGCCGGCCAAATATCCTCGCGCATCAGCGCGATTTCGAGCCGGGACCGTAGCTCCCCGGGGGGCATCGTCATGTTGAAGTAAGAAACTTCCATCCCCCCGTCCCCATGAATTCAAAGCTCCCAAACATCTTGCGACAGTGACCTAGTGCAAGATCGTAGTCCACTCTAGTAAAATCGTCGAACCCGCATACAAGATCGCGAACTTCGATCCGATCTTTTATGTAACATGCCAGTGCTATCCGCCACGATAGCATTCGTGAAAATGGTTTGACATACAAGCCGACGCATTTGCGCACACCTGGTGCGGCTTTCATTATCTCGCTCCGCGGCGAGCTGGACAAAGTCTTTTAATCCCGTGGCCGCATCGCTTGTCTCCTCGATTTTACGCCGTGGGTGCCCCCGTGCACGGTTGACAAGAACAATTCGACTGGGACAGGTCGTGGTGATCTCCCTTAGTGTAACGCGGTCGTTCATGTAGGTTGCCACGGCGCTAACGGCAGCGCAAAGTCTGGGGCAGCCAGCACGTCAATGGGAGACGAGCTCGGCGAACTGACTATCAGGCGCGCAAGTATCGGAGACATGGGATGAAAAGGTCGATCGACATCACCGCCTCGGGTGGGAAGGTTCCGTCATGGACCTACACCCCGGATACGGGCAACTTTGTGAAAGGTGCTGTCCTCTTCTTCATGGACGCCATGGGGCCTCGCCCCGCAATGGATGAGATGGCTCAAAAGCTGGCCAACGCCGGCTATTTCGTGCTACTGCCCGACCTATTTTATCGGTTCGGGGCGTACGGCCCTTTTAGTGGCTCCTCTTTCGGCGACCCTCAATCCCGCGAAAAACTTGTCAAGATGATCAACGAAACGACAACGGCGATGACGGTGGAGGATACATCCGCGTTTATCGCCGCTCTCGAGGGAGAAGGTCACTCAGGGCCGTATGGGGTGGTGGGGTATTGCATGGCTGGGCGACGCGCGCTCTCGGTAGCCGCCAAATACCCAGAAAGTTTCGCTGCCGTCGCCAGTTTCCATGGCGCGGGTCTAGCCGCTGATACACCGGACAGCCCTCACCTCTTGGCTTCGGACATCAAGGCGCGAATATACGTCGGTACCGCGTCGGAAGACGCCAGCTTCCCGCCGGAGCAATCGACACGTTTCGTCGACGCTTTCCGACGCTCGGGCGCGGATTTTGCGCTCGAAAGCTATGTTGGCGTTCATCATGGGTGGACAGTACCTGATCGTGACGGCGTCTATGACGAGTCAGGCGCCGACCGACACTGGCGGCGCTTACTACAGCTCTTTGATGAAACAATCCGGTAGGTGGGAGGAGGCTTAGATGCCAAGGATCCCGCCGCCCACTAGCAGTGTCGATCCGAAGCCTCACGTGGCCGGATAGTCATGACATGGCCCCGTTGGATGATGCGGTTTCGGACATTTGAAGTGTCGATCGCGCCGCGCGTTTCCTCCTCAGACGTGCCGGAGTTGTGCCAGGCAATTCAACGACCGAAACCCAGGGGCGGCGACGCATGAGTTGGCGGCACGGCCGCACCGGCCCGCCGCGCGAAAATAGGTCGACAGGAAGGACGGCAGTTGGACCTAGTCGGGATTTGATCGTCGGAAGTTCGTCAAACCCGCGAGGTCTTGCCGTCCCGTCTCATTAGACGGAAATGGGCCGATGAAGACGTTAACGGGCGGTCGCGATCTCAACTCGCGAGGCATTCTTCGCAAATCCCGCACCCATCATCGTCGATCCAGGAGCGTGAACGCGGCTTGAGGCAGCACAGGCAGACCACTAAGTCCCCTTCTTGAACATCTTCCTTTTCAGGTGGCAGGATCTCAATCGGAATTTCACTGACTTGAACAACCGCGGGCTCCATCTCGGGTCTCCACTTCGAGGAACTTCACCTAAAATAGTTAGGCTTCGGCCCCCCAACAAGATCGAGGCCCCCCGACCGCACCGATCTTGGACACCTCCTATTCTCCTCATCAGTCTCGTTTAGGGAGTGGGCGGGTTACGCTCCCATCTCATCGTCCCGACCTTAATTGTCGATCCGTGGCCGGTCCATCAAGTCATCTTCGCGCGTTAGTCGCGGCCCTCAAGCTGTGCTTGCGTGTTGGAGACTTCGTGTAAATTCTCGTGCGCGCCCGCGTTGCGGCCTTACTCGGAGTTTCGGTTTTTGGCGTCGCTTCCACTGACGCCCCTCGCCTCGGTGGCGCGCTTCGCACTTTTCAAATGAATGAACGCCCGCGTTCGCCGGCTGAAGGTCCATCCCCCAGCTTATGCCATCGTTCAGGATGTTCGACCGACCGGGTTTTCAAGTCGGGAGCTTCCGTTCCCGCCAGCCGACATTTCGCGAGGCTATGTTGCATTCTGGCACTCGACTCTTGAACGAAAGCGCGATTTCCTGCGTTCGGATAGGAGATACTAATGTATTATGAGTGGAACGAGTTACGGTTTCGTCGCCAGTATCTCATCAAATTTGTTTCGGCATGGGCCATCGCGATAATCGTCGCCTTCCTGCCTGTCTGGTGGCTAGTCCAAGAGGCAACCTTCCCTTGACGCTGGAGATCGTTCATCGCCCTTAGTAAGGGAGAGGATCGCATGAATTTATTCCGTCAGACCATGCAAGCGGATGGTGCGAATCCGTTGTCCGCGGGACATAATCTTCTTGGATGTGGCAAATCTCCCTGGAGCGTGACCAATCACCGACTGGTCTTGGGCATCTCCTCGTCGAACCTGGTATTTTCACGGCCCGGATCCTCGGACAGGATTTCTTCCTCGACGTCATCTGGCAGCGGCTCGTCCGGGTTCACGTTCGCTTCGTCGCGACTGGGAATCGCTGGGACGACACCCCCTGAGTGGTGATGAGCGCCGTCGCCCAGCGGCGCGCTGTCAGTCGGCTCTGGCGCTTGGACTGGCTCGAGGTCCATCGGCATTGGTTCATTTTCTCGCTTGTTATTCGTATCGCTTGTCATTTTTTTACCTCGATCTTTCCAGGTAGGAACCTGTCTTAGCCCACAAGGTTCCGACGTGGCTCATGTCCGGATATATCGCGACGCTTGGAACCAATGTGTGCCGGCCGGTTTGAAATGTCGCGGTCATCTCGGCGGGACCGGGTCCGACGCTCCCGTGCGCCGCTGGTTGAAACGAGGTGCTGGGGACAGAGCCCGCTCGAAAAGCCTCGAACGGGCACGCAATCATACCGCGCAGTCGAGCGCCTATGAACCCACGTTACGATCGGAACGACGTTTCGCGACCAATGGAACTTCCTCGATGTTGGCAAGCAAGTGTCGCCTTATGAGGAACCGGCGGACGCCTTCCCGGATCGCGGGGAGCGGCACAATGCCTCGCGCGGCCATGCGACAGGCCTTATCGAGTAATTCATATCTTGTATCCCTGGCCTCTTCTGGAAACTCCTCCAAAAAATCGAAGACGTCCTCGAGACTGGCGAGTTCTTGAATGTAGTGGCGTTTCCTCAGAAAAAGTGGTGCGTCAAACAATGTGTTTGCCATCGTCTTCTCCTTTCTCAGACGCGTTCGGCGGCGCACGATTTGGGGAGGGAAGCTTGAATTTCAACCCCCCACACTTTTTAGCGCAATCGGCTGGGATTCAAAAGCAAAAGGCGCCGCCGCGCGGCAATCATTTCGTCGCCCGGGCTTACCGCGCGCCGTCGCGCGAAGACCATCGGGGGCCGAATTAGTGCAAGCGTGCGGGGAAAGGCCGAAGCCAATCCTTGTCGTGAGCGGAAGTAGGACTTCGGTCCGATAGCGGAACGAGCTCGAGCCAAATGCATTTTCCCTTTCAGGTACGAAAAGGAGTTATGATGAGCGAAGATCTTTGGGACAAGCCGGTCGAACTTATGGTCGATAGTGCCGATCACTTCCGTTGTGTCGCATGTAGCCGCGACGCGGTGGCATTTCTGATGACGTCTTGGCCGACCAAAGGTGGCAAATCCTTCTCGGCGGCCAGGCGGGCGTGTCTACAGGCGCTTGACGGACGGATCGCCACCGCCACGGCGAAGCTTGCCTTTGTTCAAGCGGCTGAGGAGGCGGGGATTCTCAGGCATTGATGCTCGTCAGTTCCCTTGCCCGTTTTGGCGGGTCCCAGGTGTCAAGCGTTTTTGTCGAACGTTGCGATGAAAGCCGAAGGACGAGGAACTCGTCATAACACGACAGCTCTTCGGCGCGGGCTAAATGCTCAGGCCGCGCGACCATTGCCGCGATCGCAGGCTCTCGGGCGTGGGCGATGCGAAAAGCGTACGTTAGCGTACGAAAAGCTTTTTTTTCGCCCGACGCGCTATATCCCGCGAGTATGTTGATATTTCGCAATCGCTTGCTGAGCGTTCTGTCGCCCGAGGTCAGGCAGTCGTTGCAGCCTTTCTTGAAGCGACGACCGTTCCAACGGGGAGAGAAAGTCGAGAAGCCTCCTCACGCGGTTCAAAGCGCCCTTTTTGTTGAAGAGGGCGTGATTTCCGTCATTTTCCCCTTGTCGCCAACGGTGAATGTCGAGGTGGGCATGATCGGGCGAGAAGGAATGACCGGCACAAGTCTTTTCACGGGGGTCTCGCCAGCGCATTTCATCGCTGAGGCGCGCTCCGCCGGCTGGGCGTTCGAGATTCAACCGGATGCGCTGATGGCGCTTGTGCGGCGAGACGAAGAGTTCGCGACAAGGCTTGAACGGTATCGCGCATGGCGAAATGTCCAGTCCGCGATGATCGCCGCCAGCGGCCGCGCGGGAAACATAGAGCAGAATCTCGCCCGCGAGTTGCTTATGCTGCATGATCGAATTGACGGCGATAAGATCGTCGCGACGCATGAGGAACTTGGTGCCTACATCAACGTCAGGCGCGCGAGCGTCACGGAATGGCTTCATGTCTTCGAAGGCGAGCATTGGATCAAATCAAGGCGGGGATATGTTGAAATAACCGATCGCCCTGGCCTCGAAAACGCGGCGGGAGACTTCTACGGCCCCGCCGAAAACGCGTGGTTCGATATGCTGGCGAAGCTGCCGCCCGACGCGATGGCCGCGCAATAGGGGACGTTAAAGGAACCCCTCGTGGATGTCGATGTTTGGTGTTGTCGCCTCAACGGCCACGCAGCTCCAATTTGGCGATAGGGCGAAGGGCTTTTCGTTTCTGGCGACCCTTCGCCACTCCCTCGTGATTGCGGCGGAACATGCCGCCTCATGGCGAGTTATTCCCCCGCCGAGCAGGTCTTCCATGCTTCCTCGGCGGGTGGAGGGCCAAAGTCCCTCAACGCTTGTCGGCTCTCCACATCCCCTTTCGATGGAACTCGCGGCCGCCGGCCGGACCACGCAACGACGAGCGGTCGCCGGTTACGTGGCGGGCTGTCCGCCCATTGGAGAGACGACAGGATCCAGCATGACCGTTTACGGCCCAAGCCTTCGCCTCGCGCTACTGCTTCAACACCTGACGACCGACCAGTTCAAGCCACTTCCGGTGGGTGTTGGTCGAAAGACGGTCAACTTGGCGGAAGAAGCAGGATTGGTTGAGGTCAGCGATCGGTCAGCGGCACCCAGGTGTCGCCTCACGGATGCTGGTCTTGCGCATAGAAGAGCGAACCCCTACCGCTTCGACGGATAGAGCGCGCCAATAGCTGGAAGACAATGCGCGAGGTCGCGGCTTGCGCGGTTGGCGAAACAGTCTTTCGGTCTCATCGTAAGCCGTCTTAAGATGATCGCGATCAACGCGGCTCGCCTTGGATGATCTCTCGACGGACAAGCCTTGGCCCGTGAGGCGGCGAGAAGCGTCATCATGTTGCGCATTGGCCGCACTCGCTAGGGAAATACCGTGGCAAGGTAAAAGGGTTGCTTTCTCGGGGCCTTGCCGGTGCTACGTGTGCATGCACGTGTCGTGATTCGCCGACATCGAGCTTAGGGAATGGGTTTGAATATGAAAGCATTTGCGGGTCGCGTCTTGCTGTTCGCCGTGGCGGCTGTCAACATTTCGCTTTCGCCATTATTGGCCCACGCGGATGAAAAGATCTTCGACGAATTGCGCTTTGGTGCCTCGGCGTCGATCCAGGACGGCCACAGCCACGAAGATGGCGTCTTCCCCGAAGTCACGGTCTTCTTCGACCCGTTTGATCAAGATACGGCGAAGAACTGGAAGCAGACGCTCGCTCGTCCGCGCCTGAACCTCGGCACCTCGATCGGCACGTCAGGCGAAGCGACGCAGATCTTCGGCGGTCTCGCCTGGACGGTCAATTTCAACGAGAAGGTCTTCGCCGAAGCCGGTTTCGGTGGCGTCTGGCACAATGGCGATCTCGATAACAGCGCCGATGGTCCCGATCTCGGCTGTCGTTTCCTCTTCCACGAATATGTCGGCGCCGGTTATCGCTTCGACGCGCACTGGAATGTCATGGCGCAAGTCGCCCATTCCTCGCACGCCAATCTCTGCGACGGACCGAACAACGGCATGACGCGCGCTGGCGTACAGATCGGTTACAAATTCTAAACGCCGATGGTGCTCGGCCCCGCTCGCCGTGCGAGCGGTTCATGCCGCGCGCCGTTTGGACGTGTGCGATTGTCGTTGTCGTGAGAGCCAATACGCTCATGGACGATTTGCGATTATCACCACTACCAAACGCGCGGACTGACGAGCATCCGACGGCGGTTGGACCCGCGGGTTGCTCGCTCGGCCCGCATCAGCTCCTCGCGGAGAAGAGCGCGTCGCCGTTGCAGGGTCTGGTGCCTACTCCTTTCGGCTGGGGTGTAAATCTTGGGCGCTTGTGATTTACCTGATCGAGAACTGAACGGTTCCTGTCATGCCAAAGGCCCGCCAACACCCCGGCGGGCTTTTTTCCTGTTGATATTAATCTCCCGCTAACCACGCGCGGCGTGCGTGCTCGACCGCCTACGTGGCCGGTGCTGAATGTTGCTTGCGCCGCACACCCCTCAATGCTTGCGACGCGAGAGATCCGGTGAGTGGACCCACGAGGACAATGACCGGATCTCAATCCCCTCTCGCGGTTTCCTCCGTCGCGAATGATAGGCGCCGGGCGCCGCTCGTGTTCCGTTGCGCGCCTCGTTTGTGGATGACCACGCTCCGGCACGCTGAAAGGCCCGAACGATATCGGATAATTGACTCGTCATATTGTGCATGGATTTTGCTATTTTGTCGCATCGGGGGCTCTGGCGGTGTCACGCTGCGGGGAAGCGGTGCGCTTATGCGAAGTTGGCCTCCGAATATCTGCTCCGATCGCCCAGGTAGCGCGCATCGCGGCGCGTACATACCGGAGCATTGCTTGGACGCATCCTTGTAGTCATCATACGATGGACACGCAGGGCGCCCACACACTTCATTGATATCATGGAATTTTTCCCGAGGAAGGGAACCTTATGGTTGATCGTTCGTCTACCGATGGGGCCACTCCTATGCTTGTCCTCGTGGCTCTCTTCCCCAATTAGCCCCTGGCCTATGCCGGGGGATTTTTTTAGCGTCGTTTCGAACGCTCTGTTGGAGGGGTATCCGCTCGAAAACTCATCTGGTCGCACCGCGGAGGGGACTGAATGGTGAAGAAGGAAATCGACGAGCAGGTCGAGAATTCATGGCGCGGATCGGCGTGAACCGATGTCAGGCCGCGGACAAACCATTTCTACAGCAGCAATTTCTTCAAAAACGGCGATCGAGAACGACTTGAAACCTAGAAAATCACATATTAGATTTTCGACATTGATCACAACTTGGCGCAGCGATGGAGGATGTTATGAGCCCCGTTGATGTTCTGTGGGCAAACCCTGTGACGATCAGGCTGACAAATGGCCTCGAGAGGTCGTTCAGCAGCATTTCGGATGCCCTGGATTTCCTGGAGTCCGAATGGCCATCTAGGTGTGGCGCATATCACGATGCAGCAGTTGTTACCTGCCGTAACGCGCTAAAGAAAATGACGCCTCCGACCGTGGCGCGTGAGTACTTTTCCGCCGCCTGCCTTGAGGCAGGCTTCGGACCGAAGACAGGTACGCGCGTGGGGCATGCAGCGACAGGTAGTTTCCATGCAAAGGCTCACAGTTCGCATCCGTGATCTGTTGGCGTCGTAAAAGTCTGGCGCAGGGCTAAGCTGCTTTGGGAATTGGATGCGCGCACGTCCAATTCCCTTGCATCAACCGTGTGTTGTCGGTGCGGAGAAGCTCGGGAAGGGTTTCCGGGCTTCTTTTTCCCGACGGATGTAGTCGCTCAGACCGCACCATGGTCCTGCACCTCGTGCAGCCCCTTATACAAGGCATGGCGCAGCTGTCCGTCCCTCGTCAAGGACAACGCGGATGCACCAGCCTTTTTGATAAGATGACCACCGCGCCCCTCGCCGGTACATTGGACAGGCAATCAGAGGTCACTTTGCTATGGCACTCGAAAACTCAACAATCAGAGACCATATCCAGCGAACGCTGGACACCATGAATCGCCTTGATACGTCTGCCGACATAAGCCTACGACATCAGTTCTCCCAGATGGTGGGAGATCGATATGAGGCGCTTATCGGCCTCAGCGTGGTCGAGTTGCGGCAGTTGGCTGCCACAAGGTAAAGCAAGCAATAGACGGCGATCAGATCGCCTTCTGGATGTCGGCCATATCGTCGGGCAGGATGTGCATGCCAGCCGCGTGGGCGGCATCGACGAACGCAGCGCGGGCAGCGGCGGATCGGCGGCGCCATCACCATGGCGTCGATCGATCTCTCCAGCGCGCTATGAAATCCCGGCTTTGTCTTATCCGGCTGTTCCGATGTCAAGTAGCTGATCATCTCCTCGACGGTCTCGGCGGGAGCATACTGCCCAACGCGGCGGATCTCGACTTCGAGCGGCTCGATCGGGGTAAGGGAAAAGCTGGCCATGACGCGTTACCTTCGACTGACAGGTGATGCGCATCAACTGACCCCGAAGTGATTCGTTTCGCGTCAAATCAATGGTTTGCAGATATTGGCTTGAAAGCCTAGTCGGCGGCTATATGTAACCACTTGCTCTTCGAAGAATGGTTGTCACCTATCTTCTCTCAGTTTTCGGACAGCGCACCCAAAGGGAGCGATGAATGTCTGGACTGACCCACTTTTCCAAAATGTCGATAGCGCAGCGCGAGCTCTATATTGAGACGTTGGCCAGGAGACTTCGTGTCTCTGCCTCAATCGCCAAACGTGATGGCGATGAGCTGTGGTGGATGCTGGATGAACTCGCGGACCAGCTAGACACGAACTATCTGGGTATGGCTGAGGACTATTCGGCAGCTGCCAATGATGTGATCGAAAAAGCGACACTATTACTCGCAAAGTTTGAGTGGGACCTTCTGAACGGTACGATTCATTAAATCCATGGAACCAGTGGGCGCGATCGAAGTTGTCCGGAGCCGCGTCAACAGCCTTTCCGTTGCGGCTAATCTGGATACTCTTTGACCCCGGCTAAGAACGCGCCGCAACTACATTAGCGATTTGCGCTGCAACGAGGAACTGTTTGCGAACGCGAAGCCCAGCAAGAAAATCATCGGACCCGGGAACGTTCCCTTCGATCACGTGTCTTAGCGACAGCCGCGTTTGCCCCCCGATTCGCGCGCGGCTACCCTCGCTCCAGTTAACCCCGCTTTGTGCGGGGTTTCTTTTATCACCGACACAGGCTCAATCTTGCTCTCGCTAGCAGATCGGCTACCATGGCCTGGTCGCTTGGGAGTGCCCTGACACGCTTGAGTGACAGGCGAAGGGCTCGTTGCCCCCTAAAACTCGAAGCCCTTCGCCTCCGGCAGTGGGACGTTTGCCTGCGCCTGGCCCTTGATCTCGGCCGCGGCGCTCTTCCTGTCACTTGGACTGTAGCCACTCGCGAAGACCGGGAGTAATGCGGCAGCGGTTAGCGTCAGCCAGTTTTGCTTCATAATCCGCGATCTGCTGTTCCATGCGGTCATTGTCGGATTGTTCCGCGCTGAGAGCGGCTTCGGCGCGCTTCCGATACTCGTCAAGGGCCTGAGCGCCTTTGGGACGAAGATCGCGCTCCTTGTTGGGCTGAGCTTGCAGGGCGTCGTATCCGTAGGCTGAAACCATGGTGGCTTTGGTGATGCGCACCTGCTCGGCCGCATACGATTCGACCTTGCCCGGCGACTTTAACCGTCCGTTGCAGATCGCGAAATACAGGATGTTTCATGGCAAGGAAGCAGTAACTGCTGCTTGCCAACGCGCCGCGGCAAAATTACAACCGTGAGAATTGAAGTGTGTGAGACCTGCCTCTGTGGATCCTACCGTTAGAGTGTCTGTACCAGCGCCTGCGAAGACGTCGACACCACTACCTGGTCACACGCGGCTCGTATCGCGGGGGCTACCCCACCCCTTGATATGTGCTTTTCCCGATGAACCATGGCGCCAGGCAATCTGCGTCACGAGATTCGGCAATGATGGCCCTTAGGCAAGTGCTCGCCGATCCTAGTCACCGCTTCTTTCTCTTTTTCTTAACGGGTTCATCGCTGAGTTCGATCCAGACGGGAGCATGGTCGCTGGTGTGTTCCCAGCCGCGCACATGCTTATCTACCTCCGCCTTCGCCAATCTCTCGGCCGCCTCCGAACTCAGCAGCAAATGATCTATCCGAAGCCCGGCATCGCGGGCATACGCGTTCCTGAAATAATCCCAGAACGTATAGATGCGTTTGTCTGGATGCAGATGACGAAGGGCGTCCGTCCACCCTTGGCCGAGGAGGTTCTTGTACCCCTCCCGCACCTCGATGCGGAAAAGGGCATCGTCTGTCCAGCGCTGCGGCTTGTAGACGTCTAGCTCGGTCGGCATGACGTTGTAGTCCCCGGCGAGCACGACCGGCACTTCGAGTTGCAGCAGCTCGGCCGCGTAATCTTGGAGACGCTTGAACCAGCGAAGCTTGTAGTCAAACTTCGCGCTTGGATAAGGATTGCCGTTTGGAAGGTATAGGCCACCAATGACGATCCCATCGACGATCGCCTCGATATAGCGGCTTTGCTCGTCCTCCGGTTCGCCCGGAAGCCCCATCCTTGTGAGGTGAGGTTCCAGTCCCTTGGCGAGGATCGCGACGCCGTTCCACGCTTTTTGGCCTTGCCAGACCGCGCCGTAGCCGGCTGCCTCGATTGCCTTGATTGGAAACTTCTCCCGCGGCGCCTTCAACTCCTGCAGGCAGCAGACGTCCGGCTCGGCCTCTCCCAGCCATCTCAGGAGGATCTCGAGCCGGCCGTTTATGCCGTTTACGTTATAGGTCGCGAGCTTCACCGGCTAATGTCGGATTTCCGCTTCGACTTTCTTTCGGGAATTTCCAGCGTTCTTCACGGCCTTCTTGACCGTTTCCTTCGATACGCCTTGCTTCTTTGCTTCGTACTTGACTTCGTGATCCTGAGCGCCGGCGACTTTCGCACGGTCCTGGGAGCGGCCTCTCGATGTGGTTGTCATGACAGCCTCCTAAGTTTCGACATCGAGAAAACGGGCATGGAATCAGGAAGTTCCACCGCCTAGGTCGAAAGTCACTCCCAGCATGCCGCGGCCATTGTCGCGCGCCGGGCAGGCGAGCCCCCGAGGAAAGCAAGGCGTGGTTTCCTGAGCCTCGGGCCCGGGATACGCCACAGTTGCGAAACGCTTCGGAACTGGCGCTGAGTTGCGCTTGTCCGGAGCCGAAGCAAAATGTTGCTGGTCGGCGCGAGTAAAAATTCATCCTTCAAGGAACGAGGAAACCGATCGCTGACCTAGCGCGGAGGATTGGTCGAGCATGGCTCGCGTCCAGTGGGGACACGAAGCCCAATCAGACGGGCGCCCAAGCACGCCCGCGAAGCGACAACAGTTCGAATTGCACGCTCTCCCCACGAAGCGATTGGAAACCATGCGGTCGCGCGAAAGGCGTCGAAACTCGATTTTCTAATCTCATGTTCCGATTTTCGACCGGTCCACCGAATCCGGGATTGACACGGCGACAATCATGGATAATTTATATCCACGATTGCGAGATGCAACATGAAACTGAGCGAAGGCGTTGAACAGGCCATTCATTGCACGGCATTCCTGGCGGGGTTGTCCGAGGAGGGCGTGCTATCGGCGGCGGCACTGGCCGAGCTCCACGGCATCTCGACAAGCTATCTGCTCAAGCACCTGCAGGCGCTGTCCGGCGCCGGCATAGTCGCGACCACACCTGGACCGAAGGGTGGCTATCGACTGGCCAAGGCGCCAAAGGACATCAGCCTGCTCGACATCGTCCTCGCGGTCGAGGGGCCGGCGCCCGCCTTCCGGTGCGCCGAAATCCGCCAGCGGGGGCCGAACCCTCTGCCGCGGCGCTACTTCACCAAGCCCTGCCAGATCAACGCCGCGATGCTGAAGGCCGAGAAGGCCTATCGCGCGGAACTCGCCAAGGTGTCCGTCGCGGACCTTCTTGCGGATCTCGGCGCGGACGACGACGGCGGTATCGCCGCGCGCGGATGCGCCTTCCTTGAACTCCACGAACGCAAGACGGGCAATCGCGCCTCGTCATAGGAGAAAGCACCATGACCAAGATGAAGAAGGTCGTCGTCATCGGCGGCACGGGCCTGATTGGCTCGAAGGCGGTGAAGCTGCTGCGGGACGCCGGCCATGAGGCCGTCGTCGCGAGCTCCCGTAATGGCATCAACGCCTACACGGGAGAAGGACTGGCCGATATGCTCGCGGGCGCCGACGCCGTCATCGATGTTTCGAACATGATGTCGTTCGACAAGGACGTGATAACCGACTTCTTCGGGACGTCGAGCCGCAACCTAACGAGCGCGGAAAAGGCCGCCGGCGTGCGCCAACACGTCGTCCTTTCCATTGTAAACGCCGAGAAGCTCGCGGCCAATCCATACATGGCCGGCAAGTTGGCGCAGGAAGAGACCGTCGCGGCGTCCGGCCAAGGGTACACCATCGTCCGGGCAACGCAGTTCCACGAGTTCCTCGAGACCCTGGCTGGCGCTTATACGGCCGACGGCGCGGTGAAAGTTCCTGATATCGACTTCCAGCCGATCGCGGCCAGCGACGTCGCCGCCGCACTGGTGGAAATCGCATTAGGTGACCCGAAGAACGGAACGGTCGACGTTGCCGGACCTGAACGGGCGCCCTTCGGGTC
This sequence comes from Rhizobium sp. O111, assembly GCF_055616315.1. Lineage (NCBI taxonomy): Bacteria > Pseudomonadati > Pseudomonadota > Alphaproteobacteria > Hyphomicrobiales > Rhizobiaceae > Rhizobium > Rhizobium sp. O111. The sequence goes on along the minus strand of NZ_JBSHXL010000003.1, from coordinate 97,549 downwards.
CTTTATTCAGGCGTATCTCGATGCGAAGGGCGACGGCAGGCCGGTGACCGCGGACGCCGGGGTTGACTACTTCGGAGCCCCTGTCGCCAGAGGCTCACCGGTTCCCGGTGGAGAGTACAGTGAAGGCCGGATCACCATTGCTGAATGGCTGAAGGCTTAAGAGGAGCGCACGATCATGAAGACCATTCTCCATGCTGCCGCGGCACTCGCGGCCTCCCTTGCCCCGGCGTCCGGTCATGATATCGCAAAGCCCGGACTCGCGTACGACACGAAGGACGCCAAGGTGACGCTCGTCTACGAGCACCCCCTGGACGACGTTCCCGGCAAGAGCATCAAGGGTGTCCTCGTCGAGTATGGACCAGGAGGCTACAGCTCCGCCCATACGCATGCGAAGTCCGCGCTGATCTACGCCACCGTGCTCGAGGGAGCGATCCAGAGCGCCGTGAACGGTGGCGAAACGAAGACCTTTAGCGCCGGCCAGAACTTCACCGAGCTGCCGGGCGACCAGCACGACGTCAGCGCCAATGCCAGCAAGACCGAACCGGCGAAGCTGCTCGCCGTCTTCGTCGTCGATACCGACGACACCGTCCTGACGACGCCGCGCAAGCCGTAGAGCGTCCTCCGAAAACCATTCGCTAAACCACAGATCACCTGACGACGGTTCTCCGGCGAACGGAAAACCGCGTCCTCAACAAAGGAGAACGAACATGTCCCGCATGAACTGGTCCGAGGTCGCGCCCGATGGTGCCAAGGCGCTCTATGCAGTCCACCATTACGTCACCGCCAAGACGAACCGGCCGGACGAGCTGATCCACTTGGTCTTCCTGCGCGTGTCGCAGATCAACGGCTGCGCCCACTGCATCGACATGCACAGCCGCGATCTGCGCAAGACGATGTCCGTCGACAAGATCACACTGGTTCCGGTGTGGGACGAGGTGCCTCACCTGTTCAACGACCAGGAACGCGCCGCGCTCGCCTGGGCGGAGGAAGTGACCAACGTGAGACAGACCCATGCGTCGGACGAGGCTTATGCCGCTGCCGCTGCAGCTTTCGAACCGAAGGATCTGGTCGATCTGACGATCACCATCGCCGCGATGAACGCCTTCAACCGACTTGGTGCGCCGTTCCGTCTTCCGGTGGCGGCAAAGGTTTGAACAGGCCCGGAACACTCGAGAAGGAGGTAGCCTGCCGCCTCCCCGCAAATGTCCGGCAGGCTGCGCCAACTACAGCGGCGACGAGACCATCCGCGTCGCCATCTCCCAAAGACGGAGAGCGTTCTCCGGATCGACCGCGTATCTTGCCACGCCCTTCAACGGCCCGGCTCCGCGCTCGTCGACGACAGGGGATTCCTGGCAGTCGTCGAAATACCTGCCGGACATTCCCTCGACCAGAGGCGATCCCGCAAGTAACACCGACGTGGCCGCACCCTGCTCTCTTGTTTTGCGCAGATGCTCGGGCGTTCTAAGCCCCCCGGTGTGTTTCTGAAGTCCAGTCGCAATCGCTCCGGGGTTGAGAGCATTGGACGTGATACCGTCGCATGCCCAATTCCACGCTATCCCCACGGACATCAGAATGCAGGCCGTCTTTGACTGCCCATAGGCTAACAGAGGATCGTATGGAATGAAGCGGAAGTCCGGATCGTCGAAGAACACCGGCGCAAATAGGTTGCCAGTTGAGGCGACGGATACGACGCGGGCGCCGTTCGCGCTGGCCAGATGCTTCCGCAGGCCGAGTGCGAGCGCGAAGTGGCCTACGTAGTTCGTGGCGAACTGCATCTCTCGTCCCTCCGCCGTTCTCCGCAGTTCCGGAATGGCCATCACGCCCGCGTTGTTGACGAGGACGTGCAGAGGCTCGTTCCAGCTCCTTGTGAATTCCCTCACGGAAGAAAGATCGGAGAGGTCGAGCCGGCGAACGCGCAGCCGAGCCCGAGGTGTTGTTCGCATCAACTCGGCGACAGCTCTCTCGGCCTCCTCCGGACAGCGGGCCGCGATGGTCACGGCCGCGCCCGCGGCGACCAGGGCGCGGCTCGTTTCCAGACCGATGCCGCCAGCCCCTCCGGTCACGATGATATTGCGGTCTGCAAGATCCACGCCTTCCAGAACGTCGGCGGCGGTTGACGAAAACCCAAACGGGATGGATGAAGTCATGGTCGTGCTCCTTAAGACATTCGACTTGCCGGGAAGATAAGCGCGTGGCATTCGTGAACTAGATGACCAACGGCACACGCAATGATGAGATAATTCGTACAGTTGGTTCGCTTCCGCCGGGCGAGCTGGCGGCCTTTCTCGCCGTGGCCGAACATGGCGGGTTTCGTGCCGCGTCGAGGACGCTCGGCCAGACGGCGTCCGCGTTGAGCCACGCGGTCGCTGGACTAGAGAGGCGTCTCAAGGTGAAGCTCTTCCACAGGTCCACCCGAAACGTTTCGCTGACGGAGCCGGGCCGTAGACTTGCCGAGCGGCTCATGCCAGCACTCGCGGAGATCGGTCTGGCCGTCGAGGAACTGCACGAACAAGCTACCTCGCTGTCGGGGCTCGTGCGGATAAACTGCGACGCCAACGCCGCCGAGCAAGTCCTCATGCCACTGCTGACGCGCTTCATGAAGCTTCAGCCGGAGATGCGATTTGAAATCCGGTCGGAGGGAAGAATGGTCGACATCGCCGAGGGCGGATTCGACTGTGGCGTGCGGGCGGCTGAGCTCGTCCCGGACGATATGGTCGCGATCCCGATCGGTCCGGATCAGCAGCACATCGTGGTGGCGTCGCCCGCCTATCTCGCCAGCGCGCCGCCCATCGATAGCCCTTCGGATCTCGCTCTGCATCAGTGTATCCAGCTTCGCATGGCGGGCGGGTCGATCTATCGCTGGGAGTTTCAGCGCCGCGGCGAGGACGTTGTCATGGCCACGAGCGGCAAGCTAATCGTCGACCACTCCAGACTTCTGCTGGCCGCGGCACTCGACGACGGCGGGCTAGCATATGTGACGCGGTGGATGGCGGCGGACGCACTCGCCGACGGAAGCCTTCGGCAGGTACTTGACGACTGCACCCCACCTTATCCTGGCCTTTGCCTGTACTACCCGCGGCATCGCCACCTCGGTTTGGGCATGCGAGCCTTCCTCGACTTCCTGAGAGCCGAAGGATCGAGCCGTCGGACGCCCTGACGCCGGCCGGCGCCGCGTCAGTTCCTCGACATGCAAGCTGTGCGCGCCCTATCCCGACGTTCACTCAGGATCGCGTACCCCGGTACCCGCGAGCGGTGTCGATGGACTATCGACGGTATCCGGCATTCCGACCGGTGGCTTTCGAGGTAGTGGCCGCTGGCTCGACGAACCGAGGGGAACGCCATGCCCGCGGTCCTCGCCACCCAAGACCTCGAACACCCCCCTCCCCGTGTCCGGGAGACGATCATGCGCATGGCCGGAAGTGGCTTGGCCATATCTCATCACCTGGATGTTTCTAGAGCCGATCGTACGAAACGAAGGCTCCAGGCCGGGTACAGAAGAACTCGCCGAGACGCTCGGCACGGTCATGATGATCACCTGCATGAAAATACAGAGTAAGCGGATTAATGAAGCGAGACGTTAACGCCCGCTCGAAGCGGCGGGCTTGCTAAACTAAGAAGCCTCAAGCAGATTCCATTGATGATCGATACCGATGTACGATCCTCTTCTAAGGCTGCTGAAGGAAATGGTGCTTGAAACAGGCGTGACCCTCAGCCTCAACCAGGTCGGGCCGCCCCATGTCGGTCCGGGCGCGGCCAGGACATCATCGTCAACGCTCTGTACCGCTTAAGAATGAGAGATCGAACTGCCGGGCAACAGGTTCATGTTGTTGAATTGTTATAGGGTTCAGGGCCGCGGATGGTGGACAGGGAAGAGGAAAGAGAGCGTGAGCTTGGCCGCAAGAAGTTGATGTTGCGGATGCCGGCCTTCCGAGATCAGCTCCGCCACGCTTCGGGTGAACGCATGGAAGCGCTCTTCCTGGCCTACGAGAGGGCCTCCGTTCATCAGGATAGGATTCGATCTCAAAAACACGCTCCCGCGCAGTGGACAGCTTATTACGAAGAGGTTTTGGGGGAGATAGAGGAAAGCGTTGGAAGATTTCTGAGCGACCAAAAATGACGGGACTTCAGCTAGGTCCACGGAACGGAGCGCCGTTACGCACGTTGACCGACAGGTTGCGCGATGGTTCACGCAGAGCCATCCTCAGCACAGCGGCCGAAGGTGGGGAGCTTCCAGCGAGGTTCTCCCCACCGAAGCATTTAGCGAAGGCGAAAGATATGCGGAAACAGAGGTTTAGGGTCAGCACTTCCGTTACAGTTGACGCCGAGACGCCCCAAGCAGCGGCGCAACGAGCATTAGAGCTGTTTTCGAAATCTCCGCCTGAACGGTTCGACGTCTTTGATGAGAGTGGATCGACATTCCACATCACCCGTGACCATCCGCAAAGGTCTGTTGACACTATCGAGAAGGAGGTCGTTCAGTATCCGGAGTTCATGGAGAATGACGCCCCTCCCGGTGCGGGCGGCTAACTCGATAGGGCCGATGGCCTTTTCTCGGTCCTTGCAAGGCAGGACAAGAACGTCGAGCGAACAGAACCAGGTCCGCCCCGGGAAGCGCGTCGGAACTAATTGCGCTCATCCGTGTTCTTCCCCGCCGAGACGGTCTCCTTACAGCAGCTTCCTCGGCAGTGGAGAGCCGCGAGGCTCTGCGCTCCTGGCTCTCCACACCCATGCTTTCATCTACTCCGTTTAACGCTTCGACCGCGCTGCTGGCTTTGCCGACTTTGCCCTGTCGTGGTTAAAGGGTGGGGAGCCTTCCCGGGGGTCCCCACCGCTGTTCGGGGCGTACCAATAGGGGACGACGCGGTGAGTAGTGCCAAGCGCACCGAGCAACCTTCTGGTTTAGACGCTTCATCAAGCGCGTCGCGAGCTCGAACGAAGCACCTTTAAGACTTCCCCCTCCATTTCAGCGCTGACGAGCCAGGTCTCATCAGCGGTTACGGAAATCTCGTATCGGTGCAGGTCATCACCTGCATTCGCTTTTCAGCAGTGAACGCCAAGACCTACCGTTTGTTGCTTTAAATACTGCCGCTACGAGGAACAGAACGACGTGCTCGATGTTTAAGGATATCGTCATGGAGAGTTAGACGCATTACATGGCGATAGGGTGAAGAGCTGGTTCCCCTCAAAGCGATCGGCTCTTCGCCGCTTATCATTCCGAAACCTCGCCAACGCGGTCGAAGGGTCAGAAAATGGCTACGAACAGTCGAAATCACACTGCGATTTACGTGGGTGGCTTGCTACTCACTGGCTTTATCATTGCTGCCGGGGCACTCTTTTCTGGACATCTGCAGCCAAGTCCAGCGACCCGAACCGTCATGATGCAGCGATGAGCAATCGAAATGGTTGTCCCGCTATCTCACTGCCGGCAAATTTCGTGGCGGCGTGAATTTGGCCCCGCCGAGATAATCTCCCAACGTCTTGCTCGGCAAGTGGAGAGCCAAAAGGTCTCAACGCTCAGTGGTTCTCCACACCACATTTGAAAGAGATAATGGACTGATCCGTCTCCAGTCCGGCTGTGGGGCGTTCTCGTTTACGTCCACCCAGTAGCTGGAGCGGAGAAGCACTCCGTTGCAAACGAACGAGCCGGACCCACGCATTTTTGTATGCGTCGGAGCGAAAATCTGTTTACGGCGCGCACGTGACAACGATTCTTTTGTGTCGTATTGTTATAGTCGCTGTCTGCTGGGCGAAATCGTTTTTCCGCGATGTTGCTGATATCGGTCGCGACGTAACCGCTGCCCTACCTGGTGGCGGATATCTCATCGGTGATGCCGATCTGTCTCGCGAAGAATATGAGATTACCGCGCCGAGGCTGCTCGAGATCTGCGACCGATATTGCCTTCGCGATCACCTCGTTCGCGAGATCGCGAAAATCGGCCGGTTCTATTTCAAAGAGACGGGTCGCCCCGGGTGCCGTCCCCCCGTGGAACGCTAGATGGTTGCAAGTAAGGGAAGATGCGTCACCAGGCGCGGCCATTGATACTTGCGTGGATTGCGCTATCTTCAACATGCTATTCGAAGGATGGTTGTCACCTCTCTTCTCGGTCAGTTTTCGGACAGCGCACCCCCAGGGAGCGAACCGATGTCTGGAATCAGCCAGTTTTCACAAATGTCCATCGAACAACGCGAATTGCACCTTGAAACGCTAGCAAAAAGGCTGCACTTATTGGCGTCCATTGCTCAGCATGACGGGGACAAGCTATGGACCATGCTCGAGGAATTTGCCAACCAGCTTGACCTGAATCAATTAGCTATCGCGGAGGACTACTCACCATCCTCGAGCGCTGTCGTTGAAGAGGCCACACTGCTTCTCGCCAAATTTGAACTGGACATTCCTAACGCCACGCTTCACTGATTCTTAAGAACCTTTGCTACCTGTCGGGGTGCATTGGCCTGTTCTCTAGATCGGCTAACATAGGTTGTCGCTCGAGAGTTCCAAGCTCGAGGGACAGGCGAAGCGGATTCTCCCAAAGCACTTCGCCATCAACTTTCTCGTATCCCAACGAGTGTAGCGAATATGACCGACATCGACCACGTCGCCCATGGTTGGACCTTACTCGCCTTGCGAAGACCCGAAATTATTTTGCAGCGCTTTTTAAGCGTCGCCAATCGATTGGCGATGGCCTGAGACCCAAAGCTCCCTCCAAATCTTGGTAGAGTCCGTCATTCTGAGGAGGCGGACAGCATGAAACATTCACGGTTCACGGTTCACGGTTCACGGATCAGCAGATCATCGGGATATTGAAAGAGCAGGAGAACGGCCCTAGGACGGGCGCAAGCACGGGATATCCGACGCGCCTTTCTACAAATACAAGGCGAAGTTCGGTGGCATGGAGATTTCCGATGCCCGCAAGCTGAAGGCTTTGGAAGACGAGACCGCCAAGCTGAAGAAGCTGCTGGCCAGGCGGCGGCCATGGCGCGGCGCTGAGTTGACAGGGAACATTCTGGCGCGCGGGGAGTTTCATCGACAGCCGCGTTTATACCCCATGCCCGCGCGGCTACCCTCTCTCCAATTCACCCCGCCTCGCGCGGGGTTTCTTTTTAGCCGTCGCGGTTGACGATTTCGATGGCGTCGTTTCGCTCGGCGTGATCGTGCACTTTATTGCCGGCGAGATGATGTGGATCGGGCCTATCAGTAACGCGAAGGGTTGCATATATAATCGAGGGTTACCTCATTCCGCGCTGGATCTCGCATGACGCCGTCGGCACCATGACGGAGCGCTTGTATGTTCGCCCGCCCGCCGGCAGCCTGAGACCGGTCGTGGACCGCGGGATGGAGTGACGCTCGCGGGCGGCGTCATGGAGCCACCGCTTGGTGAAGAGCGGGTCGAGCCTTTTTGGAAAAGAGAGACCTCGATCTCAAGCCCCCGACGCCGCGGCACCGGCGGCCACAACGCGACGGCTCTCTCTTACTCGATGGCGGAAGACGGTCGGCAACCCCATGGCCCAAGGTTAACCGTGCCGAGGATGGCAAGTGAAGAGACCACGACCTGGACGAATTTCCATGAAGGCCGCTTATTAGGCTGGATCTCCACGGATGTATCCGATGACCTTGAGACATTCTCGTGGAGCACCACGTTTCTAAAAAGACGCCTGTGATCCGCGCTTGCTTCGTCATGGACCAGGGCCTGCCGACCGTCGTACGTTGTTACATCGCAGCTTCCGAGGTGCGCCGCGGGAGGTGCTCCACGACCGAATGAAGACCGCTGTTGTCGGCGAGGGTCAAACGCAGGACATTATCCACAGCCCTTCCCTCATTGACGTGGTTCGCGATTATGGATTTCATCCCAACGCGTGCAAAGCCTCCGAGCCAGGGCAAAAGGCAAGGTCGAACGGCCTTTTCGGCATGTTCGCGAGGATCTCGTTGGTGGCAACCTCGACGACATGAACGCCCAGTTCTGGCACTAGCTCGACACCGTCGCCAATCCAAGCAAGCACGCGATGACCGGCTTACGGGTTCCTCATCCGTCTTTTAGCCAGCACCTTTCATCTCTCGGAGGGGCTGCCCCACAAAAGAGGTCAGAGAAGTGGTCGACTTGCACCGATATCCCTCATGGCATGCTTGACCGATGACACCCGATCGACTAGATGCGCCACCGTCCACTTCCTGGGACATGCGGCAAAGAAAGAATTCGGCCTCGCGAGGAGGTCGAATTCTTGTCACCAATAACTTCGACAGCGACCGCACGAATAAATTGCTTCTGATTGCCGAGCGATACGCATGAGGCGCCTTGGCGTCTCACACGATCGACCGCCGAGGCTTGCGTTCACTTCCATCCCCCGGGTAACGCGTAATGGGCAAGCACTCACCAGCGGGAATCCCGAGACACGTTTGGTGGGCGAAACGAAAAAATAGCAAACGAGCACCAGTAGGCCTGGCTTGCTAGCGAAGGGCGTGGGGTGGGAGACCCGAGTGTCAAGGTCTCCACCAAACCGCTCGGCCGGTGGGCTCGTGACGTGCGTAGCAGATAGTGATGACGGTGAAGGATGTCCCGGCGACGAGGATCGCCACTATCATCAGCGCTTTCACTTTAGCCGCTTTGGACCGAACAGACCCAAGGAAAAAGCCCCGCCATTCATGACGGGGCCTCGTCATCAACTTCAAAGCCGTCTATCGGATGTAAAGCTGGAACACCGACCGCGGATAATAATATCCGTCACTATGTCGACGATAGCCCTTGCGGTACTCGCGATAGCCTCTGTGGCCGTTCCAGTAGCCCCTTCGGTCGTATCGGCGCTCGTAGCGATCTCGAGGGTGATGGTCGCGTCGCCAGTCACGCCGGTGATCGTCGCGATACTGGACAAGTTCCATCCCCGATGTCACTTGCGTGTGGCGAGCCGAGAGCGGGGCGGCCGAAGCTAAGCCGAAGCTAGATGCGGCCATGACAACCGCAACCAAGGCAGTGCCGATACGCGAAATTTTTCTATCCATGGTTATGCCTTTCCACTGGTAATGTTAGGACCATGGACCTTGCGTCATGAACGGAACATGAACCATTACTGGGCGGGACCGCCGGATCAGGGCGACGTGTCATCGCGCCGAGCCTTCCGATCGCGATGTTAGCCATCAAGGACGAGCATCATATTCGTCAAACGTGTTCTCTTGCGGGTCCGCCTATTCGACGACGACACCCGTCAATTTCGCCCGGCCGCTAATAGCCGTTGCCGTTGGAATTTCCGGGCCTAACGGAACATTTCGACGTACCGAATGTTTCGCCGCCGTCGAGATAGTCTCAACACTTCCCGACACGTGGAGGGCCTCGAGCCCCTGTAACTCTCCCGGCTCTCCACACCCCTCGCCTTCAATTTATCTGCGGCGACACTCCGGTGATCGCAAACCCCGCGATGAAAATGGCGGACATGTTGATGAGGCGCATCGCCGATGATGTTGGAACTCACTCGCCGCTGACAATTCGCGGTCAGGGAATTGGAGCGGGTAGCCGGCGCTTCACCGTTTGATGAAATTCGGGGACCAGCGGCATGGTGCGTTTCATTGGCTCCAAAATCCACGCTTTAATAGCGAAAGCCATCGGGTATTCGAAAAGTCCTTGAAGCGGAGTGAGACAGTGCTAGGATCAATCCGTCCGCTGCTCCGGGCAGCACCCCTGACCCCGCTTGAAGCGGGGTTCTTTTTTTCAAAGCACGAGGATCTCCCGCCGCGTCGCCACCGCGGGCGGTGGTCATTCGCGAAATTGAATTGAGAGCGAGCGCTCAAGCGATCGGCGGGCAAGACCGCCAAGTTCAATCGGGAGCGGCTCGGATGGAATTGATTTTGATGCCCATGAGCTATCAACGTGGCTCTCCTCGGGTGATCAGCTTGAACTTGCGGTTCATTGTGATGGAGGCGGTCCTGACGCCACCTTGTTTTCTTTCGGATGGTCTGAGAACCGGAATCGTAAATGCTCCTCATTGCGACCGCTTAAACAAGTGACGTGCGGCCAACGTGGTTCCTTTGGCCGCTAATCGCGGCGGGTCCCATCATCTTGCCTGTACCGCCCGAGGGCGTCTTGGAAATCAAGTGGTCGGTGAGCAGATTTCCCCTTGAGCGTGGAACAACGTGACCGAGCCGTTGTTATGCCGCTGTCAATCACGCAAAATCCTGAGGAGGAAACACAATGCGTATGAAGATGATCGCCGCGGCAATCCTCGTGGCTGGCATGTCAACGGCGGCTTTCGCTCAGTCCAACCCAGCGCCGGCTGGATCGACGATGGACAAGAACCACGGTGATACCGGTGGCGGCGCCAACACTGACATGAAGAAACCAAAAGCAGTCGATAAGACGTCCACTGGAAGCACAATGAAGATGGACAAAACGAAGTGCGCCAATCCGGCGAGCAGCGCTGGAACCGGCAAACTTCAAACCCAGGGTGGCAAGAGCAACGCCACGCCAGAAGACGAAGCTTGCGCGGCCCACAATAACTGAGCCGCCGCCGTCGAAAAAGCCGTCATCGTAAAGATGGCGGCTTTCCAATTCGCGCTTCAGCCGTTTCCACAGTTAGCCCCCGCGAAAAGGATGACGAACTCCGTACTTGGGACTTCTTGTGCGACCCATCCATGATGGCGCGTTAAAATCTCTCGCGCATCCGGCCATAGGCATCGCGTAAATCGTCCAACGTTTTGTCGTACCGCGAACGTTTCGGCAAGGACTTCGCGCCAGCGACCGTGAAGGCGACGGTGCCCACGATGGCGGCGATCGCGATCAGTGTTGAGAGAGGGTGAAGCTTGACCGTCGCTTCCGTCTGGCGGGCAACGTGGCGAGCGCCGCTCTTCATTGTGCCAGCGAGATTGAAAACCTGTTCATGCAACGCTTCCACCTGCCGCCGGAGTTGTCCAATCTCGTCTTTAGCGTCGAAACCTGGCTCAATCGGAACCCCAACTTCGGCCGTGCTCGTGTCGACTATGCCGCGAGGTACGGGTTCACCAATCTTAGCCGCGTGGTCGGTAAGGGTTCGGTGTTCTTTCTTGATTGGCATGATGTTGCTCCCTGCGAGCGGTTGGCCGGCGCTTCCAATGACGGATTACGTCGCTGGGCTCGCTTTTGTTCCATTCGCTCTGCGCGCATGGGACGTGCATGGTGCCTTCGAGCGGAGAGTGGCGAAGTGATGGGTTGGTGGAAGGCCCACGTGTAGCAATCGCTTGGCGAGCAGTTTTCGGCGATCGGATTAGTGACGAGTTCGAAGGTAGCCGTTGGAGAGGCTGCTGCGAGATATGGTGCCTTGGCCTGATCGAGCTGGCGCGGCGGGTAAGACGGACGATCACGCTTGATGATCGATACTTCGTCCAGCTTTTGCCAGGGGCGGCCACAGGGCTACTTCCCCTTGGCTAACGGCCGCGGCGGTGCCGTTGTCGCCGCTTTCCCTGGCTCATGCCGGAATAGCGATTAACGGGAGCGTGTCTTCGGCATCTTGCTCTACCCACTGTTGCATTGTCGCTACAGACATTCGCCTCGAAATACCTTAGGTTTAGCGCAGTGTTTAGTAGGGGAAGCGTCATGAAGAAGTTCCTTGTCGCGGCCATGCTCGTTCTTGCCTCGGGCACCACGGCTTTCGCGGCGGATTTGGTTGAGCAGCCTGTCGCAACCGCCCCAGCCTTCACTTGGAGCGGTCCTTATTTCGGTATCGACGGCGGTGCCGGTTGGTTGAACGGTGATTTCTCCGCCGGCGGGCTATCGGATTCGGAAGACTTTAACGGCGGCATGTTCGGCGGGTTCGTCGGCTACAACTGGCAGCTCGACAATAGCATCGTCTTGGGCGTCGAGGGCAATGTTGAATACAACTGGAACGACAAGGACTTCCTGGGCGCCAATGTCGGGAGCGATTGGTCTGGCGCCGTGCGTGCCCGTGTTGGCTATGCATTTGATAATGCGCTGATTTATGGCGCCGCTGGGTGGACCGCGACGCGTGGATTCGTGGACGTTCCTGGCTTTGACAAGGAAACGAAGACATTCAACGGTTACACCGTCGGCGCGGGTTTGGACTACGCGTTCACGAACAACGTCTTTGGCCGCGTGGAGTATCGGTACAATGACTACGGCAGCAAGGATCTGCTTGGTTTCGATGTCGATGCCGATCAGCATGTGGTCAAGATAGGCCTCGGCGTGAAGTTCTAAAACTCCCATGGCGACATAAAGCCCCGCTCCCGCGGGGCTTTTTGTTCGCGGCTCGTAAATTCAAGGGTGCCGTCGTGGTGGCGCCAGTCTTTCTTTCCGATGACGCGACATCGCCTTGTCATGCGCCGGTCGCGGGGCTCCCTCCCAGCATCCACCAATTTGTTGGGAACCAATGCGGATTGGCTTGGAACTTCACAGGTCACCAAGCATGGTGAGCGCGTTCTCGATCGCCGCTCCCGAGGCCGTGTTGTCGAACACGCACCAGCCGTCCGACGCCACCATGCCCGAGAATGACCTAATCTCGTTCGCTGTATAGTTGGAATAGTAGGTTTTTGGCTTGCCGTGCAGGCGCAAGTATCTCGGCGCCCCTTCGAATTCCCCCGCCTCCCAGACCAGGGCGGGATCGGCGAAAACCCGATCAACCGCATAGGCCTTCAATAGCTCCAGTGCCTCGGCCGCGGCCCAACTCTTGTGCCTGGCCTCGATGACGATCGGCCCGTCACAGCAATCCCGGATTGCCTGGAACGCGCTATCAAGAACACCAGCATCAAACGGCAGCGATGGCGGCAGTTGGCAAAGGAGCGGCCCGCGTTTTTCCCCGAGCGGCGCGATATCCTCAAGAAAGGTCCTGAACGGCTTGGCGACGTCTTTCATCGCGTGGGTGTGGGTGATCGTCTTGGGCATCTTGACCGCGAACCTGAAGCGGGCCGGAACGGCGGCGGCCCATCGCGCGAAGGTCGATTTCCTGTGCCTGCGATGGAAGGTTGAGTTGATCTCGACACCGTTGAAGACCGAGGCATATCGAGTGAGATTGCTTCCTTCCGTTTCGAAGCTGCCAGCGACATTTTTGGGAATGGACCAGCCCGCTGTGGCGATGATCGGCAAATCGTGCTCCTCTCTAGCTCGCAATCACCAGACTGAAACGACGAGGATGATTTCAAGGTTCCGCAATCCACCCAGGTCCCTGGCCCTAAAGCGAGGAACGTCTAGGAAAAATTGATTCCGAGATCAGCGTGAGCTGATCCCGTGGCAAGCAGCTCTTCCCAACACGGGGAAGGAAACGGGATATCGCGTCAGCGTCGGCTAACCGACGTCGCGAGGTTTGGGTAGTGGATGAGCTATCCCGCGCGCGACGTTAACGCTGCAATGTCGTCCGCGTGGGCGCAGCTTCAAATCGACGCGCGCTCCAGCCATGACCGCGACGACCTTTGGATCATACCACCGTCATGGAAATGGCCGGCTGCTGGGACAGGAGGTCCGCGAGGACTGTCATGCTCCGTCGCAATTCCTCGATGGTGGCGGGCGCGCCTAGGCCAAGCCGAATGGCCTCTGGAGCGTCCACCACCGCGAACGCGTCACTGGCCACGACGCCAATCCCAACCGAACGCAATCTTGAGACCAGTTCACCCCTGTTCCAGGGCTCCGGCACGTTTAGCCAGACATGGAAACCTTGAGGGGAAGTCTCGGCAAAGGTGGATAACGTTTCAGGCAAGACGCGCAGCCTCGCGGCGGTTTCCCGCATGATTTCCTTGCGCGCGGTATCCGCCAGGCCGGTCTCTATCCATCTAGAAGCCGTTGCGCTCGTGAGAGGCGAGACCAGGGAGGCGGATGCGCGGATGGCGTTGGTGACTCTATGGGCTCGCCCCTCAGGTACCGCGATGTATGCAACGCGCAAGGCGGGAGACAGGCACTTGGACAGGCTCGCGACGTGGTAGACGCTGTCCGGCGCGAGCACGGCGAGCGGTGTTGGCGCGTCGGGAGCCAGGAAACCGTAGGCATCATCCTCGATAATCGGAACATCGTTTACTCGCGCCAACTCGACCAGCTCTCGGCGGCGCGCCAGGGGCATCGTGCGTGTGGTCGGGTTGTGCAGGGTCGGCATGCAATACAATGCCTTCGGCTTCATTGCCTTGCATGCTCTCGCGAACGCTTCCGGGATAAGTCCATGATTGTCCATCTCCAACGGAGCGAGCTTGAGCCTAAGGTGTGACGCGACGGCGCGGAAACCTGGATACGTCAAATGCTCCACGCAAACCGTGTCACCCGGTTCCACGAGAACACTCAGAACCGCATGGAGAGCTCCTTGAGCGCCCGCCGTGACGAGGACGCGATCACGAGTGACATCAGGCAGCCTGCGCGAGAGCCAGGAGGCAGCGGTGGCTCGATCGTCGATGATGCCTCCGGGCTCTTGGTAGCGCATCAGCAAATCGAGTCCACGATCCCGTAGGTCGCCAACCGCCTCCCACATACGCTGCTCGATGGAGCTGTTGGCGAAACGAGGTGGCAGGTTCATGGTCATGTCGACCAGACCCGAAGGTTCGGCGCGCGATGCAAGGCTCCGGCCTGCCGTGACATAGGTTCCCTGACCAACCCGTCCTTCGATCAAGCCGCGGCCGCGAGCTTCCGCGTATGCCCGACTAACCGTCGTGAAGTCGATGGCGAGGTCATCGGCGAGCTTGCGTTGCGTTGGAAGACGATCGCCTCGCGCGAGACGTCCACTGGCGATGTCAGCCGCGAGCGCGTCGGCGATGGCGAGGTAAATCGGTCCCCCGCTGTTGTCTAGCCGCGGTGCCCATGTCGTTTTTGCCATCGGTTCCATCGTGATCCAATCAATTCCGTAATATATGGATCTAAGATGGAAAGCCTTGTCAAGCGAACTACCGGGGACGCAGGTTCGGGCACCCGCCTTTCGCCAATTTTAGGGCGAGCTGGCGGGATTTTCGTTTTGATCGGCCGAACATCGCCCCCCGTTCAACGAGCTGCGACAATTTGGATAATATGCGATTTTGATCGGAGAATGTATGTAAGCAGCATCCCATCAATAAGTGGAAGTCGAGCCATGAGTTATGAACGGTCGCCGATATCGCCGATGAACGAGCGGGCATCCTCCCAGCCATGGGATCATTTGGCGCTGTGTGTTTACTGCTTCATCGGCCTGGCCGCGGCGGCGCTGGCGATGCGTATCCAGGTCGTTTACGCGCCGTCCCCGTGGACCCACCTTCGCGTCGCCCTACCCCCTGTATTTGTCGCATGCATCCTGCCCTTGCGACTGCTGAAGGTTTGGCTTTCACGCGCCAAGGAAGCGCCGGAACGCGCGACCCCTGACCGCGACGATGCCCCCACGGTCGCCGCGATAGGGCCGTTCGTCGTTACACGAAAGCCCAGCTGGAAGTTTTCGGCGTCCGCGGATGAAGCCAGGACGCGCGAGCGCATGCGCATGGAGTCTTGATCATGGAGTGGATACCCATAGCCCTTGGAACCTTCAAGGCGCTCGCGCTGGGCGTGGCAATGTATTATGCAATCAAATGGCATTACGACCAGGGCGAGAAAGGCGGGACGCGGGCTCTGCTGCGCATGGGCGGAAAGGTTGCTGGCGCATTCCTATTGACGCTCCTGACCGTGGTTCTCTTCGCGTTCGTCTTGAGCAACATGCTCGGTCTGGATCTGAGTTATCCCTGAGCGCGTGGCGGACAGGCGTTGTCTGGCGGAAAATGTCGAAGCCGCCGTGCCTGCTTGATCCCGCCAGGCGGGCGAGCCCTGGTACCCGATTTAGGGTTTGCATGTGGCAAATATAGTTCCGCCATCGGATGTCACGTTTGTCCGTAAGCGCGATTTTCGATGCACATTGACGTAGGCGGCATCACCGCACCGGCCGCATTTGCGAAGCGATATCCCGGTCCATCAATTGGCGGGGGTTTTGGAGAAGCGGAACGGAAGTAAGTCGCCAATGCCGGCAGTTTCTTCGCGCTGAGGTAACTCAGTGAGGACGTGGCGCAGCCAGGCGAGCGGATCGACGCCGCAGGCGCGGCAGGTCAGCATGAGGCTGTAAATCACAGCGCTGGCCTTGGCTCCGTCAGCGGTGTCGCTGAACAGCCACGATTTTCTTCCGGTCGCAAAAACTCTAATGTCACGTTCCAGAACGTTGTTATCGATCGGCATCCTACCGTCGTTGATGTAGCGCGCCAGATAACCCCATTGGTTCAGGGTGTAGGACACGGCATCGCCGAGCTTGGTATCCGGCACGACCTTCGGCGCGATATTGTCGAGCCATGACTTGAGTGCGTTCAGTACAGGTAGGCTGTGCTGCTGCCGGAAACGGCGAACGCAATCGGCCTGCGTTTCACCGGCGTTAGGCTTGCTCTCTCGTGCCTGCTTTTCGATCCGATAGAGCTGCTCGAAGAACCGGAGCGCCTGCTCCGGCGGTCCGCCTCCATTCTTCCTGGTTTTGAGAGCCTCGACAAAGCGCCGCCGTGAATGAGCCATGCATCCGACATGGGTTGCGCCATGCAATGTGCGCCAGGCTGTGTAGCCATCGCTCACTAATATGCCGCGGTAGTCGCCGAGAAAGGTCTGAGGGTGGACCTGACCGCGGCCCGGCTGGTAGTCGAGGAGCACGATTGGCTCGTCACTGTCCTCGCTGCTGCGGTACGCCCACATGTACGACGTGCTGGTGGCTTCCTTGTTCTTTTCCTTCAACACCTGAACCGTCGTCTCATCGCCATGAATGAGAGGCTGCGACTGAAGCTTCAGCCTCAGCGCATCGTAGATACGATGCAGATGCCTCTCGCTCGAACCGATCACCCAGTGAGCAAGAGTACCCCGGCTGATAGGTACGCCGGCTCGCTCGAATGTTTGCGCCACGCGGTAGAGCGGTGTGCCGTCGACGTATTTATGGACGAGCGCGAAGGCGAGCGTCGAGGCGGTAGCAATGCTGCCCGGCAGAGGCTGCTTCGGCATAGGCGCGATCACGACAGGCGTGTTAATCCCGGTGCGGTCGCAATGACGGCAAGCGTACTTGAACCGCACATTCTGCAGGACCTTTGCCTTGACCTCGATATGGAGCTGCTCGGTAACGGCCTCGCCCATGCGATGCATTTGGTTGTTGCAGCACGGACAGGCCTTCTGATCGTCAGCAAGGTCGTATTCGACACGCTCGCGCGGCAGGTCTTCTGGTAGAGGTCTGCGACCCCGCTTTTTACCCACGGCGCTATCGACTGCTGGCAGGCCTGTATCCGGGAGGTCGGCAACGTCGTCGCCATAATCACGATCACTCTCGTCCGCGGCTTCTTCGGCTTCGTTGAAGAGGCGGTCAATGTGCTTTTCGCTGCGCGGCGCAAATCGATGCAGCCTTGCGAGCGCCAGTTCTTCTTCCAGCTTGACGACCCGTTGCGAGAGCGCTTCCTTCTCAACCTTGAGCGCAGCGATTTCGGCGGCATTTGCCGCCAACTGCGCCATCAGTTCTGCAACGCTTGGTTCGCTGGCCCGAGTCATCAGATTCTTGAATCTGAACCGCCCCCGCGCGTCAACAGCTCAATTCGCCATCTTCAGCCGGCGATCTGATATTGCCGCACCGGATGGCGCACCATCGCGTCGATATCGATGCCGTCGAGGATCCAGTGCAGTTGCTCGGTCGAGAGCATCACCACCGCAGTCTCTCGGCGGGGCCAGCGGAACCTGTCTTCCGTCAACTTCTTCAGCACCATGACAAAGCCGGACCGATCAAAGAACAACAACTTCATCCGGTCACGACGCCGATTGCAAAAGGCAAACACCGCAGGAGCAAACGGATCCATCGACATCGTCTCCTGCACCAGGACCGCGAGGCTGTTGATGCCCGCGCGGAAGTCGATCGGCTCCCGATGGAGGTAGACCTTCAGATCAGCGCCCAGTCTGAACATGACCCAACGCTCCTATGATTGCGATCAGTCCACTCTCATCGTCGCACTCAACGGTCAGGCTGATCCCGTTGGGCAGGAGTGCGCTCACCTTGGATGCATGACACGGCTTGCACACCGCCACGCTCTTCGTCAGTAAATCGCCGCCAGAACCCGGCCGCATAGATGGAGCAATCTGAACTGGAACGAAGGCCGAGACCGATGGCGAAGGACGCTGCTCCAGGGCCTTCTTTATCCACTTACGAACGAGATTGGCATTCACACCGTATTCCCGTGCTAGCCGAGAGACCGAAACGCCGGGTTCTAAACACGCTGCGACGAGCTGATCACGAGAAGCAGGGTCATATCGACGGCGGCCGTCGCGGCCAACAAGCCGCACTTGCAGTTTAAGAGCATCGTCCATGATTTGGTGTCCACCTATTTTTGGTGGACACTTCATGCATCAGAGCACTGCGCTTCAGAAGGCGCATGGAAATTCGCGCTTACGTTTGTCCCACGTTCGGCCTCGCAACTTTTTGGCCTGGATCCGCGTCAAACCAAACGAGGGCTTCCACTCGAGGAATACCTGTCTCGAGTGCATCGGGACGACCGACCCCGGTTGGCGCAAGTAATCAGCGATGCAATTATCGCGGACATCCCGCAACAAGACACCTACCGCGTCCAGGGGGACGACGGAGATTTCCGCTTGTTTGCCGCTTACGGCAAGGCCCTTCGTGGCCCGGAAGGTGTCGCGGTGCTGTACTCGGGGATTGTTGTCCCCGCTCAGGCAACGAGTGCTCATTTCCTGAACTAGGTTCGTTGGTTACCACGCCAAAGCTACCTGCCCTAGGACGCGCCAAGTCGGAAAACCGAGGAACCAGGTCTGCTAGCGCCGGGGCGAGCGCGGCATGACAGGTCCCGCGTGAACGGCTGATGGATCCTCGAAACAGATCGTATCGCAGCTTCCGGTCGCGGCGTCGGGGTTAACCTGCGCGAGACCCGATGGCGCACGCACGCCCAGGCGTTCGTTGTCTCTTGTCACTATGAGGAGCATCAAGGAGCGCCTAATCGCCTTGGCCGAGCCGCGCGGTCACTGAGCGTCCTCGCGGAATCGCCAGGCCATCCCGAAAACGTCCGTAAGCGGTTCTCATCGCCACGACCGCCGTCTGATCGTCCCGAGGCTTCATTCGGAGACGGGGTTGCCGAACAGGTCGGTTGGAACAGCCTTTGCGCGGATGGTCGAGGACGGTTCGTCGATCCTTCCGCCGAACGACCGAGCGCTGCCCTTTCGCCCGGACCATAACACGAACTGGATTTTCTCTCCCGCCTTGATGTCGCGGTGCGCCACGAAATAACCCCGGTGGTCAGGTGCGTCCTCGTGTCCGGCTTTTTCATTTTCAAACAGGCAAACGTCGCCGCTGCGTGGTTTAAATGGCATGGTGCTCCTTTTTTTGTCTCGCGGCATGAGCGTCAGGGCAATCCTCTCGGACGCTGCGAACCAATCTGGGTCGCGATGCCTCACCCGTGCCGATGATCTTTTCTGGTTTAGGCAATTCCCGGACGTGGCGGCCCTGCCTCCATAAGTGGCGATCGAACATGGCACCGGCAAGACCGAGAAGGACCGCCATGCGGCCATGCCCATCGGCTAGCGAATGGGGCGTCAAAAATCTCACATGACCTTCCCCTAGTATCACCCCGTAACCTAGGGAGACAGGATGCGCGAGAAGAAGCTTCGAGAAACAGAGTTTGTGGCCGAGACGATCAGAAAATTGGCGGTTCCCGGTATGAAGCCAAAAGCGTTGATTGAAGCGGTCAAGGAAAGGCACCCCAATGCCTCCAAGAAAGACATAGCACGGGCGGCGTTTTTGACCGTTATCATGTCCGCGGAATATGATCCGGAGGACACGCAGGCGCTGCACGACCTCGCGAGTGGTACTCGTGACAGCGATCTGATCGGTCGTTAGACGGAGGTGGAAATTGACCCCTTGATGTTACCGGGGGCCACCGACCCGGACCGATCCATGGCTTGGACAACCATCAATGGATAGTCACGCCTGGGGGAGATTTCGTGACTTGCTCGCGTATCGCGGCGACCAAGCGCGCGGCCGATTTCACGATTTCGACCGCGATATCCGGATCGCCGCTACCCACGTCGTGCGCAAGGTCCTTGATGGCGGCGGCGGCGTCCCTGACCAGCTTGGCGAGCAAATTCTTATCAGTCGGAAGTTGCAACGCGAACCCATCCAACAATTTCCCGAATCTAACTAGGACAGCGGTGATCTCCCGCGGTGTCATCAAGGATGGTTTGAGATCTTCGGACATTCTCCAGGCTTTCTGGAAGCGCTTGTTTCGAAAATGGCAAGGTCGGGCGGATCTCTCGCGCCCGACCTTGACCCTGCCTCAACGACGACCTCCTGACCTCCGTGAAGATCGTCGGAAACAATTCAATTGGGGATTTAGCGCGAACCCTCCGGACTTCAAGTTTCGTCTCGTCAAAACCGTGAAAGGCGGGCCTCACGGCGAGGTGCGGTTTCCAGTTTCGGTCGCCGTGCCATCTTGGCGCTCTTGCGCTTGCATCCGCGCTGCCCGCAGGCGCAGCGTCTTAGCTTCACGTCGGCGACGCTCTTCCTCGATTGTCCCACGTGCGACTTCATCGGTTCTGTCGCGCGCCTCCACCCGCTGAGCCTGGCTCAACGACCTTCGGCGTTTGGGCTGATCTTGGGTCATAATGACATCCTCCTATAAAGGAAACGCCGAAGACGTAGATAGGTCGCCGTACGAAAGCGTACCCTCGTCTTGATCGAGGCCATTCGGGAACCCGACCTTGGTCGCTGAAAATCGGGTCCCGGGTCTGTCGGACGATGTCGACTTCGCCACGCGTCAATGAGGAATGCGCGGTGGCCAAGGGCAATCCATAGCCTCGTCAAGAACGCGATAAAAGGGTTTTCCGAGAGGCTCTTGACGCCGCCCGCGGTTTAGCCGCGTCCCGCCACTGGCTCCATGCCGAAGGATTTCGAGGTATCAAGGTTCGCGAGGCTTTGCGCGCGGCAAGCAAGACGCTTTCCAGGGAGGATTGGCCGTCGATCACCTTGTGGACGCCGCCGATCTCTCATGGCCATGTTAGCGAGTGGGTGGGAACCACGGTGGCACTCACTCTTGTCACCATGATGTCGACCTGCTCTCCGGCGGAGGGCATACTTTCGATCCTTGAATGTTTTTCTTTTGGCGCGCGGACATTTACGGGTCGGTAACCGTTAGGTAATGGCTAGGCCGCTATGGTGGCCAGCAGTGTGATGTGAAATGGAAAATGCATGCTTAGAGTTTGGCGCTGCCTGAGTTTTCCGGTTCTCATCTTGGTGAGCGCTTGCTCGACGACCGAGCCACTTGTCACGGCCTCAACGACGCAGCCCCAAGCCCCGCGCCAAACTGATCAAGCGGTGATCGCCGAGACGGTTGGACGTTCCGACGCTGGCTTGCACCCCTTGGCCTGGGCGAACCCTTCAACTGGCAGCGCTGGCGTCATTCAGCAAGTCGGACCTGTCCTGGATGGGGGGCAAGGCTGCAGGCAATTCATCAGCACGCATCAGACGATCACAGGAAGTTCAACGTTGGACGGCATCGCCTGCCCCTCGGGTAACAACCATTGGAAAATCAATGGCTAGTCGGATTTCCCGCATTGTAAAAGACATGGGCGGAGGGTATCCGGCTCACGCAACCGATCACGCGATAAGCTCGAAAGCCGCCGGCGACCTCATCCCCACTTCCCGATACACCCGCCCTGTTTATTTGAGGTCGCTTCGGCGGAGCGAATAGACTGCGCCGGAAAAAGCCAGCGCCGCGCGATTTCCTCGACGGCGAAAATTCTTCCTATCGCCATCCGCGATCGTGCCGCGGCATATTTCGTCCCGCGACTGGGCAAATACAATCCCGTCTGAAGATTTCGTGTTAACCGGCGCTGCCTCCGCACCAGCTGCAACTCCCCAGAGCTGAAGCGCCCTGGACGCCGCAGGTCGCTTTTTTCTCACTCGTTCTGCGTCAAGATGTCATGATCGGGACGGGGCCGCGCTCGGTGGATGTGATATCGAAAAGTCCGCCATTTTCTTCACGAAACCAGCGGACTCTCACCTTTGAAGATCCATCAAGATGGCGTTGACCACGGGCACGGTAAGTTCAGTGCGCTTTGCCACCCGCCTCGCCGACGGCTTCCACGAAAATCACGCGGGCGGCATCCGCGCTCATGCGGCCGTCCAGCGCAGCCTTGCATGCCATGCGGGCGCGCAGAAACTTGAGACCACTCATATTGGGCCATCGGTCGATAAGGCACGTCATGGCTTCAAACGGACCGCCAACTATCTTCCGCTCCTGGTGCGGGAAATCGACGGCAACTGGTGCATTCCAAGCATTATTCGGCATCCTATCCTCCTCGCGACGCTAAACATTCATGTGCAACTGTATTTAGGGAGCGGAGCGGTCTAGCAAAGCATCGAGTTCGTGTTGGTACGGTCCCGGACGGAGCTCTCCTCCAGAGGCGTCCGGGTCTTGTCCTCATCAAGATATTGGCTCCGGCAAGAAGGAGAACATAAAAAGAACAGGAAAGGATGCTGGCGATGACCAGGACGCCGATCAAGAAGCCATGGGCTGAAGACGAGATAGGGACCTATTGGACGACCCCGAGGGAGGCATCTCTCGCCGAGGCCCATCCGCCTCTGATGGGCGTTCTCCTCATGATGCCAGGGCACCAGGAATGGTCTGTCTTATCGGTCGAGGCCTATGACATGGGGTCGGGCGGCCGATTGGCTCGTTTGATATTGCTTCGACCCAAGGAGCGGCGGGACGTGCGGCTACTTCAATGCCGTTGGTTGCAAGCAGGTAATGGACAAGCCCCTGTCGTGGCGCCGTTGAAAAATCTCCGCTGCCGGGCCGAAGCGAGAATTGCGAACGAATGCGCCGGCCGTTGATATCTAAGCCACGGAGAAGAGGCTGATGTTCAACTGCTTACCGAAAGGCAAACTAACCAGGCTCGAAAGAAGCATATGCGCTCAGCGAAAACAATTCGTCCATCGGAGCCTCGAACAGAGAATCTGTATCGCGGATCAAATCGATTTAAGCCTGAGCTTAGATGTCGAGAGCTGCTCGAAGCGTCTCCAGCCGTTCCATTGCGATTACTCCGTCAGCAATACCAGGCGCCGGAGTTGATGCACCGGCGAGCGCGGGAACAACATCTGCCAGTAGTGAGTGATAACCCTTCGGATCTTCATTTGCCGCCGCGGTGAAGTTTGGCTTCCACGTTAGCGTGTCGCTATCGTCCTTGAGCGTCGCGCCTAGGTCGTCGATCTTGAATGGGGGATTGCGGTGCCATTTGATCTCGATCACGTCGTCGACCTCAATTCTCTGGTGATCGCTCATCAACTCAATACGCTCCACCGGCGTTCCGCGGGACTGAATGGTCCCCATCGCAATGTTGCCGATCGCTCCGCATTCGAATTCGAACCCGACATGGAAGAGCACGCGGCCGGGCGTTTTCTCGACCTTGCGGGCCGTAATGGCGCGCACGGGCGAAACGAGGAATGAAACAAGGTCCATATAGTGGACGCAGTGGTGCAGGAAGAAGCCGGTGTAATCGACGTTTCCGGCGAAGTATCCGGGCGCCGTCATATAATAGCCGGTTAGTCCCATCACCTCACCGAAACGGCCAGATCTGACGATGTTCGCAGCCATCCGGTTGCCGATCGAGTATCGCTTCATGAAGCCCAGCAGAAGCGGCTTCCTCGCCTTCTCGGAGGCGGCCAGCAGTTCGCGTGCGCCTGCCGCGCTTCCCGATGGCGGTTTTTCCATGAAGACGGGCAAGCCCCTCTCAAGCGCCGCCTTGCCGAAGGCCAGATGCTGGTCCGGGCCAACCGCCATGCCGATGGCGTCGAGGCCAGGCGTGCGCAGCAGATCCTCGACATCGGTCACGAGATTGGTGACGCCGAACTGGCGGCCGGCGCTCTTCAGGCGCGCGCCGTCAATATCGCACAGTCCGATCAGCTGTACGTCATGACGGACGAGCTGCGGGAGAAGCATTTGTGTTGCGTGAATGCCGCAACCGATCCAACCGATTTTCATGGTCATCGACGATATTCCGTAAGCAGGAGGTGGGATTTCATGAAGGCGCTCGATGCCGAGAGGCGATCGCTCTCGTCTTCGTGGGGTGCGCGCCACTGAGCGAAGGGCACGCCGAAACGGTCGTCCGTACGTCGGAAAGGCTCAAGCGATATCGGGCCAGTATAGCCAACCTCGTGCAGCGCCCGGCAGACTTCCACCCAGTTGGTCATGCCGGTGCCGGGAAAGCCGCGGTGATTTTCGTTCGCCTGGAAATGCACGATGCGATCACCACCGAGTCGGATGGCCTCGGCGAGCGAGCTCTCCTCCATGTGCATGTGGAACGTGTCCAGCATAAGCTTCACGGCGGGATGATCGACAGCGTCGAGCAGTTCCATGGCCTGCTGCGTCGTGCAAAGGACGTCGCTTTCGAACCGGTTGAGCGGCTCGACCGCAAGGGAAACGCCGGCATTGCGGGCATGGTCCCCCGCCTCCCTCAACCCCATGACGCAGCGATCCTTGCGCGCCAGCCGCTCGGTTTCGTCGACAGGCTGCGGCGGTCGGCCCGCGAATACCAGGGGATTGCCGGTCAGCGGCCCACCGACGATCTTCGCGCCGAGCCCCGCGGCGCAATCGATCGTGTATTTGAGATATTCGACCCCGGACCGATGAGCCTTGATCTCGGCCGATGCGAGATTGCGCTGGAGGTTGACGCGGGCTGCGAGCACTACGCCCAGCCCGGCGTCTTCAAGTGCCTTGCGCGTCTCCTTGATGTCGAGCTCACCGACCTCGGGAACGAGAAGTTCCACGAAATCAAACCCGTGTTCGCGCATCTTCGCAAACAGCTGAAAATGCTCGGCTGTGAAAGGTCGCGCATATTGCATTGAAATCAACCCGATCGGGTTCATTCGCCATTCCTTTCTAAGAGCGGGGTTCGAACTTTCGAACCGTATGGAGAATCGATGGACATCAGCCCTTGACTGCCCCCTGGGTCAGGCCGCCGATCAGGCGCCGTTGCACGAGAAGGAAGAGGATGGTTGCCGGCATGGCGCCGACGACGGCGCCCGCCGCGAGCAGACCCCACTCGATCTGGTATTCTCCGATCAGGGTCTGGATCGCGACGGTGACGGGGCGCACGTTTCGGCCGCCGAGCGTCAGGGCGTAGAGATATTCGTTCCAGGCGGTGATGAAGATATAGATGCCTGTCGAGATGATCCCCGGCATGGTCAGCGGCAGCACCACCTTCCGCAACGCCGTCAGCCGCGAGGCACCATCGGTCATCGCCGCTTCGTCGAGGCTCTTCGGGATCGCCCCGATATAGCTCGTCAGCATCCAGACGGCAAAAGGAATGGCGACGGTCGCGTTGGCAAGGATCAGGCCAAGATGCGTGTCCAGTATTCCGAACTTTCTCATCAGCACGAATAGCGGAAGAATAAGGAGCACGATCGGGAACATGTTGATCAGCAGGAACTGGAGCATCAACAATTTCCGGCCGGGAAAGCGAAACCGCGAGAAGGCATAGGCCGCCGTGACCGAGACGATCAGGCCGACGACGACAGTCCCACCGGCGATGATCAGGCTGTCCATCATGTTCTTCAGAAACGACGTCTGCTCGAAAAGCCTGACGTAGTTGTCGCCACTCCATGCCGCCGGCGACAACGACACTCCGTTGGCGTTGAGCGCCGCGGTCGGCGTCAGGGACGTCAGGATCATCCAGGCGAACGGCGCCATTGCGAAGATCACCAGCAACGCGACCGGCACGTCGGTCGTCAGGATGCGCCGAAGGGTTCCGGGTTTTTTCACTTCTGCACCTCCCGCATCGTCCGGGCCAGATAGACGGCGACGAATGCGCCGAGGAAAAGGGTGAAGGTCACGGCGATTGCTGTTCCGTAGCCAAAATCGAGATTCTGGCGCGCTTTGATAAAGGCGTAGAGAGGCAACGTATGCGTTGCGTAGCCCGGCCCACCGCCGGTCATAACGAAGATCACGTCCATCGAATTGGCGACCCAGATCACCCGGAGCAACCCGGCAGTCGCCAGAACCGGTGCGATCCCGGGCAAGGTGATGTGAAGAAACTGACGCCACGGAGACGCACCGTCGATCGACGCCGCCTCGTATTGGCTTTTCGGAATTCCCTGCAGGCCAGCGAGGATCATCACCGCGAAGAACGGGAATCCCTGCCAGGTCAGGGTGGCGATGATCGCGTAGATCGCGACATTGGGATCGGCAAGCCACGGAACCGCTGCCTTGACGATCGAGAGGTAGATCAGGATGTCGTTGAGTACGCCGGTATTCGGATCGTAGATCCAGCGCCACATGAGCGCGATGACGACACTCGGCAGAGCCCAGGGAATAATGATCAGTGCCCGGGCGAGACCTCGCCACGGAAATTCGCGATTGAGCAGCAGCGCCGTCAACAGGCCGAGCCCCATCTGTAGCGGCACGGTCAGGCCGATCCAGATGATCGTGTTCCAGAGCGCCACCCAGAAGACAGGATCGTTGAACAGCTTCACATAGTTTGCGAAGCCGACGAACTTGCTGGCATTCGGCCTGAAGAGCACGAGATCGTGGAAGCTCGTCCATACCGCCTGGATCATAGGCATGAAGACGATGACGAGCGTGACGAAGACGGCCGGCGCCAAGAGCATGTATGGAAGTACGCGTTCCGAACGCCATTGGATTCGGCTTCGGCGCATCGGGGGAGAGGTCGTCGATAAGGACATGATCGGCTCCGGGGACGAACTGCGGTGGACGGCCCCGGAATAAACCGGAGCCGTCGCCCATGGACTACTCGGCGAAGAGTGTTTGCAACTGTTCCATCATCTGCTTCGCGGTGATCTGTCCGGTGAGAGCCTGCTGCATGTTCGTCTGCCACGCGGTGTTGACGAACTCCGTCACGGCCGACGTCTGCGGCAGTACCTTGGCGAAGGGCAGCGACTGCACCGTCGCGTCGACAAAGCGGCGCTCATGCAGTTTCCAGTTCGCCGAACCACTCTTGGTCACGGTCATCTGGCCGGTCGCACTGTTGAACGCGACATTGTTTTCGCCCTCTGCGAGGAAGGAAATCCACTTCCATGCCGCATCTTTCACCGCCGACGACGAAAAGATCGCCAGCGATTCATCGCCGTAGGATGTCCACTGTCCCTTGCCGCACTTCGGCACCGGCACGGCTGATACCTTATCGCCCAGCGCCGCCACGAGATCCTTGGAGGATCCGATGTGATGGATGGTCATGGCCGTCTTTCCGGATTTGAAGGCGGCTATGATTTCCTGGAAGCCGTCGTTCGGTGCCGAGGGAGGGATGACCTTGTCCTTCTGGAACAGGTCGACAACCCACTGGTTGGCAGTGATCGCTTCCGGGGTCGTCAGACCGCCCGGCTTCAGTTCAGCGCCTTGCGACATGACGAACGAGCCCCACTGGTCCCATCCGCCCTTCCCCCCACGCAGTCCGAAGCCGTAGGTATCCGGTGCCTTCGTCAGCTTGATCGCGTCGTCCCTGAACTCCTCGCAGGTGGTCGGCGGTTTCAGGCCCGCGGCCTGAAAGAGGTCGGTGCGATAATAGAGGTAGAGAACGACATACTGGATCGGCAGATAATACTGCTGGCCGTCAGGTCCCTTGTTCAGCTCGAGCAGGTTGTCGAGCAAATCGGCCTTGCCCTTCCAGGCATCGATCCGCTCGCCGAGCGGCTCCAGCGCGCCCATCTCGACGAGCCTCGGCTGTGCGAACAGCTTCACCATGGCGGCGTCAGGCGCGTTGCCGCCCACGATCGACGTGTAGAGATTGTCGTAATAGCTGTTCCATGGAACGTTTTCCGCTTCGATCTTGATATCCGGGTTCGCTGTTTCGAACTTCTTCACCAGATCCGACATCGGATTGGCGGGATTGTCGAAATGGTACCAGAAACGGACGGTCTCCGCCGCCATGGCCTGGCTAAAGGCGGCCGAAGCAGTCAAGGCGGCGCCGAGCGCCAAAGTCTTCAGAATTTTCATGCCTTCCTCCTCTTATTATAACGCTATTGGCGGCCGGTCAGAAGCCTTGCCGCATTTCCCGCCGCATGAAGCGCCTCCCGCGCCGCGGCCAGTTCACGAGTGTTCTGCAAGAACCCGTGCATGACGCCCGGGACGATTTGCAGTTCGTCGTCACGGCCAAGCGCCCAAAGGCGCCGGCCAAGCTCAAGTGTGTCGGAGAGCAGGGGATCTACGGCCGCCGCCATGAGATAAAGCGGAGGCAACGACGCCAAGTCGGCATCGTCAGCCATCAGCGGGCAAGCCAGGGGATTGCCGTCAATCGCCTGCCCGCCGGCATAAAAGCTCCAGTAACGCTGCATTTTCGGCCGCGTCAGGCCGGGGCCATTCTCGAACCGGATATAGGACGGGGTCTCGAACGAGCGGGCGTAATTTCCGTAGAACAGCAAGGCGCCATCGGCCTTGGCTCCGCCGGTTGCCTGCTCGTGCAGCATCGCGGCCAATGCGAGGTTCGCCCCGGCCGAGTCACCCGAGATCAGAACCGGCCCGCTCCTGACGCCTGCCTCCTTCGTCGCGGCAAGGACGCTTCGCAGCGCCGAGACGACGTCCTTGAGCCCGGCGGGAAACGGATCTTCCGGCGCCAACCGGTAATCCGGCAGGACCACGGGCATTCCGCTCTCGACAGCGAGCACCCGTGCACAACGTTCGTGCGTTTCGGGTGAACAGAAGGCGAAACCGCCACCGTGGATGAAAAGAATGACACCGGGGCGAGCGTCTCGCGGAACCAGCACCTTGAGACGGGTCCGCGCCGCTCCCAGGCTCGCGTCTTCGTCCACCCAGACATCGCCGGCGAAATCCATTCTCGGCAAATCGGTATTGCACCGCGCGTTTGCGGCGAGCGATTGAGCACGCCCTTCAGCGGGCGGCAGCGTCGTCGGATCGGGCAGAGCACCGAGTTCCAGGTAAACCGCCTCGATCAAGGCGATCGACTCCTCGGACAGTTCTCCCGACAAATCCACTGACGAGCTCACTGCGTCGCCTCCGGAAACACCTCGGGGGCAAGATCGACAATCGTCGCGATGTGATGCTGCATTGCCTTGGTGGCTCGAAGCGCGTCGCCGCTTTCGATGCAGTCGATAATGCTGCGATGGCGCTCCGCCGTTGCGGCAAGATCCCGGGCCGCGGGGCTGCGGGAAATCTTGAAGCGATGGTTATGAACAAGGCAGCGATGCAGGATCGGGTCGAGGGCCGGAAGGTTTGCGTCCTCGAAAATGCGGCGATGGAAATCCCTGTCGAAGGCGGCCAGCTCCAGTTCGTCACCCATCCTTGCCGCCGACACCATCTTCTCGAACAGCTCGTTCAGATCCCTGATCAACGTCCGGCTCGGCGCCCGCATCACACGCGCCATGCCGTTTCCTTCGATCTGCTGGCGAAGGCGGAACATTTCGATCGCCTCGTCTTCGGTGCATTCCGAGACCTGCGTGCCTCGCCGCCCCTTTCGCAACACGAGTCCCTCCTCCTGTAGCTGCAGCAACGCTTCGCGAACGGTGCCCTGGCTGCATTGGAAATGCGCGGCCAGATCCAGCTCGGTGAGCCCCGTGCCTGGCTCCAGTACGCCGAGCATGATGTCGCGCTTCAGGGCATCGAAGGCGGCCCCCGCCTTTGCCGGCCTGCTCGCTGTCTGCCTGGGAGGAAAATATGCCATGTGCTGGTCCGAAGAGTTGCCAATCTAATCAAGTATCATTATCGATATTGATCTCGATAATGAGCGTCAAGTCAGAAATTTCGATCTGGGAGGAACATGTGGCCGGAATCGAACTGAAAAAAATTGAAAAGTCGTACGGCGCGCTGAAGGTCATTCACGACATCGACGTGACCATCAGGAGCGGAGAGTTCCTTGTGTTGGTCGGACCATCCGGTTGCGGGAAATCCACGCTCCTGCGGATGATCGCCGGCTTGGAGGAGATATCCGGAGGCGACCTGATCATCGATGGCGCACGCGTGAACGACCTGGCGCCGGCCGAGCGCAATATCGCGATGGTGTTTCAAGACTACGCGCTCTATCCGCATATGACGGTCCGCGAGAACATGTCCTTCGGCTTGAAAATGCGGGGCGGGAAGGACGATCGAATATCGGGCCGGGTGGGACAGGCAGCCGATGTGCTGAAGATCGCCGATTATCTCGAGCGGCGTCCAGGCCAACTCTCCGGAGGACAGCGCCAGCGCGTCGCCATGGGCCGGGCGATCGTCAGGGAGCCCGCGGCCTTTTTGTTCGACGAGCCTCTATCCAACCTCGATGCCGCGCTCCGTGTCGAGATGCGGCTCGAGATCGCAAAGCTGCACAACCGCATGAAGGCAACGACCGTCTATGTCACCCATGACCAGGTCGAGGCGATGACACTGGCGGATCGCATCGTCGTCATGAACGCCGGCGTCGTCGAGCAGATCGGCAGGCCGCTCGATCTCTACCACAAGCCCTCCAGCCTCTTCGTCGCCCGCTTCATCGGCAGCCCGACCATGAATACGATACCCGCGACGCTGGCAGCCGATAGCGCGGGCGTTCAGATCCTTGGCCGGCATCTACCGCTTCAGTTGCCCGGTGCGTCAGCACCCTCGACCCGGGACGTTGTTGTTGGCGTCCGGCCGGAAGATCTCAATCTATGTTCCGAAAAGGACGCCTGGTTCAGCGGTGAGTTGATGGTCGCCGAGCGACTGGGCAGCCAGACTTACGGCTACGTCGAAATCGGCCACTCGAAAATGTTGAGCGTCGAGTTTCCGCGAAACAGCGAGCTCACTGTCGGCGACACGATGCATTTCAGCTGCGCAAGCGGGAACATCCACCTCTTCGACGCGAGCAACGGAGCGAGGTTGTCGGGGTGAGGTAAGAAGGTAGGGCCGCCGCGTCGGGCGCATATGCTCTTATTCACCTACCACAGGGAATTGTGGAAGAAACTCTCAGAGCGTGCATCATGATGCTGGTCCCATTGCGCGGACTGGCCAGCCGGGACATGCCTCGCATGAGCCTCTTGCACCCAGCTTTGGACGGGGCTTGTGGCATGCGCAATGGCCTAGGCGCGCCCTTCCCTCGCCTGCAGCATCATCAGCGTAAGGTCATCGACCTCACGGTTCTCGGGAACATTGCTAGCCTTGGGCGTTGCCTGGCCGTAGTCTGGATTGCCGCCTTGAGCGAACTGTCGGTTGGAAGACTTTGTTCCGGTGGTAGTCGATCGAGTGCTGCCACTATTAGCATGGGACATTTTCAAGCTCCGTTGGCGCGACGTGAAATCTCCACACCAAAATGACGCCGCGGCCAAATGGTTCCGGCTCGAAGATCAGGGCTGGAGCGGTTCCGCCCGTCCGCGTATCCGGATTTCAATGCGTCGACGCTCTTGGACATCCCTGCTTGTCCCGCGGTGGGCTGTCACCTCAGACGACAAGCTGGGCCGCCGACATCGGCGACACCGTGACGTCCTTTAGGTTTGCATTGGCCTTCAAGACAATTGCAACCGCGATTGCCCGGCAAGCCCGAGTCCGGCGTTATCGGCCGGCTGGAGAGCGTCGACCGGGAGTCGGCCGTCGATGACACCGATCGAGGCATCGTCCTGGTTTGACGTGCCTCTGGCAACGCGCTGCTCGTCAGTGTGCCCGATCACCTCGACGACGTCGACCTTGTAGCGCAGGTGGGAGCCGACCCGCGTCGGATCAGGTATCGCCCGGAGCGCCTCCCCGTATCGTCCATCGCCGCAAAGGGCGGGGGTTCATCGAGTTCGCGGTAATCGCTCATCGCGGCATGGGCTGACCCCGCGCTGTCGCGACGTGGGTCTGGCGACCGGGAAGCGCTTGGGTTCGCGATCAAAAATCCGTCCGCCGACCAATTTTTTGGCAACGACCTATAGCGCGGCAATCTGGAAGGAACTCGCGCGACAATCTAGATGGGACTGTTGTGTCGCGGACAGTGGGAGTTTAGCAGCGTGATTGACGCTGGCAAGCGGTCATTGCTCTTCTAATTGTCGCGGAGCGTCAATCTGTGTAGCCTCGTTGATTGTCGCGTAGATTGGAGGCCGCCCGCGTTGCCGTTTTGCCTCCATAGCTGAGCGGCGACGGTAGCTCTCGACGTTCATCTCGAAGATCGTGGCGTGATGAACGAGGCGATCCACCGCGGCGAGCGTCATGGCGGGATCTGGAAAAACTTTGTTCCATTCGCCAAAGGGCTGATTTGCGGTCAGCAGGATAGATCGCCGCTCATAGCGTGCCGAGATGAGCTCGAAGAGGACGCTGGTCTCAGCCTGATCCTTTGCGACATAGGCAAGATCGTCGAGGATAAGCAGATCGAACTTGTCGAGCTTGTTGATGGCGGATTCCAGTTGCAGTTCGCGTCGCGCGACCTGGAGCTTTTGAACGAGATCCGTCGTCCTGGTGAAGAGCACGCGCCAGCCGTTCTCGACCAGCGCCAAGCCGATGGCTGCCGCAAGATGGCTTTTACCGCCCCCCGGCGGCCCGAACATGAGAACATTAGCCCCCTTCGCCAGCCAGCTATCTCCCGCCGTCATCGCCATGATCTGCGCTTTGGAGATCATCGGCACGGCGTCGAAGGCAAAGCTGTCGAGCGTTTTGCCCGGCGGCAACCTGGCCTCGGACAGATGGCGTTCGATCCTGCGTCTGTCACGTTCGGCAAGCTCATGCTCGGCGATAATCGATAGGAAGCGGGCCGCGGGCCAACCCTCTCTGTCGGCCTGTTGGGCAAAGTCTGCCCAAAGCATCTTGATCGCCGGCAAGCGAAGCTCGTTCAACATAATGCTCAGACGGCCAGCATCGATATCATTGGGATTGGTCATGCGCGTTCTCCCACCTGGTCGGCGCTGACAAGGACCTCGTAGCCGCTTAGCGGTGCCAGATGGACGGAGACGACGGGTAAGGCGGCGGGGTCGGGCGCAAAGTGCTTTCGCAACTCAGCCATATCGGGAAGCTCGCCGGCATCCAACGTTCTGGCCAGTTGCTCGGCCAGTTCGCGTTCGCAGGTTCGCTCATGGGCCAGCGCCAGGATCTCGACCATGGTCTTGCAGGCCTGCTTGTCGGTCAGCCGCTCCAGCAAGACCTCGAAGGTTTGCCGATATTCCAGCCTCGGGAAGAGCTGGTCTCGGTAGACGAGCCGCAATAGCGCCATCGGCTTCTGACGGAGCGAGTGAATGACGTGCCGGTAATTGACGACCTGGCTGTGGCGACCATCTGGATGTCCCCGCCCTCGGGAAAGCGTCATGAGATAGGTGCCGCCGACGAACACATCAAGTCGGTCATCGAAGAGGCGCACCCGTAGCCGATGACCGATCAAGCGGGAAGGCACACTGTAGAAGACTTTGCGCAGCGAGAAGCCGCCGGTGCGCATCACCCTGACAACCACCTCCTCGAAGTCTGTCGTCCTGCGCTGCGGCAGGTCCTGAAGATGAGGTCTTTCTGCCTCGATACGCTTGAGATTGTGTGCATTGCGGCGGCTAACGATCTCATCGATGAAGGCACGGTAGGCGGCAAGATCGTCGAAGTCGTTGCTGCCGCGCATGAGCAGCGCATCACGGATCTCTGCCTTGATATGCCCGTGCACGCTCTCGATCGAGCCGTTCTCGTGGGCGATGCCTTTGTTATTGCGCGTTGGCTTCATGTGATAGTGAGCGCAAAGTTCCTCGTATCGACGCGTCAGATCCTCCTGCTCGTCGGCAGTCAGGTTGCGGAACGCCGCCGACAGGCTGTCGCTGCGATGGTCATGCGGCGCGCCGCCAAGGGACCACAGGGCGTTTTGTAGCCCTTCCGCCAGGGCGACAAAGCTCTCGCCGCCGAGGATGACATGACCATGTTCGAAGCCGGAATAGGCAAGGCGGAAGTGATACAGGAGATGATCGAGCAACTGGCCGGCGATCGTGACCTCCAGACTATCCATGTTGGTGAAATCCGAAAGGCCCAACCGGCCGGGCTCGTGAACCTGCCGGAAGATGACCTCCTGCTCTGCGCCATGCACAGCGCGCCAGGAGCGAATGCGCCGCTCCATCGTCCGACGAATGCCGTCCCCAAGCTCCGGGTGGCGGCGCAACATCTCCTCGAATATCGCCACCGCCCGTATTCCGGGCGCAGCCTGAAGCAGCGGCACGATCTCGGCGTCAAAGATATGGGCCAGTGGATCCGGACGCCGGCGCTCTCGCGGTTTTGTTTTTTGAGATGGCAGACGCGGATCCTTCTCGATCCGGAAAGCTGTCGTGCGGCCGATCTCGGCTTTTGCGGCAGCAACCGTGACGGAATGATTTTGACGTAACTTCATGAAAAGCCTCATTTGATGATCGTTTACATGGCGACCTGGCACAAAGTGATTCTCCGGTTATGGAAAATCGCCAGATTGACCGCGATCACAGGCGCAAGGCATGCCTGAATTTGCGCCACGGGTGGTGGGCATAACTTCGATCGGGCTACGCCCTCACTCCGTTACGCCCACCACCCGCAAAGTCCCATCCTGATTGTCGCTCGAATTCCACGTTGATCGTCGCGCGGCAAACGACCGATACTGCTTCGAAAAGAGCAACGGAACGCCGCCTCGTCCTGGTAGTCCGAATCCCCTTATTGAGAATTCCCTTTAACTCCACTCCTCCCTGATTTGCCAGCTTGGTCAGGCCGAGATCGCCTTGCCTTCATATCGGAGACGGAAGTGTCGACGCTGGAAGTCGTCGGCGAAGCAGACAAAGACCAACTCCAGATCATGGTCGGTATCGCGCTTTCCCAGGATGCTCAGTGAGGCGACAATGACACCGGTGAAGCCACGGGTCAGACGGAAGGCGGCATTGCGCACCTCTGTCGGTGCCGGATCGCGGCCGTTGTCGCGTCGTTCGTATATGATCCAGAAGCGGGCGACGTCCCATGTGAGGCGCAGCATTTCCCTTACCTCGGCTAAAAACTCCTCCGCACTCTTCGAGGGCGACCAGACCAATGTTGTCTCTCCGGCGTCACTCACGGCGTTGAAGTAGCCGTCACACGGACGGCCTGGCGTAATCGCCTGCTCGATCAACTCGAATGCAGCGCTTTCGGAGATTGTGGTCTTGAAAAGGATAGTCATGGAATCGGCGCGGAGAGGTTGTCGCTTGACGATACCTAGCAAAGCGCGAAAAGGCAAAGCGGGCGCGTCAGAGGCCTCGCTCCACGCCAGCCTGCATGAACGCCGACAGGTAAGTTATCGTAAAGTCGCGATATTCGACGTACTTCCGCCGCGAATGCATGAAAACCGCATGAAAGTCCTGAGTGTGAACGCCACTGGGATCGCGGGTGAACGCGTGAATAGCTTGGCTGCATCTCCAGGAGGGTGGCGGGTCCAAGGATCGAACGTCTTTGGAGAGGATATTCCGCGCGATCGTACAGTCGCGCAATGGCGTCGACTACGTGAGGTTCGCTTGCCAGCGACGGCTTGGACGAGCTTGTCTGCAAGTTCGACTCTGGATCGAGGGATCGAGAGCCGGTGGCTCGAAAGATCCCTAGTGCAAGGTCGGCTCTAATGACAAATGAGGGTGGCGGGCATGGAACGTCATGATCAGGCTCATTGCACGAATCGCCACATCCTCGGCGAAAGCAACGTTGGTACCGGCTAGATCGTCCGCGGCCTCCCGCAGCGCCACTCCGACCGAACGCATGACCATCTCGAGCGCGTCTTCGCCTTCGGACGCCGCCAATTCAGCGGTATCCGCCAGCGTAACCGCCAATCCTTCCAGGACAGCGCGCCGTTCGAGTGGGGGAAGTCTGCTGAAGTCTGAAATGGCTTTCATTTGCATTCGAGTTTGGCCCCGACGTTCTCGCGCGTATTGCGCGCCTCTTTGGGGACATATTTGGCTGCCCCCGCGGGGACGCGTTCCTTCTTGGCCTGAAATTTGATGTGGTGGTCCCGGCCCGGGGCAATGAGAGCACGATCCCGCGCGCGGCCTCTTGATGTGGTTGCCATCTTTTTCCCCGTTTCCATCACGTTGAAACTCGCATGGGTACAATCGGTTCCGGGCAGGCAGTGGAAGTCATTGGACCAGGGGGTAGAGGAAACGCGACCGGTGCCGTATCCTCGTATGCCCTCGGACGTCGTCCTCAATGAACCGGAGCGGAGGATGCGCGTTCACATGTGTCCCCGCCGATTCCGACGTAAATCAAGATCAATGTGGAGGCCGCGCCCGCCAAATTGCCCGACCGCTTGTTCATTGATGCGGCATCTCAACGGTTTAAGACGCACCATCAGGTTCTTCTTCGTCGACCGCATCCGACCGGCCGCGCGAGGCCCTCAGCGCGAAACGTCGGCAATGTTCGAGGTACGCGGCCTCGTGGATGGCAACCAGATCAACCACCGCGTTCCAAAGCCAGGACGGCGCCTCGATCGGGACATCATGCTGTCTTTCCAGTTCAGCGAGCCAGCGGCCGCGATCCACGGCGTTGAGCTGGCGGGCATGCGCCGTGCCGACAACGCGCGCGAGAAAACCCGCCACGGCCACGGCTTCGTCCCGGGACAGCTCCTCGATCTCAAGCTTAAGATCCTGTGGCAGCAGTTCGCGCACGAAGACTGGGCGGTCGAGAAGATGACCCACGACCATTCTCGATCCTAGATATGGCGACAGCGCGGTTGCTCCCTGTCGTACTCGCGCGGCGGGATCCTCGGGCATCGGCGCGTCTGGATCATGTGGCGCGGCGGCGGAAGTCGCTTCCTTGATGTCCATTAGACAATAGCGGCGGTCATCGCCCCTACCGACCTGGAGAAGGACCGCCATGCGCAGACGCCCCAGCGAACTGCAGCCCTTGCGCCAGTACGCCGCATCCTTGACCTTGACCCGCTCAAGATCTTTCCCGTGCCGTAGGATTGTCACCAGTTCACGAACATCGTCCCGCCCAAAAAAGCTGTCGATCTCTCGTCGCTCCTCCTCGGATAGTGGCCAGAAGCGAGATCCGAGGGGCAGGACGGCCTCGCCTTCGATCCTTTCGTCAGCCAGATGCCTCCACGACCGACGCGCCGCCGCGCGCAGGGCGTGCTCGACGGTCTTCGGAATATTCGCGACATCGGCTTCTGGTAAGGCGTCCGGCCGGAACGCGGAGGCGTAGCCCTCGACCATTCTTTCGATCATCAACGCCGTGACAACGCCCGGAAGATCGGAGGAACGCGCGGCCATTGCCAGGGATAGGCCGAGCCGCACCAGATCGTGTGCCGGATTTCCAACCACCGTCTGGTCGAGATCGCGTATCTGAATGGCGAGCCCTCCACTTCCGCTCCCCACGGGGCCGAGATTGCCGACATGGCAGTCGCCGCAGATCCATAGCCGTGGCCCGGACGGAAGCTCGACCCGATCGGCTCGATCAAGCCATTCGTAAAACCGCTTGGTGCTCCCCCGAACGTAGGCGTGGGCCGAAGCCGCCATTTTCCGGTTCTTATGTGCAAGTAGTATGCGCAGGCGATCTTCGGGGAGAACATTCGTTTTCATGGGAGCCCGTGGATCCGTGGAGCGTGGCTGGAGGGGGGGGGACAAGAGTGTTGCGGGAAAATCGGAAGCACGTCCATTGCGGGTTAAAGTGGCGGGCGCCACTCGAGGGACAAGATAGCCAGCAAAACTCCAATGCGATCGCGATGCCGTCCGACAAACCCGGAGAGGCAATCCGCTGAGCGCGGACGGTCGGACGGCATGGCGTGTAAATCCATGGCTCGCCGGATTGTTCCGCCACCCGACCAGAGCACTTAAAATGTCGATGGAGCGCCTGACCTGATGCGGGGCGTCTTGAAAGCCGAAAGACCCGCCGGGCGGGTGATCCGGGTCGTAAGACCTTCAGGACCAACCGCAGCCTCAAGCTTGGTGTATCAATCCGCAACTTTCAGTTATTGCAGTTACAGGTCTCTTTCGCTGTATTTGCGGCCAAGGAGAAATCATCATGGCCAGCCAGATTGTTCAGTTCGCTAGGCTGTCAGATCGCGACCAAAAAACAGCGACGTCCTTGCCAAAGTTGGTTGCCGGAGACAGGCTGGAACTCCATGTTCGTGATGCAGGCGGCAAGGAGCGCACGCTCCCGATCCCGCCCTCGGCCGCCGCAGCCGTCGAGGCCCTCCTGAGGCACATGCTGCGCGGGGAGCGGGTTGCCGTACTGGCTGAGGACCAGGAACTGAGCCCGAGTGAAGCTTCAGCCATTCTCGGCATCTCTCGTCCGCTCGTCGTCTTGCGCATGGACCGGGGCGACCTGCCATTCCGTTACGTCGGCAAACACCGTCGCGCCCTCCTGAAGGATGTGCTCGCGTTGAAGTCGAAGCTCGACAAACGAAAGACGGCAATGGAAGCACTTGCCGAGGACACAGAGGACCTGATCGAGACCCATGGCCCCTAATCCGGCCGTCGCGGTCTACGATGCCTGCGTCCTCTACCCCTTCCACTTCCGCAACATTCTGATCCAGTGCGCCTTCGACGGTCTCGTCGGGGCGCGCTGGACCGACGATATACATGATGAGTGGATGCGCAATCTCGCCGCCGTTATCGTCACCTGGAACCTGGGGACTTTCCCGCGAGAGACCTTCTCGCCCATGGTGTAACCAGCAAGTCGCCTGATGATTTCCTCACCGATCTGCATGCGGCGTTTCCGGAAGCGCTCATCTCCAGTGTCAAAAGTGCGAGGCATAATCTGCGCAAGACGATCCCATCGGTTGAGGCTTTCGTCGACGCGCTTCAACGTTCTTTCCTCCTCATAGATGCGGTGTGGCTGGGCCTGGTGGCCAAGAATTTCTATCGCCAGCAGCTCGGCGACCTCATGCTTCCCTCTCCCAACCTCGTTATCGCGGCAGCCTTCTACGTCTTGTTTACGATCGCTATCGTGGTACTGGCGGTGCGGCCGGCAGGTTCTGTGTGGGGCGCGGTCGGATACGGTGCCGTCCTTGGGCTTGCCGCGTACGGCACCTACGACATGACCAACCTTTCGACGTTGAAGGGATGGCCCGCTAGCCTCAGCATTGTCGACATGATCTGGGGGACCGTTCTAACGAGCGTTGCAAGCGCCTGCGGGTATGCCGTCGCCCGTGGCATGGCCTAGCAGAACTGAACGCCGCATTGACGATATACGAGACCTACACCATCTATTCGGGATGCGCAAAAAAGAGAAGAACGACGTCGAACTCATCCGGGGGTGGACGCTGCCAGCGTCCGCGACTTTAGGGTCCGCGGTGCGCGCCAAGGGTATACTCCAGGAAATTCAGGCTCGTCTCCCCGCTGCTTCGAAGAAGTCCATCTCATTGGATGGCGTTGAGCTAACATTGGCGTTGTCGGCCAGCGAGAAGGCCGCTTTCCACGCCGCCTCGTCGATCATCTCGAGTACAGTAGCCGAGGCCGAGACACTTCCGGTAATCCCACGCGAAATCCAGGACATTCTAACGATCAAGCCGACCGAAAGGCACCGATGGCTGGCGGACGGCCGACTTCCAAGCGCGGGAACCCGAACCGTCCGATTGAACGGACGCGCTCGGCAGATCACGTTCCACGTCTTCGATCCTAAGGTTGTTGAAGACTTGCTCGACCGAGGTGTTGTCGATGAGTGGCGCGTTGAAGATGCCGAAGCCAAAGCTGAGAAACGTCAGAAGAAGGCTTACGAGGCGAAGTTGAAGAGGTCCCTCAAGACGCGTGCCAAGACAAAGGAAGCAAAGCGAGAGGAGCCAGATGACGCGGCATCGCAGCTACGAGGTTGGGACGAATTCGACATCGACGGCCTGCTTCGCTGAGCGCGACGCCGGCTCTCCCTTTCGCGCCGCCATCTGATGAGATAGCCGAAGCCTGGCCCGATCGAAATCCCGCCAATGACCCATTCGGTCAGCGTCAATGGACTTCGTCCGGGTCGTGCCCGGTCAGATAGAGGAGTAGGAAAAATGCCATGACGCCGGCGGCAATCATCGCCAATGCAACAAGCAGTTTTTTTGCGAGAACCCTGCTTGCGCATCCTCTTTGAAACCGAGACTTGAGCAAGCTAGTGGATTTCCCTTGAGCGATAAGGCCAGTGCCATGCCATCCCGCCCGTCAATGGAAGTTCCTTGCTTTCACCTTGAGGGTGTCGATGTGCAAGTCCCGCACAAAGATATCCCGCACCTGCGGGACAGGCCTTGGGCGATCCCTCGAGTCAGGACTTCCCGGCGATCCATGAGCGAACTCGTCTCCCCTGCCTGTCGGTATCTTCACGTCGATCTCGCGATCCGCAAGTCCTGACAGGTCTCCGCTGAGATCGAAGAGCTGCTGGGCGACCAAGTGCACGACGTCACCCTCACGCTGGATTTTGCCGTGGATCGCCATCATCGACGCGCCAAGCACGACGCGACGGCGCTTTTCGAACAGCGAGGGCCACACGACCACGTTGGCGGGCCCCGTTTCGTCCTCGATCGTGATGAACATGACGCCCTTGGCGCTGCCTGGCTTCTGCCGGACGAGCACTAGCCCGGCGGTGCATACCCACCGTTTGTCACGCGCGTTCATGGCGTCCGCGCAGGTGACGATGTTTCGCCTCTCGAGGTCTTTTCGCAGGAAGGCGATCGGGTGCTCACGAAGCGTCAGCCCAACATGGCCATAGTCCTCGACCACATTGTGCCCTTCGGTCATTTGTCGAAGTTCGACTTCCGGCTCCTGCTGTTCGGGAATGACGGCCGCTTCGCGCTCGGCGGCGGCCGCGAAAAGGGGAAGCGGCTTGTCGCGGAGTGCCTTGATCGCCCAGAGCGCGTCGCGTCGCTGGAGCTTGAGCGACGGCAGGAACGCGTCTGCCTCGGCAAGCTGAACAAGCGCCTCGGTCGGAACATTAGACCGCCGCCACATATCGTCGACGGTTTCGAAATCCTTGTTCATGCGCGCGGCCACGATCCGGGCGACGTCGGCGACGGCGAGGCCCTTCACCATCCGCATTCCAAGACGAACCGCGTGGCGGTCCGTATTACCGATGCGCTCGAGCGTGCAGTCCCACCTGGAATTGTTGACGCAGACCGGACGGATTTCCACGCCATGCTTGGCGGCATCGCTCACGATCTGCGCGGGCGCGTAGAACCCCATCGGCTGGCTATTCAGCAAGGCCGCGCAGAAGACGTCGGGGTGATGGCACTTAATGAAGTTGCTGGCATAGGCGATCAAGGCAAAAGACGCGGCATGGCTCTCCGGAAATCCGTAGCTGCCGAAGCCCTCCAGCTGAGAGAAGGTCTTCTCCGCGAATTCAGCGGAGTAGCCGTTCTTCACCATGCCGCCGACGAGCTTGTCCTTGAACCGTGACACCCCGCCCGTGAACTTAAACGTCGCCATACTTTTGCGCAGCTGGTCCGCCTCCCCGCCTGTGAAGCCAGCACAAACCATGGCGACCCTCATCGCGGACTCCTGAAACAGCGGGACGCCGAGCGTCTTGCCGAGGACGGCCTCAAGCTCGGGTGTCGGATAGTCTACCTTCTCCTTGCCCTCGCGGCGGCGGAGATAGGGATGGACCATGTCGCCCTGGATCGGTCCCGGCCGCACGATCGCGACCTGGACGACCAAGTCATAAAAGGTCCTTGGCTTCAGACGGGGAAGCATCGCCATCTGCGCGCGAGACTCGATCTGGAACGTACCAAGGGTGTCAGCCTTCCGGATCATCGCATAGGTCGCCGCGTCTTCCTGGCGGATATTCGTAAGATCGAGGTCGTCGTCCTTGTGCTCTCGGATTAGATCGAAGGACTTCGCCATGCAGGTCAACATGCCCAAGGCCAAAATGTCGACCTTCATGAACTTGAGCGCCTCTATGTCATCTTTGTCCCACTCCACGATCTGTCGATCCTTCATTGACGCCGGCTCTATGGGAACGAGATCGTCCAGGCGGTCATGGGTCAGCACGAAGCCGCCCGGATGCTGCCCGAGATGGCGGGGCGCGCCCATGAGCTGCTGGGCGAGCTGTAATGTCAGGACCAGGCGACGGTCGTTCGGGTTGAGGTTGAGCTCCTTGACGTTCCTGTCGCTGACTTCCTCCGACCACGACCACATGCCCGACGACAACGCTTTGATGACGTCCTCAGGCAGGCCGAGAGCTTTGCCGACGTCTCGGATCGCGCCCTTGGCACGGTAGCGGGTAACGGTGGCGCAGAGAGCTGCCTTCTGATGCGTGTAGGTCTTGTAAATCCACTGGATGACTTCTTCACGGCGCTCGTGTTCGAAGTCGACGTCGATGTCCGGCGGCTCATCGCGCTCCTGGCTGACAAAGCGCTCGAACAGGAGGTCGTTCGTGGACGGATCGATGGACGTCACGCCCAGGATATAGCAGACCGCGCTATTGGCAGCCGATCCCCTGCCCTGGCAAAGAATTCCCTGCGAACGCGCGTAGCGCACGATCGAGAAGACCGTCAGGAAATACGGCGCATACCTCATCGTCTTGATGAGATCGAGCTCGTGCCGGACCGTTTTCAAGACTTCAGGCGGCAAGCCCTCCGGATAGCGATTAGGTGCGCATTCCCACACATAGTGTTCGAGGGATTCCTGCGCGGTCATGCCGGGAACGATCGCCTCCTCGGGATACTGGTAGGTCAGCTCTTCGAGCGAGAACTTGCAGCGGTCGACGATTTCCATCGTCCTCGCCAGGGCTTCCCTATATCTCGGGAACAGGCGCGCCATTTCTTCGGGAGGCTTGAGATATCGGTCGGCATGGCGCTCGCGCTTGAAACCGACGTCGTCAATGGTCGTGTGCTCCCGGATGCAGGTGACGACGTCCTGGAGCTGGCGTCTCGAGGGCTCGTGGAAAAGGACGTCGTTAGTGACGACGGTGCGGACCCGGTGCTTCGTCGCCATATTGCTCAGCTCATGTAACCGCATCTGGTCGTTTGGGCGACGCCGGAGGGAGAGCGCAAGGTAGGCTCGGTCACGGAAGAGGTCGGCGACCTTGCGAAGCTGGACTGCGCATCTCTCGTCCGGAAGGTCGGGTACGAGAACAGCGAGAAGTCCTTCGGCGTAGAGCGCGACATCGTCCAAGCTCAGGATGCAGTTGCCCTTCCCGCCGCGCGATTTCCCGAGCGTCAGAAGGCGAGTCAGCCGCGAATACGCGGCCCGGTCTGTCGGGTAGACAA
This sequence comes from Rhizobium sp. O111, assembly GCF_055616315.1. Taxonomy (NCBI): domain Bacteria; kingdom Pseudomonadati; phylum Pseudomonadota; class Alphaproteobacteria; order Hyphomicrobiales; family Rhizobiaceae; genus Rhizobium; species Rhizobium sp. O111. The sequence goes on along the minus strand of NZ_JBSHXL010000003.1, from coordinate 54,608 downwards.
GCAGTGACATCCCGTCCGTCAGGTCGAGGCGGCATCCAACGACAAGGCGGACGCCGATGGCGCGGGAGGCTTCCAGCGCCCGGACGATCCCCGCCAGGGAGTTGCGGTCAACAACGCCGACTGCGTCAATGCCCAGTTCCTTCGCCGTCGTGAACAGCTCGTCGGCCGACGATGCTCCCCGAAGAAACGAGAAATGCGTGGTTACCTGGAGTTCCGCGTACCTCATGACACGTCCCTGCCCTTCACGCGAAGATTCCGTGGATGAACCACTTGTGCGAGCCCGTGCCCGCATCGACCCCGTCGCCTGAGCGGTAGAGCCAGAAGCGCCCGCCAGCGTCGTCCTCAACGACGAAGTAGTCGCGAACAGCATCGGCCTCGGAGGTGCGGACCCACCATTCGCCGAATACGCGCTCGGGGCCGTCGGCGCACCTCACGCGACGACGCTTGCCACGCCATGAGAACCAAGCCGGAGGATGGTCGGGCATCAAAGCCATGACCTCGACAGCGTCCGGGCGGTCCAGCAGTCGCACGGGCCGCTTCCAATCGTGGACCCAAGTCTCGTTGACGGCTTCCGCGGCCGCGGCGATGCGATGGAAGCTTCGTTCGGGAACGTCGGACGCGACAGGAGCTAACCGATAGACCCTGTTGCCGCGGTTGCCGAGGATGTCGATCAGCGGCGTGACGTCATCGTCGTCATCATCGACGAGCGACGACGAGCGCTGTTCCTCCTCGAGCGTTTCCGACATGACGGCGACGAGCGTCAGCCGTTCGATTCCGAAGCCCGGCTCGATCTTCTCCGTGCGGTCCTTGAAGAGCTTTGTGAGCCACGACACGTCGCGCGCTGGCTTGGCTGTTCCGGCGCGGATCGCCTGGCGCGTCCCGTCGGCCTTCTCGACGATGAGGTCGGTGCGACGGACGCCCAATCCCTTGCGCTGGAGTTCGCCCACCAGTTCCACGACAAGTCGCCCGACGTACCTGTTGATTGTCTCGGCAGCGCCGATCGGCTCCGCGAATTGGCGGGTCACCTCGATCCATTCGGGTGATCGGATGGGCTCGATCGGCTCCGAAGTGCGCCCATACATCTGGTCGATGCGTCTGCCAAGTTCAGGCCCGAAGCGAAGCGCAAGTGGGGCGCGTGGAGTGTTGGCAAGCTCGCCGATGAATTTGAAACCAAGAACCCGAAGGTCATCGACGACCTTTGGGGGAAGCCGAAGAAGAGATAGCGGAAGCTTTTCGACGGCGCGAACGATCTCGCCACGGGGAACGATCACAGTCTCTCGGGTGATCGCGCGAGCGCAAGCATGGGCCGCGCCCCAGGTGTCGGCAATCGCCACGCGGGCGGTCAGCCCGGTCGCGCGGAAGCGATTGGCGACACCCGTCAGCATCGGCTCCTCGCCACCTTGGAGGTGGTCCGCGCCTTCGGTGTCGAGAACCAGCCCATCCGTGCCATCGACCGCGACGATCGGGGAATAGATGCCGAGCGCCCAGAGCGCGATACGCTCGAGGGCGGCTGCGTCGGCGGCCGGGTCGGCATCGACCATCATCAACCCCTGGAACAGGGCCTGCGCCTTCGCTGCAGGCATGCCGACGCGCAATCCAGCCTTGCGTGCGGCAGCGTCGGCGGCGGCGACCCAGCGCTTCGAGCCCGACCTCGCGATAACGGCGATCGCCTGCTCAGGCTGAATAGAGGGATCGCCCCGCCGTACCCTGTCGGTCGAAAGATCGGGAAGAAATATCGAGACGACCCTTGTCATCACAGGCTCCAACTTCAAACTCAGCACACTCGCCGGCACGCGATCTCATCAATTCCAAAAGCCACTTCGCTCGCCCCACACCCGGCACGGGCAGCGGGTCCGATGGCAGCGCGCTCACCCTCCACCTCGTCACCGACGCCGTCGGCTGTCCGAAGTCGTTCGCTTCAGTCTGCCGTCGCCAACGCCGCACCACGATCCCGAGTGTCCCGGACTTCTCCGCGGCGAGCTGCAGTCTTCGCGACGACACCATTGGCAGGCGGACGAGCTCGCCGACGACCGCGCCGAGGCGACCGTAGCTGAGAGCCTCCTCCATGCTGGCGAGGACGTCCTCCTCCCTGCCGGCCTCGACGAAGATGACCCGGTCGGGATGGAGGCCTGCCTGCGCTAGCGCTGGCATGAAAAGGTCGGGCCTTGTCAGGCACCAGACGATCTTGCCCTTCGTCCTTGCGGCAACACCTGCGGCGAAGAGAGCGGCCGCCGCACCGTCGACGGTGCCTGACCCACCACCGGCGAATTCATGCAGTGCCCCGTATGCCAGGCCGCCGCCCGGGAGTACGGCATCGATCTCCGGGACACCAAATGGCAGACAGCCAGCCTTCTTTGCTACGCCGCCCTCGATCGAGGAGATGCGTTCGCGCAGTTCAGCGATGGCTAGCTCGCGGGCAGCCGACATCGGTCACGAATCCTCTGGAAGTCGCGGTGGACAGGTACGACATCATGCCGTGAAAACTCGGTTGTTCTCTTTCTGTTCCGTATCGATGACGGCGTCAAGATGCCTTGGAAACCGGAATCTTACGGCGTGGATTAGAGATTCGAAAATTTAGCGAAACGAATCAATTTGGTAGCGAACGCGGCTAAGGCGGTGACCTGGTTGAAAATATTTTTAAGTGGGTTAAAGGTTGGGCTCGACTTCTAAATGTAGCTGGCTCAAGCGCGGCGACAAGGTTTAGCAGTCCTTCCGGGCCTTCATCGCGCTGGCCAGCATGTGCGTACGCTCTAGTTACATATTGAAAACAGCGAGCCGACAGGATGCCGTCACCGCGACCCTACACTACCCTCACACCCCGATGGCCGTTATCTCGTGGTGAAAAGTCGGCTTTGGCGATTGAGCAATCCACCTTGAATTAACCGGCAAGCATGGGACGAGCTTGGACAGTTTGTAGATGAGAATGTTCGGCATAACGAGCGCCCTTTCGGCCTCGCCGGCTACCGAAACATGCTGCTCGATGACTTCAAAACCGTCCCCGACCTCCACTCCCAAGCAACGAAGATCGTGTGCGAGCCGCCGTTACCGATGGCGCGTCTGGAATTTCGAGCTTCACCGATCGGCAGCTTTGTCGGGCTCCCCGTGAACGGGCGAGAGATTTCGTTTACGGAACAAGTGATCTACAAATTTGCCAACGCGAAAATCGTGGAAGTATGGTCGGTGATCGACAAGATCGACAAGATCGAAATCGAGAAGCAGCTTTCCAATTATGGGCTCGCGCGCCATACAGGTGGAAGCCGCCTCAAGTCCAGGACATGAACCTGGTCGCCACTCAATGATCATCTTCGCTGTCGGCGGGTACCACAATTCCGACGTATCGTACGGGCTCGCATTCGCATCACGAAAACCCCTACCAAAGCACATCACCGTCACATAGACGCCTTCGGAATTACAGACCCGGTACGACTGCTGTTGCGGCCGATGTGCTATGATGCTGTCACTGATCGCCTTTGCCAGGATCGGCGCGTCCTGAGGATGCACCCTCGCGAGATAAACCTCGATTGGAAGGCCCTGCTCGGCTTCGGCAGGGTCGACGCCAAAAAGCGTTGCCAGGGCGTTGTCGGCGTACAATACGTTCTCGGGAAGGTCCACGTAAAAAAACCTGAATCGGGCACTTCGTTTCCAAATAGCTCGGTCGAAAAGGTCGTGGCCCGTGGGGAATTTGGGGTGCTTGGACGCTGTCCGTACGAGCGCCTTGTGCAGTTTGGCTAAACGAACGAGCTCCGATCATTGGATAAGTTGGGCCGACCGGAAAAGAGTGACAATTCCGCGACCCAAGCGATTAAGGAAACCACTCGGTAACCGAGTTTTGATGTCACCGGTTGACCGAATCAGGAATATTCGGAAACGTTTTATTAGCGACCTGAGTCCGGCTTTCCTACAAGGAACCCCAATGACTTACTTCACCGAAAAGGCCGACTTGCTGAACGTCATGGCGAACGCAAGCCGTTTACAAGTTTTGACGACATTACGAGATGGAGAGATGGGCGTCGGCAAGCTCGCCGAGACTGTTGGCCTGAGCCAGTCTGCTCTCTCCCAGCACTTGGCCAAACTTCGAGCAATGGACCTGGTGTCCACACGGCGTGATGCTCAGGCAGTTTATTATTCTGTGAAGTCCGACAGGGTTTATGCCGTATTGGACATGCTAAGCGACTTGTTCGACGAGACCATTGAAGTCCGGTCACTGATCGCTAGCTGAAGAAACTTACACTTTATACGAGGCGTTTCTCGGCGGTAGTCCGGCTTTGGGGGCAAACGCTTCCACATGGCGGCCTTGGATGCCCGTCGACAGCCGCTTGACACAAACCCTTATGGGTTTGAGCGCTACTTCGTATCTGGATTTAAGCGGCCCGATCGATATCGCTCGGCTGACGCCATCCCGCACCTTCAGTTGCTATCCAGATGCCCAATCTCCAAGGGGCCAAAGCTGCTATTCGTTCCCCAATCGGCCGCTCAACTGAAATCGTGCACCCTCGGGAGGATAATGAAGCGATGCATTCCCTTGAAAGTGCGGGGCCACCATCTTTTCGATAAGTCGCGATCCAAATCCGGTACGCGTCGGCGCAACCACCGGCGGTCCGCCGTGCTCTACCCAATCGAGCGAAAACTCTCCGCCAGCGGAGGCCCGCCACGTTATGGTTACTCGTCCGGCCTCATTTGAAAGTGCTCCGTACTTGATCGCATTCGTGGCAAGTTCATGAAGTGCCAGAGCCAGCCCCAGGCCCTGCTGATCCGAGAGGACCACGGATCGATCACCGCGCACGTCAAACCGACCTGACCTGCTATCGTGGAGGTCAAGTATCGAAGAGATGACTTGATCGATCTCGGTATCAACCCAATCGGATTGGGTGAGAATGTCCTGGGCCCGACCAAGTGCCGATATACGTCCCATGACGGCTTCTTGGGCTTCCTCTACAGAGCGCGCGTTTCGCAGACTTTGCGCGGTGATGGCCTGAACGATGGAGAGTAGGTTTTTCATCCGATGCGTAAGCTCTCGAGCGAGCACCACCCGCTGAGCGTTCTTGTCCTCAAGGGCGCTTTCGCGATCGTGAGACTGCTTGAGAGCGTCTGCAAGCGTGTAGGCCGCCCCCGCGAACCTCGACAGGCTCCTCAGGAGCCGCATGTCCTCTGCATCGAACTTATCGCCGTCCTCGTGCAAAATCCCCCACACCGTGCCGATGGGGCGGCCGCTGACATAGAAAGGCGCAAGGATGATCTCGTTTATGTAAGGCCTCAAGTCTCGGGCCGCGGGATAAAATCGGCCGGGCTCGCTCATCATCAACGCCTGATCGCGATCGATCACCGTGCCACAAGGGCTCGCCGCGACCGGCATCGTTCCGCCGACCATCGGCGCAAACCCGCCGGAGGTCGCGATCCAACGCAGAACGTCGCCATCTTCGCTCGTTTCGAGAAGCGTTATTCCAGACGATTTTGCCCGACATAATTCCAAGATCGCATCCGAAAGCTTCTGCAGAACGACGCGCGGAGATTTATTCAGTAGCTCAGCGAGCTCAGAAAGAACTCTCGCCTCCCCCTCGAAGTCGCTTGGACGACCTGTCTCGGTAGCCAGTCGCTGGGTGATGATCAGGTCATCGACCCGGCTAACTGGCTCGAAAATGTCGATAGCTTTCATTGGCCTGATCGAGTGTGGAGTTTTTGTTTATTAATATAGGTAAGCTAAGCCGACGCGCGGCGTTTTCAAGATTTGCGCTGCTTATGCCGTCTAAGACTCAACTATTTGTCTAACACATGAAGTTGATCCAGTTGCCTCCCCACCAGAGTCAGGCCCAATATTTTCTGCGCGTCGACACCCAGCTCCTAATCTTTGACCTCGGCTCCGCTCCGCTGTGACGAGACAATTTTTAGCCACCTGAGGACCTCTCGTTCGGAGTACGGCTTGCCCACGAAGCCGATCGGGTTCCACTGGTGAGCCACCTCACGCGTCGCTTCGTCCAGATTGCCCGAGACAAACAGCGAAGGGATGTTCCATCGTTGGCGCAGTTCACCTGCTGTCACAATGCCGTTCGATCCACGAGCCAGATTGACATCCATGATGGCCACGTCGACTTTGCCTTGAACCTTCTCGGCGAGGGAGATCGCCTGGTGCATATCCGAGGCCTGGCCGACCACCGTGTGTCCGGCGTCTCGGAGCATGTCTTCCAAGTCCATGGCCAGAAGCATTTCGTCTTCAACGATCATCACCCTGAGCAGCATCAAGCCTCCCTTGGGAGTGTGAGGACAGCGCGATAGCGATCGTCATGCTGACTATCGTCGAATTCCCCACCGACCTGAGCCACCATCGAACCAATCAGCCTTCTACTCAAATCCGTCAGGACGATTGGCTTCTTGCCGCCACTGACAGTGATAGACAGGTCAAGGCCGTTATCGCCGCGGCGCATGATCTGTACCTCGTATTCGTCCAACGTCTCCGCCCGAGAAAGCGCGGCCGTCAAAATTTCGTTGATGATCACCGAGACCGGAATGGCCCTCTCCGGCGTCAGTTCGACCTCCTCCGCGTCGACGGTCATGCGACCTTCATGATCCGCGCCTACAATGTCCAGGCAAAGTTTGTGAAGATGGGTAGCCATATCGACACTGAGGGCATTTCCCGCCCTGTAGAGACGCTCGTGCACTGAAATTATCGCCCGGACCCGGGAGATGGCCTCGTCAAACGCGGCGGCCGTTACAGGAAAGTGGAGACGACGCGCCTGCAATCGAAGGGTGCTTACGACGAGTTGGAGACTGTTCTTAACCCGATGATTGAGTTCAGCGAGTAGTCGTTCCTGTGCTTTCAGAGCCTCCTCCAGCTCGGCTTGACGGACCCTATCCGGGGTCACGTCCATCAGGACACCGATCATCCTTACCTTGCCGCCAGCGGTTCGCAGTATTTCGCCTCGCGAAGCAATGTGCCGCACCGCGCCGTCCGGTAGCACGATCCGATAATCGAAAACGAAGGCAGTTTGATCTGGCGATCCTGCCACGGCCGCGAGGTTCGCCCGGATTTGGACAAGGTCATCCGGGTGCATGCGAGCAAAGAACGGAGCCGCCACCGGACCAGCCTCGCCTACCGCAAAACCGAACATTTGGTCGACGATTTGGCTACGCCTCCAGATGTCAGTTTCAGGTTCGTATTCCCAAGTGGCCAGGTCGGCAGCGTGAAGGGCGACCCTCAGCCTCGCGTCCGCCTCCCTATTTCGCAACACGCTTTCCGTTACATCCATCGGATTTTGAATGATGAAACTCACCGCTCCTGTGTCGTCGAGAACTGGAGTATGGATCGGCATCCAAAATTTTTGGGAAAATCCTCCGCCCAACCGAGGAATGTCATATTGGATGACCGCCATCTCGTGGGCCTTGCGCGTCTGGAGCACATGCTTGAGCGACACCTCGAGAGGCCCTTGCTCGACCGTTCCCGGAGCGTCCGGGTTCTCCGGGAAGGCCTCAAGGATATGGCGGCCGACTATATCTTCGCGGGTGCGGGAGGTCAGAGCCAAGTAACTGTCGCTTGCACCTACGATCGCGAGGTTTCCGTCGAGAACGAGATACGGTTGCGGCATGCCACTAAGAATGGCGGCGAAGTTCGGGACTGCGGTCATTCTGGCACTCTGCGTTCGTCGCTCGGCAGGACAGCGACTTCCTTTCCGACGGCTCGGATGCAGGAGATAGGGCATATCACCATGCACAACAAGCGCCCGTCACGGTCCAACTTGCGTCCTGCTCACAAGGTTCCGGGATTAGACCCGTTTCTCGAACGAACAAATAACGCCGTTTTGAGATAACGCATTGGCTGATCAGTGATACACCAAGCTGCGGCAGATTGCATGACCCGCCGATTAAAAGGAATGGCCAAGTTGCTCGATGAACACTCACCGGAATTCGAAATCGTGCCCGCGGGATGGAACGAGTTCGAAAGATCGGCCGCATTAAGGTCATTCAACGTCCTTGATACGCCCACCGAACAGGATTTTGACGATATTGCCGCGGTGGCATCGCGGTTTTGCGGCGCACCGATCGCGGTCGTCAATCTGGTCGACACAACAAGGCAGTTTTTCAAAGCGGAGATTGGTCTGGGTGTTCGGTCAACGCCACTCGAAACCGCTTTTTGCCGTCACGCGCTGCTCGAGGAAGATGTGCTTGTCATTCCGGATGCCACCGCGGATCACCGTCTGGACTGCAATCCCTTGGTAACCGGTGCGCCCCACATACGGTCCTACGCCGGTGCCCTCATGAAAACTACCGATGGGTTTCCGATTGGCACGGTCTGTGTCCTTGATTACAGGATACGGGATTTCACGGCCGAACAAGTGGAAATGCTCCGCTTTCTCGCCCGTCAGGCGATGGCCCAGCTTGAACTGAGACGAACTGTCGCCAATCAACGGGAATTACTTGAACGTGCGGTGCGCGCCGAGCGGGCGAAGGCGAATTTCGAGCGCGTTGTCAGGCAGGCGTCGGACTTCATCGGCATCGCCGACACGGACGGAAACGTCTTGTTCTTGAATGACGCCGCCCGGGAGTTGGTCGGCCTGCGACAGGGCGAGCCTCTTCCGCCAAGGGTGATGGATTACATCGCGCCGGATGATCATATTCTCTTTCGGGAACAGGTCGTGCCGGTCGTCAGGGCCGGAGAAAGCTGCGAACAAGAAATTCGTCTGCGTCACTTCGAAAGCGGTGACCTTGTGCCGGCTTTGTACACGATGTTTCCAATTCGGGACGACGATGGTGCGATCGCCGGGTTTGGCGTGGTGACGAAGGACCTCACCGAGATAAAGGCGGAGGAATCCCGCCGTGCTGGCATGATGGCCGAGGCGGCTCACAGGGTCAAAAATACACTTTCGATCGTTCAGGCGATCGTATCTCAATCTGTGAGAAACGCTGTCACGCTCGACGATGCCAAGGAAGCGATCTCGAAGCGAGTTGTGGCGTTGGCACGGGCACAGGACCTCCTGACAACAGCGCAAGGCAACGTCGGGGACATTACGGAAATCGTATCCAATGCGCTAGCGCCACACGATTCGGGAGTGGGACGTTTCAATACAAGGGGCCCGCCGCGAAAATTGGATGCTGGTCAGGCGATGGGTTTGTCACTCGCGCTTCACGAGCTGGCGACGAATGCTGCAAAGTATGGAGCGCTCTCAGGTGATTCCGGCATTGTGGAGATCGAGTGGAGCTTGCGAGAGACCGGCGAGTTCAGTTTTCGATGGTCGGAGACCGGAGGCCCGCCCGTCGTCGTGCCAGAAAAAACAGGCTTTGGGACGCAGTTGATCCGCCGGATGGTCGCACCATACTTCAACGGCGACGTGAAGCTTGAGTATGAGCCGCTCGGCTTCCGCTTCAGCTTGGAAGGTCGGCTTCCTCTGGAGAGCTGAGCTGGCCAATTATCGCGCATGTCCGGTACACCAAGGTCATGTTCACGGCGGGATATCATTGACATGGTTGTGGCGAGATGTTTTCCCCAAGTCCCAAACGAAACATATGTTCAGAAACGATAGCCTGATTGCTGCCTGGTGGGGTGTCCGCCAGGTAGCAATCAACGGGTTATTCCGTGACCACGAGCATCTCCACATGAGCAAGATGCGTTTCCAGTGCTGGAAGCGTTTCCTTTGCAAATCCCACAATCGTCTGATTGTCTCCCGATCCAGCGTAGGTTCGAAAAAGCCCTACCGCCTCCATATGTGCCTGCGCCGCATATCGAGGTACGGGTCATCAAAGTCCTTTCCCTTGGCGGCACTTAGCTGATCCATCATCTTCCGATGCTTGGGAGCTAGGTCGGCGGTCGCCGGGGCTTTGATCGTCTTCGCGCGGAGTTCGACCGCGTCGTTGTATTTGAACCCCGTTCCGACGGAGCCGACATATTAAGTCGGTCATTTTCGGGCCACTAGCAGCAAGCTTCCCAGGCCGTTTCGGGCTGTCGACGTTTTCTCGTAACCAACGATGAAAAAGCTCTCCGAGGCAATGCAATTCACCTTGATCCAATCGGCAGTCCGTCCCGACCTGTAGGCGCTGTCCGCATCCTTGAAGATGATGCCATCGAGGCAATGTCCGCACGCGGCTCGGAAGATCGCGCCGCCCTCACCGTCGTTTTCCTCCGAGAATTGGATCAGTCCATCGCGATCAGCAAGCAGCTGTTCAAGCAGATGTCGGCGGCTCGATACTTCCATCGTCTGCAGGTCATGGCCATCACAATACAGCAGGTCGAAGGCGACGTAAATTGAACTCGAAGATGGCAGCTTGCCGCCTCGCCCACCCAGTGACCGCTGAAGCGCACCGAAATCCGACCGGCCTTCATCGTCCAGCACCGCTGCTTCTCCATCCAGGATAGCGTTCGGAACACCAAGTTTGCGAGCTTCAGCTATCGGCGGAAAGCGCCCGGTCCAACCATGCCCCGCAGATTACCAGTGCGGTTCCGCAAGCTCATATTTGTTTGGCGAAAGGTCAGCATCGTCGAAGAGAAAAACCGAACCGCCCGCGACCGCGATTACATCGGTCCGTGTGTACGACTGCGTAGATGTCATATGGAACCGTCTAGCCCGATTGATCGTTAGGATCAGCCTCAATCGAGCGATCAAATGACGAAGCATCTCAAATTTCTCGCTACACTGCACTTCCTACTAGCTTTCGCTTTTCTTTCTACCGGCGTCACCGCGGCGTTGGCGGCCGGCTCCGATAAGCCCGCAGGGCCGTCCGAAGCTCTATTCTTGCTTCAAATTGTCGTTCTCGTGGTGTCGGGCCGCCTCTTGGGTGAACTCATGGTGAGGATCGGCCAGCCCTCTATCATGGGCCAGATTATCGCCGGGGTAATCCTCGGCCCTTCGCTGTTCGGGCTTCTCCTCCCCGACTTTCAGGTTCGGTTGTTTCCGCCGGACGAGGCACAAAAAAGCATGAGCAACGCGATCGGGCAGCTCGGCATTTTGTTTCTATTGCTTTTGGCCGGGATGGAAACCGATCTTGCACTTGCCAGGAAGCTTAGAAGGTCAGCGACAGGGGTATCGTTAACCGGAATAGCCATCCCTTTCGCGGCAGGATTTGCGCTTGGCCAGTTCATGCCGGCCGACCTTCTTCCCGACCCAGATAAAAGGCTGGTCGCATCTCTGTTCCTTGGAACGGCCTTATCTATTTCGTCGGTGAAGATCGTCGCATCGGTCGTGCGAGAGATGGATTTCATGAGGCGGAATATCGGTCAGTTGATAGTCGCTTCGGCCATTATCGACGACACGCTCGGGTGGATCATCATAGCGGTCACGTTCGGACTCGCAAAAACCGGCACCGTCGACCCGCTCACCTTGGCGAAGAGCGTGACCGGCACCCTTGCTTTCATGGTCTTCAGCTTCACGATCGGACGCCGTATCGTTTTCGAGATCATCCGCTGGACGAACGACAATTTCAAAAGCGATCTCCCGGTTTTGAGTGCCATCATCGCCATAATGGGCGGAATGGCGATGATCACCAACGCGATCGGGGTGCACACGGTCCTCGGAGCATTTGTTGCCGGCATCCTGGTTGGCGAGTCCCCAATCCTGACCCGTCAGATTGATGTCCAGTTACGCGGCCTCACTACGGCGCTATTCATGCCGGTCTTCTTCGGACTTACGGGACTGCAAACCGATCTCACCGTCCTTGGTGATCCCAAAATCATCCTCCTCACTTTGGTCGTCGTTTTGATTGCCTCGCTTGGCAAGTTCGGCGGAGCTTTTGCAGCCGCCAAGGCCAGCGGTCTCTCTAATCCCGAAGCGTTGGCGCTCGGGTGCGGAATGAACGCGCGTGGATCGACCGAGGTTATCGTTGCGACGATCGGTCTTTCCGTCGGGGTTTTGAACGAGGAGTTGTTCTCGGTCATCGTGGCGATGGCCGTCATTACAACGATGGCGATGCCTCCAACGTTGCGTTGGGCGCTGGCGCGGTTGCCCCTCAGGGAAGAGGAAAAGGAGCGACTAGAACGGGAAGATTTCGAGAAAGGCAGCTTCTTGAAGCAGTTCGAGCGGGCGGTGCTTGTCTCTGATGGATCGTCGAACAGCCAGCTGGCTGCCAGAATCGCGGGTCTGCTTGGAGCTTCGAGGAACATGCCGGTAACGACTTTGGACATCTCTTCCGACAAGGACTCCGACGCCACTTCTGATGGCAGACCAGGTTCGGAGGGGGTTCGGGATGCGCTAATCCCTATGCTCGAAAGGCATGCGTCGGAAACGGTCAGAGCCGACGGCGAAGAGACTTCTGCGCTCCGCGTTACGGAATTCGCTAAGGACGTGGACCTAGAGAGCGCATTGGCCGAGATTTCGAAGTCGGGCCATGATTTGCTATTTGCTGGCGTGGAACCCGTCCTGCGTTCAGACGGGAGCTTCAGTCCCACCATCCAGGCAACCGCGGAGAAATTCGCCGGCACAACGGCGATCGTGTCTTCCCGGGGACAAATGCCAGAAAAAAGTAACCGACTTCGCATTCTGGTCGCTGTCAGCGATACCCAGCGGTCGGTGCGCGCAGCGGAGTTCGCGTTTGCTGTTGCCAAGGCAAGCGGTGGACACTGCGCGGTGGTTTTCGTGAAAGAAGAACGCAAACTGCAGGGCGTATCGCGGATTACCGACCAACTCAGCAAACAGGCTGATCCTTTCCGACAAATCGACGCCGCTGCAGCGTATTTCGACATCAAGCCCGAAAAGCTGTTGCGTCAGGGTTCGTCGCCCGAACTCGACATTCTTCGCTGCGCGCGCAGTGGCGACTACAATTTGATAGTGCTGGGTGTCAGTCGACGAGCAGGTGAGCGACTTTCGTACGGGAACGTCGCTGACGCTTTGCTGGGCACTGCGGATCGGTCGTGCCTTCTGGTGGAGACGGAGATCACCAACATTCGAGACGATGCCGCATGAACACGCAAGTGGTACATTTGGCCTGTCCTTTCACCCGCAACTGGCATCGGAGAACGCTTCAGGCCTTCTTCTTTAGAAATTAGTACTTCGTCCCGCACGCGTGGAACCGCGGGCGCGTCCGCGCGATTAATCGGGATGATGAAAAAAATCGTCCTCGGTTCAGTTATCGCCCTCGCATCCGTGGGGGTCGTTCACGCCCAAGACCTCTCCCCACAAGAGATCAACAGCGTCAATCTTTCCTCGGTCTTGTCTGACAAGAGTCTGGAACACCCCCCGACAGACAAGCCCGATCCCGCGGTCATACATCTTCAGGTCTTGTTAGATCGTGCAGGTGCGTCGCCGGGCGTTATTGACGGATTGGATGGAGCAAACGTCAGGAAGGCCATCGCAGGCTTCGAACTGCTGCAGGGGCTCCCCGTCGACGGGAACCTAGACGAAGAAATTGTAACACGTCTGTCTGACGACCAGCGTGTTATCGGGCCGTATACGATCGCGGCCGATGACGGCGATGACATCGTCCCAGAGATACCGAAAGACTATTCGGAGCAGGCGAAACTGGCCCATCTCGGATATACCAGCGTGGCCGAAAAACTGGCGGAGCGCTTCCATATGGACGTGGACCTGATACGTGCGCTGAACCCCACGGCGCGGTTCATACCTGGCGAAACACTGTCTGTCGCCGTTGTCGGCGCTCCCCGGACAGGCAACGTAAAGCGGATCGAGGCCCACCGAAAGGCCGGCGAGCTGGTCGCCTACGGCGAGAACGACAAGGTCTTGGCCGTTTATCCGGCAACCATCGGCAGCGAGGATAACCCGTCGCCTTCGGGAAAGCACAAGGTCAACGGTGTGGCTCGAAATCCGCCATACGTGTACAATCCAAAAATCAACTTCCAGCAAGGCAAGAACAAGTCAAAGCTCACTCTTCCAAGTGGCCCTAACAACCCCGTGGGTACCGTCTGGATCGATCTTTCCGAGCCGACATACGGCATCCACGGTACGCCGGAACCGTCATTGATCGACAAAGCAGGGTCTCACGGCTGTGTCCGACTTACGAATTGGGACGTTGAGGAGCTCAGCAGCATGGTCAAGCCCGGTGTTACTGTCGTGTTTGAAAATTAGAGCACCAAAACGTGTGGCCCGTGATGGACACGCAGAGAGCGAATTGAGGGTAATGTCTCAGTTCGAGCGAGGACGCCAATCCCGACCCTCTTCATGACGACCAATTCTTATCGTGCGTCGTTGTTCCTTGTTTCGTTGCGGGAACCATCTCGAAGGCTCGACATTTCTTTTCTGAGCGCGGGCCGTGTCAATCGGACGCAACAGGGATGGTGAACATCGCGGTTTTTCCGATTTCTCGCGATGGCCAACGAAACGGCAGACGAGCGCCCCACCTGTTCGGCATCGCCCTCACCTATCAACGGTAGGAGCTGGTATGTCGGACGGCCTACAGTCTGAAAAGATCGCCTGGTTTGCTTCGCTGCCGCCCGTTGTCCCGACCGAGTTGACTGGCGTGTGGTGGGGTGAAGGCATTCCATCGGGACATCCGTTGGATGGCGTGTTGGAAAACCTGCAGTGGTTCGGCAAGAAATTTCACCCCGACCTCAGGGCGGACGCGCTGCTGTTTCAATGGCGGCCAAGACGCCTTGTACCCATCGAGCCGGCCTTCTTCCCGATCCGAACGGTGATCCGCTTCGCGGACTTCGCCAAGACGTCCGTCGCTCGAAACTGGTTTTCTCGGTTGAACAAGCTGGTGCGTGCCCGCGACACGACTGCCTCCGTAAAACTAAGGACAGTCGATGAAGACGAGACGGCGGCGATGGTCTATGACCGGCAGCCCATCGTCGACTTCTTTCGGCGCATCGGAGACGACGAGATTGCTGGCATGATGGTCGTCGAAGGCGACGAGCGGCGATATTTCTTTCGGCTCCGGCGCGTCAATCCGTTAGATCAGCAGCCCTGACCAAGAGCGGTGCGACCTAGAAACGCCGGATGGCCGCTACATCGTTGTGCGCGGACGTCCCTGGCGGAAGACAAACCCTCACCTGCCTGAGGATGAGCGCAAACGCCTCGTGTCCGACTTGATGTCAGCACGTGGGGTGGTCAAGGACCCCGCCGGGGACGAGGACGCGACAAGAGTAGCGCGAAGCGCGGTCGATGCCGCGAAAGTCGAGGGCGAGCGCGGAGCGGTGTGGTCGAAGGACGGAGCGCCCGACCTCAACCGCCACATGGCGACAACGACGGAGTACGCGAACTCGTATCGAGAATGTCTTTGCTTGGGACGAGCATGACGTCCGGCGCAGTCGCGAGGTCTTTCAATTTCTGCTGGGTGCCACGCTCTTCGCATCGACGGATCGCTATCTGGCAACTCGGTAGAAGCGGGACGGCTCTCCAACTGGCAAACGCCCTGGGCGCACGAGCGTTTGGGAACCGCTGCCTGAGCTGCGAGTTCCCTTTTCAGAAGGAGAACACAAATGACATCGAATTCCATTCCGAGCTCGGCAAAGCTTCCTCCGAAGTCCCTTAACGAAGACACCCAAGACGACGAGCTTCCCGAAAGTAATATCGACGACCGGCGCGCTCCGCCGGTCAACATGGGTGGTAGCCGCGAGGCCGGCGATGGCGTAACCGATGCCGACCCGGAGACAGGTCGTGCTGACGCAAGGGACCATATCCCGGCCCCTCAGACCGCGAGCCGCGAGTGAAGACGATGGACGAACGCAAAGAATATTTGAGAACCGCCGAGCTGCGGGCGGACGACGAGATTTCGCCTCGGCCGTCCGATTTCGAAAGTGGCGGTGGGCGCAAGACCGAGATTTCCCATGCCGAGAACGACGAAGCGGACGACACCGCGCGGGTCCCGCGAGCGGCCAATTCCGAGTAGGAAAAAGAGTTGCGTCGCCCAGTATCAAGAACGATCTCAACGGCGCGCCGATGAACGTCACGATCGTCCAAAGCGGTCACCTCTTGGCGGCGACTGCGGCCAGCGTGTGGAGGCAACGGCAGACGAGGCGTTGCGAACTCGCTTTAAACTCAGAGGTACGTCCCACGATGAGCGCACGGAAGACGGGCCGCACCTGATCGAACAGCTCTCTAGCCTGAATCACGGCACCCCGTGATGCCGGGCACGTTCGCATCATCGCGGATATTCGCCCACAACCTGGATCCCCGCGGAAATCCAGTCCGAGCTTGGGAGACAATCGCCGGGGGCAGCGAGGCGGACGCGATCGCCGAAGCAAAGGCGGCGTCCGAGAGACACGCAGGAGCCCTTGTCGTGCGGCGGGAGGCCAACCCTGCGGTTGGGGCGACTTGGACGAGCGGATCGATTGGCTGCGGCCGTCGGCCGGGTTTAGGTTGAGTTCAGGCGCGCCGCGGAGCCGGCCTAACTCCCCGACGATCGCGCCGAGGATGTCCTCTTATCTACCCGGTCCACGACGAAATGGGCCGCGGCCTCTTCCAGCCTGAGCCGCGACGCCTCTCTCCATTCAGGCCGGCTCACGAGGCCGTATCTGTCTTGCGCGAAGTTAAGAGTTCCCTTAGGCGGTTCCGATCCGTGACGCCGAGCTGGAACCAGCCGAGGAGTTCTCTCGCTGCCTCTTGAGCTTCGGCGCAGGCCAGTTCAAGGGACCTCTCGCTGCAGTAGTCTTTTACGAGACCTTGGACCATGGAAAATTCTTCCGGCCCGAGCGGTTGCTTGCCACGACTATCGAACGCTTGGAACATTGCGTCTCCTCCTCAAAAGGCGTCAATGCGAGAGCATACCTTACGCCGATCTTGGCGCTGGGCAATTGCATTTGACATTCCGTGGACCGCGAAACGTTCTCGCCAGACTTTTGCTTTCAGCCGATATCATCAGTACGTTGGCGGACCGTCGACGTCACTGATGCCGACACGGCTTCACAACCTGCAAGAAATGCCGGCACTGCCGACAGCGCTTGGATTACGGCTGGTGACGGTAGACCGACAAATACCCCCGGTGGCGGAGGAGCCTGAGTATCGTCGAGGTTTGGGGCTCGTCGACGTTGTCACCCGTCGTCGCCAAAATTGTTGACTCCTCCCCAGAAGAGAACATAATAGGAACATTCAATTCTTTAAAGGGATGACGGCGATGACCAAGACGCCGAGCGGACAGCCGCGGGCTGACGAAGAGACAGGCACATACTGGGCAACCCCGCGCGAGGCAACGCTCGCGGAGGTTCATCCGCTTTTGATGGCGGTCCTTCTCATGATCCCAAGCTACCCGAGCTGGGCTTTGTGCTCTGTGGATGTGTACGACATGGGTTCCGGCGCGCCCATTGGTTCATTCGATATCGGTTTTGACCCAAGGAGCGGCAGAGCGTGCGGTTACTTCAACGCCGTCGGTTACGAACAGCTTATGAGCAAGCCCTTGTGGTTCGACTACTCCGGCGATGAGAGCGACGTCATCGAGGCATTCTATTTGCTCATGAGGAATGCCCGGCATGTGCAGTAAGTCGGCTCAAGCCTTGGCGAACAGCTATGAAGTCGAAGCGGCCCTCGCCTACCACGATGAGGATGCCAAGGCGACAATAGCGACGCTTCTGGGAGACATAAAGCACTTGCGCCTGCAACTGACTTTGGCCGAGGCGGCAATGAGCCAAGGGATGACGCGCGGTTGGAAGCCCAAATTCGATCGTGATCTTTAATTTGCATGCGACGTCACACCAGCCCTGAGAGGAGTTTCCTATGAGCGACATCAATCGACAGACTTTACAACGGGCACCAAAACTGGTCGCGCATAAGTGCCACTGCGGCGACTGGGCTGGCTTTGGCTTCTGCACAGCCGATTCCCAGGATTGGTGGTGCTGGAAGCACTATCCTTACAAGACCTCAGCTCGACTCGAAGCTGCGGAAATCGCTGCTAAATTGCCGAAAACCGCTGCGTAGTGTGCTTTGACGATGTTGCATTCTGGGGCTGAGCGAAACGGTTTTTCAAGATTCGCCGGGAGCCAAGCGCGTTTTCTGTACGGTCGCGGCGTGCTCACGAAACATTCGGACCGCTTCGATCGCGTCGTGGCCGAGCTTGGCTCCGACACGACCTCGACTGCTTCATAAACGAAGAACTTAGGGCACGATGCTGTTTCAAAAAAGTCGGCAACATCTGTGTCGATCGTGGCTTACTCTGCCATCGATCCGGTTTCCAACAGTCGAGGCCGCTATGACGATAGTAGGCTACAGCTCACGTCTTGCCTGTCAATTTTACATGCGGTAATCAGCCGCCAGATCGCGTGCAAGGACTAGAGATTGGGAAAACGTCGCCCTCGACCCGACAACCTACCCGGGCCTAAACTAAGGGACTTCCGTCAGCCGATTATCGAGGTCGTATGCGTCAGATGCGATCGCCGGGACAGCCTAGAGCGAAAGGCACTCGTCGACCAGCTGGGCGCGGGAGCCAGCTTTGCTCGACTGCGCCGTCGTCTCGCGGTGGGGTGTGATCGCATGACGAGTCCGCAAGGCGATCTGTGCGAGACGCGGTTCCCTTGCCTCGACCCCTAAGCCAGCTCGGAACATTCAGCTTCGACACCCGTTGGCTCCTCACCAAACGTAGGAGGAGCATGATGACCAACATCTACAATGAAGGCGCGCCAACCTTTGCCAGCGGCCTCGCCAGGAGCACGCTCACAGCGTTCTTCGACAGCCGAAGCGAGGCCGAGACGGCCATCGACAAACTGAAGTCGGCCGGGGTGTCCGACGTCCGCCTAATGCCGGGCTACGAAGCGGAGGGCGAAGGACCTGCAGCTGCGGCGGAAGGGTCCGGGTTCTGGTCACGCCTAGGCGACTGGTTCTTCCCGGACGAAGACCGGCACGTCTACGCTGAAGGTCTCCGCCGGGGCGGTTTTCTCGTTTCGGTGTCCGTAGACCAGAGCAATTACGACACGGCGCACGACATTCTCGCTAATGAAGGCTCAATCGATATGGACGAGCGCGCGGACCTCTGGCGAGAGGAAGGCTGGACGGCCGGAGGCGGCCAGCAGGCCATCGGGTCTGAGGACGACGTCTTCCACGCCGAGACGGCCGCACGCAGCGCCACCGGCGTCGGCCGCTACACGAGAACCACGCAGGCGACGTCGCCGCGCGTGCGTGGATACGATCTGGCCGAGAACCTTCCCGACGATATCGTTGACGACGTGGTCCCGACGGGCCATCAGCGCGACGTGTCCGAAGGGGATCGCCCAATGAACGAACGGGCGTCGCGGGAACAGTCGATCGACGACCTGCGACAAAGCCAGATGCTGCCTGGGAGTCGCTGAGCGGTCGAGACAATCCGGAGCCGCGCGTTGTCGCGCGGCTCAGGTCAACGAAAGCTGCCTCACTCTACTTTCGTTCTCGTCCTCCGGCACGGTGGACAGCCTATCGCGACAGGCGGTTCGCGGACATCGAGGGAAGCGTAAAACTTCATCTGACAGGTCATGGACGGGAAGACTTGGTTTAGTTCAAACCCAGGAGCTGATAGTAGGCCGCCCGATCCAGCCCCTGATAACGACCGAGAGCTGACACGGCTCGATCGACCATTTCGGAGCTATTGAACCAGGAAAGGAACGGCCAGAGACGAGGACCGGTCTCGTCGGAACGTATCGCGCCCACCGTGCTATCGACCGAGTGGGTCTCCCCTGCGCGCCACGTGGCGGGCCTTGAGCGCTGTAACTCTCTCGGCTATCCAGATTCTATCCCTGGACAGATAATCGCCTGCTCCGTTAATGATCCGGCCGTGAGGAGCTCTCATCTTCCCCCACTCTACCGCAGCTGGATGGGGGGAAGTCTTCCCGGTATCTCTACCCTCCACTAACGAGACGAGGGCCATACGAGATTGCAGTACGACTTCTTTTCCAAGCTCCGAGGCGCGGATCTTGCCATCGCCGGACCGGCTGGCCAATGACAGCAACATCAGTCGCCTGACCATCGGTTCCGTTAAGTAAGCGCCTTCGCCATTTACCAAGTTCTTGAGCGCGCGAAGCTCGAAGCTGTCCAAGTCCCGAGGGCTGATCATCGCATCTTCCTGATCGGCGGTTACAACCCGCGAGACATAGTGCGAGCCATATTTTTTGGCCAGAGCGAGTGGCAAAATTCGCAAGCCCAGATCGATCATCGACCCCTGTCGTTGATCATGGACCGCAGCGCGGCGGTGGTTCCACAACCACGCAAGATGTTGCGAAGGGCAGTATTCGCACTTATACGACCCGGTTTCGATGCAACATGATGGAGTGATCACCGTGATCTGGCTAGTTGGCGTTTCCTTGGGTTTGATTGCACCGTGGATTTTGCGCCGGAATGCGCTGCGTCACGCTTTCGCGATCAACGGCACCGCGGCAGGTCTTTTCCTCTGGGGATTAATAAGCGTCGTCACGGTGCCGATCGCGACCATTCTGGTGGTCGGCTTCCGGGAGATCTTTGGAGGCTAACTTAGCGGGCTGAATGCGGCTCAAACTGTTGACCAAGGGGGCTGAAAGAGACAATCGCAAAGGGCGGCCGACCGCCCAGTTTCATGGGTTAAGGGCAGAGCCCTGCCCGCCGACCGATCGCGAAAATTTACGGGACGGCGGATCAGAGGCCGGGGGAAACCCTGCTTGAAGAAGGGGTCGAAGGACACCGCAATGACTGCTACGAATAGGAATTCCTGACAGCCCATTTTTGGACCTTGTCTGGACACGAGGGGAGCGCCAAGGGAAGAGAAGCAGGGTCTTGTCAAAAAGTGCTCGGAACAAACGGCGTTCAACCGGGTTCCTCCTCGCCGAGATAGTCTCCCAACGTCTTGCTCGGCAGCGGAGAGCCTAAAGGTCTCAACGCCCCGGCGGCCTTCCGCACCCTCAAACCTCAACCGAACCGCCGGGACAGGGGGCGGATGGTACGTGACTGGACCGCCCAATCTATTTGATAGGCTGACTCCATTTGCGCTCGTCCATATAGTGCGCCACTGCTTCGGCGGCCCTCTTCGTGTAGTCGACGAAAATATCGGCGCCTAGATCGTTGAGAAGCGGATCGTGCTCGCCGGAAGCAACGGCAATCACCTTTCGCGCGTTGCCATTTCGCGATCTGGACCGCGAGATGGCCAACGTCGCCGCCGGCGCCGTTCGCCAAACCGTCTTGTCGACGAGCGGAACCGGTGCATGCGGGAAGGTGGAAAGGGTTCGGCACATCACGTCCCAAATCGGCTACAAGTTACCAGGCGGTCAGGAGCGACATCGGCGCAGCGGCGGCCTGCATGTGGTCGATCCCGGCGGGCTGGTTAAGGGTTGGGTCCCGCGTGGCGGGAACAACGCCCATGCCTCTGTCGTTGTCAGGCTGAAGCCCGCCTTGTCTCGTGGCCAGTGGAGGCCAGTCTTCGCCTTGATGGATACGGACCCTTCACGCGTTATCGACCGCTGGCTTGGCGCGAGACAGCGGTGCCAGGGAGCTCGAAGCGTCGAGCAAACGGTAGTGCAGCCGGACGCATCCCTTGTCGAGGTTCTTGACGCTGATCAGCCTTGGACTCGACCTGAAGCCGGTGGAGGGGAAAAGAGGACGACCACCGCCGAGGAGCTCTGGGATGATGTAGATTTCGATCTCATCGAGCGCGTCGCGTTCCATGAACGCCATCTGCAGCATCCCCCCACCCAGCATCCAGACATCACCATCATCGAGAGCACGAAGCTCTGCTATGAGGTCATCTATATTGCCTCTAATCTCGAGCGAGCCCTTGGGATTCAGGATGGGTCGCGACGTCACGACAATCACCCGTTGCTCGTTATAGGCCCAAGGTGTGGGATCCTTCGCAATGAAGTCGTAGGTGCCGCGACCCATGACGATCGTGCGAATGCCTTTTACGAATATGCCGTAATCATGCTCCCCCAGATCCATTCCATCGTACTTAAACAGCCAGTCCAGTTCGTCGCTCTCGTCCGCGATGAAGCCATCCAGACTCGCTGCTATGTAGCCAACTATCCTCGCCATCGTCACCCCTTGATTTATAAATGAATGTACGTTTATATAATATCATGACGAGACGCAAGACAATCCCCGATGAGAAGGTACTCGAGACTCTATTCGAGGCGATGATGAAGACCGGCCCCGACGGTCTGACCTTCGCACGTGCCGCGAAGGCGTCGGGCTTGGCCGCGGCAACCCTGGTGCAGCGCTACGGAAACCGTGAGCGCATGGTTGAGGCAACTCTTCTGCAGGCTTGGGATCGTCTTGATGCGGAGACAATGGCGGCGGACAAAGAGGAGGATCCAACGCCTGAGGGCGCCATTAAGCTCCTACTGCGTCTTATGTCTCCCAAAACGGCTGAACGTGACGCCACTGATGGTCTTCTTTTACTGCGCGAAGACATAAGAAACCCAAGA
Source organism: Rhizobium sp. O111 (assembly GCF_055616315.1). Classification (NCBI taxonomy): domain Bacteria; kingdom Pseudomonadati; phylum Pseudomonadota; class Alphaproteobacteria; order Hyphomicrobiales; family Rhizobiaceae; genus Rhizobium; species Rhizobium sp. O111. The sequence continues at coordinate 32,395 of NZ_JBSHXL010000003.1, read as the reverse complement.
CTTCGTGAAAGGGGCGCTGCGTGGGGTCGCGCCTTGGCTTCGGCGCTAGGGCGGCGCTTGTCGGAGGACCCGCGGGAGGCGGAGCTCTTGGGCTGGCGGATGGCCGCTCTCTGGCAGGGCGCTCACACCTGGTGGGCGTTCGACCAGACAGTGCCCGCTGATCGCGCGATCCGGCAAGCCCTGGAGGCTTGGTTGCAAAGCGATTGACTGCGAGAAGGGCGGCAATGGCCGCGGACGTTCGCGGCGGTCCAAGCGAGATCGATCGCGCTTTCAAGTTTTCCTGACATTCGCTGAGAGCGGGCCTCGTCTGTTTCGGCCGAGGTCGACGAACGCTATGTCCGGAAATAGCTGGGGCACGCGTCAGCAGAGATGAATCGCCGGTAAGAGCGCGGGCGCGAAAGCTTCCGCGTAAATCTGACCAAGGCATCCGCGGGCGTTGCCCTCACCGAGCGGCGTCCGGTCGCTAGTGTTTTGACATCACACCGCGGGTAGGAGGTATGGAAGACATCCCCTACGAACGAGCAGCCTTGGCCTTCGCCGGACCGTCTGAACGGGGATCCCGGTAACTTCCTTCCCCCAGAGTGAAAGGGTAAATAGCGCCTCGGCCACGGAAAGAGGTTGGGAGAAGGGTTTTCTGAAGGAATGGCTTGCGCGGGAAACGCGAGGCGGCATGAATGCCCTCCCGCCAGCGTCAGGTGTGGCATCGTCGGCTGGCGCACCACCAACGATGGCAGCCTCGCGCGGAGGTGCCAAAATCACGGAGCCGGAAAGTGGATTTCCTTTCCGGCTCCGTGGGGAGAACCTGGCTTCAGTTAGCGGCAGACCTTGGTCGTGCGCGTGACTCGCTCACCATGCCGATAGGTTACAACCCGTTTCGTGAAGCAAGACGGGTGGCGGCGAAAATCCTCATGCACAAGGCGAGCTCTCCGATCATTATCCCAGCCACGGTGGTGGCCACGCTCCCAGCCACGATGCGGACGGGGACCGTCATCGGTCCGGATAACGACGGTGTCCGCGTAGGAAGCCGCTGGGACGGCAATGATGGACGAAACAGCCAGAGCGATCGCAAGGATAGTTTTTTTCATGGAAGGTTTACCTCGGGTTATTGGACCGCAGTAAAATGATTGCCTGGTCTTTGAGTTCCACGAAAAGTCTCACCTCCGACTTCAGTCCGAGGAGACGTCAGACCATTGGCGCACCCGTGGACGATTTCCGTTAGCCACAAACCTGGTTCGGGATCGAGCAGCAGGCCGGGATCAATTCGCCAGCGCTATTTTCGGGAGGAATGCATAAACACGCGGTGCCGCATGCCTCCATGCTTGGGCTATTTCAGTGTTCTCATCGCGGCCGGCTTCGTCGGCAGGGACATCTTCCAAAAAACGCCGAACCGCCTATCCAACGCCATTTCCGACAAGCTTCCTCGTTGCCTCACCGGACCAATCAAACTCTTTCAAAGAAGTTCACGAGCATGATGACAGGTTGACAGAGTGGCTGGGTTCACGGGATCCGAACGCATCTTCGTAAGGCATTGCGCCCGCGAGTATCGTTCACGCTGTAGAGGTGACAGCTGAAAATAGACGCGTCGAAAACGAGAGGTTGGTCGTAATCGGCCATGAGCGGAGCAGTGACGCGCGATTTGGCACCGGCGGTTCATAGCGGGCCGTTCAAGGATGCGCTCGATCAGGCCGCGTCAACTTCGATGACAGAGCCCGGAGCCGGACAATGCACGCTTCACGCATATCGGCGGCGAGGTCATCGGTCCTCGCCGTAGGTTAAGGAGGACTACCGCGACCGGCGCTTTCGTGATCCGTGCATTGACTAAAGGTGGTTGATCCGTTGGCACCCGAGCTCAGCATGCCCCTCGCCAGTCAACGCTTGGGTAAATGGCGCGGTCAACTACCTGCCTTTTCCGTTTCCGCCACCGTTACCGTGTCCACCGCCATTTCCGTTGCCGTTGCCGCCGCCATTGGCTCCCGCGTTGCCGTTTCCGCCACCGCCGTTGCTGCTTCCGCCACTATTGCCGCGACCTCCACCGTCGCCATTTCCACCGGCGCCACTGTTACCGCCGCCGTTTCCATTCCCATGTCCACCGCCGTTTCCGCCGCCGCTTCCCTTGCCGCCCCCATTCCCATTCCCATTCCCATTGCCGTTGCCGGAATTACCTTTTCCCCTTCCATCGTCAGACGAGTTGGCGCCGGCGTCTTCGCGGCCTTTCCGCGACTTGTCCCGCCGGTCGGATGCTGCGTCGGGCTTCCCGGAAAGCTCCTTGGTACCCACGGCCGGAACGACGGCGACCAATGTCGCGACCGATTTTATAGAGGGCTTTGAAGCGGCTCCAGCGACTTGCATGCCGGTTTCCCTTCCCACCGTCGCGCTCTGGCGAGGACCCACATCGGCACGTTGACCACTAGCGAACGACGTCACCTGCACCAGTCCACGGTCGACCGTGACTGACGCCTTGGACTTGTCGACCGTCACATGGAAGATCGTTCCCTTGACCACTGCTGCCAGGTAGGGTGTCTGAACGGTGGTGTGTGGTTGGCTTCGCTTCACAATTTCGAGGTCAAGCACCCCCACCTGCTGAACAATCTCGGTTTTTCGAGGAGAAAAAAACCCGCCAGGCCTGGTTGTGACCGCGGCCATGGTGTTCGGCTGCAGCCCAATACGCTCCACGCCCCGCACAAGTTGAACACGTCCTCGAGGGCCAGTTGAGATCCATGCCTTGTCCGGAACGACATCCCCGGCATGCAGGTCGCTCCACTGCTTCTGATCAATGGAATACTTAACCTGGCTGGTTGCCTTGGCCACCTGCCAATCATTGTCGGATGCATGCGCAAATAGCGGTGCGCAGAGAAAGAAAAATACAACGCTGAGAAATTTAGACATGAGTCCCCCGGATCTTCGGGAAAGCTACACACGCTGGAGCTTAAGAATAACTTTAAACGTGAAAATCATTGTAAACTGAGCGGGTTCTGTACGCTATCGGACCAGATTAACCAGATACTCCACTACAAGTCTGACGCGGATGGTCCAACGCCAACGCCGAGGCAATGCCAAGCGAAGTGTTGTTTTGCCCGTGCCGCCCTTTTTGGGATGCAAGCGCGATCTTCGTGTTACTAGCGCCGGATCCACCACTCCATGAAGGCGTGCTCGAGCGGCGTTGTATCTAGCCAATTGATCGGCTCGACGGATGTTTGCGAAGGCTAACCTCGTTCATACATTTCCTTGACGAACTCCCCTAGAAACGCTTTCAGTCTCCACTCTGCAGGTTCACAGGTGGAACACCCAAGGTTTTAACGATGCTTCACGCGATCCTGTCGGACGCAACCGCCCAGTTCACCGCGCTTTTGTGCCTCCTGGTGATCGCGAGGATAGTCGTGAGAGGCAGACCAGCGCTGCGCTTCTTCGTTCACATAGCTTTCTTCGCGATCCTAACAGTGCTCTTGGTTGCCAACGATGTCGCTCCTTGGGTAGCGGATGTACGAGCAGAGGATCTCACGCACCGAATCTTCATCGGCGTCGCGAAGTCCGCCTGGTGGTTAGGCAGCGCGATGGTGCTCGCCAGCTCGGTCAGGCTTTTCCTTATATTCGAGCGAAAGCCGAGAGAAGGACGCCTCATTCAGGACCTGCTGGTCGCGGTGATCTATCTGGGAGCGGCGCTCTCGATCATCGCCTTCGTGTTCAGCCTTCCCGTTGGCACACTCATCGCCACCTCCGGCGTCTTCGCGATCGTGCTCGGCCTGGCACTTCAGAGCACATTGAATGACGTCTTCTCGGGAATTGCTCTCAATCTTGGCCGCCCGTACAGCGTCGGCGACTGGATTGCCCTAGAGGACGGGGTACATGGCCAAGTCGTCGAAACGAACTGGCGTTCCACGCACTTACTCAATGACGCAAATGACCTTGTCATTGTGCCTAATAGCGCACTGGCGAAAGCCAGGCTAACAAACCTAACGGGCAACGATGCCGTGCACGGGGCCAAGATCACAGTCAGGGTCACGCCCAACCGCGCTCCCGCGATCATCGAGGAAGCGATGAGGGCGGTCCTCCTCAGCGCGAACACCATCCTCAAAACACCCGCTCCTTCAGTGTCGATCACTGGGTTGGACGGGTCGGCGATCGAGGTCGAGCTTGCGTTCAAGGTGGCCAGCCTCGCGCGCACCGGAACGGCCAAGAATGAGATATACGACCTCGTGTATCGGCACGCCAAGGCGGCGGGCATCCAGTTCGCGGGTTCAACCAACATCCAGCTCGACGCCGGGCAAGCATTTGAAGTGTCTCCGAAGCACCCTGGCACGCCTTGGCGGCTACTCAGTTCAATCCCACTGTTCTCGACGCTCACCGAAGACGAGATGGAAGCGCTTGCTTCGACGATGCAGCGTCTCACATACAAGAAGGACACCGTCATCGCTCCGCAAGACGCATCGATGACATCCCTGATGATCGTCCGGAGCGGCGTCGTGGTCGTCGAGGACGTGACGGGTCCCGTGCGCTTGGAGCTGACCCGCTTGGCGCCCGGAGATCTGTTTGGTGAGCGCGGCGTCCTCATGGGAGCGGCCGAACCCGCCACCATGCGCGCGCTTACATTCGTTGTGGTCTACGAGATTTCCCGCGCCCATCTGGCGACCGTCATGCATGATAGACCCGCGCTCGCCGAGGAGCTGAGCGAGTTGCTCGCGAAACGCGTCGAGTCCGAGAAGCACCTAGCGGAAGGCGTCACCGGCCCCAAGGCAAACCAGCCGACTTCCTTGGCCGTAAGGATCCGCCACTTGTTCGAGCTGCCTCACGGTGGCTCCGCGCGACCCAATTAAGATTGGCCGTCGTTGATACCCAGGGTGCTACGACCCTAGTAGCGCTGGTCCCACGCTGTCGGTATGCGGGGATCCCCTTGGCCGCGCCGGACTTTTCGAGGAACTGGAACCCAGCCAGTCGCCGGCTTGCGCCTAGCTTCATCCGTTGGCTTCGTGCATCCGTTGGACGTCGTTGGAAAACGACAGGCACGGGTCAGCTGCACGGGTCCATCGCCACCAAGGTGATCGAACGTTTCTCCAACAAACTCGAAAAGTTACAGGCTCCCGCCCACGATGTCACAAGGACCCGCGCCGCGTTCTGGCTACGACCGAGGGCCGCGTCCCTTAATTGGACGGATCGTCATGAACCCACGCCCTGGTCGTGAATTTTTTTTTGAAGAATATCCCGATCAGCGTCACAAACACGGTCTCGTCCAGCGACCTTCGCCAAGTACAAGGCGCGATCCGCGCGCCGACAAAGTTCCTGGAGGGTGGACCCATGGTGCAATGCCCTCGCGATACCGACACTCGTGGTCACCTTGACCTCGAAGCCGAGGCTCGAAACGCGAAGGCCCGAGACGGTCTTGCGTATCCGCTCCGCGTGAAGGAGGGCGTCACCCGCGCTCGCGGGCAGGAAGACGACAAACTCCTCTCCTCCGTGACGTGCAAGCAACGCGGATGGCGGCAGGACCGATTGGACCGCTTCGGCCATCGTCGAAAGGACTTCGTCACCCAGGGCGTGCCCATGACGGTCGTTGAGCTGCTTGAAATGATCAAGGTCCAGAAACAGAACCGCGTCACCAGGCTGTGGGTTGTTCGGTGCGTTCGCGTTGAAGGAGCGGCGATTGTGGAGCCCTGTCAGAGGATCAAGGTCAGCGAGTTTCTGAATCTTGACGCGCTGACGTTCGCTTATGAACATCACGATCGCGATGGCAAGCACGAACTTCGAAAGTATCATGAGGGAAAAGCCCTCGACCACGTCGAGAACCGGGAACGATTGGAAGGAAAACTCCAATCCCATGACCAACGATAGCAGGCTGGTGGCCGCGAGTATCGCGGCGACGAGTTTTCGGATCGGCAGGGGCTCGCGAGACGCATCACGGCGCACGACCCAAGCAGCGGCCGCCATTGTTAGACAACCTAGCAGGGTAAAAGTCGCCGCCCGGTAGGTGTTATCCAGATGAAAATCCGTCGCCAGACCAACCACCAAGGTCGCAGCCGCTGGAAGGAATACGTACCATGTATTGAACTTCCGCCCTGGATTGCTGATCAGAACGAACGCCAACGCCAGGAGGCCATATCCCGACACGGCCAATGCGATATTGACGAGGCTGAGGGTTCCGTAGAGGGCTGGGTAAAGTTCCGCGTACCCCGCCAAGGTCGCGCCCGCGGCCAGCATCAGGAAGCTTGCCGCGAGAAGCCCGACACCTCGACTGTCCGTGGATGTCCGCCGCAGATAGCCCAAGGTCAAGGCCCCGGCTATATAGGACGTTTTCTGCAGAAAGAGCACGGTCGGGAGATCAAGTCCGGAAGTCATCTGGCACCAAAGTCATTTATCGATGCCTACTTACCGCGAATTGCTGAATCTTTTGCAAAGGCTACGTAAGCGGGGAATATTTCAGCAATTCTTGGACGGGACAATTCCCAGGGGCGGCTTAACTTCAACCTGGCCGAACAACCCTTGTATAAACCGGTTCAACCGGATTGGGGACCGGTCCGTCAAATCCGCAGCTCTAGTACAAAATAGAATGCGAGAAGCCAGGTGAGTGCTGTCAGTGATCCCAATGAGACAATAAGCAAGCGCAAGTAGATTTCCAATCGGTGAGAGACCGTCTTGAACAAGCATATGAGGGAATCGTTCCATCAAATCACCGGGGCGAGCAGGAATCCGGCGGACAAAAGCAAGGGGGCCGCGAGTACCGCTCGCCGGTGGCGTCGCCCGGGTGAAAATCGTGATGCTTCAAACTCCGCCGCATCAAGGCCCGCGCCCATGCGCAAGAGGCAATCAGTCTTCGGGGAAAAGGTGCTCAAGTCGATGTGAAGACGAACGAACCCCGCCGTGCCGATGCTTGATCCCTTTGCACTGGGAGAGCCGAAAGCCGCGGGACGTCTCGCGACGGCGCCCGGTCTCCTGGAACAATCGGCGCGCGCCCCGATCAGGACATCAGCCGACCACCGAGAATGCTCCTTCAGAGATTGTCGCCCCTCGGTAGCCGTTCGAAATGGGCCGCGCCGTGAGGGTGCGTATCACGTTGGAGGATCATCGGTAGTCTCGTGAAGCGCGCGAAGCGCTTGTCTCCGCTTGGATTGGTATCGCCGCTGCCTTTACCAGGATTGCCGGCAAGGCCGGAACACAGCAGTCTTTCTAAGTTCAGCGCGACGAACTCCGGCGAAGTAGATGGTGTCGCACGCCGACTTTGGCGCGTTTATCGTGCCCGAGGTGCGTCGTCGGCTCTCGGGTCCAACTGGAACCGCGCCGCGAACGACCGCCGACACCTCCAAGCCGGCGGTTCACCGGCGCTTGTTTTCCATGGAATCCCACTGGCGTTGCTTGCGTGACCTTGGTTTCACGCTCTTCCAGGTCCGATCCAGGAAGCGAAGGAAGCGGGTAACATCCATCAGGCGATCGACGACCGAACTCAGGTTGCCGAGCCGTTCGTTGATAATCTCATTGGCGGTCAGCGCGACTTCGGCGGGTCCATACTCGGGAAAGTGCGCGCAGAGATCGGCATAGGGGTTGGACGCATCGCGGCCGACAATGTCGATCTTGCCCTTGCGAAACATCAGTCGCAGCAGCACCTGCTCGAACGTCCAGTCGTGAACATCGAGAACCTTATAGCGCTCGCTGCGCTTCGAAGAGAAGCCGGCCAGCGTTATCCTGGTGCGAAGATTGAGCGTCGTCAGCCAGAAGCAGAGCGCAAATCCCGTCGTCGGCACGCTCGAGCGGGGATAGAAAGGCGTGAAGACATCAGTCAGATCGAGGTGCCTGACATGAACATCGCCGAAGTCGGACGCCGGGCTGAGCTGCTCGTTGGGTCCGGCCTTGATGTTCACCACTCCATGAAAAGTGCGGGTGTCGAAATAGGGCAGAACCTTATCGACCTTGCCGCTCTTGACGAGATTGGCGCCCAGCGTTCCGCTTCTTGAGAAGAGCATGGAATGGCGGGTGAAGGGTTCGTTCAGAACCTTGAAGACCTTGTTGAAGAAGATGAAGAGCGTGGTGTCGGGAAAGCGCCTTTTCAGCTCCTCGATATCCACTTCATCGCTGTTTGCGACCAGAACGACATCGCTATACTCCGCCAGCAGGGATTTCCACTCCTCCACGGCAGCGGCAGCGGGGTTGGCCTTCTCGAAGCGAGCGTCTCTGTCGATCATTCTACTCTCCTTAGCGTCTTGTGTTCGGTAGCTCGGGCCGCATCGCTTGGGGCCCCGTCGCGTCGGGCAATGGACGCTTTTTGACCAAACGCGCGGGGGAACCCACATAGACACCAAACGGCTCCGTCGCTCCCTTGATGACGCTATTCGCGCCGATGACGCAGCCGTCGGCGATATTGCTGCCGGCAAGCACCTTGGCGCCGGCGCCGATCCAGACATCCCCGCCGATCACCACCCTGCCCTTTTTGATCGGCTGATCCTTGATGAGAACCGTGGCATCCTCGTAGCCGTGCTCGAACGAGATAATGACGACATGCGCCGCGATCCTGGTACCGTCGCCGATCCTGACGCCGCCATGTCCCAGCACGATCGAGTAATCGTTGATCGAGACATTGTTTCCGATCTCGATCTTACCGCTCTGCGCATCGAGGACCACGCCACTTTGAGTGAAGAGCCGGTCACCGATTTCGATCTTGCCGTGCCGATAGCGAAGCTTTGGCAGATACCGCATGTTCGGTCTCGTCCCGATCCGCAGCGATCCGCCCGACAAGGCGGCGCGGAGGCGGACCAGAAATCCGAGGTTCACGGGTCACACAGGCGCGAAACGGGGGTCGAGCGCGCGTGCCGTTTCCAGCCAGACATCCGCGTATTCGACGTCCTGCCAATTGTGGAACCACGGGCCGCCATTGGTGTAGTGGACGGCCTTCGGAAGGCCTTGGCTCGGCTTGGTGCTCCACCCCTCCAGCCAGTTCCATTCTTCCGGTATCTCGCCGATCTCGCTGTCCTTTGCCCATTGCAAACGATGAAGATAGGCACCGGTCTGTGCATTGACGAGCTCGGGTGTCAGCTGGCGGGTGGAAGGATGCTCGCAATTGAACAGCATGAACGAGGACCAGTTCTTGCGAGGGTAATTGGTCTGCACCTTGCCATCCATCTTCACGCCCTCCTTGGGCGTATAGTCGTGATGAACGCAGGCGACGGCCTTGCTGTCGTCCTTGTAGCGCAGGAGGTCGGCGACATCGCCGAAGAACAGGAAGTCGCAGTCGCAAAACAGCGCCCAGCCCTTGTAACCGGCGAGCCAGGGCGTGAAGAAACGGGAATAGGTGAACTCGGTCGAAGCCAGAGGATCGACTTCACGGGTGTAAACACCACGATCGACCAGCTCCTGCAGCTTGATGGGGTGAACCTCGACGTCGATTGATGCGTTCTTGAGCAACGTGGCCTTGGCAACCTGGTAGGCAATATCCTCGCGGGAATCCCATCCAATATAAACTCTTAGTTCGGCCATTCATCAATTCTCCATGCAGTCCGAGGACAGAAGCTAAAGTGAGCGATGTGGAATGCTTGACCGTAATGTCAACATCTTGAAGTCGAGAAGAATCAGGACCTTTGTGGCGTTCCCACGTACTCGCCCTCTCTCCACTCGCTGCGCGCCTGTTAAGGAGACTGATACGGGCGGCACCTGACGAGCGGTGGCCATGACTGGACAAACCGGTTTGCAGCGATCGCACAGACCGCACGCGCCCAGGCCCGGCGGTGACCATCGATGGCGAAGAAGGTCGAGGTCTCGAAGCCAAACGATCTGCTCGCGGCCCTCCGCGAGAGTGCCGGACTTCTCAAGGCTGGTGCGGCCGCCGACACCAAACCCAAACGCGGCGCGCCAATGCCAACCACGGCAGGGGTGTTGCGGCCAACGAACCGTAGTCGTGTCCCGGCCATCGACGCTATCGTCATCTGCCTCAATCCGCCATACACCAGCCACCATATCCCAATCTTGATTGAACTCGTTGACGGCCAGACCGTTGTCGGTAAATCAAACGAGGACAGAGGAGCCACGAGACAATGGCAGAGGAACAAGATCTTGATGCCGCGGGGTTCGAGGACCAACTTTCCGCGATGCCCGATGAGGAACTGTTCGCGCTGATGCGGAAACTCGAAGACGAAAGCGAAAACATACCCTCCGAAGACCGTGACAGCAGCGAGGTCTTTGTCAGGATCGCGATGGTCGAAACCGCGATCGAGGAGCGATTTCCTGGACAGCTATTGGCGCCATATAAAGACTGGCGGCAGCGGCGGATAGATAGCTGAGGAGCGAGGATCGTGACAAATGGATCCGACGATGCCTAAAGACTGTTCCAGGACATATTGGACACGGTAGGACAGAAAGTGCAGCTAACGCGGAGGAGGCGCTTGCGATCTTGCAAGAACCGCCCGTCGATGTGGGCGCCACCGGCATCCCCCGGGTGGAACGTAACGAGCTGATGGTGGATGTGGTCACGCTGGGAAAGCCTTGCGATTAGTTCGCTCCGGCAACAGCGATCGAACAGATCCAACGCACATCGCGGAAGTAGCACTCATCTCGGATATTCGCGGTCATCCCTGCTGGACGCCGACTGAAATCTCACGGCGTCCTTGCCGGCCGCCTTCGCATTGTAAAGAAGCGCGTCGGCCTCGTTTAGCAGTTCCGAAACGTCGCGCTTGTCGGGCGTCCAGATACCGCCGATGCTCACGCGGACGTCAGCGATATGATTGGCGATCGCGATAGGTTCCCTCATCCGCGCGAGGATCCGTTTAGCTGCCGCCTCCCCCGCTGGTTGATCGCCCGCGATAACCACCACGAACTCATCGCCCCCGGTACGTGCCACGAGATCTTGGACTCTGACAGATGACGTCAGGCGCGACGCGGTGGTCTTCAGGACAACATCTCCCATGGCATGACCATGCGCATCGTTGACCTCCTTGAAGCCATCGAGGTCGAGGGCAAGGACAGCGACGCCAGCGGCGGATTGCAAGGCCGCGAATTCGATCGACAGCCCACGCCGGTTTAGCAACCCTGTCAACGCATCCGTTCGCGCCGTCTCCTCCAGCATCTCGATCCGGCGTCGCTCCTCGGTGAAATCGATGGCCATTCCGACAATTTTCACTGGCCGACCGTCGCTATCGCGTAAAAGTCGGCGATCACAGCGCATCCAGCGTTCGCCCTGAACGGTCTCCAGACGATACTCCGCGACATTCTGATCGAGCTTACCTGTGATCAGCGGCGTCAGATCCGCCTGGGCGCCATCATTGACGTTGACCCTGTTGACGTAGCGCTCGAGGTCGAGCCGCGCGGCGGTCGGCCCGCCGATAAATTGAGCCAGTCGATCGGACGTCTCAAACTTGCCGGTGAGGATGTCCATCTGCCAGAAGCCACCACGGACGGCCTCAAGGGCCAGTTCAAGCTGCGCTGCCCGCTCGGCAAGCTGACGCTCATGCTCCTTGTGGCGCGTGATGTCTTCGATCTGGGATATAAAGCGTACAACCTCACCATCGGCATTGCGCATCGCGGCCACGTGGATCAGGACGTGAACGATTTCGCCGAAGGGTCTTAGATAGCGCTTCTCGATCGTGTATCCGTCCCGTTTTCCCCGCAGGACCTGCTGGAACAGGATCAGGTCTGCCTCGATATCGTCTGGGTGGGTGAAGTCCTTGAAATGTGTCCCGAGCACCTTGTCGATAGGAAGCGATAGAAGCTTGGCGAAAGCGGCGTTGCCGCGAATGATGCGCCCCCCGAGATCCACGAGAGCGATCCCGATTGGAGCGTTCTCGAAGGCAAAATCAAAAAGCGCCAGGCGGGTCTCAGGATCGTCGGCCGTAGAGGCTTGCGCCACTTTCTCTCCTCCATACACAAGAGCTGCACGGCGTAACTTGTGCTTTAGGAGATCATAATCAAGGTGCGAGGAGGCTCCAGCGCGAGGCAACCCTCACTGAGCGCCAGTGGCGATATGCGAGATGGGCTTATTGCCGGGCGACGCGGCACGCCTCCCAATTGTTTCCTCAGCGCTCGCGGATTGGTGGTCTTGATCTTGAACCGGGCCAAACGGTGAGTATTTCGCGATGTCTCGATCAAGCCAAAGGTAGAGATCTCGCCCAAGAATATTGACGAGCTGGCCCTGCCCGTCGCACGTCAGGCTCGTTATGGCGAGCATCTCCTGGAGGGGCGTCTCGGAGGATCGGCGTGATCTTTTCTTCCGAAGAGATGGCTAAGCTACATCCTCTGTGTCGATGTGCGGGAGCTGTCCATCTTCTCGCCGTAAAGCCTGATCCGAGCCCCGCTGTTCTCGCGCATGGATATGGTGTCCTGCCGCAACCTGCTGATCTTTTCGGGCCCCGACATCCAGAACCTGGTAGTCCTGGCCGCCTGCCCGCGTTACCGACGGCGCTTGCCGCGCCAGGTGAAGACGATAGGCCGCTAGTCTGGAAGTAGAGCGGTCAGGCCGATCCGTTCCGGCTTTTCCCGCAGCCGCCACGGCCTCGGCCATTTAGCGGCCCATGTCGCGCCGGTCTCGTCGGTCGTCGGACCAACGCGCATCACCGACCGTTCGGGAACGTTAAAGGCGACGGGCGTGACCCGTAGGACGCCGGTTGCCTCGAATGTCGACGAGCTGCGTGACAGCCGCGCATCCTCCGCGACTGATCGTGAGCCTTGAAATTCTGCCAATTGGCAGTATATTGATTGTCAACGGAGGCTGACATGGTCGTAGCGCAAGCAATTCATGATAATGGTGTTCCACAGTCACCTGTAAACCTCGGCGACGAAGGGACGCGTGGACGGCTGACCCCGGCAGCGGTATCTGGCGTCGTTCGATTGGCCAAGATCTGGCGCTTAACCAGCGTCGAGGTTTGCGCACTGATGGGTGATGTTTCGGAGCGCACGTGGTTCAGAATGAAGAAAGGTGAGTGGAGCGGAAGTCTTTCGCAAGACACATTGACGAGGGTTAGTGCCCTGATTGGTATTTTCAAGGCGCTACGACTGCTTTTCTCTGAAACCCTTGCCGACGAATGGATCAGACTTCCAAACAAGGGACCGCTTTTCGAAGGGCGCCGGCCGATTGACGTCATGATTGAAGGTGGCATCCCGAAGCTGCTTCTGGTGCGACGCCATGTTGATGCATTGCGGGGTGGTCTGTGATCGAGCCTGCTCGCACGGACATCGTTCAGCGAGATACCGTACGCCTGATACCGACAGCTAGGCTCAAGGAGCCAGTGTTGCTGGAACTGGCGCCCACTCATGATGCCATGGAGGATTTGGCCGAGCTGGAGGGGGCCACCAGCAGCCGGCTCCAGGCTCAGGAAGGTGGTTTGCTGGATCTCGATCGGAAAGAACTTGTGTTTGGCCGCCCAGGCCATACGTTCATCAATGCCGCCTTCACATACACTCGACCTGGCGGCAGCCGGTTCAACGATGACGAGCGCGGCGCATGGTATTGTGCCTTTCAAGCGGAAACGGCCTTAGCCGAGGTCACTTTTCACCTCACAAAAGAACTTGCGGCGATCGACCGGTTTGAGAACGTCACGGACTACGCGGAGCTGCTAGCTGATTTCATCGGGCAATTCCACGACCTTCGCGGTGATGCTTTTTCAACAGATAACAGTTTAACGGCCGACCCCGCCATCGCATATCCCGCGGGGCAGGCGCTGGCCAGATGGCTACGCGTGGAAAAGGACAGCCCAGGTCTAATCTATCCTTCCGTCAGATCACCGGGTGGGACATGCCTCGTGGCGTTCCATCCTTCCTTGATCCAAAACCTACGCCAAGGTGGAACATGGAGGATCGAATGGCAGGGTTCTCCAGAACCGGAAATTTCGAGGCTTTAGGCGATCGTACATATGACGAACGCGATATATCTCGATGGTTTGGCAACTTTCCAAAGCCCAAGGGGCCATGCTCTCGAGGAAACAGTTGTCCAAACCGGGAACGTGGTGGCTCCCAACGCTTCGGATGAATGAGAAAATTTGGGCGGGCTTATGCGCTAAACAAATTGAGCAGGTTTCCTGGCGCGCTGTTGGCGATCGAGAGAGATTGTATCGCTAGTTTCCGCTGCGTCTGCTTCGCGGCTAGTTTTGACGATTCTTCTTCCATATCCGCATCAACCAATTGCCCAATGCCAGACGACAGCGAGTCCCGTAGATCGCCGATAAATCTCTCCTGAATGCCGATGCGTGATGACAACGATCCTAGGCGCAAGGCCACCTCGGTCATCTTCGACACCATGGCCTCGGTAACGACCAACATTTCCTGGATCTCGTCGTTTGTCGTGTCCTCGGACAACTCCATCTCACGATGCGATTGATGGCGCGCGCCATTGAACAGGACCCAATCGCTCGCGGTCCCCAGCCTATCGGCGAAGGCGGAATTCGTGATGATCCCGGAATCTCCACTCTCATCATCGATTAGAAAGGAGACGTCGGGCGTATCCCAGGCGGAGTTGAGATCGTAAGTCATCGTTTGGACGGAAACCGCGCCGCTCGTATCGCGGGCAATGCCAGCGGCGATGGAACGGTCCACGTTGTCTGCCGTTGAATTGATATAAAGCCAGTTCTGTCCTGAAAAGGATGCGGAGACGGCGATGGCGCGTAGTTGATTCTTGAGTTGGCTCAGCTCGTCGTTGACCTTCGCCTTGTCAACGCCGTTCTCGGTGGCGGCAACGAACCTCGCCTTGATCTCCGACATGACATCGATCGCCTGGCTCATGCCCGCATATGCGGTGTCGACCATGGCGGCGCCGAGGCCCAACGCGTCGCTGACGGCTGAGAGTGCTTCGTTGTCGGAGCGCATCTTCGTGGCGATCGACCAATAAGCGGCATTGTCGGAAGCTCGCTCGACGCGAAACCCGGTTGAAACTTTGCGTTGTGTCTCCGTGAGGTCCGAGGCAACTGCTCGGAGTGTCTGGAGGGCAATATCGGCGGAACTGTTGGAATTGATGGACGACATCCGAATCTCAGATGAACATGGAAATCGCGAGTAGGGATGATGATGCTTCACGCATCTTTGAGATGAATTTTATCGCCGAAAGTCGCTTAAAAAATTCTTACCTCATTAAGCAAAAAAACATGCAAGTCAGGGCGCGACGTCAGCGAGGTGGTGCTTTCCTCACACCTTGACGACGCGTGCTCGAGCTTCCCGAGCCGGTCGCTTCCGTGCGGCCATGAGGTTTCACCAATTGCCGTGATCTCTTCGTATGCGCAGGTGCTTGTGCTAGGTGAAGCTGATGCTCAAGGATATTGCATATGGCTAGAACTCTGATCCGACCCGGTGGACGCAGCGAGCGTATACAAATCGCGGTTCATAAAGCAGTAAAGGATCTGATGGCCGAGCGGCCCGAGGAAGAACTCACGATCGCCATGATTGCCGCGCGTGCGGACGTGACCCCGTCGACGATCTACAGGCGTTGGTCAAGTCTCTCACAACTGCTGAATGATGTCGCTGGCGAACGGTTTGTTCCGATCAGTTCCTCCAGATACGGGCAGTTCGCGAGGCGATCTTGAAATCTGGGTTGAACAAACCGTCGATGACTTTTCCTCCGCCGCTCTTTGTATGCTGTTTCGAGAGCGTCTGGCGAACAAGAAAATGGCAGAGGTGGCGGCCGGGTACATCTATATGAACTTGCTGTATCTGTGCGACCGGTGCGAGCGTCGGGGCGAAGTTGCCCCTAATCCCGACAGATTGATTGACCTTATCTTCGCCGCTCGTATATCGGATGTTCTTCGTACATCAATCGGTTCCCAAGTTATATCAGATGGACTTGTCCTCAGTCCTAGGACAGAGGACAGTGTTCATGACGAGCCAAGATATCCTCGTCCTGCTAAAGCTGGTAAGCCTACAAGACCAGGAACTCACCAAGGGCATTGATCAGTTGCGATCGGAATCCGTGGGTGAGACCCATATTCTGTTCGGAACCTAGAGGCACTACTCGGGTCAGCAAGACCGAAATAGCGCAGTCGATCAAGCGCAGTGTTGCTTCAGGCATCGCGCGAAAAGACAACAGCAAGAACGAGCCTCGGCCAAGCCGAAGGAACCTATCGAAGACGTGCTGGCAGGCGACGAGCCATTCACGCCGACGATTGAGCGGAAGTTCGATATCTTCTACTTCCGCAGCGACATCTGATATAGCAGGACCCAGCGTTGTTGCTTTTGAATAGCCGCTACCCATGTAAAGGTTGAGCTTCTATGGGGTCGGATGTTGCCATCTCAATAGATCCTTGCGTCGTGCAGGCCTATGTATTATATAGGAATATTGAAAGATCGCGGTGAAAACGATGTCCAGTGTGGCAATCAAGGTTCTGTCGACGGTGAACGCTCCCTATGGGACGAACCTTTCGGCCGAGCAATTGGCTGCAAAGATTTCCGATCCAGCAAGCGTCGAAAATTTCGATCCGTCAGCATTTTCCTTCTACTCCGAGGTCGATGAAGGCCTTCAGAATTCGTTTCTGAACGAAATGCATATTGATCGTTCCGAAGCGGCTGAGATTGCGCGGAAATTCTCTGCTCTCGCAGGATACTCGATGGCGTTGGCCGCTTAGTGGTCTCGCCGTCTAAAAGTCAGTGGGAAAGCCTGTTTGATCAGGCAGTAGCGATCATAAATCAAGCCAATCGCGAATTTAAGCTCGTTGACGATTGGAGCTTTGGCGGAGGAACCGCCTTGATGCTCCAGATCGATCAACGGGAAAGTTTCGACGTGGATATATTTATCGACGATCCTCAACTCCTTCCTTACCTCAATCCACAGGTCCAAGGCTACACATTGGACCTGAACCCCGACGATTACGAAACAGACGGGACGAAGGCACTCAAGATAGTATTTGCGGGCGTAGGCGAGATCGATTTCATCTGCGCTCCCGCATTGACTGACTATCCGACGACAATGGTCCCTGTGCGGGGCGTGTCGGTGGCTCTCGAAACCCCCGCCGAAATCGTTGCGAAGAAAATCTACCATCGCGGTTCATCTATGCAACCGCGCGACATGTTCGACATAGCCTGTATCGTAGAGGCGTTTGGCGAGCAGTGCCTTCTCGACGCGCTCGCGCCGTTAAAGGAACGCGCTGCCGTTGCTCTGGAAGTCGCGGAAAAGATGGACCACCGGCTTGCAAAAACGCTGATGGGCAGTCTTCTTTTTCGTGAGAATTTCTCCCACATCCCAAGCCAAGGTCGCGCGATCACGATCAAGCTTCTCGAGGCTGTCTGCGCTTACGATCCGGCGTCGACCAACAAGGTTGGAACGACGCCCTCTCCGAAGTGACCGTGTATATCGCCAAGAGGAACGAATATCGCCGGGATGACTGATACCCTGACCCCGGCCGCCCGCTCCGCTCGAATGGCGCGGATCAAGAACAAGAACACGAAACCCGAGATGAAGGTTCGAGGGCTCGTTCATTCCCTCGGGTTCCGGTACCGTCTTCATGGGAAGAACATTCCGGGCAGGCCGGATATAGTCTTTTCTGGTCGGCGGAAGGTGATATTCATTCACGGCTGTTTCTGGCATCGCCACGCCGATTCGGACTGCGCCCTCGCGCGCATGCCTAAATCGAGGCTCGATTTCTGGAAACCAAAGCTTGAACGCAACGCCGAGCGTGATGGCGAGACTATGGAACTGCTTCGTCGGGCTGGATGGGACAGCCTGGTGATATGGGAATGTGAGCTGCGTGACATGGTCGCGGTCGAGCAAAAAGTGGTGGGGTTTCTCTGCGATGAAGTCGATTGAATTGTTCGCCGGAGCCGGAGGCCTTGGGCTGGGCCTGCACTCGGCTGGGTTTCGTCCAGCGAACGTCTTCGAGTGGGACCGCTATTGCTGCGACACCATCCGGGAAAACCAGGCTCGTGGCGTGAACGCGGTAAAGGGCTGGAAAGTGGTTGAAGGCGACGTCCGCCAGTCCGATTTCTCGCGGTTCGAGGGCAAGATCAGTCTTGTTTCCGGAGGTCCACCCTGCCAACCGTTTTCCATGGGCGGAAAGCACGCCGCCTATGATGATGCCCGTGACATGTTTCCCCAGGCAATCAGGGCGGTGCGCGAAGCGCGGCCCAGTGCGTTCGTGTTCGAGAACGTAAAGGGGCTGACACGGGCGACCTTCAGCAATTACTTTGAATATATCCGACTGCAGCTTGAACATCCGGAGATCGTCAAGAGGGTCGACGAGCCTTGGCCGGACCACTTCGCGAGACTGGAACAACATCACAGCAGCGGCAGCCACGATGGGCTGAACTACCGGGTTGTAACGCAACTGTTGAACGCCGCCGACTTTGGGGTGCCGCAGCGACGCGAACGCGTCTTCTTCGTTGGTTTCCGGGAAGACCTTGGCATTTCCTGGAGTTTCCCGCGACCGACGCACTCGCGCGAGGCGCTCATCTGGGACAAGGCCTCCGGAGCTTATTGGGATCGAGCCCTGATCGCGAAAAAGGATCGCCCTGCCCTCGGGATCGACACCTCCCGCCTTGATCCCGACCGCGCACCGGGGGAACTTGCTTGGATGACCGTGCATGAGGCGATTTCATCATTGCCGGAACCAGGGCGCGCCCATTCGGACATGCCAATCCACAACCATAAGGCCCAGCATGGGGCGCGCTCGTATCCAGGACACACCGGTAGTCCGTTGCACGAGCCCGCCAAGACGTTGAAGGCCGGTGTGCACGGGGTTCCTGGCGGCGAGAACATGCTGTTGAGACCAGACGGGACCGTGCGATACTTCACGGTGCGCGAGAGCGCTCGCCTTCAGACGTTCCCCGACGATTATGTGTTCCACGGATCGTGGAGCGAAACCATGCGGCAACTGGGCAACGCCGTTCCGGTGAACCTGGCGAAAGTGGTCGGTGGTTCCGTGGCGGCGCATTTAAAGGCCGCCGCATGAATGGTGGACCCTACAATCCGCTAGACAAAATCAATCTTGCCCGAAGCATCGAGACGGAGTTGCTATCGCGACAGGCGGTGGGCTTCGACCAACTCAGTGATGTTCGTGGGGCGGGTGTCTACGCGATCTATTATTTCGGTCATTTCCCCGCTTACGCGACGATCGCGGCGAGGAACCTGGACGGGAAGTTCGCGCAGCCGATCTATGTCGGCAAGGCCATTCCCAAGGGCGGTCGAAAAGGCGGAATCTCGGCTGACGCCCTGGCTGGGAAGCCGCTTCTCGACCGCTTGGGACAGCATGCTTCCTCGATCGACCAGGCGACAAATCTTTCCATCGCCGACTTCGCGGTTCGGCACCTGGTGGTGGACGACATCTGGATCCCGCTGGGCGAAAACATGCTCATCGAGACCTACAAGCCAGTTTGGAACCGGGCCTTGGATGGTTTTGGCAACAAGGATCCTGGACGTCGTCGCGCCACGCAGTACAAGTCTCCCTGGGACGTACTGCATCCCGGCCGAAGGTTCGCGGAGAAGCTCGCGGACAGCGGCTTATCCGAGGAGTTCCTCGCCGAGCGAGTGGACGACTATCTAAACAACCGACCCATGAAGCGACTGCCCCGGGTGGTGGAGGAACAACAGGCGGAAGAACAAGGAGAAGCCGAGCAGGGCGCGGATGATGGCCTACGTCATCTCGGAACAACGGATCATATCTGATACCGTCAGCGGGCAAATGACGGTAAGAGATCGTATAAACACTGCGCAGCGGCCGGGAAACGTCGAAACCATCATGCGTGATTTAGGGAGCGTGTCTTCGATCCATCCCCCATCGCCGGCAAGGGCGGCTACCCGAGCCGGCGCTTCTTCTACTTACAAGAAGCAGGGATAGTCATAAGACAAGCGTGTCGCGATCCTTCGGGTTCGCTCGTCACGCTTTAAGTTTTTGTTCTGTCGCATGTCGGTGCCGCAAAACCGCTGCATCTTTTGCGCGGATACTTTAGGATTCTAAATCGGGGGCCTGGCTGAGCGTGAGCGATACCCAAGCAGTGTGAGCTTGAGAGTGAATTCTCGCAGGTCACCCGACCAT
Organism: Rhizobium sp. O111; assembly: GCF_055616315.1. Taxonomy (NCBI): domain Bacteria; kingdom Pseudomonadati; phylum Pseudomonadota; class Alphaproteobacteria; order Hyphomicrobiales; family Rhizobiaceae; genus Rhizobium; species Rhizobium sp. O111. The sequence goes on along the minus strand of NZ_JBSHXL010000003.1, from coordinate 12,485 downwards.
TCGACAAAGCCAAGTTCGCGCGCTTTGACCGCCGTCTTCAATCCGACCCCGTGTGGTAATAACTTGAAGGATCTGCGTGATAGGCTGTCCAGGAGAAAGGCCAGGCGCCCATCAAGGAGGATTTCGCTCCGTGACATAGGGGAAGCGCTCATCTCAAGCCCGCCTGCTTCTCGAATTGCCGCTCACGAGCCGGATATGCTGCTCGGCAGGACGAGTCACTTCAACACCAGGCTCGCGGATGGTCTTGCGACGGTTCAGCTTGAAGCGGCCCACCAGGCCTGCGAGCTGCTCGGAGTCGGACGCCAAGGCATGGCTTATAGCCGTCGTCTCTTCGACCATGGACGCATTCTGCTGTGTCATCTGGTCGACGGAGTTCACGGCTGCGCTGATCTCGACGAGACCGACTGACTGCTCCTTCGCGGCAGTGGTAATTGCCTCCACTTTCACATCGATCTCGCTGACGAAGCTGTCGATCCTATGCAGTGCATCGACGGTCTCGGCGACCATCTTCACGCCATCGGAAACGTCTCCCGTGGAAAGCTGGATAAGGCCCGCGATCTCCTTTGCCGCCGTCGCGGATCTTTGCGCGAGTTCGCGAACTTCCTGCGCGACCACGGCAAAGCCTTTACCTGCCTCCCCTGCCCTGGCGGCTTCCACGCCTGCATTCAGAGCGAGCAAGTTCGTCTGAAACGCGATCTGATCGATGACGCCGATGATCTGGCCGATCGCCGCCGAGGAGTTCTCGATCCGGGACATCGCCTTGATCGCCTCCTGGACGACGGCCGTCGATGCGGTCGTGCAGCGACGTGCGTCCCGGACGAGGTCGCGCGTTTCCGCGGTACGTTCACTCGACGCCCGGACGGTTGCCGTGACCTCTTCGAGCGCGGCGGCGGTTTCTTCAAGCGCAGCGGCCTGCTGTTCGGTGCGCCGTGACAGATTGTCGGCCGCCTCCCTCATCGCCTGGGAGTTCTCGGTGATGTGGCGGGTCTTGCCGAGCACCTCCTCGAGCGTCGCCTGGAAAGTCGCGATCGAACTGTTGAAGTCGTGTCTTAGAGCCTCGAACTCAGCCGAGAACGGCACATCGATCGTCATGCGGATGTTGCATTCAGCAAGCCGCCCCAGGCCCGCGCCGAGGGTGGTGACAACCTCCTCCAGACTGGCCGCCTGCTCAGCCTGTTGCTGTTCCCGCAGTTCGCGCTCCTGCTCCGCGCGTTCGCGTGCAGCGTCCATCTCCTCGCGCAGCCGCAACCTGTCGAGAGAGGATTGGCGGAATACTTCGACGGATCGAGCCATGACCCCGATTTCGTCCTGGCGAGCCATGTAGGGGACGGCAACCGTGAAGTCGCCCTCGGCCATTCGTCCCATGTACGCCGCGAAAGCGCTTAGGGGCGCGACGGCGCGGCGTCGGATGAACAACAGGCCCGCGGCAAAGATGGCGATGGATGCGATGCCGCCCGTCATCGCCATTCGGCTGTAGAAGGCATCCTTGGAGGCCGCGTAGGCCTGGGTCTCAGCGATATTCTTGTTCGTGGCCGATACAAGCTCGTCTACAGCTTTTTGGTGGACGTGGAACCGCTCTTCGAGCGTGTCCAGAGTATCTCGCATCCGCATATCGTCATGGGCCGCGGCCGCGGTGAAAAACGGCCCAGTCAAGGCTACCCAGAATGAATCCGCTGTATCCGCCGTGCCTTTGATGCGCTCCTTCAAATCGCCAGGCAAGTCCGACTTCTCCCAAACCCCTCGACGCTCATCGTAGGAGCCCTTCAATGCTTTGATCTTTTCGAGGTTCCGGAGCGTTACGTCCTTGTGAATGAACGCCTCGCTGGCCAAACCGTAAGCCTCGACGACGTAAAGCGGAGGCGGTAGCACGTCGGCCACAAGATCCTTGTTCTGTTCGACGCGAAGGGAGACCGGGCCTCCCACTTTTAGTTCGCCGAGCGCTGTCCGTTGCAGCCCTAGGGCGGCAACCATCCCCACGGAAACGACGAGGCCGAAAGCAAGCGTAAGGCGAGAGATCGATAATTTGGTCATGTCCCGAACCGAGGTGAGAGAACCGTCTGCTTGGGAAGAATGCGAGCGAGCGTTTGCTCAGGCGTAAATTTTTAGCCCGCTTGAAAGCGATCTTTCCGAGCACCTATTGCTCTTGACCTCCACAAAGAACACCCTGTGCTCACAACTCGGTTGTCCGGCTGATTCGGAGAGCACGAGGTGCTCAAACATGAAAGTCTTCGGGAGCCAGCATGCCTATCCGCACAGCCACCACACCGGACAAGAGGACAAAGCTGCTCGAGGTGTTTCTGGGGGCCGGGTCGTGGACCTACAGCATCCAGGCGCGGGATATCTTCTGGTCGCCAGGCCTTTACGCCTTGCTTGGCTTGGATCCACATACCGTCATACCAAGCCGCGATCTTTACGACACCATGATCCACCCGGAAGATAGGTTGTCTCATGACAAAATCGTGGAGCGGGCCGAAGCTGGAGAGCTGGCGGTTCGTCGCTTTAGGATGATCAGGCCCGATGGCCGTCTTCTCTGGCTGGAGAGTAAGTCGCAACGTGAGTACGACAGGCAGGGAGGGCTGAGCTTCCTGCACGGTGTTGTCCAGGATGTGACGGACGATCAGAAGGTCCGCTCCGAGAACGCCAGGATCCGGCAAGCTGTCATGTCGATGAAGAAGATCACCGGAGCAGACTTCTGGCGCACCGATGCCGAAGGCCGGATGCTCGATACCGCTAATTGGGCGCAGTTCACGGGTGTCACTCCTGAACGCCTGAAGGATCATGAGGCCCTAACAGCGATCCATCCCGATGATCGGGACATTGTCAGGAAGGCACGGGAGACAGGGATCCGGCTCAAGCAGGAGGTCCAGTTCACCGTGCGCGTGCTTGGCGCCGACGGAAACTATCGCAATGTGGAGCACAAGGTCGTCCCCGTGGTCATGGACGGCCAGCTGGTTGAATGGCATGGCATGTCCTGGATCGACAAGCAGGCAGTTTCAGACAGCGATGAGGCGCCGTTGCTCCGCGCCTGTCACATACGAGCGGCGCGAGCCCTCATCGGCATGACAGCGCGTGAACTGGCGGAAGCTGTCGGTCTCTCATTCTCAACGATCCGCCGCATCGAGGATGATGTCGATGCACCGAGGTCGTCAGCCATGGACAAGATTAGGTTCGAATTGACGCGCAGAGGGATCAGTTTCAACGCTAGCGCCGACGGCGCCGTGACGATTGCATTTAAGTCGGGAACCGGAAGATAGCCCGAGCCACCCGCGGCGAGACTTGTAGCCAAACAGCTAACATCCGAGCGTCATGAAGGCGGTCAAGGTAGCGAAATCGGTGCTTCTCGCGCAACAGCACCCATTTTTTGTAGCTGCATGACCATCTTACCGATGTCGTACGGCTTATCGAAGAAAATGGCCCGCTCCGGCAACTCGTGAATCCGTGGTCGCTGCATCCCGGATACGACGATGATCTCCACGGGAGGCCACCTGTCCCGAACAGCGGCGGCTAGCTTCAGCCCGTCCATGCTCCCGGGCATATCGACGTCTGTCATAAGGATCCGGATGCCGGGGACCGTTTCCAACAAGATGACTGCCTCGTCCGCATTGGACGCTTCCAGGACCTCGAACCCCGCCTCCTCGGCGACCTCCACGGCGAGCATCCGCACTAGCGGCTCGTCGTCGACAACAAGGACAATGTCACGCATTTTCATTCCTAGCGGTTCGAAGCTCACTAACCTGTTGGCGGCCGTTGGGTTCCCGCAATGCGAAACTAAGGTCGAACACAAGGCCATCCGCTCTGAACTCCTTTCGGCTAGAGGCGCGGGCCGCGGCCGGGAAAGCGCGTTCGATCAGGACGCTTCCAAACCCCTTCCGGCTCGGCTCCTCGACCGGTGGGCCACCTGCCTCCCTCCAAGAGAGATCGATGTCTCGCCCAGTATGCGACCAAGTGATGCTCACCCTTCCGTTCTCGGCACCCAGGCTTCCGTACTTCGTGGCGTTGGTTGCCAGCTCATGAACAACCAGGGATAAAGGAAGGGCCAGGTCCGCTGGAAGGACGACGTCCGGTCCCTGAACGGTAATTCTGTCGGCATCCGTGGAGTGAGCCCTCAAGGCGGCTGCCAGCACGTCCCTTATCGAGGATGCGGAGCCTTCCCTTGAGAGGATGAGATCGTAGGTGCTCGCCAAAGCCGATAGGCGCTCGGAGAAGGATTGGTAGTGCGCCGGATCAGAGCGGGCAAAGGTTTGCCGGGCGATTGCTTGAACCAGTGTAAACCCATTTTTCACGCGGTGGGCGAGCTCGCGAACCAGGAGACCGCGGTCTTCCTCGGCCTGCTCGTTCTGGACACGTCGTCGCTCAAGTTCGTCAAGAAGCGCATCGAGACTGGCGCCGACCGCGTGAAGCTCGTCGATTGGCTTCATACCCGTTCTGGCGGTTGTCGACCCCGATCTCCAGTCATCCATCACATCTCCAATGCGAACGATGGGTGATAGGATAAAGCGGTTGCCTATGAAGAGTGCCAGCAGCAGGGAGACGACAGCGCCGAGCACGATCCCCAAGCTGTTGACGAAGGTTGCTCTGTTGATCGGTGCAAATGCCTCGGATGTCGAAACGCCTGCGCTGACGTAGAGCGGACTTCGAGGCTGCGCGATCGGTCGGTACCCCAGAACTCGCTCGGTGCCGTCCTGGCTTGTGAGCTCGATGATGCCCGGTTTGTCGGCGTGGACGAGCCGCTGAAATTCGTCAGGGATAACCGTGCCCACGAAACGTTCCGGCAGCGGGACGCGCGCAACCACGGTTCCGTCCTCATCGGCAAGCGTAACGGCACTCCCGGGCGACAGCCCTCTCTCGACTATCCTGTTTTGAAGCCAGTCGAGCCTAATTCCGCTTACGACAACCGCCGCCACCGCACTGTCTTCGACGATCGGCATCGCCAATGGAAGCACAGCGGCTCCCGTCACCCGGCTTTTGGTGTACTTGCCGACGACAAAGGCCTTTGTTTCGATCGCCTTGCGTACATAGTCCCGGTCGGCGAACGCAATCCCGGCGGGGATTGGAATGCTGCCGCAGACCGGGGTTCCGTCTAGTTTCACGACGAAGATCGTCGCTACGTTCGGCACATTGCCGGCAAGCGACCGAAGAGCATCGTTACAGTTGCCTGCGTCCAGATGACGAACCGATGGCATCGACGTCACGGCGACGAGAAGAGACCGCACACCCTCCACGATGCGCTCGACTTCGGATGATGCCTGCCGGGCGGCTTGGGCGGCTTGGGCGCGCACCTCGTCTCCCCGCTGCTGGCGCATCGCATACTCATTGTATCCCAGCATCGTCACGACGGGGACAAGCGCAGCAACCGCCACGGCAACCAGCTTCAGTCTCATCGAATGTCCCTCAAGCTGGCGACGAACCAGCGGTAGCTCGATACAAATAGGGCACTTCACGACATCAGCCGGAGCGCCCGAGAGCTTCGGCTTCAGTCGGGGAAGTGCGATACCCATAAACACAAAGAATAGATTCGTTAAAATAGGGCAAGTCCGCGCTTTGCAAGCGGCCGACAGCCCCAAGGAGCGCCGCTCACTCACATAGCGATCCATCCGATGTCGCGCTCTTCCGGTCGCTCCTATCATAACTGGACACGGGACCGCCCGTGGACTTGGGAAAAGGGTTCTTCTAGGGTCGGCCGCCCGCCACTCACCGAGAGAACTTATGAACTTTCCGATTGTCGCCACGGTCATCTCTATGGTCCTCGGTCTCGCGGTGACCCGCCTGCTGAGCGGCCTTGTAACGGTATTCCGGATCCGCGGAACATGCGCGTTCGACTGGGTGCCGATCGCATGGTGCGGCATTCTCTTCGCGATGCAACTGGATCACTGGTGGGCCATCAACCAGCTCCCCGCGTACCGGAATACGTTCCAGTTCAGCGAATTCATTTTCCTGGTCATGATGACCCTGATGCTGTTCCTCGCCGCCGCGCTCCTCCTCCCCAGTCGTGCGGAAGACGAGGCTCTTGGGCTCCGGGATTATTTTGAGAAGGACGGCCGTTTCGCCCTCCTCTCGATCGCAGTCTACCTGTTATGCGGCTTCGCCTTGAACGTCATCGGCTTCCAGAGCGCGGTCGCGTCCGCGTGGGCGTTCATCGACGTTCCAATGATTGTCTTCCCCGCGCTCGCCTTCTTGCTGCGTCAGCGGCGGTACTACGCGACGATCACCGCGATCTACGTTCCGCTCTGCGCGCTGGACATCTGGGTTTCGCTCACGTCGTAGCTTCCGTGACGCGGTGTGATGGGTTCGTTACCAGCGAATGAACATCGATTGCGTCCGCGGCGCCCCGGTACGATGCCAGAACCCCATCCGTCAGGATGGCGATGTTACCACCCAATGTCTGGAGGATCGCGAGCTGGCCGCCACGACAGTCGCCAGCCCCTGCCAGACGCCCGAGATCGAAAACCGGAATGACCTCGCCCTTGAATGAACTGTAACCAGATGGGCCGCTTTCGGATGAGTGCAGGCTGCTCCACTCTTCGGCGCGAGCAACGATCCGCCCGCCGTCGAACGTATAATACTTGTCCCCCAGACGGGCGACGCTCACGTCTGGTCTCAGAAGGTTTGAAAGAAACACGATGCGCTGTCCCTCAAGGCACAGGTCGTTGAAGCGCACTCGTCGAGGATGGGACCACCACCTGGCTCATCATGAGACCAGCTTTCGCCCGACCGACGTTCTTTAGCACCGGATCATGTAAGACGCGGTTGAATGATTGCCTAAAGTTCGAGTGATTGCTTTTTTTGCATTGGCGTCGCGCCAAGGGCGCTCAACCCATCATGGGGAGCGCCCTTGTTCATCCGGATGTCCGCAGGGCCCGCGAAATCATTTCACGGCAAGCCGACAATGGTTGGTTCGGGTGGTGACACATACATGATGTGTCGGCGACCGTTCTTCAAGATCAGAGCGTCTTCGCGGTCGTCTCCATAAAAGCGCGATGCTTCTCCTCATCCTGATGGGTCTTCATGAAAAAGACCCTCGACGCCGGGACCGCACCCCTCGTGCCGAGCGGCTCTCTCTATGCGGTGACCGTGTCGTCCTCGTTCGTCTTCATGGCCTTGAGGATAGCGGCGTCACCCATCATGTCAGCAAGCGCAATCTTGCCAGTCGCGCGCATCTGCTTCATGTCGCCTTCCGTCGGCGCCGCGATACCCAGCTCGCGGGCCTTTCCCGTGAGCACATGAACATGCGAAGGCTTCACCTTCTGGCTCATGTAATTCGATGGCATTTCCAGTCATCGAGACAAGGAGCTAGCCGATCCGCGGGGCCTCCTGGCGCGCGCCGCCGGCATTGACGTGACCGAATGCCGCGTCCACCACGAAAGCGGCGATCGCGGGACGCAGCGCTTCGACCGCGTCGCCAGGGGCCAGAGACGCCACATGCAGTCGCTGCTTCGCCGCGCCAAGACGATTGCACAAGACGATTCCAATGCGGCGGGAGCATATTCCAATTGACGAACGAACGGGTTCCCACTTTCACGCCACCGTAAGGCTTTGTCATGGCCAACGGTGGGATCAAGTCTTCCGCTGGGCAAGTTCGATAATGATGCCATCGGGATCGCGCACGAAGGCGACTTTTTGCAGCACTTCGGGATTATAAGCGAAACGCGGCCTCTCTTTGACATCAACGCCAGCCATCTCGAGCTTGGCGAAGGTCCGGTCGACGTCTTCGTATAGGAATGTCAGATGGCGCAATCCGGCGGTATCGTCGGGCACGTCCACCGCCCGCTTGACCCCGTTAGTGGGAGCGATGATCTCAAGCATCCCGCCGCCCGCGTCCAGGAAGACCAACTCCGCGCCGTCATCCGTCTTTTTCCTCAGATGCAGTTTCAGCCCGAGTAGGTCACAATAGAATGTGACCGCGCGATCCATGTTGCTAACGGTCATGCCCACGTGTTCGAAGGATTTCAGCATTCTCGACGCGTCCCCGGCTCAATTGGTCAAGCTCTCGAAACTAGTCGTCGGGAGCCATTCAACAAGGGTGCTGGCAACCTTGGGCCAGAGCAGGTGTCGACCCAATCGCATTGGATCATAAAATCGGACGGCCACCCCCGGGGCAAGAACGTACGACAAGCAACCGCGTTGCTGGCAACGAGCTGGATTAGATCAGATGGTTCTGGTTTGCATGGCTGGGCTGCAATCAAGGAGCTTCTCGTCCCAACTCTATGAGGTTAAACCGACGGCACTTGAGGCCGCCTGCCGAATGTTCGGCGTTCGCGGCCTTTGCAACCAACGGGCGCTCCCCAGATTCTGGGTTGAGCGCCCGCAGTCGTTTTAAAGCCACGCGGCTCCAGGGGGCTCTTTCCTCGGGTGTCGGTCCGGGAGCTTAATCCGCAAGGCCGAAGATGCTCACTGGCCGTTCAAGGCCACGCAGGTTATGCGATCCGAGATCGAGAAACCCTGACGACGAATTTTCCACGAGTTTGACGAAGTCGGAGGATAGCAACACCGGCCGTTTCAGTTGCTTCGTGAGCTCCTCTAGTCGGGACGCGATATTGACGGCGGGCCCAATCGCCGTGAAATCCAGGCGCTTCCTGGACCCGATGTTGCCATACATCACGTCGCCCACATGGACACCGATACCGTACCGCAGCGGCGATTTCCGGCTTTTCACGAGCTCGCCATTCAAGACGTCCATTCTTTGGCGACCAACCTTGATTGCTTCCAATAGATCCGCGTGGGCATTCGGGTTGGAGAGAGGGAACACAGCCAAGAGGCCGTCGCCCATGAATTTCAGGATCTCTCCGCCCCTGGCCTCGACGGGTTCGCACAGCGCGTCGAAGTAGCCATTCAGTATCTCGATGATGTCGTCTCTTGGCCACAGATCGGACAGGGCGGTGAAATCGCGCAGGTCGCAAATCATGATCGCGGCACTGACGGTCTTGCCACTGCCCCGGGTCGTCGCGCCGGCCAGGATCTCCGCGCTCGCGTGTGGACCGACATAGGTCTCCAGGAGCGTGCGGGCCATGGCATTCTTCATGCGGATTTCGCTCGCTAGGGCGAGCGCCGGCAGCAGGTCCCGGAGGTAATCGATGTCATGCTCGCGAAACCCGCCGGCTTTCTTCGTGGCGAAGGTGACGACATGACGCTTCCCCCAGGTATGCTCCATCGGCCAGGCGACATAATCCGTGAAGCCGTCACGGCGAAGCTCCTCGAAAAGAGGATACGCCGCCACCTCGTTGGCGCTCGCGTCAAGGTGTTGTCGAACTTCCGTTGCCCCATTGTATATCTCGGTCGCCGGCCTGCGCAGGAACAGCTCCGTGGTGTCGACATCGTAATCAAATGTGTCGATATGGGCTTCCTGGACACCGGGTTGCCACAGGATCCGGGCGCCCTGCCATTGTGGGTGCTGGATCCTCAGATGAAGCGAAGACCTCGCGACCGGTACGCCGTCGCGCACGAGGCGCTCGCAAAAATCAACGAGCAAGTTATCCAGGAAACGCTGCGAACTCGTTTCCTTCATGAGCCAGTCCAGGACTGGGCGACGCTCCCTCGGCCATGTACCCCTAGCCTTTGGTTGCGGCGTCATATGCGTAATGGTGCTCATCAGAATCCTCCGAGCACGCATTCTATGGCGGTTGGCGTGAGTGTGAAAGGAAAGATCGAGCAACAGCGGCACCTGGCGGGCATCCAACCTATCCGCGGGAACATATCCGCCGTCGGTTTTGCCCAAGGCGCGAATGTCTTGCCCCCGTCCTCGGTGCGCGAACGCTCCCTGGTCTAGCGATCAAAGGACCTGGTGTGGCGGCGAGACATCGCTCCGGCCTCGATCGTGCCGCGACGCCAGCTAAACAGGCGCGGAAGAGACGTTTCGAGACGCCGTTTCTCAACCCTGTCTCTGTTTGCGTTCGACGAGGAGGATATGGTCCGCGGCGAGCACGACGTCATCGCGCTGGTTCAGGACCTCGCAACGCTCGACGACGCGACCCATGTCCGGGCGTTTCGGATCGTCCTCCTTCATCGAGATCGTCACGCGCGTGCGGATCGTGTCACCGATATGCACCGGACGCACGAAGCGCAGCCGGTCATAGCCATAGGAGAACGCGACCGGGTTGATCAACGTCGCCGTCAGCCCGACGCCGATCGAAAACACCATTGTGCCGTGGGCGATGCGCTGGCCACCGGGAAGCGTCTTGGCGAATTCGGCGTCCATGTGATGTGGAAAGAAGTCACCCGTGTGCCCGGCATGGACGACGAAGTCGGTCTCGGTGATCGTCCGGCCGGTCGTCACGCGAACCGCGTTGAGTTCATAGTCTTCGTAATGGATAATTTGCTCGGACACGTGATTACTCCTTCGGCAAGGGCATTAGCGGCGTCGCCGGGCTCCCGCTGGATTGATAGGCGGCCTCGACGAGCGCCATCGTCCGCCATCCATCCTCGATGGCACCGACAAGCACATCGTCCTCGCCAGAGGCAAAACGCTGAAGGTTCGCCATGCGATTGGCGAAAGCGTCGGGGAACCAGCTTCCCTTAAGCGGCACGGCGACCCAGTCGTCGGCGCCGTCACCCCTGATCCAAAGTTCATCGGGCTCCCCACGCGGATAGTCGAGATTGACGCCAAGCTTCAGATATGCGGCGCCCTTCGTGCCGCATACGCGGAATTCGCAGGCTTGAAAGCGTCTGCCGAAGTCGTGGTCATGGTTGATGGAGAGCACGCAACGGATCGTCTCGCCGTAGTCGAGGATTGCCGCGGTGCGGGTCTGCGCCACCTCGTGGTTCGGATGACCGATCGTCTTGGCGTGGACGCCAAGCGGGTCGCCAAGCAAATCCCTGACAACGTCGAGATAATGGATCGAGTGCATTGCGATCTCGATGCGCGGCAGGCCCTTGAGGAAGGGCCAGAGACCCCATGGCGTCGCGAGCGCGAGCCAGGCATCGAAATCGACGACCTCGCCTAAATATCCACCGGCTATGGCGTCCTTGAGCGCCAGCATCATCGGCGCGAAGCGAAGCTGGAAATTGACGGCGGCTTTAAGGCCGCGGGATCGACATAGGGACAGGATCTCGGTGGCTTCCTCGAGATTGCCGCCCATCGGCTTTTGAAGCAGCGCGAAGGAGCCTTGCGGGAGCTTCGACAATATCGCGGCATGAGCGGCGGGCGGCGTCGCCAGATCGAAGATCGCGCCCTCCACGGAAAGCGCCTGCTCTTGCGAGACAAAAGCCGCCGTGCCCCACTCCCGCGCCAACGCGCTTGCCTTGGCTAAATTCGGATCGAAAATACCAGCGACCGGGAAACCGGCCTTCTTGTAAGCCGGAAGATGGGCGTCCCCGACAATGCTCCCAGCACCAAAAATCACGATTGGGCGGGGCTTGGCGGGAAGCGGCCATGATTGTCGTAGACGACTTGGATCAAGGGCTTCAACCATGGTGAAAGACCTCTTCCATCATCGCCCACCACTCGCCCGGCTTTCGCGTGTCAAGCGGCTGTTGCTGCGGCATGCAGATGGCCCACCATTCCTTGTTTTTCGGGTGCGCGGCCATCCTCGCCATGTCGGCGTCGAAATCATCCCCGGTATATTCCCAGTATCCGAACAGGAGGTTTTCCGGCTCCTTGAGGAAGATGGAATAGTTGGTGATGTTACATTCGGAGATCAGCGCCAGGATCTCTGGCCATACAGTCGCATGAAGACGCTTGTAATTCGCGATGTTCGCCGGCTTTAATCCGATGACCATTCCCATTCTCCGCATCGCCATTCTCCTCAGCCGCGAAGTTCCTTGGTGAATTCCACAATCGAGCGATCCTCGATGGCTTGCCAGTCCCAGCTGATACCGAGACCGGGGTCGCGGGGCGCGATCGCGCGACCGTCCTTGATCTCCATGCCCTTGGTGGTCAGCTGATCGAGCTGCGGGATATACTCAACATATTTCCCGTTCTGCACCGCGCAGACCAGGCTGACGTGCAACTCCATCAGGAAATGCGGGCAAACGGGAATATCGAAGGCCTCCGCGGCGTGGGCGACCTTGAGCCATGGCGTGATGCCACCGATGCGGGCGACATCGACCTGGACGATCGAGCAGGCGCCCTTTTGCATGTATTCGCGGAAGTGGCGGATCGAATAGAGCGATTCCCCCACGGCAATGGGCGTGGCGGTCGAACGAGAAAGGCGGACATGCCCGTCGAGATCATCCGCTGGGAGCGGTTCCTCGATCCAGGCGAGATCAAGGTCCTTCAGGCGCGCCGCGCGCCTTATCACTTCGTCGACCATGAAGCCCTGATTGCAGTCGGTCATGATCTCGAAGTCATCACCCACCGCTGCTCGTACAGCCGAGAGGCGGGCGTAATCCTCGGCGCCATGCGGCTTGCCGATTTTCACCTTGGAACCGGAAAAGCCCTTCGACTTCGCCAGGAGCGCGTCTTCGACCAGCGCTTGCTTTTCTATATGCAGCCAGCCACCTTCCGTCGTGTAGAGGGGGCAACTATCCTTGGCCCCACCCGCCAGCTTCCA